>NZ_WUUS01000021.1 GCF_009831625.1 Halobaculum saliterrae | reverse complement strand
GGCTACAATGGTCGGGACAATGGGTTCCTACCCCGAGAGGGGACGGTAATCTCAGAAACCCGGTCGTAGTTCGGATTGTGGGCTGAAACTCGCCCACATGAAGCTGGATTCGGTAGTAATCGCGTGTCACAAGCGCGCGGTGAATACGTCCCTGCTCCTTGCACACACCGCCCGTCAAAGCACCCGAGTGAGGTCCGGATGAGGCCTGGGTTGCCAGGTCGAATCTGGGCTTCGCAAGGGGGCTTAAGTCGTAACAAGGTAGCCGTAGGGGAATCTGCGGCTGGATCACCTCCACAGAACGGGACCAGGCCGACGCGCCTGGCCCACCTAGAGGTCTTCGTGGCGCTCGTGGTTGCGACCAGACACCTTCGAACTATCGGGGCTCGTCTTCAGACCTCGTTGGTACCTCGACAGGGTTCGATTCCCTGTGGGTCACTCCCGTACCGTGATTCGAATCGTGTCCCTTAAGTGTGGCACGGGGAGATGAACTGGTACACACTACCGATGCACCATCCCGCGAGAGCGGGGATGGGAAGGGTTGAGCACGCTCGCGTGACACCCACGTGACGTGCGATGACGACCGTATGTACGTGCAATCCAGACACCCACTGAACCCGATTCATCGGGTCCATTGGGTTCCACTCAGTATTGGCTACTGTGCCAGCTGGTGGATGGCTCGGCTCGAGAGCCGACGACGGACGTGCCAAGCTGCGATAAGCCGTAGGGAGCCGCATGGAGGCGAAGAACTACGGATCTCCGAATGGGAATCCCTCTACAATTGCCGTGCGCAATGGGGAACGCTCCGAATTGAAACATCTCAGTAGGAGCAGGAAGAGAAATCAAACCGAGATGTCGTTACTAACGGCGAGTGAACGCGACACAGCTCAAACCGAAGCCTCGGGGTTCACACCTCGCAGGCAATGTGGTGTTCGGGCTGATATCAAACAGACTCGATCGACGAGAAGTCTCCTGGAACGGAGCACGATACAGGGCGACAGTCCCGTATCGTCGACCGGTTCTGTGGATCAGTTCCCAGAGTAGCGGGGGTTGGATATCCCTCGTGAAGATCTCAGGCATCGACTGAGAAAGCTAAACACTCCTCGAGACCGATAGCGAACAAGTAGCGTGAGCGAACGCTGAAAAGCACCCCGAGAAGGGCGGTGCAATAGGGCCTGAAATCAGTTGGCGATTGAGCGACGGGGCTTGAAAGGCCCCGCACAGAATGACCGAGACGCGAGTCTCCAGTAAGACGTGCGGGGAGCCGAAGTTCCGTCGTGCGTTTTGAAAAACGAACCAGGGAGTGTACTGCTCCGGCGAGTCTAACACGAGTATCGTGGAAGGCGCAGGGAAACCGACATGGCCGCAGTCTTACGACGAGGGCCGCCGTGCTCAAGCGCGGGGAGTCGAAGCAGTACGACCCGAAACCGAGTGATCTACTCCGAGGCAGGATGAAGCGTGCCGAAAGGCACGTGGAGGTCCGTTAGCGTTGGTGTCCTACAATACCCTCGCGTGATCTTGGAGTAGGGGTGAAAGGCCCATCGAACTCGGCAACA
>NZ_WUUS01000020.1 GCF_009831625.1 Halobaculum saliterrae | reverse complement strand
GGCTACAATGGTCGGGACAATGGGTTCCTACCCCGAGAGGGGACGGTAATCTCAGAAACCCGGTCGTAGTTCGGATTGTGGGCTGAAACTCGCCCACATGAAGCTGGATTCGGTAGTAATCGCGTGTCACAAGCGCGCGGTGAATACGTCCCTGCTCCTTGCACACACCGCCCGTCAAAGCACCCGAGTGAGGTCCGGATGAGGCCTGGGTTGCCAGGTCGAATCTGGGCTTCGCAAGGGGGCTTAAGTCGTAACAAGGTAGCCGTAGGGGAATCTGCGGCTGGATCACCTCCACAGATCGAGACCAGGGCGACGCCCTGGCTCACCTTTCGGTCCGTTCCCGACGCCGATCGGGCACCTTCGAACTATCGAGGCTCGCTCACACCCCCTGATGGGGGTGGGCCCATAGCTCAGTGGTAGAGTGCCTCCTTTGCAAGGAGGATGCCCTGGGTTCGAATCCCAGTGGGTCCATGTCTTCGGGACCATCGCGAACCGTGCGCCTTATATGGCGGACGGCGATACGATGAATCCCGACGCAAGACCGATGCACCATCCCGCGAGAGCGGGGATGGGAAGGGTTGAGCACGCTCGCGTGACACCCACGTGACGTGCGATGACGACCGTATGTACGTGCAATCCAGACGTCCACTGGACCCGTTCACCGGGTCGCAGTGTACCATCAGTCAATTGGCTACTGTGCCAGTTGGTGAATGGCTCGGCTCGAGAGCCGACGACGGACGTGCCAAGCTGCGATAAGCCGTAGGGAGCCGCATGGAGGCGAAGAACTACGGATCTCCGAATGGGAATCCCTCTACAATTGCCGTGCGCAATGGGGAACGCTCCGAATTGAAACATCTCAGTAGGAGCAGGAAGAGAAATCAAACCGAGATGTCGTTACTAACGGCGAGTGAACGCGACACAGTCCAAACCGAAGCCTCGGGGTTCACACCTCGCAGGCAATGTGGTGTTCGGGCTGATACCAAGCAGCTCGGGTTCGTGAGAAGTCTCCTGGAACGGAGCACGATACAGGGCGACAGTCCCGTATCACGAACGCGGTCTGCGGATCAGTTCCCAGAGTAGCGGGGGTTGGATATCCCTCGTGAAGATCTCAGGCATCGACTGAGAAGACTAAACACTCCTCGAGACCGATAGCGAACAAGTAGCGTGAGCGAACGCTGAAAAGCACCCCGAGAAGGGCGGTGCAATAGGGCCTGAAATCAACTGGCGATAGAGCGACGGGGCTTGAAAGGCCCCACTCAGAATGACCGAGACGCGAGTCTCCAGTAAGACGAGTGGGGAGCCGAAGTTCCGTCGTGCGTTTTGAAAAACGAACCAGGGAGTGTACTGCTCCGGCGAGTCTAACACGAGTATCGTGGAAGGCGCAGGGAAACCGACATGGCCGCAGTCTTACGACGAGGGCCGCCGTGCTCAAGCGCGGGGAGTCGAAGCAGTACGACCCGAAACCGAGTGATCTACTCCGAGGCAGGATGAAGCGTGCCGAAAGGCACGTGGAGGTCCGTTAGCGTTGGTGTCCTACAATACCCTCGCGTGATCTTGGAGTAGGGGTGAAAGGCCCATCGAACTCGGCAACA
>NZ_WUUS01000019.1 GCF_009831625.1 Halobaculum saliterrae | reverse complement strand
TGCCGTCTGTCGGGGCCATCTGACTGTGAACCCCATCGCTACCGAGCCCTCGATGGACGTTTCGACAACCATCACAGCAGAAGACGATGTCGTCCTCAGCCACGACTCGATCGTCGGGGACAGCCCTACCACAAAGCGCGCACGGGGGAGATAGTGATTGAGATGAAGACACAATTGATTACCACCTGCTGACAGCGGGCCGATCACAGCCACGGAGCCTCAACGGCGACCTCAGCCGAAAGGACATTACCGGAGATACAGATGCCTCGATATTAAACGCTATTCGGTGACGAGTATACTAGTAGACACCCTTGGTCCGAATCTCCCCCCTTGAGGACCAGAGAGAACATATGCCACCCCTCAAAAATTGAAAACTGACGGATGCACGATCTGACAGGGTTTCAGCGGGACATCTTGTACGTAACTGCTGGGCTCGAGGAACCACACGGGCTCGCAATCAAGGCCGAACTCGACGACTACTACGAACAGGAGATCAATCACGGGCGGCTCTATCCGAACCTCGACGACCTCGTTGATAAAGGACTCCTCAAGAAGGGGGAACTCGACAAACGGACGAACGTGTACACGGTCACAGAACGCGGGGTGCGGGAGATCGAGGCGCGACGTGAGTGGGAAGGTCAATATCTAGAAGACGTGAACGCACCCACGACGTCGTAGAACCAGGCGAGTAGAACTCAATATAAAAAGCGGGACTGCTTTACCCACTTCCCACGAATACACAGTGAGATGGCTCGGCTCGTCTTCTATCATCACCCACAGGCCGAGAATTTCTCACTCAAATTTAGCTCTGCATCGGTAGCAGAAATTCGATCTCAGCGAGAGCAATCCGACGAGTCGACGAAGCTCATCGGGTACCCTTTTGAAACACCGGTCTATGTGCTCTACGAAGGCGATTCAGAGATCCAATCAGCCAAGGACATTGACTTCGATCAGGAATGGCTGAGCGACCGTATTCGTGACCTCCCCCGTGCTGGGCAGGTTGTCGCATTCCGATTAGTAGAGTTGCTCGAAGCCGCGGTCGATGTTCGAGATGAGGATGAGTTCCGGCTCTACAAGGAGTTCGAACCGCAAAAGATCCAGCAGGCACTCGATCACGTCTCTTGGGGAGCACCACTGCCGACCGTCGCGGGGGAAGTGATGTCGAATTTGATCCTCCGACATTCCCTCCCGAATGCGAATCATCGAACTGGCATCGCGATGCTGCAGTTCTGTATTGAGAGTGTGGATCCGGATTTTGAGATGCCACGAACCCACGTCGACGACGATACCTGGCGAGAGTGGGTCGATCCCTACATCGTCGATTCCAAGCGGCTCATTACGGTCCGCCGGAATAACCTTCGTTTCAAGCAGCTCTTCGAGCTGGACATCGACCTCGTCGAACGAAAAGATGGAATCCAAATCCGATTAGCCGAGTTCGAGCTGGATCTGCACTGGCAAGAAGCCCTTTCGAAGTACGCTGAGCAGCATGAATCCCACTGTACGGACTTCGCGCAGGCGGTTCTCAAACGAGCAGAACAGGACGATCTGCTCGACCGTCAAGGACCAACGAAACAAGAGTTCATCACTTATCTGGAGAACGGACTGGTCGAACGGGACTCCAGAGAAATGTTCTGATCAGTCGCGAAGCTCGGCGACCGACTGTCCGACCTCGCGAACGTGTTCACTTCGCTCGAGGTCGAGTTCCTCGGCGAGGTAGTCAACCGTCTCTTCGAGGCTCATAGCGGAAAGAAGTCGGTCGAGCGGTATAAGCCTAGTGCTGACGCAGCAATATCGCCCATCAGAGGAAGCGCCTCTTTATGCGAGACTATCAATCTCTTCTAGTGCCTCAGTTGCGACATCACCAAGTTCACCAGCTTCTATATGTGAATAACGCTCTCTCACCATTTCCTCGGAGTTATCCAAGTAACGAGCAGCGACGGTGTAGCCGAACGCACGGACAAGCACCTCACCCATTCCACGTCGTCCACCGTGTGGAGCAAGATAATCGTGTTTCGGATGGTCGATGTCGATCTCTGCAGCCTCCGAAAGCCGTTGGAGAACCGACCGTGCGCCGTCCGTCGTGATCGACGGCGGCCGAATGTCCTCATCGAGCGCCAGCAGCAGGTCGCGGGCGTATTCTTCACGGCACTCAGTAATCGTATCTGGGCATTCCCCTCGTTCGGCTAGCTCATCCTGGACGAGTCCTGCGAGCATCCGTTGGTCGAACGTCGGAAACACCGGCCAGCGGTCCGTTGGCGGGTCCATCAGCTGGCGGTAGCTCCGTAGCGGCGAAATCACCGGATCGGGGAGACTCGCGGCGTCCCACTGCTGTTTCTTCCGGTAGACGTCCATACTCCCGTCATTGAGCGAGAGGTCCTCCCAGCGAACGCCGCGCCGGCGCGGGTCGTTCGGATCGCGGAGGAGTTCGCCGACGCGGACAGCTGTGTACGCGAGAACGAACACCAGGGCCCGGTCACGAGCCGTCTTAAGCGCTGCGTAGCGCGCTCGCTGCTTGTCGATTGGACCAGCATCCTCCGGGAGTGTCGTGTACGCCTCGACGGCATCGCGGGCCTGTTCGTCGACGTGGCGGGTGAGGGCGTGGCGCTGTTCGGACGTCCAGGCCTGCTGGTCGCCGGGCTTGCGGCCGTCGTCCTCCGGCAGCGGCGCCATCGCACTCGCTCGCTGGGCGTAATGGGCTTCGAGATATCCCTCGTTGACGCACCACCCACACCAGGCAGAGATATAGCGGTAATAGGTCTGTACCGTGTTCTGCTTGAGTCCCCGATCTCCACCGAGATGTCGGGCGTACTCTCGGAACACGCGTTCATCAAGATCGTCGAAGGTCGGCTCGCGGTCGACGTCGTCGGGGACGATCCCGATCCAGTCGTCGGCGCCGCGGTCGCCGGCGGCCCACTCGGCGAACCGCTCGAGTTCGCGTGCAGCGTTTCGTCGATAGTTCCCGCCGTCGCCACCGCGGCCCTTCCCCTTGTCCTGGAGGTAGCGCTCGAAGCTGTCGTCGAGTGGCGTCGAAAGCGCTCGATCAGGCATCCACCAGCCCTCCACCGTCCTGCGGGCCCAGTCTCGGCACCTCTACCCCGGGGGAAGCGCCGTGGTGAGGCGGTTGCAGCATTCGTGCTTCACCGACGGCGGCGGGGTACTTCAAAGTGGTCGTGATTACCGGCGTAATCAGGACCATCGGTGACAGAAGTCTCATAACCATTTTTCCTATGATAGAAGGGTTCTATCCCCCGAAATTCGGATTTGGCCAACGGTATAAATCATATAACGCTATACCAAAACCACGGCCGCCGTTCGGACCCGGTTCCGAGAATAATCGCGAGACTGCAAGCAGATGGCTTGCTACACAATCTACATAATGTACAATGCGCACGAAATCTGAATGATGAGGGAAATCACCCAAATCCAATGTTAGTCGTTCGTAGCTTGCTCGCTCAGCATCTCCACAACTTCCTGAACACGTTCCTCATCGGCTTCGATACCACGCTCCCGGAGGATCTGGAGGGCGACCTCATCACCGTGGTCCGCAATTACCCGGAGACACGCATCTTGAAACTCTCTTCCCTCAAATTCGGGAACATCAAACATAGAGCACGCAGCAGTTACCGATGATCGCATCCGGGTGACGCCATCCCACGTGTCCTCCCGGACATAGAAGCCGTGCATATCGGTCTCATCAAAGGAGAAGGCCGGTCCACAGGTGGATTCGTCCACATCCTCCTCATCCTGCTCAGGAATGGACTCAGTCTCCGACTCTGTGTTCTCAGTAGTTATCTCTTCATCCGGTTGCGGTTCATCCTGGGTGTCAGTACGTTCGTCGTCATCCGATTCGGCTCCTTCCTCCGTTTGTTTGAGCTGTTCAGCGACGTCCCCGAAACGGTCGTCCTCATTAGGCATGGCTGTGTTCCTCCACGAGGTCCGCTAAGTGGTCGAAATTCGGGATCTGGTCGCAATCTTCGTCGAACTCCGAGACGGGCATTCCTTGCTTGAAGGCGCGGGAAATTGCGGTCCGTTCGCGAATCCCTGGCTTCGGAACACTATCGATGGTGCGTCCCGAATCATCGAGGGCATCGAAGATCTCCGGGTCCACACGAGCGTACTCGGGGACGAATGAACCGAACTCCCGGTTGAGATTTTCAACGAGAGTCCGATGCTCGTTGCGTTGTCCCATTGTTTCGCGAATCATATTCGGAGTGACTGCGAGGATATCCAACCCGATATTCTGCCGGATTGGGGAGATCTGGCGTTCAATCATCTTATTGAGGCCGTTGATCGAGCCAGCACGCGGGATTAGCGGGATTATGACGCGCTGGACGGCGATGAGGGCGTTGTCGGAGAGTTTCCCACGGCCGCCTGCGGCATCAATTATCACGTAGTCGTATCCGTTTTGAATGAGCGGATCGACAACGTTACCTCGAAGCTTCACGTCTGCGAACCGTTCGTCCTTCAGCCTCGTCTCGACGTTCTCGAGTTCGTTGCTCGACGGGAGGAGGTGAACGCCGAAGTCCGTTTCAATAAGTAGATCCTCGGGGTCTTCACCATCGATAAGGGCGTCACCGAGGTTCGCATCGCGATCGTACGCATCGTCGTACCCAAGCTGGGTCGTCATGTGCCCGTCCTTATCCAGATCCAGTAGTACCGTCTCATGGCCGCGGTCAGCGAGTCGATCAGCGATGTTGAGCGCGATCGTTGATTTTCCTACACCCCCCTTGAGCAACGAGACAGCTGCTCCAGGAAGTCCTTCAAACTCGTCAGCACTCATGGGTCAGCCCCCCGCGATAGGTGGATTTTGTATATTTCGTGGGCAATCCACATTGTGTAGATTTTAGAGGTTGCGCACGTTTCGTTGATAATGCGAGTTTTGTCCTGTTCATACGCGGCTAGTGAAGTTCACCCACCTTAATTCTGCGTCAGACAAAATTGGGCGCGCTATCTACACAACTTACATTTTACGAATAATGTAGATAATGCTCACAATCTTCAGTTGCCAAGATCTCTACCAACGGCACATAATCTACACAATTTGCATTATCTGTATTTCGTTTGCATCCATCACAATTACCACTATCAAACACTAATGAGCGCGATTCACGGAATCTACATTATCCAAATTATGCAGATGGTGTGCGATATCGACATAGTCCAGCCATTCGGTATGGGAAGGCAGGGTATCGAACTCGGTCGGAGCCACTCTAACCGGCCCTCTAGTAAGGCTTTTAACTGTTACCGGATTAATGGTAACTGCCAGATGTACGAGGTTCTCGACGACACGGCGGCGCAGATAATCCTCGCCATCGAAAGTGGTGACTCCATCCGCCGTGTCGCCCAACACCTCCACACACCGTACGAGACGGTGAGACAGGCCGTCAACAGACTCGAAGACGCGGGCTACGTTACCTATGACGACGGGCTCTCAGTCGTCGACGAGCGCGTACGCGACGCAGCGCTCGAGCTCATCGCTGCCAGCGCCGGCGTCGGTCCACCCTCCATCGAGGAGGCCTATGTCATCCCACAGTTCGGCGACTGGCCGTTCGCGTTCACGCGGATCGACGCCGTCTACGTGTGGACTCAGGGCGGCTACCAGGTCGGTCGGAATCCAAACGACTATCCGCTGTTCCTGGCCGTCCGTGAGCGGGACGTTGACGCCTGGGAGGCGTTTTTCGAGTCCTTCGACCTCCCGACCGCAGTCGAGCGACAGCTCCGAGAGGAGCTGGACGGACCGCTGCAGATCGTCCTCGAGCCACGCCCGTCACTCGACATCGAGGACGTCGAGGGGTACCCAGTGATCCCGAGAGCAGAGACAATCGAGTATATGCGCGAGAACTACGCCCAGTTCCAGTCGGCGCTGGCGATGCTCGACCGGATGTACGAGGACCTCGACCTCGGCGTCACGTATCGAGAGACCGAACGGGCACAGCCATGAGCTTCACCAACCGAAGTGACGCGCTCATCGAACTGCTCGAGGAGCTCACCAAACAGGGCCACGAGTACGTTCTTGTTGGCGGCTACGCTGTCTCAGCGTTCAATGCTCGCTTCTCCACGGACCTCGATATCGTCGTCGCGCCGGACTCCAAGGCTGACTTCGTCGAGTTCCTCGAACAGCAGGGATTCGAGGAAACGGACAGTCACGCCAAGAAATGGTTCTACGACACCGAAGTAATCGAGTACGAGAAGCGGCTCACGCCGCAGCAGCCGATCGGCTTCGATCTCCTGGTAAACGGACTCGGGTGTCGCCAGACGGAGGCACAGTGGTCGTTCGACTACCTGTACGACCACAGCC
>NZ_WUUS01000018.1 GCF_009831625.1 Halobaculum saliterrae | reverse complement strand
GGGCGCGGGCGGCGGCGCCTGCTGACCCGACCGCACGGCGCCGTCGCAGCGCGGGCGTCGCGTCGACGGGCCGGTCGGGCGCGCGTTCGTACATCCCGGCCGGTCGCCGTCGGCTAGCCCCGACCGGTGGCCCGCGATCCGTCCTCCCGCTCGCGACGAGGGATCCTCGCCGTCCCCGCCCCGACTGGAGCACGCCCAGTCGCCGGGTCGAGCCACCCGACACGGGCGGTATCGCGATCCGACCCGGCGGCGACGGGCGTGACTCCACTCACGCACGGGGGCACCTCCGACCGATCCTGTCGAGCACGAACCCGATGCCCCCACACTGTCCGTGCCCGACGGTTCACCCGGGTCGTTGGCACTCCGGTGGGAACTTCCACCGCCGTGGCGCTTTTCCTCTGTTCTACCATATGGTAAACCACATGGGACGCGACCTGTCGCTGGAGACGGACTGGAACGGTCTGTACATCGACGGCGAACGGCGGGAGGCGGCCGACGGCGAAACCATCGCCGTGGAGGACCCCTCGACGCGCGAGCGGATCGCCGAGGTTCCGAACGCGACACGTGCGGACGTGGACGACGCCTACGAGGCGGCCGCCGCGGCACAGGCGGAGTGGGCCGACGCACCGCCCGCCCGCCGGCAGGAGGTGATCGAGCAGTTCTCCGCCGCGCTCAGACGGCACCGCGAGGAGGTGATCGACCTGCTGGCCCACGAGGTGGGCGGCTCGCGAACGATGGGCGAGACGTCCATCCAGATCGCCTCGGACCACGCGGGGGAGGCGGCGACGCTCCCTCGCCGGATGAAGGGTGAGCACGTCGACTCGAACATCCCCGGCAAGGAGAACGTCGTCCAGCGGAACCCGAAGGGCGTCGTGACGGTGATCTCGCCGTGGAACTTCCCGCTGAACCTCTCGATGCGCGCGGTCGCACCCGCCATCGCCGCGGGCAACGCGGTGGTCCTCAAGCCCTCGACCAACTCCCCGATCACCGGCGGGCTGTTGTTCGCCGAACTGTTCGAGGAGACCGACCTCCCCGACGGCCTGATCAACGTCGTCACCGGACGCGGCTCCGACATCGGCGACCGCGTCGCCGGTCATCCCCACAGCGACGTGGTCGCGTTCACCGGGTCGACGGAGGTCGGCCGACGCGTCTCGGGCATCGCCGGGGAGAACCTCGCGATCCCCGCGATGGAGCTCGGGGGGAACAACGCGCACGTCGTCACGGGGGACGCCGACCTCGACCGCGCCATCGACGGGGCGGTCTTCGGCTCGTTCGTCCACCAGGGACAGGTGTGCATCTCGATCAACCGGCACATCGTCCACGAGTCCGTGTACGACGAGTACGTCGAGCGTCTAACCGCGCGTGCGGAGGAACTCCCGGTCGGGAGCGCCCACGAGGACGACACCGTCGTCGGGCCGATCATCGACGAGTCCCAGCGCGACGAGATGCTGGGATACGTCGAGGGGACGGTCGAGGCCGGCGCGACGCTCGAGACGGGCGGACACACCGTCGACATCGACGGTGTGGACGACTCGCTCGTGGTCGCACCAACCGTCCTCTCGGACGTGACGCCCGACATGCCCGCCGCGTGCAACGAGCACTTCGGGCCCATCGCGCCCGTCATTCCGTTCTCGGACGTCGACGAGGCCGTCGAGATCGCCAACGACACCGAGTACGGCCTCTCGGGGTCCGTCCACGCGGGGGACGTGGGGACCGGTATGGCCATCGCCGACCGGATCGAGACGGGGAACGTCCACGTGAACGACCAGCCGATCAACGACGAGGCGCACGTGCCGTTCAGCGGGATCGGCGCCTCGGGGGTCGGCACCTACAACAGCGACGCGTTCCTCTCGGAGATCACCGAGGAGAAGTGGATCTCCCTCCAGCACGAACCGCGCGAGTACCCGTTCTGAGGGCGCTCACCCGTCGGCGACCGCGTCCGCGATCTCGTCGGCGACCATCGCGATCGCCTCGTGGGTGCGATCGACGCCGCGCATCGTCATGAAGCCGTGAACCATGTCCTCGTAGTTCACGTACCGCGTGGCGACGCCGTCGCGGACGAGCTGTTCGGCGTACGCCCGGCCGCCGTCGCGAAGGGGGTCGAACCCCGCGGTGACGACGGTCGCCGGGGCGACGCCCGAGACGTCGCCCGCGTTCGTCGGGTCGGCGTACGGGTTGCGACGGTGGATGTCGCTCCCGTAGTAGCAGTCGCCGAACCACTCGATGTCGGCCTCGCTGAGCACGATCCCCCCGTGGTCGCGAACTGAGGGCTGGTCCGGGTCGACGCCGACGCCGGGGTACAGGAGCGTCTGGTGGGCGATCTCGGGTCCGTCGCCCTCGGCGGCCATGAGGGCGACGACGGCAGCGAGGTTCCCGCCGGCGGAGTCGCCCGCGACCGCGACGGTTCCGGTCCCACCGACGGCGTCCGGGTTCGCGGCCGCCCACTCGACGGCGGCCGCCGCGTCCTCGACGGCCGCGGGGAAGGGGTGCTCCGGGGCGAGACGGTAGTCGACGGAACAGACCGCGCAGCCGCTCTCCCTCGTGAGGTGGCGACACAGCCAGTCGTGCGTCCCGATGCTCCCGAGGACGAACCCGCCGCCGTGGAAGAACACGACGGTCGGGAACGGGCCGTCGCAGTCCGGGAGGTAGAGCCGGGCGTCGAGGTTCCCGTCGGGACCGGGGATCGTCCGGTCGACGACGGCGCCGACGCTCGGGGGGCTTCGGTTCTGTACCCAGGTGACGGGTCGAGTGAGGAGCCGGAGGAGCTTCAGCCCGTATCGGCTGTGTGGAAGGGGGAACCGATCCTGTCGCTCGACAGCCGCCCGGGCTTGGGGATCGATCTCGTCGGCGTGCATCGGGCCGACTTCACGGGGCCGACAGTAAACCACCTGTGGCCGGGGAACCGACCGCCCGACCGCTCCGACTCAGAACTCGTCGATCACCGGGATGCCGACGGTGCCGAAGTCGGTCATCGCGGACAGCTTGTCGTTCACGTCGTCCAGCGACACCGTCTCGCTGATGACGGCGCTGGGGTCGAGTTTGTCGCGGGCGACCATCCGGAAGATCTCGTCGTAGCTCGTCGGCGGCAGGCCCAGCGAGCCGACGAACTCGATCTCCTTCATGACCATCGCGTCCGTCGGGAGGCTCACCATCCCCTCGTCCTCGGACGTGGTGAGGCCGATCTGGACGTGCGTTCCCCGCGTGCCGAGGCTGAGAACCGAGTTGCGACACGTCTCGGCGATGCCGAGCGCGTCGACGGAGACGTGACAACCGCCGCCCGCGAGCGCCTGCACCGCCCCCGGAACGTCGTCGGCGTCGGCGGCGTTGACGGTCTCGGCGGCGCCGAGCTCCTCCGCCGTGGAGAGCTTGTCGTCGTCGAGGTCGACGGCGACGACGTTCGCCCCGAGGGCGTCGGCGACGTGGACCGCCGAGAGGCCGACCCCGCCGCAGCCGTGGACGGCGACCCAGTCGCCCGCCTCGACGGGCGCCCGATGTGCCAAGCCGTGGAAGGCCGTCATGAACCGGCAGCCCAGCCCCGCCATGTCGACGGAGCCCACGCCGTCGGGCAGGTGAACGAGGTTGTGGTCGGCCGCGGGGACGTGGACCAGCTCGGCGAAGGCGCCGGGGACCGGCTCGACGAACCCCAGCGGCATGGGATTCTCGCAGGTGTTCCCGTGGCCGGTCCGGCACTGCATACAGGTGCCGTCGCCGAGGTTGAACGGGACGGCGACGTGGTCGCCCTCGGCGAAGTTCGTCACGTCCTCGCCGACCGCGGTGACGCGCCCCGCCGGCTCGTGACCGAGGATCTGCCCCGGCTGTGGCTGGATGCCCAGCCAGTCCCAGTCGCCCTGCCAGCCGTGCCAGTCGGACCGGCAGATACCGCACGCCTCGACCTCGACGACCACGCCCTTCGGCTCCGGATCCGGGTCGTCGACCTCGGTCACGTCGAGCGGTTCCCCGTGTTCGCGCAGGACTGCTGCTCGCATACCACGCGATCGTTGACCACGTTTGACATAACTGTTCGTGTCGGTTCCGGGGGCCGGTCGCGGGCGGCGTAGCTGGCGGATCGTGGATCAGTCGCGGGCGGCGCACGCCAGCGGATCGCCCCGCCTTACGTGGTCGGCAGATCGAGCGCGATCGTCGTCCCGTCCTCGTCGGCCGACATCAGCCGAAGGTCGCCGCCGTGCATGTCGGAGACCCACTTCACCAGCCACAGCCCCAACCCCGACGCGTGTTGGAGCTGCGTTATCTCACGGTCGCCGGCGACGACCGACCACTCCGCGTCCGGGATCCCCGGCCCGTCGTCGGCGACCGTGATCCGGACCGTCTCCGCGTCCAGATCCGTCACTCGGATCTCGACCGTCGACCCCGGCTCCGGCGTGCCGAACTCGACGGCGTTGTCGAGCAGTTCCGTGACGGCCCGGTGGGCCGCGCCGTCGTACGGCACGGGACCGTCGACCTCGACGTCGATCCGAACGTCCGTCTCCGGCGCCATCGACCCGGCGAGCCGACGGAGCCGTTCCTCGACCACCGCCGCGGGCACGGAGCCGCCCGCACCGTCGCCGTCGCTGTCGCGGAGCGTTCGCTGGATCGCCTGTGCCGTCTCGCTCGTCTCGATGAGCGAACTGCTCGCCTCCTCGATCGCCTCGGCGTGTTCCGCCGCGTCCGCGAGGTCGTCCGCCGTTCGGACCAGCCCCGCCCGCCCGAGGATCACGTTCGTCTGGTTTCGGAGGTTGTGACGCAAGAGTCGGTGGAGCACCCGCAGGTGGGTCTCCTGCTGTTTGACCTCCGTGACGTCGGTCAGCACGACGAACGCCCGCGCGACGCCGTCGTCGCGGTAGGGGACGTTCCGGAACAGGTACGAGCGGCGGCCGCGGGGCGTCTGCACGTCGACCTCCCGCTCGACCGTCCCCTCGGCGCCGCCGAGTTCCGCGAGGGCGTCGGCGACCGGTTCGGGGATCGACGCTCGGGCCGCGGACAGCGGCGCGTCCCGGAGGGTCGAGGCGTCGACGTCGGTCATGGCGACGAAGCGGTCGTTGACCGCGCGGATCGTCGCCTCGTCCCCGTCGAAGCTCAGCTCCACCAGGGGATCGGTGAGCGTCTCGAACAGCTCGGTGAACCGGCGGCGCTGTCGCGAGGCCTCCGCCCTCGCCGTCCGAAGCTCGCGGATGTCCTGGACCGTCCCGACGACGCCGTCGGCGCCGACGCCGTCGATCGGCGAGACGGTTATCCGCGCGGGAACCGCCTCGCCGTCGCGGGCGACCAGCTCGGTCTCCGTCGCGATCGACATGGCGCCGTCCGTCGGCCTGAGGAACTCGTCGGCGACCGCGTCGTCCGAGAGCACGTCGGCGACGTGTGTTCCCACGAGCTCCGACCGGGTCGTCCCGAGCATCGTCGCGAGCGAGTCGGTGACGATCGTGAACTCGCCCTCCCCGTCCAGCGTGAACAGCATGTCGTCGGCGGCCTCCACGGCGGCCTGGTACCGGCGACGCTCCCGGTCCTGTTCGACGCGGTCGAACACCGACCCCGCGGTCGCCGCGAGCAGTTCGAGGAACTGCTGTCCGTCGCTCGAGAACGCCCCGTCGCCGCGATGGCCGACGCTCAGGGTGCGACTGTCGCCGATCGGAACGTACGTCGCCCTCCCGGCCGGGTCGCCGTCGATGTGGTCGAGGTCGTCGGTCCTGACGGTGCGGTTCTCGGTGAACGCCGTCCCGACGGGTCCCTCGTCGGCGTCGTATCGCGGACGGTCTCCCAGCCGTTCGCGGACGGCGTCGGGAACCGCGACCGGAACGAGCGCGCCCGTCTCCGGGTCGTGCTCCCGGACGACGGCGCTCTCGGCCTCGATCGTGTTCATCGCGACGTCGACGACGCGCTCGGCGACGCCCGCGGTCGTCGCCTCCCCGACCATCCCCTGTGTCGCTCGCAGGAGGTTGTTCAAGATTCGTTCCCGCCGCCGCTGGCGGCTCACGTCGCGGAGCGTCCCGACCGTGCCGGAGAACGAGCCGTCCTCGCGGGGTCTGAGCGTCATCCGGTCCGTGCAGGGGACCCGCCGGCCGTCCTCCCTGACGAGTTCGACGTCGAGCTTCGCGATCGACAGCTCGCCGTCCTCGCTCTCGCCGTAGTCCCTGAGGAGGTCCCGGAGCGCCTCCTCCGCCTCCTCGACCGTCTCGTCGTCCTTGATCCGGTGCACCGACGACCCCAGCAGCTCCTCCCGGTCGTACCCCGTCATCTCGCACAGCGCGTCGTTGACGAACGTGAACCGCCCCTCCTCGTCGAGGATGTACACTGCGTCGCCGACGGTCTTGACGAGGTACTCGTAGAGGGCGGGGTCGTGTCCACCGCCACTCAGCGGTTCGCTCCCCTCGTCCTCCGGTTCACGTTCGAGCGCCACCGGCGGCTCGCCGTCGCGGTCCCTCGTCGCCTCCTCGGGCGCCGAGAGCCGCTTTAGCTTCGCCGCGAGCAGGTCGATGTCCTCGCCCGGCTCCCAGACGATCGCGTCCGTGGCGCCAGCGTCGATGGCCGCTCCGGCGACCCCCGGATCCGGCGTCACCCAGATCACCGATCGGTCGACGCCCGCCGGGATCGGGTCGGCCTCGGTCGCGAAGACCACGGCGGGCGCGTCGGCCCCCTCGGCCGTGTCGGCGCCCAGCTCGTCGAGCCCGCGGAGGGCGGCGAGCGCGACGCCGGCGTCAGCCGAGATGCGGTCCACCGTCGCCTCGAGCTCGTTCCGCCGGTCCCCGAACCCGTCCCCGTAGTACGGAGTGACGGGGGACGCCGCGGTACGGGATCGGTTCTTCATTCGGTGTATCGACGGTTCGCCGGCACTTGAGAGTTCGTATACCCGAGCTCCTTCGAGCCGGCGCCAGCGGTCCTTCGAGGACGTCCCGATCCGGATCGCCGGGTCCGCTCCCGTCTCCATCCGCGGGTGGTTCGACCATCCAGAACGGACGAGCCGGCACCGCGGCGATACGACCGTCTCTGCCGAGACCGCGGCGTGGATCGCGGAGGACGGCGCCGCCGGACGGACGATCAGCTGTCGACCGAGTCGCCGTCGTCGAGTCCGGCGAGCGCGTCCACGAGCTGCGTGACGTCGTTCACCACGTCCTCGACCATCGCCTCGCCCTTCTCGCGGGTGGCGACGGTCGCGTCGCCGAGGTTGCCGGTGTCGGTCAGGTCGTCCATCCGGTCCGCCGAGAGCGCCCAGCCGACGCGGTTGTCGCCGTAGGCGTCGTAGTCGGTCATCGGGAGCGCGTCGTCGGGCGGGTCGACCGACTCCGCGCGGTCCATGTCGACGAGGTCCGGGAACAGTTCGAGCATCATGCTGGTCTCGAACTCGGAGGCGTGAAACGACACCTCGCTCGTCCGTACCGCCGTCGCGGCGTCCTCGAACCCCGAGACGAGGGGGACGTGGAACGCCCGCATGTCGTGTTCGGTCGTGAGCTCGCGCACGACCACGTCGAGCTCCGGGTCCTGGACGAGGTAGTGGCCGTTGACCAGCAGGACGTTCTCGACGCCCCAGTCGCCCGCGGACACGCAGACGTCACGGACGTAGTGCTGGAACGTCTCGCTCCGGACGGTGAACGTGCCGGGCTTGAACGTGTGGTGCGGGCTGACGCCGTACCAGATGGGGGGCGCGAGCAGACAGCCCGTCCGTCGGGCCACGCGCTCGGCGACGGCCTCGGGCATGTACACGTCGACGCCGAGGGGCATGTGGAGGCCGTGCTGTTCGGTGCTGCCGACCGGCAGGAGCATCGTCCGCGTCTCCTCCAGGGCCGCCTCGACCTCCCGCCAGGTCATGTCCGCGAGTCGATGGACGTCGTCCGTCGCGACCATGCGGGATCGACTCTCGGCGATCGCCTTAGTGTCGGGTATCGACGGCGATGCCGGTCACTCGACGCCCGATATCTCGAACCGCGCTCCGCCGCCGTCGCTCTCGGTCACTGCCACGTCCCAGCCGTGGGCGTCGGCGATCTGCGTGACGATCGTGAGTCCGAAGCCCGTCCCGTCCTCCGCCGTCGAGTAGCCGTGATCGAGTATTCGTTCCCGCTCGGCCTCCGGGATCCCCGGACCGTCGTCCTCGACGAAGAAGCCCGACCCGTCGGACAACTCACCGACGCGGATGGTCACGTCGTCGCCGCCGTGTTCGATCGCGTTCCGAAAGAGGTTCTCGAACAGCTGCTGAAGCCGGCTCCCGTCGGCGGTGATCCGGCGGTCGATCTCCACCGTCAGCGTCGCTTCCTCGCTCGCGACGAACGACCAGCAGTCGTTCGCTATCTCGCCCACGTCGACGGACTCCGTCTCGGCGATCGACTCGCCCTCCCGTGCCAGCACCAGCAGGTCCTCGATCAGCGACTCCATTCGGTCGAGCGCGTTTCGACTCCGTTCGAAGTGCTCCGGGTCCCCGGTCTGCTCCGCGAGGTTCAGATAGCCCTGGACCACGCTGAGCGGATTCCGGAGGTCGTGTGAGACGACCCGGGTGAACTCCTCCAACTGGTCGCGCTGTCGCTCGATCCGCTCGGTCGCCTGCTTCTGGAAGAGCTCGTAGCTCACCCACTCGGCCATCAGTTCCACGAACGTCGACTCCGGCTCGGTGAAGGGGTCCTCCCGCGGCTCGGTGTCGGCGAAGCAGAACGTCCCGTAGACCTCGTCGTCGACGATCACCTTGGCCCCGATGTACGACTCCAGCCCGAACTGCTCGTACGCGGAGTCGTTCTCCCATCCCTCGACCTCGGCGTGCTGGACGGTGAGCGAGCCGTCGTGTGAGAGCGTCCGTCGGCAGTACGTCTTCTCGAGGGGACACGACTCTCCCGGCTGCAACAGCGGGTGATCGCCGCTGGCGTTGACGATGTACTGTTCGTCCTCGGAGATCTCCGTGAGGAACCCGGCTTGTACCCCGAGATACGCCCGCCCGAGCTCCAACAGGTCCGACACCTTCGTCTCGAAGGACCGCTCGTAGTCGGCGGTGATGCGGTACATCCGCCGGATCGCGCCCAGATCGGAGATGTCCTCTCGGCCGGGCGTCTCGTTCATCGTGTACGATCACCGCCACAGGACGTATAATATTGGCTGTGCTTCCCCCGATATCGATACTCGTTCCGGCGTGGCGCTCCGCCGATCGTCGAGCGGACGCGAGGGTGGACGCCCTGAACACGTCCCGGCTGCGGTTTCCGTCCTGCTCGCGACGGTCACTCGCCGGCGGGCTCCTCGACGCGGGTTCGGGCGCCCCCACCGCGGTGCAACGCCAGTCGAACCGCGGCGGCGACGCCGACGACCAGGAACACGTCGCCGACCGGCGTCAGCAACGGGCCCGTGGGATCCCAGAGATCGAACGGGCGGGCGGAACGGAGGAGCGCGGGCAACGCCTCCGTCGTCGACTGCACCCCCACGATGACGGCGATGCCCTTGGCGAGGTCGCGCGGGCGAACGCGAGATCCGGTGACGAACGCCACCGCGAGGAGGAACGACGCCTCGAACAGCCACTCGACCGGGAACTGCGACGCCGGGATCCCCACGTTCCGGACCCAGACTCCCGAGACCGTGACGGAGATCGAGCCGCCCGCCCCCGAACGTGCTGCCGCCCGAAGCAGGTCCCCGATCCCGCTCGCCGCCACGAGGCCGCCTGCGCCGACGATCGCTCCCGCCCCCGCCGCCACGAGTCCCCGTTGAACTGACAGGCCCGGGCCGAGGGAATGCCCGGTGACGTTGGCGAACAGCGGGTGTTGGTCGGCACCCTCGGCGGCCGCGGCGAGCCGGTCGTAGCCGCCGTGACGCGCGATCCAGACGGCGACGGCGATCGCGAGGAGGCTCGCGACGGTCGGCAGCGGGACGGCGAGCACGACGGGGCCGATCGAGCCCGGGAAGCCGGACACCAGCGCTCCGCCGAGGGTCGTGACGAGACCCACCCCGTACACGAGGGCCGCCCCGCCGGCGACGACGCGCGGGGAGGGTCGAGCGACGACGCAGACGACGGCCAACAGGAACGGGGCGAACGTCGCGGCGGCCACGACGGTCTCGATCGCGACGGCGGCGACGATCCCGACGGGCCCCGGGAGCGCACGCCCCGTCAGGGACAGCCGAAGCCAGCCGAACGCGACGAGCGCGAGCGCGACCAGCGATCCCGATCCGAGCGCGGCACCGAGGGCTCGACGACCGTTGAGTTCGTGGTGGAGGGCCATGTCCGCAGGTCAGACAGAGCCGAAGTAAGACTTCTGCCAGATACGCCGAGTCGCCAGCGGGGACACCGTTGCCCCACCCCTTATCCGGCGTGCACGACTACCTCCGTCAATGACACCGACACCGAACGGCCGCACCCCCGACCCGTCGGGGACGCCCGCGTTGGCCGTTCAGGGGCTCTCCAAGCGGTTCGGCTCCGGGGACGACGCGGTCACCGCGGTCGACGACGTCTCGTTCGCGATCGAACGCGGGTCCGTCGTCGGCCTGCTCGGTCCCAACGGCGCGGGGAAGACGACGCTGATCAAGTCGATCCTCGGAACCGTCATCCCGGACGAGGGGACGGTCCGCGTCCTCGGCCGGGATGCGACCGACGGGCGACGCGCCGCATACGCGAACGTCGACGCGATGCTGGAGGGCGCGCGCAACGACTACTGGCGGCTGACGGTCCGGGAGAACCTCCGGTACTTCGCGACGATCGGCGGGATCGCCCCCGACTCGGTCGCCGACCGCCACGACCGCCTGCTCGACCG
The DNA here is from genome assembly GCF_009831625.1 of Halobaculum saliterrae. Taxonomy (GTDB): domain Archaea; phylum Halobacteriota; class Halobacteria; order Halobacteriales; family Haloferacaceae; genus Halobaculum; species Halobaculum saliterrae. The sequence continues at coordinate 6,353 of NZ_WUUS01000018.1, read as the reverse complement.
GCTCGACCTGGCCGACAGGGCCGACACGCCAGTTCGCGAGCTGTCGCGGGGAATGAAACAGAAGGTGTCGCTGGCGAGCGTGCTCGCGGGCGGGGCGGAGCTGGTGTTCCTCGACGAGCCGACGCTGGGGCTCGACGTGGAGGGGTCGCGGACGCTGCGTCGGGAGATCCGCCGGCTCGCCGAGGAGGAGGACCTCACGGTCGTCGTGAGCAGTCACGACATGCGGGTGATCGAGGACGTCTGCGACCGCGTGATCGTCATGTCGGAGGGGTCGATCGTCGCCGACGACGCGGTTGAGCGACTGCTCGGCACGGTGGACGAGTACCGCGTGCGCGTCGCGAGCGACGACCTCACGCCGGCGACGGTCGACGACCTGCGCGGCCGGTTTGACGTCGCCGACGCGGACTCGGGGGCGGACCCGCCGTCCCTGGAGGTCGTCACCGACGGCGACGCGGTGTACGATCTCTTCGACGCGCTGCGGGCCGCCGGCGTGACGCTCGACCGCGTCGAGACGGTCGAGCCGACCCTCGAGGACGTGTTCGTCCGCCTGACCGGCGACCGTGGCGCGACGGAACCGACCCCGTCCGCGGCGGGGCGGGAGCCCGGCGGGGCGACGAACCGGCCCGCGGCCGCGGTCGGTGACGAGGGGGGTGCACAGTGACCGCCGCGAACACCGGCGCCGACGACGGCGCCGCCGCCGGCGACGACCCGCGGCCGGCGACGTACCTCGATCTCGCTCGGGCGGTGCTGTACCGTGAGTTCCTGATCTTCGTCCGGTATCCGGCGAACGCGATCGGCGGGATCGTCATCTCGCTGGTGTTCTTCGGGCTGCTGTTCTTCGGGGGCCGGCTGCTTGCGGGGCAGGCGCTCGCCGACTCGCTGTCGGGGATCGTCGTCGGCTACTTCCTGTGGACGCTCGCGGTCGGCGCGTACTCGTCGGTGTCCAACGACATCGCCAGCGAGGTGCAGTGGGGGACGTTGGAGCGGCACGTCACCACCCCGTTCGGCTTCGCGCCGGTCGCGCTGCTGAAGGGCGTCGCCAAGGTGATCCGGACGTTCCTCACCTCGGCGGTCGTGCTCGCGGTGATGCTCCTCGCGACGGGCACGACGCTGCAGATCGCGCCCGTGACGGTCGTCGTCGTCGCGGGGCTGGCGATCGCCTCCGTGCTCGGACTGGGCTTCGCCGCCGGCGGCGTCACCGTTCTCTACAAGCGGGTCGGCAACTGGCTGAACCTCCTGCAGTTCGGCTTCGTCGTGCTCGTCTCCGCCCCGGTGCTCGACCAGCCGTGGCTGCGGGCGCTGCCGCTGGCCCACGGGAGCGCGATGCTCCAGCGGGCGATGGTCGACGGCGTCCGCCTGTGGGAGTTCCCGGTCGCCGACCTCGCGCTGCTCGTCGCCGTCGCCGCGGGCTACCTCGCGGGCGGCTATGTCGTCTTCCACTACGGGACGCGGCGGGCGCGCCGGCTCGGCGTGCTCGGCGACTACTGACCGGGCGCAACGTTCAGGCCCGCCCGGCCACTCGGTACGGGCACCCGTGGCGCCCGACTCCGATGCCCGCCCCGACGCCGACGCCGACGCTGACGCCCCGGACGCGGCCGACGACGACGGGACGGAGACCTCAGGAAGCGTGTTCTCCGGCCGGACGCTCTCGGACCTGACGGTGAACGCGGTCCCGGTCGCGATGCTCGTCGCGTTCGTCGTCGGGTTCGGCGTGCTCGCCCCCGGCGACCTCGACTCGGACCCGCTGCTCGGCTTCCACGCCGCGCTGATCGCGGGCGTCGTCCTCGTCAGCGCCGTCGCCGCTCGGGCCGTAGTCCGCGCCGGCGGCGAGCTCGACGGCGAACGGGAGGTCCGACTGTACGAGACCGACGACCGCAACGATGCCGACGGCTCCGGCGACGCGGATACCGACGGCTCCGGCGACCGCGACGACTCGGAGGCCGGTCCCGAACCCGCCGATCCCGGCGGTGCAGCCGAGGGTCCCGACGACGAGCGCCCCCGGCGCAACCCCTAACATGGTCGGGACGGTACGGACGGTACTGTGACTTTCGACCCGACCGATCAGGGGATCGACGCCGAGGAGGCGCACGAGCGCACGACCGACGCGATCGCCGACAACGAGGTGGTGTTGTTCATGAAGGGGAACGCCCGGATGCCCCAGTGCGGCTACTCGAAGCGCGCGGTCGGACTGATCAGCCGGTACCGCGACGACGTGGCGACGGTGGACACGCTGAAGAACCTCGACGCCTTCCGCGAGGCCCTGGAGGCCGAGAGCGGCTGGGAGACGATCCCGCAGACGTTCGTCGACGGCGAGTTCGTCGGCGGCAGCGACGTCCTCGCGGAGCTGGAGGAGCGGGGCGAACTCGCGGAGACGCTCAACGCCGAGGGGGGCGCGGTCGCGTCCGGCTCACCCGACGGCGCGGATCCCGAGGCGCCGTTCTAGCGGTATCTCGGTCCCGTTTTACGCCTGTTCGTCCGTTCGGCCGGTTACATGGTCGGCCCGCTCGTCGCCCCAGCGGCGGCTGTGATGACGCCACTCCACCGGCGCTGATACACCACAAGGCGCGATACGAAATCGCCGAACACGGCCACCCCACCGCCGGAGTTGCGTCCGCGATCGCTGACACACCCGGCCTCCGTCGGGCCTTCTCCGGAGGACAGGCCATGAACATATCATAATCGATATCTCGACGGATGGCTATTTGTGTGGGCGGCAAGCCAGCTACCGTATGGTCCCGGAAACGACAGATCTGACCCGAGGAGGATCGAGGACGCCGTGAGCGACGACGGGAGCACGACCGTCCTCCTCGTCGACGACGAGTCGGCGCTGGTGTCGCTGTACAGCGCCTATCTCGAGGGGCGATACGAGGTCAGGACGGCGACCGACGGGGAGGAGGCGCTGTCGATCGCCGACGAGTCGGTGGACGTGGCGCTGCTGGACCGCCGGATGCCCGGGATGAACGGCAGGGAGGTGCTCCGGGAGCTTCGCGCCGCCGAGATCGGCTGCCGCGTCGCGATGCTCACCGCGGTCGAGCCCACGACCGATATCGTCGACATGCCGTTCGACGACTACCGAACGAAGCCGGTCGAGGAGTCCGAGCTGATCGGGCTCGTCGAGGTGTTGGTCGAGCGGGCCTCCTACGACGAGCGCAGCCAGGAGTTCTTCGCGCTCGCGTCGAAGAAGGCGGCCCTGGAGGTCGCCGGCGAGACGTCGACGGACGCGTACGAGGCGCTGTGCGAGGACATCGAGTCGGTGCGTACCGACCTCGACGGCCACCTCGACGCGGTCGGCGCGGAGGCGGCGTTCAGCGACCTCGCGTGACCCCGGCGTCCCGGCCGGGATCCGGACGACCGGGCGTCCGCCGGCCGCCCCCCGACTCGACGCGTCCGGCGGGGTGAGCGCCTGCGGCGTCGTCCCGGACGCGTCCGGCGATCCCGACCGAGCAATTATGTCGATATGGCCCGTGGTACCGGAGATGACAGCTCATGACGCAGGACGGGGCGCGTTCCGCGGGAACGCGTCCGTCGGTCCCGCCCGCAGCACCCCGGCCGCATCGAGGGCGTGGTGACCCGTGTCGGGACGGACCGTGTACTTCACCGGCCCCCGCGAGGTGGCGGTGCGCGACACGAGCGTGTCCGACCCGGGACCCGGCGAACTCGTCGTCGAGGCCACGGTGTCGGCGATCAGCCCCGGAACGGAGCTGCTGTTGTACCGCGGCGAGATGAACCCGGAGACCGTCGTCGACGAGACGCTCCCGTCGCTGTCGGGCTCGTTCTCGTACCCGTTCCCGTACGGGTACGCCACCGTCGGCACCGTGACCGCCGTCGGCCCGGAGGTGGACCCGGCGTGGCGCGGCGAGACGGTGCTCGCGTTTCACCCGCACGCCAGCAGGTTCGTCGTCGGCGTCGACGAGGTCAGTCGCGTGCCCGACGGCGTCCCGCCCGAGCGGGCCGTGTTCCTCCCGAACGTCGAGACGGCGGTGACGCTGACGCTCGACGGCGAGCCCGCGATCGGGGAGCGAGCGGTCGTGTTCGGACAGGGAGTCATCGGACTGCTCACGACGGCGCTGCTGTCGTCGTTCCCGCTTTCGGAGTTGGTGACCGTCGACCCGCTCGCCAGCCGACGTGACCGCTCGGAGGCGATGGGAGCCGACCGGAGCGTCGATCCGGACGCCGTCGACCCCGCGTCCCTGTTCGCGGACGGGTCGGGAAGCGGCGGAACGGGCGGCCCGTCCGCAAGCCAGCCGTCGAGCTCTGTGACGGCGACGCCGCAGAGCGGGGCGGACGACCGCGACGAGTCGCGCTGGCCCGGTCGCGCCGATCTGACCTACGAGCTGTCGGGCGACCCGGCGGCGCTCGACGACGCCGTCGACGCCACGGGGTACGACGGCCGCGTCGTCGTCGGGTCGTGGTACGGCATCAAGCCGACGGAGCTGTCGCTCGACGGGCGATTCCACCGCAGCCGGATCGACATCCGCGCCAGTCAGGTGAGCACGCTCGCGCCCGAGCGTCGCGGACGGTGGACGGTCGGGCGCCGCCTCGCGACCGCGTGGCGCCGACTGCGGGAGATCGAGACCGACCGACTCGTCACCCACCGGCTCCCGGTGACGGAGGCGCCCGACGCGTACGAGCTGCTCGACCGTCGGCCGGCGGAGGCGGTGCAGGTGTTGTTGACGTACTGAGGGGCCCGACCTCCTCACTGTCCTGCGGTCCGTTCGGCGACACTCGGTCGGCGGTTGCCCCGCCCGCGTCGAAATCTCTTAACGGGGGCACGCGCTACCGGACCACAACGTGGACAGACGCACGTTGGTCACCGCGGCGTTGGCCCTCCTCGCGGTGCTCGCGCTCGGCGTCGCCGCCGCGACGCTGGACTCGGCGACGACGAGCGCCGCCGGCGGGCTCGGGGCCGGCACCGAACCGAACGACGCGGGCGTCGGCGCGGACAGCGACGGCGCCGTCGACCTCGGGGGCGACGAGCCCTCCGAGGCGGCTCGGGTACAGCTGAACGTCTGCGTCGAGTTCCTCACGCAGCCGGGGATACAGCTCGCCCTCCTCGTCGGCGTCGGACTGTTCCTCGCGTCGATGTACCGGACGACCCGGTCGTGGTTCATCAGCGGCCTGTTCGTCGCGTCGGCGCTGTTCCCGCTGGGCGTGCTGTACCTCGCGCTCGTCTCGTGCGGGTCGAGCCCGACGGCCGTCGCCATCGGCGCGACCGAGTCGGTCGCCGAGAACGCCTCGCTGCTCCCCGCCGGCGGGGGGTCCTCGGGCGCCAACGCGGCCGGCGAGGCGCTCTCGGCGCCGACGGCCCTCGTCGGACTGCTGTTGGTCGTCGCGATCCTCGGGAGCGTCCTCCTGCTGTTCGTCTCCACCGGCGACGACGAGGACGAACTCGCCGGGGAGGCGCCGGAGCCGCCCGCCCCCGAGCGCCGGCAGGCGGTCGGCGCCCGGGCGGGGGAGGCCGCCGACCGGCTGGAGTCCGACGCCGACCTAGAGAACGAGGTGTATCGCGCGTGGCGCGAGATGACGGGCGCGCTGGCGGTCGACAACCCCCGGTCGACGACGCCCGCGGAGTTCGCTGCCGCCGCCGTCGACGCCGGGATGGCTCGCGAGGACGTGACCACGCTCACCGAGGCGTTCGAGGCGGTGCGCTACGGCGACGAGCCGGCGACCGCCGAGCGCGAACGCGAGGCCGTCGCCGCGCTGCGGCGGATCGAGGAGACGTACGCCGACGGGAAGTCGCCGGAGGCTGACTCCCCCGACGATCGAACTCGGGGAGGTGACGGCGAATGAGAGCCGCCGCCGCGGTCGGCGTCGCCGCCGTCGCGTTCGGCTTCGTGGTCGTCGCCCAGCGGGGGCTCGCGGGGCTGTTCGACCTGACGTACGTGTTCGTCACCGGCGCCGGCGTGCTCGCGCTCGTCCAGGGGCTCCGATACGCCAACGACGCGCGGACGGCCGATCACCGCGCGATCGAGACGGGGGATCCGGAGGACCGCTACGAGGTCCCCGTCCCCGGCCACGCCGACGACGAACTGATCACCCGACGGGGCTACTCCCGGGCCAGCATCAAGCGCCGCCGGGAGTTTCACCGGCACCTCCGCCGGGTCGCGGAGGAGACGCTGCGCGCCCGCGGCGACTACGGCGACGGCGAGGTCTCTGCCGCCGTCGCCGACGGCGGCTGGACGGACGACCCCGTCGCCGCGTGGTTCCTCGGCTCGGACGTGCCGCCGCCGCCCGGCGCGCGCCTGCGGCGGCTGCTCGGCGCGGACGCGGAGTTCCGGTACGGGGTCGTCCACGCCGTCGACGCGCTGTCGGCCGCCAGAGCGGACGTCGACGGCCTCGCGGTCGGCGACGCC
>NZ_WUUS01000017.1 GCF_009831625.1 Halobaculum saliterrae | reverse complement strand
TACCTCGATGTCGGTTCCCTCCATCCTGCCCGTGCAGAAGCGGGCAAGGGTGAGGTTGTTCGCCTATTAAAGGAGGTCGTGAGCTGGGTTTAGACCGTCGTGAGACAGGTCGGCTGCTATCTATTGGGGGTGTTACGGTATCTGACGAGAACGTTCGTATAGTACGAGAGGAACTACGAATGGTTGCCACTGGTGTATCGGTTGTCCGAGAGGGCAGCTGCCGAGAAGCTACGCAACACGGGGTAAGAGCTGAACGCATCTAAGCTCGAAACCCACTTGAAAAAGAGATACCACCGAGGTCACTCGTAGAAGACGAGTTCGATAGACTCGGGATGTACGCGCCGAGGCAACGAGGCGTTCAGTCCGCGAGCACTAACAGACCAAGCCACACTCATATACTGGAACCCGATGTTCCGTTGAATCGGGTTCAGGTGCTAACTGGATTGCACGTACATTATCGGTCGGAGACCGACGTAGGCGTTACATCGGATCGTTCCCGATGGTCGGCCTTCGGGCGGCCACAGCGGCGGGGCACCACCCGTACCCATCCCGAACACGGAAGTTAAGCCCGCCAGCGTTCCGGTAAGTCCTGGAGTGCGCGAGCCTCTGGAAACACCGGTTCGCCGCCCACCACTCATACGCGATTCAAGCCCACCAGCACCGCGCTGGTGGGCTTTTTTCATTTTCATATCACACCCACCCGTCCGACCCCGACCAGTGGCGACGCCGACCGCCGACGGCCGGCCCGTCCGGGACCGGCAGCTCTCCGACGGAACGGTGATTCAACGCATCAACGAGACGATCGCGAGAACGAGGAAGACGACCACGAGCCACTTCGCGATCGTCATGCTCACCCCGGCGATTCCTCTCGCACCGAGTACCGCCGCAACGAGCGCCAGCACGAAGAACACGACCTCGTACTGAACGAACTCGCCGCTGATGACCTGAAGTGGCGTACTGATGAGTACCGAACCGAGTCCGACGTCTCCTCCTGTGGGCGACATGTCTCTACCGATGTGGCACAGCCGGATCGGTACGACGGACAGACACCGAGACTGGTGGCTGAACGGCACGTATCCCCGTCGACGTGACCAACCAGGGGCCACGTGCTCAGAACACACGAGAAACTACCGGACAGACATAGGTATCGAACGGAAGTGGACGAGAATGCTCCGGCAGGGATTTGAACCCTGGTCATTGCCGTGAGAGGGCAATATGATTGGCCGGACTACACCACCGGAGCGCGGTGATGCACTACGTGAGTGCAACTCAGCGTATGCCTGTGAACTGTAAAACGGTGTCGGTTCGCCACCGCCGTGTGTGGGTTTGGCGTGCTGGCTGACGGATTAGACGGCGTCTCGGACCGCGCCGGCGATCTCGTCGGCCCACGCCAAGAGCCGTTCGTCCGCATCGAATTCCGCGGCGACTTGTACACCGACGGGAAGGCCGTCCACGTCGCCGGCCGGGAGCCCGATCGTCGGGAGTCCGGCGTGTGTCCACGGGAGGTTCATCGCCGGGTCGCCGGTGTCGTCGATCCCCTCGGGTGCGGGCCCCGGCGCGGCCGGCGCGATCCAGGCGTCGATCCCATGGTCGTCCGCCGTCTCCGCGAGCGAGTCGCGCAGCGCGTCCCGTCCCCGTCGACCGCGGACGAGCGCCGACACCGGTGTGGACAGCCCGTCCTCGATCAGCTCGCGGGTCGCGTCGGCGTACCGGTCGCCGTACCGCCCGTACCACTCCCCGTGTGCGAGCGCGGCCTCGGCGGCGACGAGCGTGTCGTGACGGTCGTTCACGTCGTCGATGTCGGGGAACGCCTCCACGCGGACGAGCTCGTACCCGGCGTTCGCGAGCGAGTCGAGCGCACGCTCGAACGCCTCACGCCCCACCTCGGACGGCTGGTCGAGGTACGGCCCGGTCGGCACGCCGAGCGTCGGCGGCTCGGTCCGTTCGCCCGCCCGTTGCTCGTCCCAGCCGTCGAGGAGGACCGACGCCGCGAGCGCCGCGCCGGCGACGTCGCGCGTGAAGGTGCCGACGTGATCGACCGACCTCGACAGCGGGATCACGCCGTCGGTCGGGAGCCGGCCGCGGGTGGGTTTGAACCCGACGACGCCGCAGAACGCCGCGGGTCGAACGATCGAGCCGACGGTCTGCGTGCCGAGCGCGAGCGGCGCGGTCCCGCTCGCGACCGCGGCCGCGGACCCGCTCGATGATCCCCCCGGCGTGTGGTCGAGGTCGTGGGGGTTCCGCGTCGGCGGCGGCGAGAAGTAGGCGAACTCGGTCGTGTGCGTCTTCCCCGCGACGGTCGCCCCGGCGGCTCGAAGCCGCCGAACCGCGGTCGCCTCCTGCCCGGCCAGCACCTCCGGGGGGAGGTCGGAGCCGGCGCGCGTCGGCAGTCCGTCGACGTGGAAGATGTCCTTCACGCCCACGGGAACCCCGAACAGCGGGGGTCGGTCCGCTCCGTCGCCGGCGTCGCTCTCGGAGTCGGATCTGGGATGTCGTTCGAGAAGGGCCTCCGTCTCGGCGGTCAGCCACGCGCGGGAGATCGCTCCGTCGACCCACGCGTGTATCTCAGGATCGCGCGCCTCGATCCGATCACGGAGCGTGTTCGCGTACGCCGTCGGGTCTCGCTCGCCTGTCCGGAACGCGGCGGCGAGCGGCGCGAGCGCCTCGCCGGTTCTGTCTCCGTTCATACGGTCGAGTTCCGGCCCCCGGATGGTAGTTCTTCGGAGCCGTCACCCCGGTCGCCGATCCGGGAGGATCGAGACGGCGACTCGGCGGTCCGCTCCGATCAGGTGCGTTTCGAGCGCGCCTCGCGCACGTCCGCGCCGTCGCGAAGCTTGTCCTCGCAGTTCGGACACACGCGCACGGTCTCCCGTTCGCCGGGCGCGAACACCCGAACGTAGCTCTCTGTTACGAACCCGCCACAGTTTGCACACTCCGGCATCGAACGGAACCAGTCGCTTGATCGCTAAAAAGGCACTCCCGGATCGGGCCGCCCACCCGGCGACCGTCGGCTGCGAGTCACATCTCGGGGACGACGGTCACACGACGCGGTCGCCGTCGGCGAACACCGCGGCCGGGTTCTGCCACGCGTCGGCGTCGACGGCGGGGTTGTCGTCGAGGACGACCAGGTCCGCGCGGTACTCCTCGGCGACGCGGCCGACGTCGTCGAGCCCGCACAGCTCCGCGGCGGTGACGGTCGCGGCCTCCAGCGCCGCCTCGGGGCTCATCCCGAACTCGACCATGTACGCCAGCTCGTCGGCGATGTTGTCGAAGTAGTTGAACGGCGTGCCCGCGTCGGTTCCCATCGCGATATCGACGCCGGCCGCCTCGGCGTGATCGAACGAGGAGGCGAACGCCTCGCTGGCCTCGACTGCCTTGTCCATGGCCGACTCGGGGATCCCGGCGTCGGGGTTGTCGACGATGTTCTTCAGGGCGGCCGCGGTCGGCACCCAGTAGGTCCCCTCGTCCGCCATCGCCTCCGCCGCCTCTCGGTCCATGAACGTGCCGTGCTCGATGCTCGTGATGCCGGCGTCGACGGCGTTGAGCAGTCCCTCCTTCCCGTGGGCGTGTGCTGCCGTCGGGACGCCCTTGGCGCTCGCGGCGTCGACGAGCGTCGCCAGCTCCTCGGGGGTGAGCTCCGGCGCGCCGGTCCGCGCGCCCTCCGTGAGCACGCCGCCGGTCGCCATGCACTTGATCACGTCCGCGCCGCGCTTGAGCTGCTCGCGGACGGCCCTGCGGACCTCGTCGGGGCCGTCGGCCTCGCGGCCGAACCAGTGGCCGTGGCCGCCGGTCATCACGACGTTCTGCCCGCACGCGAGCACGCGCGGGCCGACGAGCCGTCCCTCGGCGACCGCGTGGCCGGCGTCGAGCGCCAGTGTCCCCGAAGCGCCTAGGTCACGAACGGTGGTGACTCCGGCCTCAACGGCCTTCCTGAGGTTTGCGGCGGCGATGTACGCGTGGTCGAAGTCGCTCTCGTCCTGGGCGGTCGCGACGTCCGGACGGCCGTCCATCATCAGGTGGACGTGCGAGTCGATCAGTCCCGGGGCGACGAACTGCCCGCTCACGTCGGTCTCGGAGTCGCCGCGTCCGACGTCGCCGACGGCGACGATCTCCCCGTCCGCGATCGCGACGTCCGCCTCTCGCGTCCCGTCGACGTCGACGACGGTCCCGTTTCTGAGTACGTGCATGGGGACAGGTGTCGTGGGGAGGGCCTAAAGGCGCTGATCCCGGCGGTCGATGGGGAGTTCTCAGGCACCGGTACCGGGGCCTTCGCCACAGCGGCTCGGGCGGCGAAATAACGGTGAGAACGGGGTGCGTTCGACGGCGACGGTTACGCCTTGAAGTCGATTGTGTCGAGCTGCTCGATGTTGCCCTCCACGTCGGTGTTGAACGTGAAGTACTCGTAGCTCACGGCGGTCATGTCGCCGTTCTCGTCGAAGTCGACCGACGAGGACGCGCCGCTGTAGTACACCTGCTCGCCGTTGAGCGCCGCACGCATCCCCTCCGCGAGGTTCTCCGGCGTGACCTCCATCCCGTCGTTCGGGTTGGCGACCGCGGCCATGTTCTCCTTGATCGCCTGACCGTCGTTCTCGCCGGTGGCGGCGTTGGCGAGCAGACAGACCGCGGAGGCGTCGTACGCCTGGGCGTTGAACGCGCCCGGTGCGCGGTCGTACTCCTCCTCGTACATCGAGGCGAACGCCTCCTGACCCGGCCCGGTCGCCAGCGGCGAGGTGCCGTAGACGTTGGCCATGTCGTTGCCCACCTCGTCCGGGAGCGAGGAGTCGCGGAGCCCGTCGGTCACCATGATGTCGGTGTCGTTGCTGTACTCGGCGTAGAAGTCGCGGAATATCTGGATCCCCGAGGCGGGGTAGCCGATCACGACAAGCAGGCTCGGCGAGTCGTTCATCGCCGAGGACAGGGGCGAGCTATAGCTGGACTGCTCCTTCTCGAAGGCGATGGACTCCTGGACGCTCCCGGAGTGATCGTCGGTGAAGGAGCTCGCGAACACCTCCGCCAGCTTCTGCCCGTAGTCGTTGTTGACGTACATGATCGACGCCGACGAGTCGCCGAGGTTGTTCGCGGCGACGTCGGCCATCACCTGCCCCTGCAGCGCGTCCGAGGGGGCCGTCCGGAAGATCAGTCCGTCGTCGTCGAGGTCGGTGACCGCCGGCGATGTTGACGACGGCGAGCAGCCGATCATCCCGTTGGGGATGAACACCTGCTGGGCGACCTGCAGGTTCACGCCCGAGGACGCCGGCCCACACACGGTCGGATAGCCGGCGTTCGCGAGCCCGTTGGCCGCCTGGATCCCCGCCTGCGGATCGGTCTGGGTGTCCTCGACGGTCTGGTCGAACTCCGCGGGGACGTCGGCGGCCTGCAGTTGTTTGACCGGGAGCGTCCCGCCGTCGCGGATCGGGCCGCCGAGCGACGCGAGGTCGCCGGTGAGCGGCATCAGCACGGAGTGACGGATCGTCCGCATCGACTCGGAGTCGTCCGACGGCTCGGTGGTCTGCTCGTCGGCTTCTGTTTCCTCCTCGTCGCCGCCGCCGTCGCCGCCGCCACCGTCGCCGCCGTTTCCGCCCGAGTCGTTCTGGGTAATACATCCCGCGAGTCCGACGACGCCTGCCGTGCCGGCGCCCTTCAGGACGTCACGGCGATCGATCTTGCGTGCCATGTGAGAGCCATTGCCGTAGCTGTTTATAAAATTGACCGAACGTGACAAACTCACACGGCCGGTCGCGCGTGGGACGGGCGGACCGACACGCCCAAGCCGACGCGCCGGCGATGACTCGGCAAATGGCGTACCCCTCGTTCGTCGTCGGCATCGCCGGGGGGACCGGCGCGGGAAAGACGACGGTTTCCCGCCTGATCACCCAGCGCGTCGACGACTCGGTGACTCGGATCCCGATCGACAACTACTATCGCGACCTCTCGCACCTCGACCTCGAGGAGCGCGCGGAGGTGAACTACGACCACCCGGACGCGTTCGAGTGGCCGCTCCTCCGCGAGCACCTCGAGACGTTGCTGTCGGGCAACAGCGTCGAGATGCCGCAGTACGACTTCGAGATCCACAACCGGAAGGAGGAGCGGAAGACCGTCGAGCCGACCGACGTGATCGTTCTCGAGGGGATCCTCGCCCTGTACGACGAGGAGATAAACGACATGTTGGACCTCCGACTGTACGTCGAGACCGACGCGGACGTGCGCATCCTCCGGCGCATCGAGCGCGACGTGGTCGACCGCGGTCGCGACCTGGAGGGCGTGATCGATCAGTACCTGTCGACGGTGAAGCCGATGCACGAGCAGTTCATCGAGCCGAGCAAGAAGCACGCCGACCTGATCATCCCCGAGGGGGCGAACTCGATGGCGATCAACCTGCTGGAGGAGAAGCTCCGCAACGAGGTCGAGGGAGAAGGGGTACGCACGTGGGAGCGCGAGGAACTGGAGCGCGAACTCGCCGGCGAGCGGACCGCCGACCGCGACGCCACGGCGACGACCGAGTGACGCCGTCGCGGGTCGCCGTCGCGATCGTTCTCGCTTCCCGTCGGTTCCGTTCGGTTCTCGCGGTTCCCCGCCGATCTCGCCGTCTGCTCCTCGCTAGCCGCGCGTGCGAGTGAACGCGTCGGCGCCCTCGTACGTCCAGAGGTCGTTGGCGCGCATCGTCTCGCCGATCGCCTTGTGGAAGGCGACGATGTCCTCGAACTCGGTGTCGTCGTCGATATCCTGGAAGACGTCCTCGACGGAGACGACGGTGTCCGCGTCGAGCCGGACCGGATGGTCGCCGAACTCCTCGCGGTAGTCGCCCGCGCGCAGCGGGAAGTCCTCCTCCTCGTCGACCTTCTTCACCAAAACCGCGTGGCCGTACTTTCGGCGCCCCTCGCTTCCCTGTTCACCGTCGGGGTCGTGGGGCCAGTCGTGGGCGCTCATTACACGGCGGTAGTCGCGGGGGGCGATTAGTCGTTTCGTTCCCCACATCGCCGACCGCGGTCGACGCCCGGCGGCCGACGATCCCACGGCGGTCCGTGCCGACACCGACGCGTACATGCCGCCGGAGGAACCTCGTTCGCGTGTGAACCGGAACGACAGATCCATCGTCGGACTCGTCATGCTGGCCCACGGGATGGTCCACACCTACGAGCTGTCGATCCCGATCTTCATTCCCATCTGGCTGGCCGAGTTCGACGTGATCGCCCTCGGCCCGCTCGAGGTCGCGGTCACCTCCGCGACGCTCGGGCTGCTTGTGACGGTCGGGTACGGCCTCTTCGGCCTGGGCGCGCTCCCGGGCGGCGTGCTCGTCGACCGCCTCGGATCGAGACGACTCATCACCGCCTGCCTCGTCGGGATGGCGGCCTCGTTCGTCCTGCTCGGGATCGCGCCCGGACTCGTGTCGATCACCTTCGCGATGGTCGTGTGGGGCGTCTCCGCGTCGGTGTACCACCCGGCGGGGCTCGCGTTGCTCTCGAAGGGCGTCGAGGAGCGCGGCACCGGCTTCGCGTACCACGGCATCGCGGGCAACCTCGGGATCGGGCTCGGGCCGCTGCTCACGACGCTCATGCTACTGTTCCTCGGCTGGCGGACGGCCGCGGCTATCCTCGCGGCGCCGGCGTTGTTGGCGGCACTGTACGCCGTCCGCGCGAGCTTCGACGAGACCGCGGCCGTCGAGGCCGCTGCGGACGGCGGCGAGGAGGCGGGCGACTCGAAGGCCGACGCCGGCGTCGACTCGCTCTCGGAGTTCGTCGCCGAGTCGCGCGTGCTGTTCACGGGCAGCTTCGCGCTCGTGTTCCTCGTCGTGATGATGTCCGGACTGTACTACCGCGGCGTGCTCACGTTCATGCCGGAGCTGCTCGACGGTCTCCCCGGGTTCGAGGCGGTCGTCGTCGGGTCGCTGCTGCCCGGCGGGATCGCCGACGTCCTCGGCGGGCTCTCGGCCCGGGAGGTGTCGCCCGCGAACTACGTGTACTCCGGGCTGCTCATGATCGGGGTCGTCGGCCAGTACGTCGGGGGAAAGCTCACCGACCGTATCCCCGTCGAACGCGGGATCGCGCTCAGCTTCGGGCTGCTCGGTGTGCTGGCTCTACTGTTCCTCCCGGTCGCGAACCTCGGGTTCGCGCCGTTCCTCGTGTTCGGGGCGGTACTCGGCGCCGCGCTGTTCGTCGTCCAGCCGTTCTACCAGGCGACCGTCGCCGAGTACACCCCCGCGGGCACCCGCGGGCTGTCGTACGGCTACACCTACCTCGGCGTGTTCGGCGTCGGCGCGCTCGGCGGCGCCGTCGCCGGCACCGTGTTGACCTACGCGAACCCGCCGACCCTGTTCGGCGTGCTCGCGGCCTTCGGGTTCGTCGCGTCCGCGACGGGTGTAGTGCTGTCGCGCCGATAGTCGCGCGAGGGCCCCGCGGCGTCGACCGCTCGACCGCTTCCGACCGCCCTCCGGGGCGCGCGCGTCCCGCAACGCCCAAACACCCGCCCGGACTACCCGGAGACGATCAGATGGACCCGAAAACAGACATGACGAGCGTCGACCTCGCGGCCCTCGCCGGGGAGCTCTCCCGGTACGAGGGGGCGAAGGTGGACAAGGTCTACCTCTACGGCGACGACCTCGTCCGCTTCAAGCTCCGCGACTACGACCGCGGACGGGTCGAGCTCCTCGTCGAGACGGGCGACGTGAAGCGGTGTCACGTCGCCGACCCGGCGCACGTCCCCGACGCGCCCGGCCGCCCGCCGGAGTTCGCCAAGACGCTCCGCTCGCGGCTCGCGGGCGGCGAGCTCGCGGACACGGCGCAGTACGAGTTCGACCGTATCCTCACGTTCGACTTCGAGCGACCGGACGCGAACACGACGGTCGTCGCCGAGCTGTTCGGCGAGGGGAACCTCGCCGTCCTCGACGAGACCGGCGAGGTCCAGCGCAGCCTGGAGACGGTCCGCCTCAAGTCCCGCACGGTCGCGCCCGGAAGCCAGTACGAGTACCCGCAGTCCCGGATCGACCCCTTCGACGTGCGCTACGAGGTGCTCGAAGCCCGGATGGAAGAATCGGACACCGACGTTGTCCGCACGCTCGCCACGCAGCTCAACATGGGCGGCCTCTACGCCGAGGAGTTCTGCACCCGCGCGGGCGTCGAGAAGACGCTCGACATCGCGGACGCCGGCGAGGAGCAGTACCGCGCGATCTACGACGTGATCCAGCGCATGGGCGAACGCCTCCAGTCGGGGGATCTGAACCCTCGCGTGTATCTGGAGGACGACGCCGTCGTCGACGTGACCCCGTTCCCGCTGGAGGAGCGCGAGGGTATGGAGGCGGAGGCGTACGACGACTTCAACGCGGCGCTGGACGAGTACTTCTACCGGCTCGACCTCACGGAGGACGAGGAGGTCGACGACGCCCCCGACTTCGAGGCGGAGATCGCCAAGAAGCAGCGCATCATCGACCAGCAGGAGGGCGCGATCGACGACTTCGACGAGCGCGCGGCCGCCGAGCGCGAGAAGGCGGAGGCCGTGTACGCCCACTACGACCTCGTCGCCGACGTGCTCTCGACGATCCAGTCCGCCCGCGAGGAGGGTCGGGGCTGGGAGGAGATCGACGAGACGTTCCTCGAGGGCGCCGACCGCGGCATCCCCGAGGCGGAGGCCGTCCGCGGCGTCGACGGCTCGGAGGGGACCGTAGACGTCGACCTCGACGGCACGGTCGTCACCCTCGACGCCGGCACCGGCCCGGAGAAGAACGCCGACCGGCTGTACACGGAGGCCAAGCGGATCGAGGAGAAGAAGGAGGGCGCGCTGGCGGCGATCGAGAACACCCGCGAGGAGCTGGAGGCCGTGAAGCGGCGCAAGGAGCAGTGGGAGCGCGACGGCGGCGGCGACGGCGACGAGGCGGATGACGACGGCGACGACGGCGACGACGGTGACGACGACGCCGACGACCGCGCGGACGTCGACTGGCTCTCCCGACAGTCGATCCCCGTGAGACGGCAGGACAACTGGTACGACCGCTTCCGCTGGTTCGAGAGCAGCGACGGGTTCCTCGTCATCGGCGGGCGCAACGCCGACCAGAACGAGGAACTCGTGAAGAACTACATGGAGGGACGGGACCTGTTCTGTCACGCGCAGGCCCACGGCGGTCCGGTCACGCTCATCAAGGCGACCGACCCCTCCGAGGCCGCCCGCGACGTGACGATCCCCGAGCAGTCCCGGAAGGAGGCCGCGCAGTTCGCCGTCTCGTACTCCTCGGTGTGGAAGGACGGCCGCGGCGCGGGCGACGCGTACGTCGTCACCCCGGATCAGGTGTCGAAGACGCCCGAGTCGGGCGAGTACATCGAGAAGGGCGGGTTCGTGATCCGCGGGGAGCGCGACTACTACCGTGACGTGCCCGCGGAGGTCGCGGTGGGCATACAGGTCGAGCCCGAGACCAGGGTCATCGGCGGTCCGCCGAGCGCGGTCGAGCCGCGCGCGGCGACGACGATACGGCTGACGCCGGGGCGGTTCGCCCAGAACGACGCCGCGATGAAGTGCTACCGGCGGCTCAAGGAGCGGTTCGCCGACGAGGGGTTCGTCCGCAAGGTCGCCTCCGCCGACCTGATCCAGGAGTTCCTCCCGCCGGGCGAGAGCGACCTGCTCGGGGAGTAAGCGTGCTCCGGGAGGCGCTTCGGTACCCGCTCGGGGCCGCGGACGACCGCGGCGCGACCGCGGAGACGCTCGCGACCGGCGGCGGACTCCACCTGCTCGCCGCGGTCGTGGCTCCGCTGTGGCCGATATCGTTGCTCACACCGATCGCGACGGTGCTCGTCGTCGGCTACCTCGTCCGCGTGTTCGCCTCGGCCGGCGACGCTGAGGACCCTGCCACGCTTCCCACGTTCCGGCGGCCGATCGGCCTGCTTCGCGACGGGCTGGTCGCGAGCGCGCTCTCGATCGCCGTCCTGCTGGTCCCCGTCGTCGTCCTGCTCGTCACCGTCGCCGGCGCGACGTCGGGCGGGGCCGGCGGCGGCCCGATCGACCCGACGACGCCGCTGGGGTACGGCGTGACGCTCGTCGGCGGGACGGTGAGCCTGCTGTTAGCGATCGGCGTCGCGTACCCGCTGCCGGCGATGCTCGCCGGCTACGCTCGCGCGGGTTCAGAGGCCACCGTTCGTGCGCGCGTCGCCGAGGGGATCTCGTTCCGGGGGCTGCGACGGACGGCCACGTCCGGGCGGTACTTCTACGCGTGGACCGTCGGCGCGGTCCTGCTCGCGTTCGGCACGGCCCTCGCCGGTGCCGGCTCCCGTCCCGTTAGGCTCGTCGGTTTCTTCGGGCTGTTCTATCTGGAGGTCGCCGCCGTCGCGGCGTGGTGTCGCGGGGTCGGTGGAAACCGTTAACCACGACGCCGGGTACGCTCCGGTATGTTGGAAGACGCGCTCGGGTATCCCCTGCGAACCGACGACCGTGTCGCCACGCTGATCGTCGGCGGCGCGCTGATCGTCGCGAGCGTGTTCGTGCTGCCGGCGTTCGTCCTGCAGGGGTACCTCCTCCGAGTCCTGCGTTCGGCGGCGACCGGCGAGCGGTCCGCTCCGTCGTTCACGGACTGGGGCGAACTGTTCGTCGACGGCCTGAAGCTCGTCGTCGTGCAGGCGGCCTTCGGGTTCGTCATCTCGATCCCGATCGTGGCGGCGATAGTCGCCTTCCTCCTCGGGGGTGTGACGGGAAGCGAGGCGGGCGTCGCGGCGTTCGGGACGGTCAGCCTCCTCCTGGTCCTGCTCGCGACGCTGCTGTCGATCCTCGTCGCGTACGTGCTGCCGGCGGCGATGACCAACTTCGCGCTCGCGGGCGAGCTGCGCGGGGCGTTCGACGTCGAGGCGCTGCGCGAGGCCGCGCTCTCCGGGCGATACCTCGTCGGCGTGCTCTTCGGGGTCGTGCTCGGGGGCGTGATCAACCTCGTCGCGGGGCCCCTCGCGCTGCTTCTGATCGGGGTTCCGGCGCTGTTCTACGGGCAGGTCGTCACGTACTACTGCTTCGGCCGCGGGTTCGCGGAGGCGACCAGCGCGGACGCGATCGCCCCCGACGCTGAGACCGACGTCGACGCCGATTCGGACGCGTCGTCGACGGCCCGTTCGGACACGCTGTAGGCGACGGGCGACATCGGGGGGCGGAACCGCTCGGCGGGATCGCTCCCGTCCTGCCTGCCGCCCCGGGTTCACCGCACCGCGTCCGACGCCTCGTGTTCTCCGCGTCGCGTCCGCCGTCTCGGAGGGCCTTTGTACGCGCCCGACGCATTCGCCGGTATGCGAATCGACTCGCGCGGCCGCGGCGAGGAGGGGCGCGAGCGCCTGACGGTCACGCCCGAGACCACCGACGACCTGTGGCACCTCTCGCACGTCCTCGAGCCGGGCGATCACGTCGAGGCGGACACGACCCGTCGGGTCACCCGCAACGACGACCAGCTCCGGGACAAGGGCGGCGAGCGCGAGCACATGCGCGTCACGATCGAGGTCGAGGACGTGGAGTTCGCCCGCTTCGCCAACCGACTGCGCGTCGGGGGGCTCATCGTCGGCTGCTCGCGCGAGGACGAGATCGGCCACCACCACACGCTCAACGTCGAGGAGCGCTCGGAGATCACCGTCGAGAAACGCTTCAAGCCGGACCAGATCGAGCGCATCGAGGAGGCCGAGGAGGCCACCGGCGCCCCCGACGTGGCCATCGCCACCGTCGAGGAGGGCGCGGCGTTCATCCACACTGTCCAGCAGTACGGCACCGAGGAGTACGCGAGCTTCACCAAGCCGACCGGCAAGGGCGAGTTCTCCCGCCCGCGCGAGGAGCTGTTCGACGAACTCGGCTCGGCGCTCGCACATCTCGACCCGGAGGCGATCATCCTCGCGGGTCCGGGGTTCACCAAGAACGACGCCAACGACTACGTCGACGAGCACTATCGCGACCTGAGCGACCGCGTCACCGTCGTCGACACCTCCGCCGCGGGCGACCGCGGCGTCCACGAGGTGCTCAAGCGCGGCGCCGTCGACGAGGTGCAACGCGAGACGCGTATCGCCCGGGAGGCCGAACTGATCGACGAGCTCACCGGGCGGATGGCCGAGGGCGCCAAGGCCACCTACGGCGTGAACGAGACGATGGAGGCGGCGGAGTTCGGCGCCATCGAGACGCTGCTCATCGTCGACGAGCGCCTGCGCGCCGAGCGGCAGGGCGAGGGCGACTGGGAGGTCGACGTGAACGACCTCGTCGAGACCGCCGAGCAGAAGGGCGGCGACGTGGTCGTCTTCTCCGAGGAGTTCGCGCCCGGCCAACAGCTGAAGAACCTCGGGGGCGTCGCCGCGCTCCTGCGCTACCGGCTCCAGTGACGATGGACGATGACGAGGATCCGGCGGACGGGAACTTCGCCCCGGCCCGGGCCGACTGGACCGCGACGGTCGCCGCCACCGAGTCCGACTGGGAGGCGGTCGTCGACCTCCGAATGCGCGTGTTCGTCGACGAGCAGGGCGTCCCCGAGCACCTCGAACTCGACGAGCACGACGAGGACCCGCTGGACTCGGACGTGGATCACCTGCTCGTGCGCGACACCGCCCGCGGGGGCGAGGCCGTCGCGACCGCCCGCCTCCGCGCGGTCGACGCCGACGACTACGGCGCGCTCGATGCGGGTACCGAGCGGGTCGCGAAGGTCGAACGGGTCGTCGTGGCACGCGATCGTCGCGGCGAGGGGTGGGGAGCGCGCGTGATGGGGGCAGTCGAGGACCGCGCCCGCGGTAGGGGGCTGGCCGAGGCGGTGCTCCACGCACAGACACACGCGGCCGGCTTCTACGAGCGCCTGGACTACGCCGTCGACGACGCGCTCGGCACGTTCGACGAGGACGGCATCGAACACGTCCGGATGCGGCGCCGGCTCTGAGTCGCTGCCGGCGGTCTCAACCACCCGGCGCCCCTCCCGTCTTCTTCACCGCTCCTTGTCCCGTCTTCTCCACTGCCTCGCCCGTGCCCGCCATCGATCAGGTCGCCGTGGCCCGAAGCTACAAGCCCCGGTGTGTAACACTGGGGCACACAATGGCGATCCCCCGCCGGTATCGACGCCACCTCATGTGGGCGACGCTCGCGTTCGGGTTCCTGTTCGTCAACTTCTTCCGCAACTCGACGGCGGTGCTGTCGGGCGATCTCGCCGCGGTGTTCGACGCGACCGGTTCGGAGTTGGGGCTGCTCCACTCGTCGTTCTTCTACATCTATGCGGCCGCACAGCTCCCGTCCGGACTGCTCGTGGACCGGTACGGGCCGCGCCGGGTCGTGTCGGTCGGGCTCGTCGGGATGGCCGTCGGAGTCGCCGGCTTCGCCGCGGCGGACTCGCTCGCCGTGGGGTTCGCCGCGCGGTTCCTCGCCGGCCTGAGCGGGGCGTCGATCTACGTCGCAGTCCTGCGGTTCTGCGCCAACTGGTACGCGCCCGAGGAGTTCGCCACGATGACGGGCTTCACCATCGCCGCCGCGGGGATCGGCGGCGTGTTGGCGACGACCCCGCTGGCGCTGGCTGCGGGGGCCGCCGGCTGGCGCGCGGTGCTGTACGCCGCCGCCGCGGGCGTCCTGCTCGCCGGCATCGCCGTCGGCGTCTTCGTCCGGGACCGACCGGCCGACCCGGCGGACCGCCCCGAGGGCGCCGACTCCGGGACGGAGACCGACTCGATGCGGGAGGTGCTGGCCGGCGCGCGGCGCGTGCTCGGCGACCTCGACACGTGGCTGATGGGGACGGCGCTGTTCCTCATCTTCGGGCTCAACTTCACCGTCGTCGGGCTGTGGGGGGTGCCGTACATCGTCCACCTGTACGACGTGCCGGTGTCGAGGGCCGCCCTGGCGGTGCTCGCGGCGAACATCGGCTTCGCGCTCGGCTCGCCCGCCTTCGGCGCGCTCTCGGACCGGACCGGCCGCCGAACCGAGGTGATCGTCGGCTCCTGTCTCGCGTTCGTGGTCGCCTACGGCGTCGTGTTCGTCACCGTGACGCCGCCGCTGTTCGTCGTCGCGCTCGCGCTGTTCGTCGGGATGGGCATCACCGGAGGGGCGTCGGTCGCCTACACGGTCGCGAAGGAGCGCCACGCCGAGGACAGCGGCGCGGCCACGGGCACGGTCAACGGCATGGCGTACCTCGGCGCGGCCGTCTTCCCCGCGGTGCTGGGGGCCGCGCTGGACGCCTACTGGACCGGCCGCGTGGTCGACGGCGCGCGGGCGTACTCCGTGGCCGGCTATCGTGTCGCGTTCGGGATCGTCGTGCTCGGGGGCGTGATCGCGACGATCTGTGCGATCGCGCTTCACGTGCGCGTCAGCAGGCGCGACCCGCAGACGCCCGACCCCGGCGCGACTCCGACGGACGACTGAGGGGACCACGGCGTCGCCGCCGGTCGCCGGGAACCGTCAGGTGACTGTCAACCGGCTTCCCCCCGCCCGAGCAGTTCGACCGCCGACCGCGCGAGCGACGCGAGCGCGAGCACGAGTCCGACCGCGGCGACGCCGTAGAGACCGAACGCGAGCACCTCATCGCCGGCGTCCGATCCACGGGAGAGGGACACGACGGCGGTCGTGAGGACCAGCATCGCGAGCGCGAGCGCGCCCTCGACCGCCGCGATCGCCGCCCGCGAGCCGGTCGGCCGCTCGCCGGTGTCGGCGTAGTCGACGACCCCGAGGGTCGCGCGGGCGACGAACAACAGCCACAGGAGGGCGACGCCGGCGACGGTCGCGAGGATCGCGGTCCCCAGTCGACGGCCACCCGGATCCGGCGCCGTACCCGGGCCGAGGACCGAGATGACGCCGGCGGTCGCCGACAACAGCGTGACGAGGGCGACTGCGCCGCCGGCGGCGACCAGCGGCGACGCCCGCGCGGAGTCGAGGAGGCCCCGTGACACGTCCGAGGACACCGGAGCCCCCGCCCTCAGTCCTTTCGCTACTCGCCGGTCAGCGCCTCGCTGGCGGGCGCGAACTCGATCGTCTCCCCCAGCCCCCGCTCGCTCGCCTTCTCGTACAGCAAGTACGCCGCCGCCGCCGTCTCGATCCCGGTGCCGCCCGAGTCGAAGACGGTGATCTCGTCGTCGCTCGTCCGGCCCGGTTCGACGCCGGCGACGACCTCCCCCAGCTCGGCGTGGACGTGGTCCTCGTCGACGACGCCGGCCTCCAGGGCCGAAATGAACGAGCCGGCGTCGCCGTCGGGGGCGGCACGGGCACGAAGGTCGGGGACGTACCTCGCACGCTCGATCGTCGCGTGGTCGAGCTCGCGCTTGTTCTCGTTATACTGGCCCATCGCGGTGACGTGGGTCCCCGGCTCCAGCGCCTCGCCGTCGAACACCGGTTCGGCGGCGTTCGTCGCGGTGATCACCACGTCGGCGTCCTCGATGGCGGCGGCCGCGCTCGCGACGGCGGCGACCGAGGCGTCCAGCGTCCCGTTCAGGTCGCCGGCGAACGCCTCGCGGTTCTCCTTCGTCGGCGAGTACACCCACACGGTCTCCAGATCCCGAACCGTCGCCGTCGCCTTCAGCTGTCCCCGTGCCTGCGCGCCCGAGCCGATCACCGCGACGGAGCTCGCGTCCTCGCGCGCGAGCGCGTCGACGCCGACCGCGCCGGCGGCGCCCGTCTTGTACGGGTTCATCGACGCGCCGTCGAGCAGCGCCATCGGCTCGCCCGACTCCGCGTCGAACAGCGGGGTCATGAACCACGCGTCGCGTTCGCCGAACCCGGCGGAGTACGTGTACCCGCCCATCGCTCCCGTCTCGGGCAACACCGCGGCGTAGGTGGTGAGGAACCCCGGCGGCTCGTCGTTCACGAGCTTCGTCCGCGGCTCCGCGGGCGCCCCCTCGCCGATCTGGCGGTAGGCGTCCCGGACGGCGTCGACGTACTCGGTGGGGTCGGCGAGCCCGGCGACCTCCTCGCTCGTCAGGAACAGCGTCTGAGTCATGCGCGTCGCTTGGGCGCCGGTGGGTAAAAGCGTGGGCGGCGACGATCGGTGGCGGTGCGTCCGGACCCATCGGATCGGCGATAGCCCCGCCCCGCGTCGATGCCAACGGTTTTGCCCCCCCCGGGACAGGTCCGCCCGTGCGACGACCGATCGGCTACGTGTCGGTGGCTGCCGCCCTCGTCGCGGCGGCGGCCGCCGGCTTCGTGCGGGCTACCACTCCCTTAGCGGACCTATCCGTCCCTGCGCTCGGCGACATCTCC
Source organism: Halobaculum saliterrae (assembly GCF_009831625.1). Classification (GTDB taxonomy): domain Archaea; phylum Halobacteriota; class Halobacteria; order Halobacteriales; family Haloferacaceae; genus Halobaculum; species Halobaculum saliterrae. Next base: position 10,917 of record NZ_WUUS01000017.1, on the reverse strand, counting down.
CCGGATGCAGCGGCGACGACACTGCTGTTGGCCGTGGCGGTGGTGCTGGCTGCCAACGGGGCCTACTTCGTCGTCTACGCGCTCGCGGTTCGGCGGGCGAGTAAGCGACGGGCCCACGACCTGCGCAACGTCCTGCGGCTCGGGTTCGGAGCGCTCGCGCTCATCGGACTCCTCGGCGTCCTCACCGACCAATGGGTAGGGGTTCTCGTCTCGCTAGGCGTGGTCGGGTTCGCGATCACGTTCGCGCTCCAGCAGCCTCTGCTGTCGCTCGTCGGGTGGTTCTACCTCATGCTGAAGCGACCGTACGCCGTCGGCGACCGCGTCCAGATGAGCGAGGTGAGCGGCGACGTGATCGAGGTCGACTTCTTCGTGACGACGCTGTGGGAGATCAACGGCCCCCTCGTCTCCACGAACCAGCCGTCCGGTCGGGTGGTCACCGTCCCCAACAGTCAGGTGCTCTCCTCGGAGGTGGTGAACTTCTCCGGCGACGGCTTCCCGTATGTGTGGAACGAGCTCTCGATGCAGGTGGCCTACGAGACGGATCTGGCGTTCGCCCGCGAGCGGATGACCGGCGTCGCCGACGACTACCTCGGCGACGAGATGGCCGACGCCGTCGACCGGTATCGGGACCGGCTCGCCGACACCGCGGTCGAACTCGAGGTCGCCGAGCGCCCCTCGGTGAACGTCGTCCAGCGGGAGTCCTGGGTCGAGCTCCGCCTGCGCTACCTCGTCCACCACCGCCGTTCGACCCGCGTCCGCAACGACCTGTACGAGCGCGTGCTCGTCGAGTTCAACGCGGCGCCCGACCGCGTGGCGTTCCCAGTCAGTCGGAGCCGCTGACGGCCGCGGGTGCCCGACGGCGTCGTCCGGCCGCCCGCGGACTTTTGCTACTCCGTCACACACTCCGGGTATGGACACCGGCCGACTCCGAAGGGTGGTCCGCGGGACGGCCCGACCGGCCGGCGTCGGCATCGCGGCGATGCTCGGCGGGGGGTTGCTGTACCTGCCGAACGGCGTCGCGCAGGGTGCCGGCCCGCAGGCGCCGCTGGCGTACCTCCTCGCGGGCGGGGGCGCGGTCTGCCTCGCGGTCGCGTTCGCGGTCGTCGCCGCCGGCCCGTTCGACGAGCGCGGGCCCGTGTACGGCCCGGTGGCGCGGGTGTGGGACTCTCGACGCCTCGGCGCGCTCACCGCGTGGGGAGCGCTGGCGGGCTACGTCGCGTTGCTTGCGCTGTTGGCGGAGTGGCTCGGCCGGCTCGCGCCGCTCCCGGCGAGCACGGGTGCGTACGTCTCCGGCACCCTCGGGGCGCCGACTGGACTCGCAGCGCTTTCGGGAGTCGGATTCCCCGGGCCGCTGGTGGGCGACGCGCTCGCGGCGACCGTCTGTCTGCTCGCGCTCGGCATCCACCTCGCCGGAACCCGCCGCGCCGCCGTCGCGGCGGCCGTGCCCGCGTGGGGTGTCGTCCTCGGCGTCGGCGCGCTTCTCCTCGCGGCGTTCCTGCCCGGGATCGGCGAGTTCGTCCCCGCGAACTTCGACCCGCTGTACCCGACGTCCGGGCTCCGTCGGGCGCCCCTGCGGAGCCTCGTCGGCGGCGTCGGCGTCGCGCTGTTCACGTTCGTCGGGGTCGAGGCGGCCGCCTACGCCGCCGCGGCCGACCGGGACGAGATGGCCGGAGGCGGCCGCGACGGCGACGCCGCGTCGGCACCCGTCGTCGCCGCCGCGGTCGCCGGCGCGCTCGTGACGCTCGCGGCGTTCGTCGCGCTCGGGGTCATCGACTGGACCCGGCTCACCCTCGCGGACATCCCCGCCGCCGACGCGGTCGGGGCGTACCTCCCGGTGAATCCGGTCGTGTTGACCGTTGTCGTCTCCACGGGGGCGGGCCTCGCCGCGCTGGTCGCGCTCGGCGTGCCCGCCGCGCGCACGATCGCCGGGCTGGGGGAGCTGTACCCGCCGCTTGAGCGTGGTCCAACGGAGCCGCCGGTCGTCGCGCTCGTCGTCGTCTACGGCGCCGCCGCGGCGCTCGCGGTCGCGGACCTCGTCGCCCCGGCGCTGTACGTCGCGGTCCCCGGCCTCGCGCTGTCGTATCTCGCGGTCGCGACGACCGCGGCCGCGATGCCCGTTCGCCGGCCCGACCTGTGGGCGGAATGCGGCGTTCGCCCGACGGGCGCGCTGGGTCGGGTCGCGCTTGCAGGCGCCGTCGCCGTCGCGGCCGCGCTGTTCGGCGTGACGCTCGCGAGCGATCCCGCGACGACGCTCGGGCTGACGCTCCACCGGGTCGCGCTCTCGGTGTTCGAGTTCGAGCTGGTGTCGGACCCGCTCGGGGGGATCGTTCCGGCCATCGTCGCGTGGGAACTGATCGGGCTCGGACTGCTGCTCCTGGTCCGCGACTACCGAGAGTCGGCCGGGATCGAGCTCCCCGCGCTCGGGGGGCCGGCCGAGAACGACCGCCGGGAGACGGACTCCTCCGACCCGACCGACTCCACCGAGGCGACCGACCCCGCTGACGAGGCCGCGCCGGAACCGTAACCCGCAACCACGTGGCCGCCCTGTATCCGGCAATGGAATCCGGGGCGATCCCCCTCGAGTCGGTCGGGCCGTTCGACCTGCAGGCGACCGTCGAGAGCGGCCAGACGTACCTGTGGGACCGGGCGGACGGGAACATGTACGAGACGACGTCCGCACACGGCGGCGACCACTGGTACGAGACGGTCGTTCCCCCGATCGCCGGCGTCACCGACGAGCGCGCGGTCGTCCGCGTCCGACAGACCGACGGGCTGCTGGAGTGGGAGTCGACGACGGACGCGGTGCCGATACTCACCCACCTCCTGCGGCTGGACGACGACCTCGACGCGATCCTCGGGGCGACGCCGGATCTGCCCCTCCTGAACCGCGCGTACGAGGAGTACCGAGGCATGCGGCTCGTCCGTGACCCGCCGTTCCCGTGTCTGATCTCGTTCATCTGCTCGGCGCAGATGCGCGTCAGCCGCATCCACGGAATGCAGATGCGGATGGCCGAACAGTTCGGCGACCCGGTCGAGTTCGACGGCCGGACGCTCCACGCCTTCCCGACGGCCGAGCAGCTCGCTGAACGCACCGAGGAGGAACTGCGGGACCTGTCGCTGGGCTATCGCGCTCCCTACGTACAACGGACCGCGGAGATGGTCGCCGACGGCGAGGCCGACCCCGCGGCGGTACGCGGGATGGAGTACGAGGAGGCCCGCGAGTACCTCACGCGGTTCGTCGGCGTCGGCGACAAGGTGGCCGACTGCGTCCTGCTGTTCTCGCTCGACTTCCTCGAGGCGGTGCCGCTCGACACGTGGATCCGGACGGCGATCGCGGACCACTACCCCGAGTGCGACGCCGGCGGCTACGCCGAGACCAGCCGGGCGATCCGCGAGCGCTTCGGCGGGGAGTACGCCGGCTACGCGCAGACCTACGTCTTCTACTACCTCCGCGCCGGCGGCGAGTGAGGCGGGGGCGCCTCGGTTCGCGTGGAGGGCGGTCAGCGGGACCGAAGAACGAGTGACTCGCGGACCGGGAATACGGGGATCGCCCTCCCGGCTCAGGGCTCGTCGACGCCGGCGGCGATCAACACCCGATCGACGACCGCCCCGGCGGAGTCGCCGAACACGCGCGCCATCGGCTCCTTCCCGTGGGCGCCGTCGTCGACGACGGCGACCGGCGCGCGCGACCTGTCGCTCATCGCCGTCGCGGCCGTCCAGTCCATCGTCCCGTCCGCGTCGGGCGGCTCCTCGCGTCGGTCCACGCGGACCACGTCGCCGATCTCGTTGAGGCGATCGACGGCCGCGTCGGTCGGCCGGACGTTCGCCACGGCCCGCGTCGACGGGTCGATCTCCCGCACGCCGCACAGCAGTCGCGCGAGGTGATCGGAGGCGCCGCGGGCGACGCCGCCGGCCGCGCGGACGCCCTCGCCGGTCGACCGCAGGCGTCCCTCGACGGCCACCAGCTCGTCGGGTCGACATGCGCCCGGCGGCGCGAGCGCGACGTTCGTCCCCACCTCGGGGACCGCGTCGGCGACCGCCGAGCCGGCGCGTTCGAGGCGGCCGACCTCGGCCCGGAGTCGCGCGCAGGCCGCCGGTGTCGCGGCGTCAGTCCGCGTCGCCCCGAGGTGATTCACCGGGCCGGGTCCCTCGCCGTACGGGAGTCCGCGTGGGAGCGTCCGGTCGAGGTACGACTCCGCGGCCGCGACGGCGGCCAGCGGGTCCGCGCCGCCGGCGAGCTCGGCCGCGATCGCCGCCGAGAGCGTGCAGCCGGTGCCGTGGGTCGCGTCCGTGTCGACGCGGTCGCGCTCGAAGCGCGTCTCCCCCTCGGGACCGACGTACGCGTCGACCGGGTCGCCGTCGAGGTGACCGCCCGTGACCAGCGCCGCCTCGGCGCCGGCCTCACGGAGGTCGCGGGCGGCCGCACGCGCGTCCGCGGGCGTCGACACGTCCCGGCCCGTCAGGAGTTCCGCCTCGGCGACGTTGGGCGTGAGGACGGTCGCGCGCTCGATCAGCCGGTCCCGGAGGGCCTCGACTCCCGCCTCGTCGAGCAGGCGCGCCCCGGAGGCGGCGACCACCACCGGGTCCACGACCAGCGGGAGCGACTCGGGGAGCGCCTCGGCGGCCGCCTCGACCCGATCGGCGTCGCCGAGCATTCCCGTCTTGGCGGCCGCGACCGGGAGATCGGAGACGACGGACCGGATCTGGGCGGCGACCTCGGCGGGCGGGACGGGGTGTGCCGAGTCGACGCCGGCCGTGTTCTGTGCCGTGACGGCCGTGACGGCGGCCGTGCCGAACGCGTCGCGGGCCGCCATCGCCTTGAGGTCCGCGGCGACGCCGGCGCCGCCGCTGCTGTCGGTCCCGGCGACCGTCAGGGCGACCGGCGGGCTCGCCGCTGAGTCGATGGTGCGGGCCGGTACCGTGTGATCCGGATCCGTGTCGCTCGGATCCGTGTGCGCCGGAGCCATGTCCTCGGACACGGCTCAGTCGTCGGCCGGGGCGGGCGTCGTGCCGCCCAGCTCGACCGGCGCGGCGTCGACGCCGAGCTCGTCGAGCGCGACCTCGGCGGCGCGCTTGCCCGAGACGAGCATCGCGCCGAACGTCGGTCCCATCCGGGTGAGCCCGTGCGTCGTCGCCGTCGCCAGCCCCGTCGCGATCAGCCCGTCGTGGACGACGCCGGTCTGCTCGACGACCTTGTCCTCGCTGTCGGCGACCCACATCGAGTCGTGGCCCGGCGAGTCGTGGCCCGGGGCGCCGTACTCGCCCTCGGCGGTGCCGTCCATCCCGGTGTTGTGCTCGCCGGCGTGTCCGATCCCCGGAGCGTCGACCACGCCGCGCTCGTGGAGCTTCGAGACGACGACCGCCTCGTGGCCGGTCGCGTCGATGACCAGATCCGACTCGACGGCGATCGGGTCGACGCAGGTCAGCTCGCGCGGCAGCGAGTGCACCGGCGTCCAGTTCATCACGACGCCGGCGACGCGGTGGTCCTCCCGGACGACCACGTCGGTGAACTCCGTCATGTTCTGGATCCGCGCCCCGGCGTCGCAGGCCCGCTCGATCAGCGCGGACGCACAGTGCGGGGCGTCCGCGACGTGCAGGCCGGCCGCCTCGTCGCTCTCCTCGTACGGGACCCCGAGCTCGTCGAGGATCCGCTGTGCCGGGTCGCGCACGGTGAGCTTGTTCATCAGGAACCCGCCGAGCCAGAAGCCCCCGCCGAGGTAGTTGTTCTTCTCGACGACGGTCACGTCGACTCCCCGGTCCGCCAGCTCCGCGGCGGCGGTGAGCCCCGAGGGGCCGCCGCCGACCACGATGGCGTCCGTCTCCGTTCCCGCCATGAACTCGCCGTGCCAGGAGTCGCCGATGGCTCGAGTGACCTGTGCCTCGCCCGCGTCGGTGAAGCCGTCGAACTGCATGCAACCACTTAGTGATACCACTAACTATTAACCGTTTCTCACGCCGCCTCGGCCGAACATTCTTGCCCGCTCCCGTGGTACGATCTGGCATGGACTGTAGGGTCGTCGTCGAGGCCGGCGTACCGGTGTACGACGTCGAGACGACGGACGAGGCGGTCCGGATCGCGATCTCGAAGACGGGGGAGATGCTGAACCCGGATCTCAACTACGTCGAGATCTCGATGGGGACGCGGACGTCGCCCGACGGGGAGCAACTGCCGCCGGCGTTCGTCGCGGCCGACGAGGCGCTCGTGGCGCTCGAGCTGGAGATGTCCGTGTTCAACGTGGAGCGCGAGGAACACGCCGCCCGGATCGCGCGCAAGGAGATCGGCCAACGCCTCCACGACATCCCGCTCTCGGTCGTCCGCGTCGAGTTGCTCGAGGAGGACGACGACCTCGGCGACGACGGGAGCGACTATGACGGTGGAGACGACGACGCCGGCGAGGGCGACCACGACGACGGAACCGACTCCCAGGTGGACGGCTCGGCTGCGGACGGGCGCGACGGCGGTCGATCACGGGAGGGCTCGATCGACGCGGGCGGAGAGGACGATCTGCTCCCGGAGTTCGAGGAGATGGTCGAGGACGAACGGTAGCTCCGGAGGACTGGCAGCCTTCGCGAGCCGACGCCGTCGCTGGCGGTCGCTCGGTCGGTGCGGGGGAGTAAGTTCCGCGACTCAGTCGGCCGTCGGCGCGACGGGTTCGGTCGTCTCCTCCTCCTCTGCGGACGACGTGATGCCGGACGCCAGCTTGAACACGGCGGCCTTGTGATCCGTCTTGGATCGGTGGATCGACGTCGGTTTGACGCCGAGTTCCTTGTACTCTGTCAGGTCGATGTCTGTGCCCCACTGCTCGTACTCGCTGCGTACCTCGCTGAGAAGGCCGTGCAGGTGAATGAGCTCCTGCTTCTTCATGGACGAATCCGGGTTGCGACCCGAGGGTTAAAGACTTATCTTGAGTCTCGTTAGCACGGTCCCCGTCGGATTTACATTGGTCGAGCGAACCGGTCGGATTCCGGAGAGGTTGCGGGGTTGATATCGGACGGATCGGCGGGAAACAGACCCGTTCGGCGGTCGATCGGCTCCTCGCGCGGAAGCCGGCGTCGTGGCGGTGCGTCGCTCCCGCCGCCGTGCCACGAACGTTTTTAGGGCGGAACACGCCTACGAACGCGTATGGAGTACGACGACATGCTAGACCGCGCGATCGAGGAGACGCCCGACATCGACGAGCGCGGCTCCCGATTCGAGGTCCCCGATCCGGAGGTTCGCCCGGAGGGGAGCGTCACGGTCGTCGAGAACTTCCAGACGTTGGTCGACACGCTGAACCGCGAGGAGTCGGCGCTGTTGAAGTTCCTGCAGGACGATTTGGGGACGGCCGCGCGCATCGACGAGTCCGGACGTGCGCGGCTCACGGGCGAGTTCAAGCGAGAACGCGTCGCCGACGCCGTGGACGCGTACACCGAGGGGTACGTCATCTGCTCGGAGTGTGGGCTCCCCGACACACGCATCATCGAGCAGAGCGGCGCGGACGTGCTCAAGTGCGACGCCTGCGGCGCGATCACCGGTCTCGGGACGTAGTCGGACCAACGCCACCGGTGGCGGGCCCGCTCGCGGGGCTCACTCGAACTGTTTCACCGCGTCGAGGTCCCGTTCGGTTCGCATGAACTCCGCGAGCCGCCGCGTCGCGTGACACGAGGGGCACGAGAAGTTCTCCCTGTGGTTCGGGAGGTCGGTGGGCGCCTCCTCCCAGTTCTTCGGACATTCGGGACACTGTAGTCGGACGAAGGCCTCCACCATACGCGGAGTCGTTGCGCGGCGTATGGTAAAGCGTTGTGGGCGGTCGCTCGTCCGCCGTGGCCGCCGGTGAGAATCGGTCGACGGCAATGCCGCCGACGCCGGTGGACCGGATCCATTGGGGGGCCCTCGGATCAGTCGATGGCGATGGAAGCGTTCGGTATGAGAAATCGGCGGTCGTCGAGAGCCGCCGGGCCGCACGTCGACGGGAGCAGCGAGATCAGGCGTTCGCGCGGCCGCGGTCGGGGCCGCCGGTTCCGGGGGCGCCCTCGGCGTCCTCGGCCGCGTCGAGCAGCTCCTTGTACCGGTTCCGGATCGTCACCTCGCTCACTCCCGCGACGTCGCTCACCTCGCTCTGGGTCAGCGCCTCGTTGGTGAGCAACGCGGCGGCGTAGACCCCTGCGGCGGCGAGCCCGACCGGCGACTTCCCGCTGGTGACGCCGGCCTCCTGGGCCGTCTCCAGCAGTCCGCGGGCGCGCCACTCTCCCTCGTCCGACAGCCCGAGCTCGGAGGCGAACCGGGCGAGGTACTGCGCCGGGTCGGCCGGTGCGACTTCCAGCTTCAGCTCGCGAACGATGTAGCGGTACGTCCGGGTCAGCTCCATCCGGTCCACCCGCGACACCGCCGTCAGCTCGTCGAGCGAGCGGGGGGTGTTCGCCTGCCGGGCGGCCGCATAGAGGCTCGCCGAGGCGACGCCCTCGATGGAGCGCCCGGGGAGGAGGTCCTCGCCGAGCGCGCGGCGGTAGATGACCGAGGCGGTCTCGCGGACGTTCTCGGGCAGGCCCAGCGCCGAGGCCATCCGGTCGATCTCGCCGAGCGCCTGCTTGAGGTTGCGCTCCTTCGAGTCGCGCGTGCGGAACCGCTCGTGCCACGTGCGCAGCCGCTGCATCTGCTGGCGGCGCTCGGTCGAGAGCGTGTTGCCGTAGGCGTCCTTGTTCTGCCACCCGATGTTGGTCGACAGCCCGTTGTCGTGCATCATCTTCGTGCTCGGGGCGCCGACGCGCGACTTGCTCTCGCCGTCGCTGTTGAACGACCGCCACTCCGGGCCGTGGTCGATCGCGTCCTCCTCGACGACGAGCCCGCAGTCGCGACAGACCGTCTCGCCGTGTCCCTCGTCGGCGACGACGTTGCCACCGCACTCGGGACAGGTCCGGACGGATTCGCTCTCCTCAATTCGTTCGTCCGATCGTTCCGTCGACTCGTCCTCGCGCTGCGAGTACCTACTGATCGTGGTTTCTGATTCGCTCATTGTGTGCTCCCGGATCGACGGCGGACCGGAGGCGAATAACGTGCCCCGACCGCGTCGTCCTTACTACTTGTTACACACGGAAAGTATATAAGTGTTTCTCAGACGTGTGTGCGCCGCTCACGCCCTCTAGAGCCACCATGAGACGTATTTCGACGGTTTTCGGCGAACGGGTCCCGGAATTCGACAGCCGGCGCACCAATAAAAGCTGCTCGGCGAGGTTCTCCGAAGCCCGTAATAATCCTTTCGCCAGCATGGCCGGGGTCATGGGTCGCGTTCGCTCGGGACCGACGGTCGACCGACAACACTTACCACAGTTCGGAGTGGGATTCCGACATGACCGACGCCTACGTTGTGGGGGCCGGCCAGTCGTCGTTCGGCGCGTTCCCCGAGGAGACGTATCGAACCCTGTTTCGCGAGGCGTACGAGTCCGCGGCGCCGACGGACCTCGAGGCGGACGACGTCGACGAGGCGTTCGTCGGCACGCTCGGCGTCGGCGGCCGTCAGATCGGGCTCGCCGGCCCCGCCGTCACCGAACACGTCGGGCTCCACGGAGTCCCCTGTACGCGCGTGGAGAACGCCTGTGCGGCCTCGGGGTCCGCGCTCCGGCAGGCCGTGATGGCGGTTCGATCCGGAATGGCGGACCTCGTCCTCGCGGGTGGCGTGGAGGTGATGACCGACGCGTCCGCGGAGGCGACGAAGTACTGGCTGGGCGTCTCCGGGGAGACGGAGTGGGAGCGCATGGCGGGGACGACGTTCTCGGGCGTGTACGCCCAGATGGCCGACGCGTACCTCCGCGAGTACGACGCCCCTCGCCGGGCGCTCTCGGCGGTCGCCGCCAAGAGTCACGCCAACGGCGCGTCGAACCCGAAGGCGCACCTCGGCTTCGACTGTTCGGTCGAGGACGCCGAGTCGGCCGAGGTCGTCGCCGACCCGCTCACGCTGTACCACTGCTGCCCGACGAGCGACGGGGCCGCCGCGGTGCTGGTCGCCAGCGAGGAGGCGGCCGCCTCCTTCGACGAGCGCGTTCGGATCGCCGGCGTCGGCGCCGCCTCCGACCGCGTCGGTCTGTTCCAGCGCGACACCTACACCGCCATCCCCGCCAGCGAGTCGGCCGCGGCGACGGCGTACGACCGCGCTGGCGTCGCCGATCCGCGGACCGGCCTCGACTTCGCCGAGGTCCACGACTGCTTCGCGATCGCCGAACTGCTCGCCTACGAGGACCTCGGGTTCTGCGAGCGCGGCGAGGCGGCCGCGCTCGCGCTCGACGGCGTCACGAAGGCGGACGGCGACCTCCCGGTCAACACCTCCGGCGGGCTGAAGTCGAAGGGCCACCCGATCGGCGCGACCGGCGCCGGGCAGGCGGTGGAGGCGTTCGACCAGTTGACCGGGAACGCGGGCGAGCGTCAACTCGAAGACCCCGAGCGGGGGCTGACCCACAACGTCGGCGGCTCCGGCGGCGCGGCGGTCGTTCACGTGTTCGAGACCGAGGGGGTGACGGGCGCGTGAGCGACCCCGAACCGGGAGTCGAGCCGGGACCCATCGGGCCCGCCGGCTCCGAGGGAGCGCCCGAGGCGAACGCGCGGGTTCTCGGCGTCGGCGCGTACGTACCGTCGGCGGGGCTGTCGCAAGAGGCGGTCGTCGACGCATGGGGTCGGTCGCGGGCCCGCGGCGTCGACGCCGTCGCGGTCCCGGCGCCGGACGAGGACACGCTCACGATGGGCGTGGCCGCGGCCGAGCGCGCGCTCTCGGCCGCCGGAATCGACGCGGGCGACCTCGCGGGGCTCGCGTTCGGGACGACCACCCCGCCGCTGGCCGAGGAGGACCTCCTGCCGCGACTGGGCGCCGCGCTCGGCGTCCCCGCGGACGCGCGAACCCACTACGCCGGCCGGAGCACCAGAGCGGGGACCCGCGCGCTGCGAGCCGC
>NZ_WUUS01000016.1 GCF_009831625.1 Halobaculum saliterrae | reverse complement strand
CCGCGCCGGCGGACCGCCGCGCGGCCGGCGGCGACCACGACGCGCTGGCGGCGTTCCTCGCGGACGAGGAGCGGGTCGAGGCGGTCCGCCGGGAGGCGCGAGCGGAGGCGCGGGCCCGCGCCGACGAGTGGGGACTCGGCGATCAGCTCGCGGAGTGATCGACCGAGCTACGGTCGTCGGGCTCCTGCGTCCGGCAGTGACGCTGCTTCGACTGCTTGCCGCCCGCGAGGTGGCGGACTTCGCCGAGTGGTATCGCGCGGGCGCCGAGTACACCGACCGCGTCGCCGACGGGATGGACTTCGACCGCGCCGGCGCGGACGCGACGGGCGCGGACCCGGTCGCCGACCCCTCGGAGACGCTCGCGGCGCTGCGGGAGGGCCGGACGGATGTCCCGCCCGAAACCGCGCGGGTCGTCGCCGCCACCTACCTCGGCGACGCGGACTTCGGGCGGCCGTTTCTCGCGTACACTCCCGGATGGTACCGGCTCGCGCTGGCCGCGCCGGTCGCGCTGGCCGCGCGTCGCCTCCGGCGGGTCGCGGCCCCGTTCCGTGAACGGGTCGCCGCCGCCGGCGACGATGGGAGGCTCGATGCCTCGACGGTTCCCGCGTTCAGCGCTCCCTCGGATCTCCCGATCGACGCCGACGCGGTCGTCGCGGTGCGCGACGGAGGCGGGTTCGAGGCGTTCGAGCGGTCGTTCGTGCTCGCGGACGCCGTGTTGCACACCGAGTGGTTCGCGCACGTCGCCGCCGCCGCCGGGATCACGGTGCCCCAGGATCTGATCGACCGCACGATTCACGAGTCCGCAGCCCACTACACCGGCGGTCGCGAGTCGCTCTCGCCGGACGTGCGGCGGTTCCAGCGGCTCCTGTTCGCGGACGACGCGTGGGTTCGGGACGTCGACACGAGCTATCGGCTGAACTCGGCGCTGTTCGGCGTGTGGGAGCGGATACTCCGGGAGGAGCGGCGACGACTCGACCGCGCGAGTCGGAACTGACTGCGGCCGAACACGAGCGGGGACGGGAAGCGAACGAGCGGGGACCGAGGGGAAACAGGGATCGATGCGGAGTCGGGACCGATGGGAGCGGAGCGTCGGCGCTCGTCCGGTCAGCGGCCGGTCGCCTCGCTCGCGTCGGTGGCGTATCCGCGGCCGAGCGCCAGGGCGGCGACGTGGGCGACGATCAGGCCGGCGACGAGGAGGGGCTGTGTCGAGGTGACGCCGGAGGCGAGCGCCGGGAGGTACGCCAGCGGGAGGAGGGCCGCCAGCCAGAAGGCGATCGCCTCGCCGGCACGTGCGGCCTCTGTGAGGGCCACGGTCGTGGAGGCGACGGTTCGGCGGGCGAGCTGGGGCGCCGACACGTCGTCGGCGTCGAGGGTGGGGACGGAGGGTGTTCGGTCGGTCGTGGACATGGGTCGGGCGTGTCCGGTGCATGAACTCCCGACCACCTATACCCGTCAGACCGTTGGCGGCGCTTCGCTCGATTCACGGAGGGTTCACGACCGTTCGCGGTTCGAATACGGGGTCATCGGGACCGTTCATGACCGTTTCTGGCCGCCCGAGACGGTTTATTCGGTCCGCTCGGGCGGTTTCGTGGGATCCAGTCCTGTCCCGATGCTCGTGACAACGACCCACGCGACTCGTGGGCCCGACCCGCACGCTTTCCGGCGATGTCCGCCGCGAGCCGAGCGCTTTGGGCGACCGGGATGTTTCGGTTCGTATGAACCTCCCCTCCGTGCGCCGCCCCCGCGTCGACCGCGGGACGGCGCTCGTCGGACTCGCGGCGGTCACGCGGGTCACCGCGGGGGCCCTCCTCGGCACGTCGCTGGCGGTCCACGTCGGGCGCACCGGGTCGGCGTTCGAGGTGTCCCTGCTCGCGACCGCGTTCTCGCTCGGCATCATCCTGTTCGCGCCCGTGTGGGGCGCGCTCGCGGACGTGACCGGCCGCCGGAAGCTGATCCTCGTCGGAACCGGGGTGGGCGCGACCCTCGCGCTCGTGCCGCTGTTCGCGGTCGAGGCGGTCGCGGGCGCCGTCTCCCTCGTGCTCCCGGTGACCGTCGATCCGGTGTGGATACAGGTGCTCGTCCGCGGCCTGTACGCGGTCTTCATCGCCGGCTTCAGTCCGCTGATGCTGACGGTCGCCTCCGAGCGCGGCGGCCCGAGCGGCCGCGGGAAGTCGGTCGGCGCGTACAACGCCTTCACCGCCGCCGGGGCCGGAACCGGACAGTTCGCCGCGGGCCTCGTGCTCGGAGCGCTCGTCCCCGGCGACGTGTACGTCGTCGTCGCGGCCGTCTCGCTGCTGGCGACCGTCGCCGTCGCCCTCGTCGACCCCGGCGACACGACCCCGGACCCCGACGCGGAGTCGCTCCCACGGGAGGTCCGGTCGCGGCTGCTCCCCGCCGCCGGCGAACGCGGCCACCTGTCGACGAACGGGCTCGGGTGGCTCTACCTGGGGCTGTCCGCCCGGCAGGCGACCGTCTCCGGCGTCGGCGCGCTCATGCCCGTCTACATCGTGTCGACGCTCGGGCTTCCGGAGTCGTGGATGGGCGCGGTGCTGGCGTTCAACCCCGTCTCCCAGACCGCGCTGATGTACTACCTCGGGGGCGTCGTCGACGAGCGCGGGCGCAAGCCGATGATCACGCTCGGGATGGCCGGGTCCGCCGCCTTCGGCCTCGTCGCGGCGGCGGCGGTGCTGGTTCCGGGCGGGCTCGTGGCGGCCGGGGTCGTCGCGCTCGGCTACGTCACGCTCGCGGTGGCGTTCTCCGCGATGTGGACCGGATCGGTCGCGTTCGTCGCCGACGTGGCGCCCGAGAACCGCGAGTCGGAACTGATGGGCCTGGCCTCGACCGCGCGGTCGGTCGGCGGCGTCGTCGGTCCGCTCGGCGTGGGCGCGGTCGCCACCGTCGCGGGCTACCCGACGGCGTTCGCGGCGGCGTCGGTGCTCGCGCTGGGCGCGGCCGTGGTCGTCTCGCTCAGAGTCACGGAGAGTCGCCCGGCGGTCGCGGACGTCGGCACGGGGGCCGGCGTTCCCGCGGACGACTGACCGTCCGCGTCACTCCCGTGCCGCCCGCTGCGGTCGACCCGCGTCGGCGCCGTCTATCGCTCGATGACGGTGCCGCCGGCGCCGACGGCCACGTCGGGCTCGCCGCGGACGACCGCCTTCAGGTTCTGCCCGGTCGGCGTGTCGCGCTGCCGCCACTCGTGTCCGTCGAACTCGAAGACTGCGCCGCCGCCGCCGACCGCGAGTCCGGTGTCGCCGGCGTCGGCCACCTCGATGTCCCGCAGGCTCGCGTCGCCGAGGTCGGTCGTCCGCCACCCACTTCCGTTCCAGCGGAACACGGTCGCGCCGCCGCCGCACACCCACACGTCGTCGACCCCGTCGCTGTCGACGCCGTAGAAGTTCACGTTCGCGTCGGCGATCCCGGTCCGCTCGTAGACGCCGCCGTCGGCGGTCTCGAAGACGGTCTTGTTGCCGTCGACCGCGTGGCCCGCGCGGTCGTCGAAGAAGTCCAGCGCGTTGACGTTCGACCCGCTTCCGGGTGTGACGGCGTCCCAAGTGCCGGTCTCGCCGTTCTCGAAACTGGAGTAGATCTTCCCGGAGTCGCCGGCGACGTAGACGTTGGCCTCGCCAGCGGGGCCGCGGACCGCGACGTCATTGAAGTTGTTCGTCACGTCGTTGGGCGCCGAGTGGTCCATGAGTCCGTCGGTCGTCACGTCGTACTCGCCGATCGCGCCGGAGGACCCGACGAACCAGAGCCGCTCGCGGTCGTCGGTGACGCCCGCACCGTACAGGGAGTTCCCGTTGCCGGTCGGGCCGCCGTCGAGGACCTTCTCCCAGCCGGCGTCGGTCCGTCGGATGACGACGCCGCCGCCGCCGACGGCGTACACCCCATCGACCGTACGCACAACGCCGTGGAGGGTGTTGCCGGTCGGCGTCTCCGCGCCGGTCCAGCCGGCTTCCTCGGCGGCCGTCACCCCCGTCGCGGCGGTGCCGGCGACGACTCCGGCGGCGAGCGTTCGAAGGGCGGTTCGTCGCGTCAGCGTGGGTCTCTGATCGGACATCGCGATCGGGGGATCGGGGCACCGGAGGGTAAAAATCGGACCTCTCGAAGCGGAATGAACGCCGATTAATCCGGATTAACCGGACGAATCGACCCGTTCTCACTCCCTCGCGAGACGACGAGGCCGACCGACGTGGAAACCCCTTTGCCCCTCCCGCGTGAGCGGCCGTCCATGCGTGACATCGACGACGACTCGGTCGCGATCACGGGGGCAAGTTCCGGCATCGGCGCGGCGACGGCGCGGACGCTCGCGGCGGCGGGCGTCGACCTCGCGCTTGGCGCCAGACGGGAGGACCGGCTGGCCGACCTCGCGGCGGAGTTGCGCGACGAACACGGCGTCGCCGTTGAGGCGATCGCCGTCGACGTGACCGAGCGCGAGCGCGTCGAGGCGTTCGTCGAGGCCGCCGCGGAGGCGTTCGACGGACTCGACGGTGTGGTCGTCAACGCGGGGATCGGCCTCGACGGCGACCTCGACTCGATGTCGATCGACGACTACCGCACGATGATGGGGGTGAACGTCGACGGCGCGTTCCACACCGCCCGGGCGGCGCTCCCGCACCTCCGCGAGTCCGACGGGACCATCGTGTTCGTCGCCAGCTTCGCCGGCGAGTACCCCCGTCCGACCAACCCGGTGTACGCCGCGAGCAAGTGGTGGGTTCGCGGCTTCGCCCACAGTCTGGAGGGGAGCGTCGGCCCCGACGGCGTCGCCGTCAGCGTGGTGAACCCCACGGAGGTTCGCACCGAGTTCGGCAGCGAGCAGGGCGAGTCCTTCGAGGAGCAGTTCGACTCCGCGGACGTGACGGACCCGGACGCCATCGCCGACGGGATCCGCTTTTGCCTCTCACAGGAGGGCACGGACACCGTGAGCGAACTGGACCTGTACCGGCGGGACAAGTTCGCCGGGTGGTGAACGGGGTCCCCCTTCGGGGGCGCGTCGACGCGTCCGCGGACCTCCGGTTCCCCGGACGGCCGTTCGACGCGACGGGACGAGCAACCGTTAACTGGATCCGTGCCCATAGTTAGCATGGGTGATACCGGATGTGTCACTTCGGACCCCACCGAGTCGAGGACGAGTACGGGTTCCTGGAGGAGCCCGACGAACCCGACGAGGAGGTCGAGGCCGAGACAGCGTTCGAGGACGAGTTCGAGGAGGCCGAGGACGTCCGAATCGTCACGGACGGCGGCGACGACTGACGGCGACGACGAGCGACGGCGGCGATCGCGTTCGCCCGACCGTGACGCCGCGCCGGCGTCGGCGACGCGGGTGAGATCGAATCCGGACGACCGCCGTTCGCCCGACGCCGGTCGGTTGCCCGTCGCCCTCGCTCACCCGCGATCGATTCTTTCGTTCGTTTCGTGAGGTATCGGGTATGGGCACGACCGACGACGCCTACCGGCTGGTCGAGTGTTCCGACTGCGGCGCCCTCGCCGTCGGTGGGGACGAGGTCGGGTGCTGCGGGTCAGCGATGGCCCCGACGGGCCGGACCGTCACCGACGCGACGGACGGCGACGTGGCCGACGGGGCGCCGGCGTCGGACGACCTCGACCGTCCCGGCGTCTCCGAGGAACCGCCCGAGCCGGACCTGGACGAGCTCCTCCGGGTGGTGTTCGGGATGTCGCCGGCGGAGTTGGACGTGTGCCTGTGCGTCATGGAACACGGGACGCTGACCACCGCGGAACTGACCGAGCGCGTCGGCTACGACCGAAGTGTCGTCGCACGCCACCTCAACCACCTCGCGGATCTGGGCGTCGTCGAGAAGCGACGGCAGATCCTCGACCGCGGCGGCGACGTGTACGTGTACACCCCCGAGCCGCCCGAGACCGTCCGCCGGCGGTTCCGCGAGACGTTCCTGCGGTGGGCCGCCGCCGGCGTCGACCGCATCGACGACCTGAGCCGCGAGAAGGTCGAGGGGCTCGCCGAGGCGGAGTCGGCGACGGAGTGGACCGTCTTCAGGGAACCGTAGGTCCGGAAGGCCGAGTCGAACGGCGCGGGGCCGGGACGCTCCCGCGTCCGCGTCGCCCGCTCAGACGGTGTCCTCGATGGCGACGTAGACGACGCCGAGGACGAGCCCGTAGACGACGTGCCACAGCAGCGACGGCGGCGCGAAGTTCGGGAACGGCGGGCTCGCCGGCGACCCGACGGCGCTCAGCCAGATCGGCATCACCAGCGCCGCGAACACCGCCCACGTGGCGACGCCCCAGCCGACACCGAGGCCGACGACTTTCCCGTCGGAGTCGAGGTCGAGCGCGCCGGCGAGCCCCCCGAAGACGACGCCCAGGACCGCCCCGTGAGAGACGTGGACGACCATCCCCACGCCCGGGTTCGGCGGCGGCGCGAGCGTGTACAGCGACGGGATCGCGACCGCGATCACCGCCGCGTTCATCGCGAGCATCAGCGCGCCCATGACGATGCCGCCGGCGATCCCGCCGACGACGCCGGCGCGCCAGTTCCCGGGCAGCGATTCCGTTTCGTGTGTGGTCTCGGTTGTAGTCGACATGTCCACCTCGGAGTTCTCGACTCGGTAACATAACGACGCGTCGGCTGTTCGGACCGCCGACGCGACGGCGACGGAGTTATATAGGAATTGACGCCCTCGGGCCGCCGATCAGGTCCCGTCCAGCAGTTCGTCCATCCGGGCGTCGACCCGGTGGATGCTCTCCTCGATCGCCTCCAGCCGCTCGCTCTGGTCGCGGTTCGCCTGCGCCAGCTCGTCGACCGCGGTCGACGCCTCGCCGGCACGCTCGGCCGCCTCGTCGGCCATGCTCGCGACCTCCTCGGCGGCCACCGCCTGATCGTCGGTCGCGTCGGCGATCTCGGCGATCCCGTCGTCCGTCTCGGTCGCCGCCGACAGGATCTCCTCCTGGTTCCGCCTGATCTCCTCCAGCGCGTCGCCGATCTCCTGGATCTCGTCGTCGGTCTCGTGGACGCTCGACTCCGTCTCGGCGGCCACCTCGCGGATCTCGGAGACGGTCTCCTCGACGCGGTCGGAGTGCTCGACGGACTCGTCCGCGAGCTCCTTGATCTCGTTGGCGACGACCTCGAAGCCGCCGTGGTTGCCCTCGCCCCGCGCCGCCTCGATGTTCGCGTTCAACGCGAGCATGTTCGTCTTGTCGGCGATCCCGTCGATCACCTCGACGAACTCCGCGACCTCCTCGACGCGCTCGCCCAGCAGGGAGGCGTTCTCGGCCATCAACTCGGACTCGGCGGCGACCGTCTCGGCGCGGTCGACGAGCGTCTCCGTCGTCTCGATCGACTCCTCGCCGAGGTCGGTCACCGTCGCCGCCCGCTCGCTCACCTGTTCGGCCGAGGAGGCGATCTCCTCGACGGTCGCGCTGAACCCGGATATCTCCGACCTGACGTGTTCCAGCTCCTCGACCTGGTCGGAGGTGATCCCGCTGATGTCGTCGGAGCGGGCCGCCACGCTCTCCGCGTTCCCGCGGATCTCGGCGACCGCCGTCTCGACCTCCTCGGAGAACTCCCGCTGGAGGTCCCGGAGCGACTTCTGGCGCTCGACCACGTCGGTCACGTCGAGGAGGAACTCGACCGCGCCGACGATCCCCCCGTCCCCTGCGCGCAACGGGGTGGCGACGGCGCGGGCGTGTACGACCTCCCCGTCGGCGTTCTCGGCCGACCGGAACGACTCCTCGCGCACCGGCTCGCCGGTCCGGGTCACCGTCTCCGCGAGGGTCTCCTCCTCGCCCTCCGTGCCGAAGACGTCGTAGGCGTTGAGCCCCACCGCCTCCGACGCGGGGAGTCCCAACATGTCCGCGACGGCGGAGTTCCAGTGCGTGATCGTTCCCTCCCGGTCGACGACGAACGCGGCCTCGGGGAGCGCCTCGACGAGTCCGACGAACACGGGACCGAGCGACGAGGGGTCCCCGTCGGAGTTCCCCCCTCCGTGTGATCCGATCGCGGTATCGGACGCTTCGGTGGATGCCATACTCGCCCGACGACCGATCCGACAAGAAAGCGTTTCGCCCGCGTTCTCGATTCTGGATCCGGATCCCGGGACTGTGTTTCGATCTGGGACGACGTCGCTACGATCGGCTCCGCCGAGCGGGGAGGGGTATCACAAAGAAGTCGGGCGACGATCGACGGCCGAACCGCCTCGCAGTCCGGTGACTCGACCGGCCGGGTCGACCTCAGAAGGTGATGATCTCGTAGTCGTCGTCGACGAGGCTCCGGATGCTGGGGTGTCCGTCGTGGTCGTCCAGCGTGACGAGCCCGGAGTCCGCGACGGCGTCCTCGACGCCGAACGCGCCCGAGCAGTAGTCACAGACGGCGGTGTCGTCGCGGACTGTCTGATACAGTTCATGGTAGTCGCTGTCCTCGTCCTCGAGCTCGGGGACCCACTGTGTCCCCGCGCCGTCGAAGATGAGTTGGAGCTCGTCCTCGTCGTTCTCGGCGAACTCCTTGGCGGCCTCCAGCCCGTTCGCGAGGCGACCGAGGTTCTCGTGTCCGTCCGTTCCTGCCAGAATGATGATCGCTGCTTTCGTCATGGCGTATCACCGTACGGCGGGGCGGGGGATAACTCGACCGTGGCCGTGCGGCGGCGGCGCGTTCGGGCGCCGTATTTATATTTCACGTCGCGTTCGACGGGTCTGACGGCCGTCGACCCAGTGCCGACCCCCAGTCCGCGACAACGGACGGAACATTATTGTCCCCTGTTATCGACCCTCATGGTATGGGACACGAATGCGCGATCTGGCGGACCTGCACCGGCGGCGAGGCGGTCGCACGCGCGAGCGACGCGTCGCCGCCGCGGTCGTTCCGTAACCGGCCGGTCTGCCGGGCGTGTCTCGACGCGCTCGAGGCCGACCCGACGGTGGATCTCGAGATCGTGGAGCGGTTCTCGCCGCGGGCAGCCTGAATCGCCGCGGGCGGGTACGACCCCCCGCGGTCGGACCCGCCGGCGTGCTCGGCGTCGCCCGGGCCGAGGACTCGTCGCCGTCGACGGATCCGTTCGACGAGCGAAGCGAGGGGCGCTCGATGGGCCGATCAGGCGTCATCGCCGTCGGTGCTGTCGTTGTCGCTACCCGTCGTCGCCGCCGTCGTCCGCGGCATCGAGGAGCATCACCGCACAGCCCATCAGCGCGACGTTCTTCAGGAAGTTGATCTCGTTGCCCTGGCGCTCGCCGCCCTCCTGGTTCCAGAAGTCGTGGATGACGGGGGTCGTGCTCGCGAAGAACACCAGCACCGCGCCCGCGGCGAGTCGCGGGAACCGCCACAGGAGGATCCCGACGTTCGCGACGAGGAGCATCCCGGTCGCGAACGGAACCATGACGTCCGGCATCGGCACGCCCTTCTCCTCGGCGATCCCGACGCGCTTGTCGTTGTTTCGGAAGCCGTCGATCGCCATGTACGCGAGGATCCCGCCGTACATGAGTCGGCCGAGCCGGGAGGGTGCGTCGCTCGCCATCGTCAGACCGCCTCGATCCGGCTCACGTTCGTCTCCACGCGCCCGACGGTGTGGTACTCGCCGTCGTCGTCGCGTCGGATGATCCGCCCCTCCACGTCGTCGCGGGCGTCGGGCACGTCGAACAGGCCCGACCCGCACAGCACGTCGCCGTCGTGGACGGTCCACGTCTCGATCACCTCGTGGGGCTCGCCGGGGTACGACACGCGCTCGAAGTCGCGCCCGAAGTTGGTCGACTCGAACAGCGCGGTCTCGTGCTCGTCGTTCACCCACGCCGGCGGCGCCTCCTCGCCGCCGCAGAAGATCACCGTCCCGTCGTGGACGAACACCCGACGGATGTACGAGAAGTCGTTCCCCGTGTCGACGCGGCTCCACGAGTCGCCGGCGTCGGTCGTCCGCCAGAGGCCGCCCTCGCCGACCGCGTGGCCGAGGCCGAGGTTCTCCAGGTCGTGGTCGAGGTAGCCCGTCGTCGCGAGCCACACGTCCTCGGAGATCGGGAGGATCTGATGGATGTCGTCGACGATGGTGTCGCGGCGGTCGAGCCACGTCCGCCCGCCGTCCTCGCTCAGGTGGATCCCGCCGGCCTCGACGCCGGCGATGAGGTGGTCGGGGCGGCCCGGGACCGCCTCCAAGGAACGCAGCCGCGCGTAGTGGGGGTCGATCGGCGATTCCCAGTGACCTCTCGAGGGCAGGTCGCGAAAGCCCTTCAGTTCGGACCACGTCTCGCCCTCGTCGACCGAGCGGAACACGTACGGGTCGTTGGTGCCCGCGTACCACGCGCCGTCGCGGGTCGCAAGGAACGACCACACCTCGCTTTGCCCCGCGTGCCAGAAGCGGTCGCCGAGCGGGACGCCGAGATCGGTCCAGGTGTCGCCGCCGTCGGTCGACCGAAACGCGCCCTCCGAGGACGCCACGAACGCGCCCTCGGTGTGGTCGAACGTGCGGACCGCGGTGACGACGCCACAGTCCAGCACCTGTTCGGGATCGCCTCGATCGAACGGAACGTCGTCGACGCGGTACAGCCCCGCATCGGTCCCGATCAACAGTGACATACCCGATGCCAACGCACCCCAGATAATAAATATTTACCAAACTGTAAACCACCACGTGTCGCCCCGATCGCGACCCTCGTATCGACCGTGGCCGCCGCACACCGGACCGACAACCCGTGACGGGCTCCACGCGACCGACCCACCGTGATCGACTTCCCGTAACCGACTCACCGTTACCGACCCACCATGACCGACACCCACCCCACCACTCGCCCGACCGACGCGACGTATCTGGACGAGGACCTCGACCTCCCGACGGAACTGTTGAACACGCCGTGGATCGACGGCCACAACCACGCACACACGCTCTCGTACGAGGACCGCGAGCGGTACGCCCTCTCGGGGTGTGCCGGGATGGTGATGGTCTCCTCGGGCTATCACTGGACTCCCTACAAGCCCGTCCGTGCGTCCGATATCCGCTACCTCTGGGACGACGCGATCAACCGCCGCGCGGCCATCGAGCGCAACCACTTCTTCGAGGCGAAGCTCGGGCTGGGCGTCCACACCGGCGTCCGCATCGAGGACCCCGACGCGGTGCTCTCGGCGATGGACGAGTACTGTGAGTTGGACGAGGTCGCGGTCGTCGGCGAGACCGGCGTCACCCCGAGTCAGCACGTGGAGGCGTGGGATCTCGACGAACAGCGCGCCGTCGTCGAGGCGCAGATGGCGATCGCGGACGACCACGACCTCCCCGTGATCCTCCACACGCCGAACACGTCGCCGCCGGCGAAGCGCTCCTACCGCCCCGAACTCGGCACGCCGGGCTACGAGAAGAACCCCGGACTCGGAACCGAGCCGGTCATCGACGGCGACAACCCGGCGCTGGAGGCGGTGAGGATCGACGTCGAGGCGGCCCACGACGCCGGCCTCCCCGAGGAGCGGGTGATCGCGTCCCACGCCGACGAGAACAACACGGCGTACCTGATGGAGGAGACCGACTGCTACCTCAGCTACACCATCGGCCACTCCTGGCTCGTCGGCGTCGACGCCGCTACCGTCGCCGATGCCATCGACGAGTACGGTCCCGAGCGGATCATGATCGACACCGACTGCGCCAACGTCCTCCGGACGGACCCGTACGCGATCAAGCGGGCGATGTTCGAGCTGTATCGCTACGGGATCGACCCCGACGACATTCGCACGGTCGTGTGGGAGAACCCGAAGCGCGTGCTCGGGCTCGACGGATAGTCGAAAACGCGGAACGTCGGTTCGGCCCGAGTTGACACCGGTGCGGCGGATCGCCGCTCGGGGAGCGGTCCCGGACTTCCGGTCCCGCCCCGTCTCGCCTCAGCGATACACGCAGTCGTTCGTCAGCTCGCCCAGTCCCTCGACGCCGATGGTGACGCTGTCGCCCTCCTCCAGCAACACCGGCGGCTCGCGGTAGACGCCGACGCCGGGCGGCGTCCCCGTGAATATCAGGTCGCCGGGCTTCAGCGTGAACGCCTGACTACAGAAGGACACCAGCTCGTCGATCCCGAAGATGAGCTGGTCGGTCGAGGAGTCCTGTAGCCGCTCGCCGTTCACCTCGGCGTAGATGTCGAGGTCGTGCGGGTCGTCGACCTCGTCGGCCGTCACCAGTTCCGGGCCGGTCGGGGCGAACCCGTCGAGGCTCTTCCCCCGGACCCATTGGCCGTCGCCGTGCTGGAGGTCGCGGGCGGACACGTCGTTGCCGACGAGGTAGCCGGCGACGTGGTCCATCGCCTCGTCCTCGCTCACGCGGCGGGCCTCCTCGCCGATGACGACGACGAGCTCCGCCTCGTAGTCGACCTTCTGTGTGAGCTCGGGGTCCCAGCCGATCGCGTCGTCCGGGCCGGCGACGGTCGTCGGGAACTTCGAGAACAACACCGGCGTCTCGGGGATGTCGTGGCCGCCCTCCTCGGCGTGGTCGCGGTAGTTCAGCCCGACGCAGACCACCTTCTCGGGGTCGCTCACGGGCGCGTGTTCGTCCACCTCGGCGGCGTCGTACAGGCCGGTTCCGGTCTCCTCGGCGTACTCGACGGCCAACTCGGCCTTCCGTCGCCACTGCCAGTTCGCGAGCAGGTCGGCGGTCGACGCGGGGATCTCGACGCCCGCGGCCGCGCCGGCCTCCGGGAGGCGAACTATCGTGTCGTCGTCGTCGAGGACGGCGCCGGTCCACGCGGCGTCGTCCTCGGGTGTGCTGTATTGTCCGAATCGCATCTGTGTGTGCTGTGAACGGTGTCTCGTGTCGTGGTGTGTTTCTCGTTCCGTGCTTCGCCGTCGTCGCGCGGCGCCTCAGAGATCGATCCCGGCCTCCTCGACGAGCCGACGGCCGGACTCGATGAACCGATCGTACTCGGCGTCGACCAGATCGTTCGTCAGTTCGCCGTCCCGCTTGACCGGCTCGCCGTCGACGAGCACGGTGTCGACGTGCGAGGGGTCCGACTGGAAGACGATCGTCTGCACCGCCGAGTGCGACGGCGCCGTCATGAAGTCGCTCGCCTCCAGCAGCACGATGTCGGCGCGCTTGCCGGGCGTGAGCGTCCCGATATCGTCGTCCAGTCCGAGCGCGCGTGCGCCCTCGATGGTCGCCATCTCCAGGGTCTCGCGGGCGCCGAGCCCGAGCTCCGTGACCTCCTCGCCGGTCTCGATGATCTCCTGGTTGCGGAACATCCGCTGGACCTGCATCCCGATCCGCATCTGGCTGCCCATGTCGCCGCTGACGTTCGAGCAGACGTCGACGCCCCACGCCGGGCGCCCGCCCGCCTCGAGCACCTTTCCGGTGACGGGGATGCCGTGGCCCATCTGCATCTCGACCTCCGGCGTCGACGAGAAGGAGACGCCCTGCTCGACGGCGTGATCGATGTCCTCCTGGGAGAAGTGGTTCCCGTGGGCGACGTTCACGTCGGGGCCGAGCATGTCCTCGTAGGCGCCGAAGCCCTGGTACTCGGGGTTGTACTCCGAGGAGGTCCACTGCGCGGCGCCCATGTGGATGGTCGAGAGCGCGTCCAGTTCCCGCGCCAGCTCCAGGTCGCGCACGGCGGTCTCGTCGACGCAGAAGTCCGGTCCGCGGAGCCCGATCGCCAGGCTGAGCAGGTCGTCGTCGCGGATCTGCTCCTCGTGGAGCTCGCGGATGTTGTCCTCCGGGAGGCCGACGTCGCTGTCGTACCACCACTTCGCCGCGTCGTCGCCCGGCGGGCCGTAGGTGTACACCGCGCGCAGCCCGGCGTCCTGCAGCGCGTCGACGGCGCGTTCGCCGTGTTCGAGCGTGTTGGGGTACGACCAGTCCAGCGCCGTCGTCGTCCCCGTGGCGAGCTTCTCGAAGGCGCCGAAGAGACCGCCGAGGTACATGTCCTCCGGCTGATAGAGCCCGGTGATGTTGCCGAGCATGTGCTCGAAGTACTCGCCCATGAGCGACCAGTCCCCGGCGATACCCCTCACCTGCGTCTGTGCGAGATGGATGTGGGAGTCGACCAGTCCCGGGAAGACGATCTTCCCCGACGCGTCGATCACGTCCGCGTTCGCGTCCGAGAGGTCCTCCCCGACCTCGAGGATCTCCCCGTCCTCGATCAGCACGTCGCCGCCGTCGACCTCCCCGATGTCGGGGTCGAGCGTGACGATCGTCCCGTCCTTGATGATCGTTTGTGCCATGTGCATCGGCACCATGGGTGTGTGGGTATGAAAGTATTACCATCTGGTAAACGACGGACGGCGCCCGTCGAGACAAAGTGCTATATGTGACTCGGCGCAACCTTCCGGCAATGAGCACGTCGGACGAGGGGTCCGTTCCCGCGGACACCCGCGAGGACATCATGGAGGCGACGTTCCGCGCCCTCAGCGAGCACGGCTACTCCGCCCTCCGCATGCGCGACATCGGCGAGGAGATGGAGATGACGCGGCAGGTGATCCACTACCACTACGACGGGAAGCGGGATCTCATGTCGAGCTTCCTCGAGTACATCATCGACCAGTACGAGGGCAGCGTCGAGGTCGACGGAAGCGCCCCGCCGCGGGAGGAGCTGGAGGCCCGCGTGCACCAGTGCCTGTTCGGCCCGGGGTTCGAGGAGTTCTCCCACTGGGACCGGATGAAGGTGTACCACGAGCTGTTCACCCACGCCCAGAACGACGAGGAGCACCGCGAGATATTCAACGAGCACTACGGTCGAATCCGCGGCAGCATCACCGAGGTCGTCGAGGACGGCATCGAGCGGGGTGTCTTCCGCGACACCGACCCCGAGCGGGCGGGTCAGCTGATAACCGACATCATCCACGCCGCCCGCGGCCGCAAGCTCTCGCTGGGCCACGACGACGCTCCCGAGCAGGCGTGGCGCTCCATCGACGAGTTCGTCGTCGACTCGCTGCTCGCCGTTGACGCCGACGGCCCCGACACCGTCGAATCCGACGCCTGATCGGGACCGGGCCGTAGCCCTTCCCGGCCTCCCGTCGCTCGCACTCATTCGCCGTCCTCGATCACCCGAAGCCGCGGCTGTGGACGGTCGCCGTCGCCGCGGAGCGTGAACGATCCCGCGAACGCGACGTGGTCGCCGGCCGTCGGGTCGTCGTCGCCGGCGACCTGCGCGATCAGGCCGACGCCGTCGAAGTCGGCCAGCGCGAGCCGGTTCGGGGAGCGAACGTCCGCCGGCGTCACCTCGACGCGAGTCACGGCCCGAACCGTCCCCTCGCCGAGTTCCTCGGTCCCGTGCGCCGACGGATCGCTGTCGCAGTCGGGACACTGCGGCTTGGTGTAGTACCACCGGCGCCCGCACTCGCGACAGACGAACGCGCGGTCGGCCGGCGGGTCGCCGTCGCGGCCGCGGTCGTCGGCTTCCGCCTCCGATCGACTGTCGTCCCCGCTCATGCTTCGAGCATCGTACAGACGCTGTTGTTCCCGAACCCGGCGACGTTGACCGCGATCCCCCGCGTGGCGCCGTCGACGCGTCGCTCGTCGGGGAGGTCGCCGCGGAGCTGCCACACGAGTTCGACGATCTGTGAGACCCCGGTCGCTCCCAGCGGGTGGCCGCGGGCCTTCAGCCCGCCGCCGGGGTTCACCGGAAGCGCGCCGTCCATGGCGGTCTCGCCGTCCATCGTCGCCTCCCACGCGGTCCCGGGCTCGTAGAAGCCCAGTTCCTCCAGCTCGATCAGCTCCAGCACGGTGAACGCGTCGTGGATGCACGCCACGTCCACGTCGTCGGGGCCGACGCCCGCGGCGTCGAACAGCCGCTCGCCGGCGACGCGGACGCTCTCGATGGCAAGCGGGTCCGGCCGCTCGGCCACCGGATGCGTGCCGGTCGCGCTCGCGTGGGCCGCGACGCCGACGGCGTGGTCGGCGCCGGAAACGGAATCGCCGCCCTCGCCGCGGTCGCTGCGCGTCACGACGACGGCCGCCGCGCCGTCGCTCATCGGGCAGCAGTCGTACAGCCTGAGCGGCTCGGCGACGACCGGCGAGTCGAGCGCCTCCTCCACGCTCACCTCGCGGCGGAACTGTGCCACCTCGTTGGCGACGGCGTTGCGGTGGTTCTTCGCGGCGACGGTCGCCAGCGCCTCGCGGGGCGCGTCGTGCCGGTCGAGGTACGCGCCGGCCGCGAGCCCGCCGAACGACGGGAGCGTGAGCCCCTGTGCGTACTCCCGCGTGTGGGTGAGCCTGCTGATGGCGTCCGTCACCGCCGAGGTGTCGGCGCCCGACATCCGCTCGGCGCCGACCACGAGCGCCACGTCGGAGGCGCCGCTCGCGACCGCCTCGATCCCGCGATGGACCGCCGTCGCCCCGGTCGCGCTGGTGTTCTCGACGCGGTCGGCGGCAACACCCTCGACGCCGAGTGCGCCCGCGAGAGCGTTCCCGAGTCCCGACTGTTGGCCGAGCGCCTCCGCCAACGCGGTTCCGACGTGCAACGAGGTCACGTCACCCCGCTCGATCCCCGCGTCGACGACGGCCCGCCGGCACGCCGTCGCCGCAAGATCGACGAGCGATCGGTCGTCGCTCGACGTGAAGCGGGTCATGCCGACGCCCGGGAGCGCGATCCGGCTCATCAGTCGTCGTCGCCGTTGCCGCCGCCGTCGTCCGCGTCGTCCGCCCCGCCGAAGATCCCCGCGGCCTCCAACTCGTCGAGTTCCGTCTCCGAGTAGCCCAGTTCGGCGAACACCTCGCGGTTGTGCTCGCCCAACAGCGGCGGCGCCCGGTCGAACCCGCTCTCGCTGTTCGCGAACTTGAGCGGGTGCTCGATCACCGGGATCTCGCCCAGCTCGGGGTGTTCGATCTCCGAGACGGCGCCGCGAGCGTCGACCTGCGGGTTGTTCAGCGCCTCCTCGACCTCGTACACCGGGCCGGCGGGGACGCCGCCCTCCTCGGCGATGACCTCGATCCACTCGTCGGTCGTCTTCTCCGTGAGCGTCGCCTCGATCTCGGCCTCGAGGGCGTCCTGATGCTCGACGCGGTCGGCGTTCTGCGCGAAGCGCTCGTCCTCCGGGAGGTCCGGGCGGTCGATCACCTCACACAGCTCGTGCCACAGCTTCTCGTTGAGGATGCAGACGTTGATGTACCCGTCCTTCGTCTCGAACGTCTGGTACGGGGCGAGGACGGGGTCCTTCGTCCCCATGCGCTTGGGCTCCTCGTCGGCGAAGACCATGCCGGCCTGCTTGGTGAGCCACGGCAGCGTCGCCTCCAACATTCCCAGGTCGATGTACTCGCCCTCGCCGGTTCGTTCGCGGCGATACAGCGACGCCATCGCGCCGAAGGCGGCCCACATCCCCGTGATGAGGTCGGTCATCGGGACCCCGACCTTCACCGGCTGGCGGCCCTCCTCGCCGGTGACGCTCATCAGGCCGCTCATCCCCTGGATGAGCAGGTCGTACCCCGAGCGCTTCGCCCACGGGCCGGTCTGCCCGAACGCGGAGATCGCGAGGTAGATGAGTTGGTCGTTGTACTCCGAGAGCGTGTCGTAGTCGACGTCGAGGCGCTCGGCGGTGCCCGGTCGGTAGTTCTGGACGACCACGTCGGCGTGCTCGACGAGCTCATAGAACGCCTCCTTCGCGCGGTCGTTCTTCAGGTCGAGTTCGAGGCTCCGCTTGCCGTAGTTGACCGTCCAGTAGTACGGCGACTCCCCCTGGATGAACGGCGGACCGGAGTGGCGGATCGCGTCGCCGTACCCCGGCTGCTCGATCTTGATCACCTCGGCCCCGAGGTTGGCGAGCATCGCCGAGCTGAACCCGCCCGTCACGAACGTCGAGAGATCGAGGACCTTCACGCCCTCCAGCGTCTTCCCCTGCGTCGATGGTGAATCTGTGTCGGTGTCGGACATTGTGGTGTTCCGTGCCGCGGGGCGCCCCGCGGCGTCTCCGTCGTCTCCCGTTTCGTTTACCGCTCGGTAAAGGTTTCGGCGGTCGCCCACACGTCGCGGACGCCGTCGTCGATCCCGTGCCGTGGATCGGGCGAGACCGGCCTCACGCGGTCACCGTTCCAGGTACCACGCGGCGTCGAGCGCCTCGACGATCGGCGTCGGGTCGGCGACGTGGGCGACCCGGAGCGACCGGTTCGCGTTCGGCTCGTCGTCGTTCACCTCCTCCGGCTCGGGCACCGTCAGCCCGATGTCGGGCCCGACGTCGTCGTCGGTGCCGCCGATCTCCAGCGTCTCGGTGTCGAACACGCGGTCGACGGGATCGCGCTCGACGCTCGCGCCGGTCACGGCGGTCCCCTCGATGCGCGCCTGCGGCTCGTCGAGCAGCCGGTCGTGCACGACGAGCACCCCCTCGTGAGCGCGGTACTCGACGGTCCCGTACGCGAGATAGCGTCCCAGCGCCCGGACCCCGACGAACGCGACCACGACGAGCACCGGCCAGCCCACCAGCGACCACGCCCCGATACCCACCAGGAGGATCACGACCGCCCACACCACGAGCACGGGGCTCGACAGCGAGTACGTGAGCCCGCGGAACGCGGCGTCGACGACCGCGACGCGACGGCGCGGTCGGATCGTCGCGAGCGGCTCGCCGTCCGGCACCGCGACCGGTTCGGGCTCGATCTCCGTCTCGGCGTTCCCGTAGAGCCGGTAGAACCACCCCCGTCGGTCGGGGTCGCGCTCGACCCGTAGCGTCCGGAGATCGAACGCGAACTTCCCCGCGACGACGGCTCCGAGCACGAGGTCCCCCGCGAGGCCCGATCCCGCCAGCCCCCCGGCGAGGAACACGAGCGCCCCGACGCCGAACAGGTGCATGAACGGGAGCAGCAGCACCGACCGCGGGGAATGGTCGCGGTACTCGCCGCCGTGGAAGTAGTCCGCCACCGTCTCGTATCCCCGGCCGACGACCACGGCCGACCCGCCGAGCAACAGCTGTCCGGCCATGGCGTCGGTGACGGTCGGATCCGGCAGCGTGAACACCATGAACGCGGCGACCGTCTCCAGCGGCGCGAGGACACACGCGGCCACGATCAGCGTCGGGACGTTCCGGAGGTACACCGGCGGGAACGGACCGGGGAGCGCGATCCCCCCGCGCTTCGCCTCGAACGGCCAGAACAGCCGGGAGTCGTCGTCGATCGCGTTGTTCGGACGCTTCGCGGCGAAGGGGACCTTCACGACCGCCCACCAGACGCCGGCGATCACGTCGAGGACGAACACGCCCAGCAGGACCGTCGTCGACCAGCCGAGCGCGAGGACGCCGACCGGGACGACGAGGTTCGAGGTGAGGACCGCGAGCGGTCCGGACCGTGCGTGCGGGAGGCGGACGGGGAGGGCGGATCGCACACTCCTCGGTCGACTCGGATCGTGAAACGCGCTGTGGTCCGTCTCGGCGGCCGTCGTCGTCGCCCGCAAGCGAGGATGACGGATCGTCGAGCGACCCTGGTGTCGACGGACGGATCGGCCGAAACGGGTTTATTATCCTGTCAGATTGATATGCCCGGAAGCCCTGTCGGGAGTGTATGTCGATCGGATGGAATCCGGACGTCCACGTATCGCCGCTTCAGGTGACTCAGTCCGAGGTGTTCTCACAGATCCAGGGCGACGTGCTGCTCAGTTCCTCGCTGTGGGCGAACATCGCGCTGGCCGGGCTGTCGGCGTTGCTGTTCGTGTACATGGGTCGGAACGTCGAGTCCCCTCGAGCGAAGTTGATCTGGGCCGCGACGCTCATGATCCCGCTCGTGTCGATCTCCAGTTACACCGGACTCGTCTCCGGGCTGACGGTCGGGGTGATCACGATGCCGGCCGGGCACCCGCTGGGTGGACAGGAGGTGTTGAGCCAGTGGGGTCGGTACCTGACGTGGGCGCTGTCGACGCCGATGATCCTCCTCGCGCTCGGCCTGCTCGCCGACGTGGATCGGGGAAGCCTGTTCACGGTCATCGCCGCCGACATCGGGATGTGCGTCACCGGCCTCGCGGCCGCGCTCGTCACCTCGTCGTACCCGCTGCGGTGGGCGTTCTACCTGATCAGCTGTGCGTTCTTCGCGGTGGTCCTGTACGCCCTGCTGACCGAGTGGGCCGACGCCGCGACCGCCGCCGGCACCGATGAGATATTCGCCACGCTCCGGGTCCTCACGGTCGTGCTGTGGCTCGGCTACCCGATCGTGTGGGCACTCGGCGTCGAGGGGCTCGCGGTCGTGCAGTCCGTCGGCCTCACGTCGTGGGCGTACTCGGCGCTCGACATCCTCGCGAAGTACGTGTTCGCGTTCCTGCTCCTCCGGTGGGTCGCCGCGAACGAGTCGACCGTCGCCGCCGGCGGCGCCGACCGGACGAGGACCGCCGCGCCCGCCGACGACTGACCCCCCGGACCCGGCACCTCACGCGCGCCGTCCCGATCCCCAACAAGACTGCGTCGCCCTATTCCTTCGGCAGTCGGGCGACGAACTCGCCGGGACCGCGCTGTTCGACCTCGTAGCCGTCGGCGTCGAAGTCGTCGACCTCGGCGTCGAACTCGTAGAACAGCGGCTGCGGGTCGTGGTCGTTGATCAGTTCCAGCGACTCGCCGGCGTCGAGATCCTCGAACGCGTCGTGGATGGTGGGATGTCGCTTCGCGGGCGGGACCTCGCGGACGTCGATCGTCTCGGTTGGCATGCGTCCGTCGGTCGGGCCGCCACCGGGGTAGCCCTCGCCCCGAACATCTTCCGGGTCGCGGATCGCTCGTCCCGGTGTCGCCGGTCACTCGCGTTCGACGGCGACCCGCCACTCCTCCGGGCCGACCCGCGTCGTTCGATGGGTGAACCCCCTCCGCTCGAGCTCGGCGTACAGCGGCTCGGGCTCGAAGCTGTTGACGATCACCAGCGTCTCGTCGCCCCCGATCTCCGTCAGCGCGCTCGTGATGCGCTCGAACGGCGGCGCGTCGATCTCGCGCACGTCGAGCACGCGATCGGCGTCGGTGGCGGGTCCCGCGTCGGGTTCGGTACCGGTGGCGTCGCCGTCGGCGTCGGTGTCGGCACGAGCCATACGCGGTCGTTCGCGACGGATCCCGTTGGTCGTTCACCCGATCATGTTCGACACGGTACGGCGTCGAATCGCGATCGACCGGATCCCCGGATCCCGTGGACGGTTCGCGGTCGCTAGACGCCTCCCGGACCGCCGGCCAGCAGCGCCGCGTCGACGAGCAGCAGGACGCCCAGCGCGGCGGCCGCGAGCACGTACGGGCGGGCGACCTCGGCAGCCCCTCGCGCGTCCGCGTCGTCGTCCAGCCCGAACCGCTCGATCGTGTGCCGGCCGAGTCCCATCCGGGAGCCCTCCGCCATGCGCATTCGATAGACGCCGAGTTCGACGAGGCCGTTCATCAGCCCCCACAGCGCCAACATCCCGAGGACGAGGTGGCCGCGGGTCGTCCCCAACAGCCGGGGGAGCGGATACAGCCGCCAGATCTGATAGCCGCCGGTCAGGGGTAACACGACGCCGGTCGCTCGCGTCGTCTGCAGCAGCCAGTCCACCGATCGCCCGAGGCCCGGGGCGGACAGGTCGCCGCGGCGTGCCGCCGGGAAGACCGCCACGGCCGCGTACGCGACGCCGCCGGTCCACAGCCCGCCCGCGACGACGTGGGCGACGTACGAGAGGGCGAGGAGTACGCTCACGTCCGAGGGGCGTTCCGCCGCATGGAAAAGCCTGACCGGTGCCCTCCCAGCCGCGAGGCGGACGGTTCGCCACCGGCGGGCCGGTCCCCGTCACGAGGTCGACTCCGCCGTCCGCACGGCGGCGCTTTACCGGACCCGAAGGACGACCGTCAGCCTCGTCGTTCCCTCCGGCTCGGTCACGCGCACGTCGAACGCAACCATCTCCGACAATCGGCCTAGAGTCAAATCGCCGCATTCCAGTCGAAATGAGGGTGGAGAGAATGACCTTCAAAGAGGAAGAGTAAGTCAACTCAATCTGTATACCCTAAGTAAATCCATTCTCTGTGCGAATATCAGCCGATGGCAGGATATTCCGCTCGTCTCCGTTAATCCAACCACGTTCGATTGCCCGCTTAGTATGTGTGACTCCGGCTGATAGACAAACGCTCTAGGATACCACATGCTGCAGCCAACCTTGCGGCTACGCAACTATCGACGCCTCTTGGTGAATCTCTCTGTCGCGACTCACAAGCACCGTGTGAGACGATCATCCTCTCATCGGTAACTCGAGGGCTGTCAGTCTGTGCCGGAATAGATCACCCGATCCCGCCTATACTGGTCGATATGTAGCGAGAGAACGTCTGATAGCCACGTCGGCAGGTCTCGTTTCAATACCCCTCTATCCGACTCTATCATCGCTGTATCGGGCTTCAGACCCGACGATACGGCAGTTTCACCAATAACAACTGTAGTAGGAACCACACTCGAAGATATCGACGTGATCCGGATTCTGGCTGTACTTCCTGTGTATACCCCGAATATCCAGGAGTACCGCGTATATCGGACACGGAGCTGTCGAACGTGAACAACCCCAATACCGCCTGCGAACCCGGATCTCTGCGTGGCGCTCAACGTCACTGTCTCACTGTCCAGCCGTACACCCACACAGATACGTATCACCGCCGGAGTTCACATGAGAGCGGGCCGGAGGCGGTGGGATACACCCGAGAGCGCTCCGCGGTGAGGTCGAAACAGCCGTATCTCGCGCCTAGGCGCTCATTCGCGCCCAGATACAAACCCGTCCAGTCGAAGACACACGTTGCACCTACGTTGACCGATCGATCCCCCGCTTCGAGTCGAGCGCGACTCACCGGCGTGGCCTGTCTGCAGTGGTGAGATCGAGGTCGCGAACCAGCATCGATGCCGTCTGGAGTTCCGTGAATCCCGGTTCGTCGATCCGCCACTGACTCGGCGGGGAGTTCTCGCTGTACTCTTTGGTCACCCTCGCCGGTCCGTGGGCAGGCTGATTGAGGACGTGTAACACTTCGTGGGCTGCAGACCCACTCACCGTCACCCAGATCGCCGCCTCCGGATCTGGTGCTGCGAGCTTGTCGTAGTCATCTGGAACGGCCGAGTACACGTCGCCGTTGACGCGCTCGGCTTCCAACGTGACAACTACTTCACCCTCGTCATCCAGGCCGACTGCATCATATCGCCCCTCGCCATCAGGTACGTCGAAGTAGCGTCGTGCTTCAACCGCCGCGGATGCCTCGCATGCGACATACTCCGCTTCGATGTATCGCGCACCTAACGCGACCAACACCGTATGGAGGCTGGACTCGGCGACGTCGCCGGCGCCATGGCCATGGGCATCACCCTCGCGATGGGGCTCTTTGAGCAGCCTGCGCCCCGCTGGCGTCACCGTATACAGAGTGTGGGGCGTGTCGCCGTCATGGCGAAGCAGCCCCGCTCCGAGCAATTCCTCCACCGCATCCTCTTCGAGTCCACAGTCGGCTTGGATGTCGTCCATCCCATCGTGGAGAAGGTCATACGCAAGCGGGTCGAACCGGCGCTGTTGGGCTGCATACACCGCCTGCAGAAACAGGAGCTGGCTGTGACTCCACTCAACCGCATTTCGTTCGCCTTCTGAGAGCGTGAGTGGGACCTCACAGATCGGAATCTCCTCGCGGTCCAGTTCGTCGATGTCGCCACAACACCCCACACAACGGGAGATCCCGCCGATCGTCGGCTCATACCGGGCACCACAGGAGTCACACGCGATCGCGTGTGCCTCGCGGTGATAGGTCACTTCCACGGGCAGTCGCTCGCTCGTCGGGAGTGCAGAGTCAACCTGCACCGCCGGCTGATCCACCCCAAGCGACGAGTTCGACTCTGGCACCGCCGCATCCGCCGTTCCGGCGTCGGCGAGTGAGAGGCCTGCCTGCTGGCGCGTCCGTTCGATAGCCGCCGCGTGTTCTACCTGAAAGCCGGCCACCCGTGCATCTGAGAAGGCATTGGCCGCTTCTGGATGGCCCGCAGGCAACGGCAGTGACTCGACGACGAACGGCTGTGGCTCTGGTTCCCCGAACGGCGCAGGAAGCGTGATAAGCCATTCACCACGAGAGAGCGCTCGCAGTCGCGTGCCAACCTCTTCGGCCGGAGTATCGTCGGTCGCAAGCCGCTGTTGGAGACGCGTATCGAGGGCGACGTTGCCCGTCACGAGCGTGGAGACGTTGTTCATGAGCTCGCTGTAGGCCTCCGGATCCGCTTCTCGGAGTTGCCCGGGGAACTGCATTGCGAGCGTGATACCCAGCCTGAACGAGCGTGATTGTGCCAGCAAATCGCTCAGTAGATCCGAGACCGCGAGGTCGGCCGCCTCTTCGAGATAGAGGTTGACCAAGGGGAGATCTGCATCTCCCTCGCTTGCTGTCTCGTCGCGACGGCGACTCCGTTGGCGCAGTGCCGTCCAGAGGTTCGACAGGAGAACGAGCGCAAGCGACTGCTGGCTCTTAGCGCGAAGGCCACCCGTATCGAGGATCACCAACGCGTCTTCATCAAGGACGCTCGCGAGGTCGAACGTTGGCGTCTCCGCACCGTCGACGTGATTGAACACGCGAGCGAGGCGATCATCGAGCGGGACCTTTTCGATCCGGTTGGCGACGCCCTGCATGATGTGGTCGAACGCTTGGGGGTCGTTTTCGGTAACGCCCACGAGCATCCCACGGAGGTCATCGTCACTGACGAGCGGTGGCTCGCCCTCGCGCCGGAACTGATGGACGACACGTTCGAGATCGCGGTGGGCGAACGCGTCCGCGCCGTACTCGTGATCGAATAATGCCTTCACAAGATACCGGATCACGTCCGGTGAACGGACCGCGCTGTCGAATGACTCCGCGCCTGTGACCGCCCGCAGTAGCTCGATATAGTGGTCAGTCACGTCCTGCACAGCCGTCGTCCGCGGGATACCTGCGTCCAGGTCGGCGCGGATATCGAACATCGACAGCGCGGGAAGGGTATCGCTACAGTCGAAGTAGTAGACGTTCTCCAAGTGCCCGTGTTCAGCATACTGGGTCCGAAGCAACGTGCTCGCCATGTCGTCGCCCTTCGGGAGAATACAGATATCTGCACCATCTGTCGCCTTCTGATTCGCCGTGATCGCCCTCGTGAGTGCCGTCGATTTCCCGGAACCAGTCTTCCCGAACCACGCCGTATGCAGCGGTTGAAGTGACGGCGGGAGCGCAACCGTCGACTGGTCGGCTGTCCCGTCGCGACGGCGGGGCTTGCCGATCTCGAGGCCGTGATCATACTGTGTGAGTGCCTCCGCCGATGGTGGGGACAACCCAGTTCGCTCACTCGGCAGCGCGCGAAGGGCACGTTGACTGGTCTCCGTGAGGGTCGCCCCATCAAGCAGCGCGAAATGGGGGACGGTCGTCGAGTCGGCGACGATCGCCGGTGAACGGTTGCTCACCAATGGCATGTGGTGGCCAAGCCGTCTAGTGATCGACGGCTGTCGCATGATCCGCTGTGAGACGGCCGTGGTGAGTTCCTGTGGCGCTTCGTCGTGAACAACGGGGCGCAGGTCATAGAACGCGCCGCCGACGGCTGTGAAGGTTGCAGCGAGGTCATCGACGATCGCGTCGGCGGTCGGACCACTCGCAAGGAGGCGGGCGTTCACCGTGTAGCAGTTGCGCGCCGACTTCGCGAGGATCGCATCGATCCGCGTGCCCGGTATACTGCCCGTGTCACCGCGGCGATGGGCCGAACGCAGCGGTGCATGGCGATCCTCGTCGTCGTTTTCAGTTGGTGGGAGGATCGATCCTACCAGCCGCTGTCCGACGGTGTCTCGGGCGTGATCGAGGCGGTGGACGCGATATTCGGCTTCGCCGCTCCAGTCAGGCTTCGGCTCGAGGAGTGCTTGGTAGGCTGCGGGCACGTCACTCGCTGTGAGCCCGGCTGCGATCGATGTGAGCGGAAGCCCTGGGGCGTCCTCGACACGAGCCGTATCGTGTTGCTCGGGTGCATCAGAGTAGGAGGGCGGTCGGAGGCGCGTTTGCCAGTCGTCACGGCGCTCGCCGACGCCGTGGAGTTCAGCGATGACTGTGGGGTCGTTGAGCTGTGTCTCGAGTGGTTCGGCGTCCGCATCGATGGGTGTCAGCGCGTAGCTGTCGGGGAAGAGTCGACTCGTGACACGGTGGAGAGAATCAAATGCGGTCGCGTCGGTCCCGAGGACGTACGTGAGCTCAGCCCCGTCGGTGGCGAGACAGACCTCGACGACGTGATCGCCGAGTGCGCGATGCAGTTGCTCGAACTGGTCGGTGATCCGGTCGGCAGGAAGCGGCTCCGGACTCGGCGTGATCTGGAGAAACCGACGCTCGCTCATTGCGGTCGTGTGGGCTGTGCTGGGTGTCCGCTCGTCGATGCCACTGGCCGCTGTCGGAGCGAGCCTTGGGTCATACCGAGAGGTTCCAACCCCGAGCGAAGTACTCACGCCATCAAACGGTGTGTGATGGTGTACAAGGACTGCTGTTGTCTGCGGGCTGGAAATTCCGACTGCAGATGAGGTAAATTCTAGTGTTTCATCTTCTCACTCTCCGAGGGACAATACACTGATACTGTGGCTTGGTGTGGCCCCATGGTGTGAACGCCCCGTCTCACAACGACGTCCGCCAGTGGGTCGCAGAGCGGTCACTGCGGCGTGTCGCTATCCGTGCCCTCTCAGTTGTCGCCATTATCGCTATCCTGTGCAGTGTTGGGTTCTATGCCTACTTCGGCGTCTTCGCTCACCACGCACCTGCAGACGTTCAACAGTCCGTTCGAGCGGATACGAACGTCACCGTGACCGAAGCCTACGGTGGGTACGTCGTGTCGGACGCCGACCCCGACGTCGAACGTCTGGGACTCATCTTCTACCCCGGCGGACGAGTTGCACCTGACGCGTATCTTCCGACTGCGGCTCGAATCGCCGAACGCGCGAACGTCACAGTCGTGATCCCGAAGATGCGCATGAACCTCGCGGTCTTCTCCCAGGGGCGAGCAGACGCGGTTATCGACGGTGAATCGCAGGTCTCCCGCTGGGTAGTCGGCGGTCACTCGCTTGGCGGCGCGATGGCGTGTCGGTACGCCGGAAATAACGCCGATACAGTCGACGGGGTCGTCCTCGTCGGTCGACACCGACGGATGCAACCCGTCGCCAAGCACTGTATGAGCGACTCCGAGAGCGACTTCACACCGTTGAATCAGAGTTCATCGAACACGTCGACGACTGGGAGTCGCGGCGTCTGTCGACACTGGAGCTGTTCGTGTTGACTGCGACGTTCTGGAACGGGACCGAATACGACGATACACAGCGATTACTTGCTCGTGAGCCTGCGACTGGGACCGCTACCCGACGGGAGGAGACATGATGCAAGCCATCAACGCACTACTGGCAGCAGTGCTGGATGCAGCACCCGACCCAGTGTCGGGTGCAGGCGTGTTCGTCTATGGCATCGGTAGTGTCGCGATTCTCATCGTCATCGCTCGCATTCGACAGTGGCGAGTTGCCCGCGCAGATGACACCACATTCGGCGACCTCCTCGCTGAAGAGACCGTTACAGCTGGGCGCGAAGAACAAGCAGCGCTTGATGCCGTGGCTGAACGGCATCGAACCGCGATCGCTCCCGATGCGATTGAATGGGAGTCTCGGGCGGCGAAGGTTGGAACACAGTGGACACAGACACTCACTATCGCGGCATATCCGGATCATCCTACAGATGGGTATCTCAGCGGGCTGTTCGAACTGACCGACGTGTCGTTCGATGTGACGGCACACCTCGATCCGATACCGCAAGCGCGGGCTCGCGATCGGTTGCAGGCGACTGCAGATGACCTCCAAGCGGATGCTGACCTCGAACGAAGTGTCCGTGAGTCGTATCTCAACGACCGCGCAGCTGCGGCCACAGCGACGTACAAAGCCGTCGAGAATGGCCAACGGGTGTTCGAACAGTCGTTGTACATTACGGTGCGTGCAGACACGCGCTCGGAGCTTTCGGAAGCCGTGACTACCGTTCGATCGACACTCCGGGAGCCGCCGGCACGTCTCGAACCAGCGACGGCGATCTGTCTCCAAGACCAAGCGCTCCGGTCGGCGGCGCCGATCGGCGGCGACGCCATGGGTCGAGAGTCGATCGCCCTTGGTGGCGCCGTAGGCGCATTACTCGCGTCACCGCACTCGCCGACAATGCTCGAAGAAGGCGGCGTCGAGTTCGGAATCCACAAAGATACGCGCAGTCCCCTAGTTGTGGACCCGTTTGCTCGCGAAGACGGGTATGCAATGTTCACCGTCGGTGACCCTGGATCCGGGAAGTCCTACGGAGCGAAGCAGAACTTCATCCGGAGCTTGGAGCAGTCAGATGATCGAATCGGGATTATTCTCGAACCGCTCAACAACTGGGCTGGTGTCAATGATGCGCTCGGTGGCCAGCGGATCACCGTGGGTGGAACGCTCGGTCTCAACCCGCTCGAGATCAAACCGACTCCCGAGCATGTGCTCAACGCCCGCGGTGACGATGCGAGTCCACTGAAGGAACGACAAGAACGAGCGCTCTCATTCTTCACGAACGTCTTTGCGACTCGCGGCGTCGAATTAGGAGATCGGCGGACCACACTGGAGATGGCGCTCGGGGAGGCCTACGAACAACAGGGGATTACCGAGGATGTGGCGACCCATGATCGGGAGAGCCCGACAGTCCGAGATATGCTTGATATTCTCGCGGCGATGTCCGAGTCACCGGGTGAGTACATTGTTCGAACCGCCGCGGAAGCTGAGAAGATCAGCGATGATGCCGTGTGGCTTCTCGATCAACTCCGGCCCTTCGCCGAAGACGGACAGTTCGAACAACTTGGCCGCAATAGCGAGTTCGACATTCGCGATGAGTCACTCGTGTATCTCGACTTGGCTGAGCAGGGCGGACAAGTCGGTGGCCACACGAGCCTCCTGATGGAGTTGCTCATCACGCTCGTCTACGAGCGAGCGAAAGAGACGGACAAGGAAGTCGTGTTCGTCATCGACGAGGCGCGGTATCTGATGAAAGACGCTGCGACGCTCTCATACTTGGAGACGATCTTCCGACACCACCGACACCACGACCTCTCCATTCGTTTGGTGACACAGACTGTCGACGAGTTCTTCGAACACGATACGGCAGAGATGATCCTTGATCAGTGTGCGATCAAGCAGTTCCACAAACTCGATGGGATGGACGCTGCGTGGGCCGACGAATTCGGCTTGAACCATCCACAGATGCGATTCGTTCAGACGGCGACACCTGGAGATGAGGAGTCGGGATACTCGCAGGCGCTGCTTGGCGTCGACGGCGAGTGGCGCGGCATGGAAGTCCACGCGCTCCCGCGCGAGCACGCTGTGATCGAGCACGATCCCCACGAGGAGACAGCCCCACTCACTGACGAGTCGACTCCCGCCCATGCCGATGACTGATTCAGCACTTCCCACAGCCAGTGATCTCCCCTCGGCGATGGTTGAGCGACCGCAGTGGGTCTGCTGGCGTAGTGAAGATCGAAACGGGAAGCAAACGAAGATTCCAGTCGAACCGGAAACCGGCTCATACGCCTCAAGCACCGACCCGGACACATGGCGATCGTTTGAGACGGCCAGCGCCTATGCAGCCGAGTCCGGAACTGGACTGGGCTTTGTCTTCACGAGTGATGACCCGCTCGTCGGTGTTGATCTGGATGATTGCCGAGACCCTGAGACGGGAGACCTTACTGGGGATGCTACTGCTATCGTCTCCGATCTCGCGTCATTCACAGAGGTCAGTCCCTCTGGAACAGGCGTTCACGTGATCGTTCGCGGAGAGCTTCCCAACGGCCGCAACCGACGAGGATCGATCGAACTCTATGACACAGCACGATTCTTCACTGTCACCGGCGACCAGCTGGCGGAGACGCCGATGACTGCATGCGTCAGGCCGGATGCGCTCACGGCGATCCATGCGGAGTATCTCACACTCGACGAGAGTCCACATCCCTCCGAGTCAGAGTCATCGCCACAGGCGGAGCAGACGTCTCTCGATCATACTAGAGATGGACCCGGAAACGACCTCGCGGACGATGAACTGCTGGAGCATGCTCAGCAGGCGACGAATGGCGAGAAATTCGACCGCCTCTGGCGTGGCTCGACGGCAGGGTACGAAAGTCACTCGGAGGCAGATATGGCGTTGTGTTCACTGCTTGCGTTCTGGACGGCCGGTGATGCTACCCAGATTGACCGTCTGTTTCGCCAGTCAGGCCTACTCCGCCCGAAGTGGGACGAGGTTCACTTCAGCGACGGCGCGACATACGGTGAACGTACGATCGAGCGGGCAATCACCGGGACAGACGACTTCTACGAGCGCTCATCGGACACGTCGTGGACGTTGTTTGAGACGGAAGAGGATCAAGCGGAGTCTCACACCTCTACTACTGAGACAGCACCCGTAGAGACCGATAGCAATTCTGCTGACCAGGGTTCTGTGTCAGTTCCGGCTTTGTCGAAGCTTCGAACGGAATTGGATGCACTCGAGCGTGAGAATGAACGGCTCCAACAGCAGCTCGATACAGAGCGAGCGCGGCGTAAAACAGCAGAAGCCGAACTCAACGCAGAGAGAGAACGTGGATTCGTTGATCGGCTCCTGTGGTGGCGGTGATGCCCGCATGGGCTGTTTGTGACCACCCTGATGGGTGAGGTGCATCTGAAGCAGCTTCACACTCAGCTGTGGCGTATCGTTTCCAAGCAAACAGCAACTACTGATCCTCTCGAGTACGGACGCGTTCGAACCTGTACGCATCAGCGGTCAACTGTCCGTCTCTCTGTCGAGCCAGAACACGACTCGCTGATCGAGGAGTGCTGTTCTTGTGAAACAATCTTGACTCGGTATCCGTTGCAAGACAGCTAATCGAATCTCGGTTCACACCTGCTGCGTGGCTCAACAGCCGCTATGCGATGGCGGCTGCAGTGAGCCACTGGAATGTCCCATTCCGTCCGGCGAGAAACAGCGGATAGTCTTCGAGCACGATCCGATAGTATGGCTGCGTCGCATCGACCCATGAACAGTGGGTCGACGTGTTGAATCCAC
This sequence comes from Halobaculum saliterrae, assembly GCF_009831625.1. Classification (GTDB taxonomy): domain Archaea; phylum Halobacteriota; class Halobacteria; order Halobacteriales; family Haloferacaceae; genus Halobaculum; species Halobaculum saliterrae. The sequence continues at coordinate 8,507 of NZ_WUUS01000016.1, read as the reverse complement.
TCGGCACGTGACGACAGTACACCCGCCAGTCATCGCGGCTGTGGTACGCCGGCGTGACTCCTGTTTCAACACACAGTCGGAGCACTTGGCCCGCGAGCCGGTTACTGACTGTGTAGTAGGTGCGTTTCTCGTTCCCGTCACCGGCAAGCAGCGTCTCCAGCAGGAGGCGCTTCTGTGCGGATGAACAGTCCCACACGAGCGATGGGAGCCGCTTGGAGCGACTGTCCGACCCACACAGCCGCGAGAAGATCTGACCGTAGCAGTTCGAGCCGATTCTGAACGACCGATCGTCCTCCCGATAGGCGATTCCGAGCCGATCGAGGAGGCGTCTGATCGTGTCGCGGTACCGCGGTGTCTCCTGAGCGATTTTGACCGAGGCACTGTTCCGGTCCGATCCGGTGTAGATAGACCCTTCGGTGACGAACCAGCCGAGCAGTTGGATGAAATCATCGCCCGCAAACCGGTACGGTCGTGGCCGTTCCTTTGCTCCCGTTCGGATCCCGAGCGCGGTCGATTCCGCATCGATCGCTTCCCGGTAGACGTCGAAAGTCGCGGGATCGAACGCGTACCCGACCTGTTTGTGTCGCCGTTTCGGCTCACACCCTGCTGGGAGTGCCGCTCGGAACGAATGCCCGTGTGACCCATTGTACTCCGCGACGATCTCGTACTCTGTCGCGTGGTCGGTGAGGTCGACGACCTCCGTCCGGGGACTCCCGAGAGGGTCCCATTCGGAGATGAACCGATAGCGATGCCGCTCGTTCAGTCGGTTTGCCCGTTGGTAGCGAACTAGGTCGATGTCGTCAGTCACGAACGGAACGTACTGCCCCGGTGCGAGGCGGAGGCGGGCTCGTTGTGCGTCGATGTCGACCGCCGCGGCTGGTTCGATACGGTCCACGTCGACGACACGCTTCAGTTTCACCGTCCGACTGAGGGGCTCCATTGCGTAGATCCGGTCCCCCCGCACGAGTTGTTCAACTGGAGAACTCCCGTCGGCCCCGAGAACGTTCGTCCCGGCTGCCAATCCGCCGGACCGACCCTCTTCAGTTGGTGTGACGCCGCGTTCGGTGCTGATGTCCATCTCACCATCGGTTGGTCCGGTGTTCGTATTTGAATCTCAGCCGCTGAACAATTTTCTCACCGAGTCTAACACCTGACTCCACTACCCGGTAATGACCACGGACTAAATCATGAATCAGCAGCCTGTTTTTGTAATCCCTCCACCTCTATTTGTCAGCGCTTGGCCTCCGTTTTCATCTGTGATCGCTTTGGTATTGCCACCTGTCTTTCAAGAGCGGATTGTGTGTCTGAAAGCGGAAACTGGGATAGCCGTACCATAACAATTCATAAATTATAAGTAGAGATGATATATTCAAGTGGTTAGAATATAACTTGACATTCATTAGATGACGTTGGGTTTAAATGTGGACTCGCCAGAAGAGTCCTGTTCGGACGCAAACTGCCCGTTTCATGGTTCGCTGTCAACTCGAGGGCAGACACTTGAAGGGACAGTTGCCTCCACATCGATGGAGAAGACAGTAGTTGTCGAGCGCGAATATGACGTATTCGTACCGAAATATGACCGATATATGAAACGGCGAAGCCGCGTGCCGGCGCACATCTCGCCTTGTCTTGATGTAGAGGAAGGCGACCAAGTCCGAATTGCTGAGACGCGGCCGCTATCGAAGACAAAGAGCCATGTCGTGGTTAGCGTGCTCGGTGATGGCCGCGAGGATAGACAGGATGTCGATCACCTAAACAGGAGCCAATCGCACGAAGAACAGAATCAAAAAAATGGCCTGGATGATTTATCGGAAACGACCCGATCCCGGGAAACTGATTCACCGGGCGGCGATTTCTCCGAACCTGTTGATATAGAAGATGCAGAGGAACTTGCAGTGACACTCGATAACTCGGTTGATCCAGAAGCTGTTGTCGAGGTTTCTGCCTTCGCGGTTGATGATGGAACGCTCCATGTACTCCGGCTTCAACTTCATACTGCCGGTGGAATGACCGTTGACGTAGAACTGTATTCGGACGGACGGCTGTCGGTGTTCTGGCGGACTGACACCTCCCTCGCAACGTTCGTCGATACCGCGCTGACCGAAGGCCGCGAACTTGATGATCTCGTCGCGATGGACTCGCGGACCAGCCAGCCGATTCGGGTTGACAATAATGAATACAGCGCTACTGAACTCGTCGACGCAGGGATTGAGTGGCTTTACGTCTCGTTTGCGTCCGACCGAACTGTTGTCTCGTGGGAGAGACTCTCCCAAGGGGAGGGCGAGGAGGCCGAGGTAACGGTACTCGGCGCCGGCAATGCCCTTGGCGTGGCCGGAATTGTCGAACACTACCGTGCCGTCGCTGGATCACCTTCGACCCCCGAATCGGACGCTGCGGCAGCGTGGGTAACAGCGCTCGCCAACGCCGATCTTGAAAAATTATTTTCAGCAGACTCCTTAGCGGCGGTTGGTCTATAGGCAGGAATATTAGCCGAAATAGCTGAATGAATAGATGCGAGAAGATCTACTTTGTCCGGCGAAATACTGAATACTTGGGAACTATAGGTATCAAAAGCCAATCATAATGAGCCAAAAACAGATCGGCGGTATGTGTCACGTCAAGAGCACGAACGGATACCATGTAAATGTAGAGTCAGAGATTGAAGGTACTGATGATGACTGCCAAGTCCGCACAGACACCGATACCTGCCACCTTGTCAGTGTGCACAACTATCGGAACCACGTGTTGAGTGGGCGGATCGATACATCGGTCGCGAATGGTTGTCTCGAGTACGACGGTGGGAAATCATCGGTGTCTCACGAGTGCAAGGTGTCACCGACGAAGTTTAGCAGCCCGTCGGCATACCGGTTCGATATCGATCAGTGTGACTACGGTCCGGAAACTCACGAAGATCTACACACACAGTTCGTCTCCACCAACGACAGTACTGACTTTGAACAGAGCCCAAAGGTCGATACCCGCGTCGCGCTCAACGAAAACGCCGTGCCAGCCAGTGATTGATATAGGAACACCTGGCGTCCGTCGTGCGTTAGTTAGCCTCCTTCCGTTCGTCCTTAGTGCAGTTATTGCCGTGAGTTCTCCCGCTGAGAAAGCTGTTTCACGGGTTCTTAAAGACGCTAAAGAACGGGGAAACGTCGACTTTGGCGAGCGGCGAGAAGATGTCGAATCAATCTGTATATTCACGGCCGACATTCGGTCGTTATCTGCATCCGTGTATACAGCGATTCTGTTCCTGATTGTGCTTCAACAAAAACACCTTGTCGCCGCGGTTGAGACCGTTGGTAGCGATAACCCTCAATCGCTGATTGGGACGATCACGGTCGTCGTCGGCCTCTTTTTATTAGCAGTACTCCTGCTTGTGATATTGCTCATACGCTCACGTTCCCGACTTCACTCAGCAAAAACATCTCCTCTCCGGTATGCGACCGACGAACACAGTATACTCGGAACCAACATTGTAATCCGCCCGGGTGTCAGGTATATCGTTCTCGTAAACGCCATCGGTGCAGCGGCCGCTGTGACAAGCTCTATTATAGTCTCTTAAAAACAAGTTAATTCTTTAATTCGGAAATAATAGCGCGCCGACGGCGGTCAGATCGTGCGGTCCAGCGCCTCGTGATGGAAGCCGATCGCCGCCTCCCGATCGAGTTCGGGGTACATCGGGTTCGTCACCGCGCCGGTCGAGTCGACCGCGGTGTCCGCGATCGCGATCGCCCGGGCGAGCGGAGCGACCTCGGGGTACCGACGCACGGACTCGTAGCCCGCCCGGAACGCCGCTCGCTCCGCGCTCGGGTCGTCGAGGTACCAGTCGACGACGAGGTACTCGACCTTCGCGACGGCGAGCGCGGCCGGCGCCGCCATCGGCGACTCCCAGTCCAGCACCGCGGCGACGCCGTCCTCGTCGACGAGGGCGTTCCCCGGTCGGAGGTCCCACGGGAACAGCACCGGCTCGGACACCCGCCCCGACGCGTTCCGCACTGCGTCGACTGCGGCTTCGTCGAGCCGTCGCCGGATCCGGGCGGCGACCGCGTCGAACGCCGGGGGGAGCCGGTCGAGCGCGGCGCGTCCGTAGCTCCTGAGCCACGCGACGGGCTCCGTGTGCTTGCGAACCGCGAGCGCCGATATCTGTGTCTCCGTCGGCCACTCGTCGGCCGCCCACTCCTCGCCCATCGGCTCCACATCGCCGAAGCTCCCGAAGGTGGCGGCGGAGTGGGTCTCGCCCAGGTACCGCCCGAAGGCACGAGCGATCTCGCGCCGTCGCCCGGGGTCGAGACTCGCGAACCGCTCGTGGAGGTCCTCGCCCCGCACCAGTTCGGTGATCACGTACGCGCCGTCGCCGGCGACGCCGCCGGCGAGCACCGTCGGCACGGGGATCGACGTCGCGTCGTCGATCGCCGCCGTCACGGCCGCCTCCGACCGGAGCGCGTCGACGTCGCCGCAGGTCTGCACGACGACCGGCGGGCCGACGGCGAACTCGACCACGGCGGTCGTCTTGCGGTTCCCGCGTCGGACCGGCGAGACCGACTCGACGTCTCGTTCGGGGAACGCCCGGCGCACGGCCGCCCTCGGGTCAGTCACCCGTCTCACCTGGGCACTCTAGAACGGTGTCGAACGCGTCGAGCGAATCGAGCGTCCACGTCGGGGCGTACCCCTCGTCGTCGGCGTCCGGATCGGGCCGGAGCCAGACGGAGTCCAGCCCGGCCGTGAAGGCGCCGGCGACGTCGTACTTCAGGGAGTTCCCGACGTAGACGGCGTCGGCCGGCGCGACGTCGATCGCTTCGAGCGCGCGGTCGAACGGCTCGGCGTGGGGCTTTCGGCGCGGGAGGTCCCCGGCGTACACGACCGTGTCGAGACGCTCGGCGAGTCCGAGCGCCTCGACCTTCGGCGACTGCCTGCTCCGGGGTCCGTTCGTCACGAGTCCGGTCCGAGCCGTCTCCCCGGCGCGGTCGAGGGCCGCCTCCGCGCCGGGCGTGAACTCGACGGCGCCGTGGTCGACGGCGGCGACGAACGCCGTCGACAGCGCCACCGGGTCGACCCGCCGGTCGTGGATGGCCGCCAGCCTGGCGAACCCCGCCGCGAGGTGCCCGACGTGGTCGTCGGGATCCGGCGGGCCCTCCAGCAGCGGCCAGAGCGCGGCCGGCTCGCCGAACGGATCGACGCCGACCGACTCGAAGGCCGCCTCGTACGCCGCCGTCACGTCCCCGGTTTGCCGGCAGAGCGTCCCGTCGAGGTCGAAGAGAACACCCTCGTATCCGCTCACGCTCATGGCTTCGACCGAGCGAATAAACCTGTTCGGTCGCCGGCCGGTGTCGGTCGCGGTCTGACCTCTCGGACCTCCTGCTCGGCAGCCGGTGGCCGCTCGCGGCGCTCGTGAGCCCGGGTCCGCTGTCGCTCGGGTCCGAGCCGGGCCTGCCTTTCATGTCGCTTCCGCCCCCGCCGTTCAGTAGACGATGGAGACCACGGACGCCACGCGGTCGACGAGCGCGGAGCGGCGCGACGAACGGTTCCTGCTGGCCTGCGCGGCGGTCGCGACGGTCGGCTGTCTGTTGGCGACGGCGACGCCGATCGTCGCGGGCGCGTCCGCGGCGTTCACGGGGAGCGTCGTGACGAGCGGGCTGCTGGGGACGCTGTTCGCCGTCCAGAACCTCCGGCTGTTCCGACGGGATCGTGCGGTCGCGCTCGCGCCGGCGGCGCTCACGGTCGTCTTCGGGGTCTGGTTCATGGCCGCGCCGCTGTTGTACACCACGGTCGGATTCCTCGCCACTGCAGGGACGCAACTCGCGGGGCTGCTCGTGGCCGCGTTCGCCTTCTACATGGTCGTCGCACGGCTCGCGCCGGCGCGGTGAGCCCGGGCCGCCGCGTCGGAACTCGCGGTCGGGGTCGAACCTTTGTCGACCGCGCACGTGTCTGACGTATGCCGCGGATGGATCCGGAGGCGGTGATGCGCGCGTGGGACGAGGTGGCCGCGACGTACGCCCGGCGCCGGGACCCGGACGGCTCCGACGCCGCGTTGATCGACGACCTGCTCGCGGACCTCCCGCCGGCGCCGCTGGTGCTCGACGTGGGCTGTGGCGACGGGGCCCGAACGCTCGCGAACCTCCCGGACGACGCGGTCGGCCTCGACGTCTCGCGGGCGGGACTCTCCCTCGCGCGCGAGCGCGCTCCCGGGAGCCGACTGGTTCACGGCGAGATGAGCCGCCTCCCGATCCGGACGGGGAGCGTCGACGGTATCACGGCCTATCACGCCGTCTTCCACGTCCCGCGGGAGGACCAGCCGACGGTGTACCGTGAGTTCGCCCGGACCCTCCGCCCCGGCGGCCGCCTGCTGATGACGCTGCCGGGTGGACGCTACGAGACGGTCCGCCGGGGCTGGATGGGCGGGGAGATGTTCTTCTCGACGCCCGGTCGGGAGGCGACGCTCCGGCAGTTGCGGGACGCGGGGTTCCGGATCGATCGGACCGTCACCGCCGACGATCCCCTCGGAAGCGGCACCGAGTTCGTCTTCGCGATCCGAGAGGAATAACTACTCATCGGCGAGATTACGATCGACGGCCGGCCGCAAGCATCGGCGGTGCTGTCCCGCGTCGACAGTCGATCACAGCGTCGTCCGGCTATCAGAAGTATCGTTTCGACACTGAATATTACGCGGTGCGGGCTGCAGAGCAGCAGCTCTCTCGAATCTGATTGATTCCATATCTTCGAAGCTGAAACAGCTGTTAGCTAGCTGGTGCGAATTTATGATAACAGAAGAGCAATTACCCCCTGATTCCCATCCATACTATGACCGAAGAACAGGCGCGTATTCTCGGAATCATTGGTATCGTTCTGTCAGCTCTGTCGTTGACCTATGCTGCTCTCTGGTTCGCTGGAATCGTCTGAATATGCCTTACCGGGTGGTTTTCGATACCTGGGTCTCCTGTATCTAACAGTTCCCACTACGCGGGCGAGAGGATATTTGAACTGTTCAATGACGCCCTCTAAATCTCTCCTGCAAAGACCCTCTACACCGCACACGGGTTGTACCCTCAACTGAGAATATCAACAGATTCGGAGCAGCGAATCCGGCCGATGTTCCCGCAACCGAGACGATCGCCGACTACGGTCGCCAACGACGTTTTGTGGTCCCGACGCCTCCTGAGGGCCGTGCTCGGACTCCGGTATTTCTCGTGCGACCGGTGCGGGCTCGTTCACTCGAACCTCGATGAACCGGCGCGCTGTGCGCGTTGCGACGGCGACGACTTCACGCCCGTCGTAGCCGACCGCGAGCGGGACGCGCTCGGCGGCGACGTGGCGTACTTCGCCGGATCGATGATCGATGAGCGGTGATCACCGACCGCCGTCGCCGCCCGTCGGCGGTCTCACTCGGCGTCGACGGCGTGCACGCGGAGCGTCTCCAATGGGACCTCCTCCAGCACCGCCTCGTTCGTCGCCGCGAGCACGACCGGCGGCGCGACGCCGGCGGCTCGCGCCTCCTCCCAGCGGGGCAGACACAGACACCACCGGTCGCCGTCGGACAGGCCCGGGAACCCCAGGTCGGGCCGCGGCGTGACCAGATCGTTGCCGCGGTCGCGCGAGTAGCGGAGGAACTCGTCGGTGACGACCGCACACACCTCGTGGCGCCCCGGGTCCCGGGCGAGGTGGCGGCAGTGGCCGTCGCGGAGGAAGCCGGTCTCGGGGTCGGCGCTGCACTCCCGGAGCGGCTCGCCGAGGACGTTCCGCTCCGATCCCTTGGTCCCGTCGCTGTCGCCGCCGCCGTCCGTCCGTGGTTCGGTCATCCCTGACGGACGAACGGACCCGACGATGAAAAGGCCGCGCCGGCCGACGGCGGCGCCCGCGGCCGGAACACCGAAGTCCCAGTCCCTCGACACGCCGCTCGATGCCCTCCCTGCTGGAGCGACTACTCGGAGCGGACACGCCCGACGAACAGGTCGACCTCGAATCGCGTCAGGAGACCGCCGACGAGGCGCTTCGGGATGCCGTCGACCGCGCCGGCTATCCGGTCGAGGACTGCGGGATCACCGCCGTCGCGGTCGTCAACGAGGGTCCCGACGGCGAACCGGTCGTCGTCCCGGTCGCGCGGTTCTCGCTCGGCGAACACGTCGAGGAGCCGGATCGCGACCTCGTTTGGGACCTCGTCGGCGAGGCCGCCGACGCGATCCGCGATCCGTTCGAGGACGTCTTCGTCCGCCACTACGACGTGCAGTTCACCTTCGATGGCGACGAGCTGTTCGAGGCCGAGGAGTGTCGGCGCGTGTTGCTCACGACGGACCTCGTCGACCGCTTCGCGACCGACGCGGGGTTCTCGGTCGCGGACCTCCGCGCCGCCGTCGAGGCGGCCGACGACATCGACGACGAGGTCGCCCCCGTCGCGTGGGGCGAGCCGGTCGACTACAGTCGAAGCGACGACGCCGCGGTCGTGGTCGGCGGGACGGCGGCCGCGGCGGCCGCGAGCGCGAGCGCCGCCAGCTGTGCGGGCGCCGGCGCGG
>NZ_WUUS01000015.1 GCF_009831625.1 Halobaculum saliterrae | reverse complement strand
GGCTGTGGTCGTACAGGTAGTCGAACGACCACTGTGCCTCCGTCTGGCGACACCCGAGTCCGTTTACCAGGAGATCGAAGCCGATCGGCTGCTGCGGCGTGAGCCGCTTCTCGTACTCGATTACTTCGGTGTCGTAGAACCATTTCTTGGCGTGACTGTCCGTTTCCTCGAATCCCTGCTGTTCGAGGAACTCGACGAAGTCAGCCTTGGAGTCCGGCGCGACGACGATATCGAGGTCCGTGGAGAAGCGAGCATTGAACGCTGAGACAGCGTAGCCGCCAACAAGAACGTACTCGTGACCCTGTTGGGTGAGCTCCTCGATCAGTTCGATGAGCGCGTCACTTCGGTTGTTGAAGCTCATGACTGTGCCCGTTCGGTCTCTCGATACGTGACGCCGAGGTCGAGGTCCTCGTACATCCGGTCGAGCATCGCCAGCCCCGACTGGAACTGGGCGTAGTTCTCGCGCATATACTCGATTGTCTCTGCTCTCGGGATCACCGGGTACCCTTCGACGTGCTCGATATCGAGTGACGTGTGTGGCTCGAGGACGATCTGCAGCGGTCCGTCCAACTCGTCTCGGGGCTGTCGTTCGAATGCGGTCGGGAGGTCGAACCACTCGAAAAATGTCTCCCAGGCGTCGACGTCCTGCTCACGAACAGCGAGGAACAGTGGATAGTTGTCGGGCTCGCGACCGACCTGGTAGCCGCCCTGAGTCCACACGTAGACGGCGTCGATCCGCGTGAACGCGAACGGCCAGTCACTGAACTGTGGGATGACGTACGTTTCCTCGATGGAGGGTGGACTGACGCCGGCGCTGGCAGCGACGAGCTCGAGCGCTGCGTCGTGTACGCGCTCGTCGACTACAGTGAGGCCGTCGTCATAGGAAACGTAGCCTGCGTCTTCAAGCCGATTGACGGCCTGTCTCACTGTCTCGTAGGGCGTGTGGAGGTGTTGGGCGACACGGCGGATGGAGTCACCACTCTCGATGGCGAGGATAGTCTGTGCCGCCGTGTCGTCGAGCACCTCATACATCTGGTGGTTACCAATAATCCGGTAACAGTTAAAAGTCTTACTCGACTGGCCGTGAAGCACGATCTCCCCACTTGTTTCGAAGGGAGTCCAGATCCCCGTGAAAACACGCGGAACGACTATAACGAATTCAACGAGCAAAACGAACAGAACGAGAAAAATGAATGGATTGAACGCATTCTGAGAAACGAACTGGTTGAGGATGAGCTGGCCGGCTCCTACTCGATGAACAGAACGAGTGAAACGAACGTAACGAATAGAACGAATGCATTGATGGCAACGATAGTGTTTGCCTCAACGAGCGAAACGAACAATTGGTTTTAACATCGTAGTATTCCTCTCACCGAGTGAAACACCCTCACCGAACCAAACGAGCAGAACGACCAAAACGAACGGAACGAACACAACGAGGTAAACGAAAGAAATGACCGACACCAACACCGCACGAATCACCGTGGCGAATCAGAAGGGAGGCGCAGGGAAAACAACTGACGTCATTCACACTGGCGGGGCGCTAGCTGCCCGGGGCTACGACGTTCTCCTGGTCGATATCGACTACCACGGGGGGCTCACCTGCTCGCTTGGCTACAACGATCTGTACTACGATACCGACCGCACAACGCTGTTCGACGTCCTCGACTTCGACCAGATGGAGTCGGTGAACGACATAATCGTCGAGCACAAGGAATTCGACATCCTCCCCGCGAGCGAGAAGCTCGCGAACAACAAGAACATCCAGACGCTGCTTGAGGCGCCGAAGAGTCGGGAACGACTGGAGATGACCCTCGACGAGCTCGACAAGGACTACGACTATATCATCGTCGACACGCCGCCATCCCTGAACGTCCTCACCGACAATGCCCTGGTTGCGACCGGCAACGTCGTCATCCCTGTCATTCCGGAGAAGCTCAACGCCAACAGCCTCCAGATTTTCGCGAAACAGCTGAGCTCCCTCGAACAGGCGTACGGAGACATCAATCGACTCGCGATTGTCTGTAACCGTGTCGAGCAGAACGCCGAGCACAGCGACACCATCGAGGAGATCAAGTCGGCGTACTCCCTCCCAGTGTTCGAGATACCGAAGCGGACCGACCTTTCCCAGTCGATTGGCAAAGGAGTGTCCGTCTTCGGCTTCGGTAAGGAGAACCAGCGTGTTGAGGATGCACGTGACCTGTTCAACGAGATCGCCGACCTGTTCGGCGAGACGTTTGAGAAGACCGCACCTGAGGAGGTGGAAGCATGAGCGATGGCTGGGGTGATGCTTCCGGCATCGAGGGCAACTACGAAGAGGAGGACGACGAGGTCGATTCCGGCGAAACGAGTGAGGTGAGTGAAACGGTGGAAACCAGTTCATCGACCGAAACGACTGAATCGACTTCAACGAGCGAAACGATCGAAACGAGCGAAACGAAGACGAACATCAAGGATGAATGGAACGGGCGAACGATCTACATTCCCGACGATGTCCTCGACGAGATGGAGGATACCTACCTCGAATCCCAGCTAAAGCTCCGGAAGGCGGGCCAGGACGAGTTCAAGAAGAACCGCCACTTCTACCCGCTACTTGTCCAGTTCGGTGTAGAAGCGCTCTCTGATGCGGATGCTGAGGAAATACAGGCACGTCTCTCAAATCTTGGGCATGAATAGCTTCCGGCGAATGGAATTCAGAATTCATTGACGCCATTCAAATAGTCGGCACGTTAGGACTGGAGTCACTTGACTACTCTTCGTTAGCGTATTCCCCCTTTCGTGCAAGGATATCGATATCTGTGACGTGCATCTCGTGATACTCGCCAAATTCTGTATCTTGGAGATCTCCCAGTTCGATTCGTCCATCAATAAGTACCTCATCCTTTCCAATGCTCTTCCGGGAAGCGTACTCGGACTCGAACTCCTCAATGGATGGCCCACAATCTTCATGCCAAAGATCCTCAAACTCCCACTCCTCCTGCTCACCTTTGTATCGATTTCGAGTCACCACAGCTACAGCCCGAACAGCAGTGCCTGGGTCGAGGCGATGTTGACGCTGCCGCTTTTTTATAAGCTCTCTTTCCTCCGGGTGCGTACTTCCTTCAGGAAGCTCCCCAACGTGTTCACACTCGTCGAAGAAATGCGAGCACGTTAGTCCACTCATTGGATTGGCGGCATTGATCTCACCAATTACGTCGACCAAATCTCCTTCAACCATCCGCTGAATTTGCTTGTCCTCATCAGGCTCGAGATCCGGAACTTCCCACGGATCTCCATGCACCTCGGTTACATCGATATCTTGGTCTTCGTGCTGATACAGCTCTACGTCTAACGTAGGATTGATGAAGTAGGTGGAAGGCGACGAACTGGTCATTAGGGTCAGAAGAGCCTCATATATGCCCTGCATCAGCCGTTCAGAAGCCAGAGGTTCCCTCACTGGGTGGACAAGGTTCAACATGTTCATCCCGAGCGATTGAGATGGGTCATCGACATCCCGCAAATCCCACGAACCTGTTGATACTCTCTCAATCTCGAACTCTCCTTCGTGACCGTCTTGGATCGGATTTCGATTATTATCGTACGCCCGCAGGTGGGTATATCGAACCGCCTCAATTCCGTAATCACGATCGAGTCCAAGTGCTATTTCGAAAGCGTCCGCGTCTGAATTGTAATTCTCCTTCTCGAAGAAAGGGGAGAACAGTTCCTTAAATTGCGTCAGTGACATCCTTTCCAGCTGCTCGGAGGCTGCCAGGAGTTCATCACGAGTTATCTCCTCCATCTCTTCATAGCTCATAGCCTGTCGTATCCATTCAATCTCTATAGAAATTCTGTTCAGAATTCCAAAATAATCTAAGCCGGCAAAGTTCTCAGCTCTCTATTGGGTCAGGGACCGAATTGCATATAGCGATATACGATATATGGGGTTCTATAAACGCCAATATCTGGTTGTAGAGGGCTCTACTCCCCATATTCCGCCAATACGCATACTTCTGTGCTTGGTTATGATTACTCCAATAATCACGACCACTTTGAAGTACCCCGCCGCCGTCGGTGAAGCACGAATGCTGCAACCGCCTCACGACGGCGCTTCCCCCGGGGTAGAGGCACCGAGACCGGGCCGGCAGGACGGTGGAGGGCCGGTGGATGCCTGATCGAGCGCTTTCGACGCCGCTCGACGACAGCTTCGAGCGCTACCTCCAAGACAAGGGGAAAGGCCGCGGTGGCGACGGCGGAAACTATCGACGGAACGCTGCACGCGAGCTCGAGCGGTTCGCCGAGTGGGCCGCCGGCGACCGCGGCGACGACGACTGGACCGGGATCGTCCCTGACGACGTCGACCGGGAGCCGACCTTCGACGATCTCGACGAACGCGTGTTCCGGGAGTACGCCCGGCATCTCGGTGGAGATCGGGGACTCAAGCAGAACACGGTACAAACCTATTACCGCTATATCTCTGCGTGGTGTGGCTGGTGCGTCAACGAGGGATATCTCGAAGCGCATTACGCGCAGCGAGCGAGTGCGATGGCGCCACTGCCGGAGGACGACGGCCGAAAGCCCGGAGACCAACAGGCCTGGACGTCCGAACAGCGCCACGCCCTCACCCGCCACGTCGACGAACGGGCCCGCGACGCCGTCGAGGCGTACACGACACTCCCGGAGGATACTGACCCCCTCGACAAGCAGCGAGGACGCTACGCGGCGCTGAAGGCGGCTCGTGACCGGGCTCTGGTGTTCGTCCTCGCGTACACAGCTGTCCGCGTTGGGGAACTCCTTCGGGACCCAAACGATCCGCGCCGGCGTGGCGTCCGCTGGGAGGATCTGTCCCTCGACGACGGGAGTATGGACGTTTACCGAAAGAAACAGCAGTGGGACGCTGCCAGTCTCCCCGATCCGGTGATTTCACCGCTGCGAAGCTATCGGCAGCTGATGGACCCGCCGACGGAGCGGTGGCCGGTGTTTCCGACGTTCGACCAACGGACGCTCGCGGAGCTCGTCCGGGAAGAGCTAGCCGAACGAGGGGAACGCCCAGAAGCAATCACTGAACGCCGTGCGGAGTACACTCGCGACCTGCTGCTGGCACTCGATGAGGACATTCGGCCGCCGTCGATCACGACGGACGGCGCACGGTCGATTCTTCAGCGACTCTCAGAGGCTGCCGAGATCGATATCGACCACCCGAAACACGACTATCTTGCTCCGCACGGCGGCCGTCGTGGGATGGGTGAGGTCCTCGTCCGCGCGTTCGGGTACACGGTGGCGGCCCGGTATCTGGATAATTCTGAAGAAATGGTTCGAGAGCGGTACTCCCACATCGAGGCGGGAGAACTCGGTGATGTCGCTACTGAGGCGCTAGAAGAGATCGATAGCGTACGGCAGTAACTTATTCCGAGTGTGAGGGGTAGACCGTCGCGTTCACACCGCTTTGACGGTGAACAGCGAGTCGTCGCTGAGGACGACCTGCACCCGGCGGTGCCACGCCTCCGCGAAGGCCGCCCGTTGCTGGTCGCTCGCCGATCCGTCGAGAATCTCCTGAAGATTCCCGATTGCAGGTCCACCGTCAGGAACGTCACTAACGTGGTAGGTCACTTCGACGGTCTCGTCCGTGTCGGTTCGCTGGAACCGGAACGTCGGCTCCGCCGTGTCCGGATCGAACGCGTCGAAGACGAGGAGGTCGCGGCGGTCGCCGTAGCCGCCGGCGAGCCCGCTGAATCCGTCGTCTGCGGTCGCGCCAGTGACGTACGAGATGATGCGGCTCATCACACCGTAGGCAGCATCGTCCCGCGGGCCGGCCGCCTGGACCTCGATGTCGCTCCGGACTGGATAGTCGTCGGGATACAGGGCGTCGAGCCCGAGCTGGACGATCCGGTAGGCGCCCGAGGCGGTCGGACAGGAGTGGCCCGCCTCTTTCACCGCGTCCGTGTAGGTGATGACGAACGGGTCGCCCGGTTCGAGGACGCCGAGGGCCTCCGCGACGGGGTCCCGTATTTCGATCAGGTCAACGTCGTAGTCGACCTGCCAATTGGTTCTAGCCTGAGTCGCGTCGGTCGCAGTCGAGTTCAATGTCATGAGTGGTGGTGATCGTGTCTGGTGGTCAGTAGCGGAGCAGCCGCATCCCGTTGAGGATGACCGCGAGGACGCTGGCCTCGTGGACCAGCATTCCCGACGCGAGGGTGACGTAGCTGGTGAGCACGCCCGCGAGGAGAACGGTCACGGTCAGGACCGCGAGCCCGACGTTCTCGAGGACGTTCCAGCGCGTCGCCTTGCTGAGTGTGACCGCGTACGGGATGCGTTCGAGGTCGTCGGCCATCAACGCCATGTCAGCCGTCTCGATGGCGGTGTCCGTCCCCGCAGCACCCATCGCGATGCCGACATCGGCTGTCGCCAGCGACGGCGCGTCGTTGATGCCGTCCCCGACCATCGCGACGACGTGGCCGTCGGCCTGGTAGGCTTCGATGACGGACTGCTTGTCCTCGGGGAGGAGTTCGGCGCGGTACTCGTCGATCCCGACTTCCTCGGCAACAGCGGCGGCCGTCCGCTCGTTGTCGCCGGTGAGCATCACCGTCTCGATGCCGGCGTCCTGAAGCGCTGCGACGACCCCAGGAGCGGCCTCTCGGAGTTCGTCCCGCAGCGCGATTGCACCGATGATGTCCCCATCACGGACGACGTGGACGACCGTCTCGCCGCGCTTCTCGCGCTCGCGGACGTAGTCGGCGACTTGACTGGGGACGTCGATGTCGCGGTCGTCCAGCAGTGCGCGGTTGCCGACGACCACTTCGTGGGCATCGGTATGGGCGATAACCCCCTTGCCAGCGACCACGTCGAAGTCGTCCGGATCGGGGATCGACTGGCGCCCCGCGTCCGTATCGTCTGCCTGGGCAACCGTCGCCCCACCGTCCGTCGCAGCGGTCGGGCGCTCGCGAGCTGCGTCGACGATGGCGTCGGCGAGGTGGTGTTCGCTCTTCTTTTCGGCGGTCGCCGCGAGTGAGAGGACCTCGTTGCCGGCGACGCCGAACCCCTCGACGTCAGCGACGGTGGTCTCGCCCTTCGTGAGAGTGCCGGTCTTGTCGAACGCGACGAGGTCGATCTTGCCGGCACGTTCGAGGTGTTCACCGCCCTTCATCAACACACCAGACCGAGCGGCGTTCCCGATGGCGGAGACGATGCTGACCGGCGGCCCAATAACCAGCGCGCCCGGACAGCCGATGACCAACAGGGTCAGCGACAGGATCGCGTTCTGCGTGACTGCATACGCGCCGATAGCCAGGGCGATGACGGCCGGCGTGTAGTACTTCGCGAACCGGTCGATGAGGCTCTCGGTCGGCGACTGGGTCTCCTGGGCCTCCTCGACGCGGCGGATGATCCGTTCGAGCGTCGTATCCGAGCCCGCACCCGTCGTCCGGATCTCTAGTGCGCCCTCCTGGTTGACCGTGCCGGCGTAGACCTCGTCGCCGTCGGCCTTGTGGACGGGCGCACTCTCGCCGGTGACCGGCGCCTGATTGACGGCACTCTCGCCGTCGACGACGGCGCCGTCGACGGGGATCTTCTCGCCCGGCTTCACGACGACGACTTCGCCCTCCTCGACCTCGCGGGCGGGGACCTCTTGGAGTTCCCCGTCGCGACGGACGGTCGCCGTGTCTGGCGTCATCTCCAGCAGTTCCTGGAGGGCCGTCCGGGTCTTCCGCATGGTTCGGCCTTCGAGGTAGCTGCCGAGGCTGAACAGGAAGACGACGGCGGCGGCTTCCCAGTACTCCCCGATGACGATGGCCCCGATGGCGGCCAGCGTCACTAGCGTCTTGATGCCGAGCGTCCGGTTGGTGACCTCGTGGTATGCCGTTTTGGCGATGTCGTAGCCACCCACGATCGTCGCCAAGACGAGGATGGCGGCGCTTGCCATCTCGAAACTCGTGAGGTAGCCCAGGCTCCAGCCACCGCCGTACAGCAGGCCGCTCGTCGCTGTGACGATGGCCTTCCGGTGTTTGCGGTAGTACTGCGTGATCGATTGTTTGTTCATGGAATTAGGCGGGCTGGGGCGTGTAGCCCTGGCTCTCGATGGTCTGTGCGAAGGCGTCGGGATCAGCGACGCTGTCGTCGTACTCGATCTCGACGCGGCCGGTCGCGTAGTGGACTTCGACGTGCTGGACGCCGTCGACGTTCGAGAGGGCGCGTTCGACGGTACTCGCACAGGTCGGGCAGTCGAAGTCGAGTACGCGGAACTGGGTTGTGTCGCTCATTACAGATTGAGGTAGTGCCCGTATTCCAATAAGTATTTTTTAGATGATATGTTTGAGTACAGATACAGGTTATTGGAACAGTCAAACAGGTCGTCTAGGGCTTTCGCCCTCGTGATTTCGTTCGAGACTCGTTCTTTGGTGGCCGGGTCTTCGCTGGCATCCCGTGCCTTTTCCCTCGTGCTCACTCTCAGTTCCTGTATGAGTAGTTCCGATACCGACCACCGTCTCGACGACATCGCGGTGCGAGACACCCGGGTTTCGGACGCTATCGACGAGCCGATGCGGGCGATGATCCTCGATATTCTGGCCGAGGAGGCGCTGACCGCGACCGAGGTCCACGAACGCCTCGAAGATCGCGGTGTCGACAGGACGGAGAACACGGTCCGCCACCACATCAACGAGCTCCGGGACGCCGGGCTCGTCGACGTCGTCCGCTTCGAGGAGGGACGCGGTGGGACGACGAAGTACTATCACGCGAATACGATCGTCCTCTCGTACTCGCTGCCCGACTCCGCCGACCCAGCCGTCGAGGAGATGGTCGACGCCGTCCAGCCCCAGATTACGGACGCGCTCGCCACGCTCACCGACGAGTATGATGATGCGATCGAAGAGATTGTCGCGGACATGCAGCCCTGCGAGCACTGCCGGACTCAGAAGTACGAGACGTACGTGCTCCTGTCAGTCTTGCGACGTGCGTTCGTTCGTGCCCACAGAGACGCCTGAGGGAGAACCTCGGGATTGTTGGGATTCATTAGATACGATACGGAACGATTGAACCGGTCGCTGAAGGCTACGTATCTACTGACACACTCTGTCAGCAACAGTCACTTTCGTTTGGATTCCACTCACATGCATTACCCGTCGTAAGGGAATTTTCGTTGATGTACGCCGAGAGGCAGGCATAATTACAGAAGTAGATAGGTGACCCACAGTCGTCGTCACAGTCACGGACACAGATAGGGTCGTGGTCGAAGATACACGACCCACAGTACGTACACGTCTCGTCAGTGCCGGGCGTCTCGACAGTCGTGGACATACCTGTGCTAAGCGATTATCACGGAAAGAAGTTCTTCAGGTCGCCGTTCGTGCCGTCCGTCGGTATCCCTCGTACAGAGCTGGTAATCCGAGGGGGAGTGCGAGCAGTCCAAATCCGAGAAGGGCATACCCATCTGCGTCTTGGTGTCGTATGGCGAGGAGTGTCGCGACGATTCCGAACAGCCCAATCACGTATGCTGCGTTACTCCAGATCACGTCATATGAGGAGCAGTACAACCAGCAGACGAACGTGTAGGAGGGGGCATTCCAGGTTGGTGGATGGAGCTTCGGCCAGAAGAACCGACAGTATGTTGTCCAGCTGAGCATCGCCAGCGTCGGAAGCCCAGCGAGCCATATCGTTGAGCCAAATGGCGTTCGAGTATCGAACCGTCTGTAGCCAGCGAGGAACAACGCCGGGAAGCCGATGATCCACAACCAAATTCCGACCGTGTAGGTCACTGGCCAGTGCTCGATTCGAGGCTGCTCAATTGGCAATCGTACTGACTCGGGAAGCGTCGCCCACGGAAACGAGGGATCGGGAACTGGATTCGTGAGGAACGCGACTAGGCAGAGTCCAGTACCGACGAGAAGTCCATACAGTCCCAGCGTTGTGTATCGGTCAAGCCACGCTGGAAGTGACGGACGCGCCGTCCCGTGGTGATGGTCGGCTATTCTGGTCATTCTCAGCTTCGTCAAATTGGAATTAGGTATCTCGCTCAAGCGCCTCCCGTCGCTGTTCATATTCCTCGTCGGTCAGCTCGCCACGAGCGTACGCGAGTCGGAGTTCTTCGAGAGCTTGGTCCGAGGCGCTCTCATTCCCCGTAATTGCTTGGTATAGGAGGTAGCCACCGCCGACGAGGGTAGCTAAGAACAGGAGCTGCATGATGATACCAGCTATAACCATCCAAGTTGGTATCGTCCCGTCTCCCCACATATGGCCCCATGTGCCACCCATCATCGGGCCAGCTCCCACCATCCCGAAGCCCATGAAGAACATCGGGAAGAGGACGAACGCACCGATGATAATGAGAACAATCGTGATAAGTCGTGTATCGTCTGTTTTGTCGGGCATAGTTTCCCTCCGTGAGATCTGCCTTCAGTACTCATTACGGGCTCCCTATTCAATGCGATTGTGTCTTCTATTCTTGTGGTCTCCCTCGGAAATACTTTTGACATCCAAGCTTTGTACCGGTTCTACGTTCGAATCTAATCTCATTCTGGGGGCCTTCGTGCTGTCATGCTGACTCATCGGGCTGGATCGTGCTAAGAGAAGGGTTCAGTAATGGATTAAACCCCGTGCCGTGGTGCTTTTCTCTCTTCATATTGTGGCTGGTAGCAGTTCGATGTAGCCGGTTTGGTATCGTATCCACAAACTCAGTGAATTACCCGCTCGTAGTATCTGATATGAGCACACCACCTGAGCAAACCGGCGTTCGTGAAACCCCGAGCTCTAGCCGAGTATCACCGCATCTCGATCCACTTCCATTTGCTGCGGCAGCAGCTACGGTCGCAGCTGTGATCATGCTTTTACTCGGCCTCTTCGGGGCGATCGGAGTCTACGAAGGTGGGGTCGAGATGATGAAGCAATGGCATTTGTTCTTCACGCCAACACTCGTTGGGACTATCGCTGGAATCCTTGAAGCAGTGGTCATTACTGGTGTATTCACCTACCTGTTTGTTGAGTTGTACAACCGCATTACCGGTTCACTCTCATGAAACTCGCTGTATTCGGGGCGACTGGCGGGACAGGACGACGTTTGATAACGCAGGCGCTCGCAGCAGATTATGACGTTCGGGCCCTCACCCGAACCCAAGCTAAACTCCCGCCAGGTGAGCAGATTACAGCTATCGAGGGAAATGTCTTGGATCTAGGGGCAGTCTCTGAAACAGTCGAGCATACAGACGCCGTGGTTTGTCTCCTCGGGCGAACGCCGAACAACCCACCGGATGTCGTGTCGCGGGGGACTCGGAACATTATCGAGGCGATGGATGACCGGCCAGTCAGCCGATTACTCGTGCTAACGTCGATGGGTCTCGGCTCGAGCTCTGACACCGTTCCGTGGTATGTCCGAATTGCAAACGCAACCGCTCTCCACGATCTGATGGCAGACAAGGCACGGCAAGAAGAACTAGTCATGCAAAGCGACCTCGACTGGACGATCGTACGGCCCGGTGGATTGACGGACGCACCGCGAACCGGCGAATACGTCCACGGTGTCGATATTGACGCCAGTGCCCGGCCGATTTCACGGGCTGATGTCGCCGATTTTCTGCTTCAAATCGTTCAAGAGGACCTATACGTTCGAGAGACGCCGATAGTCACCAGCCAAGAGAACGCCGATATCGGATTTTTCCTAGATCAGATTGCGACGATCGCGAAGCGACTCAGAACTAACTGAGACAACAGCTGTACGAGTTCCGCCACTGATTGCGCAAAAGCGAGTTGCTCCCCGGGCGAATCACCTAAAAAGGACATCACGATACTGCCATCCCAGGACAATAACGACCAGAAGTGCCACTACACCCCCGATTAGGGAGCTAAAGCCACTTCCATCATATCCGTAGGGAACCGGCAGGTCGGTGGTCTGATCCAACACCAGCAACACTACAGCGAGACCAGCGACAACGAGACCAACCACCCGACCGAGTGGGGAATCACTCCGTTTACCGGGCATAGCTGTACATAGCCGGCGTCTCCTTGAAGAGTGTACTGCAAGACCGGCTGCTCCGTATATCGTGCTGAAGTGTGTGCGGACTGTTCTTTGCCACCCGCTTAGAATGGGAACCGGTCACGCGCGGATTGAATCGCGAGGCGAGTCAGGAGTCGCGCAGGGCCACGCTTTGGGAGGTCCCGTACTGTCTCGATGCCGGCCGGCGGTTCGCTACCGCCAACGTGTAGCTCCCAGCCCGTCTCGTCGACGAAGCGTTCGACAGCCTGATTTACTCGCTGTCGGACGTCGTCCGAATCCATTGTCTCGAGCACACCATTCCGCAGGATGACGTCGCCGTCGACGATCACTGTCTCGACGTCGGCCGGGACCGCGTTGTTCACGACCTGTGCAGGAATATTGGTCCGTGGCGTGAACTTCGGTTTGTCGACGTCGAGGAGGATCATATCCGCGCGCTTTCCCGCTTCGATACTTCCGATCTCGTCGCCCATCCCCAGCGCGCGTGCGCCCTCGATAGTGAGCATTCGTATCAGTTCCATCGAGTCGAACTGTCCGGCCGAACGCTTGAGATTTGCCGCCAACCGAGCTTGCCGCGCTTCCCCGAACATACTGTATGAGTCGTGCCAGTAGTGGTCGTCGATCCCTACCCCGACGTCGACGCCAGCGGCTCGAAGCTCGGGAACGGGTGTCCATTGTGTCTCCCCGTCTGGATTCCAGTAACAGAAGACGGACGGGCAGTGCGCAACGGCGGCATCCGCCTCGGCGGTTCGCTGGATGTCCTCTTCGTCGGCGAGGCGGAAGTGAGCAGCAATCAGTCGGTCGTTCAGGAGTCCAACGTCGTCGAGCAGTCCCACCGAGTCATCGCCGCCGTTTGATCGTGCCATCGTGTTACTCTCCTCAAGTTCGAGCAAGTGCGTGTGGACGAGCAGCTCCGGATACTCTGCGGCGAGGGACGCGGTCCGTTCCCACAGCTGCCGGGTACACGACCAGTCGTCGTGCGGGCAGATTGTCGCCCTGATTCGGCCGTCGTACGTGTCGTGGTACTCTTCGACGAACTCGCGAGCACGGGCGAACTGCTGATCGACTGATTGATCCCAAAAGAGGTCCGAAATCGCCGGGCCGAAAAATCCGCGGAGCCCCGCTTCGCCGAACGCCTCCGCACCTGCGGCAGGCCGTGCGTCCATGGAGTTCACCGTCGTGACACCGCCCAAGAGGAAATTGAGCGCTGCGAGCTCGACGCCTGCCTTGACGAGGTACTCGAATTCGCCGTTCCCTAATCTGTTGAACAGGGCCGTCCCACTCCCGAGCATCTCCGTCAGATCGAGTTCGCTAAACGCTCCGATGAGCGGTGTCATCTCCAGGTGCGTGTGGGCATTAACCAATCCTGGCATCACCAGTTTCCCGTTCCCGTCGATAACGGTGGACGCGTCTATTTCTTCGTCTCCAGTACGTGATGGCCGGACTTCTTCGATACAGCCATCGCTGATGAATACTGTGCCGCGCTCGTACAGCCGGTTCCGTTCGTCGGCGGTGAGAACGAGTGCATCGTGGATTGCCAGATCTGCAGTCATCGTGAATTAGGAATGGATGTGCCAGCTACTGTACTAGACAAACAAGCAGGCCGGCGAATACTGTTCCTCCAAGTGGTATCCCCCTCATCTGGGCTATCATCGGTTTCTATTGGTCTCATTAGCCTCTGATACGTCGGCGTGATTTAATCCGATTCTCCTTATGGAACTAAAGTCGGATTCCACGGTTCCTGAGGTGATTTACGATGCCTCGCCCCCGTTCTGGTAGCTTATTTTTGGCTATGGGTTACGATTCCATCGTTTCAGTACCCTCATAGTCAGTATATTCTAAGCAAAACCGCAATAGATGATCCCTACAATGATACACCTATGCAGGCGACGATAATCGACGGAGTTCTTGAATCCCTCCGAATCGGTGTCGGGTTTCTCTGGACGGCGGCGTGGGCGATCATCATGGGCCTCACGATCACGAGTCTCGTCCAAGTCTACGTCTCGAAGGAACGGATGGCACAGGTGCTGGGTGAGGGCGATCTAACTGGACTTACCAAGGCAACTGTGTTCGGCGCAGCGAGTAGTGGCTGTAGTTTTGGGGCCGTCGCCATCGGGAAGGGCTTGTTCAAGAAGGGGGCCCACGCTGTGAACTTCCTCGCGTTCATGTTCGCCTCGACGAACCTCATCGTCGAACTCGGATTGATGATCCTAATCCTGCTCGGGTGGGAATTCCTCCTCGCAGAGTTGCTCGGCGGACTCATCCTCATCGCCGTTATGGCGGTCATCGTTCACCTGACGCTCCCCGAGAGCCTGTTTAGCGAAGTTCGAAAAACGCTCAACGAACGCGATCACGCATCGGGAGTCACGGAAGATCCCACCTGTGGGATGGAGGGGAAAGACGAGTACACGCTCACGACCGATGGCGGTGAGACGCTGAAATTCTGCTCGGAAGGCTGTATGGAGACCTACCGTCAGGAGACGTCCAGTAGCGGCGGGTGGCGTGACGAGTTGCTGTCGTGGGGTGGCTGGTACAAGGTCGGGAATCAGTACCGCAAGGAGTGGTCGATGATCTGGAAGGACATCGTCGCCGGCTTCCTTATTTCTGGGTTCGTCATCGTTTTCGTCCCGCAGTGGGTCTGGAACACACTGTTCATCCAGGGCGACGGTCTGCTCGTGACCGCCGAGAACGCGATTATGGGCGTCGCCATCGCCGTCATTAGCTTCGTCGGTAGTATGGGCAACGTCCCGTTCGCGGTCGCACTGTGGGGCGGTGGCGTCAGTTTCGCCGGGATCATCGCGTTCGTCTACGCCGACCTCATTACGATCCCCGTGTTGAACGTCTACCGGAAGTACTACGGCTGGAAGGTGATGCTGTACATCCTCGGCGTCTTCTTCGTCACGATGGCGTTCACCGGCTTCCTGATGGAAGTGCTGTTCGACGCCCTCGGTATCATCCCGGACTTGGCCGGCGGTGAAACTGCGACCGAGCAGACGTACTTCGAACTCAACTACACGTTCTACCTCAATACTATCGCCTTCGTGCTCTCTGGATTCCTTCTGTATGTCTACCGGCGCGGACTCGGCGCACCGGGTCAGTACCGTGATCCGGTGTGCGGGATGCGAACTGACGATGAGGGCCCGAGTGCGTCCCATGATAGGACGACGTACTATTTCTGCTCGAAGACCTGCAAGCGCACATTCGAAGAAGAACCCACGGAATTTACTGATCAAAGCCCACAGATATCCAGTCACGATCATGACCACGACCACTGATGATCGTACTGTGGTTTATCCGCTGCGAGGGGGTTCATCATTACAGTCTCAATCCGCAATTGTCACACCTCATGCGCTCAAATAGACGGTATGAATAGTCACATCTCGCAACTCGGGGCCGTCATATGAATCACCGTCGAGCAGATACTGTCGTCGGTGTGCTTCTCGGGTTCGTCCTCCTGGCTGGCGGCGCACTCAGCTGGCGGGCCTATCAACAGCGTCGGGCTATCGAGCAATCGATGGGGTCAATGATGGATTCATCTATGGGGACGATGCACGGCCCAGACCCGCTCTGGTACGTGGTTGGCACCCTGCTGGTCGCAGGCGTTATTGGTGGCTCCTATTACGCGATCCGGGGAGAACTTACCGATTCGGAAGAGGCCGACACAGCGGAGTCCATCGATTCCGATCAGACATCGGAGGCACCGCCTACGTCGGTGAACGATGAAGCTACGCCGGCGACGTCTATCAATCCTGAATCGGACCCACAGGGGCGGGTTCTCGATCTCTTACCGGATGATGAACGACGTGTCCTTGAACCCGTCCTGAACTCCCCCGGAATCACGCAAATCGAACTCCGGGATCGGTCCGATTTCTCGAAGAGCAAGGTGAGCCAGACCGTGAATTCACTCGAGGAGCGCGGCCTGCTGTATCGGGAACGACAGGGTCGAACCTATCGCGTGTATCCGAGTGAGGACCTACAGAACCAACAGACATAGAATTCCATACAAACGCTGCCCTATCATGTCACAAGCAATACTTGAAGCCGATCACACTAGCCGACTTCTTAAGTCAAGCACGTTGCTCAACCTTCTCCTCGCCGCACAGTTGATCGCCGGGCTGGTGTACGCTTATTTCACAGGGGATATGGGGAGTCGGTGGACCCATTTCGTCCTTCCGTTCATTTGGTTCACCGCCTCAGTCTGGGTGATCTGGCACACTCATCCTACGACGACACGTCGAGTGTATCGTCTTGGTGCCGCACTTGTCGTTGCTCTATACCTCATCGTGATGTTTTATTTTTCAGGGCTACTTGGACCGAGCACCTCTCATTTCGGGCAGCTCACTGGACCAAGCGGCTTCGGAATAACGTGGGGTCGATCTTTGGGATGGAGTCCGGTCTTCCTCTATACAGATGACCTAATCACGGTGTCGCTTATTCCTTACCAAGCGGTGGGCCTGTTCGCGCTGGCGTATCTCGTCTACGATGCCTTGCTTGATTTCTCGCAGTCAGCAATCGGAGGAATCGTCGGGATCGTGGCGTGCCCTGCCTGCGTTAGCCCGTTGTTCGCCGTACTACTTGCAGGTGGGCTGAGTGGTTCTTCAACGATGCTATTGCTTGGTGCGTATGGCTATGAGATCGCGACTGTTCTGTTCCTCGTGGCTGTTGGGATCCTCTACCATCGCCAGCTACTCGTGAGGCAGTATCACCAGCTCCGAGCGAACTGATCTATTTCATTTGTGGTCAGCAATACTCGAACCTCCCTCGCCGCCTGAACCTGCGGTTGTTGTCTGGTTCGTCGCAATAAGGTGATCAGTCTCGACGGATCTGCTTTACCCTCATCATTTCTCCGATCCCCTCGAATTCGGCAGGTATGAACGATCCCGTCGGTAGAAAACGTTTAGATAGCGTTATAGACGTTCTCGAACGGTCTAATGTCTGAATTTACACCCACGAAGATAACTCCGAACCCACCGTACGACTACGTGAGGAGAAAGACAATGACCAACCGAAACCTCGGACGATGGCTGCTCGTGGCGCTCGCGATCGTCGGGCTCGCGTTCGCCGCTCCCGTGGTCAGCGCCCACGGCAACGACACGACTGCTGACGACGCGCCCACTGACAATGCTACCGCCGACGACTGGGCGGGCTGGATGGAGACACAGATGACCGAACACATGGGTCCCGGTGCCGTCGAGGAGATGGAGTCGCATATGGGTGTGACCGTCGACGAGATGGCTCAGGACATGGCTGACGACGACTACAACGGCGGGATGAACGGACAGGGTCACTGCTGACGCCCCTGACCGTTTCGACCGCTGCTACCGAATACCACATTCACTAGTCCACAACAATGACACAACCCACCACTGACATCGGACGCACTGCTCGGCGACTCGCGATTCTCGCTGTCCCGCTGCTGGTCACGGCGACTGAAACAGCTGCTGCCCACGGTGGTGGCAGCTACGGCGGCGGCATGATGGGCGGCGGCTGGGGCCTCTTCGGCGGGGTGATGGGGCTCTGGGGGCTCCTCTGGATGGCGCTCCTCATCGCCGTCCCGCTCTACGTCGTTAATGCGCTCCTCAACCGAGGCTCTGGCGGGAACGAGGAACAGTCGCTGTCGGTTCTCCGTGAGCGCTACGCCCGCGGTGAACTTTCGGACGACGAATTCGATCGACGGCGAAAACAGCTGGAACGTACCGGATGACCGGATCCGTTGCTGTTCCAGCTGATACATTTCACTCCCAACGCCCACCGTTGCGGCACCCACCCGTTAACCCCGTAGACGGGGTATGTAATTCATGAACTATACAATACAGACAGCAGTAACCGGCGAGTTCGACGATGTCGTCGACACGACGATCGCCGCACTCAAAGACGAAGGATTCGGTGTCCTCTGTGACATCGACATCAGAACGACTCTGAAGGAGAAACTCGATGTCGATGTCGACCAATACCGTATTCTCGGGGCGTGTAACCCGCCACTCGCCCACGAGGGGCTCGCCGAAGAGCCAGAATTGGGCGCCCTGCTTCCGT
This sequence comes from Halobaculum saliterrae, assembly GCF_009831625.1. Classification (GTDB taxonomy): domain Archaea; phylum Halobacteriota; class Halobacteria; order Halobacteriales; family Haloferacaceae; genus Halobaculum; species Halobaculum saliterrae. Next base: position 22,891 of record NZ_WUUS01000015.1, on the reverse strand, counting down.
GTAACGTCATCGTCTACGAGACAGATGATGGAGACGTCGTCGTGAGTGCCGTCGACCCACAGCAACTGGTGGGTATCACGGAGAATAATAATCTCGACGAGATCGCGGTCGACGTGCACGAACGATTCGAGCGCGTCATCGCAACGGTCTCAGACGAGCTGGGAACCGTGTCAGAGGAGGTGTAACGATGTCTTCGTCGAATCAACTCGACACCACGACTATCGTCCTCCTCGTCCTCGGGGCGATCATCGTTCTCCCGATGCTCACGATGGGAATGGGATTCGGTGGCATGATGGGTTCCGGCGGGATGATGGGATATGGCGGTGCTGGTGGGTGGTGGCCGTTGGTCGGGATGCTCGTCCCGCTCATCTTTCTCCTCTTCCTTCTCGGCGGTGGCTACCTCGTCTTCCAGCGCACGAGCGAAACGCATACGTCTCAGGATCCCGCATTGGAGGAACTCCGCACGGCATACGCTCGTGGCGACCTCACTGATGAAGAGTTCGAAGCCCGCCGAGAGAGACTCGAACAGTCTGGCTGACTATCCCTTAAACCCGGATTCACCTGTTTGAACACCTCCTCATCGAATCGAGGTATCGAAGCCAAACAATCGTCAGTACATATCCTTCGAATCAAAGAGACAACCCCCGACACAGCATATGATTGCGAGTAGTAATGGGGGTAAACGACAAGCACGTATTGGATTACGTGCGGGGTCTTCCACCGGTATCACACCTAGCTAACCACTTCAGAATGATTCAGTCATCATGACACACCACAACCGACGTCAATTCTTAGGACTTGTCAGTGCTGGCGCAGTCGCCAGCACGGGCTTCACTCAGTCAGCGAACGCACAGGAGACACCCGTCGTGGAGATGGGAAATAATTACTTCGACCCAATCGGTTTGCGAGTCGATCCCGGGACAACCGTTCGGTTTGAACTTGCAGCCGGCGCACATTCCGCCACGGCGTACTCGGATCGTATTCCGGCCGGCGCTTCTACCTTCGATAGTGGTACGATCTCGGAGGGGAGCTTCGAACACACGTTCGAAACGCCAGGAACGTATGATTACTACTGTATCCCACACAAGTCGCTTGGGATGGTCGGACGGATCGTTGTTGGAAGTTCTGGCGGGCCAGCGGAGGAGAGTCCGATTCCGAATGGCGAAGTTCCATCCAGTGAGGCAATTCTTGAGGAGGGAGCAATCGCCTACGGCTCGAACAGCGGTGGGAGCGGAAATACTGGGGGTGGAATGATGGGATCGGGCGGCCACGGGATGATGAACGGTCGTAACGGAGGGGGAGTTGGGGGGCTTCCAGTCGTTGGTGGGGCGCTCGGAATGCTGGGCATTCTCGGCGGGACACTCTACTGGCTCGGAAATCGAAGTTCCCTTCAGTCGAGTACTGACCACTCAGCTAAAGAGGTGCTTCAGAATCGCTATGCCAGAGGTGAAATTGACGAGGAGGAATATAGACGTCGCCGCGAGCGACTGGACGCATCCGATGAAGACGTCTCCGATTAATTCCCACCGAGGGGGAGAACTGATCGGAGTCAAACGATTTGCGGATTGGGAGTTCTCGACATCATGCACTTCTTCTATTTCCGACCGACCCTGTGGTACTGGCCCTACTCTATATCAGTCATTTCGCCTGCGATCACTTCGCCCGTGTGGCTCGGTAGTATACGCCGATTGTGAGGACGGCCACGAGGAGGAGGTATCCAGTAGCCCACACCAACGAGAGGGCCGTATCTACGTCCGTTGTGAGTCCAGTATCGACCATCACACGGACGGGCCAATAGCCGGGGAATAGTTTCATCCACCAGTCGGGCTCGGACTGGATGAATAGCGGATCCTGGAAGAGTCCGATATCGAGCATCGGGAGAATCAGCATTAGCCACATCCCGGCTAGGCGGTCGAGGACAGCCCCCACGAGCATCCCGATGAGACCATACGTGACCGAGATGACGAGCATCGCTGCGACGAACCACCAGAGATGCTCAGGCTGGAAATCGATGAGCATTACACCGACTGAGACGCCGGTGACGATGAGCGTGATTGCTGCGAGGACCCCAAACCGGGCAGCGATTACCTGTCGTGCACGATAGCCGGCGACTGCCAGACGACCGTCCGTGTCCTTGGCTTCTCGCATCAGGAACAACCCGGCGAGTCCAGCGATGAGGGCGCTCGTAATCGGCGTCATGATCACGCCGTGGACCTCAGGCATCCCCCGCATCACCGTCACCGTCTCACCGTCGACGAGCGTCCGAACCGGCATCTCGACGTCCTGGGTGACTGCGAACGCCAACGTGATGAACGAGACCGGTAAAACGACCAGTAGAGCGACGAGGACGTAGTTTCGTGCCTGTTCTTTGATGCCGATCGAGAACGCCGTTGTCGTACGGTTCATGCGGACCACCCACCACTGGTGCGCATCGTCACTCCGAACACTGCGGTGACGAGCACGAGCAGGACTAGCAGGTATCCGGCGACGAAGCCGAGGTCACCCGTCGTATATGTCCCTTGGAACATCGCCTCCTGAAGGAGTTCCTTCGGCTGATAGAGCGGGAAGTACTCCACGAACTCGGGAACATCGGCGGCCAGCGGGCTGTCGCCACTGAGGAACGCATCCATCATCGCGAGGAACACCACGACGAGCGAGCCTTCGAACAGTCGCGGAAGGAGTGCCCCGACGAGCGCGCCGAGAAACGCATAGACGAGGCCGGCAAGGACGAGGAATACGAACGTCAGGACAGGGGCTTCCGGTGAAATCGTCAGCAAGAGAACGCCGTAGTTTACGGCAGCCACGACGACGGTGACTCCGCCGAGCGTCGCTAATCGAGTCGCAAGCAGTGTTCGGGGTGGATAACCTGTCTGAACGAGTCGCCGATCGGCCGCACGCGCACTAATCATCTGGGCGAGTCCCATCAGGCCGGCGATGATGGCGACCCCGAATATCGCGCCGAGAAGGCGACCTAGCTCGATCGGAATCGCCTCGACCGTTGGCATGGTCGGCAACCCTGCCATCGCTTGCCCCCAGCCTTCGATAACGACGACCGGGAGGAGGAGTGCCAGGACAACATTCAGAGGGGTTCTGAGGAATGTGGAGACGTTCGCCCGGATCCCCGTTCGAACCCTATTCATCGGTCTCCTCCCCCCGTTCACCGGCCGTTGTATCAGTCTCGCCTTCTTGGTCAGTCACATCGTAGACCTGGCCGTCACGAACCTCGTAAATGCGGTCGAGACGACTTTGCTCCTCGATCAGATGTGAAATCATCGTGACGGCTGTTCCGTCGGCAGCGAGTTCCTCGGCGAGATCCCAGAACGTGAGATACGTCTCCCAGTCGAATCCGGTGTAGGGCTCGTCCAGCATGAGGACGTCCGGGTCGTGCATCAGGGCGATACTGAGATTGATTTTCTGCCGGTTACCACCGCTGAGTTGGTCGATTCGGTAGTCAAGGTACTGCTCGAAATCGAGTTTTGACGCCAAGCGGTGTTTGGCCTCGTCGATTTCTTCGGCGGTCATTCCGTATCCGGCACCGAACAGTCGGAACGTCTCTCCGACCGTCAAGCGGTCGTAAAGTAGTGGGTCTTGCGGACACCAGCCAACGGTTCCCGTCCGTTCGACTGTTCCGGCATCCTGCTCAAGGACGCCGACGAGGATGTTCATGAGCGTGGATTTGCCCGATCCGTTCGCGCCGACGATTCCGACGATTTCCCCCGTCCGAATTTCGAGATCGGCACCGGTCAGGACGGTCACTGACCGCTTAAATGGAAGCCTTGATCCGTACGTTTTTTCAATCTCATTAGCACGGACGAGTACCTTGCTGCTTGTAGCTTCACCTGTGGTAGTTGTGGACGCTTCCATAGGTGTATACACACACTCCTAATTCACTGCGATTACTGTTTCAAATCCAAACTATTAGCAGCAAACCCGTGAGCAATCAGGAAATGAGTACACGGCTAATGCTAGACTCTAAGCATCAGATTTCTCTTGGCTTTCTGTGTACTGTTCCCTATATGCTGTTTCACAGCTGTCACTGCAAAACTGCCGGAGTGAACCACCGACACGGGTAGCTAGTCCGTCTTCGCCGACGGAGGATCCGCAATTTACACATTTGAGTGCGGATTCAGCCCCCTCGGCATACGCTGAGTGCGCAGCGCTCGATAGCAGTTGCACATCGTAACGCCGCACGTCATTCAGAGGTAGACTTTGCTGCGCCCAGTTTCCGACCGTCGCCCGCGGCGGCGTCGCAACAGCCACGATCTCGCCCTCCGCAGTTGTGAATACGTGTTCTACGGATGGGGTCTCGAGGATCGATTCCCGAAGAGAGTCAGTCTTTCCGAGTTCAGGCTGGAGGCGTACCATGACGCGTATCCGGTTTTCGTACTGTGTGAGGTCGAGATCTACGGTGAATCGACGAATGACATCTTCTTGCTCAAGCTGACGGACCCGTGCTGAAACGGACGGGGCTGAAAGATTTACTGCCTCAGCAATAGTGCTGTATGGCTGTCTCGCGTTCTCCGCTAAGAGACGGAGAATTTCGCGATCCGTGTCGTCAATTTCTGGTTGGGTCATCGAAAGGCGGAATGGGGGGTAAGGTGATCGGGGGAACTGGGGTGGGTGTGGGGGGAGCTACGACGCAGGTGTGGGATGCCTCAGTGGCTGTGACGGTTAGACGTAGTCTTCCGGTGCCGAGGTGAACGTCTCCTTACAACCTTCGGCACAGAAGTAGTACGTCTGTCCGTCGTACTCAGCCGTGGCCGCCGCATCACTTTTATCGACGTCCATTCCACAGACTGGGTCAGTTGCCATTCCGGTTTCACCCCACATCATAGGTACGAGGGCCTGAACCAAGCAATTTGCTCTTAGTAATCCAAAGTCGGAATACATAGGGATTCGAGCCGTACTGTACGGTTTGGCTTGTCCGACCCCAGAATCAATGATTAGTACCTCACAATACCGAACTATCGTTCGAGTATACCAACCGATTCCTGTCTGTGCCCTATATAAATACTGGAGCCCGAACCAATTCTAAATCTATGAGTCACAATCCACTACACGATAATCACGGGCGGTGAAGGTCTCACAGGTCAACCCAGTTCGGCGGACGCTCAAGCGTCGACGTGATGATTCGATTCTTCCTCGCGCTGTGCGAGTAGCAGTCACGTGGCCTCTCGTTTCGCAACGAAGAGAACGTGTCGCAGGAACGGCAGCGCGTGGTGAGCCTCCCTTACCTGTTCGGTAATCGCTGTTGGATCGAGATCATACGCGCGTAACAGTCGTTCAATGAGGGCCTGGAGCGGGCTGGTGAGTAGCTGGAGATACAACGTCGTCCACTTTCGGAAGCGTCCGACGCTGTGTTTCGTGATATCTTCGACCGCTTTGAGCTCGAAGCCCGCATCGTCGAGAGCGGCTTTGTATCCTTCAACAGTACCTAACGACGGCATGTCCCACGCGTCCGCAAATGAATCGACCGCTCTCCGCTCCGTTTCAGTCGCGTCGGATTGCATCACGAGATCGGAGATTACGAGAACTCCCTCGGATCCGAGAGTATCCGCAACCGTAGCAAAAACGCGATTCCGGTCGGGGAGGTATACGAGCGCATCGATCGCCGTACACGCGGTAAACGCGTCCCTCTTGAACGGGAGTTGAGTCGCGTCACCGATGACGAACTCGGCATTGAGGTGGGTCCCGCGTGCGTTCTCGGTCGCCATTTGGATGTTGTACAGAACGAGGTCGACACCAGTGACGTGGAAGCCGAACCGATCGGCGAGACGGAGTGCTGGACCACCCCGACCGCAGCCGACATCAAGGAGTCGCACTCCGTCCGTTGTAGGTAGATACGACGCGATCCTCGAGCCGACTTCCGTGACGAGGCGGCGCTGACTCGAACCGACAATATGTGGCTGGTACCACTCCGAGTAGCCGAGGTTGAGGAACTCGTCAGTGTCAAGCAGGAGATCGAAGCCCCGCCAGATATCAGCTCGCTCGCCACGGTAGGAGAACTGGTCGGTGATGCGCTCGTGGAGAGTACTTTGATCCATCAGTCACTTACTCGAGGTCGGAAACCTCCGAATAGCAGTACTCGGATTCGTCGCAGTACGCGAGGTCGGCACACCAACGAGGGCGCTGGTAGTCGATTCCTTTGTGCCGTCGGAGATACGTCACGTAGCCGTCGTCGACGCGGTCAAGGATGTCGTGACAGATCCACTTCTCCCCGAACCACGTAGTTCCCAGATTTCGGTACGGACACAGGAAGATCGTCCGTTCGACGGAATCGACCTGTGGCGTCTCAACGATCCGGACACCGACAAGACGATACGCAACGCGAAGACGAGTGACGACCGACTCCGGCGTATTCGCGCCGAGGAAAAGTACGTACGCGAGCACATACCCGAGGTCGTGGAGGAGTCGTCGAATCATCGTTCAGGGTGTCGACTGCCGTCCCAAAGTATCTTGACCAGGTGTTCTCTGCTCAGATTTCGGTGTACACGTCACCTGTCTTCCCGCTGCCGAGTTTGTAGACGGTGAATGTGTCGGATTTCGTCCCGCCCATCCCGGGCGATCCGGCCGGCATACCGGGCAACGCGATGCCGTCTATTGCCGGCACTTCATCGAGCATCGTCGCGATAATCTCGACAGGGACGTGTCCTTCGACGACGTACTCGTCGAGGACGAGTGTGTGACAGCTCTGTAGATCCGATGGGATACCGTGTTGGCGCTTGAGATCCGTTACGTCCTCGGTTTCGGTTTCCCCGAGCGTCGTGTCGAGATGGTCCCGGAGATACGACGCATATCGTCCACAACAGCTACAGCCTGGTGAACTGTATTGCTGAGCGTTCGTCACTGCCAGCGTTCCCTCGATGTCCCACTCGTCCTCACTCGATGATCCCAAACAGCCGGCGGTTCCGAGTACGACTGTCGTCGCACCGGCCCGTAGTAGTCCGCGACGAGTTACAGTCCGTTTCATATATTCCCAACTTGGCTTGGGGGAACCTAATGTACGTCGACCTTTCCTGCGTATTGAGGACGGATTCGGGTACGACGGGGGGTGACTTTCAGTTCCGAGCAGGAAACTAGTTTTTCGAAATGGAGTGCTATGGGGAACTGCCCGCGATAACAGTTTCAAGTCCTCATCTCGGAGACTATTCACCCGGATCCCAATTATTGAGCCTACTGTTAGGCCCCCAGCAGCATCCGAAGTGACCCGCGAACGCCCATCGGGAGTCCGATTGCCCCGATGAAGAACGTCATAAGCCACCACCAGGTGTGATTCATCTCGTCTTTCGCATCAGCGAGATACCACACGATGCCGAGAGTCACGAGGAATTTGAGGACGAATGTCGATCCGGAGAAGCCGGTCGCTTCGTATACGACATTCGTGATGACCATTTTTGGGGAGAAACCGAGGAACGTCACACCGATGAGATTCTGTGCTGCGTCCCACAGCTGCCCAAAGACGGCCAGCAGGATCAGCGGGTGTCGGAGGTGTGGGACATCGACGAAACTCGCGCCCCAGTAGTAGAGCGCTGTCACGCTGAGAGCAATTCCCGTCGTCGCGACAGGAACCCACAGGCGGAGTGGGGTCGACGTCGAGAGGCCGTGCCAAACTGCCCACCCGACGGCACCGACAGCCCAGACCGATCCGACAAGCCCGACTGTTAGCGGGATAGAACCGATATTCCGATCACGTGCGAGTGCGCCGACGCCGAGCGCGAGGACGGTGACAGCGGTGACGACGAAGTAAATCGATGGCGTGATGAACCACACCGCGTAGTCGCCGAGCAGGCTGATATCCTCGAGGGCGCGCATTGCCCCGCCGGCGATAATGATCGGAGCAAATCCGTAGGCGAGTCGTGCGTCGAACGTGACGTCGAGCTGGTCGAGATACACTCGTAGTCCAGGGAGACTGTATACGACCGCTGCGAGGTAGCTCACCGTATTCACCGCGTTGTAGCCCCGGACCCCACGAATTCCTTCGTGCGTGACTGGCTGGCTGGCCGCGTCGGCCACGACTGGTCCCCAGAGATACTGCCAGATGAACCGGTCGTAGACCACCGTCGGGAATGCAAGGAGGCCCGCGCCGACAAGCACGAGCGGGGCCAACAGGTACAGCACCCACCACTCACGTGAACCGGTCTCCGGGAGGGCGGTCTCGACGCGTCGCGTGACGGTACTCACAACTCGCGCACCTCCAATCGCCACGTCGTACTCTTCGACCGCCCCCACTGTTCGAGTGAGACGTTCGTGAGTTCGTCCTGAAGTTGGCTGAGGTACTGTGCAACGGCCTTCGGAGACCCGTCAAGGTCGCCGGCGATCTCGCAAGCCCGGAGGTAAGTCGGTTCGCTACCGGCAGTCTCGACGAGGTACCTCCGAACTGTTTGCCGGGAAATATTCGACATTGATACGGAGGTGGTGTTCAGCGAAGGAATCCGAGGAGCTTGTAGTCGTGGTCCGGAGTGTACCGCCGGAACAGCAGGCTGTTCGTCAGCACCGAGACCGACGAGAACGCCATTGCCGCCGCAGCGAGCACCGGCTGCAGGAGGCCGAGCGACGCCAGCGGAATCATCGCCGTGTTGTAGCCCAGCGCCCACACGAGGTTCTGCTTGATCTTCTGGAGTGTCGCGTCCGAGATGCGGATGGCCTTCACGACGTCCAGCGGGTCGTCGCGCATCAGCGTCACGTCCGCCGCCTCGATCGCGACATCCGTGCCGGAGCCGATGGCTGTCCCGACGTGTGCGACTGCGAGCGCCGGCGCGTCGTTAACGCCATCGCCGACCATCATCGCCTGCCGGCCCTCGTCCTGAATACTGTCGACGGCGTTGGACTTGTCCTCGGGAAGGACCTCTGCGCGGACGTTCCCCGGATCGATACCGACCTGTTCGGCGACGGCACGGGCGGTCCGCTCGTTGTCACCCGTAATCATCATCACGTCGACGCCGCGCTCCTGAAGCGCGCTCACTGCGTCCTTCGCGCTCTCTTTGACCGTGTCGGCGTCGGCGACGACGCCCACGAGCTCGCCCTCGTAGGCGACGAGCATCGCCGTCTTCCCTTCGTTTTCCAGTCGCTCCATCGTCTCAGCGGCCGGTGACGGGTCGATACCGTTATCCCGCATCAGCTTCCGGTTGCCGACCAGCACTTCGCTGTCGCCGACCGTCGCCCGGATTCCGTGGCCGGGGACATTCTCGAAGTCGTCGGGCTCAGTCACGTCGAGGCCGCGCTCTTCCGCGCCCTCGACGATAGCGCGAGCGAGCGGGTGTTCACTGCCGCTCTCGGCCGTTGCGGCGAGCCGAAGCACGTCGTCCTCGGAGAGCTGTTCACGAGCGGTCAACTGGCCACCGTCCGCCGCTGGCCCGCCACCATCGGCAACCGGATCGCCGTTGGTATCGAAGGCGACGACGTCGGTCAGCTCCATCTCACCCTCGGTGAGCGTGCCCGTCTTGTCGAAGACGACCGTGTCGACGTCCTTCGCGCGTTCGAGGATGTCGCCGCCCTTGAACAGGACGCCGTTCTGCGCGCCGATAGTCGTGCCGACCATCGTCGCGGCAGGCGTCGCCAGTCCGAGTGCACAGGGGCAGGCGATCAGGACGGCCGACGCGAACACGATGATCGCGAATTCGAAGACGGTGACCGTCCCGCCGGCGGGGGCGGGGCCGCCGGCGACTTGCCCCCACAGCGGGAGCCAGTCGACGAAGCCAGCCAGCGCCTCGGGGAACAGGAACCAGACAACGCCCCACAGGAGCGCGTTCGCGATGACAGCAGGGACGAAGTACGCGGAGATACGGTCAGCGAGGTTCTGGATCTCGGGCTGGCGGGACTGTGCCTCCTTGACGGTCTGGACGATCTGCTGGAGGGCGGTGTCTTCTCCAATCTTCGTGGCCTCGACGACGAGCACGCCGTTCTCGTTGATGGTGGACCCGACAACCTCGTCACCTTCCCCTTTCTCGACGGGGACGGACTCGCCGGTGACCATCGACTCGTCGACCGCGGACTGTCCATCGACGACCACGCCGTCGGTCGGAATCTGTTCGCCGGGCCGGACCTTCATCCGGTCGCCGACGTCGACGTCCTCGAGCGGAATCTCTTCCTCGTTGCCGTCCTCGTCGACGACAGTTGCCGTCTCGGCCTCCATCTCCAGCAGTTTGCGGAGCGCCTCGCCGGCCTGCCCTTTCGAGCGGGCTTCGAGGTAGTTGCCGAGCGTGATGAACACGAGGATGAGCGCGGCCGTGTCGAAGTACAGTCCGCCCGCGATCAGCCCGGAGAGGACGGCCACGGAGTAGACATACGCGGTGGTCGAACCCAGCGCGATGAGCACGTCCATGTTGGCGCGGCCGTTCTTTACGATCGCCTTGTAGGAGTTCTTGTAGAACGGCCAGCCAAGCACGGCCTGGACGGGCGTCGCCAGCAGGAACTCAACCCAGCCGAACTCAATACCAAAAACGCTCTCGGGGATGAGTCCGCCCCCGAGGAAGAACTTCTCGACGAGGAAGAACAGCAAGGGGGCGGACAGCACCGCGCCGAACAGGGTGAGCCGGAGCTGTTTCCGGATCTCGGCCTGCCGGGCAGCATCACGTGCGTCTTGGCCCGAGTCCTCGTCGGAATCCTCTTCGCGAACGGGCGAATAGCCAGCGTCCTCTATGGCATCGTACAGCGCATCGAGCGACACCTCTGCTGGATTGTAGGTGACTTGTGCCTCGTCGGTCGCGTAGTTGACCTCGGCGTTGATGACGCCTGCTGTCTCCTCGAGGGCTGTTTCGTTTGTCTCGGCGCAGTTGGCACACGTCATATCGGAGATAGTGATCGTCACCGTCTCCGAGACGGCACCATAGCCAGCTTCGTCGATCGCCTCGTAGATTTCTTTGAGCGATACCTCGTCGGGATCGTAGGTGACGGAGCCCTCGTCGGTGGCGAAATTCGCGTCTGCCTCCGACACCCCGTCGAGGGATTCGAGAGTGTCCTGGATCGTCGCCGAACAGTTGGCACAGGACATCCCCGTGATATCGAGATGGATTGTCTGGCTTGTCATACTTAGTCTACTATACGGGGTCTAGGTTTAGGCGATTTGCTGCTTCGAGGGGTGGGTTCTCGACCGGTGAAAATTTTGGATTCCAAAGAGCGCGTTATGCTCCCTCTTCGAGTCGCTGATACCGGTCTTCGAACCGCGCGAGACAGGATGGACAACAGAAGTGATAGATCTCGCCGTCGATTCGCGTCGTCTCACCCTCGTTATCGACGGTGTTGTTACATTCGGCACAGGTGAGGGCAAATTCGACGCCATCGACGGACGGCGTCCATTCGATCTCGTCGATTAGCGTGACGGTGTAATCCGCTACATCGACCTCGTTGAAGAGCCCATCTACCCACTGACGAACGTTCTGGGCTTCGACACGGGCATAGAACCAAAGATCCCCTTCTGAGGTCGTGAAAACGTGTTCAACGCCATCGGATTCCCGAACTTGATTGCAGGCGGTCTCCAGCGATGCTGAGCCGATTTCGGCCTGGATAAATACCGGAACGCCAGCCCGGAGATGGGCCCGGTTGACATCAATCGTGAAGTTGTTGATGATGCCAGCTTCCTGTAATCGCTTGACCCGGTCGGAAACGGCTGGCCCCGACAGGCCGACCTCCTCGCCGATGTCGCTGAACGGGCGGCGGGCGTCATCGGCGAGTAACGAGAGGATTTCCAAGTCGGTTTCGTCCAGATTGCGCATACGACCGCTTCGTCTCGCAGGATACATTATTGTTGTCCACGATATACCTTCGAAATCGGTGATCTTGGACTGCGATGACATTGGATTCCAAGCAGAAAACCACATAGAATACTCGCCCCTATCTACGAATGGATATGACTCAGACAATCATCGTCGAAGGGATGACCTGTGAACATTGCGAGCAGAGCGTCGAAGAGGCACTCGAAGAAGTTGAGGGGGTTACTTCCGCTACTGCGGATCGCGACGCAGAATCCGCGACCGTGGAGGGGTCCGTTGAACCGGACAAACTCGTGACTGCGGTCGAAGACGCTGGATACGATGCCTCTGTGTAACAAATCTCGATTCTCGTCGAATCGGATTCGGGGAGAGGTTGATACGACTGCCAATCCTAGGTGTAGATACTATGACTGATACACTTCCGTTCGATGCCGTCCGCGAGCTCGACGTCGACGGGACGACGTACAAGATGGCCGATCTTCGAGCACTCGAAGAACGGGGGCTCTGTGACCTCGATACGCTCCCGGTGAGTATCCGTATCCTTCTCGAGTCAGTGCTCCGGAACGCCGACGGCGAAACTGTCACTGCGGCGGACGTCAGGAATGCTGCTGGCTGGGAGCCAGACGTACCGGACGCGGAGGTTCCGTTCTCTCCATCACGAGTCGTCCTGCAGGATCTCACCGGTGTGCCCGCAGTCGTCGACCTGGCGGCCCTTCGATCCGAAGTCGACCGCAAAGAACGGGACCCGACCCTGGTCGAACCGGAGATTCCGATTGATCTCGTAATCGACCACAGCGTCCAGGTCGACTACTTCGACTCCGAGGACGCCTACGAGAAGAACGTCGAACTGGAGTACGAGCGAAACGCCGAAAGGTATCGCGCGATCAAGTGGGCGCAGAACGCCTTCGAGAACTTCAACGTCGTCCCACCGGGCACGGGCATTGTCCATCAGGTGAATCTCGAGCATCTGGGTCGGGTCGTCCACGCCCGCGAGCAAAACGGCGAGAACTGGCTCCTGCCGGACACGCTCGTCGGCACGGACAGCCACACCCCGATGATCGGTGGCATCGGTGTGGTCGGGTGGGGCGTCGGCGGCATCGAAGCGGAAGCGGCAATGCTCGGTCAGCCGGTCACGATGAAACTCCCCGAGGTCGTCGGCGTCCGTCTCGAAGGCACATTACCCGAAGGCGCGACGGCGACAGATCTCGTGCTCCACATTACCGAACGGCTCCGCGAGGTCGGCGTCGTCGACCGGTTCGTGGAGTTCTTCGGCCCCGGTGTACAGAACCTCACCGTGCCCGACCGGGCAACGATCGCCAATATGGCGCCCGAACAGGGCTCGACGATCAGTATGTTCCCGGTCGACGAGCAGACGCTCGAGTATCTCGAACTCACCGGGCGTGACCCCGACCACGTCGACCTCGTTCGCGAGTACCTCGAAGCGCAAGGGCTGTTCGGAGAACAGGAACCGGAATACACCGAGGTCGTCGAGTTCGACCTCTCGACTGTCGAACCGAGTCTGGCCGGCCACAAGCGGCCACAGGACCGGATTCCGATGGGAGACGTGAAACAAAGCTTCCGGGGACTTCTCCACGGGGAGTTCGAGGACGACCTCGACGATGTCGACGAGGACGCCTTGCAACGGTGGCTCGGTGAGGGTGGTGCAGCTGGTGCGGAGACCGACGGCGGTATCGAGAGCGGAGCGACCGATGCCTCGTCGAACCACCGGTCCGACGGCGGCGTTCAGGTCGAACCCGAATCGGAATTGTACCCGTTAACCAAACGCGTCGAAGTCGATCTCGACGGTGAAACGGTCGAAATTGGACACGGAGATGTCCTCGTCAGCGCCATCACGAGCTGTACGAACACGTCGAACCCGTCGGTGATGATCGCTGCTGGACTGCTCGCCCAGAACGCCGTCGAGAAAGGGTTGGACGTCCCGCCGTACGTCAAGACGAGCCTCGCACCGGGTAGCCGCGTCGTCACGCAGTATCTCGAAGAATCTGGGCTGCTTCCGTATCTCGAAGAGCTCGGGTACGCCGTCGTCGGCTACGGCTGTACCACCTGCATCGGTAACGCCGGACCGCTTCCCGACCCCATCGAGCAGGCGATCGACGACCACGACCTCTGGACGACGAGCGTCCTCTCCGGGAACCGGAACTTCGAAGCGCGTATCCACCCGAAGATCCGCGCAAACTACCTCGCGAGCCCGCCGCTCGTCGTCGCCTACGGGCTCGCAGGCCGAATGGACATCGACCTCGAGAACGAACCGCTAGGCACCGACGAGGAAGGTGACCCGGTGTATCTGGCGGACATCTGGCCCGACACAGCGGACGTGCAGGCAGCAATCCACGAGAACGTCTCTCCCGAGATGTTCGAGGAGAAGTATGCCTCCGTATTCGAGGGCGACGAGCGGTGGGCTGCTCTCGACGCGCCAAGTGGTGACGTCTACGAGTGGGACGACGACTCGACATACATCCGAGAACCGCCGTTCTTCCAGGACTTCCCCCTCGAGAAACCCGGCGTCGCCGATATCGAGGACGCACGCTGTCTGCTGACGCTCGGGGACACCGTTACAACCGACCATATCAGTCCAGCCGGCCCGTTCGGTCCCGACCTCCCCGCGGGTCAATGGCTGCTCGATCACGGTGTCGAGCCACACGAGTTCAACACGTACGGCGCGCGTCGGGGCAACCACGAGGTGATGATGCGGGGGACGTTCGCCAACGTCCGCATCGAGAACGAGATGCTCGACGACGTCGAGGGTGGCTATACGATCCACCACCCGACCGACGAGCAGACGACCGTCTTCGAAGCCAGCCAGCGCTACCGCGAAGAGGGAGTCCCGCTCGTCGTGATGGCGGGCGAGGAGTTCGGGACCGGCTCCAGCCGGGACTGGGCGGCGAAGGGGACGGACCTGCTCGGTGTTCGCGCAACCATCGCCGAGAGTTACGAGCGCATCTACCGCGACAACCTCGTCGGCATGGGTGTACTCCCCCTGCAGTTCGATGATGGCGACTCGTGGGAGTCTCTCGGTTTGGATGGGTCGGAGGTTTTCACGATCCACGGCCTCGATGACGGACTCGACGTGATGGACAAACTGACCGTTATCGCCGAGCGTGCGGATGGGTCGACTGTCGAGTTCCCGGTCACGGCACAGGTCGGTACGCCGGCCGCCGTGACCTATATCGAACACGGGGGCATCCTTCACTACGTCCTTAGGAGGCTCCTCACGCGATAATCTCTCTCAACTGGGTCTATTTCTGGAACCGCGATTTCATAGAACTATGAGCGATACGAATAACTTTGAGTCAGCAAACTAGCGTTTCAATCGTGCGTAGACTCTGTTCGGATGATGCCTGCTACGTTATCCATCTGAGCTGAAACGTGTGCGCTCTCGCCAGCAACATGCGTAATTAAATCGTCCAGAGTGATCATCCCGATAACGCTCCCGTCCTCAACAACCGGGACGTGTCGAGCACCCGCTTCGTTCATTTGTCTAAGGACTTTTGGAATCTCAGCATCTGCTGGGACAGTGAGTGGATCAGGTGTCATCACGTCAGCAGCTCGTATGTCGTCTCCACTCGTCTCGGCTGTGAGCACGCTTAACTCGCTCTCCTCGGTGAGCAGGTCAGCAATCAGGTCTCGATCGGTGATGATGCCAGAGATCTGATCGGATTCTTCGACCACCACGTACCTGGCACACCGCGATTGGGAGATCATCGTATGAGCGATCTCGGCAACCGTGGCGTCAGGTGCGACACGGGCGACCGACTCGTCAGCAATCCGTCCGATGTCCATCCGGAGATCAGTTGGCCTGGTGCCCATGTTAATGAGTACGATTCATTACAGGAAATAGCTTGGCATCAGTTGGTCGTCATAGGAATCCTCCACTATCCAACCCTGAGAGACGACTATCTCCAAACTTTGTGAAGTTACAAAAGGTGTTACCAGCTACGCCACTAACCAAGAGCGATGGTTATTATGAGTTAGTCTCTCCGGGTGAAGAGGAATGTACGACGGGATATTGCTCTCGACTGACGGGGCCGTTGCTTCTGAGGAGGCTGAATCTCACGCCATCGCGCTAGCAGAGGCCCGCCGACCGGCTGAGGCGATTGTGCAGTATGCTGACGCCGAAGATATGAATCTACTTGTGCTCAGGACGAAACACCGACCGGAAGAATATCGGGCTTTGCTCGAAAGCGTGACCGACTACGTCCTCGTTTGACGATCCGCCCAGCGACCGTCGTGAAGACGGGAGTCGACGAGTAGCGGAAGAACAGTCAGTAACGGCCGCCGTCAGGCGTGAGTCGAGCGCGCCGGCGTTCGAACTCCTCGTCGTCGATCTCGCCGCGAGCGTACCGCTCCTGAAGGACAGCGAGTGCGGTATCCTCAGTGGAGCTGTCCGATGGCGACCGCGTTGTCAGCCAATAGACGACGTAGACAGGGAGGGCGATCAGAAGTGCCATCCACAGCATACCGATCAATATCATCCCCCAGCCCCATATTCCCCATCCGGCCATGTGACCATCATTCCACATGCCGTCGTGCCAGTCCCACATCACTGTATCTGGAACAGCAGCGTGCGTCAGCGTCATTCCGACGATGACGGCTAGCGTCAGTGCTCCGATAACGATGAGTCCTAGCGAACGGATCCCGCGTGCTTGAATTGGATTTTGCATTATTGTACTCCTAAAAAGCTCGGCGTGGTTAGCCGAGGATGTATTCGAGGGCGGGGTAGCGCTCGACGAGCGCCTCGCCGCCGACCTCGTACTGTTCGATGTACTGATCGAGCCCGAGGATGCGGCCCGCAGCGAACGCGGCGACCGCGAGGAACACGAGCATGTACGCGAAGTCCCCATTGATGAACCCGTGGCCCATGTCCCAGTTCCCGAAGTAGAACATGAGCATCATGAGCGCGCCGAAGAACGCCGCGAGGCGAACGAACGCGCCGACCAGGAGGCCCAGGCCGATGAGCAGCTCACCGTACGGGACTGCGACGTTCGCGAACTCGACGAACCACGGTGTCGACCCCATCCATGCGAACAGGCCTGCGAGCGGGTTGCCGTTCGTCGCCGCGACGTTCGACAGGTAGCCGCCGGCAGCGAATTCGCCGGTGATCTTCGTGAACCCGGAGTACGCGAACGCGTACCCCATCATGAGACGGAGCGCGAGCACGAACCACGCGCTGAGGCTGTGGACTTTCCCGCCGACGGTCAGGCCGCCGACTTTGCTCTCGAGCTGGTTCATGCCGGAGTCGAGTGTGGACATAATTATTGCACCTTCAACTATCAGTAGGCCGGGGAAGACGATATAACGGCGAGCCGGCGTTCTGAGTCAGAAAACCGGCGGGCTATATTACGCTCCTGTCGCGAGTAGGTGAGTGTGACTGAGGAGCCCGACCCGCCGGAGGTCTTCGCCACGCTCGACGACGAGTACGCTCGCGACATCCTCGTGGCGACGACGACCGACCGGCTGTCAGCGAACGAACTCAGCGAGGAATGCGACATGTCACGCCCAACCGTCTCGCGCCGTGTTACGCGCCTCGTTGAGCAGGGCTTCCTTGAGGAGTATACGCACGTTGACCCCGGCGGACGGCACTACAGCGAGTACGAGGCGCGCCTCGAACGCGTCGAAGTCCTCCTGCAGGCCGAGGGATTCGATGTCAGCATCGACGTCCGGCCGGACCCCGCCGACCGGATCACGACCATCTTCGAGGAGATGCGGGGAGACTGACTCATGGAACACACGTTATTCGTCATCGGGAAACTGTTCACGACCGCGTTAGCACTGGTCATCGCATATCAGGCCTATCGCGGGTACCAACGACATCACACGCAGTTACTCCTGTATGTCGCCGCCGGCTTCGCGTTGGTCGGGCTTGGCGGTCTCCTCGAAGGCGTCCTCTTCGAAGTCCTCCAGGTGTCGATCTTCGAAGCGGGATTCGTCGCAGCACTCGTCACCGCAGCCGGGATGCTGTCTATCCTCTATGCTCTCTATGCTCCGAACCCCTGAATATTCGGGACTCCGTCGTTCTCAATAGTGAAGGTTCGTAGTGAGTATTTTATCCGCATCGGTCGTACTATCCTGTATGATTCGAACAGTCGTGGGTGTTCTCGGCGCTGTTACTGCACTGTTCCCGGACGAGATCGTCGACCTCTTCGAGAACCTCGCGATTGCCAATCCAAGAGAGGGAACGGTGAGGGGGTGGGTTCGTCCAGCAATCCGGTCGGAGGGTGTTCTGATTGCTGCGATTTCCCTCTTTGACGGCCGGGCGTATGCGTGGCTGATGAATCTGACCGGTGTGTTCGGTGCTGTCGTGCTCCTGTTTCCCGATCTGTATCGTAAATTTGCCACCGCATTCCTGTACGAGCGACCGGAGTCGATAGAATGGAACGAGCGATTCCGCTCGGGCATTCGGGCTATCGGCGCACTATATGTCTTTTTAGCGGCGAAGACGTACAGGGATCGCCATACCGATACTTGAGACTCCTCGACCCCGAGATCTGGTTCGTTGTGGCACAAGCTTCACTTTGAATCTAAAGTTTGATCCCCACGATACCAGTATGATCGAAGGGGAAATCCGCTAAAGAGAGGCAACCGTATGTCTTCCTGTGTGTCGACAACTATCACCGTGGAAGGCATGTCGTGCGGCCACTGGGAGCAGACAGTTGAGGAAGCACTCCAAGAGATCTCCGGCGTGACTGACGCGACCGTCGATAGGGAACGCGGCCAGGCGAGCGTCGAGGGTGAGGCAGATGTCACAGCTCTCGTAGAGGCCATCGAAGACGCAGGCTACACCGCTCACGCCTGAGGATAGCGCGGACTGCTTCGAGATAACGGCCTACAGTTGCCTTCGGAGTTGTTGCCCACGTTGGTCCTACAGTACGGTTTCGGGGGCGAAGATTCAGGATGCCAGCGACTCCACCTCAACAGAGACGATGATCTATGGACGACCACAACAATACAAATGAGAATCCCCCGGGAGGGGAACATCAGCAGGACGACAGCAGTCACCAGCACGAACACAGCGAGCACGATGAAGCGGTCGCCCAGTCAGACGAGCAACGGGTAGAACAGGAGTTACTGGAAGAAGAGGCGCAGCCTGCTGCGGAGAGCGAGACGGTGCCCCACGACCAGCACGAGCACGCTGGACACGAGGGAGACCACGATCACGGTTCCCACGAGGGCCACGGTGAGGGGCACGGTGGGATGCACGAGGGCCACGAGCAAATGTTCCGCCGGCGGTTCTTCGTCTCGACGCTCCTGTCGATCCCAGTCCTGCTGTACAGCGAAATGCTACAGGCGTGGCTCGGGTTCTCCGTGCCCGCGTTCCCGGGGAGCGAGTGGATCAACCCCGTCTTCGCCGTCATCGTCTTCGCGTACGGTGGGGTGCCGTTCCTCCAGATGGCAGTCCCGGAGCTGAAAGACCGGTCGCCGGGGATGATGACTCTGATCTCGATGGCGATCACCGTCGCGTTCGTCTACAGTCTTGCGAGTGTGGTCTTCCCAACGCAGTCAGCGTTCTTCTGGGAGCTCGTGACGCTGATCGACATCATGCTGCTCGGGCACTGGATCGAGATGCGGTCCGTACGCCGGGCCTCCAGCGCGGTGGACGAACTGGCGAAGCTGATGCCGGATACCGCCGAGCGAATCACCGCCGATGGCGACACCGAAGAGGTTCCTGTCAGTGAACTCACCGAGGGCGACCTCGTGCTCGTCCGGCCCGGCGCGAGTGTCCCTGCTGACGGGATCGTCGAAGAGGGTGATTCGGACGTTGAGGAGTCGATGATCACTGGCGAGTCGAAACCGGTCTCGAAGGAGCCCGGCGACGAGGTCATCGGCGGGACGATCAACGGCGACGGGAGTCTACGGGTGCGCGTCGGTGCGACTGGCGAGGAGACGACGCTCGCGGGCATCATGCGACTTGTCGAGGAAGCCCAGCAGAGCAAGTCCAAGACGCAAGTGTTGGCCGACCGCGCGGCCGGCTGGCTGTTCTATGTCGCGCTCGGGGCGGCAGTCGTGACCGCGATTGCGTGGACGGTCGCGGTCTCGTTCGGCGCGACCGTCATCGAACGAGTCGTGACGGTGCTCGTCATCGCCTGCCCACACGCCCTCGGGCTCGCTATCCCACTGGTCGTCGCGATTAACACCTCCCTCGCGGCGCGCAACGGGATGCTCGTTCGCGACCGCATCGCGATGGAGGACGCACGGAATCTAGACGCCATCATCTTCGACAAGACAGGGACGCTTACCGAGGGCGAACACGGCGTCGTCGACATGGCGACCGTTGACGGCGTCGACGAGGACGATGCGCTCGGGCTGGCGGCAGCCGTCGAGAGTGACTCCGAACACATGATCGCCCGAGCGATCCGTGAGGCCGCCGGCGAGCGAGCCGTAACTCCTCCTGACGCGACCGCCTTCGAGGCGATCAAAGGCCGAGGAGTTCGTGCGAACGTCGACGGAAACGAGGTGTACGTCGGCGGGCCGAACCTGTTGACCCAGCTCGATAGCGAGATTCCCGATCATCTCCAGCACTTCGCTGATGAGGCCGGTGAGAACGCACAGACAGTGGTGTATCTCGTTCGCGACGGAGAGCTGATCGCAGCCTTCGCAATGGCTGACGTGATCCGCGAGGAAAGCTACGCCGTCGTCGACGCGCTCCACGATCTCGATATCGAGGTGGCGATGTTGACGGGCGACTCTCAGGACGTTGCTAACGCTGTCGCGGACGAACTGGGCATCGACACGGTGTTCGCGGAGGTCCTCCCCGAGGACAAGGACAAGAAAGTCCAGGAGCTCCAGGATCAGGGGAAGCTCGTGGGGATGGTCGGCGACGGCGTCAACGACGCGCCGGCGCTGACACGGGCCGACGTCGGCATCGCGATCGGGAGCGGCACCGACGTGGCAGTCCAGTCGGCCGACGTTATCCTCGTCCAGAACAACCCGATGGACGTCGTTCGGCTGGTGAAGCTCAGCAAGGCGAGCTACCGGAAGATGCAGGAGAACATCGTCTGGGCCGCCGGCTACAACGTCTTCGCGATTCCGCTCGCAGCTGGTGTCCTTGCGCCGATCGGGATCTTGCTGTCACCCGCCGTTGGTGCGCTCCTGATGTCGTTGAGTACAGTAATCGTCGCGATCAACGCCCAGCTGCTCCGCCGCGTTGACCTGTCCATCCCCGAGATTCCAGGTGTGAAACCAGCGACTGACGCTCAACCTGCAGACTGAAACGCTCCCGATCGCTTCGGAGCTTCTTCCAATTGAGTTCGGTTGGTGGACAGTAAATGGTGACACTGCGTAATTTTGGCGGATATCGCTATGCGGTCACCGATTCCACAGTTATCCCGAGGGGTACGTAGTTCGGTATACACAGACGCTTCCTCTGATGGGCTACATTGCTGCGCCAGCACTAGGTTTATACCGTTAGACGGAGTTCTTTCTAGTATGAGCCTCGAAGAGACGGTTGACTACCTCGCCGAGGAACTCGACCTCGAGCGAAGTGAACACGTCCGTGAGGTTGGTCAGTCAGTCGCCGAGCTTCGCGACTGATTAGAACATTTCTCTGAAGTCCCGTTCGACGAGTCCGTCCTCCAGATACGTGGTGAACTCTTGTTTCGTTGGTCCTTGACGGTCGAGCAGATCGTCCCGTCCTGCTCGTTCGAGAACTGCGTGCGCAAAGTCCGTACAGTGGGATTCGTGCC
Organism: Halobaculum saliterrae; assembly: GCF_009831625.1. Lineage (GTDB taxonomy): Archaea > Halobacteriota > Halobacteria > Halobacteriales > Haloferacaceae > Halobaculum > Halobaculum saliterrae. The sequence continues at coordinate 1,482 of NZ_WUUS01000015.1, read as the reverse complement.
GCTCAGCGTACTCTGAGAGGGCTTCTCTCCAGTGCATATCCAGCTCGAACTCGGCTAATCGGATTTGGATCCCGTCTTTCCGTTCGACGAGGTCGACGTCCAACTCTTCGAGTTGCTTGAAACGGAGGTTGTTCCGGCGGACCGTGATGAGCCGCTTGGAATCGACGATGTAGGGGTCGACCCACTCTCGCCAGGTATCGTCGTCGACGTGTGTTCGTGGCATCTCAAAATCCGGGTCCACACTCTCAATACAGAACTGCAGCATCGCGATGCCAGTTCGGTGATTCGCATTCGGGAGGGAATGTCGGAGAATTAAATTCGACATCACCTCTCCAGCGACGTTCGGGAGTGGTGCTTCCCAGGATACGTGATCGAGTGCCTGCTGGATCTTTTGTGGTTCGAACTCCTTGTAGAGTCGAAACTCATCCTCTTCGCGAGCATCGACAGCTGCTTCGAGCAATTCCACTAATCGGAATGTGACAACTTGTCCAGGACGGGGAAGGTCACGAATACGGTCGCTCAGCCATTCCTGATCGAAGTCGATATCTTGGGCTGATTCGATCTCTGAATCGCTTTCGTAGAGCACATAGACCGGTGTCTCGAAAGGGTACCCGATGAGCTTTGTCGACTCGTCGGATTGCTCTCGCTGAGACAGGATTTCTGCCACCGATGCCGAACTATATTTGAGTGAGAAATTCTCGGCCTGTGGGTGGTGATAGAAAACGAGCCGAGCCATCTCACTGTGTATTCGTGGGAAGTGGGTAAAGCAGTCCCGCTTTTATATTGAGTTCTACTTGCCTGGTTCTACGACGTCGTGGGTGCGTTCACGTCCTCTAAATATTGGCTTTCCCACTCACGTCGCGCCTTGATTTCCCGCACCCCGCGTTGTGTGACCGTGTACACGTTCGTTCGTTTGTCGAGTTCACCCTTCTCGAGCAGTCCTTTGTCGACGAGGTCGTCGAGGTTCGGATAGAGCCGCCCATGATTGATCTCCTGTTCGTAGTAGTCGTCGAGTTCGGCCTTGATTGCGAGCCCGTGTGGTTCCTCGAGCCCAGCAGTTACGAACAAGATGTCCCGCTGAAACCCAGTCAGATCGTGCATCCGTCTGTTTTCAATTTTTGAGGGGTGGTATATGTTCTCTCTGGTCCTCAAAGGCGGAGATTCGGACCAAGGGTATCTACTAATATACTCGTCACCGAATAGCGTTTAATATCGAGGCATCTGTATCTCCGGTAATGTCCTTTCGGCTGAGGTCGCCGTTGAGGCTCCGTGGCTGTGATCGGCCCGCTGTCAGCAGGTGGTAATCAATTGTGTCTTCATCTCAATCACTATCTCCCCCGTGCGCGCTTTGTGGTAGGGCTGTCCCCGACGATCGAGTCGTGGCTGAGGACGACATCGTCTTCTGCTGTGATGGTTGTCGAAACGTCCATCGAGGGCTCGGTAGCGATGGGGTTCACAGTCAGATGGCCCCGACAGACGGCA
>NZ_WUUS01000014.1 GCF_009831625.1 Halobaculum saliterrae | reverse complement strand
TCGTTGATGATTGCTCGGGAAATGCCGGAGGGTAGTTCTCAAATCTTACCAAACATTTATTCTCCTATAGTTTGTATTGTTAGGTAAGAAGATGCCAACCCGACCCCCAGCTCCCGATTCACTGCCGCAGTACCTCGCCGAGGGCATCCCGAAGCAAGACGACGCGGACTTACGTGCCCTCCAGGACTGGATTGACGACCTCCTCGAGTACCGCCAGGATGTCGCTGCCGAGGACATCGACGCCGGCGAGGGAAAATCGATCGAAGCCGTCGAGGAATCGAGCGGGGGGACCGTGGTGATCAAGAAGGTCAGCTGTGGCAAGGACAACTGCAAGTGTCAGTCCGGCGCACTGCATGGTCCCTACAAATACATCGTCCGTCGACAGGGCGACAGTCTCGACTGGGAGTACAAGGGGCCGGTCACGGAGTGATCGTCTCCTTCTGACTCGGTCTATACCAATTCGGTGCTCGCCAAAGTAGTTAACATTCAGGCAGTCATAGCTCCGCGTGAATCAACGGTCGGCCTATGATTACGAACGCCTACTATGCCATCTGATCCCTCGAACTCGGATACGCCACGGACGATCTCCGATCTGGACAGCACCGTTGAAACTCAGCGCCAGCGTCTCAACACTGTCACCCAGGAGACCCGCTTCGTTTTGATTCAGAACATTCTGTCCCATCCGAAGCAGTTGCCCTCACTCAAGGAACTCAACTATGTGAACCCCAGTAAGAGCCAGAGTACGATCCGCGAGCATCTCGAGATCTTGATTGAGGAAGGTATCGTCGAGGAACGGGTGCTTCCCGACGACCGTCGACAACGTGATCTTCCCTGGCGCTTCTACGGGTTGACCGAGGAGGGACGAGCGTTGCTATCGGAGGCGGGCCTCTTGCGAGCTGAAGCGACGTTGCAGGATATGTATACGCGGCTGGACACCACGCCCGAGATCGATAAGTATGCACAAGCGGTACGTCCGGGACACGCAACCGAGTAAGCCGAGAAACGAGTCAGACGCTGAGCTTGACTACAGTGCTCTCCCTGTTCGTTTCGTCCTACGACGACGATCTGGTAACGAACGCCCTCGGTTCTACTCGTTTGAAGGCTTCTCTTCAGTCAATTCGTCTGTACAGCTTTCCCTATAGATAATCCTATATTGGGACCTATAGGGTATCAGTTAGGAATTCTACCCCCGATAGCGCGTTATATTGGCGACAGGTTATCGACCCGTACCGACGTCGACGCCGTCGAGATCTGGTTCGTCAAACTCGAGTGCCGCCGCAACAACCGGCGGCAGGTCCGGACGTGGCGCCGCTTCGTGACGCTGGATCTTCTCCGTTTTCCGGGTGTTCTCATAGAGGGCTCGAGCAACTGGGACCCCTCGTAGGTATTTGTAGCTGTGAAGGATCTCCACACCACGCTCTGTGAACCCATAGAACTGCGCTGGGAGTTCCCGGTTTTCCTTGTTCGACTCCGAGGTGTACCGTGCGATGATATCCGCCTCGCGTAACGTGTCGAGGTGGTCCTTGATTGTCGCACGATTTTTCCCCGTCATATACTCGAGCTCCGCGAGAGATATGAGGTGGGCGGGGTGGCCGAGGATCTCTTGGACGATGAGTTGCCGGGTATCCTGCGAGAGAAGCTCAAATAGCCGCTGTTGCTCTCCGAAGGGATCCGTGCCCCCGGTGTCCATATTTGAGCAAACGTGGAATCAGCATAAGAAATCTCGGTCTGTAACGGGACGATCTACGGCCGCCTGCGTTCTACTCATTCAATGTCCGACCTGCGACGACAGTATCAAGCTCACGAGTCTCGCTTTCGGTCCAGTCGGTCCTCGATGTCCTCCCGGGCTTCAGTTTCAGCTTGTTCGTGGAGACGCTGCAGGTGCTCTTCACGGACGACGAGTCGGGCACCGTAACGGAGCGCTTCCGACCGTGATCCGAACATACCGTCCTCAACGAGTCTGTCGAGACGGGAAACGAGTTCCAGTGGGAGAGAGACTGGAATAGACTGTCGGTCTTTGCTCACGTCGCTACCTACTCTACACGATTGTATAACTTCGTTCACGATTGAACTGACTGTTATGACCGGCATCGGATTACGAGTGGGTAAGCTACGGTCGACAAACCCGGGTACTCAAGCGGATGGATACGAGATTCCTACGTAGAATCGTACAATGACCGATGATCTGCCGGTGTTGCAATTACATCATCCCACCGACAATCGGTTTGCGCTCCGATTCATCAGTGATGATAGGAAAGCCCGATCTGAGAAGGCGGCTCAGCTGGCCGAACAGTCCGATATCGAGATAGCGACCACCGATGAATCGATCGGCGGCGAGACTATCTACCTCCTGTACACACGGACATTATTCGATGCGGCGTATCCGGAGTTCCAGACCGAAGAGGCGGTCATCGAATGGTTTGACACGGAGTTTTCCGCGGATGACAAGCAAATTCTCTTTGCGGTTATCGACATCTTCGATGGAATCCTCTCTGAGAAGGAAGAACAGGGGGCGAGTTTAGCCACGTACAAGAAAATGGATTTGGAGAAGATCCCGGAGGTACTGAACCGCGTCGAGTGGCGACAATTAGTACCCGATGTCGGTGCAGAACTCCTTTCGGGCTTCATTCTCGCCCATCCGATGCCCAACACAAATCATCGAACGGGGATCGGACTTCTTGACCGATACCTCACTTCATACGAGGCGGATTTCACGATGCCAGATACCGGAGAAGAAGGCCGGTGGTATCAGTGGGCGCGGGAGTTCATCTATGATTCAAAACAGGTCCTTACCCTTCGAAATCAGCTTCCGTTGTTGAGATGGGCACGAGAGTACGGATACGAACACGCCGAGCGGAAGGAGGGGATTCGGATTGATCTCACCGAGGTCGACGTGGAGCGCGACGATTACCGGAACTATTACGCGCAGCGACATCTCTCCCGTTCCCGCAGGTTCGTCGAGACCGTTCTGACGGAGGCTGATGCTACTCACTTACTCAATAAACGGGATGATGGGAAGCGGGCGTTCGTGGATCGGCTGCGAGGAGGGGAGTAACTAGTCGGGGAGGTTGGCGAGCTTCCGGCCGACTTCATACGAATCCTTGCTGAGCTGGGATCGCTCCCCCGTTTGCTCTTCGAGGACCCGCTTGAACTCCTTGAAATCCATTCTCGCCTATGTCTAGGTCGCTCCGGCTTATTAATATGGTGGAGCAAGTAGTTCCACAGTTGCTGTAGGAACAGATGGCCGTGACAGGAAGAGCTGGATACGCGGCATCTTCTTGATCGAAGTTATGATACAGACTTCTGATTTTTTGTTCTCTCATTGAGGTGGACTGGTCTATGGGTCACCCTATAGCCGGAATACGGTGTGTGTCTGACGTAGTTTTAAGCCTACAGCTTTCGCTATAGGAGATACTATAGGTGCTATAATGAGTGAGACATTACGCGCCGCCGCGTTCCTCGACAAAGGCGGCACCGGAAAGACGACGACTGTTGCCCACCTCGGCGTCGCCCTCGAGGAACTTGGTCACGAGGTCTTACTTATTGACCTCGCTGGAAAGCAGGGCGATCTCGCTAAACATTTCGGCGTCTGGGGCGATTACCAGGCGCGGATCGAGGCCGACGAGGCGTGGCCGAACATCAGCACAGTCTTCGACGACGCGTGGGGAACAATTGCCGAAAAGCTCGGCGACGACACTCTGGCTGATCTCGTCGTACCCACCGACGAAGGTCCGGATCTCATCCCGGCCCATCCCGGCCTCGACACCCTCGACGCCGAACTCGGGAATATCGACGATGCCCGCGAGCGCTACAGTCGTCTCGAACAGTTCCTCGACGAGTACGTCGACCCGCTTGGCTATGATGTCGTCCTGGTCGACCTCCCGGGGATGACGAACAACGTCGCATATAACGGACTGTGGGCTGCCCGCCACGTCATCACGCCCGTCGAGATGGGACCGTTCGAGGCCGAGCAGGCTGATGCCCTCCGTCGCGACCTCGGGAAGATTGCCGACAATTTCGCCGTCGACATCGAGCTCGCGCTCGTACTTCCGAACAAGGTCGATACTCGAACGAATCTCGCCGAGGAGTACTTGAACGCGTTTGAGTCGGAGTATCCGGACGCTATCGCGCCCGACTACGTCCCGTATTCACAAGACATTCGGAACGCAGCAGACCGCGGCCAGACTGCGTTTGCGCTCGAAGAGCCGTCGACGACAGCACGCCGGGCCCGTGAGGCGTATCTCGCTGCCGCTGAAACGCTTGTCGAACGGCTTGGAGGTGAACACTATGGCTGAAGACGATGACGATCTCGCGGCCCTTCGCGAACAGACGTCCCACGGTGACCGAATCGAAGAGGCGGCTGCCGAAGACGCAAAGCGCGATCTCGTCGAGGACATCCTCGATGAGTTGGAGGCTATCGACGCTGGCGACAAACAGAAGACCATCAGCGTATGGGATGGACATCTCGCGGCGTTTATTCGCGCACTTGAAGAGAATCCTGACCGCTTGGAGGAAGTCGGCCACGCGCTTCAGCGCCAGCTAGACATCGAGGAGGGTGACGTTGACCGGAGTGAAATCCTCCGCCTTGCCCTCCGCCTTGGATTCCAGGAAGCCGCTCCCGAGGAGTTCGAAGCGGTTCGCGAAGCGGCCCGGAAACAGGCGACAAAAGGTCTGTAGATTCTGCTATAGTTTTAACAATAGCTATTCCTATAGGATAGTTCCAGCTTTCCCACTAAGATGGTCACTAAGCCACTCTGTATTGCTCTTTGAGTGCTTCGTACTCCGTTCGACGCGGCAAATGAACTCCATCTTCCGCTGCTGGCTCGTCTTCACCAGCTAAGTACCGATACATATCTGAGATAGTATCCGCTAACCCGTACCACGTTGCGACGTCGATAAGTTCCTGTTGGGCGATCGCTTCTGCCTCGATCAGTAGGAGGGAGTAACTCACTCGTCGCGATCCGCTGTCAAGGACAAGGGTATGGCAGACGATTTCGGCCGGCGTCAGCGTCTCTTCTGGAGCATACCAGAACGCAGGTTCTCCGGCGAGGAAGAACTGTAATCCGAACTGCTCGAACCGGCCCAGGCCGGTTACCTCCCACTCTTCGGCCGCGTAGAGTGACTCTGTATCCTGCCGTTCCTGGACACGAATGAGCGCTCGGTCAGGGTCGCACCATTCGACTGTGGTGCTGGGAGCGAGGTTTCGAGCGCGATTCTGGTGATCGTGAACCACGACTGCCTGGATGAATTCCAATAGCGGTTGAATGCTATCGCTGAGCGCGTACTCCGGACCAGCTGGAGATAACATCGCTCTGTTCTTCAGCGGCGATAACGCTTTGTGGACGCTTTGGCGAGAAATTCCCAACCGGTCCGCAATCGATGTGATACGGCGTGGTTCATTGAGGTACCAACAGACGCGCATCGTCGCAGGAGTGAGTAGCTCCGACCAATCGACGTGACTGAACTCCGCTGTCAGCATCCGATATTGCTCGATCACAGGGTGCTCTGTGATCTGGACCACTCGCTGATTGTGATGTCGGCGCGTTTCACGGAGGAGCGCAGCGTCGATCAGCTCGTCGAGGAGGTGGTAGATGTGGTTGCGTGTATATTCTGTGTCTGTTGCGAGCTCTTCAGGAGTCGCTTCACGACCTGTGATGAGTGCGTCGACTATCGCGAGTCCGCCCTTCGAGAGCACTATGAAAAAATATTCACTGTACACTTATAAATGATACCAGATATTAGTTTACAAAATTGAGCCATAATTGGCCATTAGGTATACCTATATTGATTCCTATAGATTGTCGCATTCCCTACTAAACACAGGCTAGAAGTTGAGGAGGGCTATGCCGACGGATTCATTCGGCCCACTGGACTGACTCCAGGCCGGAGACCTCGGCAAGTCGGTCGCTGATCTCTTCATCGGTCATCGTCGCCGTCCAGTGAAGCGTGATCTCGATAGTGATGACAGTGGCCGAAAGATTCGGATCGATACTGTGAAGCTTGTCAATCGTAACCGAATTCACGTCTTTCACCCGTGAGAGGCGCTCCTCGGCATCGGTGACGAGATCACCGTCTGCGCCGCAGGGGATTCGAATCGTCACGACAGCAGTTGTCGTCGCAGCTGAGTCGTTGGTACTGGTTACAGCCATTCTATCATCTCCGTAGAGGAGCACCTCACGGGCTGATTGGTCCACGAGCTGTGCTCCGAGTGCGCGAGGGGCGATTCGAACGCCCGCCTCGGCCGTGGCACGACCGCGTGTTTCCGAACTCCACCACTCGCGCATCCTCAAAGAAAAGATACAGACAGGGCTAGGTCGGCTCGAACGCCTCGATCTCATCGATGATCTGCTTGGGGTTCTCGGCGTGGTCGATGAACGAGAGGACGTTCTCCGACCATCCCGAGATGTTGTAGACGTTCTCGTAGCCTTCTGGCGTCACCAGATCGCCGTAGGCCGCGAGATCGACGAGATACAGCGCGGTGTCCGCAGACACCTCGTCCCGATACGCATCGAACGCGTCCTTGACCGTCTGGGAATCGCGGGCCGTGAACGGCGTGTTGTCCCAGATCTGCATATCGGTGAAGATGACGATGCGTTCGACGGGCTCACCTCGTTCGCGGAGGTAATCGATTGTCTTCCAGCCGTTCGTCGAGTTCCCGACGTCCTCGTCAATCGCCAACACCGCCGCCTGGCGCTGCAGTACTGGCGTGTCGACGTGCATCGGAACGGTCTGGAAGTCGTCGCCGAACCCGCCGACTTGGGCACCTTGGTCGGCCAGGATCGCACCGAACAACGCACCGATCTCCTTCAGTCGGAGCGTGCTGTTCGCGGACAGCGGATGATCCATCGATCCCGACAGGTCGACCGCGACAAAGGTATCGCCGAATCCGCCAGGCACCGTCTCGACTGCGACATCGATTGCGTCTTCGAGCCACTGCTCGACCGTCGGTGCTTGGACATCGGCGTCTTGCAGCGCGGTGTAGGCCTGGTAGTACCGGAACGGGTACAGCGGCGCGTGCCGGACGGCCTCCAGGTCGAGGTGATCCACGATGGTGTCCTCCGGAACGCCGGCTTCGAGCATGTTCCGGAGGTTCCGGATCGACGCGAAGATGGGCAGCGTGTACTCGTCGTCCTCGATGAGCAGTTCCCAGGCGTCTTGGGTGTTGCCGCGCTCGGAGATGACTGTCTCCCACGTGTTCGGCGCCGGCACCGGATCGACGTCGGGATAGTCGTCGAGGCCGCCGCGCATGAACCGCTCGAAGAGCACTTCCTGCTCGGCGTCGACGGGCGTGGGGTGAACGCGGTTGAAGACGTCGTGCAGCGTTACCTCGCGCCGCGACAGGTCGTACTTGCCCAGCGTGTAGGCGTCGGCCATCTCCACCAGCGCGTCCTCGATGCCGCGTCGAAGCGGCCACGGCGCAGTCCCGCCGAACAGCTGATCGTGGACCGCAAGCGCGGTGGCTGTCTCGTCCATCCGCTGGATGATCGCCGGCGCCCATTCGCGGATGAGCGACTCGGGGGAGTCGTCCTTGAATCGGTCGTCGTTGGCTGCCAGTACGAGTAGCACTTGTGGGATGTCCCGCAAGTAGAGCTCCTGGCGCGCATAGGCCGCGAGCTTCAGGACGAACTCCGGGTTGTCGTTTGCGGCGGCATCGAACTGGTGAACGACAGCAGCCAACTGCTCGTCATCGGACTCGTAGAACGAGCCCTCCAGCAGCTGATTGATCGTGCGCTTGTACAATGCGAGCCGAGGGTCGGCAGGCTCGAACGCTTCTCCACCTTCGTAGTTGGTGGTCCGCGTTGCCTCCGCGACCGTTTGCTTTGGCGTATTGAATTCCATCCTATCACCCGGAGCCGCAACAGGCGACTCCGATCGCAGCTGCCCACACGATCTGTGAGCAGCAAGTATCGGGAGAGAAACTTCCCGAACCAGCCTCGTTTCGCTCGGCTGGACGTTCCCGGCACGATTCGAACATGCGACACCCGGCTTCGAAGGTCGGTGCTCTGTCCTGACTGAGCTACGGGAACATGAGTGGCCGGACAATTCCTGGAGCGAATGACGGGATTCGAACCCGTAGCGTGCCATCGATGTAGCGCTCCAGATCGACGGCCACTGTCGATACGGCGACCGGAAAACTGTCGGAGCGGAACCGGTGTCGAGCGTCCTCTCGTACGCTCTTTGTCCGGGATGTTCTCGATGGACGGGGCCACCGACAGGATTTGAACCTGCGAGTTCCTGGCGAAGCAACGCTCCGACTTGACGGTCGCCACGTGCGGCCGGACAACCGGTGGTGCGACGGGCTATGACTCCCGTTGGTGTGCTTTGCGGGCGAAGAAACGTACCACCTCGACGACCACACGTTGGGGGAAAGCCGACCGTGACAGCGTCACGGATCCGTGGCTGCCCGCTATGTCAGACACGGAAAACGCTGTCAGGGCCAGCCCCCGAGTGCTCCCGAGGGGAATCGAACCCCTGACCTCCAGTTTGAAAAACTGGCGTCTCTCGCCAACGGAGACTCCGGGAGCGTTGTAGGGAAGAAATCAAGCGTTGAGGTGCGGCGGACACGCACGGATTATCGCAGGCGTTGGAAGCCCTCGAGTTGGCCGTGCGTGAACGTCACTTGATACGTGACGAGTGTATCGAGATTCTCGAAGGAGTGTTTGAGCTTGAAGCGGCCGTGGTAGTCGTCTCGTTCGATCCAGCCGTCGTGGACTCGGTTCCGACAACCGGCCATATAGAGGAGATCGTCCTCGTCGACGTCATCACGGCTCGCGTATGGCCGGTCTTTCGGCGGGACCGCTTCGGTGTGCCACTCCTCTTCGAGGAGCCGACCGTCCGCCGTAATCCGAAATGTGGTCATAGTCGGTCGATCGATGCCTTTCGTCTGCCAGTCGACGTCCTCTGCTGGAGCCACTGTACCGGGATACTCCGGCAGATGGACGCCGTCATAGAGTTCAACGGTGTCGAAGAGACCCATTTATCATCACCTCAAGCGGGATGGGTAGGATCCGATCCTACGTGTTCTCGTGCTGTTTGACAGCACGTACTGTTCAACTTCTGACCGTCGCCTTCGAGGCGAGAACGTTTACAAGTCCCAGTCACGGCACGAACGAATGGCGGTTACCTCGTTCCGTGGAAGTACGCTCCGTCCTCGGTGACGCAGATTTTCACGCTTCCAATCGTGTCGATGGATGTTGTCTCACCGAGCGGGACGTGACGGAACGCTTCCTCCTCGCAGGCAGGACAGACATTCGTTGTCATGATGTCGCGACCCGGATTCGAACCGGGAGGCCGAACGCAGGCGGCCACGGCATAGCAGGCCGCTGGGTTCCCCGATACCCAGTCGCGGCACCCTGAACCGACGAGAGCCCGACCGCCTCGGTTCTGTGCGTTCAAGGCACAGCTCGTCGGTCGTTGGACTGTCGGCTTAGAGGGACTGCTGAGTGTTCGGCAGTTGGTTATCGAACTGTACAACTCATTACGACTGCGCAACTGCGACTGCTCGGTCGTAGTTGCGTTTCTCATCGTTGGGGCGTACTTCGGGAGATCCCCGGGAATACCACACCGGAGCATGGAGGTTGCAGACCCTGCTGGGCCCGTCACCGCCGGACCGATCCGATGATCGGACAAGCGGACTGTGCCTCCCTCGATGGGTATCCCCACGTGGCCACGCCACGCATCCACGCCGACGCCGGGATTCGAACCCGGATCACGACCGCGACAGGGCCGTATGCTCGCCGGGTTACACCACGTCGGCACCGTAGTCGCCCCGGCCGGAATCGAACCGGCGACCTCCGGATTCAAAGTCCGGCGTCCCTCGCCAGCGGAGACTCCGGGGCTCGACGTAGCCGCAGCTATCGCTGCGGGGCTGTTGGCTAACGACTTCCGTACGCTCAGCGTGGACGGAGCCCATTCGCCCCTGTATCGGAACGAACGGAAACCAATCAGCCGCGAGCCTGGCATCCCGCACTCGCATCAGGCTGTGTACTGAGCGAGTACTGGGCACAGGCAGGCGGCAATCCCGTGTTCCCCGACCCCTGACGGGTAGTCCGTATGGGGGCCGAGTTATGCGGGTGAGAGTGTCCGGACGTCGCCGGATTGCGTCGAACTCTCGTATTCGAAGTCGACGTGGATCCGGCGGTTTGCGCCCGGGCTCTTCGCACGCTGATCTTGTAGGCACTCGCCGAACACGGGGCCCGCGGCTAAGCGAGGACGAGCACGCCGCGGGGTGAGGCGAGTGATGATCATCGTGTTGAACGCTCCCAGTTTGAGGGGTGTATCGGACGTCAGCCTGGAATATCGTGGCAATTGTATTAAAATTAGTCAGGGTGTGTTACCCACAGGCACGGTAGTCACACTTCAAGATACGGTTGTATGCGACGTTCATTACTCTAGCATCGGCTGTCGCCGATAGCCAGACGCTGGCCGGTGGTCTCGGTTGGACCCACAGAAACTATTTACAACAACCTGCTCTCTGTGGCGATAGATGAGTGACCGATCGTCGGTCCGGTTCTAGCCGGGAACCCAGTCACACGGCGTGACTGATGGTTCTCGGTTAGATACCAATGACCGAGAATACCGACTCCAACGAATCTCAGAACGTAGGGAGTGCAAACAGCGGATGTTCCAACCCCACCGAACAGCGATCATCCTCCGGATGCGAGTGCAGTGGTACATCCCCGCCGTGTGATGCGTGTGATACCACCCAGTCCGACAAACTCCACGAAATCTCCCTCGGTGAACGGGCGTATGATGTGTGCGGTGATTGCCTCCAGCTCCTCATTGACGACGTCGAGGCGCACCACTGGTGGGACCGCCTGACTGAAGCGCACTACAATCGCGCTGCGGAGTTTCTCCGGTCACTTGATGCAGTCTGGTGTGTCAAAGATCAAGCGTACGCTGGCGGGGAACTGTGGATCCACACGCCCTATTGCGACGCTGCCGTCGTCAGAGATGTGTGTGACCACTTTGGTTTCCGGATTCGCTGGTTTAGCGTTGTATACCCCTTTGACGACGGCTTCGAGTGCGTCTCCGAGCACGGCCCTTGTGTTGAAATCAACCTCACGTTCACGACCCACCGTTCGGATCCACTCCCGCTTGAATACGACATTCAGAATGACGTGGCGTACCACGAGATCGAGTGGCTTGACGACCCTCATCGCCTGTTCGACTCGATTCTCGATTGAGGTAGAGGGAGCGAACGCACTCGAATTCAGGAGTGAATATGAGGCTCGCCCGTGGCTGTCCTCTCGAATCACGAGGGCCATCCATTCCACGGCGAGCAGTATATCGCGCTGACACTGACCACTAGATCGTGGCTGGATGACCTCATCGAGATCCCTGGGGTGAGCTGGATTCGCGGTGGAATGCCTGATGACCGCAGAATCGTTCCTTGGGGCGTTCAATCAGTCAGTCGTGACGATATCGATTTCTGGCAAGGGCGTCTTGATCCGGAGTTAGTTGATGCAGCCGTCACAATCCTTCTTCAGGAACTCCGGTAGCACCTTGATGTAGCTGCTAATCATATATCGATATGCGCTATATCGATTGCTTCGAGTGGTTGGGTCCTGAGCTCTGACGACGTCTTCTTACCTCCGTTTCTAGCCAATCAGCCTTCCTATGTTTCTATATGATATTCTATAATATTTGCTATAGGATTCTCTATATGGATAAAACGGGGGTAGTCAGGAGTTAGCTCCGTACACTTCCTGAGAGAGGTTGCTTAGATCGTTCGGAAGTGATCGTACTCTCGGAGCGTCGTCTGGAGAGAGGCGTGGCGCAACCGATTCCGGACAAAGTAGATGTCGAACCGATCGTTATCGCGCTCGTGCAAGAGTCGATAGGCGAGACTATGGCGCAGGACGTGAGGATGGACGTCCTCTGGATCCCCACGGCCGAAGTCCCCATCCTCGTATTTGTAGGGACGGACGTCGGCTTCGACCGCAGCCTGTTTGACGAGATTCCGAACTGACCGCGTCGTGATCTGCTCTTTCTGGCGACTCGGGAATAGATAGGGACTCTCCTTCCACCGATTGTCGAGGTAACTGTTCAAGGAGCGCTGTGTGCCCAACGTCTCGTCGACGTCGAGCTCGAGGTGATGAGATCGTGGCCAATCTGAGCGACCGTTGTGACTCGATTTCTGGATCTCTTTCGGGAGATACAGTTCTCCTTGGTCGCGTAGATACATCTCGACCGTCAGCTGCGTGAGCTCCTCGTTGCGAAGTCCGGTGTCCGCGAGCAGTGTAATGATAGCCTCGTTGCGCTGTCGGAGGTACTTAGCCCCGGTATCAATCACTACATCACGCATCGCGTCGACCTGGTCGGGCGTGAGCCAGACATCGGCTTGTTCGTTCGACTGAGTTTCCGAATTCGTATCGGCGGACATCGGTTTATATACAGTTACCCGTAGGAACCGGCGCCAACCACTTTGAGTTTCCGACTCCATTAACAAAGTCGGAAACTAATTCTGGCACCGCATTTATCCACAATCCTCGACTTACAAACTCAGGAAAGACATTACAATCTATCCTATCTAATTTTCAGGGAAAACTATTTATCATCGGCTATTGAATTGTGAGGTGATGCCTGGGACGATCAACCTGGACGAAGATCTCTACCGAGAACTCGGTCAGTACGGAAACCGGGATGAGTCGTGGAACGATATCGTGGCAAGGGTGCTGGAACACCTCGACGAGGACGCTGCCCAAGAGGATCGGGAGAACCGTACCACCACCTTCAGTCGCGAGCGGCCAGAGCAGGGTGGCAACCCTGCGGTTCGTGCGCTGGACGATGGAACCGAGGTGCGCCATCGATACAACCGGGGAGAGTACGAGGACGCCGAGGCGACTGTTCGAGGAGGTCACCTCGAGTACGATGGGGATCTGTGGAGTCCGTCGGGAGCGGCCCGCGAAGCAGATCGGGACATCCGAGGAAATGATGCGCGCGATAGTGGGTATCGTGGGCCGACATGGTGGGAGTACCAAGACGAGAGTGGGGAGTGGGTCCCGCTCAACACGGCAACCTCCGAGTAGGCCGACCGACCCGCCGTATTCTGTACATTTTACTGGTAGACTAAGACGCCAGGACAGCCACAGAGCTTGCCGCCCTCTCTGGTTCGTACTGATCAAAGAGTTTCCCGTGGAGAGGCGCTATTTCCCGGAGATTTTTCTAAATAGGGAATTCTATCTTTCTGTTTAGAGAAAGATTTATACGTAAATAGTCTCTTAGCAGAAAGTGACAACATGTCGCGGTCGAGAAAAACTGATGCGCAAATCAGAATGGAGAGAACACGAATGACATACTACCCCAACCGAAACGACGACATCGAAAAGAAGCGCGAATTGGCCGAGGCGTTCCTCGAGAACCCGACTCGCGACGCATTCGCAGAGTTAGTAGCCCACGACGGCTTCTGGGCGACCGAGCCCCGCCGCAGCATCGACTACTACGTCGACGATATCGTGTTCGACGACCAGACGCCCAAGGAGGTTGCCACCGCAGTCGAGCAAGCACTCGAGAACACGGACTTGCTCGAGGATGTGCTGGAACTCGATGGCTTCGGCTGGGCTACTGCGACCGAGCTCCTCCACGTCCTCGCGCCGGACACCTACGCGATCCTCAACAAGCGTGCGGTAGCTGGGATGGAGGGCCTCGGTTACGACGCCCCCAACAGGCAGACGGCGTCCGTTGAGGAGTACTGGGACTTTGTCGATGATGTGCGGGAGGCGTACGAGAAGTACGATCTTCGGACGGTGGTCAACGAGTCTGAGTCGGCGCCAGACGTCCCCGCGGCTGCGGCAGATCTTGAGGCAGCGGACGCCGCGTTTAACGCCCACTATGATGACGACGCCTTCGACATCGATCTTGAGGAATTACGTGAAGAGCAAGCCGGTGGTAGACAGCTCGAAGTGCCCAGTGAGCTGTGGGAACGGATCGATGAGAAAGTCGCAAGCGACCCAACGTACCGGGATGTCCAGGACTTCCTCTACTCGGCTGTGCGGAATGAATTGAACTAACTCACTGGTCGACGCCAATTACTGGTGCTGATCGATTACGACAACGATTCGTTCTCTTTGCGTGCTTTCGCCGTCGTCGTCAGCACCCATTTGTTGGCAGCGTTGCGCCAGCCCATCGGCTCGTACGTACGCCCGCGGCTCACTTCGTCGCTCTCGATGACTGCCGTAACCACGTCGTCGAATCGAACGATCCGCTCGATATGGTCCGTGGGGTTCGTGAGCGCGTCCTCGAGCGGTCCCTCGGCATCTAGTGCAGCTGCGGCAACTGCGCGAAGCGTTGTCGGCACATCGTCGGGGTCCTCCTCGCCGTCAGCCTCCGTCTCGTCGGTCTCATCCGGATCGGCATCTTCGGGTTCTCCGCCGTCAGCGACCGACTGCGTCTCGTCGTCGCCAGCGTCTTCGGACTCCAGCGCTTGGCCTTCTTGCTCGTGTAGGTCCTCGAGGAACCGCGAGATCTCTTCGTCGAGGAGTGGCAGCATCTCTCTGTTGTTCGGGTCGAAGAACGCCTGTCCAGTCCGCTCATGTAGGATGAACTGACCGCCTCCTTGTGAGACTTCGTCGACGACGTTGATACCTTCGAGATGGTCGAGGAGCGTGTCCACGCCGTATTCGAGCCGGTCGCCGAGGATCTCTTTGAGGTCACTCGTGGGGACCACGCGGTCGTTGGTCTCGAAATACTCGTTCGCGTAGAGCCAATTCGCGAGCGCAATCATGCTCTCGCAACTGTCGAGATGGCTCTTCTCATCGCGGATATACTGTTCGAGTCGGTCAGTGTCGTCGGAATCGCTGGTACTCATTGTGTAGTGTGGTGGGTTCTCGATCACTACGGGTGGCAGTTCCTCGGCGTGAGTCCGGGTTCTGTTCGAGAAGTAGGCGTCCACGGCACTCTGAGCGGGCTCTCACCGGACAACGTCGCATTCCCAACGGCCTACTCTAACGGAGGTTCTGTCTGAACTTAATGGTTTTCCACCCTGTTCTCCGTGTTACTATTGTCTTATACACAACAGGCATATTCCAAAACGCCGAAATAAGTTCGAGTAAGCCATCTTTCGCCGTGGTTTCTGGATATAGCTCTCTCAGAATCGAACGTTTTGTATCAAGATATTGTAACCGTTGTTCTCGGATAATCACTTCATTTGGTTCCTCGTCAGCTTTCCTAGCTCCGGTTCACCCCCTGATTTCGGGGATATTCTGTGAATAAGACGCTAAATCCGGATTTCACAATCGGAATTCTCTCCGCTAGTAGACGGAGTTATCCCGATTATGATCGAGTGTGAGACTTCTCCGCCCCCAGAGAGTACAAGTTCTACGCGGGCCTGTCACTCACTAATGTCGCCCTCCAGGTATCGACGCTCTACAGGACTGTGGCACAGTTCGGACAAGACGAGACATCTTGGCCATCCAGAGGGAGGTCGTACCGATGCTCAGTGAACGCATTCCCGGCTGGGAGACCGTTCCCGAGGCGCTTCGCAAGCGCGAGCAGTGGGTCTGTTGGCGGGCGGTTGATGCTGGCGACTCGGCAGACGGAATTTCGCTTACACCGATCGATCCGGCGACCGGCGAGCGGGCAACCTTCGATGACGAAGATACGTGGAGTGGTTTTGAGGATGCATATGCCACGGCGACGGCGTCCGAACTGGATGTCGACGGACTCGCCTTCTATCCCACACACGATGATCCATTCACTGCTGTCGAACTCTCCACCTGTCGTGATCCTGAGACCGGCGACCTTGATGACTGGGCCCGGACGGTGATTGAGACGCTTGATTCCTATACCGAAGCTGCATACGACGGTCAGAGCATTCGGATTATCGTTGCGGGACAGCCACCGAGTTGGACCTCCGGACCGATCGACATCTGTGATGCGGAGTTCTATGTCCCGATTACGGGCGATCGGCTGTCGTCGACGCCGGCGACAGTCACTGAACGAACGACGGAACTCCGGGGTGTCTACAAGGCGTGGAAAGGAGCTACCAACCCAACCGAAGCTGCGGCCACGCTGTCTGTCGTCGATGTTCAGGAATTCGGTGAGCTGCCATCAGAGCCCGGTGTCGACGTCGACTTGAGTGACACAGCGGTCATTGAACAGGCCCAATATGGGCCCGCTGGCAGCGTCTTCCGGCGGCTGTGGAGTGGCAGTAGTGCGGGGTATGCGAGCCAAACGGAGGCTGACGTCGCGTTCTGCAGCCAGCTTGCGTATTGGACTGGGGGCGATGGCGAGCAGATAGAACGGCTGGTTCGGCAATCGGATCGGAATCGAGCCGAGTGGGTAAGCCTTGTTTCGGAGGATACGCTATACGACGAACGGACTATCGAACGGGCACTCGAACTGACCGACAACTACTACGACCCTCGAGACACGGTGTAGCCGTATCTGATCTTATTGAAATATCAGTCCATGATAAGTCTCAGGAGTTGTGCTGCATACAGGGTGTATATTCAGCAAAGAGTTTTGCATCATTTCGTATCTAATTGAAACGATGACACAGCCATCACCGACTCCCGTCCCAGACCATGGCACCGGGTGGGGCCTCCTCTTTCTCTTTATCTATCTCTTCGGGATTGTCGCCCTCTTGGGGGTCGGGACGGTTGTGGCGATTGTCATGACCCAGTTTGATCGGCGGATTCCAAAGGCGCTGCACTACTTGGTGGCGGCAGTACTCCTCCTCGCCCTCGGTCTCTCCGGGTTCGTTATCGTGGTCGCAGGGACAGCCCAACGATACGATGTCGTCGCGTTACTCCTTCTTATTGTTGTTCTCCCCCTGACGCTCATTGTCCTCCGCCGTCGCGGAAGGATCCGTAGTCGCTTGGCCCTCCTGACCCATGCAGCAATGGCGTGGAGTCTTCCATTTCTCGTTGGGTTTGGCGTGATCGCCTTTGTCGGCACCCAGTCTGGTGGTGTCTCCCCCGAGATCGCCGGCGTGCTGGCGGTGATTATCGTGGTTACTGGGACGATTCTTATCGAACGCCTTCCATTCTTTCCGGAAGTTGAGTTATCCCGAGAGAAATCGTAGAGAGCCGCATCTAATCAGTCTGGAACTCATTCTTTCTTCTCTTCAGTCCGGATAGTGTTTCCACGTCGTCTCTCAGGATCCGCCTCGGTTCTGGTTTCATCGTGGCATACGGGGGGTCTATCCGGCCTGGTTTGATGCGAGTATCCGACCGACAGCCACCTGCGTCCAAACCATCCACCCGCCGATTCCGATAGCCGCCACCCCGAGCACGGCAAGGCCAACAGCATCCCACCGCGTCACTGCGAGCGCACAATCCAGCGTCTCGCTGGCGCAGCCTCTGGTGAATAGCTCCCGGACGATGGTGCCCTCGTATGCGAGGATCGCGCCGACCACCATCAGAACTGCACCGCCAAGCGTCTTGAGCACAGCTTCCAACACGGAGGGCGGATCATCCAGGACCGCCTTGTGGGCGCCCGGTCGTGGACCAGTCCACAGCGACGCCACGGCGGCCCCGAGTAGCACGAGTGCGGCTGGGGCAACGAAAGGACCTAGTGACCACATCCCGACGATAGACAATCCCACCAGCAGCAACGCTGCCACCCAGAGGAGGGCAGTCCGGCGCGTCCATGCCCCGAGTGCCCCGACCACAGTGAGGATGACAGCAAAGAGCACCCACACGGCGAAGAAAACATCAGCCAGCGGTTGGGGGAACAGGAGGAGGACAGCCCCTAGGCCAGCCAGCACGACGGCGAGCCCGCCCAGCAGTCGGCTCACGGTCACCGCATCTGGCAGCCGATTTGAGGGGACCATATCGTGGTATCGATCGGAGCGGCCATAAACATAGGACTGTTCTCTACCGAGTGCATCGAAGGAATCGTTCGGACGTTCGACGAGGTTAGTAACGAACCGCGTGATCGGGACGAAATATATTCTAGTATTCTGAACACACGGGTTGGAGACCTCTGTAAATTCTACTCGGGTCGGAGATGTGCTGTTTACACAGGTGTTTCAGGATGATTCTGTAGCCTCTCGGTACTGAACACCCCTTGAGTCGGTGGCTCTCACCTGTGTAAATCTCCGCGATTATTAGGAGAGAGGGGGTGAGAAATACTGCGAGAGTGGTGTCTAGGTGAGGTATGTTCGATAGGTGAGAGATATCAGGGGTGGGTGGTGGATGTCGATGTCGCGAGGTTGGCGCGAGCGGCGTCGTCGTAGTGGCGGCCATACCAGCCGGTGATCGTGTCGATCCGGTCGATGCCGGGACAGTGGTAGTCGGCGTCGGTATGGCTCTGGTCGAGGTAGCGGTTGCCGACCTGGAGGCTGTAGTTTTCCGGCGTGTCGAACGGCGCGTTCGCGATCTTGCAGTCGACGTTGCCGGCCTCGTGGAGGCGGTTCAGCGTCTCGAAAGCAGTTTCTCGGTTCTCGAAGATCCAGAGGTGCTGTCGCTCCGGTCGCTCGGCGAAGGTCGCGAACTTCGATCGGGGCATCGCCCGGTCGTGGTGGTCAGTCAGCACCTCGGCTTCCCAGGTAGTACCGTCGAGTGCTGTACTCCGAACGTCCGGCTGGGCCTGCCCCTGTTCGCCGGGATACAGCTCGACGGAGCGTCCCTGCTGGCGCCAGACCGCGGCCACGACGGCGACGCCGGTGCGGTGGAGGAGCGACTCGTCCCAATCACCGACGAGGCCGCTGTCGGCCTTGAGCTGATGCTGCGGGAGGTCGTCAGCGTCGAACAGGCCGGCGAAGAGCGTGTCCATCGCGGTTCGGGCGCTCCGGGTCGGTGTCCACCGAACCTTACGCCGGAGGATGTACTGCTCCGTAAGCCACGGCTGTGATTCCTCGCTCTGGCCGCCGTGTCGGTTCTCGACGAGCGTCGGCGACGTCGCAGGGGTCTGTAAGTCGGCGAAGACAGCTTCGTATCGTTGCTCCCACTCCGCGTCGGAACAGCCGAGGAGCGTCTGGAGGTCCGGCGGACGGTGCCACCCGATGTGATAGCGCTGGTCGTCTCGCTCCAGCACGGCGCCGTTGTACCATTGTGCGATCGCCCAGAGAATATCGAGTGTCGGCGGGGACCAATCCTCGAGGATGTCGTCAGCTCGCGTTCGAGCTTCGGGCGGTGCGTGATCCATCGGCCATCGCCTCTTCTAATTCTTCGAGTTCTGTGGTCTTCAAATTCCGTCCTGCTCGTGAGGCGAGCCAGGCCTGTACACCAGTCGTGACTGACATCGAGTCCTCGCTGGTTCCGCTTCTCAGATGAATCGCCGGCGACAAAGCTTCGGAAACAGTGGAGGGGGTAGGTCATTAACCAACAGGCTCTGCTTTCGATTCGGATTGTTGGTTAATCTCTGTGCGTGTCTACTACCGAGTTCGGACTGTGAACGAGTGACCTCTCAGGATATCGAGAGGATTACGTGTAGTGCTATCTCGCTTGTACTGAAACCCCGTCGGGCAATTTTGAGCGGGTTCAGCGTCCCGAATTCGCGGGAATCGGGGATTCTTTCGCCATCTCTCGGGAGAGCGCGGCTATTCAGCGAGGTGTTCTTGACACAAAGTCATTCGTGGCTCTCATCGGTACTCCCCGAATTTGCCCCGCTTACCCGCCGGTCGAGCAATTTTAGCGAAATAGTGGTGAGTCGGCAGCTCGTCGAGGTATTTTCTACCGCCTCAAATCGGCCCGACGAGGGTCTTCTGCGATTTGAGCGTGTTATTCCGCCTTGCATATCGCGGGTTTCGTCCAAAGAAAGGGGCGATATGCAATGTGCGAAGGCCGCCGGCTCTCTCCGGCCGAGGGGCCATCTCTGGAGTCCTGCTTTCCGAAATGTATCAGTTTGAGAGCACAGTATCGTCTACTGAGCCACCGGGGTGATTGTCGTCCCAACGACCAGCCTGAGGTATCAGGTTTGCCTCCTCGAGAGTTCTGTCTGTGGGTCCGTCTCATGGGCCCCTGATGTTGATGACTGCGGCGCGCATCTGTAGGATATGGACTGTCCTGCGTGCGGTGGCCCGGTCACGCTCGAGGTCGGGCCGGACCGACTCCCGTCGACGTCACTGACCGACGTGGTGCTTGATGCTGCTGAAGACGAGCGTTTCGACGTCGTCCGGACGTGCTGGGACTGTGGGTGGCAAGAGGAGCGCCGGCTCCGCGTCGAGGCAATCGATACGACCGCCGGCGATGCTGACGCGATCGAGCGTGCCCGTCTTCTGGAGGAGATCACCGATGAGCTCGCGGCCATCGAGGCTCTTGGGACGCTGGAGGACACGCTTGCGGAGGTTCGTCGACAGCGACGGCTGGAGCCAGCGGCGGAAGACACGAACGAGAACGCGACGGAGTAAGTATGATGACCGACTCTGAGCCCCTCTATGACGTTCGTGAGCGCACCGGGCACCCAGAGCATCCATCGGTTGATGACGTCATCGACCTCGTCCTCGAGCGAGCAGAGAACCCACGAGCGGATCATCAGGACGCCCACCTGGACGAAGCGATGGCGACTCTCGTCGACAGATATGACTCGGAGACTATTCGAACCGTTATCCATCGGATTCTCGTAGAGGAGTATCCGTTTCGAACTGCGACGGCGGACCTCGACGTCGACAACATCGACGGCGTTCGAATCGGGACAACGGCTGTCCAGGTTCTTGAAGAGCTGAACGCACGACAGGACGATTCTTGATTTCACCCCTCGATGTGCAAGCTGTGTGCAGACGCCGAAACGGTTATCACTCTATGTGCAAGATATGCACATAGGATGAGTTCGAGTGACGAGCCGCGACGCGTCCACTTCCAGTCCCCGGAGTATCTCGTCGACCGGCTTGACGCAATTGCCGACCTCTTCGATAAGGATCGGACGGACCTGCTTGTCGAGGCTATCCGTGAATATATCGAAGAGACCGCCGACAGCGAGACGTTCCAAGAGCTGGTCGCGACGAAGTACTACGACGACCAGATGGAGTTCGAGACTGTCAAGCAGCTTGTCGGCGCCGAAACTGCTCAGCGGCTGCGGCTGCTCAAGGCGGACCTCGACGACGAGCCACTCGATCTCGCGGCCCCTGAGGACGTCGACATCTATGGTGGAGACGCGGTGACAGTCGACACTACTGCCGACGAGTGATGAGTGAGCAGCGACTGCGGACGATCGTCGCTGACACGAGCGCACTGGTCAGTCTGGCCGTACCGCGGGCCGACGACACGTACGATACTGCCACCGAGCCCGACCCGCTCCAGTATCTGCTCACCTCCTGTGACGTGTTCGTGCCCCCGGAGGTTGTCGCCGAACTTCAGGATCTTACCCAGTATCAGGATATCCACGGCGCCGCAGCGACGAACGTGCTCGCAGCTCGTGACTTCTACACCGTCGAGGATCCCTACGAGCGTGCGGAAACCCCAGACTCGCGGCCGACGTTCGGCCTCGACGACGGTGAAACCGACGGGATCGTTCTTGCGAATACACGTGACGTCGACGGCTTTCTCACCGACGAGTTCGGCGGGACAAATTTCCCGCTCATCCACGCGGTGCTACAGGGACCACGAATTGTGCCGACACCGCGACTCATCAGTGAGTACGCACGAAACGGCTATCTAACCGACGAAGCGGCGCGGACGCTGCTCTCCGTGATCAGCCCACATCGAAGTTGGGACACCAGTCCGTACGTTACCCAAGTTCGAGAACGCCTCGGGGAGTAGTCGAGTTCGTATTTGAGCTCAGAATTTCATAGTGTGGTCCGTTTGCCCGCAATTTTCACTTTCACTTCGGTACTAAAAGGTATTTAAATACCAGTGTATAATATGACACTATGGCGGCCGTAGACTCTGAGATCATCGACTTTCTCCAAGCCAGTCCTGATGACTGGTTCGACGCAGAGGCAGTCACCAATAACATCGACTCTGACGTATCCGAAGGCCATGTCAGAAGTAGGCTCGATCACTTTGAAGCAACCCGTGACGATGTCGAGGATAATTACTGGACCGAAGAGATCTTTGGATACTACTTCGGCGACAATTGGGTTCCTGCCAATCGAGAAAACTTGGTGAGGGAGCTACGGATGCGAACTAGCGAACCTGTTGACAGTATGACTCTCTCTGAACTCCAGAGCCTTGCAGAAGAGGTCGGGAATCCCGCCCCCATCGATAACGAACATCGTGACTTCCGGTACGATGGGTAGCCTGTTTCTTGCGACTGTATCGACGGTGGCGTTGGTTTAGCGAAGCCTGTAGTAATTCCTATAGTCTCCGAACACGGCCACCTACCGCAATATCTCCCGTTTCTGTCCTACAACAGGTATGAGACATAGGGGCCGAAGGCAATGAGTAGGCCACTCAGTACGTGGGGCCACTCGTTCGACAGCTTCCAATTCTCGATCAGCAGATGCAGGTACCACATACCGACTACGAGCAGGAGGCCGGTAGTCTGGACAACGACGAACGGGAAGGGCTCCACCAGCTGGGGAATGACGACGTCAATCAGGAGGCCGGCGCCGACACCGACGCCGAGAATGATCAGGAGCGCCTGTTCTTTGCTCTGGAGTGTCTGCCGGCTTCGAAACGAGATGTCGCTCGTACTGTAGGCGAAGTGCGTAATCATCCCGGCGGCAACCCCCTTCAGTGCCATCACCAGCAACTGTCGTAGCTGCGTGAATCCGTCAAGCGACGCCAGAAGTTGGTCCAGGGCCCGGACATCGACGAGCGCAACGATGACGACGATGGAGCCAATCCCGAGCGGCCAGACGTGTTCGGGGTCGATGTACTCACTGTCCGCGGCCCGCGACATAATCGCATCATAGAAGCCAGACATTCGGGTGCCGATAACCAGCCTGTAATTGTAAAGCATCATCGTCGAAAGCCCTCGGCCGCTCGGCATCCCGCGACCACCGCTGCGCGCCTCGTTCCTGCGGTGCTTGCGGGATCGGGGGACGACCGAGGCGGCCTCGCCCTTTCTGAGTCCGCCAGGTAGTGGTCTGCTTCCTCATCGACGACATCGGCTGTCCGGTGTGTCCCGAACGGCCCGCGCCGCTCGCCGCTGCCGCCCTCCGCGTCGCTCGCGACCGACCATTCCGGGCGGTCTGCCTGCAGTAGCGGGCGGACTGCCGGGCTAAAGTGAATGTGCCCTCGACGCCAGCGCTTCACCCGTTCGGGTCCTGCGGACCTCGGCTTCGCCGACCGCGACGGACGTAGTTGCGTCGCGGCGAACGGGGAATGCGCTGGCCGCTCGCTCCGGGCGGGTCGGCGCGCGGCGCTGGTTGTGTCTCTCCGTGCGGGCGCGCTCTCGCTCGCGCCCAGGAGGGCGCTCGCGAAGGCGCGAGCGAGAGCGCGCAGACGGCTCTGTCGGTCGTGACGTCGAGGAAACCCCGTGCTGGAACACGGGGAGTCGGGCGCTGTGGTGAGCGCCTTCGGGATACTGCAATGACGAGTAACAACGCGAGCGAAAAGACGGTTTCGGACGTACAGAGTACGACCACCGAGGAACGCGGTCACGAGCCGACGGTCGAACACGAACCGTCGGGGCGGTCGGCCTGTCCGGAGTGTGAGGGCCAGGTGATCACCGAAGACGAGCAGTCGTTCTGCACGGACTGCGGGCTGATCGTCGCCGACGAATGGGTGGACCTGAGCCCGACGCTGAACGACCTGGGCCTAGTCGGGGACGCTGACCAGAGCATCGAGACGGTGGATCCACTGCGGACGGACAAGGGCCTGCACACAAAGATCGGGCGGAACACCGACGGTCGGGGTAATCCCCTGAGCAACGAGCAGTGGGAGAAGGTCCAGCGCCTCCGGAAGTGGCACAAGCGGATGCAGTTCGGCGAGAAGCGCAAGCGAACGAAGCGGCTCAACGAGGGGCTGCGGGATGTCGAGATGATCGGCGGTAACCTGGGCCTGCCGGACCACGTCATCAAGCAGGCGGCCCGTCATCTCCGGAGCGCCTCGGAAGCGCGGCTGCCGGGCGGGCGGATGGCCTGGGAGGCACTCGCCGGCGGCGCCGTCCTCTTGGCCGCACGGGCCTCATCGGTCGACCGAGACGAGATCGATATCGCAGTCGCGACGCACACCAAAGCGCCCCACGAGCGGGTGTGCGCTGCGGCACGGAAGATCCGGTGTGAATGCGGGTTCGACGTGCCGCTCATCAGGCCCAACGCCGTGATGCAGGTTGTCGACGCGCTCGATGATGACGCGATCCCCGGAGCGCGAGCGATCCAGACGTGGCGGCTGGCCCAACACCTGATGAAACTCGGCGACCAGGTGCCGGTCGGGCCGGGGACGCCACGGTGCACCGTCGCGGCGTCGGCGCTGTACGCGGCGGATCGGCTGCTCTCGCGCAAGTACCTCACCCAGGAACAGGTCGCCGCGGCGGCGAGCACGATCGTGCCGACGTCCCGGAACCGGATCGCGCGGTACAGTCGGGAGCTCGTCGACGCCTACGAAGCCGAACACGGCACCGACGACCCGGGTGTCGGCCTCGAGGAAGAACGGGACACCCTCCGCTGAGCGGGGCGCTCCCCCGTTTTTAGTGGCGACCACCGCCCGTGGACGCCCCGCCGCCCCACCCACCGCTCCGTGCTCGCTCCCTGCGGTCGCTGCGCGCGCAGCCACAACCTCTCTTCATACGAATACAGACAGCCATGTGTCGATGGATTTAATCGCGTATGATTCCGAGGACGGGATGCAACAGCCACGGTGGGACACTTGTTTGGTCCCATCTTCCAGAATCTCCAGTAGCCGTAGCCCTGTCTGTAGTTCCACTTTCACCCCGCTGAGCGAGAGTTTTTATGTCGCCAGACAAGTGTCTCTAATGGGTTGAAATCACCCACCGTGACTGTTGCATCCGCCTGCATCCACCGCTGTAAGGCGGCAGGGCGGACCCCGGGAATCTACGCTCGCACCATATCGAGACCAAATGGTGAAAACCGCTTGGAGTCTCGACCAGTGCGTGACGGCCCCTGCGCCAGCGGGCCTAAACCGGCGTAGAAAAACACAATGACGAGTACGCCACCCACAGACGACCTCAGTATCGACATCAACGACCTCCCTTGCCCAGCGTGCGACTCGCCGTACGCGACCGTTGCAACGATCCTCGCTCCCGAAGAGGTAGAGAACGCAACCGGCGCCACGTTCGCCGGCACAACCACCGGTGCAGCCGGCGGTGCAGCTGTCGGATCGATTGCCGGGCCGGCCGGTACCGTCATCGGTGGGACCCTCGGCGCACTCGTTGGCGGATCAATCACGAAGGAGCGACAAGAGAAACGTCGTGTCGTTCTTGAGTGCCCGGAATGTGGCTATCACGGTGATGCGCTCGGGTCCGATACGGACAATCAGTAGCCATGTCGTCGGTATTTTTGATCAGCTATGACCTCAAGGACGTCAAAGACTATGAGGAATTATATCAAGCTATCAAGGACTACTCAGGGTGGTCCCACATATTAGAATCGAGCTGGTTCGTATCAACGAGTACCAGCAGTGCCTCAGATGTTCGAGATAATCTACAAGATCATATTGATAGCGATGACCAATTATTGGTCACGAAGATGCCCGACTCAGGGAGTGGCCGCTGGGCAACAACATTCAGCGACGACACAGTAGAGTGGTTAAAAGACAATCTTTGAAAAACGATTAGCATGGCTCACCGAAGCCGAGAAGAGCAGAAGGCTCACGACAAAGGTGTACTGGCAGAAGCTCGGGAACTCGACCGAGAAGGATGGGATATCAAAGCCGATCACATCTCAGATCATGGGTTCGGAACGCCACCGGCAATCAACGGCCATCGTCCGGACGTGTATGCCACAAAGCGTGGCGGGACGCGGATCGTCGAGATCGAAACGGATCCAGACGACGATCATGACCAACATACCGCGTTCAGGCGGAGTGCCGGCCAGACGGGAGCAAACTTCTACGGCTGGATCGTCGACAAGGGTGGGAATCGCCGAACGAAATTCGAGTGAGTGCTACTGATCCTCCCGTACCCCATACTTGACTCGGTAGGTTTGTCGTGCCCACGGGGGGTGGAGGTCGAACGACGATGGACACTACCCAGCCGTTCAAGATCGATCGGACAGCCGCCGCGACCGTTCGTGACTGGCTCGTTGACGAACACCACACCGGTGAGCACGGCTCACCAGTCAGTGAATCGCTGTATCACCTTGCAGCGCTGCTCGACGATGGACTGCAAGAGTCGGGGAACACGTTGGAAGTTCGTGTGACGACAGGCGATTCGGAAGCTGAAAATACGGGCACAGGGACATCCGCAGAGCCAGTGCAGTACGTCACGACGTTCGAGTGTTCGATCTGCGGCGCTCACCGGGTATTAGCCGCCTCGATTCAGGTGTGTGCGTATCTCGAGGACTGTCCGAACTGTGGGACTGCGAACGCCCGGTTCACTGCGAATGAAATTCCGACGCGCGTCAGCGACGAGTAGACCAGGTCGCTGAGTAAGACAGTTCTCCGGTTCTCTCGCGACGTAGTTTCAAGGCACCCAGCGACGAACTGAGCGGTAGAAATGGCTGAGGATAACGGTACCAACCACTCGATCGAACTCACCGAATCTATCGGCGTTGATGACTCAATAGAAATCAATCTCCGGTCGTACTTTTCACATAATCACATCCTCTCAGCAGCCTATCTCGCACGAGAGGCAGGGAAACTCGAAGCAGAACATACAGACGACCTCCCTGACCAGCCAGAGGAACGCGACGAGGTCTGGACAACCCACCAGTCACACGTCATCACGTCGCTCATTAGTTCCGTGTCCTTTCTGGAATCGACGGTGCTCGAGCTGTTTACTGATATCTGTGACGACGGCCAGCGCGTCGAGGAGTTGGACCCAGCGTTCTGCCGGAAAGTCCAAGTCCTCGATGCCCATGTCGACGACTTTCTCAATGGGCTGTCCCCGATTGAGAAGTTCCAATTAGCGCTGGACCTCGATGGCTCGCAACGATTCGATACGGGAGCCCAACCGTACCAGGACGCGTATCTTCTCAAACAGCTCCGAAACTACCTGCTGCACCACGAACCGGACTCCGTTCAGGCACATCCTCAGCTGGCGAACCCGCCAACTAGCGTTGCTCGTGGACTCCAGACCAAGGGTTTCGATCGAAACCCGCTGATGACCGGACCGTTCTTTCCGAATCAGTGTTTGAGTCACGGGTGTGCAGCATGGGGCGTAACGACGAGCCTGGAGTTCGCCGATGCATTCTTCGATCGACTCGACATGGAGCCACCGTACGAACACCTACAGTCGCGGCTTGCGACGGCGCCGGAGTAACGAACCGCCACGCCGGCACGGATGCACAGAGGAAGACTACTTAATTGGATTCAGCACGAACCACCAGACACGGAATAACCGAGCTTGATGGGAAATGTGGACAAATGAACCGCGCTCACTCCCAGACTGGATCGAAGACGCTTACGAGATCCTCGTCCCCGAGATAGAGGACGGAGAAGGTGGGCTCTCGCAGGAGCAGGCATATGATCGACTGTTAGCTCACGATACGTTCCCATCCGAGCCTGCCGATGCGGAGTATGCTGTCGAACGGCTACTCGATTCCGGCTGGTTCTATGAAGTTGATGGGGCTCTCCGAGTCACTGACCCAGACCCCTAGCTCTATCGCGGAGTAGTAGTACCTGCCTACAGATCGCGCGGCTGGACCGTCTTCCGGTCGTTCGCCTCAGCCCGTCGTGCGGCGTCGTCGAGCAGTTCGGCGACTTCGTCGTCCAGCACCTCGTAGAAGTCTGCGGAGACGTTGTTGTCGTCGAGTGCTTTCTTCACGGCCGATTTGACAATCAGGTCTGCCATACGGCCCAGTTCAGCCATCTCTCACATAAACGTAGATATTCGATCGCGGCTCTCGACTGCGAGTCGTCGATATAGCTGGTAATTTGGGGCGGTCCGACAAAATCTTACCAAACAGTAGCAGTGTATTGTAGACGCAAAGTTTGGTAAGAGTGTGTTGTCCAAATACAACCACCGCTTGGATAATAACGTGAAACGATACCTCAGGGTGGCCGAAGATCGCGCCACCGAACATCCGTTTTTGTCCCGTCGTCCAGCTGAACACGGTACAGCACGGCGTCACGATCATCACCCGTGACGGCGCCGGCGTCGTCCTCTAAGATAGCGACGATTTCGCCGTGCCGCCCGTGGAGCCGGTCATAGTCCGGGTCCGTCTCATCAGGAATATCGATTCGCACACGGTCACCCTCCTCGAACTGGTGGTCGGTCATTCTCGCTCCCGGAGGTACTCCGTTCGTTCGTGGACGTCTTCCTCGAACTCAACGAGCCACTCCTCGAATGGTGTGTCTTCCTCTTCAGTTCCGAAAACCCGTTCGATGAATCCTTCGTCTGTATCATCTGAGGTTGGATCAAAAGTTCGAACGGAGATGTTGCGTCCCTCCGGCTGCTCACCCGCTTTGAGGAGCGCAAATGCCCGGTCAACGATTGTCGGATCGTAATCCCGCCTTAGGAGCCCAAGGTTGTTCGTCCACATCCCGAGACGGCCGTCCTCAAGCTGATCAACACGATAGGCAAGTTGGATCGTCGTACTACAGCACAGCGTTGCCAGGCCATCTATCCCAGCATCGGCAGCAGATTCGGTGATTCGCTTCCAGCCATCGTCGATTGACCCCTCGACAAACGGGTACTCTTCCTCCGAGACGCGATATCGGAGAACGGTCTGCGTAAAGCTGACATACTCGCGCCAGACGTGTCGCAGTGGCTCCGCCTCATCAGGGAGCGTCCACTTTCGACCATCAGTAGGAGAGATCCAATTGATATCTTGGTCTTGCACGTCGTCGCCGTACCGGTCAACGAGGACTTCGAATATCTCGCCCACCTCTCGGCTGTAGTAGTCCCCGACGAGCCGGTCTGTGACGTTCGCGTCCGGTCGCCGTCGGAGCAGAACAGCCATTTGATGATCCAGATGGTGCGATACCGACATGAACGTCGTATACTCAGCATCGCTGGCTGTGGCTTTCGTAAGTTCGACCAGCGACTCTTTCACCGGGCTCCGAAGCCGATTCCCCTCCCACGTCAAGGGCGCCGCATCGAACGCGTCTCCAAGTCCCTCAGCAGCGTCCTCGGCGACGTCAGTAAAGCCACGGTCGAGCCCGTCGAGAGCGACCGCCTCGACATCGTCGACTGCCTCCGAAACCAGGTCGTATTGCTCGTGGGTGTATGCCTGCTCCAAGATCGAGGGAACATACTCCGTGAGGACCTCAGTCGAAACAGCCGAAGCATACTGCGCGGCATCTTCCTCGGAGTACTCGCTCTCGAGGTACGCGAACGTCCGGGTGAGAACCGTCCGAAGTCCGTCGATCCCCTGTTCTGCGGTTTGGTATTCACCCAGCTCGATCGCCCGAGCAATCGTTCGGTACAGTGGCCGAATCGGATGGACCTCGATTTCGGTGAATTCCGTTGCGGTTGCTGGAAGGTATTCGTCGGGTGCGAGTTCCCGCTCAACCAACACCGAGATGAGATCGTCGGGCGAGCTGCGCTGGATCATCAGCTGGATGAATTGGTAGAGCGCAAACGTGGAGACAGCAGCAAGCGCAAACGCGATTCCGACGGCTGCGTTCAGTAGGCGGCTGTTCTGTATCGGGAGCAGATAGACGACCAGCAGGTTGAACGCAATAGCGCCAACGAAGAGCGCAAACGTCGTACGGAACAACGGCTCCTTGATGAACAGTGAGGTGAGGCGGGCCGAATATCGCGTCACAACGAGTTGTAGGGCGACGACTGTCACGGAGAACACGATTGCCAGAACGGAGGCTTCTGCCGTCGCTAACGTCGTCAGTAGCGCCCTGATATTCTCGGTCTGAACAGCCGGGTTGAGGAGAGCAGTCAGCGTCGCGACCACCGCAGCTGTAGCGACGATGAAAGCAGTATATCGAACAGTTAGATTATGAGACCACTCTTGAAGTGACTCCCTCAAATTCCAATCAGTCATAAATTGCCCTCATATATGCTTTCTCACACCCACCACGTAGTTCTGTGATATGAAGCTGAACGTGGAAAGTCCTATTAATAGACAAACTCTAATCTTACAAATAATGGCAGGTGACGTCCGCAACCCGCTTGGAGACCTGAAGGGTTACCAGTTCTGGGCAGTTGTCGGGATACTCACGATCATTGTTCCCCGGATTCTCCTCGCCTATGATATCCCTCTCGGAATATTCACCCTCCATCTCTGGGAAAATCCGCAGGCTACGATTCTGCTTAATGACGCCCTCGGCTTTCTCATCACCCTGAGCGCGTACTTCACTTACAAGGATTTCGTGAACGCATCCTCTGCCTGATATGGCATACGGACAGCCCCGTCAAGAACCAGATCCCGCTTCCGCCGCTGGCATCATCGCCGGGTTCGGTGAAGGAATCGCAGTCGCGTTCGTTAACAAAATCGTGGTCGTTATTTTCACCCAACTCGCTGCCATTCAGCAATCCCTCAATCCAGAGACGACGCTCGTAGACCTCGGTACGATCTTTACTGCATGGGGTATCGCCTACTTTTTCATTGCCTATGTCGCTCCAATCATCGCTGCGTACGTGTGGGCCGACAAGGCCGGAGTCGCCGTGTATGGCGTAGGGTGGCTCGGAACTACGATCTTCCTTAACGGCGGCTTCACACTTGGTGTAGTTTTGTTGATTGTCGCTAGCCTGCTGGTCGTCATCGTAGACGTGCTGAAGAATGCGGGGAACAATCGACAGGGTGGTCGGGGACATCCGCCGGTTTGATACATCTACCCCTCATTAGATCTGTTTTTCAGCCCCAATCTGCTCTACCAGCCAGTTGAACGCATCAAACGCTCCTTCAACCGTTGACGTACCTGGAATAACCACCCGACCCGATGAGAAGATTAGAAATACACTCTCCATCTCGTCTGGTCGGTAAACCATCCCTGGGAATTGCTCTGGCTCATACTCCACCCGTTCAAGACCGAACTGGATAGCTAACCGGTTCAAATCAATCGTTTTCTCTAGATCTCCAACGACAACCACATTCTTCACCGCAAACGTGACCTCCACGTCCTCAACACCTATTCTCTCCAGTTCCCCGATAAACCAATCCCGCGCCCCCTCAGCGTCCTCCACGGACTTTGCACCCGAGATATGGTAGCTTCCAGACTCGTACACGGTAACGAGGGGACCATCCTCGTGTTCCCGAATGTAGGCAGTCGGCGTTTTGTATTCACCCGTCTGTGACTTCACCTCGTTAGCGTCGATATCCTCACCAACGGCTCGAATGTTCAATTCACGGCCCAACGCCCCCGACGCGACGACATTCACTAC
Source organism: Halobaculum saliterrae (assembly GCF_009831625.1). Taxonomy (GTDB): domain Archaea; phylum Halobacteriota; class Halobacteria; order Halobacteriales; family Haloferacaceae; genus Halobaculum; species Halobaculum saliterrae. The sequence continues at coordinate 14,954 of NZ_WUUS01000014.1, read as the reverse complement.
TTCAGGCATCACATAAAGTCGCTGAGTTCGGCCTCTTCCTCCGCTTCCGTGCCAACAGTAAATGTATGGGTGCCAACGTCCTCTAACGTGTCCACGCGACTGACCATCACCTCTGACGTGGTCCCCCGGTCGTTACGTTCCTGCGTCACTGCCTCCCGAATCTCCTGAAGCTCGTCCACGTCCGTCTCGACATCCATAATCTCAAGAATTACTTCATCAAGTTCGTCCTGTGCTCCCTCAACACCGGACTCCCACTCGATGAATGCATCCTTAATCGCCTGCTTTTGATCGTCGTCCAGTTGCCGAACATCCAGGACGGGTAAACTCACTAGGTCTCCCTTGGACAGTTCGAGCATTCCGCGCCCCTCGCTACGCCCGAGCGTTTCGACGGCGGCCTGGTATACGGTGGAATTCAACACGCCGAGCAGCACCTTCGTGTCTACGCCGCGTGCTGGATGGAGACGGTATAGGCGGTTGTTAGCCGCGATGTTGTCGACATTGCGCAGACAGAACAGTCTGTACTTGAATCCCTTCGGATGGAGTATGTCAGCACGTTCCAACTCACCAACATCGAACCATACGTCACGGGCAGCGCACGTCCGCTTCTCGTTGACACCTTGTGCTTCCCCCTCTCGGATATAGTCCCATAGAGCGGTATACCCGTCCTCACGAAGCCGAGATTTCACGCGCTCCTCCAAGTCCGACTGTTGGAGGTTCCCACTCGACTTCACCTCCTCGACGTAGTCATGAGTGTCAAGAAGATACACGTCCGTGGAGTCCTCGGTAAGCTTCGTTTGGGGCTCCATCTGCTTGATCCACCGGATCACAGGAGTGAGGAACCGCTCATCTATCCCGCGTGACTTGGCGTCCTCCTCGTCAATTAGGAAGAAGTCGTTGTCACCAGTCGTCACGCCACGACTGGAGTCTCGGAGAAGATTCTTCAGCGAGGTGGTATGCGGATTTTCGAGGAGCTCGATGAACTCTTGCGGAGCTGAGAGGAAGTGACCGAGTTTGGACGACTCACGCTCCATCAAGTACTCCTGGCGCACAGCAACCGTCCGGTACGAGTCGCGCGTCAACACCATCATCTCACGACTACCATCCAAGTCGATCTCGTACTCCACGGTATCAACGATGTCCTCGGCATCCATCTCCTCCTTAATCCGGATGAAGTTGACCACATTATTTCGACGTTCCTCTTCGTCGTCACACCGCTCGATCATCAGCAGCGCACCGTCGACGAATGCGTCCTCGAAAGCCCGCGCCCCGAACGCCACCACGGCTCGAATCTTGTAATAGTCGTGAAGGAACTCTTGGAATTCCTCACCATACCCGGTCATCATCCACTTTGTCGGGACGATGTATCCAAGCCGCCCGTTGTCGTTTAGGAACTGCGTGGCATGAGTGATGAAGTAAATATAAGCGTCACACCGTTTGCTGAACCGCTTATCGCCATCGTAGTACGGATTCGATCCCTCCGGCCCAAGTTGTTTGAGATGCTTCCGAAAGTGTTCCTTGTCGGGATACAGACGCCTTTGATCGATGTACGGCGGATTACCGATGGCCGCATCGAACAGTCCCACCTCCCCGTCGTCAGCCTCCGCGTGAACTTTTGAGCTGAAGAGCGCGTCAACATCCGGTGAAATGTTGAAGAAGCTGTCGTGGTGCGTGTGGATGCGGTCGGTCTTCTCGCTGACGTTCTGCGAGGCGACGTTTAGCGCAGTGAGATGAAGTGGGAACTTGTTGATGTCGATGGAGACGAGATGATCTACAATCTCCTGATGAGAGGGCTGCGAGGGCAGCTGTTCCAGCTGCTGGTACGCCTCGACGGTGAATGTCCCACTCCCCGACGCAGGATCCAGAACACGCGGAATACCATCATTCGAACGGTCAGGAATTGCCCACGACGCAAGTGTCTCGGCGATTTTCGGCGGAGTGTAGTATTGGCCGAGCATCTTCCGCTCGTCCGCGGGAATTAGTTCCTCGTAAATCTCCCCAAGAAGGTCTTCATCCAGCCGCGTGATCGACTCCGCCTCGATGTTCTCCAAGAAGTCCTGCAGAGTCGTTAGTGTCTTCCGATTCTGCGGGAAATCAGAGAACAGGCTCGCCCCATCGTCGAAGATAGGTTCGTAGTCGATTTCCTTAATGATCGTCTCAAACTGGTTTTGGAGGTGATTCTCGAGGTTCTCGAGGGTAGTGTGCCCGTGGAGCGGATCAAGCTCGAATCCGCTCTCCGTCTCGATCTCAGCCACACTTTCGCCCACCTCGGGATCGTACGTGCTTTTCGTCTTTTCGCGGATGACCTCGTAGAACAGCACCTTGTTCGTCAGCAGATAGGCGTATTGCTTTCCCGCTACCTCGTACTGCTCTTCTTCATCCAGGTCCGTGTAGTCGTTCTCCTGCACCCACTCGTCAAACTGTTGCGTGAACCGCTCGTTGCTCCCATACTTCTCGCGAGCCAATCCCTTGTATGTCGGCCAAATCGAGCTGTGGAAGGAGCGGAGAACCCCAACGATACGCTCGCGCTCGGTCTGATCCGGCAGCGATTGCGCTTCATGGACGTGTTCGACAACCCCGAGAAGCTGCGGAATCGCCTCAGACAAGTCGACATCTCGGAGATTGAAGTAGTAGAAGTCTATGTCGCTGACCTCGATCTCCCCTTGGTAGTGGAAGAGGAACAGGTCATTCGAGTTACACGTGGCGAAGAAATCTGCATCCAAATCCTCTGTGTACTCGCGTGCCTGCTTGATGACCTCCTTATCACGAGGGTAAATGTCGTCCCGCTTGACTTCAATAACCAGTTCACCGTTTAGAGCAGATGGAACGTAGATATCCGCAAAACCCGATTCAGTTGTTTTTTCTGATACAGGCTCATCGAAAAGAGTGTCATTATCTTCAACATAGTCAAGAAGACGAGTGTACAGGATCCCATGGAACTTCGCCTCTTTTGCACTCATTGTTTAACTGACTCCCCACCCAACCATCAAAATTGTAACGACGCAGGACTACGTATTCTCAAAGGAGTTGAGATGCTCAGTCCCCGAGTATCGACCGAGTGATCCCGGCGAGATTCGGAGCTTCTAGCGAGGACCCACAGACGCACTCGTACATCTCTGTGTCATCCTCTCCATCGGAGATGCGAGTGTAGAGCGCGCCACAGGAGCACTGTGGGAGTTCGGTTACCCCATCGGCGCCGGAACTCGGCATATCCGCGTCACCCTGCCGGACGAGTTTCACTCGCGAAGGATCCGCGTCGACGTCCTCCGCATACGTCCGTTGTGCATCATCACGGATGGTGAACGCGGTGTCCGTCCTCGGATCAGTGGCTGCCTCCTCAGCTGCGTCGGAACTTCCCTGTGCCATCGTAACGACAGCCGCCGATTCGCCACTCCAGTGTTCGAGCGCGAAGGCCACGATATCCCGCGCTCGTGCGTCCAGCGCGTCGACGTCCCAACCCACTGCTGGAGCTGGGAGGTCGTCACCAAGAATCTCCATCTGCGCGTCTTGGTAGATCTCCTCGTACTTTGTCGCATAATCGTCGTTCGACGCTGACGGATTATCCTTCGGCCCGAGAAGAGCGAGATTCCCCAACCGATTCACGTTCTCCTCGTGATTTTCAAGCTCCGCAGCGCTGGTCTCCGGCGTTCGCGGCGCGATGTGCTCGATCGTGAACTCGTCGAGGTCCATCACGCTGGGGAGCATTTTCAGCGACGTATCCGTGTTCTTCTCCTGGCGAAGGTGCTTCTCGTACTCGAACAACAGGAACCGGATCGCACCCTTGTTGCAGAAGCCCGGCCAGCCCCGGGTGTCGCTCCCTTGGATGATGTCCGACCGCGTCAGGTACTCGACGAAGTCGTTGTCGGGGCAGTGCCGGCCGATGTAATTGTCGAGATACGCCGTCACCTCGTCGACGGCGACAGCTGGGTTCTCGTAGGGCGGGTCAACGACTGCTTCACCGAACAGGTCCTCGACGAAACCGTCCTCGAACTCGGAGGCGTAGAGCCGGTGTGCTGCCTCCTTGAACTCGCGGCGTGCGGTCCGTTGCGATCGTTTGGCGACCTGGTAGACGCGGAACGAATAGACCTCACAGAGCGTTGCGATCCGCGCGAACTCCGGGCTGTCAGCATCGTATCGCTCGATGGCTGCGATGATGAGCGGCGCGATATTGGAGAAGTTGATGTTGTGAAGGGACTTAACGCGAGCCTGAACCTGGGGCGAGACGTCGGTTTGCCGGTTGAAAACGTCGAGGTAATTCGCTTGGACGTAGGACTTGGAGACGCTCGAGAGTGTATCGACGTAGTTGTTGACCCACGTCGCGACCTCTTCTGGATCCCGTTCGAGGGGAATATGGCGGGGTGATTCCTTGATACGCCGGTGGATTGGCGTCGGGCCAGATCGGTTCTTGCGGACCTTCTTGTACTCTCCCGTAAAGAGCTCCCAGTGGAACTGAACCAGTTGGTCGATATCGTCATCATCGGTGGCGTACTGGGCTACTGTTTCGACGGCGTCGTTGAATCGACGGGCGACCGCTTCCGAGTCCAAGGTGTCGAATTCACCGGAGACGTAGATCAGGTACGATTTGACCTTGTCGGCAAGGGTGATATCCCGCCCTCGGTCGTTGACAGCCTCGAAGAGCCGACCTGCCTCGTCCGTGCTCTCGACCTCTTGGGAGGTGAGTTTGAATTGGGAGGTGAGAACACCCGTATACCGCTTGATGGCCGTATAGTATTCAAGAAGATCTGCTTCCGTAGCCTGTCCCAGGTCTTCATCACCGAGGAAGAGTTCCCGCTTCTCACGGATCCACTTCTGGATGATCTCTTTCGCTCTGGCCAGCTTCTTCTCCGGGACAAGCCGCTCGTCATCGTCAAGGATCGTCTGTGGCTCACCTTGGTCGATGATGAGTTCTGCATACGCTGCTTCAGTGAGTTCCCCGGGCTCGAGATGGCGGCCCTCCTTCCGGTCGCCAAGCTTGAGATAGTTCTCCGTGTAGTTCGTCGCGAGATAGCCGGGGAGCCGGACGACACCTTCCGGGAGATCCTCCTTGCCAAGCCCCGCAGCATCGAATGCATCCGCGATCGCCTCGAGCTCCTCCACGATACACGCGATGAAGACGTTGGTCGTCGTGAGCCGCTGTTGCCCGTCAATTATGTCGTAGACGGTCCACTCCGATCCCATCATGTCCTGCTTGCCTCTCGCGTTGAGAACCAACGTCCCGAAGTAGTGGTAGACGTCTGAATTCCCGTTCGTGTCGTTGCTGTCCGCATCAGATGAGGCAGTAGTCACGCTACGAGCGTTCGGAGAGCCGTAGCGCCGGCGATAGACGTAGTCAATATCGTTCAGGAGGTCCTCGACCTGCTGCGGTTCCCAAGCATAGCTGCGCTGATAGAGTGGGACTTGTAATTTTGCGTCCGAGAAGACCTGTGAGACTGTTTTTTGATCCGCCTTCGGCATGTTAGCAGGTGTTTAAATGCCGCCGTAATAAATTCCTGTACCGACAGGGGACCAACACCTCACCTACGAACGTATGCTATCAGGTTTTTACGCCGCACTTGCTACTTCGGCAAGTGTCTTTATCGGGATTCTGACCGCCCTCTTAGTCAGTAACCTCTCGAATCTCAAGGCCGAACGTCACTGGATCAACCGCCGGCTCGAGGAGATCGACGCCAAGCTTCGCGGCCTCGACAGCGAACAGACCGAAATCGAGGACAAGACCCACAGTATTGACGAGCCTCGGTATGTCGAAAAGCCTCGGTTCTCGCCGGAACGGAAGTTCTATCGCGAGTCAGAGGAGTCGCAGGCGGCGAACGTCCAAGCCGACATCCAGAGCGCCAGACGGCACAATCGAAATCATCGCCGCTGGCTCCAGCTTCGGAGTCGACGGGAAGCACTCACCGACGAACGACAGCGACTCGTGAGTCGATACGAAGCCCTTGACCCAGCGAATGTAACAGGAACTCTCAAAGCGAGTGTGATCGCGATTCTCCTGGCGGTCGTTGTGCCTTCGCTCGCGTACCTCCTTCGGGTGTTGGGACTAGCAACCGAGTTCGGATCAGCGAGAGTGCGCTCGATAGCTGTGTTCGCAGCGTGGGTGTGTGGTCTCAGCTACGTATTCCTACACCTCTATCGAGAAATTTCGGAAGTATCGGACGAGTCACCCAAGCGGTCAGTCGATAATGACACGACGGACACGGCGGATGAGAATCAGCCGGTCTAACGGGCAACTAAGTGGGAGGATAGAGTGGTCCTCGATAGAATGCCACCTGAGTGGGGCGCTGATGTGCGCCCGCTAATCAAAGAGGGAGTCCGTGCCGTCATCGAACGGCACTCCGATGTGGATGTCGACCCACCTACACGGACGTTCCATCAGCTGAGTACTGGCGGGTTTATGCAGAACACTGAGGAGGTCACGGTTCCTGTCCCTGGTGACTTCTTCGACGACAAGGACGTCTTCGACAATCTCTATGCTGGGGAATTTGCAGAGGCGTCCCAGCTCATCTATGATCAGCTCCTGGATCCCCCCGACGACGATCAGTTATCCGAAGCCAACCGTATCGAGTCTATCGAACGGGGACTGTTCGAGTTCGTCGGTGTCGTGTTGAATTACGCCGGCGAGTTTCAGTTTGACGAGGATGCCTTCGCAACCGCCTTCGAGGAGCAGTTCGAGCCCCGGTTCACCGATCGCGAGTACTCCCGATTCCTGCTCGTTCTGAAGAACACCTCCATCGAGCCAGACATCACGATCAACCTCGAAACGGAGATCCAGGGTAGTCCGGACTATCTGGGACCATACGCCGTTGACACGCTCCGGATTCGTCCCTTAGACCGTCTGGAGGAAGCCGGAATCGCGACGCACGAAGCCCCGGGGACGAGCGTCCTCGAGCCAGTCGAGACGCTCGATGCAGGCGGCCCGAACGCAGCGCTAGAAATCGTCCTCCGTCGACGCCGGCCCTATCGGGATATCGCTCGCGATATCGATGACACCGAAATCTCCCCCTGGGAACGTCCCGACTTCGACGTCACACCGGCCGATGTCTATCCCTGGCAACAACTGACCGATGTGGTCGAATATCTTGCAACGAGCGTTCGTCGGTGTCTGCGGCTTCTCTGCCCGATGGGGACTGTTGGCTACGAGAAGGGCTACAACGTAGTTCCAGGCTGGGAAACGTACCGTGGAATTGCGGCACCAGTCACTTTCGAGCTCGAATTCGAGTGTCCGAGTTCGACGACAAGAACGCATATCGCTGAAGATCGTGCCCTGGAGATCCCTCGGCTGTGGAAAGATCATCGACGTCGAATCGCACCCGGCCATGACAAGTTTCAGAACCCGCTGGCTCGGTTCGAGCGAATGTTCAGCCGGGAGTCCCTGGAGGATCAATTAGTCGACTGCGTCGTCGGCTGCGAAACGACCGTGCTGAAAGGTGGCTCTCCCGGCGGAAACAGATACCGGCTCGGTGTGCGGACGGCAGTGCTTCTAGGTGAGCAGAACGCTCGGAATTGGCCGTCAAAGCGGACAGGGGAGTTCTTCAGAACGCTGTATGACTACCGGAACGAGGTCGTTCACGAGGATACAACACTCCCAGACGAACCGAGCGATAGTGAGTGGATTACAGTCGAAGACGAGGAATTCCTTGCTAGCACGTTCCTCATCCGTGCTCGCGAACTCTATGCAGATCTCATCCTGGAGTACCTTGATTTAATTGTATCTCAGGATGCGTCCATCGAGGATGTCAATGAACAGATTGACAACCAAACACTTGAGTACGGTACAGAGATTCGCGAACAGCTGTTCTAAATTCATCCAGAAGACTCTATTGAAACCCATCAGAGTTGATATTCAGGAGATCGACTCTTCAGCGTAGATCACATAGTTCCAATTGAAGACTAGATTCTCGGCAAACCGCAAGACAGCAAGAGAGGTTCAACAGAGCCAATAATTGCTACCTGATTATTCAACCCTGCGCAACTGCTCTCGGCCTAACGCATAGAGGTTCCCTGGATCGTCAAGTTCGACATCATCGGGATTGTCTGGGTCGATAGCAACTGTGTCTAATCCAATATCGATGAAAATCACCTTCATCGGGGGGCCACTGGCTTCATTTTCCCCACCGTCTGTAATTGGATCCCCTGAGTCATCGACGAGGGAGTTTTCACTCCTACCAGAGGTGAACGTAGCGTCCCGCTGCTCTTCGAACATATATCGAAGCATCCTATCGAGCTCATCGCCAGACTCGAAGGGTTGACCATACTGCCGCCTGACCATACTGATGAGTCGATTCGAGTATTCATTCACGTCCCATGGCTCTTTACGTGGAAGTGTATAGATCGTAGGATCGGACTCTTCGTCGTAGATGTACCACTTCGAGCGATCAACTGTCTCAAAGAACGGTGGGAGGAAGTTGCTGGCGAAAATGTAGGTAGTCAAGCTTTTGTTTTCCTTTTCGATCGAGAATGTCTCGTCAGCATCTTTCCAGACAAATTCGAAGTCTGGGAGGTTGTCGAGCAAGTAGAATTGGTGCAGATCTGGCTTCCACACGCGGTCTGTTCGCTTGCCGTATTTTCCTTTCTTGAATTTCGCCTGAGCAATTGATGCGCGGCGTTCAACCACCTGCCCCGATTCGAAGAAATTCAAGATATAGAGGAGATCTCCCAATTCGGGGTTTGTATTAGGCACATATTCCGGTCGGTCAAACGTGACGTACGGCGATTGGTGAAGCTCTTTGACCTGAATACGGGCAGATTGGGAACCGACCGAACAACTGATATTGTCGAGTTGCTGGACAGCGATATCGATGAAGTTCACCTCGTCGTCGAATTTCTGGTAGACTTTCTCTTCGATTTTGGGGAGTCGGCTTCGTAATTCGTCGATGAGCCCATCAGAAGGCCGATTTTTCATTTTTCTAAAATAAGTGAATCAAACGCAGTGTAATATAACTACCACATCTTGAGCGAGAAAAGTGGAGAGATAATTCATTGAGCCAAGTGAAATGCCTGCACGACGAACCGGTCCAACAGCGAGTGAACCGACTCGTGAACGGGAATATGGATCGGCTTTCGGATCGGGTCACAACCGTTGTTGAGCGGCAATACAGTGGCGAGGTAAAATTCCAACCGAGCAACGCGATATCGATCAGGAGTCACTCAACAGCTATCTCTACCGGCTTGACGAGGAGGGGACTGACCTTTCGACACACAGAATCGGACGTTCATACATACTATGCTTGGACGACCAGAACGAGGTAATATCAACTCCTGAAGGAGGGAAAATCAAGAGGTAGTAATAGCCGATAGTCGTGGGAGTAGCGTGGGCTAAATTGGGGGACTCCGACACGGTTACGGTGGTTTCAAGCACGGTGACTGTCTACGGTTGGTAATAACGAGATAATGTCGAGTGTGATGGAACAGTGCGATCAGTTCAGGTAATCGATCAGTCCTCGGGGAATACAACACGGGTTGAGCATGTCATTGGCGTGGATGAGTCTGGTCGAGTAGTTGGACCAGAACCATTTGCCCTTGCAGTAGTTCGGTGTCCTCGTGAGAATAGTGAACGGCTCGCGGAGTTGCTTTTAGAGCATAATCTGGCCCCGTGGCAAGCGAAATCACAGACGCTCGTTGAAAATGCGACACCGGCTGAACGAAATCAGCGAGTGCATAGCTTTATCGAGTCGCTGACCGAGGAATCGATTCCGTGGAGTGTGGCTGTTGGGCGGTCACAGGAGTCGATCCATCATAAGGCAGCGGCAGTCTGTGTTCTCGCAAAAAAGACGATCACATCCGTGGACGAATTCAGCGGTGATTCAATCCTGATTCCGGATGGGGCACCGAGTATGTATGGCGATAGCCAAGCCCATCTCCGAACGCAAGCATCTCAGATCTTCGACGGATCGTTTCAGTCGACGTTTGGTGGTGTATACGTGACTGGGCTTCCGAAAGCGGATCTCACGTATCCTGAGGTCACAGCGGCTGACTATATCGCGGGCTACGTCCGAAACGTAATCGACGAAGGAACTGAGCAGGTTCATACGCTACCCGAGGAAGTTGTGCGATTCGATACAAACTGGCGTGAGCCATCGGTATCTCCCGTCCCATTCTATCGAATCCGCGGCGTCGGAGGTGACTACGGGGCACTTGAACGGACTCGCGTCGCGGCGTGGATCAAAGGGCGACACCCCGATAATGATGGGTTCGACGTGAGTTCCCAGTGGGAAAATACAGTACAGATGCTCGAGTCGCAACAACTCCGAAGATATCTCTTGGAGACGATTGCGCCGTAGGATCGGACGTCATCAGGACGTGGGCCACTACCCCACGTCCCTAACCGGATCAGTCCCGAGGGTTCAACCCAGCGGGCCTGGTCCGCGTCCTCATTCTTCCTTAGCCGGCGAACGCCGATAAGCCTTTACCTGCGAATCCCAGTATAGCCTATGCTAGCAATCAAGGGATTGCCAACATAGGCAAGCCACGGAATCCCGGAGACCACTGGTCCGGGATATCGTGGTGAACACGAGGCTACCAACATATGCCCATGCGACCCGAAATCACGGACCGAGATATGGAGTTGCGGATTAAGGGACACCTCTACGAAATTCAAGAGATCAACGACGAGGTGATCGGTGGACAGCAGGGACTACCCATGGCAAAAATGGGGTATCAGACGACGCTTATGAACGTCGCCGAGTGTGCTGACGCCGACGTCGTCGACGAAGTTGCCACCTACATCAAGGAATATATCGACGATTATGGAGAGCGGCCGCCAAATCGAAAAGTTCGGCGCACCGCTCGAACGAAAGTGACACAAGCTGAGTACCCAGCCAATCAGTACCTGAATTCCGCGTAAGCCGCTGGCTACAGCAATAGGTGAAGAGTGGAGTCATTGTAGTACGTAGTGTGTGCTAATCCTGGAGGGTCGCGACTGTTCGGCCTGCCTCTTCGGCCTCTTCGCTCCACGACATCCCGTACGTCGCGAGAGCTTCTTCGACTGCGTCGTCCAGACTCATTAGTCAAGCAACACTTAGCTCTGTGAACGGACTAAATCTCGCCCGATTTCCGTTATAACTGACTGCGCTCGGGTTCACCGTAGGCAACGTCAAGATCCAGATTCTCGTACATCCGATTTAAGATCGCCAGCGCTGACTGGAAGTGGGCGTAGTGCTCGCGCATATACTCGATCGTCTCGTCTCTCGGGATCACTGGGTACCCCTCGACGTGTTCGATGTCGAGTGACGGTTGTGAATCGAAGACAATCTGCAACGGTCCGTCCAGCTCCTCTCGGGACTGTCGCTCGAATGCGGTCGGGAGATCGAAGGACTCGAAGAACGCCTCCCAAGCGTCGACGTCTTGGTCACGGACAGTCAGGAACAGCGGATAGTCGTCAGGCTCGCGACCGACCTGGTAGCCGCCTTGGGTCCATACGTAGACGGCGTCGACCCGTGTGAACGCGAACGGCCAGTCACCGAACTGTGGGATGACGTAGGCCTCCTCGATGGTGGGTGAACTGATGCCGGCGCTGGCAGCGACGAGTTCGCGGGCTGCATCGCGCACGCCCTCGTCGACGACAGTGAGGCCGTCGTCATAGGTGACGTAGCCTGCGTCTTCGAGCCGGTTGACGGCTTGTCGCACCGTCTCGTAGGGCGTGTGGAGGTGTTGGGCGACACGGCGGATGGAATCACCACTCTCGATGGCGAGGATAGTCTGTGCCGCCGTATCGTCGAGTACCTCGTACATCTAGTAGTTACCAGTAATCCGGTAACAGTTAAAATTCTTATTTGACTGCCTATTGTGTAAGCCGTATCTTACCTAACACATTAGAATAAGTCTGTTTGGTAAGACTCGGACCACCGTCGCGAACAGCTCAGTCCAATTTTGCGATGCTCAAACCAATCTCAGTCACACAGATTGGCGGGTTTCACCGACGGGCTGCGTCCGTTATGGCTACCACCTCATCGATAAACGCCGTGAGAAGGTCGACAGGGTTGCGATCAGAATCTTCCACCGGTGGCTCCCAGAGTGCGACATCGAACGCTCGAGCAGTCGATGCTTGCCCATCAGTAGCCGTAACCATAAGAACGGCACTCTGGTAGATCACAATCGTCCGGGTATCGTCGACATCGAGATACTCGATCCCAGCGGCCCCGAGCGTATTCGGAATATCCACTTCCGTATCCAGTCTACAGCTCTGTACCGGCTCGCCGTCGTCCGCCATGACAGTTGCTACTCCCCGCCTATACAAGTATACCCGGACGTCGTGGCGGCCTACCGTCCGAGAACCCGCTTCCGTTGAACGCCGCAATGGCTCATCCACCAACAAGGACATACGGTAACTCGGCGTCGATGATTCCGACAAAGTCGGCGACGCGCTTGAGGTAACCGATCTTCGCGAAGAGGACGTCTACGACATCGACGAGCGGGCCTACGTTCGGAAAGCCGAGGTCGACGGCGACATGAAAGAGACATGCCTGCAAGGGCTCAAAGACCAGTTGGCAGCCAGTGAGAACGAGGAAGCCGCAGAACTTCGTGACGAAATTGAAGCTCTCGAAGCCCGGATCGAGGAGTTCACCGGCTTTGACTCTGCACGAGAATTCTATACCGATTCGCAGGCGAATTAGTAGTTGTGAGGAGGAACAGCCGATGCAAACCTGTACCAGGCTACCGTCGTGTGCCGCGTGGTTCAACACAGAGGGGTTCGGTTCACTTACCAAACATACGTGTTGGAGCACTACGGAGTATGTTTAGTAAGACTCGGCAGTAACGGATTACTGCTGTCAACACCCCACCACACACCACTGTTACAAGTGAATCAGCAGTCACCCTCCTGTATATCGATTCAACGACACAGACACACCCCACTGTTACAAGTGAACCACACCACGATTGCGAGTGAACAGCGACAGAATTGACCACACCACGTTTGCAAGTGAACACGAGAAATCGCTCTACGTCGCGGACTTCACTTGCAGCAGTGGTGTGTCTATGCCACGTTATTTATTGACGCGATTTCCCGAATCGTCTCTATTTCGCTGTCTAACCGAAGCACGTCGGACATCGCCTCAACCGCGCTCGTGAATGGGACGTCAAGTTCGTAGCTGTAGTAGTTCCCCCGGGAACCACTCCGGTTCTCGTAGGCTGACAGGATCCCGAGCATCCGGAGATCAGACAGATGATTATGGACGGATCGTTGGGCGAGGGAGTCGGTTCCAGACGAATCACAGAGCGTGATGTACTCCTCGTAAATCTCCCGCGTTCGGCACGGCGTCTCCTCCTTGGCAGCTTTCGAGATGACCGCTAACAGTGCAAGACGCCCGTGCGTCGTTAGCTCACGCATTCCTTCCTCAACACGTTCCTGTTCGAGGCGGGATCGAGCTGCCTCGACGTGGTCACGTTCGATGAGATCCGCTTCACGATTTTCAGCGATCTCGCCGGCCAATCGGAGGAGATCAAGCGCCTGTCGAGCGCTTCCACTGTCGCGAGCAGCGAGAGCCGCACAGAAGTTCAATACGCCCTGCTCAACAGCACCCTCGGTGATCGCGATTTCAGCACGGGATTCAAGAATATTCTCTAGTTCAGGGGCATCATATGGCGGAAACTGTAGTTCTCGTTCACAGAGCGTGTCTTGGACACGAGGATCCAGCTGCTCGCGAAATTTGAAATCGTTACTGATCCCGATGACACCGACCTTCGTTGAGTCGAGGTTGTTGTTCGCTCGAGCTCTCGGGAGTTCGTACAGCAATTCGTCCCGGTCACCAATCGAGTCGACCTCGTCCAAGACGATTAGAATCGTTCCCCCGATCGCCTCAAGTTCCTCGTACAGTTTCTTGAAGACAGTTTGCTGGGGGTAGCCGGTCGAGCTGATTTCACCACCAGCAGGACGGAGTTCGTTCACGAGTTCTACGGCGACTTGATAAGAAGAGTTCAGCGTCTTGCAATTCAACGAGATAACCGAGAGATCGATATCGTCGTATTCTGCGACGTCGTCTCGGAGTCTGTCGAGAAGGTAGTCGGTGACGGCGGTCTTCCCGACGCCGGTATTCCCGTAGAGGAAGATGTTGTTCGGTTCCCACCCGTCGATGACAGGTTGGAGAGCGTCCATATACTCCTCGATCTCCTCGTCCCGCTCCTCGATTTGGTCAGGCTGGTAGGATTCTCCAAGGGCGTCTTTGTTGCGGAAGATGTTCTGCTTCCGCTCGAATCGCCGCATGTCACCGCTTTCTCACGTCTTCCATATAAAACCACCCCTACATCTGTTTCAAGTGAAGGACACAGACACACACCACTGTTACAAGTGAAACACTAGACTAGTAGTAGTAACTGTAGCAACAGTCCACAATTTCAACTAAAGCGTTGACATTTTCGGGTGGTTAATACTGGTCATTTCCGTCCTAGAAACCCTCTTCGTGTTGGAATCGCTGTTTGTATCTCTATCGGCTTATTGTCTCCACTCGTACCCCCCACCTCGAATTTTTGGCTTCACTTGCAAGAGTGGTGTGTCTCTGTCCTTCGGCTCCATTCCGTGATGATTGCTCTAACGCGGCCTGGTCTGGTTTCTACTGATGTCTATCGTGACTATTTAACTTGACACAGAAAGCTCCGGAAACGGTGGAGGGTCGGATACCGAACTTTCCGAAGCTACTGTATTTGCGATAATCAGCCGGTTCAGAGACTCTCGTTGATGATTGCTCGGGAAATGCCGGAGGGTAGTTCTCAAATCTTACCAAACATTTATTCTCCTATAGTTTGTATTGTTAGGTAAGAAGATGCCAACCCGACCCCCAGCTCCCGATTCACTGCCGCAGTACCTCGCCGAGGGCATCCCGAAGCAAGACGACGCGGACTTACGTGCCCTCCAGGACTGGATTGACGACCTCCTCGAGTACCGCCAGGATGTCGCTGCCGAGGACATCGACGCCGGCGAGGGAAAATCGATCGAAGCCGTCGAGGAATCGAGCGGGGGGACCGTGGTG
>NZ_WUUS01000013.1 GCF_009831625.1 Halobaculum saliterrae | reverse complement strand
TTCAATGCTCGCTTCTCCACGGACCTCGATATCGTCGTCGCGCCGGACTCCAAGGCTGACTTCGTCGAGTTCCTCGAACAGCAGGGATTCGAGGAAACGGACAGTCACGCCAAGAAATGGTTCTACGACACCGAAGTAATCGAGTACGAGAAGCGGCTCACGCCGCAGCAGCCGATCGGCTTCGATCTCCTGGTAAACGGACTCGGGTGTCGCCAGACGGAGGCACAGTGGTCGTTCGACTACCTGTACGACCACAGCCACCAACAGGAGGTGAGCGGAGGTACAGTGACGACCACAGGCAGAGTCATCGATGGAGCAGTCCTCGTCGCGGCAAAGCTCCATAGCGGCCGTGAAACAGACCTCCGGGACGTCCTGGCAGTAGCAGAAGAAATCGATCTCGACGCTGTCACGCCTCACCTTCGGCGAGGAGACGACGATGCGCTACGGGAGCAGCTTGAGCGTGGACTGGAGATCATAGAGAGTGATGAACTCAAGCACGGGTATCGGAGTGACTTCGGGGCCTCAGCTGTCTCAGAAGAAACGGTCACCGCTCTCCAAGAGTATCTGTCTGCACAGATTGACCACCTAAGCTGAAGCGGTCGGGACTCCCTTGATCGGAAATGAAGATAGGGCCCTTCAGCGGTGCTTGGAGTCAGTCAAAAAATTGGAGAGGCGGTGTCAGTCGACCGTCGCTAACACACGGACATCCATAGCTGAGTGTCGTTCCCATTCAGTACGAGCACCGTGCTCGCGGAGGAACGCATCAATACGGTCGGCAAGGGCCTCCGCGTCCTCTCTATCAACGTGGACGATCAGCGTCGGATGTTCCTCGTCGCTGTTCTCGATCACGAGCGAGACATCCTTGAATTCGTCCGGCTGTCTATACGCCTCGAACTCATCGGCGACCTGGTCGGCCAGGTCGTCGAGTACCTCAATCGGTTCCTTTGTCATAGATTGAATATCGGCCCTCGAAGGTTGTGCCATCGCGAACGCGTGAAGAAAACGTGACGTGACTTTCAGAACCACCTCCTTCAGACAAACTCGAACGGAGCCTTCTCACATCGATGGTTTACCGAGAAGAAGACCGATCCACAGAAGGGACAATGGGTTAGAGTGCTCGCGGATCGCTATCGACGATGCTCGCAAACGCGACGTTCTCCTGAACTTGTTCGATTTCGACTGTTGGCTCGTCGCCGGGCTGAGCGCCGGGAACGATCACGACGTACCCCCGTTCGACTTTCGCAATACCGTCCCCTTGATCACCGACGGTTTCGATTGTCACGTCGCGCACTTCTCCCTCATCAACAGGAGGACCAGATGAATCATGGCTCGTGTTCCCCTGAGAGGCGAGTTGCCGTGGGCCCTGTGGAGATGTTGATTCAGCTTCGGAGGATGAATCAAGAAGAGCGATGCGGTACGTTTTATCAACTGTCAGCGCCCCATGCCTGATCTCACTCGAAGGAATCTCGATGACGAATGTACCATCCTCCTTAATTTTCGCAGTGAACAGCGAACACAGGGAGTCTGAGATTTCTACCATAGCTGGGTTTGATACTGGATACAATTAATCGGTCTCTTTTGAGAAGGAGCAAACTGGATCAGCTGTCCTCAGCTGGTTCTTCCCAAGGAATGTCTCGCTTGTGGACTACAGCGAGCTTCGAGTCGTCATCATCTTCTATTGCACTGAGACCACGCTGGACGAGAGTGTGAACCTGTCCAGCAGACTCCGGGAACGAAAATTGGTCATCCTCCGCGTCAGCACGGAGTTCCAGATAATGGAGGTACAACCTGAACGTCGTATCTGCTCCGATAGGCCACCAAATCGTCCCTATCTGCTCATCTACCTGATTGTCCCAATGCTCTATGAGTTCACGGATATCGTCGACGAGCTCCTCCCCAGAGGTGCGAAGGCGGAGGGAGTATTCCCGATCCCGCTCCATATCTTCGATTATATCCTGAAGGAAAGGCTCGGCCTCCAAGGCGGTAGGTGAGGTCTGATCCGCTTCTAGAAGGTGTTCTAACGCCCGAATTTCTTCACGCCGAGCGGTTACAGCGTATGCGACATTGTACTTGTCCTCGGGAAATATTTCGTGCTGACTCGGTTGCTGTGCCTGAGGGACAGTATCCCCGGTGGATGAGCTAAATAAGGTCTCAAAGAGTCCCATACGCTTCGTCCGGACGGCACCCATAAGTACTTCCTGTCATATCAGACGGCAATTCTGGCGGCTGTGAGCCGATTCATCATGACACTCGAAGAAGATGCGGGTTATCTTTGTATCGACAGACAGCGATAGATATGGTAGCAACACGAGAGAGGGCACTTAGCGAACGCGAGTTCGAACTACTGTTAGAAGGAGCTGGGCGAATAGGAGATACGCAACGGAGGCTCGAAACACGAGCGGCCATTCTTCTTGGAGGGCGTCTTGGACTTAGACCTGGAGAAACAACGCACTTGTCGACATCGTGGGTTGATCGAGAGCGGCAGATGATCCAGATTCCCACACAGCAAAACTGTACGAAGGGACGGGATGGTGGCATCTGTGGATACTGTCGACAGGCGGTGAAACAACGGCTGGATCACAATCCCAATACGGATTTCCAGAGCTTTGCTGAGCGTTATTGGCTCCCGAAAACAGAAGCCGCATCTCGAACAGTTCCGTACCACTTTTCGTATCGAGTTCGAGTCGCGGTTGAATTGTTACTCGACGAACATGGTGGCTGGCCGTATTCGTTCTCGACCTTACAGCGGCGTCTGGAAACGGCCCTGAAACTGTCTCCAGAACTGTCCAATGACGCAACCTCGTTACACGGACTACGTGCCACAGCAGCATCGTACCATGCAGGAAGAGGCTTGGATCTTCCCGCTCTCCGAGCAATGTTCGGTTGGGAGGACATCACGACTGCACGTCAATATCTGAATGTCGATGGAGCAATGACCCGGCGAGCGCTGGACAGTATTCATCAGTGAAGCTGAACCCATTGATGTTCGGAAACGAGGCGTGGCGCTAATTCAATAGTTATTCCATCGGCCCTACGTCTCCAAGATGAGTGTATTTCTCAGCAACCTTCTCGAAGTACGCTTCTGTCATGATTCGAGGATTCGACACCCGATGGAAGTCATCAAGGACGAACTGCATTTCCTCCTCATCCAGCCCATATGCGTGAAACACGGCCGCGTCGACTTCGGCTTGTAGTTCACGCCGAGTCTCCATATCCGTCGCCAGCTCAATCTCACCGAGTCGCTCACGCATTTCAGCAAACTCTTCACCGTAGCAGCTGAGCTTCGCCGCTCGATCAGCGATGTAGTGGAACCAGTCGTCGCCCTCGGTGAGTCGGGGGGCCTGTGACTCCTCAAACTTGTACTTCGAGGCGTGGGAATCAACCTTTGTTCGCATCAAGAAATCGAAGGGGATACTGTTGATCAGCCCAAGCGCGACGAAAAGCTCCTTATCGGTGAAAACACGGTCGTAAGCACTGTGCATCGGAAACTCCGAAAGATCGCCCTTGGTAGGATTCGCCTCGAATGGCCGGACCGTGTACAGCGTATGGACGACGACTCCACCTGGTGGGATTACAGCCGCAATGAGCGTCCGTTCGTCAGTTGCACGAGCGACCTCACGGAGCACAAGTCGGTACTCAGAACTATGGAGACGGACGTCTTCCAAAGAAAGTTCGGGGCGGTCGAATTCCTCCGTTAGCAGTCGGTTGACGAAACGCTTCTGGGAACTTGACGGGAGATGGCTGAACTCAGGGTCATCAGCGAACTTGCTGTAGATTGCCTTCTTGAGGCTGATCGCGTCGTCCCGGGCACGGAAGTTCTTCTCTCGAACGCGACGCTTCGCGCTCAGTTCCTCGTTGTCCTCATCAACACTCCACAAAGAGATGGGTTCGAGGTCGTCGACGTAGGTCGACTCATAACAGAATTGGTGGATGTTCTTTCCCTGATAGACCGGATAATCCCCTTTGGATTCGTCTTCGATGAATCTATCCCGGTCTCGTCCCCGATCCAATTCCTTGTACAGGACCGTACGCCAAGCACCTTCAATTTCAGTCGCCAATGGAGGTGTCTGGAGGATTTTATCCAGCACTGAGACCTCCTGTTGTTCCTCGATGTTGGGGAAAATTCGAGCTCCGGGGGAATACTCTTTGAGGATGCGCGCTGGAATTTCTAGAGCTACATCGTCAATTGACCGAAGAGCGTCAACGGAAGTCTGATGAAAGATTCCGTGGACAGTGTCAGTGCTTCCCTCTGTTCGAAGCGTAACGATACCGAAGTTGTATCTAGTATCTATGTCGGAGAAGATGCCTCGGTTTTCAAATCCGATGATACTCTGAATTTCAGACTCTTCCAAGGCATGTACTCGCAAATCCTTCCCCGCGGCGGCATTGAAGAACGGACCAGGAAGCAGCTGTGAAACATAACCACCGTCTCTGACGATATCATAAACTCGCTCGAAGAACAGTAAGGACAGGTCGTTCGTCCGTGCAACCTGTTGCCCTTCTACGCTTGGCGTCTGGTACTCGTATTCTCCACTCTGGTTGATATAGGTCGCTTGCCGTTCCTTGTCACGCTGGAACTTCTCCCATTCGGCACCGATCTCAGGGTTCTCTAAGAGTTCCTCTACCTTCTTGTCCTTCTCACTTGGCGGGCGGCTACGAAACTCAGTATCGTACTTTGGGAAGAAGTCCGTCCGGTACGGCTTCAGCTCATCCCACGGTGGATTTCCAATGATGACATCAAAGCCGCCTTCGCGATAGACTGTCGCGAACTCGAGCACCCAATGAAACGGTGAGAACTCCTCTAATTCCTCAAGAGAAACATCCTCGTCGACAAGTTCGTTGAACTGATCGCGGATTTTCTCATTAAGCTCCTCGCTGTGAGTGTCGATTTTTCGCTCAGCCATTTTACGAGCGTTCTGCGCTTCACGCGCTGAATCCGCAGCTCGATGGCGGTCCTGTTCCCGGATGACATCCTCATAGAGATCTTTGACTGCAGTTCCGACACCCCAATTCGAGAGTGACGCGTCGCCAGCATCCTCCCGTGCGACTTCTTGGAGCTCAGTGAACCCGATCAGCGAGTTTCCCTGACGGATGTTGAAATCAATATTCGGGAGTGGTTCGACCTCGTTCGGTTCGTCCTCGATATCAGCGACCATCGACAGCCACAAGCGTAGTTTGCAGATCTCGACTGCCCCGTCCTCGATATCGACCCCATAGAGATTGTGAAGGATAATAGAACGCTTTGCGAAAAGTGAGACCCCTCCATGTCCCTCTTCTATTCTCTCCAATTCTTCACGGCTACGACTCTCCAACTCCCAGCCTTGCCCCTCAGCTTCGAGCCGCTGGAAATACTCAATACATTGCATGTATAGGTCCATCAGCACCTCCTGTGCGGCGAGCAGGAAGGCGCCACTTCCTACGGCGGGATCGAGAATGTGTGCTTCCTTCAGAATGTCGTGGTAGAGAGTCTCCACATGGCTGGTCTGGACATTTTCCGTTGGAACTTGCTGAGTTATGTTTCCGCCATCGGCAACAGCTTCTGCGCTACTATCTGCCTCGGGCACGGGGAATCCGAACACATTGTCAATCTCGTCGTAGTCTGCGTCCACAGCCTCGTTGAGTTGATCGAGCAGATACGGATGGATCGTCCGCCGGGCCATGAACCCCGTTATCTCTTCCGGTGTGTAGTACGCCCCCATTTCCTTCTGATTGACCGTTTGCTCGAAGATGTGGCCCAAGATCGCCGGGGAGAGGTTCTTGGGATCGACAATGTCGAGTCGTTCGTCTACGTTCCAATTCCAGTCGGAGAGGAAGTCGAGGATATCGTCGAAGAGCCCGTTCGTTTCCTCGGCAGAGCCACCTAATTTCGCGTCCTCAAACTCCTCTTCGACAGGATTCCTTGCGAACAAGCCACCGTTCAGGTACGGAAGACTACCGAAGTCAGGGTTCTGTTTGTCTTCTGCGAGGTATTCGAAGAAGAGCGGCTCGTAGAACTCTTCGTAGTGGTCACCACCCTCGTCAACGACTTCATTCGGCTGTTCGTGAAGGTAATTCGGGTTCCGATCAAGGAGGCGCTTTTCTTGGATGAAGTATAGGAAGATCATCCGGTCAAGAATGACCTGCACATATCGTTGCTTCGCATCACCACGATCATCAGGGATACCTGTGACCTCTTGAATGAGATCTGTCCGGAGATCCTCGAACTGTTCATAGAACTCCTTGACGACCTGCTGCGTGTCGTAGAGCGTATCATAAATCGCAGCAGAGGAACCATACTCAATCGAGTTCAGTTTCTGGAGAATAGTATTCTTCTCTCCGCTGTCCCGCGTGAACTGCTCCTTCGAGAACGAAATCTTTTGATGCTTAATTCGGCCGTGCTGCTGGCCTTCCCAGCTCCGAACTCGTGTGATGAAGGTGAAATTCTCGAAGTCGTTGGTAGCAACGAGGTTGGTGTGCCGTGAGCGATTTTCCGGTTTGAAATCCGTGGCGGTCTCGCCGGGACCAGCATTGACGATGACGATGAATTCGTCATCATCAAGCTGAACTACGAGTTCGTTATCGCCCCCTAGTTTCGGGCGGGGTTTGAGCCCGCGTTTTTCGAAGGAGGTCGCTATATCCTGTAGAGAGTCCCAGCCCGCGATATCGGATGCGGTGATCTGCTGGAGAGTCATACCACCTGAAAGTTGCTTTACTCATATCAAAATGGTGGATATGTGGGTGACTTTCGACTGAACTGGTCAATATACTTGTTGAGCAGAGTGTGAGAAGTACCTCCTATTTCACCAGCATTCGCAGATTTACTCGAAAACGGCCAACAGCGAAACGCTCAGTTGATGCAATGTATTGAGTATTTCCAGCGGCTCGAAGCTGAGGGGCAAGGCTGGGAGCTAGAATCCAGAACGCGAGAAGAGATAGAGGAAATCGAGTCTGGAAAAGGCTCCTCATCACTGTACGCAAAGCGAACGGCCATCCTCAACAATTTGTACGGAGTCGATATCGACGAAGGTGCTGTTGAGATTTGCAAGCTCAGGCTCTGGTTGTCGATGGTCGCTGATATCGAGGATGAACCGAGCGAGGTGGAGCCGCTCCCCAACATCGATTTCAACGTACGACAGGGCAACAGCCTAATCGGTCAACTCGATACGGACATCGAGAGTAACGAAGACGGAGACAGCGATCTCGATTCTTGGGAGGTGAAAACTCGTTTTGAGGACGTGAAAGAGGCCATCGAGAAGCACAAGAAAGCGGAGACCAGTGTTGAAGCCCAAGAATGGCGGAGAGAGGCAGAAGACAGAATAGAGGAACACCGGGACAAATTTGACAAGATCCTTCGGCGAGAATTCCAAGACGCTGGTTTTGACGACATAACGATCGAGGAAATTCGGGAGTGGTCCCCCTTTCACTGGCCGTTGGAGTTCGCCGACGTTTTCGAGAAAGGCGGATTCGATGTGTTCATTGGGAACCCTCCATGGGACATGCTCTACGCGAATCGCGACGACTTCTTCATCCGCTACGATGAGCAGTTCCGTACCTATCCGTCGGAGGAAAAAGACGGGGTGATGGAAGACCTCCTCACAAACCCAGAAGTTGCGTGGGAATGGGAGGACTACAAGGAATCGATGGAAACTCAGGCAGACTTCTTCACGCAGGGAGATGTCTATAAGCTCCAATCTCCGGTGGTGGGTGGTCGAACGATGCCGACAAAGAACGAACTCTCGGCTCTTTTTCTTGAGCGGGTCTTCAGACTCTCCAGAGATGGCGTGAAGGTGAGTCTACTCCTCCCAGGGACTATCTTCGGTGGGGTGATGGGGAAAGACCTCCGAACGCATCTACTGGACCATACAGACATAGAGAACCTCATCGGGTTCGAAAATAAGGGAATCTTTGAGCAGATACACCGGCAGTACCGATTTGCAATTCTGACATTTGAGTATGGAGGGAAGACCAGTCGACTCCGAGGTATTTTCAATCAACGGAGTATGGACGTGGTCTATAATATCGAGGACGTGGCCGCAGAAATCCCACGACAAGTGCTTCTCAATTATTCTCCCGAGGGTAGAATTTTCCCCTCGATCACATCACAAGTCGAAGCCGATGTCCTCAGCAAGGTAGTCACTCAACCGCCTCTAGATGAGAATATCGAAGGTGCTTGGTCAGTGGATATGTTGACGAAGGAGTTCGTCGAGTCCACCGATAAAGATCGATTGCAAGATTCCCCTGATAATGCTGATTATCCTGTATATGGGGGAGCGAATATCCACCAATTCGAACACGATAATACCCACACAGAGAGTTTGGACAACCCTCGGTATTGGAGTCAGGGGATGTATGATCCACCGAATAGTGCCCAGTACCGTGTTCGAGAGAAGAAATTCAATCGGGGGAACCTCAAGCGAGCAATCTACGACGCCTTTGGAGGTTCAGAGACGAGCAAGTCTCAAGTTCAATTCGTAGATAAATTACTCGAAGAACACCGTGGTCACGGACTTGAGGAAGAAGATGTCTTGCTTGATTGTACTGAATACCGAATCGGCATTCGAGACGTTTCTCGATCCCGAGACGAGCGGACGATAATAGCGACGGTACTTCCGAAGGATGTCATCTGTCTCCACACCATTAACACGTTCAAGCCGTTCGCCATTGAGCCGGAAGAGGAACACCTCACAGAGTCCCCACTTCGGTCACCCTACGTCCGGCGATTTACGGATCAAGAACTCTTCGTGGCAACGGGGCTCCTGAACAGCATTGCGTTCGATTTCCTGATGCGGACCAAAGTCGAGACGCACATCGTCAAGCGCGAGCTACTGGAATCTCAGCTACCACGCCTCACCGACGGAGATGATTGGTTCCATTATATCGCTGAACGAGCTGCCCGATTGAACTGTTACGGGGAAGAATTCAAAGAAATGCGTGAGCGACTCGGCGGAATCGCGGCAGCAGTAGAAGATCAAGAACGTAGAGAATTACAGGCTGAAATCGACGCGGCTGCATTCCACGCGTATGGCCTGGAACGTCGTGATGTGAAGTTTGTCCTCGACGACTTCCATCGCGTTGAGAATCCGAAGCTGATGGGCGAGATGTACTTCGATCTGGTCTTGGAGAAATATGATTTACTGGATCAGAAGGGGCCCCTACCGTAGCTCCCGAATCACTGTCCGACAACCCCCCAGCATACGAGCTTCGCTTGTACATCACTCTCTCCCATCAGTTTCGTCTGGTATTCAGTTGAGGCTTCGACGTTCTCTTCCAAGAACTCCTCAAGCTGACTGAGGAACTCCCCGGTCGGCCACTCTGGGAAGGAGTCGTACTGCTCATTCTGTCGAAAGATTTCCCGTAGAATTCGGTCTTCATCCGTGTTCGCGAGCTTTACCTCCTGCAGCCGCTCTTCGATGTCGGTAGCCCATTCTCCCATTGTTTCGAACTCTTCGACAGGAGCTGGCTCATCGCCGTGGTTCGGCTGAACGTAGTGACTGATGAAATCGAGGATCGTCTCCTGTTCCTTCGAGAAGGCCTCTCCCTGTTTGAAAGCACCCTCAACTTGGCCTTCTCGAATCACCTCCAGACGCTCGTCAAGTACTGCTTGAATCTCACCGCGATTCGATAATACCGTCTCTGGATTTCCGGTAATCGGTTCGCCGTCAACTGAAGGGTCAATGTTGAGCGTGCTCACGGGCCGCTCTTTGACCTCGTCGGCGAAGGGCTTGTAGTAGAAAGCACGACGGACGCGACCAAGCGGGGACTCGTGGTCATCATCGTCGAACCAGAGGTGGGCAAGGGCGAATACGCCCGGACGAGGACCGGCATCGTGGTCAGTTACATTCGTGTAGAGGAATTCCCGTTCTTCCGGCGGGTCACCGAAGAAGTCCTCAGCGTACTCGAAGTCTTCCGCAGTCAGGTCGTAATCCTCGTTCAGTTCTCGCTTCAGAAGGTACCGCTCGAACGCAGCGTGTTCATTACTCCCCGCATTGCGGAGGAGCGGATTCTTGCTCGTGTCGTCGAGTTCATTCACGTCGTCAATTTCACGAGACTTCTGGAGAGAGTCCTCGATCTCGTCCACCTGTAATTCCCCGATAGTCTTCTCCGTATCTACACCTGTCTTTTCAAGAACCTGGTCTTCGTTCGGATCGAGGATGTTGTTCTCCTTTCCGACGATGAGCGCGATATCGTTGATCTTTGCCTGTAGGCGTTGCAGGAGCTTGATCGCCGCCTCGATGTCGCCGTCCGGGTAGAAGTTGTGGACGTGTTTCTCGGCGGTACTCCCGATCCGGTCGACTCGCCCGACACGCTGGACAATCCGCATCGGGTTCCACGGCAGGTCGTAATTGACCACCACATGAACGTCCTGAAGATTAACCCCTTCACTCAGCGTATCAGTGGCCACTACGTACTGTAGCTCTGAGTCCCCCGACTCGGCGAGCGTTTGCTGGTAGCCTGACGCTTCGGGTGCAAAGCGTTGAATGATGTCCTGCTTATTCTCGTCACCGCCCTTGACGACGGCACTGTTCGCCTCTGTGAGTGGTGAATCCTCGTTGTCACAGAGGGTTCGATAGACATAGTCTGCAGTTGCCCGATACTGCGTGAAGATGAGCACCTTCTGATCGTGATTAGTGAGGACATCTGCAAGTCGGTCGATCTTCGGATCGCGGAACTCGCGGAGTGAAAAGACGGCCTCGTAAAAGTCGCGTGTGGCGGGGTCGACTTCGCTCAGATCACTATTCGGGTAGAGAATCGGATTCATCTCTTCTTCAGGAATATCTGGGAGGACACCAGCGTCGTGGTCAGCGAGCCATTGCCGCGTGGAAACCGCATAATCACTCACATCACCCGCATCACGGGCGACATCACCGATGAACTGCGAGAGGAAATACGATAGAAGGGTGAGGTCCTCCCTAATGTACGTCTTCACCTCGCCGATGGTGGCGTCTGCCAGTTCATCTCCCTCGGTATCAGCTCCTTCTTCCGATTGAATAGCGGTGGTATCGAAGCCGAATTCTTCGAGTGTTTGTTCGAGATCTTCAGCAGCGTCGGCTCCTTCGACAAAGTCACCGAGTTCAGAGTCATCCCCCTCCCGAACAGTTCGGAGCATATCGATGTCTTCGTCTTCGGGGAGTTCACCAAGAAGACCGAGAAGCTGGCGTTCGCTCTGATGCAGCGTCTCGATCGACTGGACGAACGCGTACGTTGAGGACTCGAGCCGTTTGAGGAGGTTCAGCTTGTAGAGAGCTTTCAGCGTGCTCCCCGCTTTCGGGTTTTTGACTGTGATGTGGGGAAGGTGGAGGGCGTCCATCACGTCGGGAAGCATCCGATATATTGGCTGGTAGGCCGCCGGCAGGGAGTACTGTTGCTTGTTGAGTTTCGGCGGCTTGAAGCTCATCTCGAAGTCTTCGCTGTCCTGAATCTGATCTTTGACGTGCTTACGCGTCCGGAGAACCATCACTTCGTTCAAGATATTCGAAATCTCAGAGGAGTGTCGCTGTAGCTGCTCGGTGATTTCTTGCTGTTCGTCGTCGTCGACCTCCTCTTTCCCGGATACAATGCGTTTTCGCGTCTCCGAGAGTTCGATATATTCGTCGAACGCATCAAAGTCGAGTGACGCCTTGTTCCGAAGTTCCTCCGGGCTGGTGAACAGGCTGATGAGGTTCTTTAGGTCGGTAGCGCTGTTATTGATCGGGGTCGCGGTCAGCATAATCATCGTCTTTCCGCGGAGCTGCCTGAGATTCGCGTGTCGTCGCGTCCCCTTGTAGTCATCATCGTGGTTCGGATTCGGTCGCCACTTCCCGTAGTTCCGGAACCGATGAGCCTCGTCGATAAGCAGGACGTCGAACCTGTCTTTGAGGTCCTGCACCACGTCGTAGGAGAGACTCTGGAACTTGCTGATACTCATCACGTCAAGGTGTGTGCCGTCTACCTCTAACCCGAAGTACGGATTGCCGTCTTCGTCAGTGTCGTTCTGGAGTAGGTCTTCCCACTGATCAGTCAGGTTGGCCGGGACAATGAGGAGACAGTGGTCGCCACGTTGGCGGTAGTCGTGGAGGAGCTCACCGCCAATAAATGATTTTCCCAGGCCGACCGAGTCGGAGACTATGCACCCGTTGAACTGGGAGAGCTTCTCCTTTGCACTCTCGTACCCGAGCTTCTGGAAGTAGTACAGTGGACTGTCGCGGATGTTGACGTTCCCACTCAGTTCATCGTAAGCGAGCAGCTTGTAGAGCTCGAACGGTTCGAGATACGTGCCCAGCTTCTCGGATGACGTCTCCTTGTCGGACTCGTCCTCCTGCTGTTCCTTCCAGTCCTGGTACTCCTTGCTGTTCTCGATAATTCGGATGATCTCCTTACTGAACTCCTCGGCGTTGGCCCACTGGTTATCGTACCACTCCTCGAACGCTTCGGCCTTGTGTCGATCCTGACTCGTGAGGTTCAGCTCGATATTGTTCTGGTGGCCGCTTCTAGTGAAGTTCGAAGAACCGACGACAGTAGCGCAAGGCCGCGTGTCTTCATCCTCCTCTTGCCCCCAATCTTCGTCGTCTTCGAGTGGTGCTCGAAATGACGCACCCTTTGCGTGGAAGTAACCATTTTCAGGATTTCGCACACGGACGCTCACCTCGCCTTCGGCGATAAAGTCTCGTAGCCGGTCTAGTCGCCCGATCTGGGCGTTATTCAGCTCCGAGATGCTTTCTCTCACCTCTCTTTTGAGTTCCTCTTTGAGATTCTGCCCCTCACCGATTTCGTCAGCAGTTCCCCTATTCGTCTGACGACCCATCAAAATCCGAAGCGGAGCGTGACCGAGCTCATCGGTGTCAGCCAGGTTTTCAAGATCTTCCCGGTAGAGGTCGAATCCTGAGAGATAAAAGTAGCCAGTTGCGATACGGCCTTCCTCGATCTGGGGAATAATCCGTTTGTAAGCGTCTTCTAGTGTTCTGTTGGCGTTATCGACAAGCGGAGGAAGTGAGATCATCGTAATGTCGAGATGTATTCAGTACGCAAACTTAGTGTTTAGTGACCACGGAATAGGGCTACCAAGTCAATTACGTCCGAACCAGTCATATTGGCCGTAGATCTCGCCAGCGAACGTCGACAGTTTCGCCATTATCTAGTTCCACTTTGAAAAGATAGCTCTCCCGTTCATCACCAGTTACTGTCCCTGCCTCATCAGGAATGATCTCAGTAACCATTCCTTGACGACTATGAAGCCGCTCATGGTCCGGATCCGTCTCATCTGGAATATCTATGCGAACACGATCTCCGGTGTCAAATCGTTTCATAGCTAAAGTGGTTGAGCTAGCCTCGGTTAGAAACCATACAGTCTCGATCTTGAAGATAATCTCGGAGACGGGCAAAGGTGTCAGCACAACTTTCTGAGGAATCACGGAAAGTGGCGGGAGTCGAAAGCGTCTCCCAATCTCCAATTAACACGAGACGTTTCTTTGCCCGAGTTATAGCTACATTTAGTCGCTTCCGTGCCGTCTGAGGCGGGGACTCAAGAAAGCCAGAATCGTTCTCGGGATTCGACCGGGTGAAAGAGACGATTATGACTTCTCGTTGCCCCCCTTGGAATTTATCAATAGTCTCCACGTCGACGCTATTGTATTCGAGCTCCTCGATACTGCTAACGAGTTCAGAGCGAATTGTTTCTCGTTGATCACTATATCCAGTAATAACACCAATATCGCTCGCATCAACATCGTGATTCAGCGCCCGCTGAGCCTGTGCCACAACATACTGTGCTTCGGTTGGATTGTGGTAAGAATTTGAACCGGAATTTTGAGCTTCGCCACTGTTGTCATCAATTGCGAGGAGGGGTGTAAGGCCATCAATCGTTGCTGTCCGGTTGTCTTCACCGTGTTCTAGATTCCCATCATAGAATTCTTGGCTCGCGAATTCGGCAATCGACTCATGCATTCGGTACTGACGGTAAAGGGTCTGGGCAAGATCCTCTCCATAGACATCGAGGAGTCGCTCAAATAGAGATGTGTGTAGGCCCCGGTCGCGCATTTCCGGATCCGATACGAATGGAGGTAGCTGTCTATGGTCGCCAGCGAGGATAGTCCGGTACCCGTATGGACGAAGACGACCACGATCGGTTTCTTCCACACGGTTCCCCCATCCGAATGGGACAGCCGTTGCAGGTCCGGATGCCTGCGTCGCTTCATCAATTACCACGAGATCGAGGTTAACATCGTCTCGATCTTCAAGAACTGCCGCCGTATTAGTCGTTGACGCGATAATATCGGTACCCTCGATATTCGAATCTAGTCGGTTGGTAGAGGTATAGTACCGGGAGGCGACAAATGAATCGACGTCTTGCCGGGAACTGCCTATACGAACCATCGAAATGTCAGAGAGTTCATCTTCGGCACTAAACCGCTGAACAATTCGATGAAGAGAGGCTTCGTCAGGGGTCTCAGAGGTACTTTCACCGGCTACGATGTTGTCAACAGCTTGGTTCGAGTGTGCACAGACGAGAACTCTATCTCCGGTTTCGACCGCGTGCTCGATAATCGTGACCAGCGTCCGGGTTTTCCCAGTACCGGGAGGTCCGTGAATACAGAATACGTCGTCTGTACAAAGCGCATCGACGGCTGCTCGCTCTTGATAGGTATTCAATTCCAGATCGGGAGTGAAATCCAGATTAAGAGGGGAACTGAAATCGATATTCGAGTCCCCACGAAGGAGTGATTCGGATGTCTCGCTCAATTGTTTGAACGCTTCGTACTCTCGACGCTCTGCCACTCCTTTTTGCACAACACGGAGCGTGACTTCCCCAATTTCGCTAAGATCTACGTCCTCCCGGTCATAGGTTCCAAACCCATCATCAATTACGATAGATCTTTCGGCGATTCGAGTGATAATCCCATCTAAAGCTGCGGTATCATCATAATCATCCTCCCATAGAAGAGCGACTGTATTACCTTCATAGATGTCATATACATCCTGCACAGGTTCGTACATACGTCCGAGCGAGTCTGACGGCGGGAGATCAACGTTACAAGTTATCGTAGAAGGCCCTCTGTGGATATCAGTGGATCTTACCACTCCCCCTCCAGAACGGTCAACATCTACACCGTGCCCAACTATGGTATCTAAGTCTCCTTGATGTTGGGATAAAAGCTCAGTTCGGACAAATTCGAGCGTTTCATCAACGAAAGTAGAGTACTCGTCAGCACTCACCGGGGACTCAGCACTGATAGGATTCGGTCGATACGGAGGACGATCGTCTAGAACTTCAGATAAGAGATCATCCGGGTTTGAAAATCGTCGATCCCAGAAACGGAGCCGATACAGTAAGCCCGAACGTGAGGCGTTGTCATATTCAATGAAGTCTGGAGCTCCATTATCTGTATTATAATATTGAAGCGAGTGACCGTATTCGTCTTCAGTGTATAATATGTATTCGCCAGTTAGTGATGCTGACCCGGGTTCATGAACTGGTAGCAGCACAGCATCCCTTCTAACCAGACCACGTCGCCGAAATACAGCAATTAAGTGGTCTAAAGCTACCGCAGGAGCATCTGGATCCCACCTTTCCTCTTCCTGCACTTCTGCGTCCGATAAACGTACCTGCCCACTAGGATCCGATTCAAATTGAGACTTTTTATGCTCCAGATACGTCTCCATTAGAAATCGGGTACAAACTCCTGATTAAAAAAAGCCCCCCTGACGATGACGAAAGACTGCCGGGAATGAGTTCAGTCATTTTTCCGGAAAAGAGGTAGCTAACACAATAACCACACGACAGAGGGGGATCAAGACATTATCACCGTTCGTTTCCGGAAACGACCCGGTCAAGTTTTTAATATTAGCTGAAGAAGTCATCTAACAGATATAGATGATTCGCGATGCTCGCGTTCTCCGCGCCGGGTTCGTCCCTCGGGAAGTTGAGCATCGCGACGCCGAAGTCAACCACCTCTCTAGCGTCCTCGAGCCCATCACGAACGGCGAACCCGCTGATACAGCCATCGTCACCGGACCCAGCGGCGCTGGCAAGACCTGCATCTCGAAGTTCGTCACCGAACGACTCCGGGAAGAGGTCCTCGACGTCCAGACCACCTACGTCAATTGCTGGCGTAACTACACCCGATTCCGGACGCTCTACCAGATTCTTGACGACCTCGGCGCCACCATCGACATCCACCGGCAGTCGACACCGCACGACGAACTCGTCGACCGCCTTCAGCAACATGACGGCCCGCGAACCGTCGTCATCCTCGACGAGGTCGACCAACTGGAGGACCCTAGCGTCATCTACGACCTCCACAGCCTCCCACAGTTCGCGATCATCTGCATCGCGAACAAGGAAGAGGAGCTGTTCGGCCGCGTCGACGATCGCCTCGTGAGTCGGCTGCGCTCCAGCGAGCACGTCCGGATGGACAAGTACCACGACGAGCAGCTATACGATATTCTGAGTGCGCGGGCGAAGTGGGGGCTCGACGAGGACGTCATCACCGACGACCAACTCTACCGAATCGCCGATGCAGCCGCCGGCGACGCCCGTCTCGCAATCGGTATCCTTCGAACAGCGGCCAGCAAGGCCGACCGCGAGAACCACGAGCGGATCACCGACGACATTCTCCTAGACGCCGCCGAGGATGCCCGGGCCCAAATCAAGCAGAAGAGCCTCGATTCACTCACCCCCCATCAGCGGGTCGTCTACGATATCGTCCGCGACCACGGCCCGATCGGACCAAGCGAAATCCACGAGCAGTATGCCGAGGAGGTCGACGACCCCCGGACGAAACGCACCGTCCGAACGTACCTCTCGAAGATGGCACAATACAATCTCCTCGAGGCGGAGGGGACCAGTCGGGATCGAGAGTACTCGCTCGTCGATTCAGCAGCGGCGTCGCCGATGCAGTGACCATGACCCCGTCAACTATCCCGAACTGAACTCGCCGAGGCCCGATTGCTCGTGATCCAGCGGCTCGATAACCCGGGGAACATCGTTGTCGGGGTTGTTGACCCGCGTCGAGATCTCGTAGGCGTCCAGATCGTCGTTCGGATACGGCTGGCACAGGGCCTTGCGGGTGTCCGGGTCTGCGGCGAGCCAATCGGACTCAGCGTCCTTTGGGAGGACGACCGGCATCCGGTCGTATATGGAATTCATCAGGTTGTTCGGCTCCGTCGTGAGAATCGTGACGCACGAGATCGTCTCGTCGGCCCCCTCCCAGACGTCCCAGAGGCCGGCCATCGCGAACGCGGGGTCGTCTTCACGGTAAATCCGGTAGGGCTGTTTCGACCCGCCGTTCGGCGATTTCCACTCGTAGAAGCCCGACGAGGGGACGAGGCAGGGGCGGGATTCCCACGCCTGCTTGAAGACGCGTTTCTCGTCGGCCGTCTCGGAACGAGCGTTGATAATGCCTTCTTCGGGCTCGTCCGCCCAGAACGGAATCAGCCCCCAATGGAAGGCGTTGATCTCGTCTGGTGCCTCGTTCGTGATGATGTGTAGGTCGTCGCCGGGTGCAATGTTGTATCGCGGTGTGTACCCGCCGTCCGTGACGACCTCAGCATCGAAACGAGCCTCGAGGTCAGCCTGGTCGATGAAGAGCGAGTTTCGGCCACACATACCCAGGAGTTTGGAGGGAGGCATCTTCAACGAGTCGCACAGGACCTTCGCGGCACCGACGTACTTAACCAACATATGCCCCCGAGGCGGACAGAGTGTTGGTTAACCGGGCAGTACTTGACAAGCCTGATTCTAGAAACCCCTCGGAAACAGGCACACAATTGGAAAGTTCGGCGACTAATGCACCCACACCGTATCCAGCAGTTCAGCCAGGCCCTCGAGATAGTCCTGTACAGTATACACCCCGAATTCGATGGGCGACGACAGAGTATTTATACTCTTCTTCCGTTCTGGTGACTATGTCCAGACAGGTCTCGGATTATTTGTCTGAAATAAATGACCATATCTTTCTTCCCGGCCTCCAGCGTGAGTTTGTCTGGAATCCCAGGCAGATTGAGGAACTGTTCGATTCATTGATTCGAGACTATCCAATCGGAGCCATAACGGAATGGAGAGTTCGAGCGGCCAATATCAGCGACTACAACTCGTATAATTTCCTGCGGATGTACGTTGCCGATGATTATCGACCACCGGATCCAGTTTTGGCGGAATACGACCTCTACAATCAGGAGGTTGAAGACAAAGAACCGGAGATTCTGATCATAGACGGCCAGCAGCGATTGAACTCACTCTATATCGGTGTCGAAGGAGGCATTACAGTTTACAATGGCGGGCGGGGGAAGCCCAGTGATGAGCTCCAGTACTGGGAAGGCCAGCGGCTGTGTGTTGACCTATTCGGCCACCCAGAGTACGATCGCGATGATACAGCAGGCGACTACGAGTTTGAATTCAAATCGACAGGGAAGTTTGGCGGGACGGACGAGACCGGCTATTCCATAACCGGCGACACGCGACACCTGTGGATGCCGGTCGGAGAGTTATGGAACGGCGACGATGGAGGAAGCTCTGGGAATTCCACGGTACTTGAAGGAAGAGCACTTAGCGAAGCCGTCGATGAATACGTGGACACCGCCGAACTGAGGGCGGACAACGAAACCCGCTACCAACTGCGCAGTATTTCGATGGCCGTCGCCCGAGACATTACGAGCAACGTTCTACAGGACGATCTCGAAACTGACAGTACGAATAAGGATAGATCCGAAATCCCCGAGATATTCACGAGGCTGAACATGGAGGGCTCTGATCCGAAGCCCTACCAGCTCCTCCTCTCAAAGCTCATGAGTTATTGGCCATACGCCGAAGAGGAGGACGAGCGAATCAATCCTCGAGAGGTCATCCAAGATTGGATTGACGAGTTTAAACAGAAGTTCCCTGAGTATGAGCAAGAAATCGACCGGAAGCTGTTCCTCCGATATACAGCATACTTAGTCGGAACAGACCTCCTCCGTAGCAATCTTAGCAGTATCGATGAAGAAAGAATGGACGAGATGCGCGAGCGGTGGCTGTATAATGAGCCCGTCGTCGCCGGACGGCGATTCGAGTGGTTTCGGACATCGCTCGAGAAGGCTTTCCAGACAGTAATCGAGAGCGGGATTCGGAGCTCGGTTATGAACACGATGCCCATCTTCGCGCTGATTGGCGTGTTCTATTACCAGAATCCGGACGCTGAGGTCTCCGACGCGAACCGCGAGAGTGTTTTCCAGTTCGTCGCAAGAGCCCTCTTGCTGAACAAGTACTACCAGGTTCTGACCTACGGGAAGTGCCGCAACTGGATGCGATACCTTCGTGAATGGGAACCAGACCCCAGCGAACCAATTGTTTTCCCTGGAGACGAGCTATTTGAATCGGAGAACATCAGCCCATCTGCTGAAGACATCCGTCGGGTCGTGGCCAACGCTCGTTACGAGAGCAGCCCAGGAGAACCCGTATTTACCGACACAGATGTCACGGCAGTACTCGGACTCATTGAGGAATCGTATACGCAATCGGCGTCCACCAGTATTGGCGACTACTCGGTTGACCATATATACCCGAAAAGCAGGGAAGAAACGGTATCCGAATCCGTTGGAGAGACTGTTGATCTCGATCGCATCGGGAATCTACAGCTGTTGCCACACGAGATGAATGAAGAGATCAAAAGCGACCAGTGGCCCCACAACTGGTTGGACGACCTCGGGGACGCCGAGGCTGAGCGTATCCAACGTGTGAATCAGTACCCCGATATCGAACCCATCCCGGAGAACGCACAGGCATTTATTCAGGCTCGCGAAAAGCGGATTACTGACTATCTAATTGACAATTACGTGAAGTGAAGAAAAGAAGCGGTACGTCACAGTTTACTGTGGAATTTTGAAAGAATCGAGCTGAGTCACGAGGTACTGTTCCCCTCACATATTAACCAACAAGCCGGGTGTAGGCGCTCTCGATTGTTGGTTAACAGGGAAGGCGACTCATATCGGAAATGTTCTCGGAAGTGTCTATCCAAATACTAAGACACGCAAACAGCGACGACCCTCGTTGTATTCAGGTCGGTTCCCTGAAACGCGGAAGTGACACGCCGCGGCTTATCCGGAATGTAGGCAACTAGTCGAGTATGGAAAAACACTCAACGTCGAACCGATTGGTTGTGGACCAGCCGACACGGGGCGCTGACCGCAATCGATCCCTTGCTGACCAAGCCGATCCAGCTACGGACGAAATGCTGCTGCCACAGCTCGACGACGGCATCACGCTGCTCGACATTGAGGGAGGCCGCGGCGTCCCAATCCTGCAGTCGCTGGTGCTCGACCATCTCCTCCTGCACGACGGGGCCGCCTTCTGGGTCGACGCAAACGGGCACGCGACAACGACGACACTCGCTCAGATCGCGCCCAGTCAACGGTTGCTCAACCGAATTCACGTTGCCCGCGGATTTACCGCCTACCAGCACTACGGCGTCGTCTGTGATCTCCCGGCAGCGGTGAACAAGTCGATCCAGATATCCACCACCGATGCCCGGGCAGCCGGTCGAGGGGAACCAAGTCGTGACGAGGACACGTCGCCCCACACCCCCTCCCTCATCGTCGCGCCGGCCGTCGACGCCCAGTACCGCGCCGACGATACCCTCGGCGAAACCCACGCGAAAACCCTCCAAGCCCGCACCCTTGCCCGGTTGGCGACCTACGCCGACGGATACGACATCCCGGTGCTCGTCACCCGGGCGCAGCGCGATGGCTTCACGGCGCCGGTCGCGACGGCCGCCGACCACCACCTAGAATGCGAGCAGACCCAGATGGGGCCGCGGGTCGTCGGCGAGGACTTCGAGACACTCGTCTATCCCGTCGATGACGGTGCGTACTACCAGACGACGTTCGCGTACTGGCGGCAGCTGCTCGCGGCACGCGCTACGCGGGTCGGCGTGGAACCGACGACGCCAGCGCTGTCGACGCCGACCCCGGAGGGTGTCGGGACGGGCCTCACAGCTGACGGTGAGACGGTGGCGGCCACCGCGGACCCCTTACTCGATGCATGGACAGCGACCGGGACAGGAGGCCGATAGCGATGGGGCGGACGAACCCAACGTACCGGGATGCGCTACGGGCCATCGAAGAGCGCTGGACGGAGTTCCGCCGGGCACTGCGACGTCGCGACCAGCCGCGCTTCGACCGGCTGTTCGAGTACGCCCGCGAGCACGCCGACGCGAGCGGACTGTTGAACCACCAGAATCCGCTGCTGCCGGCGCTGCTCAGTATCCATCTCGAACAGGAGGCCCGACTCGACGACTACGAGGAACGCCTCGAGGAACTTGAGACCACAATCAAAAGCGAGGGAGGAAGTACCGAGAGACAGCCTGGTCACGACCCCAATGACCGGGAGGTTTGATTACGGGAGTATACAAATAGGACAGATATGGCAAACAAAGAGCAAGAAGAAAATCCCTTAGCGGATCTGTATGTCGATGCCAGTGAGGAGGATCGGGAACGAATACGGGACGCAATCTCCGGCTTAATTGGAATTGACACCGAAACCGCAAAGCCAGTCCTGCGCGAGAAGTTCAGTGCCTTAACATCGAAGAAACAGTTTACAGCGCTTCTACTGTATCGTCGGGCCTTACTAAGCCTCGATGAGCTTGAAGAAGATGAGACAGTTGGTCAAGACTCAACCTATTTTGCGGACCTGATTGGTGTTGACGACAGTACCATCCGGCACGCAGCGACCGATCTGGATTTTGTCGTTAATGACGACGAACAAGGAGGATATCTCGTTCCGCCTCATAAAACGCACCAGGCTACGAAATGGCTTAATTCAGGCGAGGAAGATTGATGAGTTACGCGACACCCCGGAAGGACGCCTCCGTAGAAAATCTACTCTCTCTGTGTGAAATCCTTCGAGAGGGCCCCCTCCCTCGCGAGGAAATATATGAGGAAGCAGACATTGGACGAAGTTTAGTCAGCGATACAATAGAATACGGAACGCGACTGGGATTCCTATCAGACTCGGAAGGGGAGATTAAAGCCACTGAACGGGGGATTGGTGCAAGCTATTACAACGAGGGAGACAGCGATCTTGAAGAACACATCATAGAGGGGCTAAGCGAGTATGATCTCTATAGGAGTGTACTCGAAACTCTGGCTCCAGAAGCACAAGACAGCGGGGTAATTACAAAGAAAGACGTCCTCCGGACCTTCCGGACCGAGATGGGACTGAGTGGGAGTGAAAGCACGTTAGGAGATGCTGCAATAACGTTCCTGCAAACACTCGATGCTGGTGGGTGTGGAGAGTATATCGTCGGTCGTCGCGGGAAAGAATCTCGGGTAGAAGTTACGGAAGACTTCGAAAATATTGTAGAGAGGATAACAAACGTAGATACTGGAACAGGACAGGGCGACCGAAACGCTTCTCCTGAATCTAGTGCTAATCCCAAAGCTGGACCAGACACTTCCGAGGGAGATACCTCATCTCAACGAAGTCCGGCACAGGACGAGAAAGGACAACACACGCCACTGAATCAAACCCAATCAGACTCGTTCACTGTCAGCCTGGAATTGAGCGGTGATGAGGAACCCGAGAATGTTGAGCAACTCATTCTCGCAATACGTCGCGGGTTCAAGAAGGACATTAGTAACGAGTTAACGAACACGGGGGGTGAAGAGCCTGATTCTGTAGACAAACAAGAGTCCGAGGAGGATTCAGACTCTACCGACCAATCACTAGATTCTTTCATGAGTCAGGATACGGCGAATGGGGAAAGTGGAGGTAGGTAGCGAGGATAGGTCCAAAATATGACAGAAATCGTATAGTTTTTACGTTAACAGCCCGTGGCTTCTCCTAAGAGTGGCCTATGTCTAATCAGGCCGATTCCGGGAGTGAAGCTTCAGAAGCGAGCTCCCAAGATGCAATCCAGATCAACGAATCGGGAGACACTCTTCCCGTCGTCGAAGTTCTTACTGGACGAGGAGTGATTTTAGGGAAGTCAGGCAGTGGGAAGAGTAACACGGCAAGTGTCGTGGTAGAGGAACTGCTCGAAGACGGCTATCCAGTACTGATCGTCGATGTCGATGGGGAGTACTTCGGGCTCAAAGAGGAATACGAACTTCTACATCTGGGAGCGGACGAAGAGTGTGACCTGCAGGTTGGGGCTGAACATGCAGAAAAGATCGCGGAGCTCACCCTTGAAGAAAATATTCCCGTCATTCTCGATGTGTCCGGATATCTCCATGAAGAAGATCAAAAAGAACTGATCAAAGAAGTCGGACGGCATCTCTTCGCGAAAGAAAAGAAGCTGAAAAAGCCATTCTTATTCCTTATTGAAGAGATTCATGAGTATATCCCAGAGTCGGGGCTCGATGATGCTGGGCAGATGCTCATCAAGATCGCGAAACGAGGGCGTAAACACGGTCTCGGCCTCTGTGGCATCTCCCAACGCCCCGCAGATGTCAAGAAAGATTTCATCACCCAGTGCGACTGGCACGTTTGGCATCGCCTGACCTGGGAAAATGACACGAAGGTCGTACGAAGAGTCTTGGGATCGGAATATGCGGAGATGGTCAAAGATCTCGATGATGGTGAAGCAATCCTCCATACGGACTGGAATGACCAAATCAGGCGAGTTCAATTTCGACGAAAGTACACGTTTGACGCAGGGGCGACACCGGGGCTGGAGGAAATCGAGCGGCCGGATTTGAAGTCTGTTAGCAACGATATCCTCTCTGAGCTGGAAACGATATCTGAAAGAAAACAGGCCGAACAGAGTGAAATAGAGCGCCTCCGATCTGAGCTGGAAGCACGTGAGGAGCGCATTAGTGAACTTCAAGAAGAATTAGAGAGGTCTCGTGATGTTAGTGACCTCGCAGAGAGGTTTACTGAAGCTCTCGTTGAGGCTGATGGGCAAGGAGCAACGTCGGAGACGATCGAGGACACTGTTGAAGAGATCCGGGAGGAGAAAAACGAGCAGATACGTTCGCTACAGGAAGAGAATCAGGAACTCCGTCAGGAGAACCAAGAGCTGCGTAACCGAGTTCAGGAGCTGGAGCAGACAGCCGATCACGTCGAGAGTGTCGAGGCTCTCAACGAGAATATCGAAGAAGTATCAGAGGCGTATCTTCGATTGGGAGAGGCACTCGGTCTGGACCCGCAAGAGAACGAGATAGAACAGCTCCGGGAGCGCGTAGAGACGCTTCAAAAAGAACTATCAGCACAATCGAACACTCCAACCGAGCAGCCCAGCGAAACGGCCGAGGGGAGTGTTCATACCTATCAGGAATTCCTGAGTGACGAAGCCATTCAAGACAAGATTACGTCTGCGAAGGATGAAGCGACATCACCTCGGTACGTTGAAGGAGTCATCACAGCGATAATGGCGCATAATGAGCCGGTTACCTACGAACAAATCGCCGATGAGCTCAATATTAGTTCGACAGGCCATGTGGCCTCTGCAGTTAATGCTCTTCACAGTCGGGATGTCGTAACGAAATCAAAGAATGGTCGAGTCACGGAAGTCGACCTGAATATTGACGATCTGGGAGAGATTCGCGCCGCTGCTGCACGGCGAGCTGCCTCAGAAGAACTCATGAGCAGTATCTAACTACGGCGTTACAGCTTGTTCATCGGGCTCTGCTGATAGAACTAATTCTCCGTGGGTCTCGTCATCCGCAATCTCAGTGTAGGTGAGCCAAGGGATGAGTCGGTTGGCACGAGTCTGAACGGTGACTTCACTCCAACCTTTAAGATGGTCTTCTGAAACCCGATTCATCACAGTTTCAGCACTGAATTCCTCATCAGGGGCTTCCTCACAGAACGCTCGAACCAACG
Organism: Halobaculum saliterrae; assembly: GCF_009831625.1. Lineage (GTDB taxonomy): Archaea > Halobacteriota > Halobacteria > Halobacteriales > Haloferacaceae > Halobaculum > Halobaculum saliterrae. Next base: position 77,078 of record NZ_WUUS01000013.1, on the reverse strand, counting down.
GGATCTTGAGCAATTCTTCAGCGAGAATCTTTTTTCGGTTGCCAATGCTGGATTGTTGCAGCTCTCTTCCTCGGTCAGTTACAACCGGACCAGTACGTGTATAGTCAGCAATCCCAAGGGCATAACAGGTCGATAGGGTCTTTTCGACCGTTTTTGTAGACATCTCCGTACTCGCCTCCAAATCCTCACGGGAGTCTGCCTTCGAGATGCGAGGAAGTAACTCAAAGACTTTCTCCGGAGCAACGCGGGGACAGTTTGCTCCCCGCGGGTTTTCTAAGGGCTCCGTTTCGACCGAAACTTGTTCTGGGCTCGAAGCGAGAACGCCGTCAGATCTAGTACCGAGATCAAGATAGCTAATCCAATGAGCATAGACAGAGCCATATGCTCGAAAAGTATCTTCAGCTGCAGCACCAGATTTAGTCTCGAAGCTGATAAGACGACCAGCTTCTTCAAATGTCACAGAGTCGTCCTGGATCTGATTGAGAAGCTTTGAGACACCCGGAAGTTTCTCAAAGGCCTCGCGTAGAGGGGTTAGATCCTGCAGTTGGACGACCCGTCTTGCGTCCTCGGTCACTGAAAGCTGACCATCTTCTCGGTTGATCAAGCCGAGGATGACACCATCATGGATTTTATTCATCGCTGTCTTGCGCGAATTGCCGAGCCCTTCAGCGACTTCTTCAGTAGTAGATGCCCCACTAGTGATTTCTCCGAGAACATCTTCCGTGTGCTTCGGACGTCTAAAGAGTCGTTTTGTGGTCATCACTCACCACCCCCCATCGCATCCTCAATTTCATCAAGAGCCTCGGGCAGGTTCTCAACGAGGAGTTCGTGATGACTTTGCCCCTCTTTCGAAAGATACCCCGCTTCGCGGAGTTTCTGAAGGTAGTTCCGAACAGTACGGTCGCTCTTATCGATGCGACTGTAGAAGAATGACGACTCCAGTTCTGGGTCATCCACTAGGTCGGCCTCAGACGCGAACCGCTGCCCGATGAAGTACACCAGAATTTGGAGTTCAGCATCGAGCGACCGAGTTCGACTGTCCAGATTGATAGTTCCGTCACTATGTAGGTCGAATAGCTTCTTAACACGGTCGAACTCCGATTCTAAGATCGTCGCATCGTCGACGACCATCTCCTCGTTGATTCGTTCATTCAGATCCATTGTTCGAACCCTCCTCGACGGTTTTCAGGGCGGTTGCGGTCAATTTCCACAGCTGTGCACGGCCGTCAGTACCTGCCCGAAGGACCCAATCACGATCTTCCATCCGACCCAGTACGTCGCTCATATTACCGGCAGGTTGGACTCGACACTCACGATAAGCATCCTCGATATCACCAACCGTGAACTCGTCAATCCCACGTTGGGTTTCGAGGTAGTACGCAATATAGAGGGACCGCTCAGTGTGACTCGAGGGATCGTTTTCCTCAACAAACTCCCTGAGATTCGCTCCAGCGGTTGGCTGTTCTGTCCCGTCGAGTCGATTTTCGATCTCCGTGACTCGCTGCTTCAGCTCCTCAACTTGTTCCTCAAGATTTTCAGCGCTGTCACTCATCGGTATCACCTTCGTTAATATAGTCACGGACTTGGTCGATACTATACGAGGGAATGCGATAGGCACCGTCGTCGCTCTCAACTAAACCCTCGTTATCTAATTCCCTTACTGTGGGGTACACCGTGTTCTGATTGACCCCACTTTGTGTGCTAATCTCACCTGGAGTCATCCACTTGGTGTCGACCATATCCAGTTCCGCACGAGCCTTCTGTGCCAGCAGTACTATCAGCGTCTTTTTCTTTGCCGTCAGATCCCGGAAGAGGTATTGTGGGATAAGGTCCCCACTCTGCTTGCCAATTCGAATGTACTCTTCCAGGAGATCATGAAGGATCTCTTCGTGCATCTCTTGCTCATCAACGAGCAAATTTTCGAGGGTTTTCTGGTTCTCGGACATCGACACTTTACCCTTCATATCTCCATCTATATAGTACTTTGGCAATCTTGGAATCTTTTTCGTGGTGACCTCTCTTCGGAAACACCCACGTTATATAAGTAGTTCCGATATTGTTCCCGGCTCTCGATATTGCCAAGTTGCCAAGCGAACTTTTCCGAGACTATATAATAAAAGAATCGGCTGTTCAGAGAATAGCTTGGTGGTTCCATCGGGGAGAGAAGATCTTGGCAAGTACGATTACAGGGTTGTTACTCGATTGCTGGTGTGGTTGAGTATCCCCACTAGGTTAACCAACAACTGGGACGGTGGATTCGGAGTTTGTTGGTTAATCGAATTACGAATCCCGGAAAGATGCGAGAATGTACAAAGCGTCCAAATATGTACTTTAGAAGGTGCTTCGCGTCTGTTCCGGAAATTCGGAAGCGACACGCCGCGGCTTATTGTTAAGGCCAATATCTTGGCGACATAGTGCCATTTACCATCGATTTCCTGAATGACGGCCGCGTTCTAGAGTGGGAGGCAACCGCCGACGGCGCCGTCGCGACCGAGCGCGATGAATACACGCCACGCTTCTACGTCGCCGCTCGCGACCCAGCGTCCGACCTCGACCTCACGACACTCCAGTCGGTGTACGATCAGCACCCGGACGTCGTCGCGACCGAAATGGATGCGCGACGACCGGGCTTTCGACGGGACGAGGAGACCGTCCTCGCCGTCGACGTCGCCCACATCGACCGCGTCACCCCACTCGCCCGGCAAGCGCGCCAGCTGTTGGACTATCCAGTCGGGGATCTCGCCTGCTTCAACATCGACTTCTCGCGGGAGTTCCGGTACTGTCTAAAGACCGGCGTCGATCCGACACCGGCGAGTGAACTGTCGACGCTCCGGCTTAGCGTCCCGGTGACCGAAACGAGCAACGACGTCTATGGGGAGCTGTCCGTCGCCGGCGACACCGTCACCGGCTCGCCGACGGACATCCTGACCGCCGTCAAAGGGGCGCTCAACGCACACGATCCGGACGTCCTGGTCTGCTCAACCAGCGAGATTGTCCCGACCCTGTACGAGATGGCGACGGACCCCGGCGTCGACGACTTCTCGCTGAGTCGGTGGCCGGACGTCGAATACCAGCAGCTCGCGAGTCGGTCATCGTACTCGAGCTACGGTCGCGTCGGTCACTCGCAGGCGCGGTACAACGTCCCCGGGCGGGCGATCATCGACGAGTCGAACACGTTCTTCTACGGGGAGACGAACCTCGACGGCGTCCTCGATCTCGTGTCGCGCTCGAAGAAGCCCGTCCAGGAGCTCGCGTGGGCGTCGATTGGGAACGTGCTCACGGCGATCCAGATCTGCGAGGCCCACGACCGCGGCGTCCTCGTCCCGTGGAACTCCTGGCGCCACGAGTTTTTCAAACCGATGGGGACGCTCCACGACGCCGACCGCGGCGGCTTCATCTTCGCTCCCGAGGTTGGCCTCCACGAGAACGTCCATGAACTCGACTTCTCCTCATTGTACCCGAACATCATCTGCACGCGAAACGTCTCACCGGATGTCATCCGGTGTGACTGCCACAGCGACCGCGAGGACGTGCCTGGGCTCGGATACTCGATCTGCGACGACCGGGGCTACCTCGTCGACGTCCTACAGCCGATCATCGAGGCTCGCGACGAGATCAAGGCGGCCATCCGTCGCGAGAAGGAACGGGACGACCCCGACGAGGACCGACTGGCGGAACTCGAGGGACGGTCGGGTGCGCTGAAGTGGATCCTCGTCGCCTGCTTCGGCTACCAGGGGTTCAGCAACGCGAAATTCGGCCGCATCGAGTGCCACGAAGCGATCAACGCGTTTGCTCGCGAGATTCTGCTGACGGCGAAACAGCGATTGGAAGCCGGCGGCTGGCGGGTCGTTCACGGTATCGTCGACTCCATCTGGGTGACGCCGGACCCCGACGTCGACGACGATGACCGCGAGGACCTCGAGACGCTCGCGACGGAGATCACGGAACGCGTCGAGATTCGGCTCGAATACGAAGCCCACTACGACTGGGTCGCATTCGTGCCGCAGCGCGAGAGCGACGCTGGTGCGTTGACGAAATACTTCGGGAAGGTCGCCGGCGACGACGAGTTCAAGATACGCGGTATCGAAGCCCGGCAGCGTTCGACCCCACCGTTCATCGAGGACGTCCAGCGGGACTGTCTCGAACGGCTCGACGCGACTCGATCTCCGGAGGCCGTACTCGACTGTCTCCAGGACGCGATTAGTCGCCTCCACGCTGGGACGGTGCCGGTCAAGCAGCTCGTCGAACGGAATCGTGTCTCCAAGCCGCTAGAGAGATACACGCAGAACACACAGAACGTGGCGGCGCTGAAGCGGGCTCGGGACCAGGACCTCGCCATCCACCCGGGACAGGACATCGAGTACGTAGTTGTCGACGACGAGAAAAGCTCGCGAGCGCGGGTCGCGTTAGCACACGAAGAGATAGAGTCGTACGATGCGTCGTACTACGAGACGCAACTCGTCAGAGCTGTCGAGAGTGTGCTGGCACCGCTTGGTTGGGATCGGACGGAGATTCGACACGAGATCGCGGAAACTCGGGAAACAGACCTGGCCGCCTTCACCGAGATTGAGTGAGATTAACCAACACTATCGAGATATCGGGAGAGTTGTTGGTTAATCTGAGTGGAGACACGGAAAGGAGTGGAGAGAATACCTCGCCCACACACCCCTCGTCCAGAGTGAAAACCAATCAAGAGAGTGCGGTAAGGTCCACGGGAAACGGGGGTTCTCGTGGGAGAAGATTAGCAAGAATCACGGAAAGACTGCCTGAGACGGGAGAACACGGAAGAAATGGAACAACATACACGAGCAGCGGTTCGAAACCACCCCGACGAATGCCGCCTTCGTCCTCTTCCTTGAGCTGAATGCACTTGGAGAACGGTAAGAGGTAGGTAGTAATAAAACCTCTAGGTAATACTATGAAGATTGGCATGTTTAGAGGAACTTCGACTGTGTGACGACTGCTGTTCGAGGGATACTCGTCTCACGTCTTGTGATTTCGGCACTTCCCACCGACTCGTCGTGTGGTTACTGCCGGGTCAACCGAGGGACTCTCGCACTGTTTCACTCTGGACGAGGGGTGTGGGGGTTCGATTCCATCGTCCGTGATTTATGAGACGTTGAGGGAACTGTCGTCATTCTGACTATTCGTTAACCAGCTAAGCGGCATCAAAGCCGAAATCGGGATTGATATCTCCTGATCTTCCTCGTCAACCGTAATCAAGACACCCGATTCCGACAGTTCCGATTGTACCCTGCTTTACTTCGGCTGGAGATCTGACCTGCGTCTTCGCTCTTGATTGGGGGTGCCGACGAACGCTCGTCAGCATCACTCGAGGTTCACACTCCACTCCAGCTCGTCACACCAGCGCTTTCACTCTGGACGAGGGGTGTCTGCCGTGCGTCAGACGTCCAGGGCCGATGTGTCCTCTCATAGAAATGATTGATTCCCCGGTTCGGGAGATACACTCTGGACGGGGGGTGTCGTCTCAACCAAGTACGCTACTCCCGGATGGAGGGCTATTCACTCTTGACCAGGGGTGTGTCAAACCCGCTCCAGTCTGGCGTTTTCACTCTGGATTGGGGGTGCCGGTCTGCGTCGGTAACTCTCGCTCCAAATCCGATTTCACTCGGGACCGACTCGACCCTTTGTGAGGATGATACGCCAGCGACAAAACATCAGAAGACGACCATAGCCCGATTTACACTCTGGTCGAGGTAGCCAAATCATTAAGTAGGTCCCATCCGCGATGTCTGATATTGATGGCTGAGGAACCGTCCCAACTCTCTGACTTCGACGGCCGCTACGAGGATCCCGCTGACGATCCCCTCTTTGACTTTGATGAAGACGATCCCGACCGCGCCAACATTTTCGCTCGCAAGGAGCTGCTGAAGGTTGGCCACGTCCCTGAAAGCGGCCGTATCGTCGGCCGGGATGGCGAGATCAAGGCCGTTGCTGCTGAACTCCGACCGATCGTTCGTGGCGATCCGCCCAACAACGTGATTATTTACGGCAAAACGGGAACCGGGAAGTCGCTCGTTGCCCGTCACGTCACCGAACGAGCCCGCCGAGCCGCGGAGTCGAACGGTGTGTCCGTCGGCACGGTTTACGTCGACTGCGCGCAGCACAACACACAGACACGCGTCGCGAGGACGGTGACTCGTTCACTCAACGAGACGGACGAGACTGACTTCGATATTCCACGCGCAGGGATTGGCAGCGGTGAATACTACGACTATCTCTGGGAGATTTTGGATACTGCCTACGAGTCAGTCATCATCATTCTCGACGAGGTGGACCGACTCGATGACGATGATATTCTTATGCAGCTCTCGCGGGCTCGCGAATCGGGGAAAGCGGATTGCCACCTAGGCGTCATCGCAGTCAGCAACAAAATCGAGTATCGCGACCAGCTGAACGAACGCGTCAAGTCCAGTCTTCGCGAAGAGGAGTTCGTCTTCCAACCCTACGACGCGAATCAACTGCGCGAGATTATGAAGCACCGACGGGACGCGTTCCACGATGGCGTTCTCTCCGATGATGTGATTCCGCTGACGGCGGCTCTAGCCGCTCAGGAACACGGTGACGCCAGAAAAGCAATCGAAATTCTTCGTCACGCCGGCGAACTAGCCGAGCGAGAAAACGTCGATACAGTCGTCGAGGAACACGTTCGCGATGCCCAGGAGTGGGCTGAAATCGATCGGTTCGAGGAGCTTCTCCGTGGATCGACGACACAGGTCAAATTCATCCTCTATTCGCTCGCGCTGCTCACCGAAGAGAATCCGAACGAGGACGGGTTTTCGACCAACCGGATTTACGAACGGTATCAGGCGACGACAGAGAAGGCTGACGCGAAGACTCTCAGCGAGCACCGTGTCTACGAGCTGTTGAAAGAGCAGGCATTCCTCGGCGTCGTTGAATCAACCCGGACCGGAGGTGGCCGGGGTGAAGGCAGTTACCTCGAACATCGGTTGGTTCAGGACACGGGTATCGTGTTGAAATCTGTCCTTCGGGACAGCCGGTTGGAGGACTTGGCCTAGCTCCCGTTTCGGTCGCTGACCACACCCCTGGTCACGAGTGTATCTCTCGACACGTCGGGCACGTGGGGTGGGTGTGATCTGCTTCGACTACTCGTCTGGGTTAACCGGACTCTTGTACTTCGACTTCACTTTGTCACCTTCCCGCCACTGCCAGTAGTAGTAGCGGTTGTCGTTGATCTCCTTGATCGTGATCGTGGCCTTCGACGGGACGTCGTCTGGAAGGTCGTCCGGCCGCTCGTCGATCTCGTCATCCTCCGACTCCTCTTCGAGACGGGCTTCGCGAGCTTTGTGCTCCGCCAGCTCTTCGGCGTAGCGCGCGACGTGCTGGAGCTGGTCCGGCGAGTAGCCGTTGAGTGTGTTGACGATATCTGTCGGGAGTTCCGCCGGCGGCGTCGGTGGCTCGTAGGACATCAGCGGTCGCCTCGTGTTAACCAACAAAGCGCGTATCGGCATAGATTTGTTGGTTAATCAAATATCGTCTCATCACGGTCTGAAGAGTACGAATAGCAAACTATTCAGGAATAGACCGTGCCGTTAGACGCCGTCCGGACGAGGGGCGTTCTCGTACTTGACCATCTTCTCGGGCTTGTCGGAAATCGTCTCGTAGATCTGCTGGAGCGTCTCCTCAGCAGCGAGTAGGTTGTGCTCCTGCAGGAACTCCCGACCTTCCTCCGTGAGGCCGTAGAACTTCCAGGGGTAGCCCTGCCGGCGCTGGTCGTCGTCCAGGGCGACCTCCTTGACGATGCCGGCGTCGATGAGTTTCTGGATGTGCTTGTAGACGGTGGCATCGCTCACGCTGGGGTTGAGCTCCTCGAGCTCGTACATTGAGGGCAGCTGGTCGGGGTGCTGGAGGATGTTGTTGATCAGCGCGAACCGCGTCTGTTGGGTGACGAAGTGGACGAGTTCGCGGGATTCCATCCCATCAGCTGTCCCCAGGTCGGTGCTCATACGACACGATACACGGCCTGGCGACAAGTAGTTTACCCTTGAGTAAATCACTCTGGACTAAACCACATCTGACTAAGCTGGTGATTTACTCCGTAAATCATATCGCACGACGATGAGAGGGGCCATATATGTCCGACGAGGAGCCGCCCGTCCCTGAAGAAGTCCTCACCAGTGCGAAGGACCAACTCGACGACGAAGAGATCTCGCTGGCAGACAACGAGGAGATCCTCCACGCCCTGAGCGAACTGACCCCCGTCTACGAGAATGAACGCTCGTACTTCGTGCTGGGCAACTACGACCGGGAGCCGATTCGGCGGCTGAACCTCGTTGTTGACCGGCTCAACCGGCGACAGGACGCCTACGCCTTCCGGATGGTCGACATCCGCGGGGAGTGGGACAACAGCATCCAGAAGTTCTGCCTGATCGCCGATATCGTGACCTACCTCGTTGGCGTCGCCGAGAAGGAACCGAGTGACTTTCTCGTCGAACAGGGCCTCCTCGTCGGCACGACGGAGTTCTTTGCGAAAAGCCACGTCCTCAAGCGGGTGTATGAGGACGAAGAACACCCCTTCGGCTGGATGCAAGACGGCGTCTTCGAGCTGTTCGAGCAAGAGGGACGGCTGTACCGCTGGCAGACCGAGGAGGAGCTCGTCGACGTCACAGAAGAGCTCCCGTGACGGCAGTGGAACCGTAACTGTCTGCGTTAACCAACGTGCGGGATGAACAGGGTGGTCTGTTGGTTAACCAGAATCAGCCGCATCGGCCGGGAGTCTACCATCCGGTCGCGGGACTCGGCCACGCTTGATTTCGTGATCGACGCGACGGAGGTGCTTACATCCGCCGGCGGGGGAGCGCTGCTGCCAGTCTGGACAGGTACAGGATTCGCCGACGACGTCGACTTCGTAGCGGTTCCCGGACGCCGACTGTACCTCGTACCGACCGCCCTTCTCCAGCAACGAAACCGACATCTCCTCGGTGACCGCGCGACGGGTGCGAGGTTCGAGATCGTCGACCTGCCCACCGTTCGCTGAAGCGACCATCCGATCGCGAACGTCTCCTGTACAGCCACCATCCGGGGCGACGGCGTCAGGCCCGTGGACTCGCTCCTGAAGGAGGTCCTCGACCGGGTGGCCCTGTGGCCACAGGAAGTGGACTTCACGCCGCTCGTGATGGTCGTACGACCCGCAGTCGACAGCGTTCCCGGTCCAGACCCGCCACGCCCCAAGCGCACTCATCACGTCGACGATGAGGCGCGGAACTGACTCGTGCTCGGTGGGGTAGAAGATCCGAAAGCGCGTACACTCCTCCTGCGGGGGGACTGTCATCCACCACTCGACGTCGGTGTGCCAGCTCTCGAACATCGCCGTATCCTGCCCGTATCCGACGGTCACATCGTCGATTCGCGGGAGTGTACTGTCCGGATTGGATGGCCCCTCTTCGAGCAGTTTCAGCACCGCGTACCGCAGATACTCGTGGGCTGCGTTCTCAGTCGAGTGGGCGACCTGTTCGTGGTGGGTTGCGATCTGTTCTGCTTCCTCGAGAACGGCGGAGAGGTATCTCTCGGTCATCGGTCGTGGTCTCCGGTGAGTGCCTCCGCCCCTCTGCGGGCACTGAAAACTTAACCAACAAAGTAGGCGGACAACCCTCTATGTTGGTTAAGCCACGCTGTCGAGAGCGTCGATGATCTCTTCAGCCGTGGTGCTGATCCGGGCGAGGCGCTCTCGAACGATCTCGGGATCCTCCGACTCCCACGCGGCCAGGTAGAACGCTGACCCGCTCGTGTCGAGCCCGTAGTACCGGCCGACGACGTAGGCGACCGCCTCGGCCTCGACCTCGCGTTTCGACCGTTCGGTGTCGTCCTCGACGTCGAAGTGGAGCAGGGCGTGGGCGTACTCGTGGATCACCGTCCGGGCGAGATCGGCATCGTTCTCCCGGTCGCAAACCTCGACGAGCGGCTGGACGTCGACGAGGCTCAGCTGCTCACAGATGCCCTTCGCCTCGCCGTGGGTCCACTCCGCTTCCGGAACGATTCGAACCGTGACGCCGAGTTCGTCGGCGGCACCGGTCAGCCGAGCAACGAGGTCGCCGGCGTCCCCGGTCGCTTCCGTGTCGAGGTCGGGAAGTGGTTCCCCTTCGGTCTGGGAGATGTCGAACACCGGTGCCGGCTTGAATCCGACGAGGCCCTCGGACCAGTCTTCGGGCGGTGTTTCGTCGTACTCACAGTCGGAGTCCTCGTGGTAGCTCGGCGAGTTCTCGCACTCCGGACACTGCTTGGTGATGATCGGCGCCCAGATCCAGATGGCCGACTCCCCTTCCTGGACGTGCCGATCGAACTCCTCCTGCCACGTTCGGTAGCCGGCGACCTTTGTCGCGTCGGGGTACTGCCGCTTGATCAGCAGCGTGTTCCGGTAGGAGTAGTCGTGGAACCGGCTCTGAACGTCCAGCCACTCTTGGAACTCGGCGCTGGCCTGTGCGTCGTCGACGCCGGCGACGAGGTCGTCGATCCACTGTTCGATGGTACTGTTCATCTCGTCGGATCGCGTGTCGGTCTGGTCGAAGGAGACCGACGAGTCTCTGGTCGTGGACATGGTGGTCACTAAATCGGTTGAACGCGATTTCGCCAGTTCAGAACGCGCCGCACCCCTCACAGGCGACCAAAAAATCGACCCAACGACTGCGATTTAAGATGGGACGGCTCTCAGGGGATGCTGTTAACACCGAAGCGTCCCTCAGCAAAGCCAGGATGGGACTCTTGAATGCGCTCCGCAGGGCCGTCGAGGGTGACACATCAACCCTGTGGGAATGCCGAAACTGTGGCGAGACACTCTCGGAAGATGTTGATGAGTGTCCGGTCTGCGGTGCTGAGGATGTCGCTTGTTACGAGTTCTGATTAGCGAAGTGCTGCCTTTTCATCCGCGAAGCCGACCGCGACGAGATACTCGAGGAACGCGTCGAACTGATCCACGTCGCTGGGCGTGTCGGTCGCGAGGTGACGGGCCCACTCGACTGCCCACTGAAACGCAGGATCAGCTCCACCCTTGCCATGGATGTACCACCAGCGCGCCGCTTTCAGCACGACGAGCGGGTTCGTCGGGGGCTCCGTACTCGCCAGCGCACGGGTCAGCGACTGGATCTCCTCCGGAACGTCGCTTGCGTCGACGTCCCCGGACTGCGTATTCGCGATATCGACAGGTATCTCATCGATCGAGACATCGCTCGGTGACTGTTGCTGACTCACGAAAATCACCTGACTGCGAGGGCGTTCGCTGAAGCCCTCACCCTCTCAGGGGGCAGAAAAACAATCCACAGTCGGTCCGCCGGTGTTTCAGCGGCCGATGGTGCCCTGGCGCGTGACCGGTGCGTCCGGGTTGATGCTGAACGCGACGATGGTGGCGTCCTCGGTTGCCGTGACCGCCACATCGTCGTCGCCGGTCACGAGTGCGCTCTCGGTGTACCCGACCGACTCGTCACCGACCTCGACGGCCCCGTCGAAGACGTACAGGTAGGTATGCCAGCCCGGCCGCGACGGGAGCGTGGTCGTGGCCCCGGCGGCGAGGCGGCAGTCGTAGAAGTCGACGTCGTTCCGCACGGACAGCGGGGCGTCGGTGCCTTCGGGGCCGAACAGGTGACGCCACTCGCCGGCGACCGGATCGGGAATCGGCTCGTGCTGGATGCCCGGTTCTAGGTTGAGGCTGTGCGGGCGGACGAATATCTGGAGCATTCGCAGCGGCGGGTCGTCGGCGAGCGTCTCCTCGGAGTGCCAGAAGCCGCTGCCGGCGTTCATCACCATCAGATGGTCGGAATCGGTAACCAACTGGTTGCCCTGGCGGTCGTCGTGGCGCATCACGCCCTCGGGCACCCACGAGATGATCTCCTCGTTTTTGTGCTGGTACATCCGAATCAGGGTGCCGGGGTCCATGAACGACTCCACGACCGTCGCGAGCGGCCCGTAGCCGTGATCGTCATGGTCGGGGACGGCCCGTCCAGGGAAATTGAAGTGGATCCGAAACTTGCCCTGGTTCTGTGAGACATCCGTTCGCGGCGCTGTGTAGATGCGAGAGTGGGTCTGTGCGGAAGGCGACTCGTCCATTAGCCTGTGTAGTCGCTCACCCGCTAAATGGGTTCTGCGCTCCGACTCCCGGCTTCACGCTAAGTAGTGGATCGTGTCTCTCACGCCGGCGGCAAGTAGACACTCTGCTCGCCGGCGATTTCCTCGAGGTTGTTCCGGTGACGGTGGCTGAAGTAACACTTGTAGCTGCAGTAGCCATAGATTGCGCCGGTATCGTATTCGGCGACATAGGGACCGCGGCGGGTTCGCCAGACGTTCGTTTCGCACTCGGTACAGGCCGCCTGATCGAGGTCGGCTGGCCGCGGCCCTTCGTACTCGACGCCCAACCCGTCGTCTTGGGGTGACGATTCAGGCCAGACCCCGTGGGCTTCCCAAAACTCCCGGATGCGGGCGAGGCTGTGGCGCACGGTCTTTCGGACGGTGACGTGGTCGGCGTCGCGACCGCTGTCGTCCCAGCCGTCGGCCGTCCAGAACTCACCGAACTGCGCGCCCCGATGCAGTCCGTTCCAGTCGACACCGACGATGTCGGCTGGTGGATCATCCGTGAGTGTCGGCCGGGTCAGCTGTCGAATGGCGTCGAGCTGTTTGGGCGGACTCCCACCAAGGATATGGACGCGTCGCCCTCTCCAATCAGCCGGGTCAGAGAACTCGTGGGCGAGGCGGTCGGCATACCCGCGTGAATAGCCGAGGACGATATCATCAGGAATCGCGTCGATCACTGCCTGGGATTTCGGGACGATGATGAGCTCGGCATCGGGAAAGCTGCCCTGAATCTCGCGAGCGGCAGCAACGTGGTCGTCGACGGCGGCGTGGTCGTAGACGTCCCCGATAACTCCGACCTGAGGCTCGTACTCGAAGAAGCGATCGACGAACCGTTCCAGATCGGGGTTCCGGAAATCGTTGTCCAACATCCCAACCGAGAGGGTGAGGTCCTGATACTGGTCTGCTTGATACCCACAGTTCTCCCGGAAACCAGGGAGATACCCGAGTCTGAAAGCGTCGAGCGCGAATGGGAGTCGATGAAGGAAGGCCACGAACTCTACCTGACGGGCAGCGGCGATTTGGCTGGCCGTGGGACTGCTGTGGCTCTTGAGAATGGACATGAATGCGAGCCCGCGGGCTCGGCACCCCGCACCCTTATAGGGGTGACTGACAGATCTCTAATTAACCAACACACCTGGGAACCGGCGAGGTACTGTTGGTTAACCGGGTTACTCCTCCTCCTCTGTCTCCCGGAGTTCCGCTGCCTTGCGCTCGAGTCGCTTCAGGATCGGCGTTCGGTTCTGGTGAGCGTTCTCGTACGCGACGCACTCCCGGAGCGTCTCCATATCAGTAATCGTCGCGATCCCGGCCTCGATCAGGCGATGATTCGGCGCTTCGAGGCGTTTCTCGGGCGGGAACCTGTCATCGCCTTCGTCGGTATCCGTAGACTGAGCCATCTCTGTTGGCCTCCACCCTTTGAAGGCGAGAGAAACAGACCGCCGACTACAGCTCCGTCGCGACGTCAGCTCATCGCGTCCTGGAACCGCTCACGGAGGGCGTCTTCCCGCTCCTCGAACTGGTCGACCTTCTCCTGTAGATCGTCGCTGACACGCTCGATGCTCGCGAGTGCCCGCTCGCCGGCGAGCGACGCCTGCGACCCGTCGTCGCCGTCGGCCTCCAGCTGCTCCTCGTAGGCTCGCTCGACGCGCTCGATGGTACCCTCCGGGTTGAACAGGATGTCGTTGGCCGTGTGAACGTAGCCGTCCAGCGACGTACCCTCCTTCCCCTGGAAGAAGTGGGTGAGCGCGTATGTCGCGCCGGAGTGTAGTGTCCACATATCGATCGCGAACGGCGACGCTGCGTTCGCCTCGGCATCCTCGGCAGCACGCTCTGCGAGATAGTCCGGGAATCCCAGCAGGCTGTAAAACTCGGTGACGGTGAACGGGAGCTCGGAGAACTCGAGATCGATCTCCTGCGCATCTCGGATGAACTCGAAGAGGTCGTCGGCGACGAGTTCGACCTGGGCGAGAATCTCCTCCCACCAGGTCCGGAAGTCCCGAACGTCCCCCCACGTGCTTGATGACCTCCTTGTCGGTGAGCGAGCGCATCGAATTCGAGCAGTACCCGTCCTGAGCGAAGCCCTCGACGTAGACGGCGTGCTCACCGAAGAAGTCGTAGCCGGAGGTCACGCCCATCGTGATCGGGTCCGACCGCCTCGGCAGCCGGACTTCGAGGCCGTCGAACATCACGTCCATATGGACCTCGCCGCCGCCCCGGTAGCGCCGGATCTCGCCGAACATCACGTCGCCGAGCGGTGTCCCGTCGATAGTCTCCTCGCGAAGGACCTCTTCCAAGGGCCTGTACACATCCACCGGGTTGATGATCGCGTAACTGTCTGTGGGGACGTGAAATAGTGGGTCTGCGTCGGGCTCGTCGTCTGTCGCGTGGTCGCGCGCTCTTGTCGGCTCGGCCAGGGCGTTGAAGCGCTCCGTTTCGACCCACTCGTCGGAGTAGGGATTCCGGTATGCGACTGTCGTCTCGACGGCCTGCGGGAGGTCACGAATCGTCTCGGCGAAAGACTTCGGTTTGTCGACCGTTTTCTTCCGGCGGTACCAGTCGGGTAGTTCCGTATCGGTTCGTCCGTCGACGCCAGCGAACACGGTTCTGGATTCTGGATCTTTCATTGCAGTCACCTCGAAATCGAATTCGTCACTCGCGACGGCGCTCTCATCACGCGCCCTGCGCCCCTCTCACGGGCGCAAAAACAACTTCTTAACCAACATTCTATCCAGAAATCCAGCGTTGTTGGTTAATAATCTGGACGGTCCCGACACCTGGCTTCGGCTCTTGAATTCATTCGTCGGCGTGGCGTCGACGGCGCACCTGTTCAGGATTCGGCACCCACGGATGTGCGTCCCAGCAGTGCAGGGCGTGCTCTCGTGCCGTGTCGAACAGCGCCTCACACGACCCACACTCGTAGGCGGTCTCGGGCCAGCATTCCGTGACGAACATCGCCGTCACCGTCGACCTGACTGGATCTGGTGCGGCCGACCGCTGAACGTAATCATAGCCGATCACTGTTCGTCGACGAAGCGCCGACTGTGCCAGCCGTTCGGGCCGGTCTGCTGGGAGATACACCCAGCGGACGAAAGCTGCTTCTGAGTCCTTCGCCGACGGTTGGAGAATGAACCATCGGTTGTGCTCGTCGCGGAACAGATACCGCTCAGTGCCCCGGTTCTGGAGATAGAGCGGATCACCACGACCAGGAATCAGCCGAAGTTCCACTGACGGCGAGATCGGGGTGGGGAGTCGCTCTTCCAGCGTGAGCGAGCGGGACTCCCCGGCCGAATTCTCGGTCTCGAAGTCGTCGAGCGTCGCTTCGTCAGTCATGATTCGCTGGGATTCGTCTCGTCTGTGTCTTTCCTAGCTGTTCGCTCGTGCCGGTCGTTGTATCGCTCGAGTTCTCGGCCGATGCACTCCAGCGCTGTGATGGCGCGTTCGATGGGCTGGTACGTGTCCCGCGATAGTCGGATGTTTTCCATCAGATGTCCTCCTCTGGTTCGACGAGGTCGTTACTCTCAGCGACGAGATCCTGAACGGCTGAGGCAGGGTCGTTTTCGACCGGAAGTGTTCGATGGTCGAGTGGGGCGGGATACGCCCGGTCGCCCTGAGCGCAAAGTATGATCAACCACTCCTCGCTCCCTTCGGCGAGGACGACGTAGTGGTCGATATCCCGACGTTGGAAGACTGTCTGATCTGTCCGGCTCACCGCACTCCAGTTTGCCGGCAGTGACGATGACGGCGTCCCACCATCTGGCGTGAGTGCTCGGTACTCTTCGAATTCGGCGAGTGCCGCTTCGATATCCTTCCCGGTGAGGTGCCAGCAGTCGGCCGGGCCATCACACACCAATTGACTGACCACGTCGTTGCGGAACTGGATGTAGTGTTGCTGGGCGACGGTTTCGTTGTCGGTGTAATCGAGGAGGAGCGCACAGGCGAGCTGTGCCGGTCCGCTCCCAACGTAGCCCCAGTCGAGTCCCGCCGGGCCATGCCGCACGAGACCGAGACTTCGATTGGGGGAGAGGCGTTCGTGTGCGGTGAGGTTCAGGACAACTGGCGTTCCGTCGACACGCATCCCGACGTACTCGACGCGGTCTGTACTCGCCTGACATCGCTCATCCGTATCCTGTACGACTGCTCGTGGGTCGGTAGTCGAATTCGTCTCCATCGGTTGAATGCGGGCGTTCGGATTCCCCGCACCCCTGCTAGGGGTCGAAAAACCACCACCGGCTATTAGGCCCTCAGCGTCGCTTCAAAGTTAGAACTCAGACTATTATAGTTCAAACTATAACATTTCGACGGATAACTAATCAATAGGGGCAGTTTATTCTTCGAAGAGACAGCGAGCAGCCGCATCCTCACCGTTGAGGGTTTGCTGATCCTCGTCCGTATCAGCGAAGAGCGTCGACTGATCTCCTTCGGTTGATTGTTCAACTGCGGGTCGATCGTCGACACCGAACTCACTCGCCTCGGGCCGATCAAGACGCGAATCCCGGTCGCGATGATTCACGTCAGCGCCGAAGTCCTCGAGTGAGGTTTCGACACTCGTTTCGACCACTTCGAGTTGGCCATCGTCACCGAACGCGGTCTGTCGTTGAATCTCGATCTCTGGTCGATCGCTCATCTCATTCGAGCCTCCACCCACTGAGGCTCCGACAGAAAACCCCCAGTGCTTCGTCACTCGTCTTGTGCGCGGATTTCGCTGGCCCGATCTTTGAGCTGGCGAAGAATCGGGATCCGTTGCTGATTCGCGTTCTCGTAGGCGACGCAGGCTCGCAGCGTCTCCATATCGTTGATCGTCACGATACCAGCGTTGATGAGCCGCGTATTCGGGGGTTCGAGCCGTTGTTCTGGCGAAAGCTCGCTTGCGTCTGTTGTTTGACCATCTGAATTGCTCACTGATGATCGCCTCCACTACTGCTGAGGCGACAAAAAACAGCCCTCGCCGTTACCCGTTTTCTTCCTCGGGTTGGATCTGGCGGGCGTCCTCAGCGAGATCATGGATGTACTCCCGAAGAATCTCCATGTCCTCGCGAGCGTCTTCGAGAGTCTTGCCTTTCGCTTTGGCCACGATTTTGTCCTGATCGCGGGTGCCCGTCCCGCGAGTAAGCTTCACTGTGAGGGAGACGCCGACGTCACTGCGTTCGACGTACTCCGTTCGTGTCGCCTGTTCAGTGGCTTCGGTCGATTCATCATCCGCACGAGATGGTTGGGTGTGTTCTGACATGGATTCTTTCGGTGATTGGTATTTAGATGGACGGTGCGGCCGGCTCGCCGGGTGTTTCGTGAAGGACTGCATCGATCTCGGCCCCGGTGAGTCGCCAGCTTCCAGCAAACCCAGCGCAGTCCAGTTGGCTCACGACCTCGGTTTTGAACTCCTGGTAGTGGTTGAGGGCGAACGCCTCGTCTCCCGTGTAGTCGAGGAGGAGTGCGAGCGCGAGTTGTGCCGGACCACTACCACCATATCCCCATTCGAATCCCGAGGGACTGTGGTTCACCAGTGCGAGACTCCGCTCTGGCGTGAGCAGTTCTTGGCCGGGACGTTTCTCAACGATAGCCTGCCCGCTCTGCCGATACCCGACGTAGGCGATGTCGCAGTCGCTCGCTGGGTGTGTCTGTTCAATCGAGTGTGTGTCGCTAGATCTACTCATCGGTCTGTTCGGGAGCGACTCGTTCGAGCACCCCCGCACCCCTCAGGGGGTGAAAAACAGCCACAGGAACTACTTTCCCCTACGCGAGATGGGAGACCTCGGCTGGCTCGTCGACATCGTCGAACTCGCCTCGTTCGACTGGCTGCCAGTCTTCTCCCGGTGCTGGACTCCACCAGTCGACCTCGTAGGCACCCGGTGCGCCGAGGATCTTCACCCGTGCCGACCCATCGGGTAGGTCGCGACGGAGCTTTTCGTCGACGTGGAGGTTCCACGTCGAGTAGGTGTCGAAGCAGGCGAGGACGGCCTCCTCGTAGCCGCGTGTCTCTCGGGATTCTTGGAGTTCGACCTGCGTGTTGCAGTTCTTGCAGAACACACCTTCGAACGGAATGTGACTGAATACCTCGTGCCCGCAGACGGGACACCAGAGGAACTCGAACAGTGCTTCGCTGTGGCGGTCGATGACTTCCAGACTCATCTATGGATCTGGCCCGATTGAGACGGGCCACCCATTCCGGCCCAAAATAAACGTCACCGTAGATCCACACCAATCAATCAGCGCTCGGCGCCGTACACGATTCTTGAGGATGCTTCGTACCCACAGCTCCGACACTCGAACCAACGCTGAACCTTCGCGCAGTCAGCCGTTTTTCCGCCGATTGCCACATCGCTGTTCGGACATTCGGGACAACTCAGTTCGGGCGCTGGTCGTTCCCGGAGCGCGTCACGGAACGATTTCGCGTCCTTCGTCTCATACCCCCGCGACCACACTGGATAGCCGTCGACGAGGATTGCGCCACGCCACTTGTAGCGGTACGAGTCCGGTGCTCGGTGTAGGACAGCCCGAGCTCCGGTCTCGGTATTCCGGTATGCGAGTGTGGGCGTGCGACTTTCGCGCTTCCAGTTTGTGATTCGACCCATCTGTTAGAAGTGGACGTCGGCGGGCACGATCCAAAGCTCCTCGCTCTCCTCCAGCACTCGATCCAGCTGCTCACGGTGACGGATACCGTTCGCATATTCGTTGTACTGGAAGATCGTTGGCCCATCGTAGGCGCCGACCTGGTGGAAGGCGTGCCGAGCGAGTTCTTCGTCGCGCATGATCTCCTCGTCAGAGAGTTCATCGAGTGCCTCCCTCACCCGTTCGAGATTGCGCTCGAACTCCTCTTTCGTCGCTTCCCAGCCACGCTCGAGGAGATCCTGGCCGTCATCGGAGTCGACAGGAACCGCCGTCGGGAGCTCACCCCATCGTGCCTTCCCCGCAACGGACGTGTCCTCCTCATCAAAACAGACGTAGTAGTCGAAGACGGCGCCGGCGTGTGGGTCCGCGCCGACCAGGCGGTCGAACACCGTCTTTCCGGTGGCCAGTGCGTCGTCGTGGGTCGATTCTTTTACCAGGGCGTAAATTACCATGTGCATCTCGAACACCTCGAAGCGCCGACGCACCGGGAATGATTGCTCGCTCGCTCCTGCTGCGCCGGCACCCATCGCCGGCGCTCGAAAAACCCTGACAAGCGGTCGATTCTTAGGACTCGTTCGCTCGGTCGACTGTGATGGTCAGATTCCCGGACTCGTAGTCAGCTTCGAAGTCGACGGTGAACGCATCCGAGTCGTATGCGGCGTGGTAGGCGCGGTGACGCTTGAGCGAGCCAGTCGCCTTGAAGTGGAAGAACGCAGCCGCCGTGTAGGGCTTGCTCTGGGTCTCGATCTGTGTTTCGACTGACGCCGGAAGTGCGATTTGTGGCGTGTCGGCGTCAATACTCGCAGCGAACTCCTTCGCTTCCTCGACGGTCGCTTGCGAATGTGCCGGTGTCTCGCCGGTCAACACGTTCACCGGAGTTTCCGTGTCGTCGGTGAACAGGACGTCTTTGAAGATGTGTGTCCCGAGGATCGCGTCGGGGTCTAACTCGCAATCGTCGAATGGATCATCTGCTGCTTCTTGGGTCATCGAATCACGAGCCCATAGAGGGGCTCGGTTCTCTTCGCCCCTGAAAAACAGCAACTGGTTCGACGCAGTCCTGGTCTATGAACGGTTCAGACCCGCCTTCTCGAAGGGTGATTCCCCGGTCGGAATGAGCAGTTCCTGTCGGTCTCCGACCCACTCGCTGAGCTTCCGTTTCAGGTACTGTCTCGCCCTCGACGGCGTGAAAACGCCTTTGTCGAGCATATCGCCGACGATGTCTTTGAGGGCCGCGAACTGTCCCTGCAGGTGGCCGTCGCCGACCGGCTCGCCGTCGTACCAGCGTACCGTCGCGAGCGCGCCGGTCGATGTCGTTGCGGCTTGGAGTGTTGCCATGGGTTGTTCTCGGGAGCGGTCTCGCGCCCCCGCACCCCTTCAGGGGGCGAACAACCGCTCACGCTGTGACGGCCACAGGACGCTTCGCTGCCGACGCGTCGAGCTGTCAGGATTCTCCGTGGACGTCACCGTCCCTCATCGTATTCGGTTGGGTGAGAACATCCACCTGCTCGAGGAGCGTCGTCGCGGTACTAATTCGCTCTCGATCAGCGGGCTCCAATTGGTCGATATCGATACTGGTGAGGCTGCTGAGCGCGCGGTGGAGTCGATAGCCGGGGGTGTCTCGTGGGTCCATGTGTGCGCCTCCGCCAATTTCCGGCGCGAAAAACACCGGCGAGCTGTCAGCGGGGCAGTCTGGGAGTGATCACGAACTGACCTCTAGTTAACCAACAGAACGAGTCGATATCAGGGTTCGTTGGTTAAACTGACTCCGTCTCTATTGATCGGCTTCTGGTTCGGGTCCATAGCGAGGTGTCCCGCACCGCTGACACTCCCACATGGGCTGCCCGGTCCAATCGTCATCGGGGACAGCCTTGAGTTCGCGGAATCGATGCTTAGTCTCCCGATCACATTCCCGACACTCGAGGTGAGTCCTGTTTGGGCGCTCGCGTCGTGGCTGTTCGGTATCGGTCTTGTCAACGGATTCCTGGAGCGCAATCGCTGGCACCAGCCAGAGGTCGTTGTCTGCGTCCTCACGAAGGTTTGCAAGACCCTCTTCGGTGCGAACCGCGCTCCCGGTTTCGTCGTAGAGAAACGTCGCGTGTTCGCCGTCATGACACGACGTCGTCGTCTCTGTCGGCGGTGTCTTATTGCGAGCGGACGCGAGCAGCTGAGTACCACATTCAGACGTGACCCGTGTCGCCGAGGGGAGCGAGGGCCACTGATCGACAAGCTGTGGGGCCGGTTCCTCGTCGAGATCATAGATTAGCTTGCAGTCATCGACGACTGGGTCATCATCTGCCTTCGCGAGGAGGGTCGCCGCAGCAGATCCCTTCCCGACGGCGCCGTAGAACGTCGACGCCTCAACGATTATGTGGATGACGTGGAGGAGAGTCGTTTCGGCAGTCGATGTGTCCTGATCGTCGGCTCCTTCGAGATGGTTCGTGAGACAGAACCGGCACTTCGACTGGCCAGCGGGGATTGACGCTCCACAGGAAGCGCACTCGGTCTCATCTGCTGTCGGGCCGTCTGGATAGTCCGTGTCGACGCCACCAGAGCGTTGCCGCCGGGGCTCGCCACTACTACTGGCGAGTTGGTCGTCGGGAACGTGGGTCGCTTCGCCAAGCGGTCGGAGGGCTTCGTAGTCGGCGTACTGGTCGGTCATAGAGCGATCTGGCCGTATCATGCTTCGTCTTCGGATTTAAACAATGGCTCTCACGCCAATTAGACTACAGATATACAACCGAAAATCAGCAGTGTGGGCGTTAGACAGCTAAGTCGTCCAGTGTGTCGCGGTGGGTCCGCACGGTGACCACCGAGACGTTCGCTACTTCAGCGATGTCCGACTGGGTGAGCCACCGCCCGTCTTCGCGTCCGGCTTTGTACAGACAGGCTGCGGCGAACCCGGATGGTCGAACCCCCGTGGTTGCTCCGGTCGATTCGGATGCTTCCGCCAGCTGCCGAGCCCGCTGCCGGATCTGATCTGAGACGTCGAGCTCCGAGGCCAACCGCGGAACGAACGCACTCGGCGTCACGGGCTGGGCTGGCAGGCCAAGTTCCGTATTCAGCGTCGTGTATGCGTTCGTCACCCGCGATTGCTCGACGCGCGCCGACTCGGTGATGTCGTCGAGCGTTCGCGGCCGCCCGTTACACCGACACGTCCCGTAGACACTCGCGGCGGCCATCGCCTCGATCGACCGGCCCTGCAGGAGGTCCTCGTTCTGAGCGCTGCGGAAGAGCTGGCAGGCCTGGTCACGGGTCGTCTCGGATAGTTCGAGCGCACTACTGATCCGGCGGGTTTCACTAAGCCCGTGTGCGAGGTTGCGTTCAGCTTTCGACTGAAATCGCCCGCGGGTCTGTTCACGCCGCATCCGAGCGAGCCGCCGTCGCTTCTGTCCTGAGAGTTCGTTCCCGTTCGCATCGGTCCCGCGGCCGATCTCCGTCGACAACCCTCGATCGTGCCGTGCCGCGGTCAACGGAGCGCCCGTACGCTCCCGTTCGTCTTCGTCGAACCCTCGCCACTCAGGCCCGTGGTCGATCCGCTGCTCGTCGATGACGAGCCCACACTCCTCGCAGACGGTTTCAATCGCATTGGTGGTGACCCGGCCGTCGCACTCGGGACACTGGTTCGCACTCGATTCCGTCTGGACGTCTTCGTCGAACGCCGTCTCGTAGACGTCTCTGGTTGCCATGAATACACACGAGGGGATACACGCAAATCGCGCCTCTCGGAATTCCCCTCACCCATTAGGGGGCAAATACACACCACGGAGGACGGCGCTGATACCGATGACTGCAGTGGCGAAAGCCCGGCCGCGCAACGGCGCTGTGCGCCGTGAGCAGCCCGGACCGTGGAGGTGGTGGGAGGTGGCGGTGACCGCGTACACACCAGCAAAAAAGGGCGCGTCGCCTCGGCTATTCCCACCAGCGGCCGCGATCTGGGAATTCGATCCTCGACCAGCCCGTGATCGCGAGACTGCACCGGCCCTGGTACCAGTTCTTCTTGACCGCTCTGAATCTGACCGTCTGCCCCTCTCGAACCACCGTTTTCCCGCTCTTCTCCCAAACCGTGAATTTCGTTCGCCCGCTCTCGTCTTCGATGAGCCCGACTTGTTGAATCGAGTTGTCACTTGGAGTCCAGAGTTCGGTAATTTCACCCTGGACCGTCACTTCCCCGACGGGCACGTCCGGCACATCCGCGATGGGCACGATTGCACCTGGCACCGCCTTCAGTTCCTCCAACGTCTCCAGCACCGCCTTGGTCACGTCCTCTCCGCGCTGCACCTTCTCGGCCAACTGCTTCGCGACGACCGCTCTCGACCAGCCGCCCTGAACCTCGTCGCTGATCCGCATCGCCTGCTTGTTCACCGCCGCGAGTTCTTCCTGCGTCAGCTTCTCTCGGGGATCCGTGCGCTCCACCGGTTCGGGCTCGTCTCGGCCACACTGCTCGACGACGACCTCTCGCGTCCGCTTCGCGCGTCCCTCCTGCTGACTGAGTTCCGCCTGGGCACTGATGTGCTCCAGCTCGGCTTCCCGGGCCTCGATGCGCTCTTCCTGTTCGAGGGTCTTCCCGAACAGATGATCCGGGCCTTCCTCGACCCGCGCGTCTGGATGGTTGGAATCGACTTTCGCCTGCACTTCCATGTCGACCGTCGCCCGGAACTCCGGGGTCTCGTCGACGACCTCGAATCCGTCCTCGTCGACCTCGACGTCATCGTGTTTCTCGAAAGCCTGTTCATCGACCGAAACTACTTCACTGGAGACGTTCTTACTTGACATTGGAACTCACCGGTTCCTGAAGGCGCTCACGCGCCCGACACCGCGATGCTACAACATCGCGGATTTCCTCGACGACAACAACCGACAGACTCGTCTGCGCGCTCTCGCTCGCGCCTTCGCGAGCGCCCTATGGGCGCGAGCGAGAGCGCGCCTGAGGCGGACGACCATCCAGCACCGCGCGCCGACCCGCCCGGAGCGAGCGGCCAGCGGGATATGCCCGCTCGTGTCCGGCCCGATGTGCGGGTCCGTGTCCAGGGCGACTGTCGCCGAGAACGCGCGCCGCGGTGTGGCGCGCGACAGCGCAGGCGGCACAAAGCGCTGGAACGCGAAAGCCCGCAAGGGGCGCAACCGACGGGGATACCCGCTGGCGCCGAGGGCACATGCATTTTAGCCCGGAACGGGCGCGGGCGGTGCGGAGAGCGCCCGCACGCCCGGAATGGTCGGTCGCGAGCGACGCGGAGGGCGGAACGCGGCGCGCGGGGCGGGCCGTAGAGAACCACTGGTCAACCGAGCCCGACGCTCAATGACACAGCCGATATCCTGGCGGACTTAGAAAGGGCGAGGCCGTCTCGGCCGTCCCCCGACCCCGCTAGCACCACAGGAACGAGGAGCGCAGCGTGGGGCGCGGGATGCCGAGCGGCCGAGGGCTTTCGGAATGATGGCCACCACTCGACCTAGATCAGCCGCATCGAGTCGCCGGGATCGTCGCCGATGATGTCCGCCAATCCGTAGACCGTGATCGCATCCGTGTACCCCTGCGCTCGAACGGCGTTCTCGATTCCCTTCCTGGCCGGCTGATCGTCTGTGAGTACAACAACACCCGTTGTCGAGCGGTCTCTGACGTACTGGATGGCTAGCCCTGCAAGAATTGCGTCCGTCTTCTCGACTTCGTGTTCGGCTTGGTCGGTTTCGTTCGCGATGGTTCGTCTGGCGATATCGCTTGCTGCGACAGCGTCCCCATCAGTCGGTGAGGGTGTGTCGATGATTTCAGCCCAGCCCTCGTCGAGTGCCGTCCGGACACGGTCCGTCTCTGGGCCACCGAGTTCACCGATCACACGTCTTGGGAGTTTGCAGACGACGCCGGCGTGTTGGACTGCGGTTCGGAATCGTTGGTACTGTGGATTCGAGGGCTGGCCGATCGCGTAGAAGATATTCGCATCGACCAGGACATCTTGGTCACCCGATAATGGCGTGTCTCGACCCATCCGACGGACTCACCTATCGGGGTCCGACGAGTCCGGCGGGGCGTCAGCCATCTCGTCGAGATCGGGGAGGTCCATCTCGTCATGCACATCCGGGAACAGGTACTCGAAGAATGGATCGTGCTCCCGGCCGACGGCCAGCGCGGGTTTGAGCGCGTAGATGATCATCATCGCTTCCGTCTCGCGAACGTCGATGTCGCTGGCGACCATCCGCTGGGTGGTCGTCCCCGCGAAGTGGAGCCCGGCGCCGCGCAACGCGGCGATGAGCTTCCCGAGGCCGTACCGGTCCACGAAGTACTCGACATCCTCGTCGACCTCTTGGAGCGCGAGGGCGTGGAGGACGGTTGGCGTGATGACGATCGGGACGTACTGCTCGACGATGATGATCGGGTCGGCGGTCAGCTGCTGGGGACGCGTCGAATCGTCGCGGTCGACGAGGCCGAGGTCGACCAGCCGATCGACGTACTCGTAAGTAGTCGATTTCGAGAGATCGAGCGCCTCCATGATTTCGGGAGGAGCGACCGGGCCCCAGTAGCAGATGTAGACGTAAACGCGAGCGAGTGCTGGGCGGTTGAGCAGTTCCACGACTGTTTCGAGTCGGGGCGCGTTCTCGGCCAGCGTCTCCGGTTCGAGCGTTTCTTCGTTTAGTACGTCGATTGGTGGCGGGTTCAGCGTGCCGATTCCACCATCCGGACGAATGTGATCGCGATCAGGAGTCATAGCAATTAGTTCGAAGTCCGTGTACTTCACACTACCGGTGTGGCGAGTGATACACTACTGGCCTTATGTGAATGGACGCCGAGAGACGCTCCACCGAATTGAACGGCTACTCGACAACGTGTGAGTCGAGATCTCGCGTCCAGTATGTCGCGGGCCCGTCAGGACTACATCGCGCACACAGCTGGAGTGTCCCCTCGAGATGGCCGAGTTCGACGCGAAAGCGAGTGAGTGCCGCGAGGGCGTCGACGACGAGGCCACACCCCTCACAGGCGTGGTGATCGCGCTTCTTGGGATCAGCCCGCTCCTGGAGCGTACAGTCGACACAGATGGGGTGTGTCACCCGTTCGTCTTTTCCCCAGGTATGCGCCTCGCCCATCTCTGCACCGGGCGGTGAATCGCAGAAGGCACACCCAGCGAGCGTCTGTTGCATCAGTCGTCCTCCGCGTTGGCGTCGCGGCCGGCCGTCCAGCCGCGATGGAAGACGGCGAGCTGGATGATTGAGTCGAAGCCCTCACCACTGGGATCGTGAACGAGGACTCGCTGGTCTGGGACCGGTGTCACCACATCGTCCTCGATGAGTTCATCAACGAGATGACGGGCACTCCGCTCGTTGATGTCCGATGTCGAGACCCGGGCCGCATCCCGGTCTTGGGCAACGAGTTCGGTTTCGAGCCGTTCGTAGTCGTCTGTCGTGTCGTCGAGGATATCAGATCCAGTCATGGACGCTCACGCTCTGGACGCGCTTCGAGCGCGCCTCGCTCCTTTGCGGGCGCGAACGACGATCACGGGCAGTCAGCTCGCCCGGTCGTTTGCGCCCTGCTCTTCTTGGGCACGTACGCCGAACCGTACCTCTCCTGCTGCTGATGGGCTAACTCTCCACCGTCGATAACCCCCTGCGTATTCCGGTGGATTGCAAGAGTCGATAGCGAGGAAGCTCTCTTCCTTCGGGCTGTTAGAGTGCGATCACGAGCCCGGTCACGAGTGTAACGAGTACGAGTGCCAGCCACGTCGTTCGCGCTGCGAGACGCCGCCAGCACCGCTGCCCCAGTTGGCGGAGTTGATCACGGAGGGCTGCCCGCCGTTCCGTTTCGAGGACCGCGACTTCGTCGTAGTAGTCGCGGCGATCTGCGGGAAGCGTCCGGAGTATCGACTGGCACTCGCTGCAGGTGTATTCGAACTCTGCCCGGACGTGCTGGCGGCGGAACTCTTGCTCGCCGCCCTCATCGTAGCCGGTGACCTCGTACACGAGAAGTTTTGAGACGAAGCGACGGGCTCCGCACTCCGGACATTGGTTCATTCGGAGCGTTGGCGTTCCATCCTCGCTGCTTGCATCGTCTGACCACGATGGCTGCGAATCTGTATCCTCCGTATCTCTCGATGGACTCGTGTGGTTTTCTGACGGCGATGCACTGGCTGCCTCTGAGTTACTGAACGTAGACATGGACTCACCTGTGACTGCACTCAGCTGACACCAGACTGGACACCACGACGGCTCTCGTGGTGGTGCCCATCGCGCTGAGCGCCGTCACCCTTGGTCGGCGCGATAAACGCTACTGCGGAGGAATTGTCTACTCGTACATAGTTCTGCGATCTACTCTTCGGCCTCGTCGAGACCGAGTCGCAGGGCATCACGATGGTCAACCGACAGGAGTCATCGTCACCGGGCGCCGGGGGCGGTGGGTGGGGGATGGAGCACGATATAACGAGCGCGTTGGGTAATCCGCCTCCGTTCCCGGAACCAGGGCTCTGGAAGTAGTTTCCTCAGACAGGGATGATTGTCCTGACGTTTCAGTCCCCGCTGCTACTCAGACCGACCACCGAAGAATCGACGCAACATAGAGGCTGGCTCTGGGTCATCACCGGTCTCGCTCGCAGTACCGGAGTCTTCCTCTTGGGACTGCTCAGTTTCCCCGTCACGGGCTGCGAGTTCGTCGGTGAGGCGTTCGATCTCTGCTTCGAGGGTCTCGATCCGCTCAGTCTTCTGTTCGAGTGTTGCCTCGAGTTCGTCGACGCGCTCGCTCAACAAGCGGTTTTTCTCCGCCAGGTACGTACGACTCCTGTCTGCCTCGTCAGGCGTACTACCAGCAGTGACCCTGTCAGGTGGGCCGTGAGGATCTGCGGTATCGTCGCCGGCGTCCGGGTCGTAGAATTCCGACGTGGTCGCAATCGCTCGCTCGATGGTCTTCTCGCCGTACGTCGACCCGTCAGCGTAGTGAACCTCGTCCCACTTCTCTCGTATCAATCCCGACTGGCGGAACAGCTGCTCCATCTGCGTCTGGTCGCCACCGGTCCAGAACGCCAGCAAACAGCACAGCGCCATGTCGGCCTCGGACTGACTGTCGTAGCCGACCGTATTCCCGTTCCAGAGCCGCTCGAACTTCTCGCTGTTGGATGCGTTTCGCGCTTTCTCGAGGAGGTCCTCGTCTTCGAGGTCGACGTCAACGTCAGCTGCATCGGTCGTCGGTGACCGGGGGTCAGCGCCACCACGCTGTTCGGACTCGGATGCTGTGTCACGCTCGGTGTCCTGGACGTATTCGCGGTGAATCGCTGTGACCGCGTCCTGTCGGCGTGCAACGCGAGTGGGTGTCCGCTCGACGTGATCGCCAGTGACGGTAAAAAAGCGTGCCGTGTCGTACAGTTCGACGCTCCCGCGACGGTTCCGCCCGTCGGGGAGTTCGCCGGTGATCAGGACATGATAGCCAGTACCGGACGGTGACACCTCCGTATAGGAGTCGAGTCGCCTGATGATGTCCAACGCCGCGTCGTCGACATCGTCTGTCTCGGGATCGCGGCAGTCGTCTAGATCGACGCCGACGATGGGATCGTCGTCAGTAAACACGAACCCGACGCCGTCGGCATACTCCGTCTCGGTGTAGTCGAGTGCCGCCCCGAAACTCGCCCAGGTCTCTGACTCGGTTGCTGATGCGAACCCCCCAGCCCCTGGCGTCACCGGAATCTTTGTCGGTTTGCCGTCTCGCTCCTCTTCTCGCCAGCACACCCACTGGTCGCGTTCGCGTAACGTCTCCGGAATCGCCTCCGGCTCGCCGATCATAGGCTCACTCATCCTCACGTAGCACCTCGTATGGCTCTCACTGGCTCTGAGCCAGCACAGAACTCACGCTGCTGTTGGTCGCGATCCAATCCCTTGGTCCCAACGGGGACCCCCCGTTCTATCCTAGTTGGTTGTTGGGTGGAACACTCACTATGGCTGGTTGCAAACCGCTGGACGTGAGCGTGTTCCACCCATTCCGCCAAGCTCGTTAGTGTTCCACCCATTGAGGATTTGGGTGGAACATGCCGCCATCGGGTGATTTCCGACCTTCGAGTTTGATTGGATGAGGTCATGATTCAGCTTGGGTGGAACAGGTCTCAAGAAGTCCCGATGATATCGGGAATTGGACCGTGTACGTCCATTTCATGGCTGAAAGTCCTCTTCAGACCGGATGCGGACACCAGTGTAATGCGGGACGGGTTCCTCGTCGATTCGCTTCTTCGTGGAGTCTACCTCGATATGGGTGTTGAGCTTCCGTGTGAACCAGCTCTTATTCAGCGGATCGTCGATGCCGTGTGCCTCTGCCCAGTCGTTGTAGAGGCCGAATACGTCATCTTTCGGCACGGCTTCATCCGCATCTTCGACAAGATATTCGTCGACGAACGATTCGAACGACGGTGGCGATTGGTCTTCCTCGACTGTCTCATCTGCCTGGTCTGTCTGACTAAGTGGCTCGTCAGCGGCCGCTGATTCGGGCGATGCGGGACGGAGTGTTCCGTTAGTGATTGTCGAGAGTGGCCGCTTCTCACCGTCTTCATACACGACCAATTCCGCCTCATCGTGGAGGATCACGATGCCGTACGTCGAACGTGTGTAGTCTGGTACGGGGAGTTCGGCTTCGGGGACGAATGGCTTCTTGACACGCACCCAGTCGTCCTCGAACGTCGATTTCGTCTCGTAGATGTGTTGCTCACCGTGCTCGTATACGACGTACTCGTCGGCAGCGTGGTCGTAGCTGTAGATGGCTGGAACACGATCTTTCGAGAGTTTTCCAAGCGACGGGAGGCGGATATGTTCCGTCTCGTTGGCATCACAAAGGACGATTTCGTCGCCATCACGCTGCCAGATGTTCTGGGCCCCGTTCTCGTCGTCGGTCGCCGGGCGGACGGCCGTCACTCCACCTTCTTCGGTTGCCCCGCCGTTGAACGTGAGATTCGAGTCAGTGGTGTAGAACCGCGTCTCACCATTCTGGAGGGTACGGACGGGTGGTGTGAGAATACCGTCGACACGCTTGGCCCACTCAGTTCCGTCGTTTCCTGGTCGAACGACAAACAGCGGGATATCCCCTGCCTCTTGGGCTTTCCGGAGGTTCGTGAGCACCTTTGCGGGATTCTCAGGTGTCGTCGTTTCGACTTCGATGGCGAATCGGTCGGCAACGTCGGGGTGGCTCGCCTTCGCGTCAGGTTTCTCGCTGCCATCCTGTGCGAGGATCGAGACGGTGAAACCGAGTGCAGTGAGTTCTTCTTCGATCTGGAGGAGTGCTGCGTCGTGGACACTCCCACCAGCGGCCTGCACGCTACCAGTATCGGGTGTCGCGACCTCTTCTCCGGCGTCAGTGAGCCGGATGCGGAGCTCGTCGGCGTCGACATCGACGGTCGTATCGAGGTATCGTGATCGTTCTCGGATGTCCGCGAGTGCATCATACGACGGCGGCTCGGCGTCGACGTCGTCGAAGTGCCGTCTGAGTTCGTCGTCAACTGCTTCAACGGCCACCCAGCCGTTCTCCTCGCGGCACCCCTCTTGGAGCTGAAGACTCCGAACCACCTTCGCAATCGCAACGTCCAGGTCGTCGCTCCCGATATCGAGCACCTCGTGTCCGTCGGTCGGTGTTCTCGTTGTTGAGGCGTCTGTTGCGGCCGGCACGCCGTGTTCGTCACTGATGTGCTCGTGCATCGAGGAGAGGGTCTCAGTGAACTGCGCCTCTTCACGCTCAGTGAGCGGGGATTCGCTCTCGGGGTGGCCCGGTGGAATCGGGAGTGGTTCGAGACTGAACGGATACGGCCCCGTTTCACCGAACGTCGGGCTTGGTAAGCTGGCGATCCACTCTCCGCGCGGCAACGAACGGATCCGATTGGCGAAATCTGCGGGGTCCATCTCTTCGTGGGCCATCGCTCGCGCCAGTTCCCGGTCGACGTTGATTTTCCCGATGAGTGAACTGCCGATGTTGTTCAGAGCATTCAGGTAGATCTTCCGCCCACCTTCAGCCTCCATCTGTTCGGGGAACTGCATCGACAGGCCAACAGAGAGCCGGAATCCCCGGCCTTTCTCGAGGAGATCATTCATGATGTCGGAGACCACGACCGACGCTGCCTCGTCGACGAGCAAGTTCACGACGTAGTCGTCCGAGCGCTGGGAGAGGGCCTGTTTGCGGTCCTTGAGAGCTGCATCGAGATTGGTCAGGATCACACCGGTCATGATCCGGGCGGCGTCGTCGCGGAGGTCGCCGAGGTCGAAGAGGATGACCGTATCCTCGTCGAGGACATCCCGAAAGTCGAACTGGTTCTCGGTATTGTTGAAGATCTGCCGCAGGTGCGTATCCTGTGAAATGTACGCAAGGCGGTTTCCGACACCACCCATCACGTTCGCGAAGGTGTTTGGATCTAACTGGAGCTGCCGTCGAATCGTCCGCGTGACTTCCTCGTCGCTCGACCGTGGGGCGTCGCCGATGTTCTCGTTCGGTGGCCCGGCCTCCCAGAGCTGGTCGACGACGTGTTCGAGCTGTCGGTGGGCGAAGTAGTCCGTCGACGCTCGGTACAGCCCGTTTTCACGCCCGTATTCCTCGTCGAATAGTGCCTTGATGAGCGTCTTGATGAGAGTCGGGGCCACAGTCGCCCGCTCGTAGCGGTCGGTTCCCATCACGAGCTTCAAAATCTCTTCGTAGTGGTCGGCCTTCCGTTGGACGGCGTCTTCGCGGCGCCGTCCGCTCTCCATCGACGGTTCGAGATCGAAAAACGAGAACCCGGGGAGCACGTCCGGGATTGTGAAGTGGACGACGTTCTCTTCGAGGTCGGTCATTCCGAACTGACGCGCGTGAGCCCGCATATAATTCTGGGCCATATCGTCGTTCTTCGGGATGATGAGGATCGTCGGACCCTCGGTGTTGTCGTACAGCGACAGCATATCGTTGATGAGGGCTTTCGATTTCCCAGAGCCGGTTGTTCCGAACCGGCCGTAATGAGTGGGCAACAGTCCGGGTGGAATGTGTGTCGGCACGTCTTCGGCCTCGCCGGTGTCGTCGAGGGCATACCCGATTGCCATCCCGTCTCGGAACTCACCCATAAGGTCCTGGTGCGGACGGGGCAACGGATTCCGACTCTGCTGTTCCGCACGCGTCCCACGTGCCCCCTCGACAGTAAGCTGCTCCGAGGAGGGGACGAGTACGAAGTGCGCGAGTTCTCGACCACTCAGGACGAACTCCGGTCGGGTCGTCCCACGACCGGTCGTGATCTCACGATCCAAGAGCCGCTGCAGCGCCGCTCGTGCGTTCCGTTCTTTTGTGGCTGCCCGCAAGCCGCTGTCACGTATTCGTTCGGCTGCAACCTGGTAGTACGGCCCGTCAAGCGGGTCGAATACCGGGACCAGTGATTGCATTCGCTCACCGAGATCATCGCGACCGTCACTATCAGATGGAATCCCGATTGCTCGGATGTTCGCGGTGAACGAGCGCTTCGGATTTTTCGCCTCGATTGCTGCGACACGTTTTGCAACCGCGTCGCTCAGCTGGTTTCTATCCCGACTCTCCGACCGATCGTCGAGTTCGAAAAGGGAGCCAATAATCTCCTGGGCGAGTGTGTCCCGTCCGTCGATGACATCTTCTTTGCGAAGGTCGGCATCGGACTGCCAGCTCTCGCGTCGTTGGAAGACGACTTGGAACGCTACTGGTGCTGTCGCCTCCATCAGGTGGTCGACGAGCGACGCGAGCGCACCCCCTGGCTGATCGACCGCGGGGAGTTCTGCTTCGTCGTCGGCAGTAAATGGCGAGAGTGAGGTCATCCAGTCCTGCTTCCGAGTCGCCGACCCCTGCCACCGCACGCCGAGTGGGGAGACAGATTCGGTCGCTGGCCGGGCGAGTATCCTCCCCTCCGATGTTACCGTTGGTTTGGCAAGCGTCGTGAGTGGCTCATCCTCGGGAATCGCATCTGGTGGGGCGAGTTCGAGGGCAGTATCGCCAATCTCAATGAAGTGGTCGGGAAACTGGTCGCCGACCGTTCCTCCATCCGCGACTGATTCGGCATCCCCTGGCCCCGCTTGATTGTTGTCGTCAGTGCCACTCTCGTATTGCTCGTCAGGGCCGAATTCGTACGTGAGCTCGCCTGACTCATAGTGCTCAACGAATGTCTCGCGGTCGAATTCGACAGGCTGTACGAGTCGGGATGCGATGTCGACCTCGGTGCGCTCGATATCGAATGTCTCGGGATAGATCGACCGGAGCCGTTTCTCAAGGGTATCCAAGTGGTCGTCTGCACCGTAGTAGAATTCGACGGGGTCATCTTTCCCCTCACTGAGCGCGAGGAATTCGAAGCGTAGCGGTGTGTCGCTATGTAGCGGGTTGAGTTTGTCAGCTAGCCCTGCCGAGTCCGTTGAGGTCAGTTTGTGGAGGCTCTCCAGTGCCTGCGGCAGACGCTCCGGAGTGAGCCGTTCGGAGGTTGGCGTCACGCGAAGGTACTCACGCATCCTCGTCACCTCCCGCTGCGCCACCATCAGTCTCTGCTGGCGTCTGCTCTGGTGGGCGTTGTCCGTTGTCGGTCGCTCGGCTTTCAATATCGTCTTGGAACGCCTGCACGTCCGCGTCTACAGCATCCTCGCCAGTACCAGGGAGCGAGGATCGCCGTTGCTCGGTTGGCTCGAAGTCGATGACTTGCTTCTCTTTGGGCATCGCTTTGACCTGGATGCCGCGCCACTCGCCGTCGACGCCCACGAGGGCCTCGGAGAAGCCGGCGTCCTCGTTGCCGGGCACGGCGTCCTGGACGAACCGCATCTGCGCGTAGTTCAGCCCGAACTCGTCGGCCCACTCATCATCCATCCCGTCGAGGCGGTGGAACTGCTTGACCGCACACTGGTCGAGAATGGCCTCACTCTCGGCGTGCTCGAAGAACTCGTCGACGGTCTGGGTGACCAGCCGGATCGAGAGGTCGTGGTGGCGGTGGTGCCGGAACACTGTTTCGAGGAACGCCAGACTCGCGGCGTCCTGCATGATGTAGCGCGCCTCGTCGATGTAGAACACGACCTCCTTCTCCGAGACTTTCGCGCGCTCGTACACCAGCGAGATGAGCAGTTGCATGGTCAGCGCCGTACTGCTGTCGACGCTCCCCTCCTGCTGGGCGAGGTCGAGGTAGATGACCTTCTCGTCCCGAATGTCGAAGTCGGACTCCTGGCCGAGGTTGGCGTGGCGACCGTCGTCCTCGAAGGGGCGGAGCTGATCGAGCAGCCACGTCGCGTCCTCTTTGATCTTCCCTGCCTCTTCGTCGGATCGAACGACGAACTCCTCAGGGTCGTCAACCATGTCCTCGAAGACGTCCATCATCTCGCGGATGGTCGGACTCGGATTGTCGTGCGTCGAGATGTCGTCGGTGATGCCCTGACGCTTGTAGGCCCGCTTGAGCCCGAGTTCGAGCGTCGTCCGGCGGTCGCCCAACGAGATGCCGCGGAGCGCGAAGAAGTTCGTGAGGAAGCTCATGGCGTCGTCGAGCTTCTCGTTGAATGGGCTTGCGTCCTCGCCCATCGCCCGCTGGACGTGTTCGGGCGTCTCGCGGATCTCCAAGGGGTTCAGCCCGAGCGTCCCGCCGACGGTGATTCGCTTGGCGTCGAGCGCCTCTGAGACCCCCGCCCAGTTGTTCAACGGCTCGAGGATGATGCCGATACGGTCCTTGCTCTGCTCGATGGAGCGGATGAAGTTCTGTTTTGAACTGAACGATTTCCCCGAGCCGGTGTCGCCCACGGTGAACATCGCGTACCCGTTGTCCCGGGCGAACGGGTCGATGACCACGGGGCTCTGGTTGTCCTTGTGAATCCCGAACTCCACTCCGCCCTCCTCGAGGATCGTCGCGTTGTGCGGCGAGGACAGCAGTGCGCCGACGGCCCCGCCGAGTGCGATTGATGTCCGCCCGAATTCGTTGTCGCCGATGGGCGCGGCGGACTGGAGGGCGAGGTCCTGCCGACAAATTGCGGTCTTCGGCGTGAGGTTCGCCGGGTCGTCGCGGAGCGCACTCTTGACGGTCTGGACGGCGTCTCTGAGCTCGTCCTTCTCGTCGGCCCGGACCGTGATGAACATCCCCTGGTCGAAGACGTTCGCACCGTTCTCGACGGCCTTGTACGTCGCTGCGGCCTCGTTGGCGCGCTCTTGGAGATACGCGCTCCGGATACTCTGTTCGAGGTCAGCATCGACCTGGAGGTCGTCCGCGATGTCTTGCAGTTCGTTCCGGGCCCGCTCTTGATTTTTCGGCGTGATGTGGGCCGTCAGATCGAACTGGACGTCGGTCATCTCGAAGAGGTCGCTCAGATATCCGTCGTTGGGATAGTCGGCATAGTTAGCGATGTACAGTGTCGTTGTCCACTGCTCGCCGACCCGTGCGGCTCGCGTTTCCCACTCGACAGCTCCGGGCGCGGTGACGGTCTTGTGCGACTCGGAGATGTCGTCGAGGAGCTTGCGTTCGGCCTCGCCTTCTTTGAGTGTCTCCTCGTCGAGGACATCGGTGAAGTCCACGTCTGGTTCATCGTCCGCAGTGAAGCAGTCCCAGAGGTGCTTGCTACCGACGCCAAGGCCGAGACCCACTGCAAGGGCAAGTACTGCACTCTCTGCTGGCGTCAGATTCTGGAGCCACCCGGCGACGGAGCCAAGCGCACCACCACCGGTCTGGAGAATAACATTACGCATCGTGTGGGTCCTCCCGGCGCGAGTGGCCGATGATCGATTGGTCGCGAACGACACGTTCCGCCTCGTCGTAGTCATGTTCGCGGCCGTTCCAGAAGTCCATATTCAGAACGAACAGCTCGACCGTGCTGAGCCGGCGTGCGGACCACCCCGACGCCTGCTGGATGAACTCGGAGCGAACGTCGTTGACGCGACTGTCGAGTTTCTCGAACATCTGGGCACGGCGCTCGACGTCGGTGAGGTCCTCGCGGCGGGTCACGAACGGGTTGAACAGGAACCCGATGACGGGGAACTGCGTCAGCTTCTCTGCGGGGGTGCCCTCGTCGCGGAAGCGGTCGTAGACCTCTATCGGACTGACTTCAACGCCGATGTAGTACCGGACCTGCTGAATACCCCGGTCACGCATCTCCTTCGGCCGTGCTTCCCGATATTCTTCGAGGAGTTCCCGGAAGATCGGGTTCTCTGTGACGTCTTCGTTAGTGAGTCGATCTTCGATGGTCTCGGTGATCTGCTCGACGGGGAAGGAACGGGTTGTGGCGTGGAGTTTGAGCTTCGAGTCCAGCTCTTTGTTGGCGAACTCTTCGCCAGCGTCCTGGAGCTGCGCCCAGTCGTCGGACATCGCGAAGTCCATGTTGGCCGGATCGATCTCGATGAACGCCTCCATCGCGCCGTCTTCACGCTGGATGGCACCAGCGCCCGGCCACGCCCGCTTGATGTTGGTGAGATCCTGCGTTCGCTCGTCCGGCTTGAACGGCGTGTAGTTCGCGAGTCCGCCCTCGTTGCGCTCTGATTCGTTGGTACTCGTGTCGGCGTCGGCGGGCGCACTGAACGTGACCTGCGGCCGTTTGAGGTACCGATAGACGTCTTTGGTCCACGTCCAGGCGTTCAGGTGGGTTGGTGAGACGTAGATGACGGCGACGCCAAAGCCAAGCCCGCCAGCGACGAACGGGAGGGCAAGCGACTCAATCCCGGTGAGGCCCGCGATAAACAGCCCAATAATGGGGAAGGCGATGAGCATGCCGACGTCTCCTTCCTCGATATTGAGATATGGGATGCGACTCTCCTCGCCGAACTGATCCATGATGCGCCGTGCGGCCGCGTCTTGATCTGCTGACATTGTTAGTGGATTCCTCGATCAAACTCCATCCCACGGTCGTCACTCGCCGATTCCGCTGTCGCTCCACCAGGGTCATTCTCTGTTCGACGGTACGACGGCGTTCCGCCATCGTTTCCTCCATGCCCACCGCGAGCAGCTGCTTTTTGCGCGACGGCGTGGCCAGCGGCGGCTTTCGGCCCCCACCGAGCGGCGGTCGTCGCGACGCCGGCGCCACCGACGTAGGCTCCAGCGGCGACACCGCCAACGAGTGCTGCGCCTTTCGTCGCACCACCGACGACTTTGGCCGTCAACGGCGTCGCGTATTTGAACGTCTTCCACGTGATATAGAGGGCGACCAGTGGGAGCGACGCAGCCACGAGGTACTTGAGGAACGCAGTTCCTGGCGTCAGTGTCCTACCGCTGTAGATTAGATCATAGCCCTTGAGAACCATCGCTGCGGGGAGCGGGAGGACAGCCAACGGGACAAACCGTTTGCAAAATCCCATCGCGATATCGGATACGACCGGAATATTTCCGTAGGCCAGTGCAAATGCAATCGGCATTCCGTACAGGTAGACATAGAGCAGAATCATCCGGATGTAGAACAGCGCCTCCAGCGCCCACATCGAGAACCCACCAATCACGGCGAACAATAGTCCCAGCCCTGGGTTTGTGATGGCTGCACCCAAGAATTGAAGCATTGCCGAGGCTACGGAGGAAAGCTCCGGCATCAGTGCAATGGTGAATCCGTCGACGAGGTAGAGCGCGAGAGTCCCAACCCAGTACCATGTGATAATCAGAAAGGCTCCAACCCAGGCCGTCTTCTTCGTTTTTCGGGCTTCGTAGGTACTTCCAATATTGAAGATCCGAACCGTGTGACGCCCCTGGACGCTCATCACGAGAAGCAAAAGGGCGACCAGCATGATTTCGCCGCCGATGAGGGCATCGTGGATCGCTGGCCAGGGTGCATTGGTCGGCTCACCGAAGACAAATGCTCCGTTCGTCTCTGGGGTCGGGGTTCCGAACATTCCCTCAGTCAGAGTCTCATACCCCGACCTGAGACCGTCCATGAACAACCCGATGAACCAATCAACGACACCTTTGATACCCTCAAGGACGACGTCAATGAGATCAACCATCGTTAGGCCTCCGTAATCGTGACCTCACAGTCAGTCATCTCGTCAGACCCGGAATACTGGACATCGTAGGTACTCGTTACTCGATTGCCTTTGACTCGGGTCTCGACGATAACCGTGAACTGGCCGCTGTTACCATCTGGGGAGCACCCCATTCCGTCCTCACTCTCTGAACCGAACGGGAACGAATTACTGAACAGGTCGGCCGTCTCGCCAGGGGAGACCACTACCTGGTCGGTTTCGTGCATCCCACTGCCTCTGGGATTCTCAATTGGATTGGGAACGTCCTCCGAGAAGATTAGTTCAGTTATCGCTTCCGGACCACTTCCTGTGTTCTCTACCGTGACGAATGCCTCGCCATTCTTGATCCGGTCAGTCTCGCTCTCACCATAGACTTCGTCCCACGGCTTATCTGGATTATTTCGATAGAGTCCAACATCCTGTATCTGAATCTCGGGACGGAGTTCAGTCGTGGTCTCAACTACTGTCTCCTCGCCTTTCAACGCGAGTACGCGGTACTCACCGGGCGCATACGCGGTGCCAATCTCGAACGTGACCTGCTGAGCACCTGCGGCTACGTCACGCTTCCCGAATAGCTCGCCGTTCGGCTGGATGAGGTTGACTTGGTCGATATCGGCCTCTTCGGAGAGTTCGACGACGAGTGTTGTCCCCTCAACAGCGATACGCGTGAGTGGGCCGTTGCCATCTGGAGAGGTCGTTCCGTCACCAGGCGTCCCAGAACCGCCATTGTCGTTCAGACAGCCAGCGACGCTCACGAGGGCGGCACCTGCGACTGTTCGGAGGGCGGTTCGCCGACTGATGTGTGGGTGGTTTCTAGTCATGGACTATGGGTTCCGTTGGAAGATGTCTTCTGGACCGAGCATTCGGAGGAGCCGCTTGCCTGCGTAGAACATCACAAGAAACGGGATGAGCTGCCAGCCGACCTCGAAAATGAATGCGAACCAACCGTCGATGGTTCCAAGCGGATGCCAGCGAGCAGTAGCCGTCGCACTCACATACGCGGGGTTGTGCCCGAGCCACGAACCCGGATGGTACCGTGCCGTGTAGATCCCCGGCTCGTCGATCGTCACGATCGCCACCCCGGAGGCGTTGGTCTCGACACGTTGCTCCGCGACGGTGATGTAGCCGTTGCGAGTGTTCCCGCCGATCGGATATCGTCGGTCGGGATCGCTGAGCACGATTGGTGCGCCGGTCTCGTTATCCCGGAGCTCGATGCGGAGTGTGGCCTGACTTTCGTTTTGCTGGAGCACCTCAACAGTCAGATTACTGCGCCGGAGCTGCCGCTCTGAGCCAGCATCAGGTGCCACAATCGAGGCGTTCACACCCCGCACGATCCCCGCTACCTGGAGCGCGTCGCGGTCGACGGTCTCCGCGCGAACTGCGACGCCGTACGTCGTCGTGTACGACTGGTTGACGATGTCGATGTTGATGTTCTCACCGAGAGTGCCGTCCGGAGACGGTCGGTCAGTGCCCCAGGTGTCGATGATTTCTGGGCCATCGCGAACTGGTTCGGCACGCGGGCCGATCCGTGATGGATATGCATGGACGTACACAGGGATCGCATCCGACTCGACGGTGGCGCTGTCGGTCCGGTTTGACCTGACGAGTGTATCCCAGTTGGTGTTCCGGGCGGTGTAGAACCGCCAGACGCCACGCACTCGTGCGCTTCCATTCTCCGTCAGCGTGTACCCCTGCCACGGCCGGGACTGGAAAATGGCGACACCAGCGTCACCATTGGGATACTCGGCGTAGTAGGGGTACGCAGAGAGGTCGTAGATCTCGACGGCGATCGAATCCGAGACGTTGAGCGATTCGGTACGATACGTGACCTCGACATCGGTCTCGTCGCCTCGGTCGATTCGCGTGGTCTTCTTCAGCCGGACGCTGATTTCGGCTTCAAGCGTGAGGTTTGCACTCCAGTCATCCTCAATCTGGTAGTCGAGGGCCGGCGTGTGCGAGCCGTCGCGCTCGACGATAGTTTCGCCGTCCTTTTGCAACCGAACCTCCTCGACCTCGTTGCTCGCGAGCGACCACTCGATAGTCGTGTTCCCTGAAGAGCTTCCGTTCGGGACGCGAACGCGATAGTCGACGAACCCCCGCATCGTGCCGTTCGGTGCAATATAGAGCGGTGTTTCACCCGACTCCAAGTGACCTCGCGTCGACGGCTGCACTGCGAATACCGTGGCGTGGGCGTCCTCGATGAACACCCCGTTTTCGAGCGATGCGTGGCGCGGATGTACGGACGTATCCGACCCACCGGCTTCGAGATCAGCGAAATCGTTTCGCGTCCACGTTGCAGCTGTCGCCGGCGGGCGCTTGAACGTGATGTCTGTCCCGTTTGCGAGTTGGTGCATCGCGGTCCGGCTCTCGCCGTATCGCTGCTGGTACTCCTCCTGGCTGATGTAGTTGTCCGCGTCGCGAGACCACAGCGTCGCTGATTCATTCTCAGTGAGTCCATTCCCCTCCGTGCCTGGCCGTGGCGGGCTTGCAGTAACGAGACCTGTGACTAGGCTCATCACGAACAGGGCGGCCATTAGCACGGAGAGCTCTCGTTGTTTCATGGGGGCTCGCGACGGGGGTGGTAGTCGCCTACCAGGGGGCGAGGTCGACGCACTGCGCCAGTGGGAGGTTCATCATCGACCCAGCGACGGTGTAGAGTGGTCCGAGGGCGACGAGGACGACCGCAGACTTCATCGCGGAGCGCTTGTGGCGCTTGAGTCCCTTCTTCTGCTCGGGCGTAATCGTGAACATCTCGATAAGGGAGTCGGCCTGCCACAC
The DNA here is from genome assembly GCF_009831625.1 of Halobaculum saliterrae. Classification (GTDB taxonomy): domain Archaea; phylum Halobacteriota; class Halobacteria; order Halobacteriales; family Haloferacaceae; genus Halobaculum; species Halobaculum saliterrae. Next base: position 36,724 of record NZ_WUUS01000013.1, on the reverse strand, counting down.
GACTGCGAGGCCGACAATGCCCAGCGCCGTGGTAAGCTGGAAGAAGCCCTCGATCATGCTGGGGAGGTTGTCTGCACTACAGACCGCGTTCGTCTGTGCGGCGGCGGGTTCCACAGCGAACAGGCTCAGGACGACGACGATGAAGACAGCTTGCTTGGGAAGCCTACTCGATGCCGTGGACTGGCTGTCGGCGCGATTCGAAGCCGTCTCGGAGGGCGTATTGTCCTGTGACATAGCGGGTTACTCCTTTGCGTCGTCGACGAGTGCTTTGAGATCGGCGTAGCGGTTGGTCTCGTCGACGATCTCGTCTTTCGTGTAGCCCTGTTCGCGGGCCCGTTCGAAGAGATCTCGAAGCTCGTTGGGATCGACGTCGCGAAGCTCCATCTCGTCTCGGAGGGCGCGGCGATAGAGGGCGGAACCGTTGATATGGCTGTTCCACGTCAGGTACAGATCATCGATGTCTTCGATGGTGACTGCCCGTGTGATCATATATGCGGGGTGGGTATGCACCGGTTGAGCCCCGGTCCATGGTGGTGCGATAGCTAGAAGATCGGTATATGCTTTCTGGCCACCAACTGGCGCAAAAATCTAACGTAAATTATAATCGGAGAGCTCGTTCACCTTGCAAAGATACTATTAACCAACAATAGGGTTAGATTCCGTTGTCTGTTGGTTAAGGTTGGAATGGCGCTCTACTCGAGTTCCACGACCTCTCCACGCCCGTTGTCGAGGATTTCTTTCACCTCAGCCAAGAGTTCCTGACCTTCCTCGTGGAGATTTGTACCTTCATCGAGGTCACACTCGTCCCCATCGAGCTGCTCAATGATTTCTTCGACACGGGTCAACCGGTCGTGGATCTCTTGGTCGTTTGCCACGCTTAGATCACCCCCAGCCAAAGCCCAGTAATAGTCAATAACAGCAACAGCAGCACAGCGATTGCGGCCTTGTAGTAGACCGGTGGGAGGCCCTCGGGTGCGGCGGCCTCGTCGACTGCTTCGGCGAGTTCCTGTTCGTGTTCATGCTCTTGCTGGAGGGTTTCGTACGCGGCGTCGAGTTGCTGCGCCAGCGGCTTGACCTTGCTTGCGAGGAACTCCTCGCGGGAATTCACGATATACTCGCCGGCGGCCGTCGGCGTGATCGTTGCCACATCCGCGACCTGATCGGCGATTAACCGGTCATCAGTATGCCCGATCGCCGTGACAATAGACGTATTCGCGGTGAAGATAGCTTCCGCGACCCGCTCGGTGTTGAACGCCTGGAGGTTCGAATCGCTCCCCCCGCCACGGCCGACGATAATCGCGTCGACGTCCTCGGAGCGGTCCAGATGGTGGATGCCGTTCGCGATGGAGGTCGGGGCCTCTGACCCTTGGACGGTCGCATCCTTCACCAGGATGTCGACGGTAGGGTCTTGCTCGTGGATCGCGCTCTAGATGTCGTAGCGAGCATCCCCTCGGAGTGAGGTCACAACACCGACCCGTTCCGGAAACGCTGGCGGGCGCTGTTTCTGCTCGTCGTCGAACCAGCCACGCTCTTCGAGCTCGCTGCGCAGTCGCTCGACCGCAGCCGCTTGGTCGCCGTCGCCGACGACGATGACTTCCCACGGCTTGAGGTCGATTTTCCCGCCCTCTGTCCAGTAGTCGATATCGCCTTCGAGGATGACCTCGGTCCCGTCCTCGAGATCGGCGTCCATCTTCTGATAGCGGTTCGCCCAGAGCATACAGGGAAGCTCGGCGTCGCCGTCGGTCAGGGTGAAATAGAGGGCGGTACTGTTCTGGTGGAGATCCGTGACTTCGCCGATACAGCGGACGCCGTTGAGGGCAGACGTGTCCTCGACGACCGACGCAATCCGGTCGTTCAGCTGTGACACGCTGAGGACCTCTCCAGCCTCGGATTCGACCGCCTGCCGTTCAGTATCCGGTGCCTCCGCCATACACGTCTGGTAGTTTTTGAACAAGAACCTCAAAAAGCTACGTCCGAGTGACGGGTCTACTGTGATACCCCAGTCTACAGGTCGCGAGGCTGGACCGTCTTCCGGTCGTTGGCCTCAGCCCGCTCCGCGGCGTCGTTGAGCACTTCGGCGACCTCCTCATCGAGGGCGTCGTAGAAATCTGCCGAGACGTTGTGATCCGAGAGTGCGTCCTTCACGGCTGCTTTGACGATCAGGTCAGACATTCCATCGCGGACTTCTCCTGTCCACCATATAAAGGTTCGAAGTTTTCACGCGAGATTCCGGCCCAGTCATGCCGAAATCGCCTCGGGGTACCAGAGAGAACATATGCTACCCCTCAAAAACAGGAAACAGACAGATGCACGATCTGACTGGGTTCCAGCGGGACATCTTGTACGTAACCGCAGGGCTTGAGGAACCACACGGGCTCGCAATCAAGGACGAACTCGACGACTATTACGAGCAGGAGATCAATCACGGCCGCCTCTATCCGAATCTCGACGACCTCGTCGAGAAAGGACTGCTCGAGAAGGGTGAACTCGACAAGCGGACGAACGTCTATACGGTCACACAGCGCGGTCAGCGTGAAATAGAAGCACGACGTGAATGGGAAAACCAGTATCTGGAGAGCAAAGAATCGGTGCCTGCGTAGCACCCATCGGTCTGTCGATTGCGACAGTTACCTCAGCGGAATCCCTCTTGGGGTAGCCAGAAAGAACCTCAGTCAGCGGGCTGTGCCTCCGTAGCTGGTGTCCTACCTGGAAACTCGGGGATGGACAGGTCCACGCGGCGGGGGAGCTGTGCGTTGATCGCGACGATTACTGTACTCAACGACATCAGGAGCGCACCCGCTGTTGGCGATACCAGCGATAAAGCACAGGGCAAATTATAAATTTAGCCCAGTCTAATTCTTTTCCAATGCTGAGTGCGATCATGGAGGATTATCTCAAAGCGATCTATTACCTTCAGGAAGAGACGGACGACCGAGTGCGAACCTCGGTTCTCGCGGAGTATATGGACGTCGAACAACCCTCCGTCACCAGTATGGTGAAAAAATTGGCCGAGCGTGATTTGGTACATCATGAACCCTACAAGGGGGTTGAACTCACAGACACCGGCATTCCTATCGCCCTCGAAATCATTCGCCACCACCGGCTTTTAGAACGATACCTGACGGACCACCTCGAGTACGGTTGGGCTGAGGTGCACGACGAAGCAGATCGCCTCGAACACCACATCAGCAATCAGTTTGCCGACCGGATAGCAGAGCAGCTAGGGGATCCCGCAGTTGACCCACATGGCGATCCGATTCCCACCGCGGAGCTGGATATTTCAGCACCGAAATGCGGTGAAACACTCGCCGACCATCACGTGGGCGACAGCGTTCGAATCGAACGGGTGCCAGACGAAGACGCTGATCTACTCCGATATCTGTCCGATCACGGCATTCACCGGGGAACTGAAGTGGAAATCGTTGAGGTCACCTCATTTGGCATGGTGACACTCGATCCAGACGGTGCCGACGAACCAGTTGCACTTCCCGAGAAGATTGCCCGCTCTATCTCCGCTCAACCTCTGTCCGAGAATCCAAGCTAACCTGGTCGAAACCTCGTCTGCCAAGGTATTAGTTTAGACTCAATCAAAGTTTAGATGAGTCAAATATATACATTGGGTTGGTCAAGGGACTCCTATGGGCACGCAGAGGTTTGACCAGCGGAGGAGATCATGCCATCGATAGATTACAATAGCGCAGCAGACGTCACGAAACGGCTCGAGGAGCGACTGGTCGAATCACTCACTGGTGAAACGAGTGTCAGTCGCCGCACGGTCCTCGGCGGTCTCGGTGTTGCAGGCAGTGCAGCCGTCGGACTCGGGAGCTCTCGGGCAAGTGCCGCCTCCGATCACGACGATGAGGATGAACATGGTAACTTCGGTGCGGTGGGCGAATACGAGGATTTGGATTTCGATCCTCACGAGTTCCTCACCGCATTCAATACTGGAGACAGCGGGCAGGATAACGTCCCCCAGCAGGTCTACGAAGAGGATGGCCGGACCGTGCGGGAGTTCGAGTTCACCGCCGTCGACACCACGATAGCAATCGCGCCGGGCGTCGAGTTCCAGGCATGGGCGTACAACGGCCAGGTACCGGGGCCGACGATCCGCGCTGTCGAGGGCGATCTGATCCGCGTCAACTTCAAAAACCTCGGACGACATGCTCACACGATTCATCCACACCTGAAGAACCTCAATCCGCGGATGGATGGGATTCCACAGAACGGGCCAGGTGTGCTCGATACGGGCGAGTCATTCACCTACGAATGGATCGCACAGCCAGCCGGCACACACTTCTATCACTGTCACTCGCTCCCGCTGAAAGAACACATCCACCGCGGACTCTACGGCACGATCATCGTCGATCCTGACACCGAACGTGTCAGGGAGAATCCACGCGAGTACGTCAACTATCCGGGCCCGATTACCGACGATTTCCGAGAGCAGCTCGTCGAAGAGGCGAAGAGCCGGAACCACGAGTATGCCGAGAATGACGCCGTTAACGAGATGGTGATGGTGATGAACTCGTTCGACACCAACTTCGACGGCGCTAACGAGGTCTACGCGGCGAACACACGGGCGTTCGGATACGGAGTTGGTGACACTGACGGCGAGGGCAACTGGACGGCGGGCGAGACGAAACGCCCCATCCAGATCGATAAGAACCAACGCCAGCGCGTGTACCTCTCCAACGCGACGGAGTTCGACCTCATCAACTCGTTCCATACGCACTCGCAGTTCTTCGACTACTACGACCACGGGACGACGCTGACACCGACGAGCAAGAACGTCGACACGATCATGCAGTGTCAGGCGCAGCGCGGCATCATCGAGATCGACTACTCCGATCATGAACCGGGCCTGTACATGTTCCACGCCCATCAGTCGGAGTTCGCCGAACTGGGCTGGATGAGCTTCTTCGAGGTGGTCTAACATGGCGGACAAGACACGAGACACGACGACGGATGGTGGTGTAACGGCCGACGAAGAGCTCACACGACCGCTCGGGCTTCCGCGATGGGTCAGCGCCTTACTCCCGATCGTGTTGCTCGTGATCGTCCTGGGCGTGTTCGCGTTCACGTCACCGCTCGCTGGCGTCCAGAGCGGCGAACCGCTTCCCGACGTGACGGTCACGCACACGACGCTTCCGAGCGACGAAACGGTCGTCCTGCACGTGACGAATAACGGCCCCGAATCTGTGACGATATCACAGGTTCTCGTCGATGAGGCCTACTGGGATTTCCGGATCGAAGGTGCCGGTGGTGACCGTACGCTCGCCCCGATGGAGAGCGCACAGATCGTGATTCCATACCACTGGAATCCGGGGTGGGATCTCGAAGTCGCGCTCGTACTCTCTGACGGTGCGACGTTCCATAATACGATCCTCGCCCCGAGTCAGTCACCCGGATTCAGCCTCGGTCTGCTCGGAACGCTTGCAGTCATCGGGCTGTTCGTGGGCGTGATTCCGGTCGCGTTAGGGATGCTGTGGTTCCCCTACATCAAGACGATGAGCGATCGGTGGCTACACGCCGTGCTCTTGTTTGCGGCCGGCGTACTGGGCTTCTTGGCGTTCGACGCCGGGTTCGAAGCGTTCGAACTCGCCGAACGAGTTCCGGGCGCCTACGAGGGCAACCTCCTGGTCGTCTTTGGAATATTCGGTGCACTCCTGCTCGTCCAGGCGATCAGTGCGTGGCGCGAGGGCCGTGTCGCCGCTGGCGATAGTCGGGCGAGTAGCGGTCTCTGGATCGCGTATCTAGTCGCGGTCGGGATCGGCCTGCACAACCTTGCGGAGGGACTTGCTATCGGGAGCTCGTTCGCACTCGGGCGCGTGTCGCTCGGTGCATTCCTGGTGATCGGGTTCATGCTCCACAACGTGACGGAGGGTCCAGCCGTCGTCGCGCCGGTTGCCCGCGGAGAGCGGCCGTCGCTCGGACACTTCGCCGCGCTCGGCGTCATCGCCGGCGCACCCGTCATCCTCGGGGGCTGGATCGGTAGTCTCGCGTACTCGCCGACGCTCGGTGCCTTCTTCCTCGCGATCGGCGTTGGCGCGATCCTGCAGGTCGACTGGGAGATCGCGCGAATGGTTCGTGATGCTGGCGGTCGCGTGGCGAGTACGACGAACATACTCGCGTTTCTGCTCGGCCTCGCCATCATGTACGTGACTGACCTCTTCGTGGCGCTCTAATAGGTTCCGGGCGATTCTAATATAATGTCACTCGAGCTTTACAGTCGGCGAAAGCTGTTGCGACTCGGCACTGCGACCTTTGCGACTCTCAGCACTGCCGGGTGTCTAAACGGGCAGTCCTCGTCGGCCCAGACCGTCACGATGCCCGGCGACCTCAGATTTGAGCCGAAGACCGCGACCATCGAACCTGGTGAGACGGTTACGTGGACGAACGAGAGTGACATCGATCACACGGTTACGGCGTATGAAGACGAGATTCCAGACGAAGCGGCGTACTTCGCCAGCGGTGACTTCGAGTCAGAGGGTGCTGTAAGGAACCGGGTCACCGAGGGACTCATCGCTCCGGGCGAGAACTACGAGCATACGTTCGAGGAACCAGGTACGTACGGGTACTTTTGTATCCCACACGAGAGTTCTGAAATGGTCGGGACAGTGAGAGTAAGGTAGCGAACAACCGACTTTCTATTCTCCAAGCCACCGTCGTCCCTGATTGAGGGTCTCACTCATGCTATACTTATATTCTGTGACGACATACAAATGGCATGTTCATCGGACATTTTCTGGCTGCGTTCGCCATAGCAGCGAGTGTCGCTGCCTGGCGGGGGTGGCCAGAGGAGCGTGCGCTTGTGGTCGGAGTAGTGGCTGGCTCGTTTGCGACGCTCCCAGATGTCGATATGCTGTACGCCGTAGTTGGACTTATCGGCAGTCTGGAGGGCGCATTCGTAACCTCTGACGCATTCTGGGATGTTGCAAACGAGATCCACCGTGGGGCCACCCACTCGCTGGTCGTCGGCGTCTTCGCAGCTATCGGGTTTGCCGCTTGGCGTGCTCGTGATAGTTACGGCCCTCAAGCCGGCACACTCAGTGGGCTCATCCTCGGCGGCCTGATCCTCATCGTAACAGTCATTGACGGAATCGCACCGGGCGCTGTGGTCGCTGCGTTCGTCCTTGTTGGAGTTGGACTGGTTACGTCTGCGGAGCGAGTCGGTGTGGGTCCGAGAGCCGTTCTCGGCGCTGGAGTCCTCGGGCTCGTATCTCACCCGTTCGGCGACGTATTAGCTGGTCCGTCGCCGGCACTATTCTATCCCCTCCCGATCGAAGCCGGTCTATTGAACGGCCAGATGCTTCTCAGCTCCGATCCGACGCTACATCTTCTCGGCGCCTTCTTTATTGAGCTCACGATTATTTGGGCGGGGTTCCTCGTCGTCGCACGGCTGCGAGGATGGCGTCTTAAGCGGCATCTCAACCGCCGTGCAGCGCTGGGGATTGCTTACGGCGGCGCGGTCTTCGCGATACCCGCACCGACTGTTGAGACCGCGTCACCGTTCGTATTCAGCGTTCTTTTGATTGGTTTTATTGGAATTCCGAATCGTTCGGGTTGGCAAGAGGATAGATCGATTCAGTTGATTAATACCGTTACAACTGCGCTGGCTGCCGTTACCCTCGCGGCCGCCGCATACACCGTGTCGTATCTGGTACTCCCAGCGTAGCCACCCGACCTCTCTTACAGTGGTAATCAAAAAATAAAACACGAATTCAGACTGACTCAGCAACTTCACCGCAACGACTTTACTTTTGAGTCCCTAACCTCATTTATGACTGACGAGAGGGTTATTCCTCGCAGAGACTTCCTCAGATCGGCTGTCGCAATCGGCGGGACAACAGCATTTAGTGCCTGTATAGGCCGTGAAGAGATTGATGCTCCGACGGGACCGGATGATCTCTCGTCGTATCCACAACGGCAGCATGCTTGGAATGAGGTCCTCGCACGGGACGACCATGGGAACGTCGTCGCTCCGAGCCATCGTGTGCTCCTCTATCTGAATTACCGACGAGTCGGACAGCCGACCGACGACGACCGCGACCAAGTTGACACAGCTCTCCGTGGCATTGAATACGCCTACGAGCGAAGCGGGGATGGCATACTGCTCACGGTGAGTTATTCCCCGGCATACTTCGACCGATTCGATGAATCCCTTCCCGAAGGCGTCGACCTCCCCGATCCGGAAGCACTTGCGCCGTTTGAGGATCCTGAGTTCGACACGCCCGATGCAGTCGTCCATCTCGCGAGCAACACGGCACAGGTGGTACTAGGTGCCGAAGAAGCCCTCAAAGGGAACAAATCGACGCTCAACGGTGTTGATCAGCCTGACGCTGCACTGACGGATGTTTTCTCAATCGCCGACCGGCGGACGGGCTTCATTGGGGACGGGTTGCCGGCGAAGAATGCAGGTGACGCTGAGGGTGTTCCAGCCGACAAAGTCCCGGATGACGCCCCCCTCTTCATGGGATTCAAATCGGGGTTCAGAAAGAACCAAGCTAGTGAAGATCGCGTGACGATCCAGTCAGGGCCGTTCGCCGATGGCACGACTCAGCACATCTCCAAGCTCCAACTCAACCTCAACCAGTGGTACAATCAGGACGATCGCTGGCAGCGTGAGGCGAAGATGTTCTGTCCATACCACGCCGAGAACGACATCATCGAAGGTACCGGAGACAACCTCGGGGACAGCAGCGGAGTCGTCGACTGTGAACCGACCGATGAAACCGCCCGCGAGATGGGTGTGGTGGGTCACGCACAGAAGAACGCCCGTGTTCGCGACGATGATGACTCACCGCTGCTGCTTCGACGTGACTTTGATTCGACTGACGGAGGACAAGCGGGCGTGCATTTCCTCTCACTCCAGCGACGGATCACCGACTTCGTCGACACGAGGGACGCGATGAATGGCATTGACGTCACCGAGCAGTCGGCCGTCGGCCAGCGGAACAACAACGGCATTCTGCAGTACATCCGTACTGAGCGTCGCGGTAATTTCTTCGTCCCGCCGCGGTCGTTGCGCGCGCTGCCGCCTGCACAGCCGGCTGGGACGCACAAGAGGTGACGCATGTGTCGTCGTAACGTGCTTCGAGTGGTCGGGGGTGGTTCACTTCCACAGACGGCACGCCATGAAGGATACGAGACAGCATCGTTGATACGCCAACGTGCAGGCGATGTTGTAGTTCCAAAGGTTTCTTTAGAATTCCAATCGAAGCCGAATCCCATGGAAGAGAAGCACCTCCTGCTGGCGGCGCTACTCGGCATTGTCTCACTCCTGGTACTTACCGGATTCGTCGTCCGCTTGGCGTAAGGGTTCACCCGGAAGTAGAGGCTGTCAGTGATAGATATCCCCGGTTGACGACAACAGAGTCGAATCAATATGAACCAACCAAACATAGCATCTCAGATGAAACGATGAATCGACGAACGTTTCTCAGACAGGGGGCCGCCCTCTCAGGCGGCCTGCTGCTGTCTGGTTGCCTGGGGCGGCTCGGATTCGAGACGCAGTCTGCATGGCGTGATCCACCGCTCGTGGAGGATCGGCCTGCCGCCGTTTACTATCCCGCTATCATCGAAGGGATGGGAATGTATGGGACGAAGACAGCCGGCGACATCGGATTTGCGCTGATGCACTCGTTCCCACACCGCTTCTGGAACCTCACCGGCTCACGCAAAACGAAAGTTGTCGTCCAATCCGACGATTCGGTGCATCTGATGGCGAGTGTCTGGGACACCGAGACGGAGACGATTCTCCCGGTTGACGTCTCTGTCGAAATCAGTAACAGCGACGGTCAGGTGTCCTCTACTAACCTCTGGCCGATGATTTCGCCGAATATGGGATTCCATTACGGTGACAATATCGCTCTTCCGGGAGAAGGCCAGTACGATGTGACGCTCCAGGTCGGTCCGCTACAGACAGCACGTACTGACCCGCTCGAAGGCCGATTTACCCGAGGGCAGTCAGCCACGATGCAGTTCACGTTCGATACGGATGAGACGTACAATTTGGAGATTCGTCGATTAGGCGAAAAAGCGGGCACCCGTGGGACAGTCGATCTGATGGATATGGAAATGATCCCTGAACCGGTCGTGCCGACAAAATCCGAGCTTCCCGGTCGACTACTCCACGAAGGGCAATCCGGTGACGCAACGATGCTGGTTGCTCTCGTTGACGGTGACCATCGGTTTAGTGATACTGAAGGACCATTCCTAATCGTTTCTCCTCGAACACCCTACAATCGCGTGATGCTCCCGAGGATGGCTCTTTCAGCAACACTCGAGCGAGGCGGGGACACAATCACACAAGGGACACTCCAAGCGTCCCTCGATCCCAACCTCGGGAGTTTCTATGGGATGGGTCTTGATGAACTCAAGACGGGCGATACGGTCAGAATCACCGTAGAGACACCACCCCAACTGGCGCGGCACGATGGCTACGAAACCGCGTTTCTCGACATGGAGCCGATTGAGTTCGCTGTTGAGTGATCCCTCTCTGGTTGAGCTCTGACCTTAGTGTGCGATCCGTTGTTCTCTCGAAACCACCAGAATCAGGGTAGATATGGGGGCGTCGCTCCTGGAAGTGAGAGAATCCAGAGGCTAATAACGGTGTACCCGATCATCACACCGATGAACGGGTACTGGCTCCGGATTGCGACGAGACGACTCGAGAAGAGTTCGTAGGCGGTCGCGTGCGCTGCCCAGATAGCGAGGAGATGCCCGATGAGCACGTAGGCGATACTCAAGCCCTCGAACCATCCAGGTGGAGACAATGTCAGGGGATTCGCCGGGGGCGATAGTGGGGAGACAATTGCCATGCCTAGAGCCGGACTGAGGGATACAGCCAGTCCGGTGTAGTGAGCGAGGTGATATCCCGCTGCGATGGCCAATAGCGAGGGTGCAAACCGAAAGGCGATACGTTTCGCTGTGATGTATGTCCCGGTCCGTCGCCGAGAGAGCACGCCCGCATACCAATACGCGGCGAAGAAAACGACGTAGCCACTGACGAAAAGGAGCGTGTAGATGAGGATCGCACGGATTTGTACGGCACCCACTCCAATATTGGAGAGGCTGACGAGTGCCTCGATAGTTGCTGCGCCCGTCTGCGTCGTGATGAAGCCGCTGTACGTGAGCTCCCAGATCAGCGCAATAACGAACGCGACATCGGATGTGCCCGTGATTAAGTCTGAGTCAGTCAGGTCGCTACCGGGCAGTTTTACAGTGAGCTTCCCGTCTCGCCGTTTTACGGGAGCGACAGCCCCGAAGAATCGGAACAGGACAGATATGGGATCCGCGTTCTCGAACCACGCGTCAGGGCCGAAGAGTACTGCGCCTGCGATTGTGACGGCACTGTAGCCGAGGATCACAATCGAAAGAGTCGACGGAATCGTGCTGACGGGGAAAATCACCTCAATCCACACGAGTAGTAGTAGCCCACCGACAGCTGGCCACCGGGCTAGTTCTTTAGGATACGTTCGATGTCCAGCTGGGAGAAGCGAGACGATCCCTCGCCAGGGGTTCAGTGCTGGCCAAACGTTCCCTCCGAGATACGTAAGCATCGGCAAGCCCGCTCGAACGACGACAAAGGTGACGAGAATGGTGAAGCTGGCCGTTGGGAGCTGCGGTCCGGTCAGTCCGAGATACACTGCCAGTCCAAGGACGAAAATCCCAAGACTACGTCCGATCCATCGAATCGGTGTCCACCAGTCGTCGATCGTCGGGCCGGGGAGTGACCAGTTGTGGAGATAGCGGATAAAGGCTCGATCAGTGACGAAGCTCGCAAGTAGGGCAGAGGCGCCGATCGTGGCGCCGCCAGTGGCAAGATACAGCCATCGGGGAACGGCAAGGGTATCCCGAGGCTGCTTCGAGAGCGTCATTCCGTTCCCAGCAACGACTGTTTCAGCGAACAGCGTCAGTATCGTGACCCAGATTACAAACTGAATGAATCGCCTGAGCTTTGTGTTCGATACGATCCAATTGCGAAGCCTCGATCTTGGAGATGGCTCTGTGCATCTCTCATTACATCTGGACTTCGTGTCTGAATCAGGCGAAGATGGCATACATGAAGAGAAGACCGAAGTACAGGAGCACAAGCCCCCCTAGTGCCTTCAGACGCAATGTGCGTAACTCGTCTTCTTCGTCGGCTTGGGCAGAGAAGAATGCCTTCTCTTCGCTATCATTCAACTGCTGGGGATGTTCTATGCCTTTGTGGAGGACGAGACGATCTGTTGTCGGGAACGGATGCCTACAGTAATCACAACGAACTGTGGGTGACTCGCTCTGTGAAATGATAGTTCCTTCGTATGACATATTCTCGTGAGGTGTTGCTCGTACGTAGGTTATTCAGCGTTGAAACCGTTCTGGTTTAGTGGTCGAAGAGCCACCTCCGGATCAAAAGAAGCCTCACGATACCTTTATTGTAATAACTACTCGCCAGAATTCTGGTAGAGCATATTAAGAATGAGGGCATAGATAACAGCTGACTTATTATGCATCAAACCCCAATATGGGCTGTGACCGATTCATCGGACTCGGACTCGACCTTCACAGGAGCGAGTCCATGGCCCCCCCTCGTCGCTATTGGATTTGTACTTTCAGAAATCGGTGTACTTCTCGGACTTCGTCCCGTGTCAGTTGCTGGACTACTGTTGTTCGTGGTGTCTGTTGCCGGCATTCTCACAGAAGCAGGGTATATCACGGACCCTGCGAAAGGCACAGGTGTTCAAGGATTGGCCCTCATCAGCATTGGCACCCTGTTGATCACAGGGAACCAGATTGGGACGGCAATCCGTGGTCAATCAATTGTAATCGCTGGCATCATCTGCCTTGTTGGTGCACTTCTCTGGGCAGGTTTCGTTCGGAAGAAATCCCGCTCTAAGGTGTCGGCGTCCCAGACATCGAAAACAACATCTGACTGAACCCCGGTGACACACTAGAAATGAAAATCCGATACAACAAACTGGTAATCGCATCCATCGGCGAGGCGATCGTCGCCGAAGCCGGCAATGCATCAGTCGCCGAGTGAGATATCGATGCGTACGAAAGCGTCATGGAAAACGTGATGCAGTTCCCCCGGACCAAGTCCTCCCCATTGTCACCGACACCGGAGAGTTTGAATACATGAGTTCACAACCAACACTGAATGAAGAGTCGAGCGACGCCGGGAGCAACGGGCAAAAATACCCGTTCGGACTCTCCTCGCGATTGCTGTTCGTAGTCGTTGTAGTGGTCGGTATTATCGGCCCTGGGCTGGCAGTCTATGCCCTCGATAACGCTGGTCTTAGGCTTCTCTCGGATATCGTCTGGTTGACTGGATACGGTACGACGATCTTTGTCGTCTGGTATATCTGGCTGCGACCACTCGATTTTACCGGGTCGAGCGGGATAGACGTTTCCGAGATCCGGGAGAAGCCGGCGGATGATGAACGAACTGGCGAACAGGCGGACGAATCACCGAGCAAGGATAGAGCGAGTCTGAACGATACCGAGGAATCAAATCCAAGAGACGACCAGCCGACAGACGAAACTAGGGATCGATAACTTCGGTGGGTAATTGATGGCTCATACACACGACGAAGACGCGACTCATTCGGATAGTGAACGAGTCACGACCAGTAGAAGTTCCCGGCGGTTAGCGTTCGTTGCAGTCATCAACCTAGTCGGGTTCGTCGTCGAACTCGCCGGCGGACTCTTGTTCGGTTCGGTCGCCCTCATCAGCGACGCGATCCACATGTTGTTCGACATGCTCGCGTATGCGATGGCGTTCGCTGCGAGCTACACCGCAGAACGATTCGACGGCGGCGAGGATTGGTCCTATGGATTACATCGGCTGGAACCGGTTGCTGCCTTTCTGAACGGCGTATTACTGTTACCGATGGTCGGCTACATTCTCTGGGAGTCCTACCAGCGGTTTCTCGAACCGGTGGCGATCAATCCAGAGTTGACGTTGATCATCGCGACCGGTGGCCTGCTGGTGAACGTCGGCTCCGTGTACGTGTTGCAGGGAGATGAGATGAGCCTCAATGAACGAGGGGCCTTCTACCATTTACTCGGTGACGCAGGTGGCTCGGTCGCGGTGATCGTTTCGACGGTCGCCGTTGCGGTCTTCGATCTGCCCGTGGCTGACCCAGCTGCGGCCGTGCTTATCGGAATATTGGTGCTCGCGTCGGCCGGAAACGTTCTCCGGGAAAGTACATCGATCCTGCTGGAACGGAGTCCTGTATCGCCGGAGGAACTCCGAGCCGAATTGACTACACTCGACGGCGTCGATCAGATCGAGGATTTACACGTCTGGCAAGTCTGTAGTCAGCTAATCGTTGCGACCGTTCAACTAACGGATACCGGGACCACACTCGAGGAACAACGGGCTATCCGGTCCCGGGTTCACGACCATCTCGCAGATCAAGGGATCGACCACGCGACCGTCGAACTCGTCGGCCATGGCGATCCTAACGGTACTACGAAGCACGCCCACTAATTTGGAGAGGAAGGCTCCAGTCAAAGTGCGACAGACATGTTACTCGACCATTTAGTGGGCACTAAATTCGCCGTCTTTCACTACCATTCCAGCGAGTGTGAACAATAGTAGAAGCAATATAACAACCGAGGATAAAATCACAATACCTGCCAGAGGCGATTCTTCTGGAACTGGATTCAGCATATACGTCCCCATTACCAATACGACCAAGAAAAGCATGATTCCCATCAGCGAGTTTCCCACTCTCGTATTCATATTATCAGGTGGCATCTCGACCAATATAGTATACTCGGAATGGTCTCAGGGGTGGCTCTCAACATACACCAATTCGGCTCTGCTGAAATGTTCTAGGATACTGTTGGAACAAAGATTCGATTTTCATGGCCGTATTTAATCCCTTTAACGCTAGCATCCGAGAGAGGCGCTCTACTACCGGTCATTGACCACCACAGTGCAAAAAACGGCCCACTAAACAAAATCGTAAGATGGCAAGAGGATTCAAACAGAGCCGTGACAAACGGATCGCTACGTACGCCACCTCACTTACCAAACTTTTCGGCCATTTATATTGTGGAAAGAGCTTCTCCTGAGAATAGTTCTAAGACACCCCCCGCTCGAACATCAATCGACGAGGCGCCGCGCACATCCGAAGATCGTCGGTTAAAACAGGTTTGCTATCGAGGAACGAAGGTGTCCAAGCACCCCTTTTGAATGGGGAGAGATGGTCTTTCGTTCAGAGTGGTTGTGCCCAGCCGAGGACTGGTTCCCCTCTTCGTCTTCTCTTTCGTGGGCTCCGCAATAGATGCACATTGAGAAAATCACGCAGTACAGTTGCATAAAACCACTCGACGGTAGTCTCCACAGTAGTTGAGCCGTTTGCTGAGAGATCCGAACGTTGGGGTCTACAGTATATCCCCCGAGTTTTACACCGGACTGGCTCGACTCTGGACAGCAATCAGCGGCGAGATATGAGCGCGGATTTCCGGATCGTTTTTGTTGTCACGAAGACTGCCACCCTTTTTGGGGAAAATCAAATACTTCGCGACAAATTCGCACAGCCCTTAGAACATCTCTCGCTCGGCTTCGGGTGTCAAACAGAATCTCAATGGTGAAAACACAACATTAAGCAACTTTCGCCCGATTGCGGCGCCCTCAAGTCGGCGTTCAGTTTCTGTCGAAATGGTACGTGATGTCAAGTATGCTGTGTACAAATATTGGTGATCTATCGAGGATCTCCGGTTATAACTCCAGCGGGCCGAGTGAACGCTGTGCGTTAGCGACCTGCATTACGTTGTCGGGTACGGCGTCCTGACCGCTCTTCGGAACGACGATGGGATCCACCGGAACGAGCCCTTTGTTTCGGAGAACTTTCCGACCTGGCTCAGTTGCGAAGTACTCAACCCACTGGGCGCCGCGCCCCGGTGCCTCGGCGTTGCTTGGCACAGTCAGGCCGTACGCGATGGGTGCGCCGGTGAACGTCCCGCTATTGGTCTCGACTTTGGCCTTTGCGTAGTGGTCCGAGTATGCGCTTGTTGCTTTCGAGAGGTCAACCTCGGTCTGGAGATCGATGTATGGGAGTCCTGAACTCCCCGAGATTGACTGGTAGTTGATGATATAGTCGAGTTCGCCAGACTCAAGTTGGGTTTGAATATTGGTTTCTGTCCCCGTAGGAATCGTCGAGTTCTCGCGAAGATTCTCGTAGGTGGACTGGTCGTAGAGCCGATCACCGTGGAGTTCCTTCGCTCCGAGTTGCTGTGTCATCACCGCCCGATACCCGATAGGATCGACCGCCGGGTCGGAGTGGCCGATGGTGATGCCGTCGCGCGTGAGTACCTCCCACCAGTTGTCCTTGGAGATATCCTCTGCGCCTGGAGAGTCCTCTCGGTACTGGATCGACATCGAGTTCGTCGCGAAGATGGCGTACCACTTACTGAACTCAGGGAGTATACGGTCCCGGATGTACTGGAAGTCGGAGGCACCCAGCACGTCGGACTTACGACCCTGCTGGGTGATTCTCTGGATTGAGGCGATTGGTCCACTCACCTCTCGGGTGGCGTCTACGTTATACTTGTTCTCGAATTTCGGTTCTGCGGCGCTGAACGATGGTGCGAGCAACCCTGTATGGAAAATTGTCATTGAGTCGGCATTTAGGGTCGCCGTCGGCGTCCCATTGGCGCCACTATGCCGGGTTTGACTGTCGATCGACGTACTACTATCCCCAGCGCCAGAACCACTACCGTTACAGCCGGCTAGACCGAGAGTCGCTGCTGTTGCACTACTCGTGAGGAACGCGCGCCGCGTATGATATTCAGTCATTGGTTCTATCGATGTTGTTGTGGAATTATCATCACTAGTTTACTCACTTCCCTTTCGACCGGTACACACTCAGGCTTCGACGCACAGTACCGTCCATATGTTTGAAACAGACTCACAAGGACACGCTACTCCTTTATAAAGTAGATACCGCTGGTGACACAGCCAACGGGTTACTAGGTCGACCGTAGTGACGGCAGTTCCGCCCAACGAACACAGGTCGCCAACCGCGTACCGAAATATCCTAACGCAGTCGGGGATCCTCGCCCAGCGGGATGGAGAAGTTATCAATCGGCCAGTAGCGAATCGGGCTTGATTCTGGAGAGGCGCATTGCATTCCCGGTGACGCTAAGCGTCATGCCAGCATCGCCGATGAGGACGGCCGCCCAGATCGGGACCAGCCCGAACGGTACGCCCAGTGCAAGCAGACCCTTCGCACCGAGACTCGTCCAGATGTTCTGCCGGATGACGTTGTTCGCATCGTGTGAAAGTTCGTAGAGATACGGTAGTTTCGAGAGATCGTCGCTCATCAGCGCGATATCGGCGGTTTCGAGGGCCGTATCCGTCCCTGCGGCACCCATCGCAATTCCCACGGTCGCCGTCGCAAGCGCGGGTGCGTCGTTGACGCCGTCACCAATCATTGCGACACCGTCGTACTGTTCGTCGAGTTCTTTGATCGCCTCGACCTTCTCGTCGGGCAGGAGTTCTGCGCGGAACTCGTCGACACCGACTTCCTCGGCAATCGCCCGGGCAGTCCGTTCGTTGTCACCCGTGAGCATAACGATGTGCTCAACGCCGAGATCGTGGAGCCGTTGGATCGCTGCTTCCGCTTCGGGCCGAATATCGTCTGCCACGGCGATCACGCCTTCAATCTCGTCCTCGGTCCCGACTAAGACCACAGTCTTCCCCTGCGACTGGAGCTCGGGCACCGTATCCGCGAGAAGGTCAACACAGTTATTGCGCTCACACATCTGCTGACTCTTCGTTGTGACGACACCGCCGTCAGTCGTCGCGTGGACGTGTTCGAGATCGAACCCGAGTTCCTCAAAGAATCCAGGCTTCCCTGCGTAGTGTTTCTCGCCGTCCAGGTCGGCCTCGACACCCTTCCCGGTGATACTATCGAAGTTATCGACTGTTGGCGCCCCAATATTACTGCCCTCTGCGAATTCGACGATTGCATCACCGATGGGGTGTTCCGACCGCGATTCCAGCCCACGGGCACATCGGAGGACATCGTCGTCATAGTTGTCGTTCAACGGGACGACATCGGTAACGGTGAGTTCTCCCTTGGTGATTGTGCCGGTCTTGTCCATTGCAATGGCCTCCACCGCGCCCATCGCTTCGAGATGGTTGCCGCCTTTGATCAGGACGCCGTTCTTCGCGGCGCTGGTGATACCCGACACCACGGACACTGGCGTTGAAATGACGAACGCACAGGGACATGCGAGCACGAGCAGCGTGAGTCCGTAGACGATGAATGTCGGCCACGACGCCTCGAACAGGAGCGGCGGGACAACTGCCACTAAGACCGCGAATCCGACGACGACTGGGGTGTAGTACGAGGAGAATCGATCGACGAACTGCTCACGTTCGGTCTTGTTGGACTGGGCGTCCTCGACCATCTGGACGATGCGCGAGAGCGTGTTATCGCCTGCTTCGGAGGTAACTTCGATCTCGAGATAGCCCTGTTCGTTGATCGTTCCGGCGTACACCTCATCACCCGAGATTTTGTCCACGGGCACGCTCTCGCCTGTGATCGGGGCCTGGTTGACGGCACTCTCCCCGTCGAGAACCTCACCGTCCATCGGGATTTTCTCGCCCGGACGCACGATGACGATGTCGCCGACAGCCACATCATCGACGTGGACCGTCACCTCTTCGCCGTCTCGTTTGACCGTCGCCTCGTCGGGCGACAGGTCCATCAACTCTTGGAGTGAGTTCCGGGCGCGGTCCATCGAGTAGCGCTCAAGCAGCTCCGCGATGCTGAACAGGAAGGTGAGTGTGGCAGCCTCGAAGTAGAGCGCTTCCCCGAAGACGAGGCTGGCGATGATGGCGCCGCTGATGGCGATACTCATCAAGAGGTCGATGTCGAGGTTGCGGTTCAACGCGGAGTAGTAGCCGTTCCGGAAGATAATCTGGCCAGCAACTCCGACAGCAATGAGGAAGAGGATATCAGCGATTAGTAACTCACGGCCGACGAGTTCGGCCACGAGGACGTTCTGGCCGGTGAGGAAGAACTCGAAGAGGAGGCCGAGCGCGACGAACCCACCGCTGATCCAAGTTTTGATCGCCCGCGAACTGGTCCAAACGCTCCCGCGGTCGTCGGTGGGATCGCTCTCAGTGTCGGTGTTGTTCGCTGTCGAGTCGGTCACCTCGTAGCCTGCGCTCTCGATCGCAGCAGTGATCTTCGATGGTGAAACGGAATCACCATTGTAGGTCGTAATCACCTTCCCGGTCGTCGGCTGTGTCTCGTAACTCGAGAGTCCCGAGATGTCATCGAGGGCATTCTCAATTTTC
Source organism: Halobaculum saliterrae (assembly GCF_009831625.1). Lineage (GTDB taxonomy): Archaea > Halobacteriota > Halobacteria > Halobacteriales > Haloferacaceae > Halobaculum > Halobaculum saliterrae. Next base: position 17,415 of record NZ_WUUS01000013.1, on the reverse strand, counting down.
CCCGCGCAGGATGGACAGTCCATTTCAGGGACAGTAAACGTCGCGGTTGTCTCGCCCTGGTTTTCGACCGTGTACCCAGCTTTTTTTATGCGTTCGGCAATCTCGTTCGGAGAGGTGTGGCCTCCATCGTAGGATACCGAGAGCGTCCCAGTCGTTACCTGAGGGTCAATGGTGGTGATACCGTCTAGTTTTCGGACACTATTTTCGACCTTCCCCGCACAGGACGGGCAGTCCATCTCGGGCACCGAGAACTGGGCGACATCGTCTCTATTCGACGGAGCCGCGGGTACGCTATCACCTTCCCGTCCACTGGTGTGATGGTCATGTTCGTGGTCGTGGTCATGGTCGTGTCCATGGGATTCATCGCTTGAGGCGGGTGGATTCCGGTCGCCCGATGTCATTAGCAGGGTCCAGGTGCTGGAACATTATTAACCTGGCTGCTATGTAATGGGGATTTTCTAGGCCATATTAATAATTGGATTGCTCTGAGTTATTAATACTCAGTTATGATGATCCTTGGGTCCAACAGTTGCCAGACCAACTGAGAAACTCACGTTACTTGCAAATAGAGGAAGGAGAATAGTATAGCATTATAAACACCGTGTATCACCGCGGGGATGATGAGATTCTCCGCGTATTCGTAGGTGACACCGAGGATAAGCGCGAGTATGAATACAACGGACATGTAGGTGAATTGACCATCGCCGGTGAGCGCTGACGCGTGACTTACTGCGAAGATCGCACTCGCGATGACGATCGCACTCCACGGTCGAAACGTTTGTCGAAGCGTTCCTTGAATGAGACCTCTGAATAGAAGTTCCTCACCAGGACCGATGAGCAGTAAGGAGAATGGTACCAACAGCAGGAGTACGTCGGGATTTTTGGCCCCAATTTGGGCTACTTGATTTTCAGCGACTGGGATTCCGAGTGCCGAGATGGCGAAATTCATTGCCACATAGAGGACAAAAAAGACGGTGAGTCCGCTGACGATCCACCCTCCGTCTCGCAGAGTCGGCCGGCGGAGTGCAAGAAAGTCAAACCCGAGTCCACTCAGCTTGAGATACCCGAGCGCCAACAGTCCAAAGGCGACACCCTGCAACATCACCGTCGAGATAACGAGCTGAACCGCTGGCGCATTCATCACATCGACACCTGCGAAAATCAGCCCTTGAATCGTGAGAAAAACGAAAAGTGCTCCAACAAAAAATCCACTTACGGCTAATGTAACGGCCGTTAGCAAACTTCGACCTCGCTGCCGTAGTCGCATCTCCATTGCCATAGTTTTTGCACTGAAGTCGGTTGTACCTTCCTGTTTATTGATCCGAGTCCCAATAGTTGCGGGTGTACGCAGGTAGTACACAGGATACGCATGCGGACTGATACTGGCGTTTCGACCCGACCGTGACTGTCTTATATGGGCCACTCTCTAGTACGGCTCTCCTGTTTCAAGATCATCTCAAAAGCACTCGTACTACCCTTCTTTTCGCCTTCAATATCGTGTTTTGTATTACTTCAAACTCTTTTAATAATCACCTCGACAATTCATCTACAATACCTACAAGGACGGAAAGCACTGATAGGATTATGAGCCCGAGTTGTGGCTCGCGGAACCAGAACGGTGTCGACGGAATAACTGCTCGGAGGCCGACGAGCATCAGCGAAAGTACTGGTACGTCATCAGAGAGAGTGTTGTTCGACTCCGAATCTGTAGTATACTGAGGTGCTCCCACAGACTCACCAACTGGGAGTCGATCTGCTTCGTACGGAATTCGATCCGTTTGGACGCTCCAGACAATTTCTCCCGATTCGTTCACTTCGACAATACGTCGATTCAGCGTATCCGTTATCAACGTATTTCCATTCGGGAGTCGATCGGCGTCGCGGGGCCAGTTGAACGCGACACCACCAGCACGTTCGAGTGTCCACGCTGGTGTCCAACTGCCGTTCGCAGTCCGGTGGAGTTCAACCACGCGATCATTCTCGCTGTCGGCAACAAGGACAGCGTCCTCCCCGAGCCACTGGGGGTTGTGCTGATGGTCGAGAACTGTGGGATCACCGCATCGTATCTGTCCGTCTCCGTCATAATCTGTGAGCTGTCCGGACTTGCGGCAGTTCGCGTCGTTTGAATCAGTCGTATCCTTATTAATAACTTCAACAACCCCTTCACCACGCTCAACAATCACGAGTTGGTTGGCGTTGCGGACTGAGACGAGATACCGACCCTCATCGATGACATCGACATCATTGATGTGGAGCCAGTCAGTCGTCGTGGAGTCTGGTGGGGCATCGTAAAACGAACTTGCGTTCCACTGCCAAGTGACCTCACCATCTTTGACGGTGAAAATTCGCTCGTACTCCATGTCGGTGAGCAGGTATTCTCCTGATTCGAGCTGTTCGACGTCGTGAACTTCGCTGTTTTTGCTCGTCCTCACGGGAAAACTATACTCAGAAAGGACGCGAGGGTTAGGCTGTGGGTCGATGACCCGGAATCCAGTACGCGTGCATGGCGATTCGTATGGACCACACGAAGCGTACCCACTATCCATAAACCCGGCTAGGACGGTTCCATTCTCGGTTTTCGTCACGTCGAAATAGCTGTCTGCGCTCAACTCACTCCACGTGACGGTCGTACCGTTGAGAAGATAGACGCTGCCGTACTCGTGCCACCCCGGGCCACCTCCCTGTGATCCGACAAGTGTGAGGGACTGGTGATCAGACGCGTCTGTTTGTCCGATCGATGGCGCTAGCACGGCGCTTACGGTAAGTGTTCCTACTAAGAGTAGGATTCCGGCGAGGATCAAGAGTGTACCACGGGAAGTAGATGGGAGTTGATTCCCGGCTCCAGGGACGATCGAGTTCTTAGGCATCGGTGGATGATTCTTGCTTCGGCTGAATGGTCGTTTTAATTGGTCGTATCATGACAGAGGTCATATTCGCGATCCAACTCGAGTGCCGACAGTTCTCAGTCGATGAATGATCTGAGTTCGATGGCATATGGCGTCGACGGTGAGCCATCCGAGGACCACTCCTCCGGCAAGAACTGTCCGGGCGAAATCCCACGATCCCATCCAGACGGGACGAATCCACGGTGTGATATGTGCCCACCGATCGGCAAGCCACGCCACCTCGGAATCAATCGGCGTGCCGGCAAACGTGTTGGTTACCCATTCTGCAAACGTAGAGCGGTCGCCCGTGCCGGGTGTCAGCGCAATGCTCTCGGTGAGTGTAGCTGTCCCAGTCGAGTTTTGATCTCGGATGGTCGGGCCACCGGGCTCATCTCCAAGCCGCATACGCTCGGCCTCGTACGTTCCCCACGGAGCGTAGAACTCCCAGATGACCTCACCATTCGGGGTCACCTCCATGACACGGTGATTGAGCGTGTCCGTGACCAGCGTATTGCCGTTCGGGAGCCGGTCGGCGTCTCGAGGCCAGTTAAAACTCCCTCTGAGCAGCCATGTTCGGGTCCAATTTCCATTGGTTTTCGCATATTCCACGATACGATCGTTCTCGCTGTCGGCGACCAGCAGTGTCTCGGTTCCGTTCTTACTTTCGAGATACTGTGGATTGTGCTGTTCGTACATCGTATCCCAGTTCTCGTCCGAGCCGAGCCGCATCGTGACGTTCTTCGTGGATCGATTGACCGCGATCACCTGGTCATAATTTCTGGGAGAGGCGAGATATCGACCTTGGCCGATCTTATCGACGTCGTTGACGTGCGTCCAGTCGTCAGTGTACTTCCCGCCACCGCTTCGGTTGTAGCCATTCTTACGGAATTTCCATTCCCAGACGACATCGTCTTTCGAGAGGTCGTAGAGGAGTAGTCTGTCGTTGTTTTTGCCCGTCGATTCATTGTAGTTCCGCATGTTGGCGACGAGTAACTGATCGCCGTTGACGAGGTCGACATCATGAGTGTCTTCCCAGTCGAACGTCCGCGACCACTCGGCCCGCTGCGTTTGAGGATCCCAGACGGTGACCACTGTTTCTCCAGGCTTCGTTCCAGTGATGAGGAGCGACCCATTCTCCAGCGGATCCACATCATAAAACCATACTATGCCGTTCTCGCGTCCATTGTACACCCACTCAACGTTCCCCTTTGGGCCGACTCCAACGAGACGAGCCGGTTTCTTACCGCTTTCCTGCCCTGCGATCTTGAAACCCTGTACCGAGATGACCGTCGTTCCATTTGCCGGCCTTTCGATCGTCCCGGGTTGGAGTGTAGTCGGCTCGTAGGTGAACGCGGAGACTGCCGTCGGCGCCAGAAGACCGATGACAACCACAAGTATCACTCCACGGATCGCCCACGATCGATATGACCGTTCAGATGGCATGTTCATGGTATCTGGATAGGGTCAATGAGCGGGATGTTAAGTACGGGTCCAATCACGCTTCGATGGTCGGGTATTGCTGTGACACTATTAATCTCGTTGGGATTGTTTTGCCTCTGGTACAAATTCAGATTAGTTGATACGCCATCTGTACCTTTTCGCCTGATATCAGAGATCTCCGGTTCATACTTCCGTGTGAACGTAGTGATCATTTCTGAATCCGGAGGGAGTACATGATGACAGCGAGACCAATAGCGACGAATACGCTGTTGACCAACACCCCCAGTCCTAGTGAGACCGAAAAGAACTGATTGGCCACACCGCTCAGCAGTACTCCGACGGAGATGATACCGAACCCGACACCCAGAATCCGTAACGAATCCTCACCTGTCCGACGATAGGCTTTGAGCGCGATGTATGTGATTCTGGTGCCAAGCACCAAAATGATGGACTTGACCACAGCGATGGCAGTTATGAATTCGTTCATACCTCGTCACCCATCATCGACCAGATGTCCGCAAGCCGTTCATCAGCCGACTGTGGTGGCCGGTCGACGCTTACCGAAAACTCACCTGTCTCGTCCATAGAGATCGTTACGTCGTCGAACGACCGTTCGTAGTGGGTGACTCGTCCACCACCCGGGTTGATCGAATCCCGCTCCCGCACGAGAGAAGCGGAGCTGAGCAGCTCTAGTTTCCGATACACGGTCGACTTGGGAATGTCACAGGCTTCGATGAGTTCGTTCGCAGTCATGGGTTCAACGGTTTTACCGAGAATAGCCCGGCACTCGGGATCATCCAGCGCATCGAGGACATCCTGTAAGGCTGGCGTGTCCTCGGACAATACTGGATTGTCTCCCATTATTCGATTGTACGTATTCGTCGGGATATGGTGTCCGATTGTCCTTCGAGGGTTCTCGCGATGGTACGAATCAGGGACAGATCGTAATCCCAACTCGAAACGGGAGAGTTGACGAAAGAGTCGCGGAACGAGTATTGACATGGTGACACTGGTAGCAGAGTGTTATGACCGGTGCTGAGTTTCGAGTCGTCGTTGTCCCTCTTCGGTGATTTCGTAGAGTCCCATGCCGAGTGGACGGATGCATTCGGCATTATGGAGATGAGTACATGTCTGGTCAACAGTAATGGGATGTCCATCAACGGCAGTAGCAATCTCCATTACGTGGCATGAAGACCGATCTACTAGTATTTCCAACACGTCGATTTCGGTCTGGACCGGGAACCCTCCCATATTAGAATTCGGGCTGCAGATCATTCGGTACTGATTCGCCATCCAAACTATCTGTCTGGTTGGTCATTCTCCTTGTACACCTCGAGAAGCTCTTGGTATCGATTCCGGATCGTGACTCGACTCACGTGGGCGACCTCACTCACCGTCTCCTGTGTGAGCTGCTCGTTCGTGAGGTGGGTCGCAGCATACAGCGCGGCAGCCGCCAACCCGGCTGGACTTTTCCCACTGTGGACGGCATTATTTGTAGCTACCTCAAGTAGTTCCCGAGAGCGCCGTTCTGCTTCGTCGCTCACGTCAAGCGATGACGCGAATTGTGGGATATATTGCGTGGGGTCCTCGGGCTTGATCTCCAGCCCGAGTTCTCGGGACAGATATCGGTACGCTCGCTGGATCCGGATTTTCTCGACACGGCTGACGTCGGCGAACTCAGTCAGCGGCCGTGGCATTCCGTGCTGTCGGGCAGCCGCGTACAACGACGCCGTCGACATTCCTTCGATCGAGCGACCGGGGAGCAGGTTCTGCTCTACAGCACGCCGGTACAGGACGCCTGCAGTTTCCCGAACCGATTCCGGAAGTCCTAGGGCGGACGCCATGCGGCTGATCTCCCCGAGCGCTTGCTTGAGATTCCGCTCGTGGGCATCCTTCGTCCGGAACCGCTCGTCCCACGTCCGAAGGCGCTGTAATTGAGCACGTTTGCGACCGGAGACAGCCTGTCCGTAGGCGTCTTTGTCCTGCCAGCCGATAGTCGTGCTGAGTCCCTTGTCGTGCATCAGCTGCGTCGTCGGAGCCCCGACCCGACTCTTTTCATCGCGTTCGTCTGACGTGAACGCACGCCACTCAGGACCGTGGTCGATTGAATTATCTTCAAAAACCAACCCACAGCTTTCGCAGGTCGCCTCACCGTTATCGCCATTCTGGGTGATATGGCCCTGACACTCGGGACAGGTGTTGTCGTTGGCTGGCTTCACCTCACGATCGCGTTCATCTATTGACCGTTCCTGGGTATGTTCTTGAGCCATCATGCTATCGGCGTATAGGGGTGTTCCCTACAAACCGTGGGGCTTCTTACCAATATCATGAGACGGCTCCTCAATGAATAGCAGGCGGTGTCCCACTTACTGGGAATCCGGCCTAACACTTTGTTTCTAAGTCATCAACTCATCACACCGCGAATCGGAGCCCCTACCCAATATTATGTCTCAATCCCGAGCTCGCTGGCACTACTTGCGAACCACGATGTCGAAGACTCCGGTCAGGTACAGGCATATCGCCGGTTTCACGCTACTAGTGACGTATATCGTGATGCTTCTCGGAGCCTACACTAGTGCAATCGGTGCTGGACTTTCCTGTCCCGATTGGCCGACCTGCTACGGGACGTGGGTTCCCTTCCTCCAACCCGAGATCATTACTAACTCGCCATACTCTGCACTCCAAATCTTCGCAGAGTGGGCTCACCGTGGACTGGCGATGACGGCCGGGGTTCTGATCGTCGGCACGACCGTTGGAGCATGGGTGACACACCGGAATACCCCGATTGTCAAATGGTCGGCCACTGCCGCTCTCGTCCTCCTTCCCTTACAGGTTATCCTCGGAGGATTGACCGTCACGGAAGATCTCCAACCGATCATCGTGACGACCCATCTCGGCGTGGCAATTCTCATTCTCCTCTGTCTCCTGACGACCTGCCTCGTCGCATATCTCCGCCGCTGATGACAGCGAGTCATAAAACAATGCCACAGTTACCGACAATACAGCTCACTATGAGAGCACAACACGGAGGCTATGAAATCTGCCACCTGGAGTAGTGATCACGAATGACTGCCCATACCTGCCCGATCTGTACAGATCAATTCGAAACAGCTGGAGCAGCGCGTGACCACACATGGAACGCTCACAGCGCCTGCCATTATTGTGGTGAACAACTCGGTGACGAAACTGACGAGCAGCTCTACAGACACTGGCTCGCGGCCCATCCCGACGACCTCTCACGTGTGGACTACAAACGTGCGGACGCAGCCGTCGATTCACGCACGTTCTCAGAGCGGTTCTTCGAGGGAGGTGTCGGAGCTGCTATCGGAGGAATGACCCGCCGACAACTCCTCCTTGCCGGTGGCGGTGCCACCACTATTGGTCTCGTGGCCGGAGCCACCGCCCTCTCTGATAACACGAATACTGAACCGGAGGGTGGTGCGAATGCCGGAGGTGATGCGGGCACCGTCGCCACTGCCCCGATTCCCGACTCGCCTAGCGAATCCCGATATGCGACGATGGGGTCTGCTGATGCCGATATCACGGTCACATACTTCGGGAGCTGGAAGTGTCCGTACTGCGCCCAGTTCAGTACGGAGATGCTTTCACAACTCGTGACGGACTACGTGGAACCAGGAACAATCGCGCTCGAGTTCCGCAATCTCGCATATATCGGTGGCGACCCATTTTTGGGCCCCGATGCACCCGCAGCCGGCCAAGCCGGGTTAGCTGTCTGGAACACCAAGCCAGCCTCATACTGGGCATTTCACGAATACGTGTTCCGGAATCAGCCACCCGAGAGTGACCAGTGGGCGACCGCCGAGAGATTGGTCGAGTTTGCTCAGGCCGCAGGCATCTCCGAGACAGCGTCGATCCGCACGGCGATCCAAGAAAACCAGTACGACGAAACGCTACGGGCGACTGACAGGGCTGCGAGCGATGCCGGTGTCGACGCCACACCCACGCTTCTCATCGATGGCACGACGGTCAACCCACTCGGAAACGAAGAGCGAGCAAGACAGCTGATCGAAGATGCAGCTGGATCAAACTGAGTCATGGATGTCCGACGGACGATTCTGGCTTGCAGGCGGGGCAGGCGTCGCGGCAGTTGCGACCCTGGGAAGCCTCTGGTTCAGTCTCGGCCTCGGTCTCGTTCCGTGTACCCTCTGCTGGTACCAACGTATCCTCATGTATCCGCTCGTCGTCGTGCTCGGCGTTGCCGCCCTCGAGAGCCACAACACCATCTGGCGAACAGTCGTGCCATTATCCGTAGTGGGCGCTTCAATCGCGGGATATCACTCCGTACTCCAAGCAACGACGGCCTCATGCACCTTTGCTGGTCCCTGTGCAGTCGTCCAGTGGCAGGCTCCGGTGCTCGGACTCACGATTCCGAATCTCTCACTCATCGCGTTCGTGCTCGTGACGATTACAGTCCTCGCTGGATCCAACCTCGTCGAACCTGAACGTCAGCTATGAACAAAATCACTACCGCGGGATGTCTTGGAATGAATAGCGCCGGAATCGACCTATCGAAGCCAGCTTGTAGGGTGGAGCCCTACGCTCACATCTGATTAATGTCGTCGATATCTCGCTTCCGGTCCGTCGCCTCGGCGATTGGTCTCACGTATGGGTCATACGTCGCGGGGGCTATCGTAATCCTTGCCGTCGCGACAGTCGTCGGGTTGTTCGGAGTCGATCTCGCATCGCGCCCAGCCCTCAGACTGGTTGTGAGTACGTTCTTCCTTCAAGGAGTGACGTTTGGGGGCATCGCCATTCTCTATCTCAAAGGCCGTGATCTCGGATTTGGATTCGTTCCAGTTCGTCTCCCTGGCAAACGTGATGGGGCGGTGATTGTTGGCGGGAGTATAGCGATTTTGGGGTTGCTCTTTGTGGCGTCCTCAGTAATCACAGCCCTCGGTCTGAACTCGGCTCAGAATCAGATCGTCGAGGTCGGGCGGCAAAATCCGAGTGTATTCCTTCTTCTGATCCCCCTCCAGTTCCTGTTGGTCGGCCCGGGAGAAGAACTGTTGTTCCGGGGCCTCGTACAGGGCACCCTACGTGAAAGTCTCCATCCGGCTCGGGCAATCATCCTCGCAAGTGCTCTGTTCGCATCGATCCATCTCTTCTCGTTGTCAGGGGAAGGCAAACTGGTGTACATCGGTATCGCATTCGTTCTGGCCCTCGTACTGGGAGCAGCATACGAGTACACGGACAATATCGCAGTACCGGCTGTGATTCACGGGACGTATAACGCGGTGCAGTTCGCAGGGGCCTATCTGACGGCGACGGGCGGACTCTAAAAATCTGACCACTTTGTCGCCTCAATTTCAGACTCCTAACGGCGAACAAGTATAAATGAAAAGCCGCCATCCCCATTCGCCTTTTGCCGAACATATCCACGCGCTGTCCCGTGAATTGGGACACCGCAGTCGCCCTATGTTTAGGCCAACCAAAATGCCGAGTGTATTATGACCACACGTTTCGGCGCACCCGGAACCGGACTGTCCCGTCGTGAGTTTCTCGCAGCAACTGGCGCGACTGGTATCGCTTCGTTAGCAGGCTGTTCTGCGGGCGGAGCCAACGAGCCAGCAGCAACGAGCGATACGCCCACGCGGACACAAACTGACTCGCCTAATCTCTCCTACACCAGCCCTCCAACAGTCGTCAACGTCGACGAGCAGGGCGGCGAAGTGACGATGCGAACTCAGCAGGCCCGCCACGCCGTCCACCCGCTCGATACAATGGGTGGGCCCGTCGAATTCCCACGCGTCTGGGCGTTCCAGGCCGACGACAACGACCCCAGCGTCCCAGGCCCAATTCTCAGAACGACCGAGGGTAACGCGATGGAGGTGACACTCGACAACACCGATGGCCGACGTCCCCACACGATTCACTTCCACGGAGTTCGCAAGACGTGGGAGAACGACGGCGTCCCGACGACGACCGGCATTCAGGTTCCGCCAGGGGAGACACACACCTACGAGATTCCCGCAAACATCCCTGGAACGCATTTCTACCATTGTCACTTCCAGACCCACCGGCATATCGACATGGGCATGTACGGGATCTACCGAGTCGATCCCGAAAGCTACGAACCAGGGGACCGCGAATACTTCATGACGGTCAAAGACTGGGATTCGCGGGTTCCGCGAAAGTGGGCCAGGGAGGCGGACTTTACCTACAATTCGGCCAGTCGCAATCCGGACGTGTTCACCGTCAACGGGAAGAGCGCACCCCGAACGCTGCACCCCGAAGAAGGGTCACCGATCATCGTCGACGAGGGCGACTCAGTTCGCATCCACCTCGTCAACGGCGGATACATGTCGCACCCGATGCATATCCATAACCACCGCTTCCAGCGTGTCGAAAAGGACGGCGGAACGATTCCGGAGGCTGCCCGCCACGACATGGACGTCACGAACGTCGCCCCCGCTGAACGACACACGATCGAATTTACTGCCGATGCAGACCCCGGCATCTACCTGATGCACTGCCACAAGGTCAACCACGTCATGAACGGCACGTTCTATCCCGGCGGGATGCTTACCGGCGTGGTCTATCGGTCCGTCATGGATACGGACATCTTCAACCAGCTTATGGAGTACGCCGGTTACTCCACGTAGAGACTCTCTACACGACGACCAGGACTGGATCTTGTCGAATAATAGTAGTTACCCGGCTCTGGTGGAATCCGGCTTAATTCACTTCAGGAGACAGTATCCCAGACTAGTCGAGTACAGCGGGCTATCGTTATGAACGGGGCCTCCCGGTGTGGAACAGAGTTTATTTATGGCTCAAAATTTCCCCACAGTCTCCCGAAAACACTTACTGAAATGGCTGTATCACATGCGCATGAGACGCCGACACCTACTTGCTCTGTGTGGTGCAACAGTTGGCGGATTAGCTGGCTGTACTGGTGATTCTGAAAGGCCGAGTTCAAACGGCAGTGAGATATCTAACACCCAAACTGGGACACCCACGCAGACGCCGACAGAAGCGGTAGATAGCTCACATCTCTCCGTAGAACTGGATGCGCTTCAACCTGCGATCGTCAAGCTGGCAACCGCAGATTCACTCGGTATCAACGACCGTGGGCAGTTTCTTTTCTTGGAGTTGTCGGTGACCACCGGCGAGCCACCCGCCCGATCCGACCTCGTATTCCGGTTCGACGGCGAAGAATTCGGTCCGTCAGAAGCCCGAGGTGCTCGAGATCTTTACCGCTTGTACGATGATAAGGAACACCGATACGATGCCGAAACCGGGAATGGCTGGGTTCTTTTTAATTTACCCGAAAGCAGGGACACGACCGACATCAGTCTTCATTGGCCGGGGGGAGAATGGCAGCCAGACTCTACGCTACAGGCCCGACTTACCGCTCCGGAGCCAACGCTGACTGTCGAGTGGTCGGTTCCCGAGACGGTCTCCGCTGGCATCGAGCCTGAAATCACGTTCACCATCACAAATAACAGCGACCAACAAACACGGTTTGTTGCCGGTCTGAATCGGACCGGCGGTGGAATCGACTACGCACCAGTTGCAGCTATTTCACGCCCGATTCCCGGTGAGGAGACCGTTGAGTGGTCCTTGACTGACACCTTCGAAGTGCGAAGTCCTGGAGACGACGAAACTGGCGATGATGAACCAGATATGACCTACCGTATGCTATGGCCAGGAGAAGGCCGCGAACAGCAGGTTCGGATCACATAGAAACCTATTCGTAACTACAGACGTTATCGCAAACATCGAGTATTGGTGTAGTTAGACTCGCTGTGGTGGTTTGAGCCCTGTTATCGGGAGTTGTGAACCGGTCGTCGCAATAATCTGAATCGACACAGTTGGGGCTGGTATGGACCGCAACCTAGCGGATTTCGGCTACAGGGTCGGCCTATTATGGACTCGCGCGGAACTCGCCATGTTTCATTCCCAGGAAGAACGCGATGACCGAGAAGACAATCATCGAGGGCAGAACCATCATGAAGACTGTCGAGGAAGTCATCACGGTCGTGAGCGCAATCGCCGCGACGGCGACAATAACGACGAGGGGAGCCACCGAGCGCACGAAGTCAAATCCCATATGTGCTGTTGTGACCGGATAGATAAAACCGTTAACAAAGTAGATTTGCTGGAAACCGGCACTGACACGGGGCGAGCGGAAGCCCACCCCTTCACAGTAGTTGATGAAGTCGATTATTTGATGTGTTTGACGCCCACTCACGCCAATTCTGAGAGTCGTGCACCTAGTCCACGGGGTCCTTCGATTCCATCGCCGAATTTGCCAGCACTAATCGCAGCCAACTCAGCAACTACTGTTCAGCCATGGGAGGACGTTAAGACTGAGTAGGAGGTGAAAGAGAGAACTACTCATATTGGGAGATGATCTCCAAGATATCGACAAACGTCGCCAATACCGGATAGTCAACCTCCGGACCCTCATAGAGGTACGTACAAAGGTCAGTGTAGGCATCCACGTCTGCCGACCGATCGATTCGATGAGCGTGGATTTTCTCCTGCCGTTGCTGAATCCAGCTCTTACATTCACCATTCAACGTGTGAAGTGAGTCGTATCGATCAGTCAGTTCAGTATCTGAGATCCCCTGAAATCCTGTAGAATCAAGTTCTACTATCGCCTCTCGAATCTCCTGAGCTGTAGATTGCGCGTCTTTGAGCGTAGTGAATTCAGCCACTGGAGCGTCTTCAAAAAGACCCGGCGGTTGTCAATACACTGCTGTGCCGCCTCGAGGAGTCGTTGTTTGATGAACGGTGAGAACGTAGTCGCTTCCGAAATTAGAACCAGCACGTCGACACCGAATTCGGCACTGAGGCTCTCCTCGAACGAATCACCGTACACGTCGCCGTAGTGGTCGACCGCCATCACAGTATCATGATACCACGGCTCGATGGTATCACGAATCGACTTCTCTTCGGATGTAAGGTTCTGATCCACTCCAACAACGGACCGTTCGAACTGAGGAGTCTGTGTGTCGACGGTCTGAATACGCTGGCGAAACCGTTGGAAGGCTCGACATTCGCGTTCGACCTCGCGTCGTTCTCGCCGAACACTATCGAGGGCAGCATCCGTGTATGTCGGCCACGAGCCTTGTGCGAGCGTCATCGACAGCGTGTGTCTCTATACTGGCGATCCGAAGCACTGTTAGTGTCGACCATATGGTGTACAAGTGATTCCGGAGCGCACAGTTCGCAGGGTACGCGACCGCCTACCCGGAGAACGAGCTGTACGAGACGCTGCCTTGATCGACGATGGTCTGGCTTTCAGGAACGTCGCCGTCCGGCGGCATACTTCCCTCCGCGGGACCGCCAGGTTCACCGACGACGATTCGACCGACCATCCCCAAGGACTTGTGCGGGATACAGAAGTAATCGTACGTCCCCGTGGTCTCGAACGTATGCTCGTAGGTCGCACCCTGTTCGCTCAGCGTTTCACTATTGAACGCCTCCGCTTCCTCGGGGATCCGAGTTACTGAGGCCGAACTCGTGCCCTCTTTGTAAGCGGTTGCTGAGTGGCTCCCACTCTGGATTTCGAACGTGACCGTCTCCCCTGATTCGACGAACAGCCCGATTGGATCGAAATAATACTCGCTCCCTTCGGTGACCATCATGACAGTATTCGAGTCGCCCGACCCACCAGCCGTCTCCTGCGTTGCGGTCGTGGTCGGCTCGTCGCCACCGTCCCCGTTCCCCGAGCTGCTACATCCTGCGAGACCAGTTACGCCACCTGTTGCAAGGATTCCAGCTGTCTTGAGAACTTGTCGACGTTCCATACCGGGATATCAAAGCCCTCAGGATAAGCGGAAACGGCGGATTCCCAGTGAACAGGACACCGCCTGAATTTGAAGTACTGGGGCCACAAGTTCGAGATGCTCCGTTAGTGTAGCTCGGACAATCATCTCGGCATCTCACGTCGCGGACCGAGGTTCAAATCCTCGACGGAGTATCCCCAGTCGTTCCATTGCTCTACTCAGAACCCTCACAGATGGCCACCGCACAAGAAGAAACCGAGGAACACATTTTAACCCGTTATGTCTCTGTAGAGATCTGTGCAATCACCAGCCCGTGTCTGATTGTCCTTGCCACCGCCACGGTCGTATACAGCTGGCCACCGGCTGTTCTCGGATGGTTTGTATCCGGCTTACTCGGGCTTCTTGTCGCCGTAGCTTCCGGTCGGACATCAGCGATCAAGCCCAGTCTCATCAAGTGGCCCCGGCCTGAGTCGAGAGGCGATTTAGCGGTGAATGCCATCGCGTACAACGGCGTCTTGATTATTAGCACCGTCCTCGGGCAAATCGTGTGGACAGCAGCGAATAGTCTCCTACTCGCTGCAGTGGTTGGAGCCGTTCTTCCGGTCTGGTTCCTCAAGCATATACAGTTCCTCGTATGTCTGGACAGCGAGTGAATTCACCGTGCCGGTCATACTTTCGGAGGAGGATATTTCCACACCCAGCATGATCCAACGACAGTCAAACCCAGGATATCAGGGGTGAATCAGTCAGGTAGAAGTGGCTCCCTGTCCAAGACAGAATAATGTCACCAGAAGAGCGTCAACCACGTGGGGCCCCCTCCCGTGGACAGACCTCTCGAATCGGATCTATTCGGCCACTCTCTGTACTTCTCGCAGCGATTGTTACGCTCACTCAGGTTCCCGTCGCGTCCGCCCACGGTACAACCGGAAGCGGTGGACTCTCGCAAGGACACGGTGTAATTATTGCTTTCGTTGGTGCCGTTATTCTCGGTGGATTCATCCTTCTCAAACGGACAGATCGGATCACGGCGACAACCGCTCTGTACGGCGTGTTCGCCGGTATCGCTATCACTGCACTCGGAGCTGTACTCTTCGAAGGGCTCTCCCCAGATCCGACATATACTGCGAGTTCGATGCCGTTCCCCCGAGCGTGGTATCAGCCACTGGCGCTGCTGAGTGGCTTGGGCATCATGGTCGCGAGCTTCGTCGTTGGGTGGCTCCGCTGGCCATCCCGACCACGGTACACGTTCCTCGGCATCCTCATGGGATTGTGGATCTCGTACCCCTACCTCCTTCCAGGACTGGCAAGCGATACGCATCCACTCGGGTACGCAATCGTCCTCGGCACGCCAATCCTGGTCGGTTATGTCGTCTGGAAGGACGCAGGGAGTGTCATCCGCGCAGTCATGCGTGATCCAGTTGCGCGTCGCTTCGGCATCGGCGTCGGTGTCGTGTTAGCACTCTTTTTCGTCTCTATAACAGGATACCTCTCGTTTTTCCCCGAGGAGGGCTTCCCCGAAGAGGTGACGGTCGTCGTTCTACCCGCAATCTATCAGCTAGTATCGTGGCCGACGCTCGAAATCGCGATTCCGCATCTCCCGTTCATACATATCCCGTTCTTCCTAGCCCTGTCACCCGGCCAGGTCATCGTCGTCGGGATGCTGAGCGCACTCATCGGATTGAACGCCGCGCTCATCGCCCGGCACTGGCGCGTCGAGGAACGAGCCGGCATGACCGAAGGGACCGCCGGAAGTGCTGCAATCGTCGGGACGTGTACCTGTGGGTGCTGTGGGCCACTCGTTGCGAAGATCGCGGTACTTGCTGCCGGGCCATCGATTGCCGCCCCTCTCTACTGGGTCTTCGTCGATTCGGCCTCGCCGCTCAGTGCAGTATTCATCGTTGGAAGCTTCGTCCTCTTCACCGGAAGTCTGATCTACTCGGTCCAAGCAGCCCGACAGCCCGATCAATCGGCTGCCATCATCCCGGCCGACTGAGGTAAGGTATCTACCGTGATCTCACGGTACCAAGGGGGACAAATGTCTCAATATATGAAGGGGAAACGTCGTCAGTACGTGTTTTTGGTACTGGCAGCGGTACTGATCGTTGTCGGTACCCTCGCGACCGGCTTCCTCCTGTCGACCCCGTTCTACCAGATCTTCTCTGGAGCTATCATCGTCGCGGGCTTTGCGGTCGGGTACGCGGGCCTCAGTGTCTTCGAACTTCTCAACTGAAGCGATAGGAACCGACTCCACCCGGTTACAGCAGGTATCTGCCGCTTCGCGGGGTTAGAGCCGCTACTCGGTAAGCAGGTCTCGAAACGAATTCGCCGCGAGGAGACCGCCGGTCGCCACGACCGCTCCCATCGCAAACACCGGATTCAGCAACCCCGTCACCGCAAGGGGAATCGTGATCCCATTGTAGAGCAGCGCTAGCCCGTTGTTCTGTTTGACACGCCGACGAGCTGCATCTGCGAGGTCGAACGTCGTCCCCACCGCTGCGAGATCGTCATCGACGAGAGAAATATCCGCGGCATCGGACGCGAGTGCCGTTCCACCACCGAGCGAGATTCCCAGGTCTGCGGTCGCAAGAGCCGGTGCATCGTTCGTTCCATCACCAACCATCGTAACCTGTCCCCGGGACTGTAACCGCCGGATCGTCGCGGTCTTGCCTGCCGGCGGGACCCCCGCAAACACGTGATCGACGGCAGGATGACTGTCGAGAAAGTCAGTGGCAGCCTCGTCATCACCGGTCAGAACGACGATCTCGATATCACGGTCATTCAGATGCGTGAGTGTGTCATCCCAACCCACCCGTGGTTCGTCGCCCACGACGATGACGCCCTCTGCATGACCGTCACGACCGACGACGACCGGAAGGTGACCGGCCGTTCGTGCCTCTGCGGCACGCGTCTCGATCCGCTCGCTAACCGACCACCCCAGTTCCGCGAAGAGATCGAGATTCCCGACGAGAACGCGCGTGTCCTCGACGACTCCTTCGACGCCGGTCGCGTGGCTCGTGAATTCAGTGATGTCCGCTGCGTACTTGTGGTCACTGCCATCGGCAACCCCCCCATCGGCTCTTGAGCGATCGCCCTCCTGATTCCTTTGTGCAAACGTATTCACGATTGCGTCGGCCGCTGGGTGGGATGCTCGCTGTTCGAGGGCCGCGACGATTGCAAGCAGATCCGACGGTGCATCCGCCTCGAGGACATCCATCTGGCCGGTCGTGAGCGTCCCCGTCTTGTCGAAGACGACGACGTCGACGTCCCGAAGGCGCTCGAAGACGGTCTCGTCGAAGATGACGATGCCCCGCTCTACCGCTTGTTCGATACTG
>NZ_WUUS01000012.1 GCF_009831625.1 Halobaculum saliterrae | reverse complement strand
GTGGAGATGGCCTGTTGATCCTGCCGCTCTTTCTCGTTCTGACGGGTGTCGTCCTCGTGTTCACCGGCCTTCCGCTGTTACAGGGTGCATATGTCAGTCTGAAGATGCGACAGCCGAACACGGACCTGCTTGTCGCACTCCCCATCGTGAGTGCCTACGTGTACAGTACGATCGCCTTTCTCCTCGGTCGGATCGATATTTTCTACGATCTCACAATCGTGGTTGCCGCGAGTGTGGTGGCTGCCATCTTCTACGAATCACTGAGCAAGCAGCGGGCGATGGATCGCCTGACTAATCTCACTATCTCCCACGTCACCAAAGCCAGGCGGTATGGCGCCGATGGGACGACGACGATGGTCGACGTACACGGTCTTGAACCCNGGGAACGGGTTCTCGTCCGTGAGGGCGAACGCATCCCAGTCGATGGTGTTCTCGCTGAGGGTGAGTGCACGGTCGATGAAGCGATCGTGACGGGCGAGTCGCTACCGGTATCGAAACAAGCTGGGGACGAGGTCGTCGGCGGGGCGATCGTCACAAATGGGGCTGCTGTCCTCACGGTGAGCGNTGAGACAACCAGTAGTATCGATCGCCTCATCACCTCTGTCTGGAATCTCCAGAGTGGGGATCACGGTGTCCAGCGGCAGGCCGATAGGCTCGCGTCAGTCATCATCCCGNTCGTCGTCGGTGGGGCGGTANTCGCTGGATTGGGGTCGCTTCTGGTGGGGGCTGGCATTCCCGTCGCCGTCCTGACGGCGCTGGTAGTTCTCTTGGTGGGGTGTCCGTGGGCACTTGGCNTGGCAACCCCGCTCTCGGTGGCAACCAGTATCGAACAAGCGGTAGAGCGGGGCATCGTCATCTTCGACGAGACCGTCTTCGAGCGCCTTCGGGACGTCGACGTCGTCGTCTTCGACAANACGGGGACGCTCACGACCGGCCAGATGGATGTCCTCGAGGCGGATGCACCGTCGGATCTGCTTGCAATCGTCGCGGCCCTCGAACAGCGAGCATCCCACCCAGCGGCCGACGCAATCGTGAATACGTTTGTACAAAGGAATCAGGAGGGCGATCGCTCGAGAGCCGATGGGGGGGTTGCCGATGGCAGTGACCACGAGTACGCAGCTGACATCACTGAATTCACGAGCCACGCGACCGGCGTCGAAGGAGTCGTCGAGGACACGCGCGTTCTCGTAGGGAATCTCGATCTCTTCGCAGAACTGGGGTGGTCGGTTAGCGAGCGGATCGAGACGCGTGCCGCAGAGGCACGAACGGCCGGTCACCTTCCGGTCGTCGTCGGTCGTGACGGTCATGCAGAGGGTGTCATCGTCGTGGGCGACGAACCACGGGCAGGTTGGGATGACACACTCACGCAGCTGAATGACCGTGATATCGAGATCGTCGTTCTGACCGGTGATGACGAGGCTGCCACTGACTTTCTCGACAGTCATCCTGGCATCGGTCACGTGTTTGCGGGGGTCCCGCCGGCAGGCAAGACCGCGACGATCCGGCGGTTACAGTCCCGGGGACAGGTTACGATGGTTGGTGATGGAACGAACGATGCACCGGCTCTTGCGACCGCAGACCTGGGAATCTCGCTCGGTGGTGGAACGGCACTCGCGTCCGATGCCGCGGATATTTCTCTCGTCGATGACGACCTCGCAGCGGTGGGGACGACGTTCGACCTCGCAGATGCAGCTCGTCGGCGTGTCAAACAGAACAACGGGCTAGCGCTGCTCTACAATGGGCTCACGATGCCCCTTGCAGCGACGGGGTTGCTAAATCCGGTGTTTGCGATGGGAGCGGTCGTGGCGACCGGCGGTCTCCTCGCGGCGAATTCGTTTCGAGACCTGCTTACCGAGTAGCAGCTCTAACCCCGCGAAGCGGCAGATACCTGCTGTAACCGGGTGGAGTCGGTTCATATCGCTTCATTTGAGAAGTTCGAAGACACTGAGGCCCGCGTACCCGACCGCAAAGCCTGCGACGATGATAGCTCCAGAGAAGATCTGGTAGAACGGGGTCGACGGGAGGAAGCCGGTCGCGAGGGTACCGACAACGATCAGTACCGCTGCCAGTACCAAAAACACGTACTGACGACGTTTCCCGTTCATATATTGAGACATTTGTACCCCCTAGGTACCGTGAGATCACGGTAGATACCTTACCTCAGTCCGCCGGGATGATGGCAGCCGATTGATCGGGCTGTCGGGCTGCTTGGACCGAGTAGATCAGACTTCCGGTGAAGAGGACGAAGCTTCCAACGATGAATACTGCACTGAGCGGCGAGGCCGAATCGACGAACACCCAGTAGAGAGGGGCGGCAATCGATGGCCCGGCAGCAAGTACCGCGATCTTCGCGACGAGTGGCCCACAGCAGCCACAGGTACACGTCCCGACGATTGCAGCACTTCCGGCGGTCCCTTCGGTCATGCCGGCTCGTTCCTCGACGCGCCAGTGACGGGCTATTAGAGCGGCGTTTAATCCGATGAGTGCGCTTAGCATCCCGACGACGATGACCTGGCCGGGTGACAGGGCTAGGAAGAACGGGATATGTATGAACGGGAGATGCGGAATCGCGATTTCGAGGGTGGGCCACGATACTAGCTGATAGATTGCGGGTAGAACGACGACCGTCACCTCTTCGGGGAAGCCCTCCTCGGGGAAAAACGAGAGGTACCCCGTCACGGAAACGAAAAAGAGCGCTAACACGACACCAACGCCGATGCCGAAGCGACGCGCAACCGGATCACGCAAAACTGCGCGAATGACACCTCCTGCGTCCTTCCAGACAACATAGCCGACCATGATTGGCGTTCCGAGGACGATAGCGTATCCGAGTGGATGTGTATCGCTTGCCAGTCCAGGAAGGAGGTATGGATAGGAAATCCACAATCCCATAAGTATGCCGAGAAATGTGTACCGCGGCCGGGATGGCCAGCGGAGCCACCCAATAATGAAGCTCACGACCATGATACCTAAGCCACTCAGCAGGGCCAGTGGCTGATACCACGCTCGAGGGAAGGGCATCGAACTCGCAGTATATGTCGGATCTGGGGAGAGCCCTTCGAAGAGAACGGCTCCGAGCGCGGTGATAGCGATTCCGACGAATACGCCGTAAAGCGCCGTTGTCGGCGTGACACGATCAGTCCGTTTGAGAAGGATGAATCCGCCGAGGATGACAGCACCGACGAGAATAAGAATAATACCGTGTCCTTGCGAGAGTCCACCGCTTCCGGTTGTACCGTGGGCGGACGCGACGGGAACTTGAGTTAGCGTGAAGATCGCGGCGAGAAATACAGAGAGTGGCCGAACAGACCCGATTCGAGAGGTCTGTCCACGAGGAGGTTCCTCCCGTGGTTGACGCCCTTCCGATGACATTATTCAAACTTGAGCAGGGAGCCACTTCTACCTGACTAATCTACCTCTGATATCCCGGATTTAACTGCCGCTGTATCATACTGGATGGAAGCATGACCTTTTCCGAAATTATGGGCGGTACAGTAAATTCACTCGTCGTCCAGAAAGACGATGAACTGTATATGCTTCAGAAACCAGACCGGAAGAACGGCTCCAACCCCTGCAGCGAGTAGGAGACTAGTCGACACTGTCCACGCGATCTGCCCAAGCACGGTTCCAAGAATCAAGACGCCGTTGTATGCAATCGCATTCACCGCTAGTTCGCCTCTCGACTCCGGCTGCGGCCACTTGATGAGACTGAACTCGACCACTGACGTCCGGTCAGAAGCTACTGCGACAAGAAGTCCGAACAAGCCGGATACAAACCATCCGAGTACGGTCAGTGGCCAGCCGTATACCACCGTTGCGGTTGCAAGAATAGTTAGACATGGGCTGGTGATTGTACCGATCTCTACGGCGGAATAGCGGGTCAAAATGTGTTCCTTGGTGTCTTGTTGTGCGGCGGCCATCTGTGAGGAGTCTGAGGAGACCATTGCAATGGAGCAGGGATGCTCCGTCGAGGATTTGAACCTCGGTCCTCGGCGTGAGATACCGAGATGATTGGCCGAGCTACACTAACGGAGCACATCTACATCGGGGCCTCAGTATTTCAAATACGACCGGTGTCCTACCCAGTGGGAATCCGCCGTTTCCCCTTATGTTGGGGTCTTTGATAAAACGGTATGGAGCGTCGACAAGTCCTCAAGACAGCTGGAATTCTTGCTACAGGTGGCGTAACTGGTCTCGCCGGATGCAGTAGTTCGGGGAACGGAGATGGTGGCGGTGAGCCGACCACGACTGAAACGCCGGAGACAGCTGGTGGGTCAGGAGACTCGAATACCGTTATGATGGTCACCGAAGGGAGCGAGTACTATTTCGATCCCATCGGTCTGTTCATCGAATCCGGTGAGACAGTCACGTTCGAAATCCAGAGTGGGAGTCACTCGGCAACCGCCTACAAAGAGGGAACGAGCACAGCATCAGTTACCCGGATTCCCGACGGAGCGGAAGCGTTCAACAGTGAGGTTCTGAGTGAACAGGGTGCAACGTTCGAGCACACGTTCGAGACCACGGGCACGTACGATTATTTCTGTATCCCGCACAAGTCCCTAGGGATGGTTGGTCGGATTGTCGTCGGCGAACCCGGCGGTCCGGCGGAGGGGAGTATGCCGCCGGATGGAGACGTTCCCGAAAGCCAGACCATCGTTGATCAAGGCAGCGTCTCGTACAGCTCCTTCTCCGGATAGGCGGCCGCGTACACTGCGAGCTGTGCGCTCCGGAATCACTTGTACACCATATGGCTGACATTGACTGTGCTTCGGACCGACAGTATCGAGACATACGCTGTCGATGACGCTCGCACAAGGCTCGTGGCCGACATACACGGATGCTGCCCTCGATAGTGTTCGGCGAGAACGACGCGAGATCGAACGCGAATGTCAAGCCTTCCAACGGTTTCGCCAGCGTATTCAGACTGTCGAAACACAGACTCCACGGTTCGAACGGTCAGTTGTTGGAATGAATCAGAACCTTACATCCGAAGAGAAGTCGGTTCGTGATACCATCGAGCCGTGGTATCATGATACTGTGATGGCGGTCGACCACTACGGCGACGTGTACGGTGATTCGTTCGAGGCGTGCCTCAGTGCCGAATTCGGGATCGATGTGCTGGTTCTAATTTCAGAAGCGACTACGTTCTCACCGCTCATCAAACAACGACTCCTCGAGGCCGCACAGCAGTGTATTGACAACCGCTGGGTCTTTCTGGAGACGCTCCAGGCTGAATTCACTACGCTCAAAGACGCACAGTCTACAGTTCAAGAGATTCGAGAGACGATAGTAGAACTTGATTCTACGGAATCACAGGGAATCTCAGATACTGAACTGACTGATCGATACGACACGCTTCACACGTTGAATGATGAATGTAAGAGCTGGATCCAGCAACGGCAGGAGGAAATCCACGCTCATCGAATCGATCGGTCGGCAGACGTGGACGCCTACACTGACCTCTGTTCGTACCTCTATGAGGGTCTGGAGGTTGACTATCCGGTATTGGCGACGTTTGTCGATATCTTGGAGATCATCTCCCAATATGAGTAGTTCTCTCTTTCACCTCCTACTCAGTCTTGACGTCCTCCCATGGCTGAACAGTAGTTGCTGATTTGGCTGCGATTAGTGCTGGCAAATTCGGCGATGGAATCGAAGGACCCCGTGGACCAGGTGCACGGCTCTCAGAATCGGCGTGAGTGGGCGTCAAACACATCAAATAATCGACTTCATCAACTACTGTGAAGGGGTGGCTTCCGCTCGCCCCGTGTCAGTGCCGGTTTCCAGCAAATCTACTTTGTTAACGGTTTTGTCTATCCGGTCACAACAGTACATATGGAATTCGACTTTGTGCGCTCGGTGGCTCCCCTCGTCGTAATTGTCGCTGTCGCGGCGATTGCGCTCACGACCGTGATGACCTCCTCGACGGTCTTTATGATGGTTCTACCCTCGATGATTGTCTTCTCGGTCATCGCGTTCTTCCTGGGAATGAAACATGGCGAGTTCCGCGCCAGTCCATAATAGGCTGACTCAGTAGCCGCAGTCCGCTGGGTTATGGTCCATGCTAGCCCCCCAGCTGTGTTGATTCAGATTTATTTCGATGCAATAGGGATCCACCAGAGCCGGGTAACCCCTATCGTTCAGTTAGACCCAGTCCTGGTCGTCGTGTAGAGCGTCTCTACGTGGAGTAACCGGCGTACTCCATAAGCTGGTTGAAGATGTCCGTATCCATGACGGACCGATAGACCACGCCGGTAAGCATCCCGCCGGGATAGAACGTGCCGTTCATGACGTGGTTGACCTTGTGGCAGTGCATCAAATAGATACCGGGGTCTGCATCGGCAGTAAATTCGATCGTGTGTCGTTCAGCAGGGGCAACGTTCGTGACGTCCATGTCGTGGCGGGCAGCCTCCGGAATCGTCCCGCCGTCCTTTTCGACACGCTGGAAGCGGTGGTTATGGATGTGCATCGGGTGCGACATGTACCCACCGTTAACGAGGTGGATACGAACTGAGTCGCCCTCGTCGACGATGATCGGTGACCCTTCTTCGGGGTGCAGCGTCCGGGGTGCGCTCTTCCCGTTGACGGTGAACACGTCCGGATTACGACTGGCCGAATTGTATGTGAAGTCCGCCTCACCGGCCCACTTCCGCGGAACCCGCGAATCCCAGTCCTTGATCGTCATGAAGTATTCGCGGTCCGCCGGTTCGTAGCCTTCGGGATCAACTCGGTAGATCCCGTACATGCCCATGTCGATATGCCGGTGGGTCTGGAAGTGACAATGGTAGAAATGCGTTCCAGGGACGTTAGCGGGAATCTCGTAGGTATGCGTCTCACCCGGCGGGACCTGAATTCCGGTCGTCGTCGGGACGCCGTCGTTCTCCCACGTTTTGCGTACCCCGTGGAAGTGAATCGTGTGGGGGCGTCTGCCGTCGGTATTGTCGAGTGTCACTTCCATCGCGTTACCCTCAGTCGTTCTGAGTATCGGACCTGGGACGCTGGGGTCGTTGTCGTCGGCCTGGAACGCCCAGACGCGTGGGAATTCGACGGGGCCACCCATCGTATCGAGCGGGTGGACCGCGTGTCGGGCCTGCTGGGTCCGCATCGTTACTTCGCCTCCCTGCTCGTCGACGTCGACAACCGCTGGAGGACTGGTGTAGGGGAGGTCAGCCGATGTGGCTTGTGTTTCAGTCGGTGTGTCGGTGGCTGCTGCCGATTCGTCAGCTCCACTTGTTGAACAGCCCGCCAGCGCCGAAACGCTGGTCACGCCGGTCGCAGCGAGAAATTCCCGCCGCGACAGTCCGGTTCCGGGGGCACCGATACGTGTGGTCATAATACATTCGATGGTTTGTAGAGCCCCAACATAGGGGGACGGGGGAGTCCCAATTCACGGGACAGCGCGTGGATATGTTCGGCAACAGCCGGATGGGTATCGCAGGTGAAGCTCTATGATGCTGTCGTGAATCCATTACCGGGGATCAAAGATTGGCGAGCTGTTATATCCCGCCCGTCGCTGTCAGGTATGCGCTCGCAAATTGTACCGCATTGTATGCTCCGTGAATCACGGCCGGGACAGCGAGGTTGTCGGTGTACTCGTAGGTTGCGCCCAGTACCAGGGCGAGAACGAACGCGATACCGACGTACACCAACTTCCCTTCACCGGTCAGTGAGAAGAGATGGATCGACGCAAAGAGGGCGCTTGCAAGAACGATTGCACGGGCTGGATGCAGGGTTTCTCGGAGTGTACCCTGAACCAGCCCCCGGTATAGTAATTCCTCGCCTGGACCGACCAACAGAAACGAGAGAGGAACAAGCAGTAGAAACACTGCTGGATTCTGCTGACCAATCGTTACGATCTGATTTTGCGCCGATTCGAGTCCGAATGAGGAGATGATCCTCGACGCGATTACGAGCAGGCCGAGGAGCGTAACTATTCCGGCAATGGTCACGGCCACATCGCGCCTGTCCGGAATCGTAAGCGGAACGAAGTCGACGTCGAGATCGCGGAATTTGAGATAGAGGACAGCGAGCCCTCCGAACGTTACCCCTTGCAAGAGGACTGTACTCAACACGAGACGCAACGATGGACGAGCTGTGACATCGATCCCGAATACAGCCAGCAACGTGGCAGCGGCAGCGACGACGACCGAGCCGATGATCGTGGAGCCGTATGTGAGTCCAATCGCAGTCACAACGGAGCGGATCCGTGAGGTTGATTCCGTCATTTGAGGAAGCTGAGAATGGTGCAAACTGTACAAGCTATACGCGGAGCTTCGGTACTCAATCGTGTTTGTGAGTTATCGTTGGGTTCTCTCATAGTTTGTGTGTTGTCGCCTCGTTCCGGTTCACAGTCATTCTCGAACAGATGAGCCCTGTGGCTGTGACGAATAGAAATGCGAGAAGAGAGAGGTTCGGAATCGTCAACTCGAGTATCGGTGCCTGCCACTGGACAGCTGCACACGACCCTTCGAAAGAGCAGGTGGTTGTCGTCACCTGTAGTATCGAGTGATACGCTGCGGTCACTCCCCCGGGGACTGAAAGCGGAATAACAGTCCGCCAGACTGCAGGACGGGCTTCGATTGTTGCGACACCGAGGATGACGACTAGCGGGTACATCAGGATTCGTTGGTACCAACAGAGGTCACAGGGTGCCAATCCGAGACCGAGGCTAAACCAGAGACTCCCCGCTGTTGCGATCCCGGCGATGAGGGTAGCACTGGCCAATACGAGGCGGAGTCGGTCATGAACCATCTGCGAGTTGCTCGATGAGGGTACGGGTTCGTTGTTCGTCACTCAGCGGGTTGACCGTCTCACCATCAATTACGAGGGCCGGGGTTCCCGAAACGCCTGCGTCGGCTGCTGCCTGACTGGTCTCCCGAATCGGTGATTCGTAGGCCTGCTCCTGAATCTTCGTTCGGAGCTGTCCCGTCTCCGGTACTCCAGCTTCCTCGGCGAATGATACGAGTTTGTCAGTGGTCGCCCACGTCGCACTCTCTGGTGGTTGGTTGGCGAAGACGTATTCGTGGTATCGCCAGTAGGTTTCAGGCCCCACGTTCCAGGCTGCGAGTCCAGCTTGAGCAGCACGAGGGGCATCAGGGCCGAGGAATGGCTCGCCGTCAATGTAGGCTAACGCACGGAATTGTAGGTTGACGTCACCGGGCTCAACGTAGTCTGTGATGATATCGCCGAGGAAACCCGTGCTGAAATCCGCACAGTACGGACATTTCCAGTTTCCATAATAGGTCACAGTTGGTCGATCAGCCGATCCTGTCCTTGCGTACGTGAACGATCTGGGGTCGTCGGGGATCGGTGCGTTTGCTACTGGTCCCTCTACCTCAGTATCTGGTGACCCCGTGTCTTCGCCACTGAGACATCCACTGAGTGCAATTACTCCACTTGCCGCGAGGAACCGGCGTCGCGTTAGTAGTCTACGTTCTCCGACAGATGACGTACACTGGGTTGAGTTACGTTCGGTATCGGTCATATTTCTTCAATTACGCGGTGGATTTCTGAATTCTTTCGTTACGAACGTAAGTCGTGAGCACGGTTGTGAGCAGGCTGAGGAGAATGAGCGTGGCGACTCCGAGATGCGTCGTGACGATTATCGGTTTGAGGTTCTCTGTGACAGTTAATCCTCCGAGTACGACCTGAATTGGAAGTAAGACGAGTGCCGTTGTTGCGGACCATTTGACTAGCGAATCGTCTGGATAGACGACCCACGCCCCAACTGCTGTCCCTGTAATAAACAGGCCAGCAGTCATCGCAAGGCCCCGGTGCGCCCATTCAGCGAATATCTGGAGGGCAGAGTATGGCGAATTTGCGATGATGCCGGGCTGAAGGAAGGGGACCCAGGTGCCATAGCAGGCCGGCCAGTCGGGGCAAGAGAGTCCGGCACCGATCGCGCTCGTGTAGGCACCGAGAAGCATGACGATATACGTCAGAACCAGCGTTAGGCTGGCGATGTGCCCGTACTTGACCGGAATCTCTGAAATCGTCTTTCGCAGGTAGTCCGAGATCGTTGAATGTTGAGACATATATCGGTTGAGGGGAGATACCAAATTGCGATATGAATTGTTGAAGCCGTGGTGACAAAGGTATACGTCGGATTCCCATCGACTGGGATTCCGCCATCTATTCAATGCGGATCCATCCCACGGTATTGGTAAGAAGACCCACGATTTGTTGGGAGACCACCTATCCGTGCGAAGTTTATGATACATCAAAAACATACACGCGAACGGACGTCAGATGGCCGCGAGCGGAGCTCGGAGTCTGTTGAAGGGGATACGTGTCCCGAGTGTCAAGGCCAAATCACCCACGGTGGTGACGGGGGAGAAGCGACCTGTGAGAGCTGCGGATTGGTTTTCGAGGGTAGCCGGGTTGACCACGGGCCCGAGTGGCGTGCTTTCACGTCGGACGAACGCGATGAAAAGAGTCGGGTCGGTGCTCCGACGACGCAACTGATGCACGACAAGGGGCTGAGCACGACTATCGGCTGGCAGGACAAGGACGCCTACGGACAGGCGGTTTCTGGTCGAAAACGTGCTCAATTACAGCGCCTTCGGACCTGGGACGAGCGGTTCCGGACGAAGGATGCCCACGAGCGGAATCTCAAGCAAGCGCTCGGTGAGATCAGCCGGATGGCGTCTGCTCTCGGGCTTCCAGAATCGGTTCGGGAAACCACCGGTGTCCTATACAGGCGTGCTGTAGAGGAGGACCTGCTCCCCGGTCGGTCAATCGAGGGAATGTCGACGGCGTCGTTGTATGCGGCTGCCCGACAGCACGGAATGCCACGGACCCTGACTGAATTTGCTGACGTGAGCCGTGTCGAAAAAATACGGATCCAGCGAGCATACCGATATCTTTCCCGTGAACTCGGGTTGGAAATCGAGCCGGAAAATCCGACTCGGTATATTCCACAATTCGCGTCATCACTTGACGTGAGCGACGAAGCAGAACGGCGCTCTCGAGAACTTCTTGAGGTGGCAACAAATAATGCCGTCCACAGTGGGAAGAGCCCTGCTGGATTGGCGGCGGCCGCTCTGTATGCTGCGACCCATCTCACCAACGAACAGCTCACACAGGAGACGGTAAGTGAGGTGGCCCACGTGAGTCGAGTAACGATCCGAAATCGATATCAGGAACTTCTCGAGGTGTACGCGGAGCATGACTGACCGGGCGGCTTGTTCGGACGGCGTACAGCTCGTGATTCACCCAGAGTCCGAGTTCTAAAATGAACGAATTCTCACTCCAAACCGACATTGACGTTTTGGAAATGCTTGCTGATCGGTCGCCTTGTCACGTGATGGAGATCGCTAATGCCGTCGATGGACATCCGATTACTGTCGACCAGACATGTGCCAATCTCCATACTGACGAGTGTATCCGTCCGCTCGGCCGAGGCCTCTACGAAATCACTGAAAAGGGGCAACAACGACTCGAAACGGAACACCGGTCATAACACCCCGCTACCAGTGTCACTATGTCGATTCTCGTCTCGCGACTCTTCCGACAGCTCCTCCGTTATGAGCGGAGAGATTCAATCTGTTATGAATTTGTACTGTCGGGCGAGTTCTCGAACGACAATCGGACACCATATCCCGACGAACGCGTATAATCAGATAATGGGAGACAATTCAGTGTCGTCAGAGGACACGCCGGAGTTGCAGGATGTCCTCGATGCGCTGGATGATCCCGAGTGCCGGGCCATTCTCCGTGAAACCGTTGAACCCATGACTGCGAACGAACTCATCGACGCCTGTGACATCCCCAAGTCGACGTTGTATCGTAAATTAGAACTGCTCAGTTCCGCTTCTCTTGTACGAGAGCGGGATACGATCAACCCAGGTGGCGGACGCGTCACCCATTACGAACGGTCGTTCGATGACGTGACGATTTCAATGGACGACACAGGCGAGTTTTCGGTGAGTGTCGAACGGCCACCGCAGTCTACCGACGAACGGCTTGCAGACATCTGGTCGATGATGGGGGACGAGGTATGAACGGAGTCATAACCGCGATTGCGGTGGTTAAGTTCGTAATCCTACTTCTCGGGGGTGGGATCACCTACATCGCGTTCAAAGCCTATCGACGAACGGGTGAGAATTCGCTCCGTATTCTGGGTATCGGATTCGGTGTCATCACGCTCGGCGCTCTACTGACTGGTGTGGCCAACCAGTTCTTTTCTGTCTCGCTAGCCCGTGGTGTACTCATCAACAGTGTGTTTGTCGCGCTTGGCCTTGCAGTTATCATGTACTCCCTTCATATCCAGAAATGAACTCCGTTCCGAACTTTGGCGTACCTGATTTGCGTCGGGGTGACTATCTGATCCTTTTCGGCGTGGTTTTGTTCGTTCTCACCATTAGTAGCAGTGCAATACTCGCCCCTGCTATTGGGACGGCTTCGGAGACAGGTCCGGCTTCTCGAACCTTGGTCGGTTCTCAGGGGGGTGGCCCGGGATGGCATGAATACGGGAGCGTCTACCTGCTTAACGGCACGAACAGCACATGGCGTGAATCGAGTGCCGATAGCTATTTCGACGTCACAAAAACAGAGAATGGAACGGTGTTAGCAGGTTTTATGGACAGCGGATACACTTCGTGTGGTCCGTACGAGTCACCCTGTACTCGAACGGGATTTCGGGTCATTAGCCCGGGCCCCGACCCTCAGGTGTTTTCGGAGTATAGCTTCCCGGTGCGAACAAACAAGAACAGCGAAGTTCACGATGTCGAACGGCTCCAGTCCGGCGAATACCTGCTCACGGACATGGAGTACGAGCGTATCTTTACCGTCAAAAACGGCGAGATCACATGGCAGTGGAACGCGAGTTCCTTCTATGACGCGCCTCCAAATCCGACGAAAACTGACTGGCTGCACATCAACGACGTCGACGTCATCGACGAGGGCCGGTACCTAGTCTCGGTCCGCAACGCCAACCAGCTCCTGATTGTCGAGCGTGGTGAAGGAGTCATTGATGTCATCAACGAGGACACAACCGATTCAAACGATGGCAACTGCCGCCAATCCGGTCAACTCACCGATTACGACGACGATGGGGAGGTCCGGTGTGGTGATCCCACTGTCCTGAATCATCAGCATAACCCGCAATGGCTTGGGGATGGCGCTGTTCTCGTCGCCGACAGCGAGAATGACCGCGTCGTCGAACTCCACCGGACTGATAATAGCAGCTGGAAGCCGGCATGGGCGCTCGACGGTGCGGGTGGGATCGCGTTCAACTGGCCACGAGATGCTGATCGGCTCTCGAACGGAAATACGTTGATTACGGACACGTTGAATCGGCGGATCGTCGAAGTGAACGAGTCAGGGGCAGTCGTCTGGAGTGTGCAAACTGAGCGGATTCCGTATGAAGCAGATCGACTTCCCGAGGGAGAATCGGTTGATGCACCTCGCTACGCGGTCAACTCATCGATAGGCAACAGTCCGTCTAACGATGTATCGATTCTTTCGCTCATGCTTGTCGGTCTTCGGGCGGTCGTTCCATCGACACCGTTCTGGTTTCGCGAGCCGCAACTTGCCGTAACTCTCGTTTCAATGCTCCTCATACTCGCAGGTGGAGTCGTCAGATTACAAGATTGAGACCGCCGAGAACGGGCTGTGATTGGCTTGAACTCCCCTTCCTAGCAGAACCTTGCGAATGTCCTGAGTTAGTAAGGCGCTGTCTAGTCCACCAATCCCCGAGGTACCAGGCCTGGAGTCGGACGCGACACCGGTCGCATCGTGAGATGAACAGCACGACTCGGACTATTCCATTTCTTCGCCGAACTGGCTGTCTTCACCCGGTCATCGGTATCCGGACCGGTCCCGGAGCCAGTTGAGGGCCTCTTCGCTGTTGTTCAGCTCAAAGTACCGCATCTCCTCCGGTGCGACTGGCCAGATCGGTCGAATGACACGCCACCAGTCGAAGAGGA
This sequence comes from Halobaculum saliterrae, assembly GCF_009831625.1. Classification (GTDB taxonomy): domain Archaea; phylum Halobacteriota; class Halobacteria; order Halobacteriales; family Haloferacaceae; genus Halobaculum; species Halobaculum saliterrae. Next base: position 94,488 of record NZ_WUUS01000012.1, on the reverse strand, counting down.
GCTTTGCCCACTTCGAGTCCCCGACTGCCGCGTACCGGCCGATATCGAACTCCGGGCCATCTCGGAGATCGGGAACGATTCCATGGAAATGAGTAAGAAACGTCCGGAACGTCCAGTTTGGGACTTCCTCGTAGACGTGGATCTGCCCGTATTTTCCGGTCTTCTCTTTGAGAAGGGAGTACAGCTCCCGATATCCCTTAGGGGTACCTTGCCTGATACGAATCGCGACGAGGTTACCTTCCGTTTCATCCAGCACGTCGAACATCTGGGTTGTATCCGATGACATCGGTTAGTGGCTGTGGGTCGTCGAACCAGTCGGGCCATCCTCGGAATCGGATTCCCCGACCAATTCGACAGTTGCGTGGTCGACTCCTCGGCCAGAGAGGTGATCGTGAACTCGGCGTCGGATTTCTTGCTGTTCTTCGAGCGATGTCGCTGACACGGCCACGTGAACAGTGGCGACGGTCAGCTGACTGCACACCTGCCACACGTGCAGATCGGCAATTTGTTCGACGCCCTCGATAGCGGTGAGTTCGGCTTCGAGTTCGTCGGATGCGATCGGACTTCGTTGGAGGAGGATCGACGTACTCTCTCGAAGTACCCGACCGGCAGACCAGAGTATCAAGACGGCAATCAGAATTGCGGCAGCGGGATCAGCGATCGGGAGATCGAACAGAGCGACGGCAACGGTCGACACGATGACCGCAATAGAACCACCGGCATCTCCGAGCAGGTGATAGAACGCACCACGTTCGTTGAGGCTCATCTGGTCGCCCTGGAGGACGTACACCGAGCCAAGATTGACTAACAGGCCACCGACAGCGATAACGAGTGTCAGGCCAATATCGATACTGACGGGGGCGAGAAACCGTTGATACGACTCCCAGACGATGTAGGCGACCATCGGGATGAGGAGCACGCCATTGAGGAAGGCGGCGACCGGCTCGAGGCGGTGCAACCCGTACGACCACGTCTCACCGCCTTCGAACCGCTCAGCCGTATAGCCGGCGCTGAACGCCATCACGTACGCCAGCATATCGAACAGCATGTGGATCGCGTCGCTGATCAGTGCGACGGACCCGAACAGGATTCCACCGGCCAGTTCAACGACGAAACCAACGAAATTGATGATCGCGACCAGTGCAAGCCGACGGATGCTCCTGCCGGTATCAGATGAAGCTGTATCGTCGTCCGAATGATCGTGGAGTGCCATCGATAGATTCCGGTGAACTGGCGCTATGTCGAGTCTGAGGTCTCCGCTCTCTCTGGAGCGGAAGATTGCGAGGTGTTCTTGTTTGGGGGAGTATTGGACTGATCCGGTTCCTCGGCAGCGTTTGCGGTTTCAGCGTCGTCATGGTCTTCGCTCTCTGTTTCGACCTGCTCGGATTCAGTAGCAGGTGATGTGTCCTGAGCAGAGGAGCCACTGAAATCGAGCGGCCGAAGCCAGATGAACCAGACGACCAAGACGGTCGTCCCATAGCCAACGATCCAGACGAAATCAGCCACTGTAGAGAGGTTGGCTTGTTCGAGGGCGTATACGCCCAAGCCGGGACCGATGAGTCCAACGAGGACGACGAGAACGAACAGCTGGCGAGAGGACAGACCGAACGGATAGTCTCGCGAGGGAGAGTCGGAACGGGGGTCGACGTCTGTTTCAGGCTCTGTTCCCATTGTCCCCCTCCAGAGAGCCAGTTTCGGTCGCTGTGTCCGGACGAATCCGTGACAGCCGCATCGCGTTCCCGGTGACGGCCGTCGTCATCCCGGCGTCACCAGCGAGGACGGCAAGCCAAATAGGGACGTATCCGAATGGGACTGCGACTGCCAGACCGGCTTTGACGGCGAGACTCGACCAGATGTTCTGCCGGATGACGTCGTTCGCATCGTGTGCGAGTTCGTAGAGGTAGGGGAGCTTTCCAAGGTCATCTCCCATTAGGGCGATATCAGCGGTTTCTAATGCCGTGTCAGTACCGGCAGCTCCCATCGCTACGCCAACTGTGGCGGTAGCGAGCGCCGGTGCGTCGTTGATGCCGTCACCGACCATCGCGACGCCGTCATACTCGTCGACGAGATCCTCTATCGCGGTCACCTTCTCCTCGGGGAGCAATTCGGCCTGGAACTCGTCGACACCAACCTGTTCCGCAATCGCGCGGGCAGTCCGCGTGTTGTCACCCGTCAACATCACCGTTCGGGAGACGCCGAGTTGTTTGAGTCGCGCCACTGTTCGCTTCGCTTCCGGCCGGATCTCGTCAGCGACCGCGATGACGCCTTCGAGTTCGTCTTCGGTTCCAACGAGCACGACGGTCTTCCCTTCTGCCTGGAGTTCGGGGACGGTCTCTTCGAGGAGGTCGAGACAGTTGTTCCGGTCACACATCTGACGGGCTGTCTGCGTAACGACGCCCCCGTCGGTCGTCGCGTGAACGTGCGAGAGGTCGAAACCCAGTTCCTCGAACAGTCCTGGCTTGCCAGCGAAATGGGGGGTTCCGTCGAGGTCGGCACGCACGCCCTTGCCGGTGATGCTCTCGAACTCATCGATCTCGCGCTCGGCGACCCCCATGCTGCCGGCTTCAGCGACGATCGCCTCGCCGATGGGATGTTCGCTCCGCTGTTCGAGTCCACGTGCACACCGAAGGACGTCCTCCTCTGAATTTTCGTTCAATGGAACGACGTCAGTGACGGTGAGTTCACCTTTCGTGAGTGTCCCGGTCTTGTCGAATGCGACAACGTCGACGGCTCCCATCGCTTCGAGGTGATTGCCGCCTTTGATCAGGACGCCATTCTTTGCGGCACTCGTGATGCCCGACACCACGGAGACAGGTGTCGAGATGACGAACGCACACGGACAGGCCAATACCAGTAACGTCAGCCCGTAGACGACGGCTGTGGGCCAGGTCGTGCCGAGGACGTACGGACTTCCTACCGTCGTCAGGATGGCGAAGGCGACGACGACAGGCGTGTAGTACGTCGAGAAGCGTTCGACGAACTGTTCCCGTTCGGTCTTGTTCGACTGGGCGTCCTCGACCATCTCCACGATACGCGAGAGCGTGTTATCGCCAGCTTCGGAGGTAACCTCCACCTCGAGATATCCCGCTTCGTTGATCGTGCCGGCGTACACTTCGTCTCCCATCGTCTTGTCGACGGGTACGCTCTCGCCCGTGATGGGCGCCTGATTGACGGCGCTTTCACCGTCGACGACGGTCCCGTCCATCGGAATTTTCTCTCCCGGCTTGACGACGACCACGTCGCCGACAGCAACCTCGTCGACGGGAACCGTCTCTGTGCTATCCTCTCGCTTGACGGTCGCCTCGTCCGGTGAGAGGTCCATCAGCTCTCGGAGCGAGTTCCGGGCGCGATCCATCGAATACCGCTCCAACAGTTCGGCGACGCTGAACAGGAACGCGAGGGTGGCGGCCTCGAAGTAGAGCGCCTCACCGAAGGCCAGGCTCGCAACGAGTGCCCCGAGGATAGCCACCGACATCAAGAAATCAATATCGAGGTTCAGATTCCGCGCCGAGTAGTAGCCGTTGCGAAGGATCTCTTGCCCACCGGAGGCGACAGCAACGAGGAACAGTACGTCGGCAACGAGCAGCTCCGTACCGAGAAGACTTGCAATCTGGATATTCTGCCCGACCAGGAAGAACTCGAAGAGCAAGCCGAGGGCGACGAATCCACCACTAATCCACGTTTTGAGCGCCCGCGGGCTCGTCCAGATGTTTTCGCGCTCCTCAGTCCCCTCCTGATTTACTGATTCGTCGCTCGACGTGTCTGTTACCTCGTACCCGGTCCGTTCGATAGCACCGACGACATCGGCTTCTCCAGCCCTCGATGAATCGTACGTGACAACGACGGTTCCAGTCGTTGGCTGAGTTTCGTATGTTGTGACTCCCTCCACCCTGTCGAGAGCGTTTTCGATTTTGCCCGCGCACGACGGGCAATCCATTTCCGGAACCGTGAATTTCGAGGTTACCTCACCAGTGTCCTCCACGGTGTATCCGGCCTTTTCAACCCGACCAGCTATCGCAGTTGAACTCGTTTCCTCGCCGTCGTACGAGACGGTCAACGTCCCTGTGGTCACTTGCGGGTCGACACTGCGGATTCCGTCCAGTTTTTCGACGCTGTTCTCGACCTTTCCCGCACAGGATGGGCAATCCATCTCCGGGACCGAGAACTGTGCAACCTCCCCCTGTTCGATTGGTGGGGAAACGCTATCGGCACCCCGTTCTGCCTGTTCAGTGTGCTCCTGATCGCCATGGTCGTGATCATTCCTGTGACTATGCTCGTGAGACCCCTCTTCGTGCTCGTGGGTGTGATCCGGTGGTTCACCACTTCTGTCGTGGGAATCGTCGTCAGGTGAGGTCATCACTCACCGCTAGCCACTACAAGTTTATTAATCCGGCTGCTATAAAATGCCCATATTATACTAACTCCTAATAAAGAATCTGGAGTGAGTTATTAACTCTGCCATTGCCTCGTCTCAAACACAGGTCTAGACGCGGTTAGATCGATACTCACTATGTTTGATCCCGAGGAGGAGCGTAAGGATTCCAAACACGATGAGGCCGATGCTTACCATCACGATTGTGCTGGTGTTCATTCAGCCTCATCATCGTTCCACCAAGTATGATGGCGAGCAGGGCAACGAACGCAATCACCGTTTTCGCTCTATTGAATTCCATCTCTATTTGTTACTGAAACTCAGTCAGATGTTGTTTCCGATGGCTCGGCTGTCGACACATTGGCGCGGGTATTCTTTCGAACGTAGCCTATCCAGAGGAGTGCGCCAGCAAGACACATGATGCCAGCGATAGCGATCGATTGACCACGGATTGTCGTCCCGGTCTGGTTCTCTGTGATCAATAGGATACCGATGCCGACGAGGACGAGTCCTTGAACACCTGTTGCTTTCGCTGGTCTAGCAATATACCCCGCCTCTGTGAGAATGCCAGCGACAGACCCTACGAACAACAGGAGTCCCGCAACAGAGACAGGACGAAGGCCGAGAACGACACCGACCTCCGAGAGAACAAATCCAAGAGCGACGAAGAGTGGCCATGGACTCGATCCTGTGAAGGTTGAGTCCGAGTCTGATGATTCGCTCATTATCCCGATTTGGGAATCGAGATATAATAAATCGGCTGCTATCGACCTCCAGATTTTTATTAGAATATGCCAGAATTATACCGTTCAGTTAATACTCTCTCGATATCGAGGGAATTCTCTTGAGCCGAGTGAGGCTCTTCAAACATTGAACCAGAACGGTTTCAACGCTGACTGGCCTAGAGCCGACTAACAGTTTCCGAGTTATGTCATACGAGGAGACTACTATTCCACAGAGTGATTCACCCGCAGGTCGGTGTGAGTACTGTGGGCATCCGTTTCCAACGACTGGTCGTCTCGTCCTCCACAAAGGCTTAGAACACCCCCAGCAGCTGGATGACGACGAAGAGGAGGCATTCCGTTCTGCCCGAGCAGATGAAGAAGACGAGTTACGTACGCTGCGTCTGAAAGCACTTGGAGCCCTCGTGCTCCTGTACTTTGGTTTCTTGATGCTATATGCCATCTTCGCCTGACTCAGACACGAACTCCGGAGCATGCAGAGAGGGACACACAGAATCAAATCCAGAGTTGAGACTTCGTAATTGGGTCGTATCGAACACAAAATTCAGACTCTTCGTTCAGTTTGTAACTTGGGTTGCGATACTGACCTTGTTTACTGAGACAGTCGCTGCCGGGAACGGAATGACACTCTCAAAGCAGCCTCGGGATACTCTTGCCGTCCCCAGATGGCTGTATCTTGCCACTGGCGGCGCCACGATTGGAGCCTCTGCCCTACTTGCGAGCTTCGTCACTGATCGGGCGTTTATCCGGTATCTCCACAATTGGTCGTTCCCTGGCCCGACAGTCGACGACTGGTGGACGCTGCTCCAGTGGGCCGGACGTAGTCTTGGGGTTGCCGTCCTTGGACTGGCAGTGTACATCGGGCTGACCGGACCACAGCTTCCGACGGCAAGCTTCACCATCCTCATCACATTTGTCGTCGTTCGAGCGGGCTTGCCGATGTTCACGTATCTCGGAGGAAACATCTGGCCGGCACTGAACCCCTGGCGAGGGATCGTCTCGCTCCTCCCGACTGGATATCGGGCCTATCCGGATGCGTTCGGCCGATGGCCGGCTGTCGGTGGCCTGCTGCTCCTCGTGTGGATTGAGGTGATCTTCCCCGTCAGTACGATTCCAGCTGTTCTTTCGATTGCAATCCTCGGATACAGTGCAATCACTATCGCTGGCGCTGTACTCTTCGGTCCCAATACCTGGTTCGAAAACGGGGATCCGTTGTCTGTCCTATTCCGATTCTTCGGCGCTGTCGCACCTATCCAACGGCGGGATGAGACACTCACTGTAAAACTACCCGGTAGCGACTTGACGGCCTCGGAATTGGTCACTGATACGTCCGATGTCGCGTTCGTCATCGCTCTCATCTGGGAGCTCACGTACAGCGGATTCATCACGACCCAGACGGGTGCAGCAACTATCGAGACACTCGTCAACCTGACCAATATTGGAGTAGGAGCTATGCAGGCCCGGGCGATTCTCATCTACACACTGCTTTTCGTCGGTGGCTACGTCGTTTTCTTCGCCGCATATTGGTATGCGAGTATTCTCTCTCGGCGGCGGACTGGGACATACATCACCGCACAGCGGATCGCCTTTCGATTTGCACCCTCGCTATTGGCCATAGCAGCGGGATACCACCTCGCGCACTACACCGGGTTGGCAGTGTCTCTCAGTCCGGCTCTGGGGATGGCGATTGTATCCCCACTATCGCCACCAGCGAATCCACTGACGCTGTCTCCTCCCGGATGGTTCGATGGGTTGAGTATCGCCGTCGTACTCATCGGGCACCTCCTCGCTATCTGGGCAGCGCACGCAACCGCCTACGAACTCTTCTCGAGTCGACTCGTCGCAATCCGAAGCCAATACCCGTTCATCGCCGTGATGATCGGCTACACCGTCATTAGCCTCTGGATTCTTTCTCTTCCCGGTGCAACGCCTCCATATCTACCCTAACCGCAATTGGCTTTGAGAAAAGTATCGGTGACGCACAAAATCGGATCTGACCGTGAGAGGAATCACTCGACAGTGAACTCGATTGGGTCCATGTCGATAAACGCGGTTTCGTAGCCATCGTGACGTGCCAGTTGTGGTGGCGTCTGAACAGCGATTCTCACCGTGTCGCCCGATCTCAATCCGTCTAACGTCATCCCATAAATACTCCCGAGATCGGGGTCAAGAGTCGCTTGCAGTGATCCTTGATCGATTGTGTCCCCGCCTCGGTTGATTGTTGCTGACAGAGCCATCCTCGGGAGCATTACGCGGTTGTACGGGGTTCGTGGGGAAACGAACAGGTAGGGACCCGCAGTGTCACTAAACCGATGGTCTCCGTCGACGAGCGCGACGAGCATCGTCGCATCACCAGACTGGTCTTCATGGAGTAGTTGCCCCGGAAGTTCAGATTTTGCCGGTACGACCGGTTCAGGGATCATTTCCATCTCCATTAGATCGACCGTCCCACGGGTGCCCGCTTTCTCGCCCAGTCGACGGATCTCCAAGTTGTACGTCTCACTCGTATCGAACGTGAACTGCATCGTAGCTGACTGCCCCTGAGTAAAACGGCCTTTGAGCGGGTCAGTACGAGCCATCTGTAGCGGGCCGACCTGGAGTGTCACATCGTACTGGCCTTCTCCCGGTAGTGCAATATTGTCGCCGTAGTGGAATCCCATATTCGGCGAGATCATCGGCCAGAGGTTGGTAGAGGAAACCTGGCCGTCGCTGTTACTGATTCCGACAGAGACGTCGACCGGAAGGATCGTTTCTGTCTCGGTGTCCCAGACACTCGCCATCAGATGCACCGAATCATCGGACTGAACAACGACTTTCGTCTTGCGTGAGCCGGTGAGGTTCCAGAAGCGATGCGGGAAGGAATGCATCAGTGCAAATCCGATATCGCCGGCCGTCGTCGTTCCATACATTCCCATCCCTTCGATGATAGCAGGATAGTAGACGGCTTCAGGCCGATCCTCCACGAGCGGCGGATCACGCCACGCCGACTGCGTCTCGAATCCGAGCCGACCCAGACACCCAGACAACAACAGTCCACTTGAGAGTGCGGCCCCTTGGCCGAGAAATGTTCGCCGATTCATCGTTTGATCTGAGATCCTATGTTCCGTTGGTTCATATCGATTCAATCCCGCTGCCGCCAACCGAATGTATCCGTGACTGCCAGCCTTGGCTTCTCCATAAACCGTTACGCCACCCGAACGATGAACCCGGTGAGTACCAGCAGTGAGACAACGCCGAGCAATACCGCCAATAGGAGGTGTTTTTCTTCCATTAGTTTAGCTTCGGCTGGGATTCTAAAGACATCTTTGGAACTACAACGTCACCTGCACGTCCGGCATATCAGCGAAGGCTGTCTCGTATCCTTCGTGGCGAGCAGTTTGTGGGGGCGAATCGACTGTGATCGTCAGCTCATCTCCCGACTGTACGTCCGCGACCGTCGTCCCGTAGTGATAGCGGAGATCTGGGTCGATGGTCGCCTGCAGAATCTCGTCGAACACCGACGTGCCGTCACGTTGCAGTGTTGCCGAAAGCGACATCATCGGTAGCATCGTTCGATTGTAGGGCGTGCGGGGAGAAACAGCGAGATACTTCTGCCCCTCGCCACCACCGAAACGCGACGCGTCATCGAGGAGGGTGACCACAAACTTCGCGTCCCCGCTTGTCCCAGATCCACGGACATCGCCGGGGAGTGCGTCCGGTGTCGGCACTTGCGAGTTCGGCAACATCTCCATGTCCATCAGGCCGACAGCACCCTTCGTGCCTTCCTTGTCGTCAGGGATGTCCGTATATGAGATCTCGTTGAGCGTTGATTCGCTGAATTCGAATTCGAACGTGAACGATGCGTTCCCCTGGTTCTCGGTCAGTGATCCCGTCCGTCGTGTCGAGGGGCCGCCGATACTGACCTCGACAGTGTATGTGCCGTCGCCCCGGAGTTGTGCGTTATCGCCGAAATGAAACCCCATCGGCTGGGAGAGCATCGGCCACGGCGCGAACTGGTCGACTGACTCGCCGTCCTGCGTGATCGTCAACTGTGGATTAACGTCTGGTGGAATGATCCCCGTCTGGGTATCCCAAACAACGGGCATGAGATGGATCGAATCCTCGGGTTGGATCTCGACTTTCGAGATTCCATTCGGCTTCATCAGCCAGAATCGGTGCGCATACGAATATGTGAGTGCACATTTGTACCCGCTCTGTTCCTTCATTCCGGGCATTTCCATCCCCTCGTAGTGGGTTGGGTAGTAGACTGCGTCTGGACGGTTCTCAGGAAGCGGTGGTGCCTGCGCCGATTGCGTCTCGAACAGGTCAGTACACCCCGCGAGCCCCACGAATGAACCGCCCCCGGCCATCCGAAGCACGTCACGACGATTCATACGTCACCTCTTGTGCGTCCGCAGCCGGCTGGGCAGGCGGTAGTGCGCGCAACGATCGCGGAGGGACGAGGAAATTACCGCGACGCTCCGTACGGATGTACTGCAGGATGCCGTTATTGTTGCGCTGACCGACGGCCGATTGCTCGGTGACATCAGTTCCGTTCATCACCTCTCTCGTGTCGACGAAATCGGTGATTCGTCGCTGGAGTGCGAGGAAGTGAAGACTAGCGGTTCCATCGTCCGTAGAATCGAAGTCACGCCGAAGGATAAGGGGTGAGTCATCGTCGTCGCGAGCGCGAGCGGATTTCTGAGAGTGGCCGACGACGCCCATCTCGCGGGCTGTCTCATCTGTCGGCTCACAGTCATCGATTTTGCTGCTGGTGCCGAGGTTGTCACCAGCGCCCTCGATGACATCGTTCTCGGCGTGATACGGACAGAACATTTTCGCCTCACGCTGCCACCGATCGTCCTGATTGTACCACTGGTTGAGGTTGAGGTCGAGCTTGGAGATGTGCTGTGTCGTGCCACCAGCGAAGGGCCCGGACTGGATCGTCACGCGATCTTCACTGGCCTGGTTCTTTTTGAAGCCCGATTTGAAACCCATAAACAGCGGTGCATCCTCGGGGACCTTGTCGGCCGGAACGCCCTCGGCCTCGTCCGCTTTCTCCGCCGGGAGTCCATCCCCGATAAATCCCGTTCGCCGGTCAGCGATAGTAACGACATCAGTCAGTGTCGCGTCAGGTTGATCGACACCGTTGAGCGTTGATTTGTTTCCTTTGAGGGCTTCTTCAGCACCAAGTACCACCTGTGCCGTATTACTCGCGAGATGCACGACTGCATCGGGCGTATCGAACTCGGGATCCTCGAACGGAGCAAGTGCTTCTGGATCGGGGAGGTCAACACCTTCGGGAAGGGATTCGTCGAAACGGCCGAAGTATGCCGGGGAATAACTCACCGTGAGTAGTAACCCGTCCCCGCTTCGCTCGTAGGCGTGTTCGATGCCACGGAGAGCCGCCTCAACCTCTTCGCGGTCGTCTTCGCTCGGCTGCCCGTCTCGCTGGTAATCCAAATAGAGGAGCACACGATGGTTCGGAGCGACGACGTTCCCATGGTCATCTCGTGGCAGAGCTTCGTTCCAAGCGTGCTGACGCTGTGGATACGACGAGAGATCATCCGGCCCCGTCGGGACATCAACTCCTTCACGACCCAGACAGGCACTAAACGCCGCCGCCCCTCCGATAGCGACAGCCGACTTGAGGAATTCTCTGCGAGGGATGCCCCTCTCATCAGTCATTAGCCGGCAGTTAGGAACTCAGCCGAAAAGTGGTTCTGGTAGAGTTCTCGAATCCTTCCTTGAGGTTGGTAGCGGGCTATTTTCCGACGAGCTTGTTTAGTAGTTCCCATCCGATAAATCGAGGTGTCCGCTCACGGTACTCTTCGTATTCTTCTCCGTATTGTTCTCGTAGCCACGGCTCTTCGGCAAACGGGAAGAGCGCGTACACGACGATCGTTAGGATGCCATGCACCACCAATTTCTGAGAGTTCGTGGCGAGGAGCATACCCACGATGAATGTGATGAATCCCACACTCTGGGGGTTTCGTGTGTACTGATAAATTCCGTCCGTCCGAAGCTCCCCGTCTCTTCCACTGCTTTCCATCCACCCAAGTTCGAAGAGGGCCGATAAGGCAAACCCCATGCCGAGTGCGGCGATACCGCTGCCTGCGAGTTTGCTCCAGCGTTCGGTGAAAATAAATGAGTCCCGATCGAGCGCGGCCAGCACGGGAAATCCAGCGAACACGACGGAGAGCGTCGACCAATTGAACCACCACCGCGAGGAGCTATCGCCGATGGGCCACACTCGACGGTCAGGATGAACCGCACTGATGATGTACCCGAGAATCAGCATGACATCCGCGACGACAGTCGCCAGGAGCGCGCGATCTGAGAACGAGGACATGTGTGTATATCGTGATAGTGAAGGACGAAAAAAGTGAGACAATCGTAGTTTGCAGCTGGGTACTGCTCCCTCCAAAGAGGTTTGGAACCACCAGCCACTCTCTCCAATTCTAACACCCACGTCAACTCGAATCGACGTTCTCAGGTAGCTGTGTTTCAAATTTAGCCCACATGACGGGCGTCGTACCACTCCATAGCGAGCTCACCGGTTCGCAGTCCCTTCCGTTGCTCGCGGTGATCACCGTCGCGGCTGCGGGTACAGCGGTACTTCTGGGACTTGCGATCGGCGCGTTCGTTCAGCGCCAATCCCGTCCATATCTGTTAATCGTCGCTGCGCTGGCTGCCCTTCTTGGACGCTCTGCGGTTGCGGGGATCACCATCGTAGGCCTGTTCTCACAAGCCGACCATCACCTCCTCGAACACGGACTTGATATCATTCTTGTCGCGCTCGTCATTGCTGCAGTCTATCACTCCCGAACCATCTCGAACGAGACCAATTTCGATACATGACACACCAACGTGACCGGATTCACGAGTATATTGCGACCCACCCTGGAGAACACTTCAACGCACTCACGCGGAGACTCGACCTCGCACCAGGACAGGTACAGTACCATCTCAAGAAACTCCAGACACAGGGAAAAATAGTCGAACTACCCATCTATGGCCGAACGCACTATTACACACCAGAATATGATGCGTGGGAGCAGGGAGCAATCGCTGTCCTTCGACGGGAAACGGCACGCGACATTTTATTCTGTGTTCTCGAACAGGGGCCATCCAGACCGGATGCTGTCACAGAGTCCCTCGGGATTGCTCGAGGAAGCCTCGAGTGGCACTTGAATCATTTGATGGAACAGAATCTCATCGAGAAACACCGAGATACCAATAATCACGTGACGTTGGTCGCAGCCAAGCCAACAGAGACCGCTCGTCTCATGGAAGAGATCGCCCCCTCGCTGTCTGATCGGATGATCGACCGGTTCACCCGCCTCGTCGATAACCTACTGCCGGAGTGATCGTAACGAGTTTGTGGATGTGTTTCGTCGGAACGAGACCAAGATTGTTCGATTACTTCACTTGAATTGTCCCGACCATTCCAGAACTCTCATGCGGGATACAGAAGTATCCGTACGTTCCAGGGTGGTCGAACGTGTACTCGTACTTCTCCCCCGGAGCGATGAGTCCCTCGGTTATTCGGTTCCTCGCAGCCCGCTCTGATTCGAAGCCACCGCTTGCGAAGTATGCGGCCTCGTCTGGAATCTCGTCTTCATACGCGGTGACCGTGTGCTCGATATCGCTCTCGTTCGTCCACGTTACCGTCTCCCCTGTTTCGATCGTCGCAGTCTTCGGCTCAAACCGGTGGCTGTCGGGCATCGTTATGGTCTGAATCGACGATGACTGTCTGTTCAAACATCCAGCGGTGCTGAGTGTCGCTAGGGCGGCAGTACAGAGTCGCAACATCGTCCGTCGATCGGAGGATTCGAGTGACATTGGTAGAGAGATGGATGGGACCTGTTAGAGCGCCACGAAGAGGTCAGTCACGTACATAACACCGAGACCGAGCAGGAATGCAAGGAGATTCGTGGCGCTGGCCACGCGGCCGCCTGCATCCCGAACCATTCGCGCAATCTCCCAGTTGACCTGTAGGATGGCACCCACCCCGATTGCGAGGAAGAAGGCACCGATCGTCGGCGAGTACGCCAGACTCCCGATCCATCCACCGAGGATGACGGGTGCGCCGGCGATGACGCCGAGCGCGGCGAAGTGCTTGATCGACGGGCGTTTTCCGCGAGCGACCGGCGCGACGACAGCCGGGCCTTCCGTCACGTTGTGGAGCATGAACCCGATCACGAGGAACGCGCCGAGCGACACACGCCCGAGTGCGAACGAACTCCCGATCGCCAACCCCTCGGCGAGGTTGTGCAGGCCGATCCCGACCGCGACCAAATAGGCGATCCAGAGACCGCTACTCGCCCGACTATCACCAGCGACGACACGACCCTCCCGCCACGCACTGATCGCCTGTACCAACAGGAGTGCGCCGAAGATCCCGAAAACGACCAAGAGGTTGCCCTCGTAAGCGCCTGGAACCCGCTCGGCGAGTTCGAACGCCTCGAACCCGGCGTCGAACGCCAGAAAGCCCAGGACACCGGCCGCAAATAAGAGGACGGCATGTAGCCACCGGTCGCTCATCGTCTTGATATAGGGGAACCAGAGCATTCCGAGTGCGACCGGGATCACGCCGACGAACAGCCCGATGATTGCAAGCGTCCCGAGCAGACTCAGGCTAAAGCCGGGTGACTGGCTCGGAGCGACGATCGTATTATGGAACGTCGCTCCATCAGAGAGGACGAGAGCGACTTCGAGATCCCACCCTGGATTCCAGTGATACGGAATCACGATCCGTGCACTTTCCATCGGGGCAAGCGTTTGGTCACCACCGGCTCCTTCGACCCGGAAGTTCCAGTATGCTTCGTCGACGAGGACCTGTGATATCGTCACGGATTCGGGCCCGTTGTTCGTCACATGCAGTACGACCGTTTCGTCGCTCGGAAGCGTCGTGTGCGTGACCGTCACGTCGGGAAGCGGTTCACCGCTCTGAACACCAGCGAGCGGTGACGTGAACGCGAACACGCCCAAGACGAGTACGAGCAACACGATCGGGAGCAGTGCGCTGACCCACCGCGGAAGTCCGAGCGGTTGTGTGCGCTCGTTCTCAGCTGCCACCCCACCGTCTGTCGTCGAGTTTTGTGTCTTGTCCGCCATGTTAGACCACCTCGAAAAAGCTCATCCAGCCGAGTTCGGCGAACTCCGACTGATGCGCGTGGAACATGTATAGTCCAGGCTCGTGATCCGAGTAGTCGATCTCGATGATGCCGCGCTGCGCTTGGGTCTGCATAATCGTATCCACAGTCTTGCGCGTTGGCGTCAGCGTCGTTCCGTGGTCGTAGTAGTCGAAGAACTGCGAGTGCGTGTGGAACGAATTGATGAGGTCGAACTCCGTTGCATTAGAGAGGTACACGCGCTGGCGTTCGTTCTTGTCGATCTGGATGGGGCGTTTCGTCTCCCCCGCCGTCCAGTTGCCATTGCCGTCGGTGTCACCAACCCCGTATCCGAACGCCCGTGTGTTCGCCGCGTAGACCTCATTCCCGCCGTCAAAGTTGGTGTCGAACGAGTTCATCACCATCACCATCTCGTTGACGGCGTCGTTTTCGGCGTACTCGTGATTCCGGCTCTTCGCCTCTTCGACGAGCTGTGTCCGAAGGTCGTCGGTAATCGGCCCAGGATAATTGACGTAGTCGCGTGGGTTCTCCCTGACGCGCTCGGGGTCCGGATCGACGATGATCGTGCCGTAGAGTCCGCGGTGGATGTGCTCTTTCAGTGGGAGCGAGTGGCAGTGATAGAAGTGCGTTCCGGCAGGCTGGGCAATCCACTCGTACGTGAAGGATTCACCCGTATCGAGTACCCCTGGTCCGTTCTGGGGGATTCCATCCATTCGCGGGTTGAGATTCTTCAGGTGCGGGTGAATCGTGTGAGCGTGCCGCCCCAAGTTGGTGAACTTGACGCGGAACAAGTCACCCTCAACGGCGCGGATCGTCGGACCCGGTACCTGACCGTTGTATGCCCACGCCTGGAACTCGACGCCCGGCGCGATCGTGATCGTCGTGTCGACGGCAGTGAACTCGAACTCCCGTACGGTTCGGCCATCCTCCTCGTAGACCTGCTGGGGAACGTTATCTTGGCCGCTATCTCCAGTATTGAAGGCAGTGAGGAACTCGTGAGGGTCGAAATCCAAATCCCGGTATTCGCCCACCGCACCGAAGTTACCGTGTTCATCCTCGTCCTCATGGTCGGATGAAGCACTTGCCCGAGAACTCCCGAGTCCGACTGCTGCACCCCCGGCGACACCGAGACCACCGAGTACCGTGCGACGACTGACGCTCGATTCACCGGTGAGCGATTCAACCAGTCGCTGTTCGAGTCGTTCTGTGACGTCCGCTGCACTGTCGTAATCTATCGATGGCATGATCTCCTCCGCTGGTCGAGCCTTTGGATACCCATATTCGCTAATTGACCCACCCAATATATAAATTAGAGGCATCTAAACTTTGAGTGAGTCTAAACTAATATCCGGAAGTCAACCTTTCAGCGTCTCAATTAGTACCGGTGGTGAGAGATTGGGTCGATATAGAACGTGCAACGTCCTCGGGTAGCGAAATTGTATCGTCGCCGCTACCAAGTTCAAAAGTGACCATTCCAAACGATGTAGTCTCAATAATTTCCACTACAACTCCGGGGCGAATTCTGTGTTCGGACAGATACCGGAGAAGAGCCGGATCTTTGTCCGGAACCCGTTCGATTCGAACGCTGTCTCCCACCTGATGATCAGCAAGCGTATCGCCATGTTTTGCTCCCGAAACGTCCAGATCCGCCGTGGGAATCGGGTCGCCATGCGGGTCAACCGTTGGATCTCCCAACTGCTTCGCAATCCGGTCGGCGAACTGACTGCTTATGTGATGTTCGAGGCGATCTGCTTCGTCATGTACCTCTGCCCAATCATACTCGAGGTGATCCGTGAGATATCGTTCTAAGAGTCGGTGGTGGCGAATAATCTCGAGAGCAATAGGGATTCCAGCATCTGAGAGTGTGACCCCCTGATAGGGTTCGTAATGTACCAAATCTCGGTCTGATAACTTTTTCATCATACTGGTAATTGTCGATTGTTCTACGTCCATATACTCCGCAAGAGCTGAGGTTCGTACCCGGTCGTTCGTTTCGTTCTGGAGATAATAGATCACTTTGAGATAGTCCTCCATGATCGCGCTCAGCATTGGCCATAAATTAGACGTGACTAAATTTATAATTTGCTACGCAACGGTTCGTGATGTCGACGACTGTAGGCGCAATTCTGATGTCCCTGAGTCCGGTTATTTCCATATCCAATATTGGTGCGTTGATTTTTCCGGGGCGCTTGGTGTATTACCTATATACGCTCAGACGGCAGACCGAAAGTTCGAACTTTTATATGATGGACAAGAGAAGGCCGCGATGGAATGTCTGACCTAATCGTCAAAGCAGCCGTGAAGGACGCACTTGCGGACCACAACGTCTCGGCAGATTTCTACGACGCTCTCAACGAAGAGGTCGCCGAACTACTCGACGACGCTGCAGAGCGTGCCGAGGCCAACGACCGGAAGACGGTCCAGCCCCGCGATCTGTAGGTCTGCGTAACGCAGCCAACCTCGCCACTCGAACGTAGCTTTTTGAGGTTCCTGTTCAGAAGTTAGGAAACGGAGATGGCGGACGCACCGGATACCGAACGGCAGGCGGTCGAACCCGATGCGAGAGAGGTCCTCAGCGTGTCCCAGCTGAACGACCGGATCGCGTCGGTCGTCTAGGACACGCCAGCCCTCAACGGCGTCCGCTGTATCGGGGAGGTCACTGACCTCCACAAGAACAGTACGGCGCTCTACTTCACGCTCACCGACGGCGACGCCGAACTCCCCTGTATGATCTGGGCGAACCGCTACCGGGAGATGGACGCCGACCTCGAGGACGGGACCGAAGTCATCCTCGAGGGCGATATCGATTACTGGGTCGAAGGTGGGAAAATCGACCTCAAACCGTGGGAGGTGATCGTCGTCGGCGACGGCGACCAGGCGGCTGCAGTCGAGCGACTGCGAAGCGAACTCGAAGAGCGTGGCTGGTTCGACGACGAGCAGAAACAGCAACCACCGGCGTTCCCGGAGCGGGTCGGCGTCGTCACGTCCCTTCGAGGAGACGCCCGGTACGACATCCAGAACGCGATCCACGAACAGGACCCCACCGTCGACATCCTGGTAAAGGACGCAACCGTCCAGGGGTCGAACGCGCCGACGTCCATCGCGAACGGCATCCACCATCTTGACCGCTCAGAGGACGTCGACGCGATCATCGTTGGCCGTGGTGGGGGGAGCGATTCGAACCTCCAAGCCTTCAATACCGAGCGGGTCGCGGAGGCGATCTTCACCGCCAATACCCCAGTGGTCACCGCCATCGGACACACGGATGACCGACTCATCGCGGATCAGGTGGCGGACGTCGCGACGATCACGCCAACCGCCGCCGGCGAGTATATCGTAAACTCCCGCCAAGAGTTCCTCGCGAGTGAGATCGAGCCGCTGGAGCAACAGCTCGACGCCGCGTACGAGACCTTCCAGCAGGAGCACGAACACGAACAGGAGCTCGCCGAAGCAGTCGATGAAGCGACCGCACCCGAGGGCGTCCCACCGATTTACTACAAGGTCGCCATCGCTGTACTGCTGTTGCTGTTGTTGGTCATCACCGGACTTTGGCTGGGGGTGATCTAACCGTGGCAAACGACGCCGAAATCCATGATCGGCTGAACCGCGTCGAGGAGATTATTGAGCAGCTCGACACGGACGAATGCGGCCTCGATGAAGGTACAGCCCTCCACGAGGAAGGGCAGGAACTCCTGAGAGAGGTACGAGAGCTCCTCGACGAGGGAAGCGGCGAGGTTGTGGAGCTAGAGTAAGTGAGCGGAATCACACTCTTAACCAACAGAACTCTACCCCTACCGACAAGTGTTGGTTAAGTCTTTTCTACGAGGACAACCAGTAATTTGGTTATAATTTACTCAACAAATTTGCAGTTCTTGCTGGCCAGAAAGCATTTAGGTATCATCCAGCTACCGCGCCAATATGTACCGGGACTGAGCCGGTGCATACCCATACCCGCATGTATGATTACGAGGTCAGTCACCATCGAGGACATCGATGACCTGTACCTGATGTGGAACGACCACATCAACGCCTCCGCCCTCTATCGCCGCGCCCTCCGCGAGGAAATGGAAGTCCGCGGTGTTGACCCCGATGAACTCCGCGACCTCCTCGAACGGGCCCGCGAGCAGGGCTACACGCTCGAAGAGATCGCAGAGGACACCAACCGCTTCGACGACCTCCAGTCGCTCGTCGAAGAGCAGCAGAACCAGCCTACGGCTGGAGACGCCACCGATGATTAACCCGCTATGTCACAGGACCAGACTCCCTCCGACCCTGAGCGTAGCGTCGAAAACCAGTCACCGCTGACCGGGAAGATCCCTCGGCAGGCAGCACTCACCGTCGTCCTCCTGAGCCTGTTCGCTGTCCAGCCGGTTGCCGCCCAGAGTAACGCGGTCTGTAGCGCAGACAACCTCCCGAGTATGATTGAGGGGTTCTTCCAGCTGACCACCGCGCTGGGGATCGTCGGCCTCGCCATCGTCTGGCAGGCTGACTCCCTCATCGAGATGTTCACCCTCAATCCCGAGCAGAAGAAGGGCCTCAAGCGCCACAAGCGGTCGGCGATGAAGTCCGCGGTCGTCCTCGTCGTGCTCGGTCCGCTCTATACGGTTGCCGGGTCGATGATGGGCCTCCCGCTGGCGCAGTGCGTCGACCTCGTCCCCTGGTAACCACCCTACAGTCCCCGTTGCGAGCCCTATGAACCATCGAGAGCTCTCCGTGCTCATGGCCGGCTTGCTCGCGACGAGCCTAGTCACGGGTATCGTCGCCGCTGACCCGCCACGACCAGGTACGGAGGGGAACGGGCTCACGGAGAACGAGTCGGCAACGCTGTGGTCCCGCGATGCGGACAACTACATCAGCCAAGAGGAGTACCGCCAGCGCTACGGCGAGAACCGCTCCGCCGTCCACCAAGTCGCGAACGGGACCGACGTCACGTTTAAACGCCCGCCAGCGACCGCGGCGACGTGGACGCGGAACGACTTCGAGGACCTCGACGCCGGTGGCCCAGATACGTCCGTACATCCACCGCACGCAGACCTCGAGGACGGTGTCTTCATCGAGGATGCTCACGCGACGATCTTCGCGGTCCAGCCCTCTACTCGTGGACACCTCGAGTCCGGTGAAACCCCACTGTACATCGCGCCGAACGGGACGATGCGGGGCTTCGTTGATTACCGCGTTCGCGTCCCCAACGGGAGTTCCTCCGGTAACACGACTATCTCGTGGTCGCTCACGGAGCACGAAATCGAAGAAGTCCGGTTGAAGAAGGACGGTGAAACCATCGCCGAGCGTGACGGGGCCCATACGCCTGCCCTCGACTACCAGATTGAGGACGACTGGAGTGCGAATCTCACGCTGGAAGCGGAGATTAGCGTCCGGCTGAAGAAAACCGTCAGAACCGATCTGGGTGACCGGACGGACGTCGACGTCACCTATCGGACGGAAACACGGAACGTCTCCGATTCAATCGCCGTCGAGATCTACGACCTCTCGGCATACCCCTACTACGCCGAGTATCCGAACGGCGACGCCGGCGTGGCCATCTTCCAGTCGCGGCCGTGGCAGGGGTACACGCTCACGGAGGACGGTGAGGCACGGGTCCGTGGCATCTGGCGGTTCTACACCGCTCGGAACACCAACTGGGATACGCTCGTTCGGTCGAATCGCACGGATAGCGCCACCGTCGAGTCAGACGCGATTCCGGTGTACGTCCACGCCTATCCCTCTCGTATCGGGCCGCGTGCCGAGCCGGTTCGAGACGGGCCGGAACTCATCGAGACCTGGGGGACTGACCGCCCGTCGCCAGTCGGCACCATCGGTGAGAACATCAATATTGACATCGTCAACCAGTCGTACACGACGACGTACGGCGTCGCCGTTCGAGCCGAGAACGTCGACCGAGAGGCGCTGCACGTTGCGGGCATCGTTCGGGGCGTGAATGCGTCAATCGTCGAGCCGGATGCCGGCTCCGAGCGGCAGCTCCGCCGCAGCAATCTCACTGTTGAGGTCATCCAGCAGAATCAGTCCCAAGCGACGCTCAGGGTCGAACTACGGGACAATCAAACTGGTGCGCCGATCGCGCTCGACGATAGCCGTCAGTATCCAATCGGCGGCACCACTCGGAACGGGTACATCACGGTCGCGGATCAGCGCGTCGAGACCAACGCCTCCGGGGTGGCGATCGTGACCATCGACGAACCGGGCATCTACACGGCTCGGTACCACCCTGGCTCGTGGCTCGGCCACGACCCGGCATACGTGAGTGATACCGCGACGGCTCGCTGGCACCCTCTAGGGACGATCGACGGCTGGTTTGCGCTGGTGTTCGAGGTCGGCTGGCAGCTCCTGCCGTTCTTCGTGATGTTCTACGCTGGCAAACGCCTCCTGCGGATGCTCGGCCCAGAAGACATCTTCGGACAGAAACCATGACTCAGGACAATCCCCACCTCAGTAGACGGACCGCCCTCCGAACAGTCGCCGGCGCCGCTCTCGTGAGCGTGGCCGGTTGTATGGATGGTAACGGAAGCACCGATCCTAACGGTAGTTCAAGTCCAGAAGGCGGATCCGGTGTGTTCCGGCAGGTGACTGTTGAAGGAACAGAACTCATTGTCCAGTTCGATTCGGATTCGGAGTTCGACCAGATCAACCTCATCCAACCGAACGGCGAACTGTTCGGACAGCGGGAGGTCGCTGCAGGTTCCCAACAAGTCTCATTTGGTCTCGGCACAACGTACGCTCCTGGCGAGTACGAAATAGTAGCCCTCAGCGGTGAGGAAACAGTTGGTGAAAGCTCGCTTTCTGTCCAGCCAAACCTCGGGATCGTCGAGATGGGCATCGGTAGAAACCAGCCTGAAGAGATGTGGGATGGATCAGAAAGCGAAATCGAAGAGGAGGCCTTCGTCACCCTCGAAAACCAAGGGACTGGCCCAGATGCGGTTACAAAATTGCTCTTCATCGGTGATGTTCCCTATCCGTCCGGCGAAGAGGGGACGAACTATGTCGATGATGAAGACGTAAGCGGGATTTACGACCCGGAATCCGACTCCGAGGTCGAGCAGGTCATTATCGCACCCGGGGAGCAAATTACGCTCTATAGTTCACGCTCGCCGTTCGCCTTCGTTCCTGGAGCAGGCACGTCCTGTTCGGAGGAGTCGAAGACCGGTGAGTTTGAACTAATACTCGAGACGCGAGTTGGCGGAGACCGAGTCACCAAAACGTACAGTATCCAGTATTCGGCGTCCCAAGAACCCGATAACTGCGAAATTTCCATCAGTGAGGCGTAACCATGGTTGATCTAATCGACGTCGTCCTTGAGGGATTCAAAGAGGTCGTCGATTGGATTGTCGGTCTCTTCATGGACGGCCTGCGTTCCGGCTATGAGACCCTCACCGAGGAGATGTTCGGGACACCAACGCCGGAGACAGACGGTGCGTTCGTCTTCGGAGAGCCCAGTAATGCTCCTTGGCCGTCAATTCAGGATGCGCTTGTAGGTGGAGAGATCATGTTGATCTCGCTGCTGCTCCTCGTGATGTGCGTTCAGGGGCGTCACACGATCCGTATATTCAATATTGGAAGTGCATACGAGGCCAGGCGCACCAAGAAAACGGCTTGGGTCGGCGCGTTTCTGATTATCAGCTGGTACTGGGTCAGTATTCTTGGACTCTACATAGTGGACGGGTTCACTATCGCCCTGATGCCGAGTCTGGGTTCTCTGGGCGATGCGATGCTCAACCTGCTCGAAGTATCAATCACAAACCCTGGGCTTTCACTCGTATTCGCACTGATTGGAGGACTCTCAATGTGGGCTTTGGAGGCACTCTACTACATTCGCGAAGTCTTGCTCTACGTCTACGTGTATGGGATGCCGATTGCGTTCGCGCTGGCCTACGGAAACATCCCCGTGCTCTCGGATATCGCGATGGGGTTCAGTAAGAAATTCGTCCCGTTAGCTGTCCTGCCTCTGCCCGCAGCGGTGGTGTTCAAAGGATACGACTTGCTGTACTCTCAGAACGCCATCGCTCCGAGTAGTCCGTTTTTGCGGTATCTAGTCGCGGCATCGCTCCCGTTGATCGCACTCTACCTAACCTGGAAGACGTTCAAGTACGCGACCCCGCTGACGGCGAAGGTTCTCGGTGGTGCGACGAAGGGAGCGGCCCTCATCGGCGGTGTTGCCGCTGGGGCCTACATCGGCGGCGCCGGCGTCGCGACGACGGCGGCCCGGTGGGGACCGAAGGCCGCAGCGGGACACGCTGTGGCGCAGAAAGCGGCCGCACGAGGCGCGAACAGCGACGAAGACAGCGGGACGCCGTCCTACCGGCGAACCGAGAACGATCCTGGAAGCTACTAACAATCCATGTCCATCGACCAAGACGCAGCCGCACGGCGCATCATGGACCAGTTCGGTGAGGAGAGTCGCATCCCCTACCTCAACATTGAGGAAGGCGACGTTGGCGTCCTCATCGCCTTCCCGATCGTCGGCCTGTTCATCGCCGGCCTCACCGGCATCGAATCACTCGCCCTGCCGTTCGTCGCGGGTGGTTTCGGGTTCGGCGTCGCGATCGTCTACGTCTCGCCCGACCACCTGAACGCGTGGACGTGGACGAAAGACGTCTATCGCTACGTCAAGCGCCCCCAGATCACGTTCAGTGCCCCGGAGGAAGCCGACAGTAGCACCAACGAGACAGAGCGCAACGAAGGCGGGCTCGCGAACTACACGCCGTTCACGCCCGACGAGCGAACGCAGGACCTCACGAACATCGAACGGGCGTGGCCGGGAGCTGGCGCGATCCAGCGCGCGGACGGCACGATGGAGGCGTTCATCGAGATCAATCCCGGCAATATGGACTTCGCGATGTCCGACGATTGGGCACAGCTCCAGGACGCCGGCGAAGAGTTCGCCAACAAGGAACTCGACTCGAAACTCAAACTCCACGCCACGACCCGCTCGTTCCCGGTCGAACAGATCACGGAGAACATCGAAGACCGCCTGAACGACGAGGACGTCAAAGAGAACCCCATCTTCCGGGAACTCCTCGAAGAGTATCGGGAGACGCGGCCGAAGGAGATGCGCGAGCGGGGTATCCAGCAGGTGCGGTACTACATCGGCGTCGAGGTCACCCCGCTGGAGGTCTACGACCGCTTCCGCGACGAGGGGACGCCAGCCGAGAAGCTGACGCAGTTCCCCGTCATCGGGTTTCTGTTCAACCCGTTTGTGACCCGCCGCGAGGACCTCACCGACGTCGAGCGCCGCGCACAGATGTTCGAGAAGCTCGACAGCCGGGTCAACGATGTGCGGTCAGAATTCATCCAGCAGGCGTCGGGCTGGTCCGCACGTCGGCTCAGCACGGTCGAACTCTTCGTGTTGAATATGGACTTCTGGAACGGCCGCGAACACGAGTACGACGACGCAGAGAGCGTCGTTCGCGAACAACCCATCATCGGCCATTCGCGCCGGGAGGATGACCACGATGCGTAACCTCGTCCTCCAGACGGGCACCGGAGCCGTCGGCCAGCTCACGGAGTGGCTCACGAATCCGACCTCAGCTGAAGGTGCGTCCCTTTATATCCTGCTTGCGGTACTGATCGGGATTAGCGGGAAATTCCTCTGGGACTGGTACACCGAAGACGACGAGGAAGAGGTCGAGTTCTCGGACCTCCTCGACGAGGAGACCATCGAACAAGGAGAAGCCGAACGCCAGCTTCTCGACGACATCGCCGAGTCACACAAGACGGTGACCGCGCCGGCGGCCATCGAGTGGGAGACGCGCGCGGCACGGGTCGGCGAGCAGTGGACGACGACGCTGTACATCGCTGACTACCCGGACTACCCCAACGACGGCTACCTCTCCGAGCTCTTCGAGATGACCGACGTGCAGTTCGACCTGACGGCTCACATCACGCCGAAGAATCAGGAGCGGGCCCGGAACGAACTGCAGGATATCGCTGACGACCTCCAGGTGGATGCTGACCTCGAACAGAGCGTGCGGAGTGCCTACCTACAGGAGCGTGCCAACGAAGCCGCAGCGACGTACAAGGCCGTCGAGAACGGCGCGAACGTCTTCGACCAAGGAATGTTCATCACGGTGCGGGCTGACGAGAAAGACGACCTCCGCGACGCCGTCCAGAAGGTCAAGAGTGCGCTCCGTGACGATCCGGCGAACCTCACGCCGAAGACGGCGATCTGTCGCCAGGATCTCGCCCTCCAGTCCGCCGCACCCATCGGCGACAACGAGTTCGGGCGGACGTCGATTGCGCTCGGCGGCGCCGTCGGCGCGTTACTCTCCTCGCCGCACAACGCGACGATTCTCGAGGAAGGCGGGGTGGAGTTCGGGATTCACAAGGACAACCAGAGCCCGGTCGTCATCGACCCGTTCGCGCGGGACAACGGCTACGCGATGTTCACCGTCGGGGACACCGGTTCGGGGAAGTCGTTCAGTTCGAAGCAGAATTTTATCCGCTCCATCGAGCAGAGTAAGGACCGTATCGGCATCATCCTCGAGCCACTGAACAACTGGGCCGGCGTCGCCGAGGCCCTCGACGCCAAGCGGATCACGGTCGGCGGGACGCTCGGGTTGAACCCCTTGGAAATCCGGGAGACACCCGAGCACGTCCAGCGGGCGATGGGCGAGGACGCGAGCCCGTTCAACGAGAAGCTCGACGACGCGATGAGCTTCCTCACCAACTTCTTCGCGCTCCGTGGCATCTCCCTCGGCGACCGACGGACGACACTGGAACTCGCGCTCAAGCGAGCGTACAAGCGCAACGGCATCACCGATGACATCTCGACGCACGACAATCCGAGCCCGACGATTCAGGATATGATGGACGTCTTCGAGGACATGGTTGACGACCCCGAGGAATTCGTCGTCCGGTCCGACGAGGAGGCGGGGAAGATCAAAGAGGACGCGACGTGGCTCCTCGATCAGCTTCGCCCCTTCGAGGACGACGGTCGGCACGCCAACCTCGGCCAAGAGTCCGACTTCGACATTCGCGACGAGAAGGTCATCTACCTCGACCTCGCTCAGCAGGAGGGCAGCGTCGACAGCAGCACGGCACTGACGATGCAGTTGCTTATCTCACTGGTGTACGAGCGGGCGAAAGTCTCGGAGAAGGAGGTCGTGTTCTACATCGACGAGGCGCGCTACATTATGCAGGACGCCGCGAGCCTGGCGTTCCTCGAAACGGTGTTCCGCCACCACCGGCACCACGATCTCTCGATCCGGCTGGTCACGCAGACCGTCGACGAGTTCTTCGAACACGCCGAGTCCGAGGCCATCCTCGACCAGTGTGCGGTCAAGCAATTCCACCGTCTCGACGGGATGGACGAAGAATGGGCCGACGAGTTCGGGCTGAACTACGCGCAGATGCGGTTCGTTCAGGACGCTGTGCCCGGCAACGAGGACGCCGGCTTCTCCGAGGCGCTGGTGGGCGTCGACGGCGAGTGGCGCGGCATTCAGGTCAAAGCGATGCCCAAGGAGAAGCAGGTCATCGACTTCGACCCGACCTCCCAAGTTCGGTCCTCGCTGCCCGGCGCCGGCGACGACGCCGTCGATACCGAGATGCAGGAGTTCCAGGAAGAGCTCGAGCATCGAGCAACGAACGGAACGAACGAAACGAGCGAACTGAACGAGGAATCAGACGCCGTCGAAGCCGAGCCAGACGGCGGGTCAACGGAGGACACCAACGATGGCTGAGTACCTGCGCGTCACGCCGACGTCCGAGCGGCTTGACCCGGAGAGCATCCCCCGGGTCCTCGACAGCCTCCACAAGCTGACCACGCCCGGCTCGTCGGGTCTCGGGGCGAAGCTGAACCCGCTCCACAGTGAGACACCACCCCGGTTCGAGTTCCTCGCGATCAGTGATGGCCCGGACGACCCGGTGGAGTTCTTCTACGGGGCCGATGCGCACCTCGATACGCTTGAGAAGCGCCTCCGTTCCATCTATCCGGCCACGTTCGACATCGAGCGCGTCGACGTCGACGTCGCCGCCCGGCTCATTCAGCCAGTCGAGTTCACACCGCAGGAATTCGTCGACCACTACGAGGCCGGACTGCTGCAGTACGAGTTTGGCCCGGCAGAACAGTACGATATCGTTGACGAGGAATCAGCGGACTCCGAGGCATCCGAAGCAGACCCCGTTGTCGACGGCGGTACGGCATCCACGAGCGTCCCCGATCATCACGTGACTGTCGAGGACTCAGCGCTCGAACTAGCGTCGCCCGATGCACTTCCAGACGACGAGGAAGAGCGACGGGCCATCGAGAAGCCGACGATGACACCGGCGGGAACGATTCTGGCCCGCCTGGCCCAAGACGCTGTCTCGCCGCTCGGGGTTCGGTGGTGTGGCTCCGCGTCGCGGAAGCAGGACTGGATGACCTCGCTGACACCGTTCACGGCGGAGGAAACGAACGGCGATCTCTCGTCCGTTGACGAACCCGGTGCCGCGCTCGCGACGCTCATCGACCATCTGATGGAAGCGACAGCACCGACCGCGTTCCAGGTCGTCTTCCAACGGCGGAGCAGCTGGCAGTCCGACGCAGAAGTGCGGAAAGAAGACCTCATCGACGGCCGGGACACGTTCTTCCAGGAGGTCGTCGGGTCGTTCCTCGAGGTCGAGGAGCAACGGAGCGACCAGGATGAACGACAGCTCAGCGAGTCCGTCGAGAAACGAATCGCATACATCAACGCGAAGAACGCTAAACGGTCGTTCACGGCCAATATCCGTGCCATCGGCGTCCCCATCGGCGACACTCGCGACGATCTCGATGCCCGGATGGACTCACTTCTTCCTGTGTTCGACCCTCTTGATGGGTCGTTCTACGAGGTTGAGGGGCAACGCCTCCGGAACAGCGGTTTTCGTGAGAAAACGAAGGAGAAGAAGGCACGGGCCGCGCTTCAGCGCCTCCTCAATCGCGAGTTGACGACAGGCCGGGGAAAGACCCGCCCCGAGCTGGTCCTCTGTGGGACAGAGCTCGCGAACTTCGTCCTCGTCCCCTCGTCAGAGCAGTTGACCGTTGAGGGGACACGGGGAACCAGGGCCGAACAGCAGAGCCGGAATCCGCTCCCGTGGCCCAATCCGGATCTGATCCAGCAGTTCCAGGACGGGATGGCCATCGGCTACGCGCTCGACGAGAACGGTGAGCCACGGCCGGACCCCATCCGGATCCCGCCGGACCTGTTGCCGACGCATTACGGGCGGTTTGCGTCGACAGGTGGCGGGAAATCAAAGGCCATCATCAACGACGCCCTTTCGCTTCGCGAGTCGACGGGTGGCCCCGTCGTCCTCGTCGACCCGAAGGGGGACGGAATGTGTGAGAACTACCTGCGCTGCCACTACGAGCGGTTCGGTGGTCTCGACGATGTCTACCACTTCCGCGTCCCGGAGACCATCCCCGCGTTCTCGTTCTTCGACATCCGCCCCGCGCTCGAGGTCGGTCGCAACCGTGAGGACGCGATTCAGGACAAGGTCGACCACTTCCACGACATCCTTCGGATGATTATGGGTCGCGAGCAGTACGGGCAGGCGTTCGTCGCGAACGAGATTCTGAGCTATCTGATCAAGGCGCTGTTCGACGAGGAGTACGGGAGCGACGTGTTCGGGCTGGACGATCTCTTCGCTGCTGCCCTCCGGATGCAGCGCGACCAGACGATCCCCCCGGTCTCAGCGGACAACCAGAACATCGAGGAATCACTGACGCGCCACTTCGCGAAGGACAACCACCAGTTCCAGGTGTCGATGGACGCCGTCGGGAACCGTCTCGACAAGCTCAAAGAGGACGCGCATCTCCGCCGGATCTTCAGCCACGTTCCCGAGCAGAACGACGCCGGCGATTACGTCGACAACCGCTTTGACTTCCGCGAGTTCCTCGATGAAGACGCGACCATCATCTTCGACCTCGGCGACCTGCGGCCGGAGGCACAGCGAGCGATCACACTCCTGCTGTTGAGCAACCTCTGGGATGCCGTGCAGGTGCGCCGTCGCGACGGTCAGACCGACTACGAGAAGCTCACGAACCTCATCATCGAGGAGGCGGCGCCGGTCGCGTCGACGAAGCTTGTCTCCGAGCAGCTACTTCCGCAGGGCCGATCGTTCGGGCTGAGTATGGGGCTCGTGATGCAGTTCCCCGAACAGGTGCGGAACCGGAACGAGCGGGCCTACGACGAGGTGCTGAACAACATCAAGACGAAGCTCATCGGGAACATCTCGATCGAACGCGACCTCGCAGAGTCGCTTGCCCACGAGGACCTCTCTCCGACCGAACTCCGCAACCGAATCAACACGCTGCCGAGTGGTGAGTGGATTGCGCAGCTCCCGAGTCCGTCGTTCGGGGAGACTGGGCCGCCGCCGTTTTCGCTGAAGCCGCTTCCGATTGCAGCGGGGCATCCAGAAAGCGACCAGCCGCTCACAGAACCCCAGGAAGACCATTTCGAGTCCGTGTCCCGGCCACGGATGGTCGAGCGGACACAGGCCCAGTACGGGCTAACAGAACCGACTGAGTCGAGCACTGCTCCGGAAGAGACTGGCTGGGGGAGTTCGGGGGCCGAGACGACGGGCTCGGCTACCGACGGCGACTCAGGAACGGACCCGACGCAATCCGCGTTCATCAGCAAATCGACGACCGAAGATGCGTCGACGTCGACCACGCCGACCGAGACGGACAGCGACCCAGATGCAGACGAGTCAGAGATGAGCTCCCTGTTCGGGCAGGCCACCGAAACGGACGAGGACTCAGCTGGTGACCAAGCAGCGCAGCCGGAGAACGGGGCAACGCCCGTCCAGGAAAGCAGCGTACCCGTCCCCGATGACGAACTCCGACAACGCGGGCTCAGCCGTGACGACGTCCGGTTCCTGAATCGGGTCCTCGACGTGATGAACAGAGAGGACGACGAGTACACGCTACTGGACAGGATGAGCCAGCTTCGGGACGAATACGACGACCTCCATATAGAGCGGCTCACAGAGCAGGATCTCCTGGAAGCGGACTCCGCTGCCGGGCGCAAGTACTACACCGTCCTCCCCGACGGTCGAGACCTCCTGGGGAGAGAAATGAAGGCGGGACCAGGAGCGGGCGATCTCGGCGAGAAAACGCCACACAAGGTTGGCGTCCGACTCCTCGAACTGTGGGTCCACCAGCAGGACGACGTCGTTCGTGTGGAGCCGTACTACGAAAGCGACGACGGCACGGTACTGGACGTGGCCGGCTTCGACGGAGACGGCGATCTCGTCTGGGCCGGCGAAGCAGAGCTCGCGAGTAACAACCGGCACGCCCCGGTCGAGGATTACGACAAACTCAGC
This sequence comes from Halobaculum saliterrae, assembly GCF_009831625.1. GTDB lineage: Archaea > Halobacteriota > Halobacteria > Halobacteriales > Haloferacaceae > Halobaculum > Halobaculum saliterrae. Next base: position 64,966 of record NZ_WUUS01000012.1, on the reverse strand, counting down.
GCGGTGGACGCCGACGCAATCTGGGCCTTCAACAATCGCGAGACGGCGCTCGACGTCCTGGATAGCCTTGCCGACGCCGATCGGATCGGCGAGCGGGTCAGCGGGCGGGCGGCACGGTCGTTCGCGACCATCAGAGACGCCGTCGACGAGTTCGATGCTACGGGCCTGACCACCGTTCGGGGCTTCAAAAATCTCGATCAAGAACTAAACCAATGACTTGGCGACAGGCGACCCACGAGGAGATTTACGCCTACTACGCCGAGGAGTTCCCCCGCTATCTGGACGACCTGCCGGAATTCATCACGGCGACCGGTCCGAAACAGTACGCCATCGCCTTCCGAGAGTCCCACCCGGTTCGCAAAGACGAGGTGCCGGCCAAGGACTTCATCCGGCGGGATACGTGGCAGACAGATACGTCGGGGGACCGAACGACGCCCGAGTTCGACGACTTCGAGGACGTCGTTGAGTTCATTCGGCATCCAGCTCGCAACGACCCGCTGGGGCGGAGCGAGTTCGCGCTTGCAGATCCGGAGGTGCTGGAGCAACCGGACCCACGGCCCGACGCCGTCTACTACGCGCTGGATCACTGGGAACGACCCTGGGTCCTCCTGGTCGACATCGACGCGAAAGAGATCGCCCGAGACCGAGCGGACGAGATGGTGTCGGCGGACGTCGACAGTCGGGACGACGATGCGCTCCTCGACGCTGCGGGTATCCTCGACGCCGCTCCCGAGGGGTATCCGTACGCCTTCGAAGACGTCGACCGCGCCATCGAGTACGGGTTCGAGGTGCGCGACATCTTTGAGGACGATTTCGACGCCGAGGAGACGATGGTCGTCTACAGCGGGCAGGGTGTCCACGTCTACCTCCTCGACTCTGACCCGGCGCACCGATACGACGAGCAGAGTCGCGAGGTGTTGAACGACCTCCTCCTCGAGACGTACGACATCCCCATCGACCCCGTCGTGACGGCCGACCGCCGGCGGGTCGCCCGTCTGCCCTACTCACTTCACGCCGACGTTTGTAGCATCGTTCAACCCATCGAGAGCCCGGCATTCGACGTTCGGTCGGCTACACCGGAGGTAATCGACGAATGAGTCCGAGTACGCCCACCGACGACGAGGACATGGCGTATCGAGTTGCGGCACTCCCGCTGGAGTACGGTGAGACCCGCATCAACCAGCTGTTTACACGTGGCTACAACCGATACGTCGTCGACGGCGAGGACAAGCCCGAGGACCTCGTGAACGATCTCGAGCGGTTCGGGACGGCGGCGTTCAAAGAGCAGGTTCGTGCCGACGCCGCCGAGGAGCCGTTCGTCGACGAGCCGGGGACGCTCGCCGTGCTCGCGACGTTGAGTGCGATCTGTGTGAAAGAGCACCCGAAGTTCGAGCACGCGTCGCCCCGGAACATCCAGGTGCTCTACGACATCCGGGAGCTGTACGTCAACAATCTCGCCTCCCTCATCCGCGCACACGGCGATGGGTCACTCCAGCAGGACATCGCCGACGTGCTGTACAGCAAGGAGCCCGGCGAGGATGGACCGCATCCCGGCCGAGTCTGTACGGGCATCACAGAGATGCCGGAGTTCGGGGAGGGCCTCTACCTCGAAATCCCGATGGCGGCGGCGTCACGCAAATGTCTCGTTCGAGCGGAGGGCGAGTCATCGACGGGGAGTGACGATGGCGGGGAGATACTGACGCGAGTGAAGGACAACAACCTGTACGTCCCGGTCGGTGATTTCGACAGCAAGTATCGGGACTACGCTGAACGGGCGTTCAAGAAGCTCCTCCGGGTGCAAGAAGACGGGCTCTCTGACGACCAGCTGACGTGGCTGACCACGAACGAGTCGGCGATTTCGGAGCGGATCAATCGCTTCCTCGAGACCGGCCATCACGAGCGAATCTGGCGGAACTGGGACCGTGGGGAACGGACGATTCGCGTTCTCCGGCGGGCCCTAAGTGATGCGCCCGACGACGTCGCGCAAACGGGCGAATTCTACACGGCGAAAGAGCTCTACCGAGCGGTTACGGCGTACGACGTCGAGGACGACTGGGAATCCTCAGTAACAGACTGGATCTCGAGTCCAAGCAGTCTCGCGAAGACGCTGGCCGACCACGAGTCGCATTCGGCGGTCACCATCGACCGCGACGGGCGCGTCAATACGTACCGAATCGGGCGGGCCGGAACCGGCGCCGAACAGATCGAAGTGAGAGAGATTGAGGATCTCTTCGAACTCCCCTGTATGGCGAATATGGAGGACCGACTCCACGAGAAGAAGCCGGTTCGGAAGGATCTCTACAACTTCGCGCGGATGGTGATGTGGCTCCCGCAGTACCAAGACAGCAGCCTCGACGAAATCGTCGCGGACCTCAAGGATGTCTTCTCTCGGTGGCCGTGGTACGATGAGCAGGAAACTGAGTACCAAGTCCGCTACGAGTTCTCGAACACGATCGGCGGGGACACGCCGTTGCCGATGAACTGCGATAACGACGATATGCAACGGTACTGTATCGGCCAGGACCAATGTCCCTACTCGATCTGGGGCAGTCTTCCGTTCCCGGATGAGATGTACGAACAAGTTGACGAGCAGTCTGCCGGCCCCGCTGAGCAATTCTAAATAATAGACTTCCTTGGCTCTGTTGAAATCCTGTTATTCAGATATATTTTCATATGAAACAGACGGTCTATGAGAGCTGCGCGTCTATCACGCGCTATCAAGACATGGTCACCTTACAGATCCGTAAAGTATTACGCTAGCCCCCGGGACGGTCCAATATGGCTGTCTCGACGACATCTCCTCTCTTTCTGCTCTATGTTGGTCTCTTCGTCGTGGCTGCATTGGCCTGTTTTGTAAGTCTCACACGCCTTCAGCGTATCACGAATGCTGATACGCGACGGGGATTGTGGGCACTCCTCCTGACGAGCGGTGGATGGGCGACCGCTCACGTCGGATTTCTCGTCTCTTCAACGATATCACTCCAACTCGCGTGGTATACGTTCGGGCTCGTACTGGGACTCGCAGCTGTCGGCGCATGGCTCTACTTCTGTTCAGCGTATACTGGTCGGACCTACCATCGAAATCCGACATACCGTCGTCTTGCTATCGCCGTCTACATCGTACTTGTCGCGGTGAAAGTCACCAATCCTCTCCACCACGGATACTTCACGACGACGGCCGTCGCCACACCGTTCCCTCATCTGTCCGTGTACACAGGGCCGCTACACTGGACTGCAATGGGGCTCTCGTATGCACTCGCCTTTGTCGGCTACTTCATGCTGCTGGAACTGTTCACCGAGATCGACCTCGACACACGAGCGCTCCTCGTTCTCGTTGGAATCACCGGCCTGCCCGTCGTGTTCGATATTATCGGGTACACCACGCCCTACCTCATCGATATTACCTACGAGCCGCTCGGGGTCGCCGTCTTCGCCGTTGGTGTCGCGTTCGTCTATATCGACCAGTTCGATGCCATCCAATTGGCCGGCGAACGGGACGAGCCAATTATTGCGCTTGACGCGAGCAACCACATTCGAGACACGAATCGCGCCGCGCAGACGCTCTTCCCTGACCTTGACGGTGCCGAGGGCACCCCTCTGAAGACGACACTTCCACGAGTAGCGGACTGTCTTGACAGCGACAACGCTATTTTGAAACTCCAACAAGAGGATCACCTCCGGTATTACCATGTTACAGAGACACCGTATGGGACAGCAAAAGCCGGGCTCGGCCGAACCATCCTTCTGACCGACGTAACTGACCGTGAGCGGTACCGTGAGGAATTAGTGCGACAGAACGAACGTCTCGAACAGTTTGCCAGTTTAGTGAGTCACGACCTCCGTAATCCCCTCAACGTGGCCACAGGGCGGTTCGAATTACTCCGCGAGGATGTCGAGGAGATTGCAGAGAATGAACACGCAGCAGCCATCGAGCGGGCGCTAACTCGGATGGAGGACTTGATTAGGCAAATTCTCTCGCTCGCCCGTGATGGCCAACCAGTCGAGCAGTGGGATGCAGTGTTGCTCTCGTCGGTCGCACAGAACAGTTGGGAGATGGTTGAGACAAACGCTGCCGAGTTACGCGTCGAGGACGACCTGACGTTCAAAGCGGACCCGACACGGCTACAACGCCTGTTCGAGAACCTGTTTCGGAATTCAATCGACCACGGCGGCCCGGACGTGACGGTCTCCGTCGGAGTGCTTCCTGACCGGCCGGGATTTTACGTGGCTGATGATGGGGCCGGTATCCCTGAGAGTGATCGTGAGTCCGTGTTCGATCCGGGGTATACGACCCGCGAGGAAGGGACCGGGTTTGGACTCGCTATCGTCGCTGAGACAGTTGCTGCTCATGGGTGGAAGATTCAGGTGACTGAGAGCGAGATCGGTGGAGCTCGCTTCGAGATCCTCGGCGTTGAAACCGTAGAGTGATTCTGTACTGACAGGAACTGACTGTTCTGCGAAGTGTGTCCGCTGTACTGAACGATTGGTGAGTACCCTGTACTGAGCGACCGAGGCCGTGAAAATATCAACTGTTGAGGGTTTCAACAGAGCCACTTATTTTAGAATTTCGAGGTTTGTGTTGCAGATCAAAGCCAGTCTGTTCAGAATCCCGTCGAGCAATTTTCAGCGGCTAACACAACCAGATCGAGGGAATCGGGGGTGTTTCACGATTCGAAGTACCGATCCGGGGAGCCTCGAGAGACTCAGAACAGGTGAAGCAGCGGCCCGGTGTAATTTAGACACGTCTGAAATCACCTTCATTACCCCCTCGTCGAGCAAATTTTGGGATTCCAGTATTAGTCCCGAACTCGTCGAGGTATTTATTACCGCCTCAAATCGGCCCGACGGGGTTCTTCTTCGATTTGAGGCCGTCATATCGTCTTGCATATCGCGGGTTTCGTCCAAAGAAAGAGGCGATATGCAGTGTGCGAAGGCCGCCGGCTCTCTCAGGCCGAGGGGCCGTCACAGGGGTAGCGGAGTCGCGGAAGTATCAGATGTAGCGCATAGGTTGACGGGGTGCGTTTCGGTGGTGTCTATTGCCCCCCGCGAGGGGGTGACGGGGCGCATCACGTGCCCCCGATAGACGATGGCTTCGGAACGACGCAGCAAGTCACGAGCAGCGCATCAGGCAGGAACCACCCCCGACAGTCAGGCGCCGTGGGGAGACCTCGAGATGACAGTTCCGACCGACCGAGATCACGCGTCGGTCGTCGCCCTCGTGGAGTGTGCTCTCGTCGAACTCACGCACGAAACCGTGGGGGCCGTCTTCATCTCCCGGCAGGTCGGACGGTCGACGCGGACGCAGTACGTCGCCGCCGACGACGTCGGCGAGCAGTTCCAGAAACGGCACTTCGACAACCGGCTGGGCTGGCACGAGACCACCGTCCCTCGACGAACCGTTCGCGACGAGCTCATCACTCAGCTCACGCGGTCGGCATCAACGACGGCGGAGCGGGCAGGTGAAGAAGCAGCCAGCGAGCCAGATACCTTCGTCGTGAAGCCAGTTCGAGAGCTCCGAACGCTGTAGCGGCTAGACTTAACCAACATTCCGAACCGATAACGACCCAGTGTTGGTTAACTCTGGGGCTGGTTCCACTCCCTCGCCCCCACCCACCGCCGACTCCTCGAGTGAGTGTATCCTGGCGGCCGGGCGATCCGAGGAGGTGCCGAATCTGTACGCTATGAGCTGTTTGTCTGCGCCAGGAGGCGTGCAGCGCGCAACAGCGGGCGCTGCGTGACCCATTATGCCTGGTCCCGATCCGCACGACGACACAAGTCGCGACTACGAACAGTTCGAGAAAGAACAGCTCGCCCAAGACCGCGGCGCCACCAGCGTCGACACGGCGGACGTCGACGACACGACGGCCCAGGACTTGGTCAGCGAGCTCATCGACGCGGACATCGTCAGTCCAGTTCCCGAAGACCAGATTCTGGTTCACGAGCCGAGCGGCACCACGTTCGACTCGACGACACAACTGGCTGTCTTCCACCGTGGCTGGATGGCCAACCGCGACGCCGACGGGGAGGGTGAGTGATGCAGCAGACCCTCGTCGGCTGTGCGTTCTGCGACGCGCCCCCTGGTACCGAGACTGGCGAAGCCCACACTTGGGGGCAGGACGAGCGGGTCACCCACCCGATCTGTGTCGACTGCGCGATTCAGACGGAGCCGGATCCCGACGAGCGCGATCACGTTGCCTGTGACGGCTGTGGGCTCGTCGTCGACGCCCTCGCCGCGCTGACGCGCTTCCGTGTCGAACTGGGGCATCTGGAGGGCCCGTTGCAGCTGTGCGCCCGTTGTAGTCCGGGCGGGCTCGCGACGTACTGGACGCGCGACCTCGAGGAGCATCTCGTCGCGACGCCGGCGGAGTGACCCAAACACTCTTTACTGTTTCGCTGTAAACTGTAATCAAGAACCACCGTGTCACGCACCTCAAATCGCGCCGACGGCGACATCGTCCGGGACTTCCTCTCAGTCGCGGACCTGCTAGAGGAGCCACAGCTCGCCCAGCTGTACGCCTACCTCGCTCGGGAGGGCAAGGCGACCGTCCAGAACGTGATGGACGACCTCGAGCTCGCACAGGGGACAGCTTACAGCTACGTGAACCGGCTCGTCGACGCCGGCGTCGTCGACGTCACCGACGACGACCAGCCCCGCCGGTACGCCGCCCGAGAAATCGATCTGACCGTGACGACGGCCGCGGGCGACCGCGAGTACACGATCACGCCGGCGCTCATCGACGCCGTCGGCCGCCGTGAGACGGACGCCGACATCGACACCTACATCGACCGGCACGGGGTCGCCGGCCTCGCGACCGCGCTTACCTACGCGGTCGCTCGCGAACGCGGCGAAGTGACCCACCGGCTGATGGCCGACGACCTCGATATCTCCCCGCTGGCCGCGGAGATGATCCTCCAAGCGCTCCGGCCCGTCGTCCACGAGCACTACGACATCGAGGCGGCAGGAGCGTCGCTCGAGGAGTTGGATATCGACGACGACGTCTCCGCTGACGACGCGTGAGCCGGCTCCACATCGCCGACACCGGCCTGTTTGTCGCGATGGGACAGCCGTCGAACAGTCGCTACCAAGCAGTGCGGCGATTCGCCCGCCGGAACGACGTTACCTTCGTCCTGCCCGAACGGGTGTACGAGGAGCTGACCGTCGACGACCCCGACGTCAAGGACGTGCCAGTCGACGCCGCGATCGACGAGGGATGGGCGACGGTGGCGGCGCCGCTTGAGTTTTCGGAGCCCATCGTGTCCCGGGTGATGGACGGCGTCCAGCGGTACATCGCGAACGCCGATGACCGGCCCGCGGACGAGGTCGAACGGGCGGACGCCGCACTTGCGGCCCTTGCTACTCAAGAGCTCAGCGCGGGGGCGGTGATGGAGGTGTACATCTATACAACGGATATCGCGGCCGGCGAAGGCGCTGAAACCGTGCTCGCGAGCGAGGGGTACGGTGACTCGGTGACGTTCGTGAACGGCTTCCGGTTCATCGAGGACCTAGTCGGCGGCAACAGCTGACCCTATTCGGGGGCGAGGTTACGAGCGTCGAGGTCGCCAGCGAGATACTGTTCTCCCTGGCGAGTGATGTCGTAGACGCCGTTGCCGAGGTGGACGAGGAGGCCGTATTTGACGAGGGTCTTGCAACGGGCGTTGATGTGTTGCCGGGAAAATCGCACGCGGTCGCTGTCAGCCATTTCTTTCGGGGTATCGGGTCCGTCGTCAGTAAGATGCTCTAGAATGCGGTCATCGGCGCGAGACATCCAGTCGGCGTCAAAGCGCATAATCGCTTGTGGTTGCGCCGACGCTATCCCAAACGCGCTAAGTCAATTAGAGGAGCGAGTAGCAACTATAGTTGACTCACAACGTTTTTAACGGCTCCCCGCCCTACTGTGCAAGTATTGAGATGGCCCAGTCCTCGACTCAAACACTCACCGTAGAGATCATCGAGGCCTTGGAATCGTGTGGAGTGGATCGCGACCAGTACCAGTTACACGACTATATCGACGTCGAAGCACTTGAGCAACTGGTAGCCGGATCCAGTGGAGCCGTCGAAGTTCGTGTGACTGTTGAGGGGATTCAGCTCGCAGTTACAGGCGATGGTGTCGAAATCGTAGATTCCCAAGGTGGACACGCAGAGGACCAATAACATGCCGTCCGTTGAATATCGACTCCCGGATTCATTCAATTCCCGTTGTAGCTGGCGTGAGGCTTGGAATCACGTACGGTTCCCAATCAGGCAAATTATGAAGCTGGAATCTGATATACCCTCCAGATGAGGGATTGGTCTCGGGCGGTGAGTCAATGGTCGGTCACCATCCTTGGGGTTGTGCTTCTCCTGCTCACGCTCGCCCGAGCCGCGGCAGACACCGATGATCCCCTTATTGACTTCATTGAGGTAGTGCTACCGTTCGTCGTCGGAATCGGACTTATCCTCGGCGGGATATGGCTCGCCAGAACGACTCCAACACCCCGTGTCAGACAGCTTTCGAAGTGGACACTCGGTGGTGGCATCGTCGGCGTAGCTGTCAATCTCTGGTTCGTCTTCATCATCTCGCTGGAACAGGCCCCATCCGGAGAGCCGGTCGTGTTGAATCTCAATGGCGCTGGGATTTTCATGACCGCCGGTGTGCTTCTCGGCTATTATGCAACGGGATTGCAAGCGCGGGAACACCAACTCGAACTCTCAGAAAATCGCTTCCGGGCGCTCACAGAGAACTCGTCGTTCGCAGTCATCTCGATCGATGAGACGAGTACGATTCGGTACGCGAACGATGCGACCGAAGCCCTCTTCGGCTATCCCACAACAGACCTTGTCGGGGAACCGCTGACGAAGCTCATGCCCACTCGGTTCCGTGAGGCGCATCTCAAGGGGCTGTCTCGATACCTCTCAGAAGGTGCCCGAACCGTCGACTGTGACGGCCTCGAATTGGCCGGACTGCGAGCCGACGGCGAAGAATTCCCCGTCGAAATCAGTTTCGGCGAATACGTCGTCGACGACGACCACCTCTTCACGGGCGTCATTCAGGATATTTCCGATCGGAAAGCAGCCGAGCAGCAGCTTCGGGACCATACGTCGAAAGTCACGCAGTTACACGAGGTTGCAACCGAGATCACCAAGGCAGCGTCCAAAGAGCAGGTGTACCAACGCACTGCAGACGGGACCGTTGACGTCTTTCCAGCTGATGTCGCCCGCGTGGCGATCGCGGACGGAGACCAGTTCGTGCCGGCCGCCAGTTCGGACCACGACCTCCACAACCAGTGTCAGCCCGTGTCCGCAACGCTCGGCTACGCGGGGCAGAGCTACCAGTCGGGTGCGGTGCTCCGTCTGGATGACCTGACGGATACGCGCTCGGCAGCACAGTCCCCGCTCCAGGACGGGGGGCCACAGCCGGAGGCGAATCCAGCGGAGCCACGATCGTTGTTGAGTATCCCCCTCGGAGAGTACGGGGTCGTACAAGCGTTTGCTCACGAGCCAGCAGCGTTCTCCGAACGCGATGAACAGGTCGCCGAAATGCTCGCGACACACGTGACGACAGCACTCCAGCGCATCGAGGCCGAGTCGACCATTCGACGCGAACGGGACCGACTCGAAGAGTTCGCCAGCATCCTCTCGCACGATCTCCGAAATCCCTTGAACGTCGCCCAGGGTCGCCTGGAGCTCATACAGATGACTGGCGAACTGGACCACGTCGACGCCATCGACCGCGCCCTCGATCGGATGGAACGACTCATCGAGGATATGTTGACACTTGCTCGCGAAGGCGATGCCGTCGGCGAAACGGAGCCAGTGGCACTGCGTACGGTCGCTACGCAAGCCTGGAACAACGTGGCGACCAACGATGCGGCCCTTGAAGTCGAGGCAACTGTACAGATCGACGCGGATCACAGTCGGTTCATTCAGGTGTTCGAGAATCTGTATCGAAATGCGATCGAACACGGGGGCGATACCGTCACCGTTCGCGTCGGGGCCTTCGATGGGGGGTTCTATATTGAGGATACCGGCCCGGGTATCCCAGAGGACGAACGAGAGGACATCTTCGAGAGTGGGTACACGACCAACCAGGACGGCACCGGGTTCGGGCTCGCGATCGTTAAACGAATCGTCGAGGCCCACGGATGGGAAATCGACGTCACAGCTGGTCGTGATGGCGGTGCCCGCTTCGAAATCTCAGGAATCTAATTCGGCGCGATATCGAGAGCGTGAGGAAGGGATCTGAAAGCCCTCGGCCGCTCGACGTCCCGCGACCGTGCGAGGCACCCATCCGGCGAATTCCCAATATGCTGATTGGATGGCGCCCGCTCCAAGACGTAGTTAGTCGGTTTCTCAACGACTGCCCGCCTCGGAGGAGAGCATGCGGCCGGTCAGGAAATCTGACTTGGGGTATCTTCGTATTCGACGATAAGCTCGACGTCCTCGGCACCAAAGCCATCTCGTTCCTCGGTCAGTTTGTCGAGGGCCGCCTTCACTGGGAAGAAGTCGGGTTTCTCGAGGGCGTCATCAGTTGACCAGGCGTATCGAATCGTCTGTGCGGAGTCGATGAGGAAGACGGCACGTTTCGGGACGCACTCGTGGTTCTCCCACTCATCGTAACACACGTCGTATGCGGAGGCGACACTCCCGTGACTGTCGCTGAGTAGTGGGAATTTCAACCCGTATTCTTCAGCGAACACCTGATGTGCGTACGCGCTATCCCCTGATGCTGCCCACACGTCGAGTTGTGGGGTGAACTGGAACCATTCGGCATCGCGGATCGCGCACAATTCGTTCGTACAGACCGGGCTGAAATCGAAGGGATAGAACAAGAGGAGCACGGCACGACCCTGGTCAGTCGCGTCCGTGAGGTTGAACGTGTCGAACGTGTCGTCAGCGATGCCCGGGAGCGTGAACGTGGGTGCGGAATCTCCTTCAGTAACCATGCTATTTGTTCACTATTGTTTGAGAGTTCAATACTGAAATATTCCGTGGCGGTCTACGTCGAAATACTTGACCGAACTGATCGAGACTTGCGATGGACACTGAGCGCATCTGTGCTGGATATCCCTCATTTAAAACCTCAGCCGTCCAAACCGCCGGACGTTAGGATAGTTCGCTCAGCAACGATTCTAAGGCTCCATCGGCTCTGTTGAAATCCTCAAGGAGTTACAGGAACGTCCGGTAGATTGACCGAATGGAAGCCCTCCCGAAATCGCAATTGCTCCGGTTCGTTGAGCAAGCGATGCACTTGGCACGCCGAGCTGTCGCTCGCTACTCCTCGAAGTTCTCCAAACGGCGGTACACACTCCACCAGCACATCGTTCTCCTCTGTCTCAAAGTGCGGAAGAATACGACGTACCGGACGCTTCTCGACGAACTCATCGAGATGCCCCGCATTCGGAAAGCCATCGATCTTGAGGAACTCCCGTCTCCTTCGACATTGTGTAAGGCGTTTAACCGCCTTGGTATGGCTGTTTGGCGGGTTCTTCTCAATCTCTCAGTCACGCTTCTCCCAACCAACGGTGTCGTCGGGATTGACGTCTCTGGATTCGACCGCAGTCACGCCTCGAAACACTACACGAAACGAACGAAGCTGACGATTCAACAGTTGAAAGTTACACTTCTCGTGGACACGAGAGTGAACGCAATCATCGACTTACACGTGACTACGACCAGAAAGCACGACTCACAGATCGCGCCGTCGCTCATCCAGCGGAATACCGATGAAGTAGCGATTCTCCTCGGTGACAAGGGATACGACGACCAGAAGATTCGCACGTTAGCTCGTGAAGATGGTATTCGTCCGGTCATCAAACATCGAGAATTTTCGCCGCTCCACAAGGCGTGGAACGCTCGGCTAGACGCCGACATCTACGGGCAACAGAGTCAGAACGAGACGGTGAACTCTCGTATTAAACGGAAATATGGCGGATTCGTCCGCTCACGACGTTGGTGGAAGCAGTTTCGTGAACTCGTTGTCGGCTGTCTCACTCATAACATCGACAAGGCGCTCTGAACGTTCAGTATAGAGTCTTTACCGGTTACTGGCCCGTTCACCGGCGTCTTGGATTTTACCGTAGACAGGTGCAAGCACGTAATCCGCGACACCGAGCGCAACAATGAATCCTGCTAGCCGGAGCCCATTGAAGCCGGTGTCGGTTCCTACGTCGATGAGAGCGACCAGTCCAGCCACCCCGATTCCGACCCCAATCCCGACAGTCAACTCCCGGCGATATTCACCCCACCAGACGATGATACCAGCAACCAGAAGCACGATACCACTCACAACCGCATCGACACCAAACGACAGCCCACCAAAGGCCAGCCCACCGAGTACCAGTCCGATCCCGACTCGACGAAGTTGTTCGACCGGATCGAGTTCTTCTTCACTCATACCATACACTTCACCAGATATTCACAAAACACTATGGGTATTATAGAGCTTTTAGCGGTCGATACGCGGTCCTACCTAACAGCTGTTTTAGTGGAAAAGGTGTCGAACCAATAGGATTTCAACAGAGCCGCTGTCGTCTATAATGATCGTAGTGGCCGGACACTAACCAAAGGGACGTTCTGATCACCCTGAAGCACGGTCTTCCACACAAAGATTTTCCTCCGACAACGATTAAGAGCCAATATGACTGACCAACCCGAGACGGCTGAAACTGAACTCAGTGAGGCTGTCGAGGACGCGATTGCCCGAGCAGGCCACTCGCTCCTCTCCACCATCTTCTGGAGCGTCCTTGCGATTTTCACGGTCCTCGTGGGCGCCCAAGCGATCCAGTTCGGAGTGGCCGGTTCCGGACTCGGTGCGCTCGGTCTCATTGTTCTGGGCGCATTCATCAGCCTCTGTAGCCTGTATCTCCTTTATTCGCTCCACTGGACCTCGTGAGGCTGAGTGGACACGTCTCTTTTCGACTGAGTACTACCGGCCCGCCCCGCTCGCCGCTGCCGCCCTCCGCATTGCTCGCGGCCGAACCCCCTATGGAGACACATTAATGAGCCCACCGCCCCTTTGTTCAGGTAGACTCCATGGCTACTGATCGCCGCCGCAACGCCGTCGAGGACAAACAGGAGCTCGCGACCACGATCGGGCTCTATGTCCTCGGCGAGATCTCACTCGGCAAGGCCGCCGAGCGGACCGGCGTGACTCGCTGGGAGATGGAGGAAATTCTCCAAGAAGCCGGTGTTGAGCTGCGACTCGGCCCGCAATCCATAGACGAACTCGAAGACGAAGTCGATGTGGCGCTCGATCTTGAATGAGCGAGCCGTTTTCGCGGCCTGTTGTCCTCGACGCAACAGTACTCAGTAACTACGCGAGCACTGACTCCGTCACCTGGCTCACAACGACGCTTGATACCCTCCAGACAGTTCCCGCTGTCCGGGACGAACTGGAGCAGGGCCGTGAGGTCGGCTATGCGTATCTAGAGCACGCCCTCGATGTTCTTGAGTCGGGACGGATCGAAATTGCTGAGACCGCACCGGAACAACTCCAGCAGGACTATCCGAAGGTACAGACCCGCCTCGATCCCGGCGAAGCCGAAGCCCTGGTGGCTGCGCACACGGCTGACGGGACGCTCGTAACGGATGACGGGCCCGCCCGATCGCTTACAACCGAGTACGACATTGCGCTCACCGGATCGATCGGCTTGCTGGTTCGTGGGGTCGTTCGCGATGAATTGACCGTCGAGACAGCGGATCAATGGCTCACGACGTGGATCGACGAGCAGAATTACTACGCGCCGGTCGACAGCGTGACTGCGGCTTTTCCTGAGGACTTCGAAGAATAGCCAGCCGTCTTCGTGATAGCACAGGAGCGGAGGGCAGTACGGATATGCTGCTTGATCGTGCTGGAACCATCATACGTTTCGGGTAGCCGTAGAGAAGCCCCGAAGTTCCCGCCGAACGTCCTCTGGAAGGACACACAGCGTCTAGCGACAGGTGTGGTCACCTCGAAAGCCCCCGGACGCTCGACGGCCGCGACTCGCTGCGCGCCTCGTTCCTGCGGTGCTTGCGTCGTCGGGGCACGGCGAGCGTCCGGCCCCTTTCAGTCCCGCCCAGGGTTCCTTGTGGAATCAACGCGCTCCATCGGTTGGCTGATGTGGTACTCTACGGCTCGCACCGCTCGCCGCGTTCCGCCCTCCGCGTCGCTCGCGACCGACCATTCCGGGCGGTCTGCCTGCAGTAGCGGGCGGACTGCCGGGCTAAAGTAAATGTGCCCTCGACGCCAGCGCTTCACCCGTTCGGGTCCTGCGGACCTCGGCGAAGCCGACCGCGACGGACGTGGTTGCGTCGCGGCGAACGGGGAATGCGCTGGCCGCTCGCTCCGGGCGGGTCGGCGCGCGGTGCTGGTTGGGGCCACCTCATGCAGGCGCGCTCTCGCTCGCGCCCGGTAGGGCGCTCGCGAAGGCGCGAGCGAGAGCGCGCAGATGGTTCTGTCGATCGTTCTCGTCGGAAAACCGCGATGTAGGAGCATCGCGGTGTCGGCGCGTGAGCGCCTTCGTCGGAAATCACCTTGTGAGTGATTCCAATGTCTAGTAACAACGCAAGCGGAAAGGTCGTTTCGGTGGATGAACAGGCATTCGAGAAAGCGGGCGAGCAGGCGGTCGATGAAGACGGCTTCCCGGTCGTCGACGAGACGCCGGAGTTCGAGGCGACGGTCGAGCAGGAGACGCAGGCGAAGGTGGATGCAAACCACCCGGACGGGATCGCGGACACGAGCGAGGACCGGATTCACGGCGTCACCCTCGAACAGGAGGAGCGCATTCAGGCGCGGGAAGCCGAACTGGAGCGCATCAGTGCCCAGGCCGAACTCGGGACGCAGGACGGTCGGGAGCAGCGCACGCGTGAGGCCGTCAGCGAGCTGTGTAGCCGTGACGAGCCGGCGCCGACGGAGCGCACGGATCCCCGAGAAGAGCTGACGCAAGACGAACTCGCGGCGGTCAACAAGCAGGCGATGCGGATCAGCGACGAAGTGCAGGGCGGCTGGTCGAGAGCGGTCGTCGCAAAGCAGCTGGCCGAGAAGGTGGCGCGCGGGCGGGACGTCACGAAGGCAGTGCTGGAGACCCTCGAGGAACTGAAGGCGGCTCCGGGGGCAATCGTGCCCATCGCGGATGTGCCGGACGTCCCGGTCGGGGAGGTGACGGTCGAAGGAACGATCGAGACGCTCTGGGAGCCTTCCTCAACGAGCATCCAGCAAGTCGGGCTGATAGCGGATGATAGCGGGAAAATCAAGTTCACCTGCTGGGAGAAATCCGGGCAGACGGTGGTGCGTGAAGGTCAGACAGTGCGGTTCCGGGCAGCAGCCAAGAATTGGTACGAAGGTCGGTGCTCAATCGCGCTGACCGGGTGGTCTCGGATCGAGTTCCCAGAGCGCGGTCGGTGGTGGGAAGAATAGCCAGTCGAGGCAACCCTCTTTTTTGCTGTTGCCGGACCGGCCCAAGCCCCGCCGCCCCACCCTCCGCTCCGTGCTCGCTCCCTACGGTCACTGCGCGCGCAGCCACAACCTCGAGAACCGGTTTTTTATCCAGTCCAGAAACCTTGTGAAGGAGTGACCATCCAGGTGACTTGAGTCGGATCTGGAAAGAGAAGACAAGTGTTCGGGGTTTACTTTCTGGCAGCAGATATCGTTCGGTAATATGGAACCATCAGGTATTGTCGACGATTCGTTCCAGAGTCTGTTCGACAAGGTGGCAGAGATAATCCATGAACAGGACGACTTTGAGCGGGCACATAAAACACTGAATGAGCATTTCCGGTACTTGGAGAAGGGAAATAGCCGGGCAGTATATGAAATTCCGTCCAAAGTAGCAGACGGGGTCGACCGCCTCGTAGTAAAGTTCGCTCTCCCTGAATCCGGGAACTCTGGGACGGATGAGGCACTATATCCCCAAGAGTATACGGAGGGCTGGATGTCGAATTGGCACGAGATCATTTTAACCGATTTTGCACCACTGGAGGACGTAATTGTCCCAGTGCTCGATCACCACGAAGACGCGTTATGGACTGTGATGCCGTATGCTGAAACGTTGCCTCAATCTCAGGAGGTGACGCAACGGCTTGGGCCACTAACCGATAAAATCGAGGAGGCGAACGTGGAGTTCGTGAGCCACGGTCGGACGACTGGTCAACCTGAAATATACCAAATCAAGGCGTGGGGGAATTACCAGGATGAGTGCCGGCTCCGAGATTATGGTGGGATCGTGGTCGCTGATGAGGGATTCCTTGAACAGCTCCCATACCCGTTGTCAGAGCCGGATATCTAAATTTCAGCGGGGCCTTGATGGTCCCGTATTTCTAACTGCTTTGTAAGAATGGCTGAGGAAGAGGCTGAGGAACTTAATTTTGACGAGTTCATGGAGTCGATTGAGGAACGGCGAAGGGAGCGCCGGGAGCAAGTTTCCTTCGAGTGGGTGGAATCCATCCGTGAAGCTGGCGAACTCTACCGGGAATTGGAGGATATTGACGCTGTATCTGATGAGCTGAATCGTCCCGAGGAACGCATCAGTGAGGCCGTTACAGTCTATCGATTGATTTTTGAGGAGCCTCCGCAGGAAGTGGCAGTGAAAGCGTCGACGCCTGGCCGAGCGTTTTTCTCGCTTGACCAGGACGTTACTGAAGAGCTGGATGATGACGAGGAAGAGCCAATCGAAGATCTGCTACGGGAGTACGTTGGGGCGATCTACCTAGAGCATAACCTAGACGAAGAGCCAATTGGAGAGCCCCCAGAGGCATCTACCCCACCACCAGCGGTGGACTTTGCAGAGATTGGTGAGCAGATAGCAGATAGCCTCACGTTTCCTACAGAATCGATATTGGCTGCCAGTGCGATCGCGGGGTTCGAAAAGAGTATCTTGGAACCGCTCACCGCGAGTCAGGCGAGTATCCTCGCGAATATCACGGAACCTATTGCCGCTCAGCAAGCGAGTATGATCACGAGCATCGCGGAGCCAATGATTGCTCGGCAGGAGCGTTTGGTTTCGTCTTTAGTCGCTGCCAGTCTACCGGATATGACGAAACAGCTCCAGTTACAGCAGTCCATCGTGAACTCAGCAATCACAGGGGTACTTTCGGATGCGATGGCGGACATTCGGATTCCAGAGCCAATTTTCGCTGATCTTGCTTCAATTCAGCCTGCGATCAATGCCGCTGCTGTCGCCAGGGGAGTCGAAGGTCCTCCCGCCACCGGAACTCCAGCTGTTGCTGAGGCTTCTACGACCACAGTTGAGGCAGAATCATTGGAGACGTCGGTATCGTCAGGTTCGACGACAAGGCCTGCTGATGCGACGATGGATGCCGCGGTGCCGAAGGCAGATGCGTTCTCGACGGAACTGGCGTTCGAGATCCCGGCGATGTTGGTTCAGTCGATCCTGGGCACTGGACCCGCTCGTGCTTGGTTTAACGGGCTGCCCAAAGGTGCACAGCAGTCTGTAATTGGGGGTCTTATGGTTGGTTTGTCCTACTACTTCACCCAGGATTTGACCCTTTCCGGTATCGCAGCTACCGTGATGACTCCTGGTCTTCGCGAGATTTTGACCGATGACTAATGCTGCTTCTCATCAATCGGGTGGAAACGAATTCGCCAGACGTGCCCTGTAGTTGGCGGTGTCGGAGTACAATTACTGAAGCGAAGTCAGGATTCGACAGGCTACACTCCGCTGAGAGAGATAGACGTGATTCGGTTGAGGATCCTCTTGGTGTATTCAATTGGCTCGAAGTCCTCATACTCTTCTTCGGTAAGCACCCGTTCTTCGGGTGTGTCTGCGGAACCACCGGAGCCACCGGTCTTCCGGTGATATATCTTCTTACCAAGGAACACCATCACCGCCTCAATAAGGGTCACCATAGCAACAGCAGTTACTACTGTAATCGCCATTCCTACTGGGTTCGCTGCGGTAAACTGGTCGAGTGTCATACCTGGTGCGATATAGGGATGGACGAACAGTTTGATCGCTCCACCACCGAATAGTGCGAGAAGGGCCCAAACTGACAGCGTTGTTAACTCATCAATGGGCGACTTAGTGAGTGCGATTAGTGCGGCGAACGGTGAGAGGATAGCGAGGAACGCGAGTATCGGGTGGACGGTTCCATTGAGGTTCGCCAAGTAAAGATCGATCCCACCGATGCCTGCAGCACCCACAAGGATGTGGTGACGTCGCTCGAAACCGTATGACCACTTCAGTAATCCACGTATGTCTAGCATGGCCACGAATTCGACTACATTCCACTTCAATGTTCTTCCGTGGAGAATATCGGAAATAGGTCTGACTTCGTTTCAGATTTTCCCACGGCCGATGTGAGGGTTGGTTTCTATCATCCCCTCGATGGGTGAGGGGCTCACTGTACTGGCGAGTTCCCTGAACACGGTGAGAACGATGGCAACCAGAGACATCTACGAAAGCGGATTCGACGAAGACGTCCAAACGGAATCGAGTGCAAACCAATGCCCCGAGTGCGAGGGCCGAGTCACCACGAACGCGGTCGAAACGGTCTGCGAGGACTGTGGCCTGGTCATCGAAGAACAGCGTATCGATCACGGGCCGGAGTGGCGGGCGTACGACGACAAGGAGCGCGAGCGAACGGGCGCCCCACTCACTGCGGCTCGCCACGATCGCGGCCTGTCGACGGAAATCGGTCGCGGCACCGACGCGAACGGGAACGAGATCTCTGGGCAGAAGCGACGGCGACTCGCGCGGATGCGTCGTGAGCAGACCCGTGGCCGCTGGCGGTCGAAAGCGGAACGGAATCTCGCCCACGGCCTGGGCGAAGTGCGTCGGCTGGCGAGCGCGCTCGAGCTCTCCGATTCGGTCCGCGACCAGGCGTGCCAACTCTTCCGGAGCGCCCAGAACGAGGATCTGCTTCGAGGCAGATCCATCGAGGCCATCGCCGCGGCCAGCGTCTACGGGGCCTGCCGGTGCAACGGCCTCTCGCGGTTAGTGGACGATGTCAGCGAGATGGCCCGCGTCGCGGAGTCACGGGTCACGAACGCGTACAAAACGCTGAACGAAGAGCTGGGCCTCCCTGCCGAGCCCGTCTCTCCAAGCATGTTCGTACCACGACTCGCCTCGGACCTCGAGTGTCCGGACGAAATCCGACAGCGGGCCCGAGCCCTCGCGGAACAGGCCGAGGAGCGAGGCGTCACGACGGGCGTTCATCCGGCCGGGTTCGCCGCAGCCTGCCTCTACAAGGCCGGTCGCGAAGGGGGCCGATGGCTGACGCAATCCGAGGCCGCGGACGTGGCGAACGCCTCGAAGGCGACCGTCCGGGCACACCGGGATACGTTGGAGGAACAGGTCGCCTGAGGCAGATCACTGTCTCTCCGTCTGTACTGTACATCGTTCTATCCACGCTACGATTTAAACACGAAGACGAGCCATGTTCTCTGTAGACTACTCTATGAACGGTCGTTACTCCGACTTTGAGGAACTGCGGCCGACCGGGGAGGCGTCCCACATTCCGGACACGAGGCTGGACGAGGGGTGTGAAGGTGACCCCCGACGGCAACGCGTCGCGACGAGCTCTGGTGGCTACCCCGATGCGCCGACGGTAACCGACGGTGAGTGCCGGTCCTGTGGGGCGTCAGTCCCAGACGGCCAGACAAAGTGCCGATTCTGCCTCACCAACCATCTCGGAAGTGATGCCATTAGCACGGACGAGCCAGCGTCGACGACGTTCCTCGGCATCGTCCACCTGATCGTCGAGTCGACCACGTTCTACGGAGCCGTTGCGAAGGGCGGCGCCGCGGCGAACCTCCTCTCTGCCAGCGAGTCGGAGCCAGCCGTCGACGACTACACGCTCATCTACGATCTCGACGAGGCGCCGGCGCGCCAGCTGTCCGAGCAATGGCCCTCACTCCCCGACGCGGTACAGGTGTCGTCAGAGGAGGGAGAGCGGCTTCTCAGTGCCGCCCGTGACCGGGCTGGGTGGCATGGGCAGGGAGCGTCGGAGCGTCAGGAGCAGGCCCCGACGCGGCTCTACGACCAGCGTGGGGAGGGCATCCGCGACGCATCACGGCTCACTGAGGTCCGCGACGACGCCGATGACGCGGTGTGGCTGGTTCCAGCGATGGCACTGACCGAATCCAAAGGCGAGGCTGCGGCTGATCGCCAGGTGTCGTCGGTACCGACGACGCAGAACCTCGACTGTCGAGACTGTGGACGGGCGACCGCCCATCGGTTCAAGACCCACGAGTCGGTCCCGGATGAGGCGTGGTCGGGACAACCGATCTGGGAGTGCCAGGTGTGTGGCGCAGCTCGCTACGGACCCAGTCTCGAGTAGGGGCAGTGCTGGGCGTCGATTAACCAACATCTCTACAGATGGCTCCGGGTTTCGGTGGTTAATACCGTGACCTCCTGCAAGCCCGACGCCAGTCTCGAAGGGGAGTCTATCTGCGCCGGCGAGCGGTGAGGCGCTTCCGATGGAGCAAGAGTTCAAACAGGGCTACCGGATGCATTGCGTGCTCAGTAACCTGAATCGCCTAGATATCGACCGACTGGACGATGCAGATCAGGAACGAGTCGAGAGAGCAAGAGCTCTCCTGGAAGAGGTGAGCCTTCTCACTCGACCAGCCGACGGCGACGGGACAGACGCCCGAGCAGACACGTAACGGCGTCTCCGACCCGGTTACAGAGGGCTGATGAGCCTATTTTGTCGCCCCCCAGAAGGGGTGCGGGGGCTTCCCCGCGAGATCCAGACATGGCGACACTACAAGCTGCGACGACATCGACCGGCGCGATCGTATCGGATCCGCAGGCAGTCCGCGAGCTCTGTGAGTGCTACTGCTTCGGGACGCTCGACTGGGAGGTCACGGAGGAGGGGGAGCTCACTATCTGGGGGTACGACGACTTCGAGGTGTACGAGGCGCGGGAGAACGGCCTCCCGGACTACGAGGGTGGCATCGTAACCCACGAGTTCTTGCGAGAACTCGCCGACCATATCGAAGCCAACGAGGAACTCGATATCCAGACAGCGGGGTTTACCAAGTGCCGCTTCCCCGTCCTGGCCAAGCGGTACGTCGTTCGCGACGGAGAGGTCCTCCACGCGGACCTCACTTGCCTCGAGCCGATCGACGGGTAGTGTTGTTCGTCCCCCCGGAGGGGTGCGGGGCGATCCAGTCGCGGTCGTCCCGCGAGGTGATTGCACGATGGGACATCGCGCACTCGTTGCGTACGAACGCACAGACGGACAATACACGCTCCACTACTCTCATTGGGGCGCTGCGAATCTGAAGCTCAAGCACCGAATCTCTGCTGAGTCGCCATTCGGTGGCGACGACACCGACTCCAAGTGGGCGAAACAGCTGCTGGCTGAACTGGCCGATGGCCTTGAGGCAGATGCCGTCGACGGCTACCTCGCTGGCGAGGATCGGCCGTCGACGGTCGTCGAACCGAAGCCCCGCGCCACCGGGCTCACCCTCGACGAGATCGTCGCGGACCATCTCGACTACCTCCACCACGAGGCGTTCTTCGTGGTGTCGACGACGTTCGAGGTGACCGCCTATCGGACGCTGTGGTTCGGGCTCCAGTACGACTCGGAGACGGTCGAACAGGGAGAGACGGTCGGGAACGGCGCGCTCGCGACGGTGCGCTGGTACGACGGCGAGCCGGTCGGCGACGGCCACCTGCAGGGCCAGTTCGCGGCCCTCAAAGACGTCGTCGGCGACATGCTCGACAAGGGCGTCTTCACGCCGTCGACGGCGAGACAGTACCTGAAACGGAAGCTGGCCGAGCGAGTCGGAGACCGACAGGAGCTGCTCATTCCGACCGGAGAATCACCCTTCGAGAAGGCGAGCCTGAACCACTCCTAGGTCGATCTGCTTCGTGGCAGCTGCTGTTTTTCAGGGGTCGGAATGTGTGAGCCCCGCCATAGGCTCGTGATTCGATGACCTCAGACGACGACCCGTTTCACGACTGCGAGTTGGATCCCGAGGCGATCCTCGGAACACACACCTTCGAAGACGTCCTGTTCACCGACGAGACGGAAACCCCGGTGAACGTGCTCACCGGCGAGACACCGGCCCATTCGCAAGCAACTGTCGAGGAAGCGAAGGAGTTCGCTGCGAGTATCGACACGGCAACGCCCCAGATCGCGCTCCCCGCATCCGTCGAGTCGCAGGTCGAAACACAGAGCAAGCCCTACACGGCGGCCGCGTTCTTCCACTTCAAGGCCACCGGCTCGCTCGCAAGGCACCGCGCCTACCACGCCGCCTACGAGGCGGACGCGTTCGCCGTCGACTTCGAGGCCGACTACGAATCGGGCGACCTGACCATCACTGTCGAACGAGCGGACGAAACCTGAGAATCCCCCGTCACGAGAGTAGTTTTTCGAGCGCCGGCGATGGGTGCCGGCGCAGCTGGAGCGAGCAACGACACCTGGTGCGTCGGCGTTCCGAGGTGTTCAAAATGCACATGGTGATTTACGCACTGGTAGAGGCATCGACGCATGACGACGCCCTGGCCACCGGAAAGACGGTGTTCGACCGCCTGGTCGGCGCGGACCCACACGCCGGCGCGGTCTTCGACTACTACGTCACGTTCGACGAGGAGGACACGTCCGTTGCCGGGCAGGCGCGATGGGGAGAGCTGCCGACTGCCGCCCCGGTCGACTCTGATGACGGCCAGGATCTCCTCGAGCGTGGGTGGGAGGCGACGAAGGAGGAATTCGAGCGTAATCTCGATCGGGTGAAAGAGGCCATCGAGGAGCTCTCCGACGAGGAGATCATGCGCGACGAGGACCTCGCCCGGCACGCCTTCCACCAGGTCGGTGCGTACGACGGTCCGACGATCTTCCTGTACACCGAACACGGAACCGGCATTCGCCACCGTGGACAGTTGGATCGACTCCTCGATGAGAGTGAAGAGCTCTGGATATTGCCCGCTGACGTCCACTTCTGAATAATGCCTCGCATCACCAACTGGCGACGCGAGAGCCGCTCGCCGACACTCGCGTATCGGAACACCGAGACCGGTGCCCGAGCCGTCCTGCATCGAGCGCTGGGCTCCTACCGCTACAAGTGGCGTGGCACTATCCTCGTCGACGGCTACCCGGTGTGGTCGCGAGGATACGAGACGAAGGAGGGGAAATCGTTCCGGGACGAACTCCGGAAGCGGCCTACACCCGAACTGAGTTGTCCCGAGTGCCCGAACGACGACGTCCTCGTCGGTGAGAAGTCAGCAGATGGGGCGAAGGTCCAGCGCTGGTTCGACTGTCCGGACTGTGGGTACGAAGCATCATCACGCATCGTCTACGGCGCCGAGCGGTAACTGAACGGACGTCCGCCTCGCTGTTTTTCGTCCGGGCAAGAGGGGTGGCCCGGTTCGACTGGGTCAGTCCAACGATGAGTCTCGAAATACTCAACCGACACAGTGAGGCATTGTTCGAGTTCCTCTGGTGTCCCGTCTGTGGGCACGAGATATTCAGCCACATCCCCTTCGAGGGGGTGTTCTGCAAGAACTGCAACACACAGGTTGAACTTCAGGAATCACGGGAGACACGCGGCTACGAGGAGGCCGTGCTCGCCTGCTTCGACACCACCACGACCTGGAACCTCCACGTCGACGAGAAGCTACGTCGCGACCTGCCTAATGGGTCGGCACGTGTGAAGGTCTTCGGCGCACCGGGCGCCTACGAGGTCGACTGGTGGAGTCCGGAGCCGGGTGAGGACTGGGAGCCTGTCGAGCGCGGCGAGTTCGACGATGTCGAGGAACCATCAGAGGTGTCGCACCTGGCGTAGAACACACGTTAGGGCGGTGAATTTACGCCCGACACACGTCGCAGTCCCCGCATCCACGAGGGGTTCGCTCGCCGAAGTAGAGGCGGCGCCACCGAGCAAACTGATCCGCATACGTGTCCTTGCTGTACGGGAATTGGTACAGATTGACCCCGTCCGGCAGGTCTGTTATTTCGGGCGCATCTACGCCGGGGAATCCGTTACGAAACACGAGATCTTCTGTATTGGAGACCAACTCAGGAGCAACTGTGGATGGGTCCGAGGCCTTCAAGAAGTAGAGTGAGGGGATGAATTCTTTTGGGTCGAAGAACCCGTTTGCGTGAAGAATCCACCCACAGAGCCACAGATACGCCTTTTCACTGGAGAAGAAGACTCCATAGTGGTTGTCCGATTGCCGGCGTTTGTACACGAATACGGGGAGGCCATAGCTGAAGCCGACCCGCGTTGGCTCTGCGTGGATATAGCAGTCCTCACGGTCAATATAGTGGACCAGCGGAGCTTGACACAGCTTGCCCGGGTGCTCACCAGTACCGATCTGCTCCCACAGCTCCGAGACGGAGGCCACGTCCGCGCTCTCGCCCTCGAGAGTCGTATCATCGATTGCACGATGAACGGGCACAGCAGACTGAATCTCCTCGGGAAGGTCATCGCTGGACAGTTCCGCCGTCTCTCGATCAGGGAGTGTCCGATAGAAGTGTTTGTAGAAGCCCTCACGACGCCGCTTGTCGGCGAGCGTTTCGCACCGGGCGCAGTCCTCGATGAACATCGCTGGTACCACCCGGTCTGGATTCTCAGCGGCCTCTTCGTACAGACTACGCTGCCGTTCAGCCCGACTGGCAATCTCATCCGGATCGGGGAGCGGTGAGCCCCTCTCAGACTCCGATGACATACGCATACCTTTGGGCTGAAACAGCATCAGTTTCCGAGCAAGGACCCCACCCGACCGCCATCTTGCGAATTTCGGAATCCATTTTTAACCGGGTTTAAGTTGTCCAGTGACAGCCATTCGTCGAGAACCCAAAGACCCCACTCGATTCAGGAGAGGTTGTTTCTGCGCCGGCGATGGGTGCCGGCGATGCAGTTTGGGTCCTGAACTTCATATACCAAGGTGGATGAATCCGTCCTCGACTGGCGAAGCCACCGGTGAGAACATGAGTCCTAATCGTATTCCTCCTGAGAAACTCATAGAGGAACTACAATCCATAGCGGATCAACTTGGTCGGACCCCCTCGTCCCGTGAAATCGACGAATTGAGCTCCTATTCGAGGACGACGTATCAAGACCGGTTCGGAAGCTGGAACAACGCAGTAGAGGAAGCGGGGCTGGAACCGGGGTACAGTAGCACAGCGAATATCGAAGACCGAGAGTTACTGGAGGAACTTGGTCGACTAGCCGTAAACCTGGATCGGACACCGCGACAGCGGGATATGGAACGGCAAGGGAAGTACAGCGTAACGACATATCAGAATCGGTTCGGCAGTTGGAACGACGCTCTCCGGAAAGCAGGTCATCAGCCTGCAAAGCAGTGGAAAGTGGACCGTGACGAGCTCCTTGCCGAGCTACGGCGTCTGGGAAGCCGACTTGATTCGTCGCCGACTGCTGCCGAAATGGATGAAGAAGGGAAGTTCAGTAGCTGGGTGTACCTCTCGGAGTTCGGCAGATGGAACAATGCGCTGGAGGCCGCAGGATATGACCCAAACCAGCCGGATGCGCTGTCTCGGGCTGCACTTCAGACGGAACTCAAACGGCTTAGGGATGAGCTGGAGCGAACCCCTCGCAAGCGGGATATGATCAAGCATGGGGAATACAGCCCCGAACCCTACAGGCGGAAATTTGGGTCGTGGAATGCTGCGCTTCAATCGGTTGGAGCTTCTCTAAATCAACCGGACCCATTCACCGAGGAGGAGGCCTGTAAGGAGCTACGGAACCTCTACAAGCGGTTGGGGCGCCCACCCACGACAACAGATATTCGGAAGCATGGGTCCTGTTCGCCTGTTCCAATTCGGCGAATCTTCTCATCGTGGGAAGCGGCACTCCGGGCAGCTGAGCAACAAATACTGGAGGAGTACCTCCTGCGAAAGACCCTCCGTCCCACGCAACGGTTCGGCGAGAATTGGCACATCAAGCGGGAAGAGATCATTCGCCGGGACGACGAACAGTGCGTTTGGTGTGGGATGGCTCGCGAACGGCATCAGGACGAATATGGGATGGATCTCCACGTCCATCATCGCATCCCGCGGTCAGAGTTCGTCGAATCTTCTGATCAAGAGCTCGAAGACGCCGACATGGAGCAGAACTTACTGACGGTCTGTGCGGGCTGTCACAGACAACTCGAACAGCTCCCGATCCAACCACTTCCACCGCCCGAGTGAGCGGAGCGAGTTGTTATTGCGCCGGTGAGGGGTGCCGGCGCACAAGCGCCGGAGAGTATCAATGTCGACACGGAGTCAACTCCGATTCGTCCAACGAGTCGACCAGGACGGCAAATCAAAGGCTGACAACCGCGTTGCACAGGTGTACCGGCATTCGGACGGATACCCGACGAGCGTACTTCGGGATCTTGCGCAACAGAAGGAGCTTCTCGATGCGACCCGTGCCGAGAGGGGGCCGGGTTACGCGGCGGCGACGTTCGTGTTCCTCGATAAGCTCTCGACGGCCGGCCTGTATCTGGATGGTGATCCGGAGCGCACGATCGATGCCGATCAACCCTCGGATCTACTCGACCCGGACAATATGAAGCATCTCGACCAGCCGCTGTTCCTGCTGGGACACGGTGTCGAGAATCCGGCCGACGGCATCCACGGCGACGAAGAGTACCTCTACGTCGTCGAACTCCCGAACCGGAATCCGTTCGAGGACCCCTCCGAGTGGACCGTCAAGGTGAGTGGTCACTCCGCCTTCCCGCGCTGGGATGGCCCGACCGAAGAAGCCTTCGAGCGGGCTAGCTGGCAGTTCCATGGCCCGCTTGAGGACGCGCTCGAAGAGATGGTCGCTGAGCCGGCGTGAGCACCGGGGCCGCTCAGATGACGCCGCCGATGACGAGGAGTCCGACGACGAGCAGCAGCGTCGCGATGACGCTTCCCCCGGCCAGCCACTTGTTCTCCATGGCCTTCTCGTGGAGCGGCATCTCGGCGTACTCTTCGCGGAACGCCTCGAGATTCTCCTCGTCGTAGAAATACTTCGTCTTCAGCGCGAACCGTCCCGTCACCGCACAACCCGTACAGATCGGCTCGCCTTCCAGCCGCTCCGTTTTAATATGGCTGGAGCAGGCGATTGCCCCGCAGTTCGGACAGTAGGTGTACGTCTTGGCGCCGCCGCTCGTGTCACAGTGAACGCACCGATGGATGCCGTCCTCGGCGGTCACTCTTGACGGACCTGCCGCGTAGTACTCGTAGGGGTAGGTGTACTCCTGGATGTCGGTAGTGTGCCGAACTTCCGGGAGGTATACTGGTTCGATCGACTGGACGGAGATGTCCGAGCGGTTCGGCTCGCAGGTCTTGTTGTAGGTGACGTTGTTGTCGCCGGTGTAGGTGACCGTCGTCGTATGGTGCTGCTGGAGCCGCTCGACGGCCCACTCCTTGTACTCCGTTTGGGTCTGCCCGAACCGGTGCTCCTCGACGTCGTCGAACACCTCCGCGAACTGCTCGGTATCGAGTTCGACCGTCGCGTGGAGGTTCTCGGTGACCAGCGTTGCGACGTCCTCTTCGACGACCTGCGGCTGCCCGCGTTCGGCGTGGGCAACGAATCGGGTCCGGTCGTTGATCCGGTGGATGACGCCCACCGACGTCTCGAAGACGGCGTTCGTGTCCGCGGTGACCGCGACCACCGGGCGGAACGTCACCGCCGACTGCGGTTCTGGGAGGTCGGCGGCCTCGATGTTCTCGATGTCGCGGAACGCCTCCGTGACTGGCGCGTCGACGTCGGCGGCCGGGTCGTACGGGCGTAGCGTCTCGTCGCAGAGAATCTCGATGCGCCCGTTGTAGATGTCGAGGCCGATCTCGTCGGCGATCTCCCGGAGGTCCTCGCCGTCGAGCAGCTCGATTGGATGGGGGTCGTCGTTCTGCTGGAGGCGGTCGGCGTACTCCTGGGCAGGGTTCGTAAACCGGCCGGTCGTGACGACCATTCCGCGTTTGAGGCCGTCGAAGTCGAACGTCGCGATCGCCGAGTGGAGCTTCTGGACGACCGGCCGCCCGACCGTCCCCGTGTGCTTGCACTCGACGATGATCGCGCGCCGCCTGCCGTCGACGACCTCCTCCATGATGACGTCGCGTCCCTCGTCGGCCGTCTTCTCGGCCTGGCGGACGTTCTCGTAGCCGAGGTTGCGGAACACGTCCTCCATCACGTCCTCAAACTCGAACCCCGAGAGATCGTCCAGTACAGCCATCCCGATATACTGGACAGTACGTTGCAACTGTCAAATACGTTGTCGAACGCAGCCCGTCCTGTTTTTTGAACCCCCGAGAGGGGTGCGGGGGTGATCGAACGAGCCTCCCGCGAGCCAACCTATGAGTGGAATCAGCGACCCACGCTCGCACGTACAGTCACGGGTCTCGGATGATGGCGACACCGTCTATGTCGGCTACCGTCGTCGAGGCCGCGCCATCGTCGAGAACCAATCGGATCAAGAACAGCTCACGCCGGAGCGGAGTCTCGCGCTGGTGAACCACAGTCCCTCGGGGCTCGAATGGGGGTATGGTGGTAGTGGTCCGGCACAGCTCGCGCTCGCACTCCTGCTCGATTACACGGGCGACGAGGCGTTCGCCCTCGATCACTACCAGGAGTTCAAAGACGAGGTCGTAAGCCAACTCGAATGTACAGGTCCCGACGGATGCTGGCGCCTCACCGGCAGTGACATCGACGCAGTCCTGCACGAAATATCCGGAGAGCCGGTCGCACCGTCCATCTAAGCACCAATCACCGAGAGTGATCCATGTCAGAACACAACCAGTCGTCTCGTTCGAATGGTGAATCGAAATCGAACAATACGCAATCGTCACCGACGGAGTACATCGAACGCAGTGATGTCGGCGTCTCCCTCACCGTAAAACTCACTCGTGGCACTGGCACCCGCGATCAGGACAAAATCGTGGCCAAAGCGAAAGGCAAGACCCTCGAAGACGCCCGCGAGGATATGGAAATCCTCAGAGAGTACATCCACGATCTCGCTGAGGACGCCCGTCAGATTCAGCCGGAAGAAGACGGGTAGCGGAGAGCGCTGTTTTTTCGCGCCTCAGCAGTGCTGGAGGCGATCATCTGTGACCAATCCTGATGGACAATCGACTGACGCAAACGAGCTTTCACCAGAGCAACGGCTCGAAGCCCCGAATACGCGACTCATCAACGCCGGCATCGTGACGATCAACGATATGGAGACGCTACGAGCCTGCGTCGCCTACGAGAACGCGAATCAGCAGCGCGTCCAGATCCTGCGCCGGCTCGAGCATCGGGCCAGCGAAATCCGCGCAGAAGACGGTTGACCCAACACCCGGAGGTGTCTGTTGGAGCCTCAGTGGGTGGAAGCTCAATCCAGATGAGCGATCGAATCGAAATCGAGATTCAGCGACAGACAGCGTTCGGTGATGATTGCCGGCTCGAAGTGACCGAAGCGAGCGTCGAGACCTCACTCGAGAACGTCGGTGCCAACGTGGATCACCGCGACCGGGATTCGCGGCTTGGTCGCCCCGAGGCGAGTGAGTTCGGCGTCGACGACCGACCCGAAGTTGAGCAAACATCGGAGGGAGATCAGTCGACCCTCTTCGCTGATACAGACGAAGACCAGCAGACCCTCGCTGGTGATGATGCGGTCGACCGCTGTCTCTTCGAAGAATAAACTGCCTCTATTGATTAGTTATCCACCGAAATATTATAGTCTAAACTATAATAGTCTGAGTTCTAACTTTGAAGCGACGCTGAGGGCCTAATAGCCGGTGGTGGTTTTTCGACCCCCAGCAGGGGTGCGGGGAATCCGAACGCCCGCATACAACCGATGGAGATGAATTCGACTACCGACCCACGAGCAGTCGTACAGGATGCAAATGAGCGATGTCAGGCGAATGCAGACCGCGTCGAGTACGTCGGGATGCGCGTCGACGGGACGCCAGTGGTGCTGAACCTCACCGCACACGAACGCCTCTCCCCAAATCGAAGTCTCGATCTCGTGCGGCATAGCCCGGCGGGATTCGACTGGGGCTATACGGGAAGCGGACCGGCACAGCTCGCCTGTGCGCTCCTCCTCGATTACACCGACAACGAAACCGTCGCCCAGCAACACTACATCCAGTTCCGCAACGACGTGGTCAGTCAGCTGGTGTGTGATGGCCCGGCCGACTGCTGGCACCTCACCGGGGAGGATATCGAGGCGGCACTCGCCGAATTCGAAGAGTACCGAGCACTCACGCCAGATGGTGGGACGCCGTCATCGTCACTGCCGGCGAATTGGAGTGCGGTGAGCCGGACAGATCGGACAGTCTTCCAACGTCAGGATATCGACCACTACGTCGTCCTCGCCGAAGGGAGCGAAGAGTGGTTGATCATACTTTGTGCGCAGGGGGACCGGGCGTATCCCGCCCCGCTTGACCATCGAACACTTCCGGTTGAGAACGATCCTGCTTCAGCCGTTCAGGAACTCGTCGCTGAGAGTAACGACCTCGTCGAGCCAGAGGAGGACATCTGATGGAGAACATCCGACTCTCGCGGGCCACGTATCAGCGCGTCGAACGAGCCTACGAGGAGCAGCTGGAGGCGGACGGCGACAACGGGTCGCAGGCGTCGCTCGCCGGCGAGCGAGCGCTCGCGAGCATCGAGCGTGTGAACGAGGACCTGCAGGCCAACGTCGAGCAGTTCGAAGCGCGTGAAGAGGCGCTTCGCGAGCGGTTCCAGCAGGTGACGAACTAGCGCAGTCATCCGTTTTCGCGTTTCCATATGGCAAACGAGAACGCCCACCAGCAGTGTCCCGTCTGTGATCGCCGAATCGCGAGCGTGACGATCGTCGGGCCGAGTGAAGCAGTGGTCGCGCCGTGCGGGCATCGTGTCGTTCCCCACCGACTCGACTGAAGACTTGACTCCGCTGAGCGGACACGGTGGCTACGTCGTCTCTATATTAACCAACGATGTGCGGGTTCTGGAGACTAGTGTTGGTTAATAGCGGACTGCGGCTCCGTTTATTGCCCCTCAGAGAGGGTGCAGGGCGGCTGGATTCGCCCTCGCAGCCCATGTTCATGTCGCTCGAAATCAACTCCAGCAGCAGCACTGATCGCGACATCACCGCTGCCAGACAAGCCGATGTCGTGGCGTTCCTCCATCGGGCGCCGTTCGCTCTAGATGCGTATCGGCTCGGATTCCTGCCTGGGTTCCGAGAAGACTGTGGGTACCAGCAGACCCAGTATCAGGACCTAAACATCCCCGTCGGGATGTTGGATAACGACTTTCGGAATCCCGATCTGGCTCGGTACGTCGCCCGATTTTTCGAATACGAACCCAAGGTTGGCGTGATCGGAGATGTGTACGAGGGAGACGACGTCGACGAGTACGTGGCGGCTGCCCGCGAAATTCAGGCGAGTTATCCCGACGCAGAACTCGTCATCGTCCCGAAGTGCCGCGAAGTGATCGACACGATCCCCGACGGCGTCGTGCTCGGCTACTCGCGGGGGTACGCCGACCGATTGGCGCACGAGTTCTCCGAGCCGACCGACTGGCGTGGCCGTCGTGTTCACATCTTGGGGGGCAGCCCACCGAAACAGTGGGACGTCATCCAACAGCTGACCCGACCGACACTCACGGACGACCCACCGGCCGACATCGTCGGCCTCGACTGGAACGGGCTGCATCGTGGCGCGCAGTTCGGGGAGTTCTGGACGGCTGACGGCTGGGATGATAGCGGTCGTGACGCCTCCCACGTCACAGTTCGGAAGACAGTCCGACACAGTCTCGCCCGGATCAAGGCCTTCTGGCAGTCTCACGGTGTCTGGCCCGACTCAACACCACATAACGACATCCTCGAAATCGAGTACGAGGGCCCGTCACCAACCGATCTCGATAGTGCTACGTGTACCGAATGCGAAGCGAACGTCTGGACGACTCGGCGCGGTCCCTTCATCGCTGAGTATGATACCGGCGTGCTCTGTGGCTACTGCAGCTACGAGTGCTACTTCTCACATCGCCATCGGAACAACCTGGAGGAGATCGCCGGCGAGCAGAGCGTCTACCTCCCGCCGGCGTGACGCTACGAGTAGTTTTTCGCGCCCCGGAGGGGGCGAGGGCTCGATTCAAAAAGTCCTCCGAGAAGGTGATTTTCCGTGAGTCAACAACAGCGTTCGAACGACGTCTCGATCGACGACATTCCAGTCGACGTATCGAACACCCAATCAGGCGAGGTCGACCCCGCCGAGGTACCCGAGGAAATCCGGTCGATCACTCGTGGACTCGCAAGCGAGCAACCGCCGACGAATCCGCTCGTCGTCCTGAAGGCCGCCCGTTGGTGGTATATACATGGTAAGGGCGGGATCGATCCCGCGTTCCAATGGGCGATCGAGTGGGCACGACACCTCGCGACGGACACGCCGAGCGATGTCGACCAGTTCGATTCGTTCCTCGAGTATCTCGTCACGATCGGCCTCGCTGACGAGAAGGCGGCGCTTCGATAACCGATCCCCATTCACATTGCGGGGTGTTTGACCGGGCACTATCTCGAACAGAAACGAGTCTGACTGCAACCTGCCCAGATAGGAGGACGTGTACTTAGAACTGGTAGCACACAACGTCTTCTCCACCACAGGTCGGACACGTTTCGGCGTCCTCGGAAAGGGTCGTTCCGCAGTGGCGGCACTCATACAGAGTGGATGTCGTGGACGTGCGAGTACCAACGACCCCGCGGAGCGTTTCGACGAGACCCATCCTCCCGGTAATTGTATCGCACTGGTTGTTAATCCCAGCTTCCGATAGCAACCCCGGCATAAACCCCGCAGTCGCGCCGTCGTTTATTGTGCGCCCCCGAGGGGTGCGGCGCGTCCTGACTTCTCGGAGACATCGTCGTACTCGATGTGATGCAATCCATGCTGACAACCAGTGAGTCGGAGGTCTCGTTCGAGGAGACCGACACCCGACACGACGAGATGCACAGTACCATCGAAGACTGGATCGACGAGCTCATTGCAGACGTCGGTGAGGCAAAAGCCAGCCAACAGTTCCAGGAGTGGCTCGATGTCCAGTCCCGATTCCATGACTACTCACATCGCAACACCCTCTTGATCAAGCTCCAGTGTCCCGAGGCAACCCGCGTAGCGGGCTACAATACGTGGAGATCGGAGTTCGACCGGCACGTCCAAGAGGGCGAACAGGCGATCTGGATCTGGGCACCCATTATTACGAAGCAGTGCCCCGAGTGCGAGAACTCACCGAGCTACCACGAGCAAAGCGACTGTGACTATGACGAGACATCGCCCGAGGAGTGGTCGAAAGGACTGGTTGGATTCAAACCAACGGCAGTCTTCGATGTGTCTCAAACCGAGGGCGAACCGCTACCCGAGCTGGAAACCGAGGCAGCTGGTGACGCCGACGACCTGGTGCCAGCGCTCCTCCATGCGGCAACTACTCTCGATATCGACGTCCGTGTCGTCGACGCTGCCGAGTGGGAGCATGGCGACGCGAAAGGCGTCTGCAAGCACCGGAATCTCCACGAATGCCAACCCGTCGTCGAAGCGAAAGCCCGCTCAAATCAGGCTGATCTCGCGGTGACATTGGTTCACGAGTACGCCCACGCGCTGCTTCATTTCGATGGCGACGACGAACCCGAGCGTGCAAAACGCGAGATCGAAGCCGAAGCCGTTGCGTACATCGTCGGGCGGTATTTCGACCTCGATACGAGCGGATCAGCGTTCTATCTTGCCGCGTGGCAGGACGACGATACGGAGAGCATTCAGGAGCGTCTCGGCCGGATCAGTTCGACCGCGCAAGAGATAATCGGGACGGTCGGCGGGGGCTGAACACGCCTTCCCCCTGTCTGTTAACCAACGCTTGGGAGGTGCTTTGTCCACACTGTTGGTTAATTCGTTCGGCGTCCGACCCTGCGTGTTTCGATCGTCCCAAGACATCCCCCGACAGTCGATGTTATAATTCAGAATCGATTCGGCGCTGCTGGTCACGAAGGAACTCGACGACGGCCTCGATATCCTGGTCGGGAACCGTTTGCTGTTCGAAGACCCCCTTGAATGCGTCCGCAAAATCCTCCGACGTGAGTCGGTCGAGGACAGTCTCGATGCGACCAGCGAGCTTCTTGGACTCCCCGCGATGCAGATGGGTCGCGATCAGGTCGAAATCCGCGCCAGCAGCAAGCACCACCAGATCCCGGGAGTCTGCCTTGCGGCCACTGTGAAGTTTTACTGCAAACAGCAACTCCCGTTCTGGAATCCTGGCTGTTACCGGGCGCCCGGTTCGCAGTTCCTCAGTGACAGAGTGCTGGGCCAGATAGCGATACGACCATTCAGCTTCCGTCTGGCGACAGCCCAGCGCGTCGACCATCGCGTCGAACCGAACCGGATTCCCGATATCTTTCGTAAACCGAATAGTACGGCCCTCGTAGAGCTCGTTTCGCTCGACATCGGCCGTTTTTTCGTAGCCGCGGTCGGTGAGAAGGTCGGTGTAGTCGTCAACCGCTTGTGCCGGAATGACGACGTCGACGTCCGTGGTGAAGCGTTGATTGAACGCCGCAATCGCCCACCCACCGACGAGCACGTACGGCAGATCAGCATCAATGACGGCCCCCAGGGTGTCCAGCAATTCGTCTTCGCGTTCGCCGAGACTCATGCGTTCAAACGCGGATCCTCGTGGGACGCGTCGATATCGCGGTCGTACTCGTTAGCGATCATTTCCAACGCCGGCTCGTAGTTCACCCGGTACTCCAACATGTGCTCGATTGCCTCATCCAACGGAATGACCGGATTGCCGTCGACCCACTCGCGAGTGATGTCCCCACTCGTCGGGAACAACACGTACGAGACGGTCGCATCGTAGTCGGTTGCATCCGGCCGCTCTTCGATCCGGCTCGGAATGCCGAACTCGTCGAAGAACGCCGTCCACCGTTCGACGTCCTGGTCGGCGACTTTGATGAAGATCGGATAGTCATCGTGGCCGCGGGCGATCTGATAGCCGCCGTGGGTCCAGACGTAGACGCCGTCGATTTTCGTGTACGCAAAGGGCATCCCGGCGAAGTGCGGAATGACGTAGGCGTCGTCGATCGAAGGGGGAACAGCGCGAGAGATGGCCGCGACGAGATCGTAGTAGCGATCCCTCACAGCGTAATTCTCGATGTAGACGCCGTCCTCACGCCGGATGAAGCCTGCATCCTCCAACCGCTCGATCCAGTCGTAGACCCACGAGTAGGAGCCGTCGATCTTCTGGGCGATTCGCCGGATCGAGTCGCCCGGCCGGGCCGCGACCATGATCTTCGCCGCGGTCTCGTCGACGTACTCCATCATCGCTAGTTATCGGTATCGTATCTAACTGTATTAGTCTTGTCCCCCGTATTCCCTATAGAGTTATCTCTATACAGATATACTTTCCTTGGCTCCGGTAGTCCGATCCGGCGCAGCATTCGAGCAGAGATGAATTAACCAACAAAGGATACGAATGATCGCTATTCGTTGGTTAAGTCTATCAGCGCCCGCCGAGGGGCGGAGGCGCAGTCCCGTCTCCACGAACCATGACTGAACCGTATTTGTCCGCTGTCCTCAATGAGGCGGAACGAGTTGCAAAACAGCACGGCCAGGTCGCTCGATCGACGGACGATCCAGCACACGAGTACCTGCGGTACGGCGTCCTTCGGCTGCTCGAAGGCGAGACTGACGAGATGGTTGCGGACGTGCCCGATATCGACGGCGTGACCGTCGGGTACGGAGAAGACAAGGCGATGTTCGATAGCTGGAGCTCCAGCGAAGACTGGTGGGAGACCGTCCCGCCACAGGAGTCGTGTACCCGCTTCCGGGTGTTCTTCCCGGACGACCACCAGACGGTTCCCCGCGACATCGTCGACGTGATGGCCGCGCTCGGTGCCTGGCGGGTTTGGACCGGGAGTGCAGCCGCGTGCGGCTCCTATGACCATCGCGAGCGCCGCGAGGTCCATTACCTCTGGCCGGAAGATCATCCGGTGGAGGAAGTGCTCCACGAGCGGCTCAGTGGCCCTGCGGAAGCCGTCGCTCCCGACGGTGGCCGAACGGGCGACGTTCGCGACCGACTGGTCGTCGACGAGAACGCACAGTCGCAGGACGATCTCGAGCCCCGCACGAGGCGTGCCGTCGGCGAAGCGATGGACGTTTCGCTCCTCTCGAAAGGTGGCCGCTACGAGGTGCAGTCCGCGTCCGGGAACCGGTACGAAGTTGACGTCATCGACAAGTCGTGTACCTGCCCTGACTGGGAGCAGCGCTCACCCGAAGGCGGCTGTAAGCATCTGCGTCGCGTCGATCACGAGATAAAACAGGGTCGTGTTCCACGTCCGGATGGGCGCCTTCCAGCACCCTCGAACTAGAACGATATCTTCTGGAGTGCGTGGTAGTGTGGCGGCACACTAGACTTTTCACGGCCGGTCACGTACCGAGAGGTATGAGCAGCGACAGAATCGACGCCGAAAGCAAAGTGTCTGGCAATCAGGCGAACATTCCGGCCCGGATTCGGCGTGAACTCGATATCGACGACGGTGACCAGCTCCGTTGGCATCTCGAAGATGACGGGAGCATTCGGGTCCACGTCATCCAACAGCAAACCGGCACGTTCGCCGACTTCGACGGCTACGCTGGTGAGGAGCCGACCGATGTCACGAGCGATCACGACGCCTGGGGCGTCGACGTCGAGTAAATGCCCCGTGCACTGATCGATACGACAGTCCTCTTTGCCGCCGCATACCGGCGGGATGGATCCCACGATGCCGCGCTTCCCGTGCTCCAAGGCATTGACAATGGAGCGCTACCGGAGGCAGTCGTCCTCGACTACGTGCTCGCGGAAACGCTCAACGGCCTCACGACCCACGCCGGCCACGACGCAGCCGTCGATCTTCTCGATCGAATCGAAGAAAACGCCCGCTTCCACATCGATTCACTCACCACCGACGCCCTCGCGACCGGGAAGGCCCTCTTTCGCCAACACGAACCGCTCTCCTTCGTCGACGCCTGCATTATCGCGTATATGCAAACCGAGGGGCTCGGCTACCTGTATGCGTTTGACGACGATTTTGACGCCATCGAGGATGTCTATCGGCTCGAGACAGCAACGAATCCCTACGACCCGAACTAACCCTGGCAGACGCCACGGCTGGCGACGACGTTCGGTCTCAGGAGGGTCCCACCTCGTACTCAGCCGCCAGCTCCTGGAACTCGTCCCACGCCGGGAGCCGGTCGTCGTCGACCTCACCGTGCGTCTCGAGGTAGCGCAGCAAGGCGTCGATTTCGTCTTCGAGGCCATACTTCGTTGCCTGCTCTCGGAGGTCCGCCTCGTGGACGTCGACGTGGCTGAGCAGGAGGAGACAGTACGAGCGGTGGCGACTGCCGTCGTCGATCAGCAGCGTGTGACAGCAGAGCTCCGCCGGCGAGACTGCGTCGAGTTCCTCGGAGTAGAAGTAGTATCGATGGCCAGTTAGCAGGAATTGGAGGTCGAAGGCCGCAAATCGAGCGAGGCCGGTTTCGTGGAACGCCTCTGCGTCGATCTCCGTCTCGGTCTGGGCGAGGAATTCGTCGTAGTCTTCCCAGAGAATCGTGCCCTTCAGGGCGACGGCTTCGAGGCGTTGGCGATGTAGATGGTGGGCGAGTTCACGGGCGAACTCGTGGAGGCGGTCGAAGTCGGCGTTGAACTCGTATCGGCCGTCGGCTGTCCCGACGAGCCCACGGTTCCGAAACCGCTTGAGGACGCGGTTAACCGTGTTGCGGTAGTTGTCGCTCCGGTCGGCGATCTCGGAGACAGTTCGTGGCTGGTCGAGGTAGTACAGCACCTCGAGTGCCTTGCCGGTCAGCAGCTCGGGGAACTCGATGTGGGAGTGCTGGCGGACGAGGTCCCGATAGAGTTCGACGGCGCGAGCATCCGACGGGACGACTCGTTTTCGCCGGCCGTCGCGTTCCGTGTACACGAGTCCCTTCTCGACGAGGTCACCGACGGCACGGGAGAGGTAGCTCTCGCTGTGGTCGAGCTTCGTCGCGAGTTCGGAGATCGTGTCGCCGCGGTCGACCGTGGCGAGGACCTCGAGTTCGATACGCCGGAGCACGGTGTAACATAGTACGAAACTTGTATATAAAGAAGTTTCGAGTATTGTTACATCCAGCAAGCACGGAAGCCGTCTCCATCGTCTTAACCAACAATACTATGGATTCGTGGGGTGTGTTGGTTAACACGAGAGTACCCGATGTCCTACGAACCCCCGACCCCACCGGTGAACCTCCCGACGGAGATCGTCGACGCCCTCAACGAAGCCACATCGGAGCATCTTCGGGACGCTGCCAGCTACGCCGAGGCGTTGGCCGAACACAAGGAGCGTGAAGCTCGTCTCGAGGAGGAAGCGGAAGACGCTGACGTCGAGGAGCGCCCCGATGACCTCCCGGAGGACGTGCCAGCGAAGGCGACGATCACGATCAAGGAAATCAACGACAACCGCTACTACTACTGGCAGTGGCGGGAAGGAGATTCAGTGACTTCGAAGTACAAAGGGCCGGTGAATCCCGACGAGTAGACGAGATGAAACTGTAGCCTGATATTCGTTTCAACGTAATTCGTAGCGTAGCAGATGACACCCCCCAGAGTGTGAATGGGATCAGTTTACCCGACACCCCTCGGTGTGAATGGGCTACCAACCGCCACTCTCTAACGAGACTTCACGCCGAGAGAAGACAGAGCAACACGCGGATAGATTACGCCTCGTTTACCCCCACACCCCTCAGTGTGAATGGTCCACCACCCAGGGTACCGCGATTAAGAAGCCCTTAACAGCAGAAGTCCTCACGCCGTAGGGAGGGTTCTCGCCTCAGTGGCGAACCTTCGGCTTCGGCACAAGGCCTCGCCTTTTAGAATACTTCTACTCGGAGGGCTGTTTAGACTGTAGTATAATAAAGATAACTACAACTGCGGTGCAGTGCAGTAGCGGACCGGGTCAGCTACCGTAGCAGAACGTGTAAGGCGCTCTCCGTGCCGTAATGAGACTTTAGACGGACGACACAGCTTACGGGTCGAGTCCGGCTCCGTCTTTACAACAGTCGTGAACTATGGGGGCCCATTCACACCGAGGGGTGGGGGTGTCACCATCCCATCAACGTCTGGAGTTCCGGCGTTGAGTTGATCAGTCCAGTTCGTGTACTCTCAACGTCTCCTTGAAGCGAATACGACCTGAACTTCCCCTGATCTCCGCCTTCCTTCTTTTTCGATTCGAGAACTCCTGTCGTGACGTGTTTGTTCAGAAGCTCAAGCGCACGATTGTACCCCTTGGGCTCTACTTCGACGTCCCGAGCTACTGTTTGGTAAACCTCGTGAATCTCTGACGTCCGGAACCATTCTTTCTCTGGGTTATTCCGGTCAAGACGTGTAAGAGCAAACAGGAGTAATTTCCCGGACAACGGAGTCCCTTTCACCATCTCCATGAAGAGCTCAACTTCGACGAGTTCGTCAGCTTCGAGAACGTGATTCGCGGTCACGATATCATCGCCTTCTTCGTCGGCGATCTCGCCCGCATTCCGGAACAATCGGACTGCCCGTCGAGCGTCACCGTGTTCTTCAGCTGCAAGTTCAGCTGTGGTTGGAATCACCTCGTCATCGAGGACACCGTCGTAAAATGCGTCCCGTCGATTTTCGAGGATTGCAATGAGCTGGTCTTCTTCGTACGGTGTGAACGTTCGGTGTTCTGGTTGGAGAGTCGATTGAACCCGTGACTCGATTTCTCCTTTGAATTCGATGTCGTTCGAAATCCCGATTGTAACGACTGGGAAGTCAACGTCGTCTTTTGATTGTGTCCGTGATAGCGTGTAGAGGACCTCGTTGACTTCTCCGTGCTTGTCGATTTCATCGATGATGACGACGAGCCCACCAGAAAACTCCCGCTGAACAACGGGCCACAATTTCTGATCCCGATAATGCTCGGCTGAGAGGCCCTGATAGGGGACATCAAGTGGGTTCTCTGCTTTCGCGTTTACCTGCTCTGCGATTTTTCGGAAGGTGGAGGTATATGTAGAGATGGGATCCGGATTAATGTAGGCAGTAACGATCGGGGAGTCCGTTCCTGCAGTTGCTGCTTCGAGCCGCTCACAGACGTGTCTTGCAACTAGTGTCTTTCCCGTCCCGGTTTCTCCCCACTCCAGGACGTTATCCGGGACGCTGTTTGTCCGCATCTTTCGGAGATTCTTGGCCAAGAACGTGATATGGTCGTCTCGTCCGACAATTCGATTGGCGTCAGGAACGTTATCGATCTCGAGCAACCACGGCTTCTCAAAAATATCTGATTCGTCTTCGCTGTCCTCCTCGTCGACATTTAATATCTCATCGACGGTTGTTTGCGTGGAATCGTCATTTGGCATGAGCGGACCAATTCGCCCCATTCACATATAGGTTGCCCACCCTCGGTGTGATTGATTTACCTCCATTCACACTCCGGGGGGTGTTCCAGGGAGCAAGACCCCCCAGAGTGTGAATGGGATTGACCTCGTCGCCCACTTGTGATTCTGCTCACCTCAGGAGACATTTGAGACTACTCATCCGTTCCGGGCAGCTGTAAACTCCGTCAGCTCCACCTCTCGTGTCTCCGCGAGTCTCCGTCGAATATCTGTACGATCCCACCCCAGCGGCAACAGCACGCTCTCAACCGCTCGAACCAGCTGCGTCTCGTAGTACGAAGCGTCATAGGTCTCGATCGCTTCGTGGGCGAGGGCGACCCGGTCTCGCGAGGATTTCTCGTCGTCGACGACCACGTACTCGATATCCTGGCCCGGGTGGACCGCCAGATCCTGCTCGCGAGCCCGTTTCAAGGCCGCCACGTTCTGGGTATTCTGTGAGTAGCCTTCCAGCGGCTTGGAAACACGATTCCGCTCGACGAGCCGCTCCACTGCTACGTTGCCCGCCTGCAGTTCGTCGATTGCTCGTTCGAGACGTCCGAGCACTGCGTCCGGTGACCGTGTGGCATCGAGCCGGTCGAGACAATCCCGTTGGACGTCCTCGATGAACGGCGGGGTCGAACGCTGTCGGGCTTCGATACCTCTGATTTTGAAGTCGTCGTCGCCGGCGACCTTCCCGAAGTACTTCGTCAGCGCGCCGGCGTCGCTCTCGCGCTGTGGCACGAACGCCACCCAGTCGTAGTGCGCCTCGTGTTCGAGTCGAATCTCGACGCAGTCTGTGATCTCTGTTGCGAGCGTCTGGAGGTCCTCTCGGTCCTCGTCGTCGACGTCAGGGTCCGGGGTCACCCAGATGGAGTCGACGATGCCGTGGACGACGTGCCAGCCGCCGGCTTCCAGCCGCTGTTTCGCCGTCAGCAGAATCTCCCGAGCGAACGCGTTAATCGCCTCGTGGCACTCGATGCGACCGAACTTCGCGTTGCTGAACCCTTGATAGCCGAAGCAGGCGACGAGAATCCACTTCAGCGCTCCCGACCGCCCCTCGAGCTCAGCCAGTCGGTCCTCGTCGGGGTCATTCCGTTCCTTCTCGCGACGGATGGCCGCCTTGATCTCGTCGCGTGCGTCGATGATCGGTTGCAGCACGTCGACGAGGTAGCCCCGGTCGTCGCAGATCGAGTACCCGAGGCCGGGGACGTCGTCGCGGTCGCTGTGGCAGTCACACCGGATGACGTCCGGCGAGACGTTCCGGGTGCAGATGATGTTCGGATACAACGAGGAGAAGTCGAGTTCGTGGACGTTCTCGTGGAGGCCCACCTCGGGCGCGAAGATGAAGCCGCCGCGGTCGGCGTCGTGGAGCGTCCCCATCGGCTTGTAGAACTCGTGGCGCCAGGAGTTCCACGGGACGAGGACACCGCGGTCGTGGGCCTCGCAAATCTGGATCGCCGTGAGGACGTTCCCGATCGACGCCCACGCGAGCTCCTGGACGGGCTTTTTGGAGCGCGACACGAGGTCGAGGACGCCGTCGAGGTTCGTCTCCCCGTAGAAGAACGTGTTCGACTCGTCGATGATCGCCCGCCCGGGGACGTTGTACCGCGCCGGCGAGTGACCGACGCGGCCGTAGCTCGAGTACGTCGACCGGCTCGCGAGCTGCTGGTAGTCGACGTCCGGCCACCGACTCAGCGAGAAGTCGTCGACGCCGGCATCCGTCGCCATCTCGTATAGGGTCGGGACGATCTCGCTCGTCGAGCAGACCAGGACATCTGGATCGTGCGCTTCGAGTGCCCTTTGGACGGCGGTCAGTATATCCGTCGGCGAACCGGTGACGGTGTCGTCGGCGACGGACAGCTCCCCATAGACGTCGTTGCTCGTTTCGGTCACCGGAACGCTGAGCCGGAGCGTCGACAGCTCGCTCGCCGGCGTCGGATCGGCACCGGTCTCCAGACAGTATCGGAACTCCCGTGAGAAGTCGACATTGAAACAGGCGAGATCCCCGACTGGATACTCCGACAGCTGGCGTGCCTGCCGGGCGAGTGGGGTGACGCGGTCGATGTGGGCGACGTCGACGGCGAGGACTGGTTCCTCGTTCCGTCGAAAGCTTGGCCCTCGCGCAATCGTCTCGGTCGCGACGACGTCCGGGTGCTGGTCGTACACCGACTGGAGGGTCGTGAGGTCGAGATCGATCTCTGGGTCGCGAGGGGCGACGTAGAAGCGTGGGGTATAGTCATCGCGCTCGGTCGCGACGGCGCCGTCGGCGGTTGCCTCCCACTCCAGGACGCGGCCATCGTCCAGAAAGTCGATACTGAACGGCATCTGTGGCTATTTCGCCTCTGCCGATTTGGACGATTGCGTTTCTAATAAGCTGAGGCGTGTCGTTTCCGAGTTTCAACCGAATAGGTACAAAACGTCTCTAATATCCGATCTTGTCTTGTTTGGCGCGTACACCCTCTTTTCCGGGGTGCTTTCCGGGAACATAGCCAAGCATTAACCAACAGATCCGGGTGCTGCCGTCATTTGTGGGTTAAGCACCGAATTTGATCGTCGTATATCTCATTTATATGCCAACAGAGCCTTTGGCCGTCATCCCCATCCACCAAACCATACTCTGAGTATATACGGACCAAAGACTTATTTAGTATCTGGAGTATGGTATTGGTATATGAGGCCGAATGTTGACATTCCGTGGTCCATCCATGGGAGAATCAAGGAGCACGCAGAGCAGACCGACCAAACAATCGAGGAAGCGTATATTGAAACCCTTGAGAATGGAGTCCGCGATCTTCCCGAACAGCGGGGAGAGGTTACTCTTCCAAGTCCCAGTTACAACGATTTTGGGCCACGACTTATTCGAACGCAAGGAACGGACTCACCGGACATTAATGACTCAGTGACGTTCCATCCGTTTTTCCACCTCGGTGAGAACTCAATGGAAATCCGAACACGGATGGATGATATGGATGTCGATGAGTTCACAGACCGATTGGCAAGACTCCACAACGTAGGAAGACTCAGCACGTCTTGGTTCACCGTTCATCAACTGGGTGGAGCACTCGTCGGTCGGGGGCCTGCTAACCTTGTCACGGCAGTTAGAGAAGCCCACGCCAGGTTCGCTGATGAGGAAATTCCAACGTACAAGAATGGACACCTCATCTATATTGCCAACCTCGCCTACGAAGACGAGTACTTGCTTATCAGGGCAGAGATTCCCCGATCATCCCGTGACAAACAAGTACTTTCGAATGTCGAACTCCGGTTCATCACAGAAGGCGTTCCCGTCACTGGAGCACTCTATCAACGTCTGGCTCGCGCTTTTGGCTTTAATGAACTATTCAATGCCACGGCGTTCGATCTTCCGCGAACCGGATTCAACGCACCAGAAGGTAGCACACCAGTTGTTACCGAACAAATCACCACGGAAGAGGAGAACTACGACGACCCAAGTGTTAACGGGCTTATCATCGAGAATCCCTTACAGAATAACGATGATCTCCTTTCTCATCTCAAATCGGAACTTAGCGGACCTGATCGGTCCAAATCAGAAGCAGAACACCATATTGAGGTGTTAGCAAATTACGACGAGTTGTACTGTGATCTCACTCACAACCACGGACTGTCTGAGGACCGGGAGTATGAGTTCAAGGGATTATCTGCGACATACATCAAGCCCCTTTTCAACCGAAACAGTACGTGGAATCTTACAGCCAGTGTCAGCTGGTGATTTCAGTACGAAAATCGGTTGTGACGTGTTTCTTCAAATAGGACGCTCAATGTCTATGAGTAGAAATTCCCACTCTCAATCTAAAGATCTAGTCTTAGCAAAACTCTGGAATCGTGGAGATATAGCTCTCACTTGATGAGATCGAACGACTGTACCATGAAGTGGGACTTCATGTATCGTTATCGCCCTTCCTATCTGTGATCGTCGCAGCTAGACAGCCTCTCGTGGTCCTCTCCGCTCTTTTCGGCCGCGGCTTCAAGCTTCTCAAGACGTTCCTCGTGGTCATCTAGGCGGACTTCTTGTTCGAGATCGATGCTGAACAGCGCCGGCAGCAGCGGATTCTGGTGGTTCAACAGCCCGCTCGCGTCGGCGTGCTCGCGGGCGTACTCGATCAGCCGGTCGAAGCGCGGCTGGTCGCGACGCCGCAGTGCCCGCCGGAACTCCGCCCAGCGCTCTTCGATGGCTCGCAACGCATCTCGGTACGTCGGGTTCGTACGCCCCATCGCTATCGGCCCCCTGTACCGCTCGCCGTCCACGCATCGAGCAAGGGATCCGCGGTGGCCGACACCGTCTCACCGTCAGCTGTGACGCCCGTCCCGACGCCCTCCGGAGTCGGCGTCGACGGCGCCGGCGTCGTCGGTTCCACGCCGACCTGCGTGGCGCGTGCCGCGAGCAGCTGCCGCCAGTACGCGAACGTCGTTTGGTAGTAGGTGCCGTCGTCGACGGGATAGACGAGCGTCTCGA
This sequence comes from Halobaculum saliterrae, assembly GCF_009831625.1. Classification (GTDB taxonomy): domain Archaea; phylum Halobacteriota; class Halobacteria; order Halobacteriales; family Haloferacaceae; genus Halobaculum; species Halobaculum saliterrae. Next base: position 20,237 of record NZ_WUUS01000012.1, on the reverse strand, counting down.
AGTCCTCGCCGACGACCCGTGGCCCCATCCGGGTCTGCTCGCACTCCAGGTGGTGGTTGGCAACCGTCGCGACTGGCTCGGTGAATTCGTTTCGTTCGTTTCGCGAAACGAGCACCGGGATGTCGTACCTCTCGGCGTAGGTCGCCAATCGGGCGAGGGTCCGGGCCTGGAGGGTTTTCGCGTGGGTCTCGCCGAGGGTATCGTCGGCGCGGTACTGGGCGTCGACTGCCGGCGCGACGATGAGGGCGGGCGTATGGGGAGACGTATCCTCGTCGCGACCTGGTGCCCGTCGACCGGCCACCCCAGTATCGGCCGTGGACGTCTGGATTGCTTTGTTCACCGCTGACGGGAGATCACAGACGGCGCCGTAGTGCTGATACGCGGTAAATCCGCGTGCGACGTGGATTCGGTTGAGCAACCGTTGACTGGGCGCGATCTGGGCGAGTGTCGTCGTCGCGTGACCATTTGCGTCGACCCAGAAGGCGGGCCCGCCGTGCAGGAGGAGATGGTCGAGCACGAGTGACTGCAGGATCGGGACGCCGCGGCCTCCCTCGACGTCGAGCAGCGTGATGCCGTCGTCGAGCTGCGGTAGCAGCATCTCGTCCGTAGCCGGATTGGCCTGGTCAGTGAGGGACCGATTGCGGTCAGCCCCTCGTGTCGGCTGGTCCACCGCCAATCGGTTCGACGTTGAGTGTTCTCCCATACTCGACTAGTTGTCTACGCCCCCGATAAGCCGCGGCGTGTCGCTTCCGCGTTTCCGGGAAGGCTTGGGACAAATTTAGAACCAGACTTAGTCACTGGATTTCTGGCATGCTTCGTTTGCTTCTGAGAATGTTTCCAGAATGGTCTTCTCAAGTGGTGATCGTTCTTAGGCGCTGTATTGAATACACAGTGCATAGCTCGAATATTCAAATGCCTCTAAAGATAAGGATGCGGTAGAGCGCGAGTTCGAACGCGTAGTTCGTGATCCTGTAATACGACCGATCTACTAGTTGATCCGGTATTTTATGACAGATCACGTCACAACTACATGGTAATGAGGCGACGACAATCAGTTGACCATCTCTTCTCCGACCAATCGATCCACGAGTACCGGCGGGAGCAAGAGACAGAGCTGAAGGACGAAATTAAGGAACTGTCCAATGACGAGCTACAGGACAGCACCGACCTCCTGACCTTGATATTCACGTCGAGATACACACCGTCCCCGATCCAGCTCAACGACTACGACCTGGAACAGGCGGGCGAGGTCGAGAAAGAGATCCCGCGTGGCCAAGGTCTGCCCGGCCTCAATCAGCGCGGCCGGTCTACTAAGACGTACCAGCGGATCCGTGTGAAGCTGCCATTCCACGGCGACCGCGACTTCCTGCAGATCAATCCCAGCTCCTCGAAGCTGAACAAACCGCGCTACAATGAATTGAACCGGAACGAGATCGTCTACTACGTCGACTACACGATCGGGAACAAGGATGCGGAACAGGTCCAGGCCGAGATTCAGTCCGAGGTTGACGAATGGGTGGACAAGGTGGCGTGGTTCGTGGAACAGCTTGAGGATGATATCACGGAGATGGAAGAGCAGCTGCGGCGGACCGCCCGCCGGTCAATTGAGGAACGGCGGGAGATCGTTGATACAAACCATGCGGTGATGGCCGAACTGGGTGTCGACACCGGTGACACCGTGGAATCTGGATATGTAGTGCCGGAGAAAAAGCGAGAAATTGAGTTGCCGTCACCGGCCGCAGACAGTGATGACGAGGTGCTACAGGACCGGACCTTTATCGAGGTCTTGAATCTGCTTGATGACTTGGGACGGGATCTGGAACGGTCCACCACGCCGGTCCGGGGTCTGGATGAGGAGTCGCTGCGCGATATTTTCCTGATGGGGATTAATTCGCATTACTCCGGGTTCGCAACCGGAGAAACGTTCAATCGCGGTGGGAAGACGGATATCCTGCTCCGGTATGATAACGAGAACCTGTTCATCGCGGAGTGCAAATTCTGGGATGGACCATCTGTGTATGCCGACGCGGTCGACCAGCTCCTAAACAACTTGACCGTCCGGGATTCACACGCTGCACTCTTGATCTTCTCACGGCGCCAGGACTTCAGGACGGTTGAGGACCGGATACGGGAGGCGACGATGGATCACGAACAGTATGTCTCTGAGGTGTCGGAGATTGCAGATCACGATGTATATCGACTAGAGTCGGAGAGTGGGCATCCGGTCAGAGTCGCGGTGAAAGCATTCGATGTCCGGGAGTAGGCATAGTGCGATTGGTCCCGTTCTTCTACTCCTGAAGTGCGAATAGTGATCTACGGTAGTCTCAGAGTAGATGGCAGAAGATTCTTTTTGATTGCAAGATACCTATAGGTAAATGAGGTATTCTCGCCGCCGGTTTCTCTCGATGTCTGCGGCTGCCCTGACCTTCCCAGTTGCGGGTGGTGCTCAGGTAACTACAGTGGAGCAATCTGATCAAATCACACCATCTAGCCCGGAATCGGATCCCGTCGACCCGGTGATGGCAGAGATCTATGGCGAACTCCAACTCCCACAGGACGACCCGTTCTGGACGTGGGACATTCCCTACTTCTCGGATGATGCCATCATCGAGTACGAGGTCCGGCCGAAAGACAGCGGCCACCTTCCGGACGTGCTGGTCGTGGACGACGATGGACTGGAGAAATACCGGACACAGGTCGCATCGATTCCCCTATACGACACTCAATCACAGGACCTCGGCTGGTTCGGTTCGGTCCCTTGGCCGGTCGTCTATTTCGACAACATTCCGCGAAAGCTAGACCAAGTGCAGTCATGGAATGTGGAAGGGGGGATGGTCGACATTGAGACGCTGGACTGTCTGACCAATTCCCGGCCACGGCGTGATGCGAACGTCATCGCTGGCGGCGACTATCATCTGGTCTTCGACTGGGCCGACGAGGTCCTGTCTAGTCCGGGGAGCGAAGATGTGACCGTCGAGGTATCCGCCCGCGTCCGCCGAAATAAGCCGGAGGAAGCGGTAGAAGTAGCTCCAGCGCAGGCCTCCACCCTCTACACGACGGTCGGAGCCGCAGGGTCGCCAGTTGTCGAAGCGATGGTACCCGTCGCTGAAGCAATCTGCAGTCGAGTCCCGGACAAAATGAAAACATTGTCCGTCGCTGATGTGCAGACGGAGGCGCCGCGCGCTGTGGAGGCCGTGGCCGTCACACGGATCGTGTTCGCGGTCCTCGACGACAAACTTGGGTATACGCCGACATTCGTCCGGCAGCTGCTAGATGGTGCATCCACATGGGCACGATGGGGGCGGTCGGTGCTCCCGGTCGTCAACAGCATTGACCATGTGATTAATGATGCATGCCGTGTTGTGGGAGCAGAGCCAGGTGCGTTGACAGATGCCGTGGAAGATCTCCTGCTGAGCCTGGGTATTCTTGTGGCTGACCTGTTACTGGCGAAGTTCGGCTTGGTAAGCCGTGTTGCGTCTTTCGGCGTGAAGCGAGCGCACACGTATTTGCTCGGGATTATCGGTGAAGTGCTGGGACTCAAAGCGTATCTGGTGTTGCTCCGAGAGCTGTACAATCTTCTCGAAATGGGTATTCAGCAGACACTCCGGAAGATCAAGTCATTTACCCGCAATATCGAGGAATACGGGTTCCTCACAGATGACGAGGTAGCTACCGTGCAGGAGTTTGAGCAGGAGGAAGATCTTCAGTCGCTTGATTCTGGGTGGGATCTACGGGTGGGACCATTGAACCCTAGTCCGGAATGTCAATCGTAAACCGAATTACCTGACGGAAGTATGGGGCTCCCACTACCGGTACAGTTTTCCCGGTGCGACTACGAGAAATCAGGAATCGATGAATTCAGTTAGGGCAGCTGTTGGGGGTCCTCGTTCTTACTGAATTGGCGATGCAGCTGCCGAATCGACGAGTGCGTACTCTCGATCCCGACTCGTCCCTTCCGCCTCGAGAAGGTTGTACTGCTCCATCTTCGAGAGGTACGTGCGGATAGTCCGTTTCGTCCGCGGATCATCGACGTCCTCGGAATAGCGCTCGTGGATCTCGCTCGGCCCGACCGGGCCGTGCTCGCGAACGATGTCGTAGACGACGCGCTGGTGCGGAGTGAGCGAGTCAAGGCTCTTCTGTTTAATCTGGGCCCGGGCATCCTCAGCGGCGTCCAGGAGAATGTCGTCGGTGATGCGCTCGTGGTTCTCGCGATCTGCTTTGCCGGCGGCCGTTCGGAGGATGCCGATTGCGAGGCGGGCGTCGCCGGCGCCCGCGTCGGCGATTCGGTAGAGCTGGTCGTCGGTGATGACGTCCTCGTCGAGCCCCCACTTTGCCCGAGCACTCAGGATATCGTACAGCTGCTCGTCGTGGTACTTGTCCATCCGGACGTGCTCGCTGGAGCGCAGGCGGCTCACGAGGCGGTCGTCGACGCGGCTGAACAGCTCTTCTTCCTTGTTCGCGATGCAGATGATCGCAAACTGCGGGAGGCTGTGAAGGTCGTAGATGACGCTGGGGTCCTCCAGTTGGTCGACCTCGTCGAGGATGACCACTGTTCGTGGGCCGTCGTGTTGCTGGAGGCGGTCGACGAGTTCGTCGTGCGGCGTCGACTGCCGGTGGATGTCGATGGTGGTGCCGAGGTCGTCGAGGATCTGGTAGAGCGTCCGGAATCGGGTGTAGTTGCGCCAGCAGTTGACGTAGGTGGTTTCGACGTCGAGGACTTCTTCCCGGAGCCGTTCGGTGACGAACTGCGAGATACAGGTTTTACCCGTCCCGCTGGGCCCGGTGACGATGGCCGTGTCGGCGGGTTCACCATTCGTAATGGGCTCGAGAACGCTGGAGAGGTGATTGACTTCGGCGTCGCGATGCTCAACTTCCCGAGGAACGAACCCAGCGCGGAGTACGCGAGCATCGCGGATCATTGTGTTAGTAAGTGACCGGTTCTGCGTCAGGCCATAAATACGTGACCGGGTTGCTTCCGGAAAGCAAATTTCAACAATCGGCCATCGGGTCTCTTTGTGGTGATTCTGTAGAACTCTGAAGGGGTTGCTTTCGGAAATTCACTGAAACACGAACCTTCCTGAATAGCAAATATCCCCTTGGGTTTAAATATCCAAATTGCGATGTATCGCCTGTGACACCCAACGAAAACGACCCTGTCACCAACGTCCCGACCGTCGAGGTGCAAAGCCCCACTGGAAGCCTTGACGTGAATGCCCTTATCAAATCAAACGGGGAAGACGATCCGTTTGCTGGCCTGTTCGAGGACACTATTGATGGCTCCGATACAACACCAGTTCCAACCGCAAACGAGCAAACCCCCGATGTCGTCGACCTCGGAAAAGAACTCCTCGCCGGATATGCAGACTGGAAAGGTGAACAAGTCGATCATGATCCACACGATGATCCACTTCGTTACCTTTGGCACGACGCCCCGGAACTCATTATCGCTACCGCCATAGCAGGCTATTTCACATACAAGGGCGCTCAGGGACTTGGTGGCCTAGTTTCATCTGGTTCAACAACAGATAAGACCGGCACGTCGACGCAGCCGCGTCTCCCTCTTGAAGATCGGCCGTATCGGGTGTTTGTGAGTCACTCGTGGAAGTACTCCGAGCAGCGTGAACGCATTGAGGAGTTCCTTGACGATGAAAGTCGGCTGGACTGGCAGAACTTCAGTGTCCCAGAGGACGATCCGATGGAATTCGAAGATAAGAATGATCTTCGTCAACAGCTCTACCAGCAGGTTGGGCAGGCAAATGTGGTCGTCGTCGTCGCTGGGATGTACGTCTCGCACAGCGAGTGGATCGAGGAGGAAATTGAGATGGCAGACCATTTCGAGAAACCCATTATTGGTGTGCGACCGAACGGGAACAAGCGACTTCCAGCAGTGGTAAAGGAGGAAGCGGATGAGATTGTCGGTTGGCGGCAGAAGTCTATCGTGAACGCCATCGCGAAGCATGCATGATCTACCCTCGGACGAGTATGGCCCAATGCAAGGGGATGGCTGTACACGATCTTCACTCAGACGGCCAGAGCGTGATAAGATGCTCATCAATCAGTACGGGCACTACGCAGAAAGCGTAATGGCGGCTTCCGAACAGCGTCTGGGTCTAAACTGTTTCTACGGTTCCCTATCATCAGGATGGCACAAAGCAACATTCGACGACACCTTAGCGGAATATGCCCGAATCAACTGACGAGACCTCTGGCGCGAGCGAGCCGAATAATGCAAATCTTGGCGAAAATACCGAGGACAAAGACACGCCTGAAACAGAGCCGGAACACCCCGAAGAGGTTACTGGAGGGGACCCAGCCGAACCGGCCGAGTCCGATGCCGTAGAGAATGGGCCGTTAACGAATCTGAACGACGAAGAGACGGACCGCTTGATGGATCAATACATCCACTATGGGGAGGTGGCAATCGAGACTGCGAATCAGCGGGTTCAAATGAACCGATTTTTCGGCTTGATTTTGACGTCGATACTAGCCGGACTCTTTGCTCTGGCCCGAGGAAATTTGACGACTACGAGTGCTGCAATCGTTCTATTCGCCTCTGGATTTGGAAGTCTGATCTGTTACTTTTGGTATCAGAGTTTACAGTCGTATCGCCGGCTGAACAAGGCCCGATATGCTATTCTCAACCAAATCGAATCTGCCCTTCCCGTCCGAATGTATCTTGATGAATGGCGATATCTCAAGCGGGAAAAGCCCGATCCGGAAATCGTTGAGCCCCGGCCTGATGAAGACCCAGATCACCGCTCGCATACGATTGTCGAACAGTGGTTTGTCCGTCTACTTGCCGCTGGATACCTTACTGTCGGAGGATACGCTGGTGGGTTCATTCTGACTCCTTTGCTTACGGGTGCAGGCTATTCTCTACCGTCTCCGACGACAGTCGGGCTAATAATCGGTGCAATCGTTATGATTGGTTCGATAGGGCTATTCTGGATTCGGAGCTGATGACACCTACTATGAAACGATTCGATATTGGAGACCCGGTCCGAATCGATATCCCGGACGAGACAGATCCAGATCACGAGCGCCTCCATGGACGTCGCGGAACCGTCATTGAGATTATCTCAGACGATGCGGGAGCTGTGACTGGTGATCACCGAGAGAGCTATCTTTTCCGGGTTGAACTCGCCAACGGTGACTCCGTTGACGTCCGCTGGCGGGATCTTCGGCCAGTTTGATTGACCATAGTATGGTGACTCCTCTGTAGTCTAAGGTCACTAAACACTAAGTTAGCGTACTGAATACATCTCGGCATTACGATGCTCTCGCTTCCTCCGCTTGTCGATAACGCCAACAGAACACTAGAAGACGCTTACAAACGAATTATTCCCCAGATCGAGGAGGGCCGTATCGCAACTGGATACTTTTATCTCTCAGGATTCGACCTCTACCGGGAAGACCTTGAGAACCTGGCTGACCCCGACGATCTCGGCCACGCCCCACTTCGGATCTTGATGGGCCGTCAGACGAATAGGGGAACTGCTGACGAAATCGGTGAGGGGCAGAATCTCAAAGAGGAACTCAAAAGAGAGGTGAGAGAAAGCATCTCGGAGCTGAATAACGCTCAAATCGGCCGACTAGACCGGCTACGAGACTTTATCGCCGAAGGCGAAGTGAGCGTCCGTGTGCGAAATCCTGAAAACGGTTACTTCCATGCAAAGGGTGCGTCATTTCGAGCGCCACTCGAAGATGACGAAGATTGGGGACAAGACGAGGATGAAGACACCCGCCCATGCGCTACAGTTGTCGGCTCCTCGAACTTCACCAAGAGCGGCCACCAGAACAACATCGAGCTGAACCTCACGAGTCAGGATCGACACAAGGCCGAAGCGTTCGAGGAGTGGTATGACAACCAGTGGGCCAACGCCGAGGAATTTAGTGAGGAGATCATCCGAATCATCGAGAACAGCAAGGAGTACCAGGACTGGAAGGAACAGCAGGAGGACGAGTCCGACAAGGAGACGTCATCCGAGGAGCTGGGCACGTATCTCGAACCGTTCGAGCTCTACAAACTGCTCGCCTACGACGAACTGAGTGGGAACGTTAACATCCGTGACAGCCCACTGTATTACTTCCAGAAGCTCGGGTACGAGAGTGCAAAGGAAAAGCTCTCACAGTTCAACGGGTGCATCGTCTCCGACTCGGTCGGCCTAGGGAAATCATTTATTGGCGGTGAACTCCTCCACGACTACCGCCAACGTGGCGACCACTGTCTCCTCATTGTCCCTGCTAACCTGACTGATCAGTGGGAAGACTTACTCCAGAACGACACTGACGAAGACGGCAATCCGTACTTCGGGTTAGAGGTGGACGGCACGCACCTTGATGTGATGAGTATCAGTAAGTTCCAGAATCTTTCCTACGACGAGGTGCAGGATCTCAAAGACGAGTTCGACGTCCTGCTTATCGACGAGGCTCACCGGTTCCGGAATTATGGGAAGTGGCGACCGAACCCAGACCACGATGACGACTACAAGGGGACGCGACGACACGCCAATCTCAGGCAGCTCCGCGGAAAGACGATGATTATGCTGACTGCGACCCCCATCAATAACAGCGCTACCGACCTGAAGAACCTCATCAGCTTGTTCACCAGCCCGGAGGAACTTCGGAACAAGGCCTCACTCGACTTTGACGCGTTCGACGAATACATCGAACTCTCGGAGACGCGAAAACGCATCGCGGCCGGGAAAGAAGAGGTCGACGACGACGAACAGCAAGAAATCACCGAGCAGCTCCAGCGACACTCCTCTGAGATTTCGAATATCCTGAACGAAGTGATGGTTCTCCGGACGCGTAAGCACGTCAAAGACCAGATTCAGGACAGCGAAGACTTCGAGATGAGCTTCAAGCCGCCGAAACTCAACAAGCAACAGTACTCCCTGCCGGCGGCCTACCAGCCAATCTATCGGATGCTTCCCGACGTGATGGACGCCCTCCACCTTCCCCACATCACAGTCAAAAACCCGAAAGCGGGGAGCACTCTGAAAGCCCTCTACAAGCTGAACCTCCTCAAACGGCTCGAGTCCTCAACGTACGCGTTCGTCCAGTCGATCGAGACGCTGCATCAGAGCGAACGCCAGCTTCTCGGCCTTCTTGGTGAACTCCCAGAGGACGAAGACATCGATATGCTCCGAACTGTTCGGGAGAGGGATGACTCTGAACTCGGTGACTTTGTCGAAGGAGCAGACGCTGCTGAAGATCTCGAACAAACACTCGAAGAATTCGGTTTCGATACCACCGCTATCCAATCGGAAGAAGGAGCTGATACCGAGGGAGATGAACTAGCAGACGCCACCATCGGTGAGGTGAAGACGTACATTAGGGAGGACCTCACCCTTCTCTCGTATTTTCTCTCGCAGTTCATCGGTGATGTCGCCCGTGATGCGGGTGATGTGAGCGATTATGCGGTTTCCACGCGGCAATGGCTCGCTGACCACGACGCTGGTGCCCTTCCAGATATTCCTGAAGAAGAGATGAATCCGATTCTCTACCCGAATAGTGACCTGAGCGAAGTTGACTCCGCTACACGCGACTTTTACGAGGCCGTCTTTTCACTCCGCGAGTTCCGCGACCCGAAGATCGACCGACTTGCAGATGTCCTCTCTGATCACGACCAGAAAGTGCTCATCTTCACTCAGTACCGGGCAACTGCAGACTACGTCTATCGAACTCTCTGTGACAACGTGGATTCACCACTTACCGAGGCGAACAGTGCCGTCGTCAAAGGTGGCGACGAGAATAAGCAGGACATCATTCAACGCTTTGCCCCTGAGGCGTCAGGCTATCAGCAAACGCTCGCTGAGTCGGGGGATTCAGAGCTACAGTACGTAGTGGCCACTGACACGCTGAGTGAAGGGGTTAATCTTCAGGACGTTCATGTGGTGGTCAATTACGACCTGCCGTGGAACCCGATGCGGATTGTCCAGCGTGTCGGGCGAGTCGACCGGATCGGGAGTACCGCCGAGAAACACGTCCACAACTTCTACCCAGACGGCGACATCGAGGCGGCTATCAAGCTTCTGAAACGGCTTCAAGCAAAAATCAACGACATCGCGCTCATCGTCGGGAAGGAGAACAACATCCTCGATCCGAATGAAGACCAGATTCTGGAAAAGACAGGTGTGGACACGGAGAAGACGATTGGGGAACTACAGGTGGACGAGATCGAGGACTCCCTCCAGAAGTCCCGTGAAATTGACGACGTGAATGAACTCGACGACACGAGCAAGAACCCGCTCCTCCGCAACGCTGGGAGTAATGAGCACGCTGCATTCGAACGGTACCTTCTGAAGCGAGAACTAAACGAGGATTACGATCTGACCGCGGAAGACTTCGAGTACGCTGAGGACTTCTTTGATGACCCGCCCGAAGAACGGGAATTCCTCTACACGAATGTAACTGACCACGATGCCGGTCCTCGTCCGGGCGTGTTCGCCCTTGCCCACCTCTGGTTCGACGATGATGACCACGAGTCCCCGCTTGGTCGCGTCCGTCGTGCTTTCTACTACAAGCCCTTCGCCGACGAGGTCAAAGAGCGGCCCGTGAGCACGCTCAACATCGGCCCTTCAGTTGACGGCGAACCGATTACCGGAAATCCAGATACGGTGTTATCGAATCGCGGTGAAATTCAAGCAGTGCTTGACGAGCGCCTTGAGGTGATTCGAGAAGGCCAAGTTGAGGGTGCTTTCAAACAGGGAGAGGCCTTCTCGAAGGAACAGGAAACGATCCTCGATTTTATCAGTCACTACGTTCAGCCGAATCACGGCGATGAGCCGGCTCCTGTTGAAGAGTTCGAAACGATAGGAGAATGGGCTAACGATATCGAAGAGCGGCTGCAGGAGGTAAAGCTGGCGAACACGGATGAAGATCGAATTCTACGGGAGATCTTTCGTCAGAATGAGCAGTACGACTCCTTCCCAGAGTGGCCGACTGTTGAGTTCCTCAGGCAGCTTGAGGAGTTCTTGGAAGAGAACGTCGAAGCCTCTACTGAATACCAGACAAAACTGATGGGAGAGAGTGATGTACAAGCGAAGCTCGTATGCTGGGGGGTTGTCGGACAGTGATTCGGGAGCTACGGTAGGGGCCCCTTCTGATCCAGCAGATCATATTTCTCCAAGACCAGATCGAAGTACATCTCGTCCATCAGCTTCGGATTCTCAACGCGATGGAAGTCGTCGAGGACAAACTTCACGTCACGACGTTTCAGGCCATACGCGTGGAATGCGGCCGCGTCGATTTCAGCCTGTAATTCTCTACGTTCTTGATCTTCTATCGCTGCCTCGATTCCGCCGAGTCGCTCACGCATTTCTTTGAATTCTTCCCCGTAACAGTTCAATCGGGCAGCTCGTTCAGCGATATAATGGAACCAGTCCTCTCCGTCGGTGAGGCGTGGTAGCTGGGATTCCAGTAGCTCGCGCTTGACGATATGCGTCTCGACTTTGGTCCGCATCAGGAAATCGAACGCAATGCTATTCAGGAGCCCCGTTGCCACGAAGAGTTCTTGATCCGTAAATCGCCGGACGTAGGGTGACCGAAGTGGGGACTCTGTGAGGTGTTCCTCTTCAGGCTCAATAGCGAACGGCTTGAACGTGTTAATGGTGTGGAGACAGATGACGTCCTTCGGAAGTACCGTAGCTATTATCGTCCGCTCGTCCCGGGCTCGAGAAACGTCTCGAATGCCGATTCGGTATTCAGTACAATCGAGCAGGACATCTTCTTCCTCAAGTCCGTGACCACGGTGCTCTTCGAGTAGTTCATCTACGAATTGAACTTGAGACTTGCTCGTCTCTGAACCTCCAAAGGCGTCGTAGATTGCCCGTTTGAGATTACCCCTGTTGAATTTCTTTTCTCGAACACGGTACTGAGCACTATTCGGTGGATCGTACATCCCCCGACTCCAGTACTGCGGTCCATCTAACGCATCTGTGTAGGTATTATCGTACTGGAACTGGTGGATATTTTTGCCGCCGTAGACGGGATAGTCGGCCTCCTCCGGCGATGTCTGGAGCCTATCCTTATCAGTCGATTCAACGAACTCCTTAGTGAGCATATCAACTGTCCAAGTCTCCTCTAAATCTTCACCCAAGGAAGGCTGCTCAACTACCTTCTCCAAGACGCTTACTTCGATCTGCGAGGTGATGGATGGGAAGATTCCCCCCTCTGGAGAATAACTGACGAGTACGTCGCGCGGGATATTGACTGCCTCATTTTCGATCCGGTAGACTACATCCATGTCACGTTGGTTGAATATCCCCCGAAGAGCTGATGTCTTCCCCCCATATTCGAACGTCAGAATCGCGAACCGATATCTATCGTCGATAGCCTCGAAGACACCCTTGTTCTCGAACCCGATGAGATTCTTCACGTCCGTGTGGTCCAGCAGATGCATTCGGAGGTCTTTCCCCATTACTCCCCCGAAGATAGTACCGGGGAGGAGCAGACTCACCTTCACGCCGTCTCTGGAGAGTCTGAAGACCCGCTCAAGAAAAAGAGCCGAAAGTTCGTTCTTTGTCGGCATCGTTCGACCGCCTACCACCGGAGATTGGAGCTTATAGACATTTCCCTGTGTGAAGAAGTCTGCCTGCGTTTCCATCGATTCCTTGTAGTCCTCCCATTCCCACGCAACTTCAGGGTTTGAGAGGAGGTCTTCCATCACACCGTCCTTTTCCTCCGACGGATAGGTACGGAACTGCTCATCGTAGCGGATGAAGAAGTCGTCGCGATTCGCGTAGAGCATGTCCCACGGCGGGTTCCCGATGAACACGTCGAATCCACCCTTCTCGAAGACGTCGGCGAACTCCAGCGGCCAGTGGAAGGGGGACCACTCCCGAATTTCCTCGATCGTTATATCGTCAAAGCCAGCGTCTTGGAATTCCCGCCGAAGGATTTCGTCAAATTTGTCCCGGTGTTCCTCTATTCTATCTTCTGCCTCTTTCCGCCATTCTTGAGCTTCAACACTGGTCTCCGCTTTCTTGTGCTTCTTGATGGCTTCTTTCACGTCCTCAAAACGAGTTTTTACCTCCCAAGAATCGAGATCGCTGTCTCCGTCTTCGTTACTCTCGATGTCCGTATCGAGTTGACCGATTAGGCTGTTCCCCTGCCGTACATTGAAATCGATGTTGGGGAGCGGCTCCACCTCACTCGGTTCGTCCTCAATATCAGCGACCATCGACAACCAGAGCCTGAGCTTGCAAATCTCAACAGCACCTTCGTCGATATCGACTCCGTACAAATTGTTGAGGATGGCCGTTCGCTTTGCGTAGAGTGATGATGAGCCTTTTCCAGACTCGATTTCCTCTATCTCTTCCCGTGTTCTGGATTCTAGCTCCCAGCCTTGCCCTTCAGATTCGAGCCGTTGGAAATACTCAATGCATTGCATGTATAGGTCCATCAGCACCTCCTGTGCAGCGAGCAGGAAGGCGCCACTTCCTACGGCGGGATCGAGAATGTGTGCTTCCTTCAGAATATCGTGGTAGAGAGTCTCCACATGGCTGGTCTGAACGTTTTCCGTTGGAACTTGCTGAGTTATGGTTCCGCCATCAGCTACAGCTTCTGCGCCACTATCTGACTCGGGTACGGGGAATCCGAATACATTGTCGACCTCGTCGTAGTCTGCGTCCACAGCCTCATTGAGTTGATCGAGCAGATACGGATGGATCGTCCGGCGGGCCATGAACCCCGTGATCTCTTCCGGCGTGTAGTACGCTCCCATCTCCTTCTGATTGACCGTTTGCTCGAAGATGTGGCCCAAGATCGCCGGGGAGAGGTTCTTGGGATCGACGATGTCGAGTCGTTCGTCAACGTTCCAGTTCCAGTCGGAGAGGAAGTCGAGGATATCGTCGAAGAGCTCGTTCGTTTCCTCGGCAGGGCCACCTAACTTCGCGTCCTCGAACTCTTCTTCGACGGGATTCTTTGCGAACAATCCACCGTTCAGATACGGAAGGCTACCGAAGTCAGGGTTCTGCTTGTCTTCTGCCAGGTATTCGAAAAAGAGCGGTTCGTAGAACTCTTCGTAGTGGTCACCACCCTCGTCAACGACTTCATTCGGCTGTTCGTGGAGGTAATTCGGGTTTCGATCAAGAAGGCGCTTTTCCTGGATGAAGTATAGGAAGATCATCCGGTCAAGAATGACCTGCACATATCGTTGCTTCGCATCACCACGATCGTCAGGGATGCCTGTGACTTCTTGAATGAGATCTGTCCGGAGTTCCTCGAACTGTTCATAGAACTCCTTGACAACCTGTTGCGTGTCGTAGAGCGTATCGTATATCGCAGCAGAGGAACCGTACTCGATTGCGTTCAGTTTCTGGAGAATGGTGTTCTTCTCTCCGCTGTCCCGCCTGAACTGCTCCTTTGAGAACGAAATCTTTTGATGCTTGATTCGGCCGTGCTGCTGGCCTTCCCAGCTCCGAACTCGTGTGATGAAGGTGAAATTCTCGAAGTCGTTGGTAGCAACGAGGTTGGTGTGCCGTGAGCGATTTTCCGGTTTGAAGTCCGTGGCAGTCTCACCGGGGCCAGCATTGACGATGACGATGAATTCGTCATCATCAAGCTGGACTACGAGCTCGTTATCGCCCCCTAGTTTCGGGCGTGGTTTGAGCCCGCGTTTTTCAAAGGTGTTCGCTATATCCTGTAAAGAGTCCCAGCCCGCGATATCGGATGCGGTGATCTGCTGGAGAGTCATACCACCTGAAAGTTGCTTTACTCATATGAAAATGATGGATATGAGGGTGACTTTTGACTGAACTGGTCAATGCACTTGTTGAATAGAGTGCAAGAAACAGCTCGTATTTCACCAGCACTCGTAGTTCAAGTCGAAAAACAGCCAATAGCCAGATGCTCAGTTGATGCAATGCATTGAGTATTTCCAACGGCTCGAATCTGAAGGGCAAGGCTGGGAGCTGGAGAGTCGTAGTCGTGAAGAATTAGAGAGTATCGAAGAGGGACACGGGGGGATGTCACTTTTCGCAAAGCGATCTATCATCCTTAACAATCTCTATGGTGTCGATATCGAGGACGGAGCAGTCGAGATCTGCAAACTACGCTTGTGGCTGTCGATGGTCGCTGATATCGAGGATGAACCGAACGAGGTCGAACCACTCCCGAATATTGATTTCAACATCCGTCAGGGTAACTCGCTGATCGGGTTCACCGAGCTCCAAGAAGTCGCACGGGAGGATGCCGGCGATGCTTCACTCTCGAATTGGGGTGTCGGAACTGCAGTCAAAGACCTCTATGAGGACATCATCAGGGAACAGGACCGCCATCGAGCAGCGGATTCTGCCCGTGAAGCGCAGAATGCTCGTAAAATGGCTGAGCGAAAAATCGACACTCACAGCGAGGAGCTTAATGAAAAGATTCGCGATCAGTTCAACGAACTTGTCGACGAGGATGTCTCTCTTGAGGAACTAGAGGAGTTCTCACCGTTTCATTGGGTGCTCGAGTTCGCGACAGTCTATCGCGAAGGCGGCTTTGATGTCATCATTGGAAACCCACCGTGGGATGAGCTGAAGCCATACCGGACGGACTTCTTCCCAAAGTACGATACTGAGTTTCGTAGCCGCCCGCCAGATGAAAAGGACAAGAAGGTAGAGGAGCTCTTAGAGAACCCTGAAATCGCTGCCGAATGGAAGAAGTTCCAGCGGGACAAGGAACGGCAAGCGACCTATATCAACCAGAGTGGAGAATATGAGTACCAGACGCCAAGCGTAGAGGGTCAGCAGGTTGCACGGACGAACGACCTGTCTCTACTGTTCTTCGAGCGCGTCTACGATATTGTCAGAGATGGTGGTTATGTTTCACAGCTGCTTCCTGGTCCGTTCTTTAATGCCGCCGCTGGGAAGGATCTGCGAGTACATGCCTTGGAAGAGTCGGAGATTCAGAGTATCATCGGATTTGAAAACCGAGGTATCTTCTCCGACATAGACAATAGATATAATTTCGGTATCGTTACGCTCCGAACAGCGGGAAGCACTGATACTGTCCATGGAATCTTTCATCAGACTTCCGTTGACGCTCTTCGATCGATTGACGACGTAGCTCTAGAAATTCCAGCGCGCATCCTCAAAGAGTATTCTCCAGGAGCTCGAATTTTCCCTAACATCGAGAAACAGCAGGAGGTCTCAGTGCTAGATAAAATTCTCCAGACACCACCATTAGCGGCTGAAATTGAAGATGCTTGGCGTACGGTCCTGTACAAGGAACTGGATCGGGGACGAGATCGGGATAGATTCATCGAAGACGAATCCAATGGGGATTATCCGGTCTATCAGGGAAAGAATATCCACCAATTCTGTTATGAGTCGACCTACGTCGACGACCTCGAGCCCATCTCTTTGTGGAGTGTCGATGAGGATAACGAGGAGCTGAGCGCAAAGCGTCGCGTTCGAGAGAAGAACTTCCGTGCCCGGGACGATGCGATCAGCCTCAAGAAGGCTATCTACAACAAGTTCGCTGATGACCCTGAGTTCAGCCATCTCCCGTCAAGTTCCCAGAAGCGTTTCGTCAATCGGTTGCTAACCGAGGAATTCGACCGCCCCGAACTTTCCGTGGAAGACGTCCGTCTCCATAGCTCTGATTACCGGCTTGTGCTCCGTGAAGTCGCTCGTGCAACGGATGAACGCACACTCATTGCAGCTGTTATCCCGCCCGGTGGAGTCGTCGTCCATACGCTGTACACGGTCCGTCCATTCGAGGCGAACCCTACCAAGGACGACCTTTCGGAATTCCCGATGCACAGCGCTTACGACAGTGTTTTCACCGATAAGGAGCTTTTCGTCGCGCTTGGTCTGATCAACAGTATCCCCTTTGATTTCTTGATGCGGACAAAAGTTGATTCCCACGCCTCGAAGTACAAGTTTGAGGAGTCACAGGCCCCTCGACTCACTGACGGCGACGACTGGTTCCATTACATCGCTGATCGAGCGGCGAAGCTCAACTGTTATGGTGAGGAGTTTACCGAGATGCGTGAGCGACTTGGCGGGATTGAGCCGGCGACGGATATGGAGACTCGGCGTGAGCTACAAGCCGAAGTCGACGCGGCCGTGTTCCACGCATATGGGCTGGATGAGGAGGAAATGCAGTTCGTCCTTGATGACTTCCATAGAGTGTCGAATCCTCGAATTATGACGGAAGCGTACTTCGAGAAGGTCGCGGAGAAATACACTCATCTCGGAGATGTAGGCCCGCTGGAGTAACTACTGAAATAGCACTACGATTGGTTCCTGAACATCAGTAGCTTCAGCTTTACTGATGAATACTGTCCAGCGCTCGTCGGGTCATCGCTCCATCAACATTCAAATATTGACGTGCAGTCGTGATGTCCTCCCACCCGAACATTGCTCGGAGTGCAGGAAGGTCTAAGCCCCTTCCCGCATGGTACGACGCTGCTGTGGCACGTAGTCCGTGTAATGAGGTTGCGTCGTTAGACAGTTCTGGGGACAATTCAAGGGCGGTTTCCAGTCGCCGCTGTAAAGTCGAGAACGAATAGGGCCAGCCACCATGTTCGTTGAGTAGTAGTTCAACCGCGACTCGGACTCTATATGAAAAGTGGTACGGAACTGTTCGAGATGCGGCTTCTGTTTTTGGGAGCCAATAACGCTCAGCAAAGCTCTTGAAATCCGTATTGGGATTGTGATCCAGCCGTTGTTTCACCGCCTGCCGACAGTAGCCACAGATACCGCCATCCCGTCCCTTCGTACAGTTTTCCTGTGTTGGGATCTGGATCATCTGCCGCTCTATGTCAACCCACGTTGTCGACAAGTGCGTTGTTTCTCCTGGTCTAAGTCCAAGACGGCCTCCAAGGAGAATGGCCGCTCGTGTTTCGAGCCTCCGTTGCGTATCTCCTATCCGCCCTGCTCCTTCTAACAATAGTTCGAACTCGCGTTCGCTAAGGGCCCTCTCTCGTGTGGCTACCATATATATCGCTGTCTGGCGATACAAAGATAACCCGCATCTTCTCCGAGTGTCAGGGTGAATAAATTCACAGTCGCCGGAGATGAGGCCCACTATGACAGGAAATACTTATGGATGCTCTCCGGACGAAGCGTATGGGACTCTTTGAGACCTTATTTAGCTCATCCACGGGGGATTCTGTCCCTCAGGCACAGCAACCGAGTCAACACGAAATCTTCCCCGAGGACAAGTACAATGTCGCATACGCTGTAGCCGCTCGGCGTGAAGAAATTCGGGCGTTAGAACACCTTCTAGAAGCGGATCAGACCTCACCTACCGCCTTGGAGGCTGGGCCTTTCCTTCAGGATATAATCGAAGATATGGAGCGGGATCGGGAATACTCCCTCCGCCTTCGCACCTCCGGCGAGGAGCTCGTCGACGATATCCATGAACTCATAGAGCATTGGGACAATCAGGTAGATGAGCAGATAGGGACGATTTGGTGGCCTATCGGAGCAGATACGACGTTCAGGTTGTACCTCCATTATCTCGAACTCCGTGCTGACGCGGAGGATGACCAATTTTCGTTCCCGGAGTCTGCTGGACAGGTTCACACTCTCGTCCAGCGTGGTCTTAGTGCAATGGAAGATGATGACGACTCGAAGCTCGCTGTAGTCCACAAGCGAGACATTCCTTGGGAAGTACCAGCTGAGGACAGCTGATCCAGTTCGCTCCTTCTCAAAGAGACCGATTAATTGTATCCAGTATCAAACTCAGTTATGGTAGAAATCCCAGACTCCCTGTGTTCGCTGTTCACTGCGAAAATTAAGGAGGAGGATGGCACATTCGTCATCGAGATTCCTCCGAGTGAGATCAAGCATGGGACGCTGACTGTTGATGAAACGTACCGTATCGCTCTTCTTGATTTATCCTCCGAAGCTAAATCGACATCTACACAGAGCCCACGGCATTCCGCCTCTCAGGGGACCACGAACCACGATTCATCTGGTCCTCCTGTTGATGAGGGAGAAGTGCGCGACGTGACAATCGAAACCGTCGGTGATCAAGGAGACGGTATTGCGAAAGTCGAACGGGGGTACGTCGTGATTGTTCCCGGCGCTCAACCCGGCGACGAGCCAACAGTCGAAATCGAACAAGTTCAGGAGAACGTCGCGTTTGCGAGCATTGTCGATAGCGATCCGCGAGCACTCTAACCTGTTGTCCCTTCTGTGGATCGGTCTTCTTCTCGGTAAACCATCGGTGTGAGAAGGTTCCGTTCGCGTTTGTCTGATGGAGGTGGTTCTGAAAGTCACGTCACGTCACGTTTTCTTCACGCGTTCGCGATGGCACAACCTTCCAAGGCCGAAATTCAATCTATGACAAAGGAACCGATTGAGGTACTCGACGACTTGGCCGACCAGGTCGCCGATGAGTTCGAGGCGTACAGACAGCCGGACGAATTCAAGGATGTCTCGCTCGTGATTGAGAACAGCGACGAGGAACATCCGACGCTGATCGTCCACGTTGATAGAGAGGACGCGGAGTCCCTTGCCGACCGTATTGATGAGTTCCTCCGCAAGCATGGTGCTCGTACTGAACGGGAACGACACTCAGCTACGGATGTCCGTGTGTTAGCGACGGTCGACTGACACCGCCCCTCCAATTTTTTGACTGACTGCAAGCACCGCTGAAGGACCCTATCTTCACTTCCGATCAAGGGGGTCCCGACCGCTTCAGCTCAGGTGGTTAATCTGTGCAGACAGATACTCTTGGAGAGCGGTGACCGTTTCTTCTGAGACTGCTGAGGCCCCGAAGTCACTCCGATACCCGTGCTTGAGTTCATCGCTCTCTATGATCTCCAGTCCACGCTCAAGCTGCTCCCGTAGCGCATCGTCGTCCCCTCGCCGAAGGTGAGGCGTGACAGCGTCGAGATCGATATCTTCTGCTACTGCCAGGACGTCCCGGAGGTCTGTTTCACGGCCGCTATTGAGCTTTGCCGCGACGAGGACTGCCCCATCGATGACTCTGGCTGTGGTCGTCACTGTACCTCCGCTCACCTCCTGTTGGTGGCTGTGGTCGTACAGGTAGTCGAACGACCACTGTGCCTCCGTCTGGCGACACCCGAGTCCGTTTACCAGGAGATCGAAGCCGATCGGCTGCTGCGGCGTGAGCCGCTTCTCGTACTCGATTACTTCGGTGTCGTAGAACCATTTCTTGGCGTGACTGTCCGTTTCCTCGAATCCCTGCTGTTCGAGGAACTCGACGAAGTCAGCCTTGGAGTCCGGCGCGACGACGATATCGAGGTCCGTGGAGAAGCGAGCATTGAA
>NZ_WUUS01000011.1 GCF_009831625.1 Halobaculum saliterrae | reverse complement strand
ACGGGAGCAACCGACGTTAGGGAATTCGGCAAGTTAGTCCCGTACGTTCGCAATAAGGGATGCCTGCCCTCGACGGGGCAGGTCGCAGTGACTCGGTGGCTCCGACTGTCTAGTAACAACACAGGTGACCGCAAATCCGCAAGGACTCGTACGGTCACTGAATCCTGCCCAGTGCAGGTATCTGAACACCTCGTACAAGAGGACGAAGGACCTGTCAACGGCGGGGGTAACTATGACCCTCTTAAGGTAGCGTAGTACCTTGTCGCTTCAGTAGCGACTCGCATGAATGGATCAACGAGAGCCACACTGTCCCAACGTTGGGCCCGGTGAACTGTACGTTCCAGTGCGGAGTCTGGAGACCCCCAAGGGGAAGCGAAGACCCTATAGAGCTTTACTGCAGGCTGTCGCTGAGACGTGGCCGCTGACGTGCAGGATAGGTAGGAGACGCTACACAGGTACCCGCGCCAGCGGGCCACCGAGTCAACACTGAAATACTACCCGTCAGTGGCTGCGACTCTCACTCCGGGAGGAGAACACCGGTAGCCGGGCAGTTTGACTGGGGCGGTACGCGCTCGAAAAGATATCGAGCGCGCCCCAAGATTTCCTCACGCGGGACAGGAACCCGCGGAAGAGCGCAAGAGCACAAGGAAGTCTGACAGTGTCATTCCAAGCGAGTGACGCTGACGCGAAAGCGTGGTCTAGCGAACGGATCAAGGGCCTCAATGGCCCGGATTTACGACAGAAAAGCTACCTTAGGGATAACAGATACCTCGATGTCGGTTCCCTCCATCCTGCCCGTGCAGAAGCGGGCAAGGGTGAGGTTGTTCGCCTATTAAAGGAGGTCGTGAGCTGGGTTTAGACCGTCGTGAGACAGGTCGGCTGCTATCTATTGGGGGTGTTACGGTATCTGACGAGAACGTTCGTATAGTACGAGAGGAACTACGAATGGTTGCCACTGGTGTATCGGTTGTCCGAGAGGGCAGCTGCCGAGAAGCTACGCAACACGGGGTAAGAGCTGAACGCATCTAAGCTCGAAACCCACTTGAAAAAGAGATACCACCGAGACCACTCGTAGAAGACGAGTTCGATAGACTCGGGATGTACGCGCCGAGGCAACGAGGCGTTCAGTCCGCGAGCACTAACAGGTCAAGCCACACTCATATGCACTGGGACCCGTTGTGAACGGGTCCAGGCGTTACCTGGATTGCACGTACATTATCGGTCGGAGACCGACGTAGGCGTTACATCGGATCGTTCCCGATGGTCGGCCTTCGGGCGGCCACAGCGGCGGGGCACCACCCGTACCCATCCCGAACACGGAAGTTAAGCCCGCCAGCGTTCCGGTAAGTCCTGGAGTGCGCGAGCCTCTGGAAACACCGGTTCGCCGCCCACCACTCATACGCGATTCAAGCCCACCAGCACCGCGCTGGTGGGCTTTTTTCATTTTCATATCCACCACTGTCCGACCCCGACCAGTGGCGACGCCGACCGCCGACGGTCGAGCGTCTCCACGAGGCTCGGATCCGCTACACTTAACCGCCTCACTCGACTCTCAACAGTTGCGCCAAGGTGGCAGAGTCCGGCCATACGCATCTCCCTGCAGAGGAGAACCACGCCGGTTCAAATCCGGCCCTTGGCTTTCCTGTACCGTACACGCGATCGTGTCCCGACGAGTGACGTGTTCCCCGAAAGAAAACGGTTAAACTCCGGGCGGTCCGTGGCTCACGTATGCAACGACGCGCCGCGGCAATCTACGTCGCGTTCTTCCTCGTCGTGGGAGCGGCCTCGTTCTCGCTCATCGCGACAGCGAGCGCGCCGCAGCTCACGTTCGATAACCCCGATCACGAACTGAGTCAGGGAGACTCCTTCACGCTCGACGGGCAGGAGTACACCGTCTCCGATATCTCCGCCGAGATGGAGGGTGGCGGTGGCGGCGGTCACGGGGGCGGCGGTCAGGCGCACCTGGTGCGGTCGGGAACGCTGGAGTACACGAACGACTCCGCCCGGTACACGGTCGAGTGGGCGAACGATTCGACCGTCACATACGACGGCCAAGACTGGACCGTTACTACCGACAGCGAATCCGAATCGTTCACCCTGACGGAGGTCGTCGACCGGACGGCGATCCTTGAGAACGACTCCACCGTCGAGAACGAGACGACGACCGTCGACGGGGAGGAGTACGTCGTCGAACGCGAGGACGGGAACCGTACGCTGATCCCCGCGGACGAGTACTTCCCGGCGCCCGAAACGCGCGAGTACGCGATCGGCGACGAGCTCGACGGCATCGAGGACAACACCGCGACGGTCGCGTCGGCGAGTTCGGACGCCGCGACGTTGGAGTACTTCGCGCCGCGGACCAACGAGATCTCGGTGGCCGACGAGGCGAACGTAACGGTCGGTTCGACCACGTACTTCGCGTACTTCCCGGACAACTCGACGATGCTTCTCACACAGGAGTTCGAGACGTACGAACAGTACCAGACGGCGACCTCCTCGGAGACGACGATGACGAACGGACTGTGGGGCGTGACGATCCTCAGTGGGCTGTCCGCGTTCCTCCTCTTGGGGATGGCGTACATGCCCTCGCGGTACTGATCCCTTTTCGGGCGGTCGCCCCTCCGGTCGGCTCCGGCGTCACCGACACGGCTATTGTTGCCGTTTCGACGGAGAAAATACAATGCGGTGGTATCAGATGCGTGAATTTGACGTGTACTCTTATTAGTGATTCGGTCGTGTCACCCGGTCATGAGTGCGATAACTGGGGGCGAACGGCCGGCCGATTCCCTCGCCGGGCGGGCGAACCGACGGCTTCGGACGCTGATCAAGTACACCCCGGACGGGCGGACGATCCCCGAGGAGACGTGGCGGCGACGCCATCGAAAGATCCTGATCTCGTTGGTCGCGCACCTTCCGCTGTTGTTGGGGCTCGGCCTGTTCGAGGGGACTGAATCGGCCGTCACCGGCGCGACGATCCCGTCCATCCCGACGTGGATGGTCGTCGGCCAACTTGGCATCGTCGCGGCAGTGGCCGCGCTCGCCTCGTGGTCTCGACTCGGTCGCCGGACTCGAACCGCGCTGGCGTCGGTCGGGCTGATGGCGACGTCGTCGCTGTTGGTGCAGTTCTCCGGCGGCTACATCGAGGCACACTTCCACTTCTTCGTGGTGATGGCGGTCATCGCGGTCTACGAGGACTGGCTCCCGTTCGCGCTCGGACTCGGCTACGTCGCCGGCGGGCACGTCGTGTTCAGCCTGATCGACCCGTCGCGGGTGTACAACCACGCGGCGGCGATCGCGAACCCGTGGGCGTGGGCCGGCATCCACGCGGCGTTCATTCTCGTGTTGTGTGCGGCGCTGATGTCGAACTGGATCTCCATCGAGAAGTCGCGCGAGGAATCGCGCGAGCGCCTCGAACAGGTCTCGGCGAAGACCGAGGAGATCGAGGACGCCGAGGAGGCGATGGCGCAGGCGGAGGCGCGCAAGGAGGAAGTGGAACAGCTGAACGCCCACCTCGAATCGAAGGCCGACACGTTCAGTACGCGGATGGCCCGCGCCGCCGCCGGCGACCTCACCGTCCGTCTCGACACAGACAGCGAGAGCGAGGCGATGACCCAGATCGGGACCGCCTACAACGAGATGCTCGACGAGATCGAGTCGGCGATGCGGGAGATCCAGACGTTCTCCGCGGAGGTGGCCGACTCCACGGAGGAGACCTCGGCGATCGTCGACAGCGCCGAGCGCGACAGCGAGTCGGTGAGCGAGTCGGTGAGCGAGATCACCGAGAGCGCCGAGGAGCAGCGCGAGCTGCTGGAGGAGGTCGCCGGCGAGATGAGCACCCTCTCGGCGACGATCGAGGAGGTCGCGTCGTCGGCCCAACAGGTCGCCGACACGTCGGCGGAGACCACCGCGGTCGCCGACGAGGGCGAGGAGACCGCGGAGGAGGCGATGGCGAAGATGCGCAACGTCGAGGAGGCGATCGAGTCCACCGTCGACAACGTGCAGTCGCTGGAGGCACAGATGGACGAGATCGGCGAGATCGTCGACCTCATCGGCGACATCGCCGAGCAGACGAACATGCTCGCGCTCAACGCCAACATCGAGGCCGCCCGCGCCGGCTCGGGATCGGCCGACGGGAACAGTGACGGCTTCGCGGTCGTCGCCGACGAGGTGAAGACGCTCGCCGAGGAGACACAGGAGGCGGCCGCCGACATCGAGGAACGGATCGACGAGACGCGGGCGCAAACCGAGCGGACGGTCGAGGACGTCCGCAGCGCCGAGTCCGACATCGACGCGGGTGCGGCGGCGGTCGACGAGGTCGCCGACGCCCTCTCGGCAGTGGCGACCAACGCGGAGGAGACGAACCAGGGGATCCAGGAGATCAGCCGTGCGACCGACGACCAAGCCGCGACCACCGAGGAGACGGTCTCCATGATCGAGCCGGTGACGGAGATCAGTCGAGAGACAGCCGAGGCTTCCGAACGCGTCTCCGAGACCGCAAGCGATCAGGTCGACACGATGACCGAGGTCAACCAGCGGGCCGACTCGCTCGCACAGCAGGCCGATCGGCTCCAGCAGCTCCTCGCCACCTTCGACGTGGATGGGGACGACGCCCCCGCCCCCGACCGGACTTCGACCGGGCGCAGCGCCGCGATCGGCGACGGCGGACAGCCGCAGTAGGCGCCGACCGTCCGACCCTCCCTTGACGCGATCCGGCCCACCCGCATCTCGCCGTCGCTCGCGACACGAAACACGGGCGCGACGGGATCTGAACCTCGGTCGTTCCGCTCACTCCGTTCGCTTCACTCCCTGCTTCAAATCCCGCCTTTCGAGCGGTTCCGGTCGCTCGCGACACGGAAACACGGGCGCGACGGGATTTGAACCCGCGACCGTCGGATGGCTCCCCCCGCCGGGATCCCGGCGCGGTTAGAAGTCCGACGCTCTGAATCCGGACTGAGCTACGCGCCCACGGATAGGGGCACACGCGGCGAAGTCAAAAACGGCGCGGTCCCGGGCGGCGGTGCCCGCTCGTGTGCGGCGACCGCGCGCCACCGCGGCCGCGACCGAGTGGGGTCGGTCGTCTCGCAGGCTTTAATCCGGCCAGCGCCGAACGGACGGTGATGCGAGTTATCGGAACGGTCGGCCTGCCCGGCAGCGGGAAAGGCGAGGCCGCCGCGGTCGCCGAGGAGGAGGGCGTCCCCGTGGTCACGATGGGGGACGTCATCCGCGCGGAGTGTCGCGACCGCGGGCTCGACCCCGCCGAACACCACGGCGAGATCGCCCGGGCGCTGCGCGAGGAGAACGGCCCCGCCGCCATCGCCGAGCGCTCGGTCCCGCTGATCGAGGACGCCGCCGGTCGGGCCGACACGGACGCCGTCCTCGTCGACGGCCTCCGCGCGCCCGTCGAACTGGAGCGGTTCCGCGAGCGCTTCGGCGACGAGTTCACGCTCGTGGCCATCACCGCGCCGTTCGACGTCCGCGCCGAGCGACTCGGCGAGCGCGGCCGGGACGACTCCGACCTCGACCTCGAGGCCCTCCGCGACCGCGAGGAGCGCGAACTCGAGTTCGGCATGGGCGAGGTCATCGACGCCGCCGACGTGACCGTCGACAACACCGACACGCTCGCGGCGTTTCGCGACCGGGTCCGCGCGGTGCTGCGCGGGAACCCCGCTCCCGACGCGCCGGACGGGGCCACCGACGACGCCGCGGAGGTGGGGAAGTGACGACCGTCTACAGCGTCGACACCCGGATCGAGGTGCCGGTGTACGACACCGAGGTGACCGACCGCGTCCGCGACGCCGTCGAGACGCTGTTCCCCAACGCCGAGTTCGTCTCCGAGCCGGGGCTGCTCGTCGCCGAGACCCACACGCTCGACGACTTCTCCGACAGGCTCCACGAACAGGAGATCCTCGACACCGCCCGCCGCGAGTTCGAGCGAAACCGCACCGACGACGGCTTCACCTTCAGCCTGAAGAAGCAGGCCGCCCTCCAGGGGGTCGTCAACTTCGCCGTCGGCGAGCCCGACGAACTGGGCGAGATCTCCGTCGAGGTGACCGTCCGCTCGCCGTCGGTCGAGGAGTACGTCGACCATCTCGCCCCGCCGACCGAGGACGGCGCGCCCGTCGACCCGGACCGTCGCTGACGCCTACGTGAACGCCACGACCGCGGCGAACAGGACGACGACGCCGAGCACGTCACAGACGTTCGTGACCACGGGGATGACCACGTCGTCGGGGTCGAGCGAGAGGCGATAGGCGACGTACGTCGTCGCGAGCGTCACCGCGACCGCGAGGACGGCCAGCGCGACCCCCGCCGACAGCGCGACCAGGACCACCGTTTCGGGTGCGAGCGTCGCCTCCCCGAGGAGCGCCGCCAGCGCCCACGCGCCGAGGCCGATGACCGGGAACAGCGTGACCGCGAGCGCGACCGTGGCGACGGCGTTTCCGACGAGGGTGTCGTCGCCCGGGTCGAACGAGAGCGTCCCGAGGTGGAACGCCGTCGAGAGCCGCGCCGCGAGGATCGACCCGAGGTTGCCGGCGGTGCCGATCGTGACCGGCACGAGCACGAGCAGCGACGGCGACCGAAGCAGTCGGTCCTCCAGGGCCCCGAGCACCAGTCCCGACCCCAACTCGACGAGCGCGAGCACGAGCAACACCGGCAACATCGCGCGGGTGATCGCGCGAACGGACCACTCGGTCGGCACCTACGGTCCACCCCCGAACGTGTCCACCAGCGCGAGCACCGTCCGCGCCGCGACGAGCAGGAAGAACACGCCGGCCACGTCGCCGGTGGTCGTCACCACCGGGCCGACGAACGTGTCGGGGTCGTACCCCCGACGGTAGCCCGCGAACACGACCAGCAGGACGACCGCCGTCAGCACGACCCCCGAGAGCACGCTCGCGATCAGCGCCACGCCGAGCATGACCGGCAGCGGCGCGACCGGACTCCCCAACAGCGTGAGCGCCGTGACGGTGAGCACGGCGGCGACGAGCGACACGAGCACGCCGTTGGCGAGCGCGGCCGTCGCCGCCGCCCGCAGTCGTTCGTCGCCGAGGTCCACCCGCGGCTCGACGATCCCCTGGTGGAGCCCGGTCGCGATCCGGACGCCGAAGCTCCCGAACACGCTCCCGCGGGTCGCGAGCAGCGCCGGCACGAGCACGAGCAGCCCCTCGACGGCCCGGAGTTCGGCGCGCATCCCGCCGAGGACGACGCCGGCGAACAGCCCGCCGACCGCGCTCGTCGCGAGCGCCGGCAGCGCCTCGCGATACGCCTCCTCGGCCGTCTCACGGAGCCCCATCGCGCCCATCGACGACCCCGGAGCACAAAAGTCGGGTGCCGTCGCCGGCCCCGCCGCGAGGGCGTGGCGCTCGCGTTCGCGCCCCGTCACATCGTCCCTCTCGCGGTCGAGTCGGGGCACGACACGGTCGCGCGCTCGGAGCGACCGATGCGCACTTTGCGGCGAGGGCCCGACACCGTGCATGACCGACTCGCAGGCGCGGGTGCTGCTGACGAACGACGACGGCGTCGACGCCGCGGGTCTCGCGGCGCTGTACGAGGAACTGCGCGCGGTCGGCGACGTGACCGTCGTCGCGCCGGCGGAGAACCAGTCGGGGGTGGGACGGTCGCGCTCGCGCGCCGTCGACGTGGACGGCCACGAGTGGGGCCATACGGTTCACGGGACGCCGGCCGACTGTGTCGCCTACGCCCTCAGGGCGCTCTCGACCGACTTCGATCTCGTCGTCTCCGGGTGCAACCACGGCCCGAACTGCGGCGAGTACATCATGGGCCACTCGGGCACCGTCGGCGCGGCCGTCGAGGCGGCGTACCTCGGCGTCCCGGCCCTCGCGATCTCCGCGTACCACCGCGAGGAGTTCTTCCCGCCCGCGGAGTTCACGTTCGAGACGCCCGCCCGGCTCACTCGGCTGCTCGTCGAGCACGTGCTCGAACGCGGCGGGAGCGTCGATCGCGTCGGCGCCGCCGCCGGCGACTCCCGCGCGGACCTCGCCGACGCCGACCTGTTCTCGGTGAACGCCCCCGTCGACGCGCCCGCCTGCGACTTCCGCCTCACCGAACCGCTTGCCGACTACGGCGTCGACGTGCGCGAGGCGTCCGCGGAGGAGCGCGAGACCCACGACGGCGACTGGCGGCTCGAGTCCGACTTCTGGGCGCGCCTCGACCAGCCGGGACGGCACCCGACGCTGGAACAGGTCGCCGACTCCTACCCCGCGTGGTCCGACCGCGCGGCCGTCGTCGACGGCGACGCGAGCGTCTCCCCGCTGCGGGTGCCGCAGACGCCGGTTCACTCCGAGCGACTGGACGACCTCGTCGCCGCGGTGAACCGCGACTGGCGCGACGAGCGCGAGGCCGCGGCGGCCGCGGACGACGACTGAGGCGGCAGCACACACCGAGTTCGCCGATCCGTCGCTACAACGTCACCCGCTCGCCGTCGGCCCACACCTCGTAGCCGTACTCACGCCCGCGTTCCTCGACCGCCTCGGTGTGCATCCGGAGCATGTGCTCGGAGACGTTCGTGGCGACGCGCCGGTCGGCGTCGAGGCGATCGAGGCCGGTCCGTAGCTCGGCGGCGTCGGCGTGAAGCTCCGCACCGAGGACCGATCCCTCGGCGAACAGGACGTCGAGGCCGTCGCCGGGGACGGTCTCGGGGTCCGGTGTGACGTTCAGGTCCGGCGCGTAGCCGACGAGCGCCTCCTCCGGGCCGTCGTCACCCCGACCGGAATCCGACCGGGGGCCGCGGACGACGTAGCCGAGCGTCGGGAACAGCGGCTCCCCGTGCTCGACGGCGAACGCCGTCACCGAGAGGGGCCCGACAGACATCGGATCGCCGGAGGAGACGACCTCCATCCCGAGGCGCTCGACGAGGCCGGGTCGCTCCGTGGCGTACTTCTGCAGGACGCTGCGGGGCACGTACGTTCCGAAGGGATCGGCGACCGGGTGGTCGTGGCCGAGGTCGTCGCCGTTCAGGAGGTGGCGCTCGTAGCGGGCGTGGTTCAGTTCGGAGAGCCCGCCCGCGTGGTCGTAGTGGCCGTGTGTGAGGAACACGGCGTCGAGGTCGGTCACGTTCGCCTCGTGAAGCGCGGGAGTCACGTCGGGCGGGACGTCGAGGAGGACGGTCGTCCCCGCCGCCTCGACGAGGAGGCCGGGCCGCCGTCGCGGGTCGCTCGCCGCGCAGAACTCACAGTCGCAGAGGGGAACGGGGACGCCGAGCGCGTCGCCCGTGCCGAGCAGGGTACAGCGCACGAGGGGTCGACACGAGGACGACACTCCGATGTTTCGGTCGTGTGCCAACAGATGCCACTCTCGCCCTCACCGGTCCACGACCGCGACGACGCCGGTGAGCCCCAGCGCCGCGACCAGCGCGGCCGCGAGCACGCCGAACGCCGCGCCGAAGCCGGTCGCGTCGGCGACGCCGCCGACGACGGCGGGTGCGAACGCGCCGGCGCCCATCAACAGCGTTCGAACGGCACCGAGCCCGCCGCCGGCCGACGACTCGGGGAGGACGGCCGCGAGGTACGCGCCCCGCACGGGCCGAAAGCCGTGGGAGCCGAGGCCGAACGCCACCACCGCGGCGCCGACGGCGACGACGCCCGAGACCGACAGCAGCGCGAGCATCCCGCCGGTCGCGAGCGCGAGCGTCGCGGCGATCACCGGGAGCCGCCCGACGCGGTCCGAGAGGTCCCCCGTGACCAACTGGACGAGCGAGACGGCGAACAGCCCCGAGTACAGCAGCGACGCCGTCGTTTCCGGCAGCCCGGCGGCGTCGGTGAGATACAGCGGGAGGAAGGCGACGGCGCCGTTGTACGCGAACGAGAAACAGACCGTCGCGAGCACGAAGACGGCGAAGGCAGGCTCGCGAAACAGCGCCGCGTAGCGGCGGAGTCCGCCGGTGCCGTCCATCTCGTCGTCTGTGTCGTCGGTGTCTCCGTCCGTCCCGTCGCCGCCGGCGTCGAGACCGGTCGCCTCGGGATCCGGCGCGCAGCGGCCGAACAGGAGCGCGAGCCCGCCGGCGGCGACCGCGCCCGCGAGGAACAGCGCGTGCCAGTCGAGCCACGGGACGGCGACGCCGGCGAGCGTCGCGCCGGTGACCGCGACGACGACGGCGGGCGCGGCGACGCCGCCGAACGCCCCGAGCGTGTCGAGCACCCCGAGCGCGCGACCCGTCCGCCCGGGGTACAGTCGCGAGAGCAGGCGGACGGCGACGGTCTTGTGGACGCCGGTGCCGAGCCCCACGAGCAGCATCCCGCCGCCGAGGGCGCCGAGCGCGAGCGCCTCGGGGACGGGCACCGCGAGCACGAGCGCGCCGAGGCCGGTGACGAGCGCGCCGGCGACGATCACTCGCCGCGCGCCGATCTGGTCGGCGAGCGCGCCGCTGGGGAACTGCATCGCGGCGTAGACGGTCAACATCGCGGTGAACGCGACGCCGAGGACCGAACTGGAGACGCCGAGCGCGTCGCGGAAGGCGGGAAACAGCGGCGGGAACGCGTACCGGAGGAACTTCGCGAGGAACCAGATGAGCGCCGTGAGCGCGAGCACGTCGTACTCCGCGAGCGCGCTGAGCCCCCGCTTCGTCGTGCTTCCGGCTCCCATTCGCCTCGGGGGACGGCTGTCGGGGTCAAAAGGCGAGCGAAAGCGGTCGTACGGGGCGGTTCACGTGGGACGCCGTCCGCGCTACGGCGCGCCGGCGAGCACCAACGTGCTCTCGCCGTCGCCGTTGCGGATCTGCCGGGTCGCGTCCGGCGGGATCCGGACGGCGTCGCCGGGCTCCAACTCGATCTCCTCGTCGTCGACGGCGACCGTCGTGGCGCCCTCGACGAGGAGGTACACCTCCTCGTGGTCGCGCTCGGCGTGGTCGTGTTCCTTCCCGGTCCAGCCCGGATCGCAGTCGACGACGGTGACGCCGACGTGGTCACAGTCCAGCGGCTCGCGCAGGAAGTGCATCGCGCCCGCGGCCGGTTCGACGTCGCGGTAGTTGACTGTCGTGTAGCTCACGGTCGATCGACCCCACGAAACGCCCATGTACCTGTCGACGGTTTCAGCCGCACACGAACCGATCGCACCGTCGCTCGGGCTCAGTGGGGGTCGCTTCGGACTCGCTCGGGACCGAACCACTCCCCACACCGATTCGCTCTACCTCGCTTTCGTCTCAGCTCACCCGAACGGTCCCATGCCGCCCATGCCGCCGCCTCCCCCGCCGCCCTGCTGTTGCAGCTTCTTCATCATCCGCTGCATGTCGCCGTCGCCCATGTTGCCGAACTGGTCCATCGTCCGCTTCATCATGCTGTGCTGTTCGAGCAGCTCCTCGATGCGCTCCTCCGGGACGCCCGAACCGCGGGAGATCCGCTCCAGCCGGTCGCTCTTGATGATCTCGGGGTTCTCCATCTCCCGCTCGGTCATGGAGTCCATCGCGATCTCGAACTCGCGCATGCGCTCCTGGGTCACGTCCATCGCGTCGTCCGGGAGCTGGTCCATGATCCCGCCGCCCATCCCGGGGATCATGTCGAGCACCTGATCGAGGGGGCCCATGCGGTCCATCGCCTTCATCTGGTTGCGCATGTCCTTCAGAGTGAACTCCCCCTCCATCATGTCCTCGGGGTCCCAGTCGTCCTCCTCCTGCGTCTCGGTCATCGCGCGCTCGACGCGCTCGGAGAGCTGCTTGAGGTCGCCCATCCCGAGCAACCGCGAGATGAAGCCGTTGGGCTCGAAGCGTTCGATGTCCTGCACCGTCTCCCCGCTGCCGAGGAACGCGATGGAGGAGCCGGTCTCGTTGACGGCCGTCAGCGCGCCGCCGCCCTTCGCGGTCCCGTCGAGCTTCGTGATGACGACGCCGTCGATGCCGATAGACTCCTCGAACTGGCGGGCCTGATCCTTCGCGCCCTGCCCGATCGCGGCGTCGAGCACGAGCAGCGAGCGGTCCGGGTCGACCGCGTCGTCGATCTGTTCGATCTCGTCGATGAGGTCGTCCTCCAGCGCGTGGCGGCCGGCGGTGTCGACGATGCGCACGTCGGCGTCCTCGGTCGCCTCCAGCCCGTCGCGGGCGATCTGTACCGGGTCCTCGCCGTCGGGGTCGCCGTAGAACTCCACCTCGGCGTTCTCCGACATCTGCTTGGCCTGGTCGTAGGCGCCGGGGCGGAAGGTGTCGGTCTGGATGACCGCCGGGCGCAGGCCCTTCTTCGAGAACCACCACGCCATCTTGGCGGCGGTGGTGGTCTTCCCCGACCCCTGGAGGCCGGCGAGCACGATCGTCTGCTGCTCCAGCGGGATCTCGGTCGACTCGCCGATGAGGCCGACCATCTCCTCGTAGACGATCTTGAGGACGTGGTCGCGGGCGGTGGTTCCGCCGGGGGGTTCCTCCTCCAGCGCACGCGTCTCGATGCCGTCCGACAGCTCCATCACGAGGTCGACGTCGACGTCGGCCGACAGCAGCGAGCGCTGGATCTGCTTGACGATCTCCTGCACGTCGTCCTCGTCGATGTGGGACTTCCCGCGGAGCGAGTCCATCGTGCTCCGGAGGGAACTCCCCAGGTCGTCGAGTACCATTGGTCTTGAGGGGGGTTGTCGGTCCGTGCGGTAAAGGCTTCCCTGTCCGTCGGTGGCTCCTCTTCGGGTTGCGTTCGCGGGTCGTGTGAGTGCCGTCGGTTCGACGGTACCGTCGTCGACCTCGAAAGCCCCCGCGACCCCTTTCAGTTCCACCCGCCGCGACCGCACCGTAACCACACCCTCCCCAGCCGACTGCGCTCCTCGATCGCTCACTTCGTTCGCTCCCTCCGGTGCTCGTCCCTCGCGCGCTTCCGCCGCGGCCGACGCCGCGGCGGCGCGCGCCACGACTCCCGTCCCGATCCCACCGAAACGCCTTCACCCGGTCCCGCGAACCGTGCCCCGTGTTGGCTCTCGACGCCGCCACCCTCGCGGCCTACGTCGCCGCCGCGGGCGCGCTGATCCTCGTCCCCGGCCAGGACACGCTCGTCGTCCTCACCGGCGGCCTCGCCTCCCGTGCGGAGGGGGTCGGCGCCGCGGTCGGGGTCGGGGTCGGCGTCCTCGTCCACGCCACGGCCGCGGCGCTGGGGCTTGCGGCGATCTATCGCGCGTTCCCGACGGCCGCGACCGCGGTGACGCTGCTGGGCGCGGCGTACCTCTGCTGGCTCGCGGTCGACACCCTCCGCGGGGACGGCCCCGCGTCGACCTCGGAAGCGGCCGACCCGGCCCGTGCCGACGGCGGAGCGGACGCGGGGACCGCGGCGGGCTTCCGTCGCGGCCTCCTCACGAACGTCGCGAACCCGAAGGTCGCGCTGTTCTTCCTCGCGTTCCTCCCCGGCTTCGCCGGCGAGGGGGAGACGGCGACGACGGTCGCTCTCGGCGCGGTGTACGCCCTGCTCACCGTCGCGTATCTCGGCGTCGTCGGCGCGCTGGCCGGACGGATCGGCGGGGTGCTCTCGGGCCGCACCGCCCGCGCGGTCCGGGTCGCGTCCGCCGCCGTGTTGGTCGCGCTGGCGGCGACATTGGTCGTGCGGGTCGCGTGACCCGCCGGTCGTTACGACTCGCCGTCGTCGCTGCCGGCGGCGCGCTCGCGGAGGCGGTCGATCCGGTCGCCCAGGGGGACGTTCGCCGACAGCGGGTTCGGGACGCGTCGCCGCGACGGCTCGATCGCGTGGATCTCGGCGTAGCGCTCGAACGCGTCTGCGACGGCGTCGGCGCCGAACAGGTCGGCCGCGTGGTCGTCCGCGGCGACGATCCCGCGGCGCGCGTACCACAGTCCCCCGACGAGCACGACGGCGGAGACGGCAACGAGCGGGCCCGTCGGCGCGCCGGACCCGAACGCGGCGAGCAGGGGCACCGCGGCGACGACGACCGCGCCCAGTCGACGACCGAGCGCTCGCGAGCGGACGCGCCCCGCCTGCACGCCGAGCAGCGCCGCGGCGTCGGCGTCGTCGAGGGTGTCGAGGAACGTGCTGGTCACGAACAGCCGCCGGGTCGGGCCGAGCCCCCGGACGAACGCGTTCGCGGTCTCCTCGTCGTCGGTGTCGAGCACGCGCACGTCGCGGACGAGGTCGTCGCCGAGGCCGACACGCTCGCGGAGGCGGGCGATCCGTGCGGCGTCGTCGCCGGCGGGGCGTTCCGTCGAGCGCAGCGTCGCGATCGCCCACGGTGACGCGGCGAGGACCACGAGGACGAGCGCCACGATCCCGACGCCGACGGCGGCCGTCGAGGCGCCGGAGTCGACCCCGACCCGGAACGGCGTGAGCGCGAGCGCGAACACGGCGCTCGCGCCGAGCAGCCACCGCGCCATCCGGGCGACCGCCCGGCCGGTCCGGAGGTCGATGTCGCGAACGGCGCGGACGCCGCGTACCGTCGGCGCGTAGGCGACCAGCGAGACGGTTCCGGCGGCCGCCATCGTCAGGAACTCCGCGAGGAACACGTCGG
Organism: Halobaculum saliterrae; assembly: GCF_009831625.1. Lineage (GTDB taxonomy): Archaea > Halobacteriota > Halobacteria > Halobacteriales > Haloferacaceae > Halobaculum > Halobaculum saliterrae. The sequence continues at coordinate 155,536 of NZ_WUUS01000011.1, read as the reverse complement.
CCGCCGCGACGTCGATCGCCGCGCCGACGACCGCGGCGCGAACGGCGGCGCCCAGGTCGAGGACCGACAGGAGGCCGTACGCGATCACCCCCAACGGGAGCACGGCGCCGACGTACAGCATGCGGTACTTTCCGACGGGGTTCGAGAGTCGGCGCGCGACGGCGCTGCCGACGGCTCCCCCGACGAGCGCGAGCAGACACAGGAGGAGCCAGAACGCCAGCGGCGGGCCGAGATCGGGCGCGGGGGAGGACTGGAGCGGGACCATGCACCCCGGTGTCGTCGCCCGGATCAAAAGCGTGCCGCCCGTCGACGAGGGGCGGCGTCGCTGGTGGTCCGGCTCGCGTGGAAAATCGGTGTGTGTCCGCGGCCTACGCCGAGGTCGTCGCTTCGACGTCCTCGTAGGTGACGGTCACCTCGTCCGCGACCGGACGCAGGACGTAGCTCCCGCTTCCACCCTGCTTCACCGGGGTGAAGTCGGCGGTGAAGGACGCGGTCTCGTCGCTGCGGATCTCGAACGTCTCCGACTCCTCGCCGTCGACGACGAACGTCTGGAACTTCAGGCCCGCCTCGCCGGCGGTGTCGACGCTCGCCTCGCTGCCGTCCGAGAGCGTCCCCTCGACGTTCGAGATGCCGAGGTGGACGTGCTCGTAGTCGCCGGGCTCCAGTTCCGACTGGGCGACGAGCTTCTGCTTGTCGCCCTGCAGCTTCGTCAGGTCCGCGGTCGCGTCGTCCACGGACTCCGTGATCAGTTCGCCGTCGGCGGGCTGGATCCGCACCTCGGACACCGTGACGACGAGCGACTCGAAGTCGCCGATGTCGCCCGGCTGGTCGCTCACGTGTGTCGCCAGTGTTCCCGTTCCGCCCGATCCCCCCATGCAGCCGGCCAGTCCGACCGTCCCCACCGCTGTGAGGCCGGCCGTCGACCGGAGATACTCTCGTCGGTTCATCGGCCTATCATCCTTCTCCCGAGGACGGAAATCGGTGGTGGTCCTCGAACGAGGCCGAGATCGGTCCGCTGGGCGGACGCTCCCCCCGACGGATGTTCGGTCCGTGGACGCCCTGCCCGACGGACTCAAGGACGGCGCCGCCGACTCCCCGCCCATGCGCATCGCCGTGCCCAACAAGGGCCGCCTGCACGAGCCGACGATCGACCTGCTCGAACGCGCCGGCCTCCACATCGAGAACACCGCCGACCGACAGCTGTACGCCGACACGGTCGACCCGGACGTGTCCGTGCTGTTCGCCCGGGCCGCCGACATCCCCGAGTACGTCGCCGACGGCGCCGCCGACGTGGGGATCACCGGTCTCGATCAGGCGCGCGAGTCGGGGCACGACCTCGTCGACCTCCTCGATCTGGAGTACGGTCGCTGTCGACTCGTGCTCGCGGCGCCCGAGGACGGCGACATCGCCGAGCCCGCGGACGTGGCGGGGCTGACGGTCGCCACCGAGTTCCCCCGGATCACCCGCGAGTACTTCGAGCGGAAGGGGATCGACTGCGAGGTCGTCGAGGTGACGGGCGCGACCGAGCTCACCCCGCACGTCGACATGGCCGACGCGATCGTCGACATCACCTCGACCGGAACCACCCTGCAGGTGAACCGCCTCGCGATCGTCGACGAGGTGCTCGCCTCCTCGGTCCGGCTGTTCGCGCGTCCCGACGTGGCCGAGGACGACAAGGTCCGGCAGGTGGCGACGGCGTTCGGCTCGGTGATCGCCGCCGATGACAAGCGCTACCTGATGATGAACGCCCCGCGCGAGGCGCTCGCGGACGTGAAGGAGGTGCTCCCCGGGATGGGCGGGCCGACCGTGATGGACGTGGCCAGCGCGCCCGAGCCGGCGACCGGAGCCGCCGGCGGGGTGGACGGCGACGCCGAGCAGGTGGCCGTCCACGCGGTCGTCGACGAGCGCGCGGTGTTCGAGGTCATCGACGAGCTCAAACGGGTCGGCGCGACCGACGTCCTCGTCACCGAGATCGAGCGACTCGTGGAGTAGCGCCGCGCGGCCCCGTCGCGACCTCGCCTCCCTCGTTCACTCCTCCCGCTCGTGCCACCGGAGCGCCGGCGTCGTCACTCGCGGATCGATCCCGATCCCGGTCCCGATCCCGTCGCCGTCGCCGTCGCGGTACCGGACCCACGCGCCCGTCGCCAGGGTGCCGAGCAGGACCGCGCTCATCCCGAGCAGTCCCGCCTCGGGGCCGAACGACCCGCCGGTGGCGAGCGTCGGGCCGGTCGGCTCGAGGTCGACGACGGCGGCGTCGACGCCGAGACCGCTGACGGAGAAGCCGTACAACAGCCCCTGCGCGGCGTTCCAGGAGATGTGGACGCCCACCGGAAACGAGAGTCGCCCCGTGAGCACGAAGCCGACGCCGAGGAACGCGCCCGCCAGCGTGATCCCGAGCGTCGACGCGAGCGAGGAGCCCGGATTGCCCGCGTGGAGCAGGCCGAAGACGGCCGAGGAGACGGCCAGCGCCGCGCCCACGGCGACGCGCTCGCCCGCGAACCGAAGCCCCTCGGCGACGTTGACGAGCAGGAGGCCCCGCGAGAGCAGTTCCTCGTAGACGCCGACGACGAGGAACACGAGGAGGACGGAGCCGAAGCCGGCGGCCGTCCCCACGAGCGTGCCGGCGACGCGGAACCAGCCGGCAGCGAGGCCGACAGCCGCGATCAGCGTCTGGAGGAGCACGCCGAGCGCGAGCCCGGCGGCGAGGTCGGCGATCCACCCGGGCTCGCGTCGGAGGCCCAGATCCGAGAGCCGCCGGCGGTCGACGTATCGCGCCGAGAGCAGGGTCGCCCCGGCGACAGCGAGCATCGGGAGGACGGTCGACGCCGGGACGGGAAGGCCGAGCACGACCGCGGAGACGCCGCCGCCGAGGACTCCGAGGCCGACGAGAACGAGCGCGACACAGAGGCGAAGCGGGGCGCGCGGGCGGCGCTCGGCGTCGTTCCACACCGGATACCGGAGCCGGTCGCGGAGACGCCGGCGACTCATACCGGCGCGGTCTGGTAGATCGCGAGCACGCTGTTGACGCCGTAGGCCGCGAGGATCGTGAGCGCGTAGTGCATCGCGGCGATCATCGTGGTGCCGCGACGGTCCAGCCCGTACGCGAGTCGGACCGCGACGAAGTCGACGACGAGCGCGATCGCGATGACTGCGGCGGCGGGGAGGACCGCCGCGGTCAGCCCCACGGTGGCCATCGCGACGCCCGGCGGGATCGCCTGCCGGAGCTCCGCCTCGTCCCCGAGCACGAAGTAGGCGGCCGTGTTCGCCAACAGCGTCGACAACGCCGCGATGAGGAGGAACCCGCCGACGATCCCGACGGGGGACAGCTGCAGCAGCACGCTACCCGAGGAGCCCCAGATCCGAGAGTCGCTCGGAGATGACGGCCACGGCGGCCTCGGCGTCGGCCGGCTCCTTCCCGCCGGTGATGACGAGCTTCCCGGAGCCGAACAGCAACGCCACCACGTCGGGGTCGTCGATCCGGTAGACGAGCCCGGGGAACTGCTCCGGCTCGTACTCGATGTTCTCCAGGCCGAGCCCGATCGCGATCGCGTTCAGGTTGAGGTCCGTCCCCAGATCCGCGGAGGTGACGATGTTCTGGACGGTGATCTCCGGGTCGTCGTCGATCGGGATGTCCAGCGCGCGCAGCTCGTCGAACACCATGTGGAGCGCCTCGTGGACGGCGTCGGTGCTCTTGGCGCCGGTGCAGACGATCTTCCCCGAGCGGAAGATGAGCGCGGCGCTCTTCGGATCGGCCGTCCGATACACCAGTCCCGGGAACTGCTCCGGGTCGTAGTCCGCGCCCTCGAGGTCCATGGCGACCGTCTGGAGGTCCAACTCCTGTTCGATCCCCGTCGACGCGACGACGTTCTCGATGTTGATCGACTCCGCGGGATCAGCCATTATTGTCCGAACCGACGGTTTAAACGGATAAAGTAGTACCGCCGTGCCCGATGCGGGTTCACCCCGCTCGATCGCTGCCGGCGTCGATCCGAACCCGTGCGTTCAAGCGCCGCGGCGCCGCACCTCCGGGCGTGTACGGGTTGGAGTTCGTCGGCGACGAGGACCGGTTCGCGGCGCTGGAGGCGGGCGTCGCCGCCGCCGGGATCGAGCGGATCGCCCCCGGGGTGGCCGTCGCCGACGCGGTCGATCCGGGCCGGGTTCGCGGGCTGGCGTACACCAGACGCGCGCTCGACCTGCTCGGGCGGGCGGACGCGGATCCGAACAGCGCCCGGGCCGTCGTCGAGGCGGCGAGCGTCGACCGCGAGGGGACGGTCGCCGTCCGCGCCCGGGTCGTCCGGGACAGCGCCGCCGTCTCGACGAGCGAGGTCGAACGCGAGTGCGGGAGCGCGCTCGTCGCGCGCGGCTTCGACGTGGATCTGGACGACCCGGACCACACCCTCCGCGTGCTGTTCGCCGGCGACACCTGTCTCGTCGGGTGGACCGTCGCAGAGTCCGTCCGCGACTTCTCGACGCGCCGACCCACGGACCGGCCCTTCTTCCAGCCGGGCAGCATGGCGCCGATGGACGCCCGAGCGTACGCGAACCTCGCCGGGGCGGGGCCGGGTGCCCGCGTCCTCGACCCGATGTGCGGGACCGGCGGCGTGCTCATCGAGGCCGGGCTCGTCGGGAGCGACGTGGTCGGCAACGACGCGCAGGCGAAGATGGTCCGCGGCGCCCGCGAGAACCTCGCGCACTATCTGGACGATACGGACGTCGAGTGTGATCTCCTCCGCGGCGACGCCACGGCGCTCGCGCTCCGCGACGACGCGGTCGACGGCGTCGTCTTCGACGCGCCGTACGGCCGGCAGTCGAAGATCGCGCGCCACAGCCTCGACGACCTCGTCGGGGACGCGCTCGCGGAGGCCGCGCGGGTCGCCCCGCGGGGCGTGCTCGTCGCGGATCGCTCGTGGCGCGAGGCCGCCGTCGACGCCGGCTGGCGAGTGACCGACGCCTTCGAGCGGCGGGTTCACCGCAGTCTCGTCCGACACGTGCACGTGTTGGAGCGGTCGTAGCGGCCGGATCTCCCGCGGCTCCGGCGTCCCCGAGATCGCGCGCGCTACTCGACTCTCTCGAACGGACGGAACCCCGAAAACGGAGAACGGTTACTGCTCGCCGAGCAACTCGTCGACCAGTTCCTCGGGGTCGAACAGCCGCAGGTCGTCGTACCCCTGCCCGACGCCGAGGAAGAGGATCGGCTTGCCGGTCACGTACGCGATGGAGATCGCGGCGCCGCCGGAGGAGTCGGCGTCGGCCTTCGTGAGGACCGAGCCGTCGACCGCGGCCGCGTCGTCGAACTCCTGGGCGCGCTTGACGGCGTCCTGTCCGGCGACCGCCTCGTCGACGAAGAGGGTCATGTCGGGGTCGACGACGCGGTCGATCTTCTCCAGTTGCGCCATCAGGTCGTTGCTCGTGTGGAGGCGCCCCGCGGTGTCGCCGAGCACCACGTCGACGTCGTTGGCCTCGGCGTACTCGACGCCGTCGTAGATGACGGCGGCGGGGTCGCCGCCCTGATCGTGGGCGATGAGCTTCCGGTCGAGCGCCTCCGCATGCTCGCGGATCTGCTCGTTCGCGCCGGCGCGGTAGGTGTCGCCGTTCGCGAGCACCGACGAGTAGCCGCGCTCGTCGAGCCACTCCGAGAGCTTCGCGATGGTCGTCGTCTTGCCGACGCCGTTGACGCCGGTGAACACGATGGTGACGGGCTTGTCCGCCTCCGCGATCCGCTCCTCGAAGTCGAACTGCCCGACCCCGATCACGTCCAGCAGCGCGTCGTGAAGCGCCTCCGTGACGAGTTGGTCCGTCGTCTGGACCTGCGCGCGGGTCTCCCCGATCATCTTCTCGCGGACGGTGTCGAGGATCCGGTCGGCGACGCTCATCTCCACGTCGCTGGACAACAGCGCGAGTTCCAGGTCCTGAAGGGGCCCCTCGAGGTCCTCCTCCTCGATGATGACCTTCCCGGTGGCGAACGCCGCGGCGCGCTTGAGGCGCCCGGGACCGGCGTCGTCGCCGTCGGCCGGTTCGCCGTCGGCCGGTTCGGTAGACGGCGCTCCGTCGGCCGTCGATGCCGCCGGCTGCTCGGCCTCGACGGGATCGCCCGTCGGCCCGTCGTCGGCCGTCGCGTCCGCGTCGGCCGCCGCCTCGGTATCGGCTGCCGTCTCGGCGTCGACCGGTTCGGCGTTCTCCTCGACCTCGTCGGCGGCGTCCTCCCGGAACGAGGAGAGCTTGTCCTTCAGGCCGTCGAACATCCCTTACTCGTCCCCGTCGTCGCCCTCGTCGGCCATCTGCTGCATCTGCTGCATCTGCTGTTGCTGCATCTGCTGTTGCATCTGCTGGGCCTGCTGTTCGAGCTGCTGGCTCTCGGCCTCGAGGTCGCTCTTCTCCTCGTTGACGGTGTCGATCTGGTCGTCGATGGCCTCCTTCCGCTGTTCGAGCGCGTCCACGGCGTCGTCCTCCTCCAGCTCGGCGGCGTAGTCGCCGCCGAGGCTCACGACGATCTCGTCGAGGTCCTGGATCTCGGCGCGGACGTACGCGCCGCCGCCCAGCGGCACCTGCACCGTCGACCCGGTCTCGATCTGGCCGATGGCCTCGATGGCGTCGTCCATGTCGCGCTGCTCCTGGCGGAGGTCCTCGATCTCGGTCTCGAGCTCCTCGATCTCGTCCTCGATCGCCTGGATCTCCTGGGATATCTGCTGGAGCTGCTGCTGACCCTGACCGCCACCACCGAGGCTCATTCTGCCACCACCTCGCCGATCTCGATCTGGGTGCGGTTCAGGTTGTGCTCGGCGCCGAACTTCGAGAGGACGTGCTCGCGGGCGACGTTCTCGTTGACCGCGTCGATCGAGCGGGTGAACGCCTGCATCCCGTCTCGGGCTTGGAACTCGCCGCTAACAGTGAACTGGCTCATGTGCCCGAAAATCGGCTCGGGAGCGGGAAGTACCTTCCGACTCAGGGGTCCCGCTCGGCTCGACCCGGCGAGGCGGGCGACGGCGACCCGTCCGGCCGGTCGTCCGCGGCGGCTCGCTCTGTTCGTGGACGGCTCGCCCGCAAGCTCGGCGACGCTCTACTCGATGAACCCGAGCGTGTCGTCGATCCGGCCCAGCTCCGGGCCCGTCGTGTCCTCGCCGACGGCGTATCCGTCGTCGTTGGCGAGCAGCCCCGAGCCGACCAGCGGCGCCCCGTAGTTGACGGTGCCGAGGTCGGCGTACACGTCGAGGTGCTCCTCCAGCGCCTCCAGCTCCGGCTCCTCGCTGTGCGGGTGACAGAGGACGCCGTCGTTGGTGGCGACCGCGGCGGTGCCGACGGTGTTGACGCCGCCGAGCGATCCACGCCTCACCGGCACGTCGAGCACGTCCTCGACGACCTCGACCGCCTCGTCGGTCAGTTCGGGGTGGACGTACGCGCCGTAGTCGTTCGCGAGCACGACGTTGCCGGCGGCGTTCAGCTTCCCCGGGAGACGCTCGACGGGGTCGCCGGTCGCCTCACGGAGCGCGTCGATCTCGCGGTCGGTCGCCTGTCGGGAGACGAGCGTCCCGTTCTCGTTGCCCGCGACCAGCGAGCCGACCGTGCCGGAGCCGCCGACGGTCGTGGCCAGCACGTCGACGGCGAACTCCGCCTCGAGCCGGTCGGCGAGGTCGTCGTCCACGTCGGGCCGAACGACGAGGCAGTCGCTGGCTGCGTGCGCGTAGACCCCGACGTACGACGACCCGGCGAACGAAACGCGAAGCACGCCTCAGGCCGGCTCCGCTTCGACGACGACTTCGCCGTCCTCGTCGAAACGGGCCGCACGCAGGCGGACCGAGCTCGGCGGCTTCGATCGGCCGCGCTCCCAGACGGTCTCGTTGACCGCGGGGTCGAGGCGGACGTCGCCCTCATCGACCGAGAAGTGCTTCGCCAGGTGTGCCCGGATGAGCGACATCGCCTTGTCGCCGCGCTCCTGGGACGGCGCCTGCTTCGCCTCGCGGAGCGGGACCGTGACGACGCGCTCCTCGAAGTCGCTGGCGCTCATTTACTCGTCGGTGTCCGAGCGCCGCCAGTGGCGTCGCTTCGGGTTGCGGGTCACTTCCATGTCGGTCTTCATCATCACCCACGCCGGCACGCGGCTGTTCTGCCGCTCCAGCTTGGCAAGGCGCTTCTTCTTGGCCTTGGATTTCTTGGTCATGGTATCCGGCAGATTCATCGCCGGAAGGGAAAACCCTGTCCATCCGGATCGGCTCCGTCGGCGTTGGCGGCGCATTTTTGTTCGCTCTGGGACACGATGTGTCCGTGCACAGACGCGATGCGCTCCGCGTGGCCGGCGGGCTCGCGAGCGCGGGACTCGGATCGCTCGCCGGCTGCGTGGTCGGACGCCGCCCCCCGCCGACGCTGTCGGACTCCTTCGAGGACGGGATGGACGCGTGGACGACCGGCGCCGCCATCGGTCCGGAGGTGTCCCTCGACGAGTTCGAGCGGTCGATATCGCCGTCGACGGAGCGTGCCAACTCCGGCGCCCGGAGCGTCGAGGTGTTCACCGAGGGCGACTACGACGACGGCATCGCTTGGCTGACTCGGACCATCGACACGACCGACCTCGACGCCGACGTGCTCCGGGTGTCGGTCCACGCCTGGAGCGAGTCCGAGAGCTTCAACGTCCTCCGGAACCTCGCGGTCCGGATCGGTCCCGAGCCGCCGACGACCGAGGAGGACTTCCCGCCGCCGGAGACGGTCACGACGCCGGAGACGCCGACCGCAGTCGGCGGGCTCAGGCAGCCGCTCCACCGGGTCGAGGGGTGGGACGAGTACCGGTTCGAGTGGCGACCGAGCGAGGTCCCGGACGAGCTCCACCTCTCGATTGGCGTCGCGGTCGTCTGGGAGGCGGACGCGACGCACTACCTCGACGACGTTCTCGTGGAGGTCGTTCGATAGGCCCGCACGGTGGTCGTCCGGATCACAACCCCGCCAACGACCCGATGCCCGCGCCGACGGCGACCGCGAGCGCGCCGCCGAGCGCGACGCGTACCGCCGTCTCCAGCACGTCGCCGCCGGCGAGCCGGATCCGTAGCCCGGCGACGACCGCCAGCTCGGCGGCGACGACGGCGACCGCGAGGAGGTAGCCCAAGCCGAGGTCAGCGAGCACCACCAGCGACGGGAGCGCGCCGGCGAGGAACGCTCCGCCGCCGGCAAGCCCCGCCCGACGGACCGAGTCGCCGGCCGCCGAGAGGCCGCCGCCGTCGTCGTCGGCGGCGGCGAACGCCGCGTGCAGCGCGACGCCGACCGTCGCCGCGAGCCCCACGAGCCCGGCGGTCCACCCGTCGACGGCGACGGCCGCGGCGAACAGCGGCGCCGGGACGACGACGGCGCCGGCCGCGAGTCCCCTCAGCGCCGGCTCGCTGACGCGATGGCGAACCGTCGTCCTCGTCCGGCCTCGGCCGCGCATTCGCACCCGATTTCCCGGCCCACAAGATAAATCCGCCGCCCGAATCGGCGGAACGACGCCGCGGCGTCGGGGCGGCGGCGTGCGCCGACGCAGCGAAACCGGCTTGTCGCCCGCGCCCGGAACGCGACCATGGACCCCGTCGGCGCCGCACTCGTCGCGGACGGCCTCCCGGCACCCGCGGCGTTCGTCTCGGTTCTCGCGGATATCCTCCCGCTCGTCGTCGAGGCGGCGGCGCGGGTCGCGCGCATCGCGGTGCTCATCGCCGTCGGCGTGTTCCTCGCGAACGTCGCCGTCGAGTTCGGCCTCGTCGAGCGGATCGCTGGGTTCTCGCGGTACCTCACCGGCCCGGCGAACCTCCCGGACGAGGCCGGGACCGCCATCGTCACGACCGCGGCGTCGACGACGGCGGGCTACGGCATGCTCGCGGACTTCCGCGAGTCCGGTCGGCTGTCCGACCGCGCGACGATGGTCGCCGTCGTCATCAACACGTTCTTCGGCTTCGTTCAGCACCTGTTCACGTTCTACGTCCCGGTCGTCATCCCCATCCTCGGCCGCGAGACCGGCGTCCTCTACGTCGGCACCCGCGGCGCAATCGCGCTCGGGATCACGCTCACCGGGGTGCTCGCGGGCGCGCTGTTGCTTCGCGCCGAGGCGGGGGACCGTCCGGACGCCGAGGCGGTTCGGGAGGCGACCGACGGCGGGCCGACGGCCGGCGGTACCGACGACTCGGACGCGGACGACACCGACGCCGACGGAGGGCTCCGCGACAAGGTGGCGACGGCCGCCGAGTCGACGTGGTCGACGCTCCGGCGGATCGTGCCGCGGCTCGCGTTCGTATACGTCCTCGTCACGGTGCTCGTGGCCCGCGTGGACCTCCAGGCGCTGTCGAGCGACGTCGCCGGGCCGTTCGCCGAGGTCGTCGGCCTGCCGGCGGCGGTGGTGCCCGCGATCGTCGTGTTCGTGTTCGACACGACCGCGGGGGCGGCGGCGTTCGCGCCGCTCATCGGCTCGACGCTGACGCCCGAACAGGCGGTCGCCGGAATGCTGATCGGCGGGATCGTCTCGTTCGCGTTCTCGACGTTCAAGCGGTCGATCCCGTTCCAGTACGGCGTCTGGGGGCCGGAGTTCGGCTCGAAGGTGATCGCGGTGAACACGGCGCTGAAGGTGGTGTTCATCTCGGTCGCGCTGGTCGTGTTCCTCGCGTGAACGCGGCCGTCGTCCGGCGCGTTCCTCTGTGCCGACCTCGCCGCGTTCCTCCGGGCCGATCCCGACGCATTCAGTAGCCGACCCCCGCGATCCACAGGCATGACCGACACACTCGCCGTCACCGACGGGCGCGTGCTCACGCCCGAGTTCGACGTCGTCCGCGCCGACGTGCTGATCGACGCCGACGCGGGCGAGATCATCGAGGTCGGGCCCGACCTCGCCGGCGACGCGGAGGAGACGATCGACGCGACCGACTCGCTCGTGATGCCGGGGCTCGTGAACGCTCACGGCCACGCGACGATGACACTCCTGCGCGGTTACGCCGACGACAAGACCCTCGAGGACTGGCTGCAGGAGGACATCTGGCCCGCGGAGGCGGAGCTGACCGCCGAGGACGTGGCCGTCGGCACCCGACTCGCGGCCGTCGAGCTGATCCGGAGCGGAACCACCGCCTTCGCGGACATGTACTTCCACGTCGGCGAGGTCGTCGACGCGGTCCGCGAGGCCGGCCTCCGCGCCCGCGTCGGCCACGGCGTCGTCACCGTCGGCAAGGACGAGGAGGCCGCACGCGACGACTTCGCCGAGTCGGTCGCGGTCGCCGAGGAGTACGACGGCGCCGCCGACGGCCGGGTCCGGACGGCGGTGATGCCCCACGCGCCCCACACCGTCGGCACCGAGTACTTCGAGGAGTTCGTCCCGAGGGCCCGCGAGGCCGGCGTCCCGCTGCACTTCCACCTGAACGAGACCGAGACCTACATCGACGAGATCGACGCCGAGGCGGGCGTCCGGCCGACCGAGTACGCCGACGACCTCGGCCTGCTCGCCGAGGACACGTGGGTCGCCCACGGCGTCCACGTCGACGCCTCGGAGATCGAGACGCTCGCCGAGCGCGGCACCGCCGTCGCTCACTGCCCGGCCTCGAACATGAAGCTCGCCTCCGGGATGGCGCCGGTACAGGAGCTGCTCGACGCGGGCGCGACCGTCGCGCTCGGGACCGACGGCGCCGCCTCGAACAACGACCTCGACCTCTTCGACGAGATCCGCGACGCCGCGATGCTCGGCAAGCTCGCGGCCGACGACGCCGCGGCGGTCGACGCCGAGACCGCAGTCCGGATGGCGACCGAGGGCGGCGCCGACGCGCTCGGCTTCGACTCCGGCCGGATCGAGGCGGGCGCGAACGCTGACCTTGCGGTGGTCGACCTCGACGCCGTCCACCTGACGCCCGAGCACGACCCCGTCTCCCACCTCGCGTACGCCGCCCGCGGGAGCGACGTGCGCCACACGGTGTGCGACGGGAAGGTGCTGATGCGCGACCGCGACGTACTCGTGTTCGACGAGGACGACGTGCGCGAACGGGCGCAGGAACACGCCGAGGCGCTCGCTGCGCGGGCCGAGGAGTAGGGATCGGGACCGCGAACGCGGTCCGAACCCTGCCGACCAGTCGCCTCCCGCGATCCGCGACACGGGGCGGGGAACGACCGGCCCGTCTCGGCTGTGCGCGAGATATACACGAACGACGGGCGCTTATTCTGTTGTTCGAAGAGGAAGCCGTCGTGGAGATCCCCTCTGCAGGAGACGAGCGCGTCATCAAACCGAGCGGGCTCCTAATCGCCGTCGTCGCCTTCCTCCTGACACGGTTCCTCGTCGCGGACCTGATCTACACGACCGCCGCGCCGACGCTCTGGATGACGGCCACGCGGACGGTCCCGTTGGTGTTCGGCTTCGGGGTGGTGTTGTACGGGTTCAACCTCGCGATATCGACGTACGGCAGGCGGTACGTCCGCACCGTCGCCGGATGGTTCGCCGTCGGCTGCGTCTTCCTCGCCGTGACCTCGCTCGTCGCGGTGACGGGGGCGATGGGGGGTCCGATGGGCGCTCGCCTCGGCGGGGTCGTCGCGACGATGGTGCTCACCGGCGGGGCGGCCGGCGTGGTGATCGGAGCCCGCTCGGCGACCGCCGACCGGTACCGGGACGAACTCGAGCGGCAGGCCGACCAAGTGGTCCTGCTCGACCGGAAGCTCCGTCACGAGGTGCTCAACTCGATCACCGCCGTCCGAGGGCACGCCGACCTGCTCGCCGACGGCAACGCCCCGGACGACGACCGCAGCCACGCGGCGATCCGGTCGGGGATCGACCGCATCGAGCGGACGATCGAGGGGCTCGAGTTCCTGATCCGGTCCACGCGGGAGACGAACGCCTCGCTCGCGCCGGTTCCGCTCGGCGAGGCCGTCGCCTCCGCGCGCGGGACGGTCGACGGCTCCCTCGCGGTTCGGGGCGACGACGTCGGGTCGGTCTCGGTGCGCGCGGACTCGAACCTCACGACCCTGCTGTCGGAGCTGTTCTCGCTCCCCCCGGCGTCGGACGGCGACGACTCGATGACCGTCGACGTCGCGATCGACGCGACGACGGCCACGGTCGCGGTCGAGGCCCCCGGCTCGTGGCTCTCCGACCGCGAGACCGATGTGCTGGTCGACGGCGTCCCCGAGTACGAGCACAACGACGTGGACTACGGGGCGCCGATCCTCCACCTCCTCGCGGCACAGTACGGCGGGGACGTGGAGGTCGTTCGCGACGCCGGCCGGACCCGGGTGGCGGTCCGTCTGCTCCGGACGGGCGAACACGCCCCTCCCGGGAACGACCCCGGGGTGAAGCCGGAGACGCTGCGACGGTCGCTGGTCGCCGGGCTCGTCGCCGGGGTCGCGATGGGCGCGGTTCTGGAGGCGACGACCGGGTCGCTCGCCGTCATCGGCGCGCTGTACGGCGCCGACGCCTCGATCAGCGGTTGGGTGGCACACCTGTTTCACAGCGCGGTCTTCGCGACGATCTTCGTCGCCGGACTCTCGGCGTCTCCCCTGTCGGACGCCCTCGGATCGCCGCGCCGATCGGTTCCCCTCGGGATCGCGTACGGGTTCCTCCTCTGGCTCGTCGCCGCGGGCGTCGTCATGGGACTGTGGCTGAACAGCGTCGGGATCCCGACGGAGCTGCCGAACCTCACGTTGCCGTCGCTGCTCGGCCACGTCGTCTGGGGCTGTCTCGTCGGGGTGTTCGCCCCGCTCGTGGCCCGGGACGAGTGAGACGGCGCGACCGACGGGAGGCGTCCATCGTCGGCATCCGTCTGACCCGGACGAACACGACCGGACTGGGCGAGCGCGATCGGGTCGGGTGATCGGAGTCCGGCGGGATTATACCCCCGCCGACCCACCCTGTTCACATGAGTACGCAGTCGTATCCGCCCGTCACCGATCACCTCGACGACCCCGACTCGGCCCGCGAGGAGGGCCGCCGCAAGATGGACTGGGCGCTCCAGCACATGCCCATCCTGAACCACCTCCGCGAGGAGTTCGCGGACGAGCAGCCGTTCGCCGGCCAGACGATCGGCATGGCGATGCACGTCGAGGCGAAGACCGCGAACCTCGTCGAGCTGCTCGCCGAGGGCGGCGCCGAGGTCGCCATCACGGGCTGTAACCCCCTCTCGACGCACGACGACGTGAGCGCGGCGCTGGACGCCCACGAGAACATCACCTCCTACGCCGTCCGCGGGGTCGGAGACGAGGACTACTACGCCGCCATCGAGTCGGTCATCGCCCACGAGCCGACGATCACGGTGGACGACGGGATGGACATGGTCGCGGCCATCCACGAGGACTACCCGGAACTCATCGACTCCATCGTCGGCGGCGCCGAGGAGACGACCACGGGCGTCCACCGACTGCGCGCGATGGACGACGACGGCGAGCTTCACTACCCCGTCTTCGCCGTGAACGACACGCCGATGAAGCGGCTGTTCGACAACGTCCACGGCACCGGCGAGTCCTCCCTCGCCACCATCGCCATGACGACGAACCTCTCGTTCGCGGGCAAGGACGTCGTCGTCGGCGGCTTCGGCTACTGCGGCAAGGGCGTCGCGAAGAAGGCCGCCGGCCAGAACGCGAACGTCATCGTCTGCGAGGTCGACTCCCGGAAGGCGCTGGAGGCGCACATGGAGGGCTACGACGTGATGCCGATGGAGGAAGCCGCAAAGCAGGGTGACGTGTTCATCACGACCACCGGCAACCGCGACGTGATCACCAGGGAGCACTTCGAGGTCATGCAGGACGGCGTCCTCCTCGCGAACGCGGGTCACTTCGACGTGGAGATCAACCTCGACCAGCTGGACGACCTCGCGGTCGACCGCTACGAGGCACGCGACGGCGTCGAGGCCTACGAGATGGCCGACGGCCGCCGGCTCAACGTCCTCGCGGAGGGCCGCCTCGTCAACCTCGCGGCGCCCATCGCGCTCGGCCACCCGGTCGAGGTCATGGACCAGAGCTTCGGCGTGCAGGCCGTCTGCGTCCGCGAACTCGTCGAGAACGGCGACGAGTACGACGCCGGCGTCCACGAGGTCCCCGACGAGCTCGACCGCGAGGTCGCCGAGGTGAAGCTCACGGCCGAGGGCGTCGAGTTCGACGACCTCAGCGACGAGCAGCGCGAGTACATGGGCTCGTGGCAGCACGGCACCTGAGGTAGCCGGTCGGTCGGCGCGGCGTCACCCGGATCCGTCGACGTCGTCGGCCCACTTCGAGGGGAGCACGCGGAGCATGCCGTCGGCCGAGAGGTCGTCGGTCGTGACGAACAGGACGTCGTCGCCGCCGCCGACGGCGGTGCCGCCGCCGGCCATCTCGTCCCAGTGGTCGAGCACGGTGTCGGGGATCGGCAGCTCGCGGACGTCCTCGCCGATCTCGGTGCTGGCGACGTACCGCATCCCGTCGCGGTCCTGAATGGCGTCGTAGTTCCCGGAGACCACGACCGCGTCGTCGCCCGCGCGGATCCCCCAGAACGCCTCCGACGAGTGCGACAGGAACCCCTCATTGAACGCCCGTTGTGGCACCGGGACCTCCCGGCTCTGCCTGTCGAGGGCCGCCTCGCCCAGCCGATCGATCTCCTCGGGTTCGACGCCCTCGGCCGATACCCCGCCGGCTCCGGGTCCCACCGCGCTCGACGCCGCGCCGTCGGTCGTTCCGTCCGCCCCGCCGACGCCCCCCGTTTCACGCGTGTCCTCCGTTTCACGTGTGATCTCCCCCGCCACGCGCTCGGTGTCGCCGACCTCGCGCTGGTCGGCCGCCGACTCGGCGTCGGTGTCGGACTCGGGTCCGGGCGCGGATTCGGCCTTCTGCTCCGCCTCCTCGGCGCCCGTCCCCGCGTCGCGGCCTCGGGACCACTGAGTGAGCGCGGTCGCCAGGAACGCGCCGCCGACGGCGACCCCGGCGAGCCCGCGCCTCCGGTTTCCCCGCCGGAACGCCCGGAGGCCGCCGAGGAGGCCCGCCGTGCCGACGATCGCCGTCGCGGCCCCCGACTCGACGGCGCGCCGGAGCGGCGACGGCACCGTCGAGAGGGACTCTCGGGTGCGCCTCGCCACGTTCGAGCGTTCGTCGTCCGACTCCCGATCGGTTCGCGTGGTGGTGTCGGCAGAGTTCACACCGGACCGTCGGTCGCGACGCACAAATCCGCACTTTCATCTTACCTACCCGAAACGTCGGCGGGGACCGGCACGGCGCGTTCCGGCGTGGGCGGGCGCTCGCGCTGGTCCGATGCCGGATCCGCACGCTGTCGACCGCTACAGCGACACCCGTTCCCGCGTCTCGTACTCGGGGCCATCGTCGGTCAGCGTCGACTCGGTGAGTCGGACGTCGCCGGCCTCGAACCATCCCACCGTCGGATCCTCGTCTAGGTACTCCAGCACACGCCCCTTCCCGCGGGCGTCGTCCATCCGTGCGAGGGTGAAGTGGGGAGTGAACCCGTGGTCGGCCTCGTCGAACCCGAGAGCGACCGTCTCGCGCTCGACCGCCTCGGCGAGCCGGCCCAGTTCCGCCGCGCCGTATCCGTCGCGGACGCCGGTCCAGACGACGCTGATGTAGTCGGTCGACGGGAAGACGCCGAGTCCACCCACCTCGACGTCGAACGGGCTCACGTCGGTCGCGTCGACGGCAGCCTCCAGCGCCTCGACCACGTCGCCGACGCGTACCCCGTCGGTGTCGCCGAGGAACTTCAGGGTGCAGTGGGCCCGCTCGGGATCGGTGAATCGGAGGCTCTCGACGTCGCGAAGGTGGTCCTGTACGGCGGCGAACGCGTCCGCGAGCCGGTCC
This sequence comes from Halobaculum saliterrae, assembly GCF_009831625.1. Classification (GTDB taxonomy): domain Archaea; phylum Halobacteriota; class Halobacteria; order Halobacteriales; family Haloferacaceae; genus Halobaculum; species Halobaculum saliterrae. The sequence goes on along the minus strand of NZ_WUUS01000011.1, from coordinate 138,799 downwards.
GGGAGGTCGACCGAGACGAACAGTCGCGGCATACGGACCCCCTCGTCTGCGGGGGACAAAAGACCGGGGCGGACCCCCGGTCCGCGGCGGTCCGTTCGGGCCACGGCGACCCGTTCGGTCCGCACGCGCAACATACATCCGTCCTCACGGTCGATACACGGGCAATGAGCGACGACGAGTCAGAACGCAAGCCACACGAGTTCTCCGAGGGGCAGGGCCTCGACGAGGACTACGAGGAGTTCACCCTCGACCCGGAGGAGCTGCAGGCGGACCCCTCACAGGTCGACCCCGTCGACACCCGCGTCATCACGGACCTGCTCGACGAGCGCAACATCCCCAAGGACCGCGTCGACGTCGAGAGCCTGATGGAGGTCGGACTCTCCTACATGGGGATCAATCGGTTCGAGGAGGCGACCGAGACGTTCGAGCGCGCCGCGCAGTTCGCGGACGACGACTCCCTGGAGGGGCAGGAGGCGTGGGTGAACAAGGGCGTCGCCCACGCGCAACTGGAGGAGTGGGACGAGGCCATCGGGGCGTATCGGGAGGCGCTGCGCATCGACGAGGACTCCGAGCACGCCGCCAGCGCGGAGACGAACCTCGCGTACGCGCTCTACGAGAACGGGCAGGGCGAACAGGCGCTCGAACACGCCGAGAACGCCGTCGAGATCGACCCGCGCTTCCCGCAGGCGTGGTACAACCGCGGCTTCTTCCTCGTCGAGCGCGGCCTGCTCGAGGACGCGGTCACGGCCTTCGACAACGCGATCCGACTGGGGATGCGCAACGCGGAGGTGCTCGAGGAGAAGGCTCGCGCGCTCGACGAGCTCGGCCGCGAGGACGAGGCCGAACGGGCCGCCGAGCGCGCCGAGGAGATCCGCGAGGAGGCCGAACAGCGGATGGTCGAGGAGCACGCCGAGGGCGGCGCGGGAGCGACCGGCGCGGGAGCGACCGGCGCGGGAGGCTCCGGCGCGATGGGCGGCGGGATGAACGGCTCCCGCGGCGGCATGGGCGGCGCCGGCGGTCCGGGCGGCCTCGGCGGTCGCGACGGCGACGACGACCTCGACCTCGGGGGCCTGTAGATGAACGACGACGCCGGGGGCGACGACGGCGACCTCGGCGACGGCGAGGACCACCACCACGACCGCGACGCCGACCCGGACGCCGAGTACCTGCTCACGCGCCGTGAGACGCCCGAGGGAACGCTCGTCGCCGTCTGCGACGCGGACGTCCTCGGGGAGACGTTCGAGGACGGGGAGGTGACCCTGGACGTGACCGAGGAGTTCTACGGCGGCGACGAGGCCGAGCCGGCGGACGCCGACGCGGTCGTCGAGGGGCTGTACGACGCCGACACCGCGAACCTCGTGGGCGCCGACTGCGTCCGCGTCGCCGTCGACGCCGGCGTCATCGACGCCGACCGCGTGCTGGAGGTCGGCGACACGCTGCACGCGCAACTGCTCTGGCTCTGACCTGCCGTCCCACTTCGAGGCGGACGGCGAGCCGTAGCCGATTTCGGTTACGAACCCCCCGAACGACCGAAGGGATGTTACCCCTCCGACCCCTCATATGCGGTAATGGAAGCGCCTGAGCAGGAACCGTACCCGCTCGACGTCGAGGCCGTTCGCGCCGACTTCCCCATCCTTCAGCGGAAGGTCGGCGGCGACGTGACCGTCCCCGGCGAGGACGAGGGGGACACGAAGCCGCTCGTCTACCTCGACAACGCGGCGACGAGCCACACGCCCGACCAGGTCGTCGACACGATCGCGGACTACTACCGCTCGTACAACTCCAACGTCCATCGCGGCATCCATCACCTGAGCCAGGAGGCGTCGGTCGCCTACGAGAACGCTCACGACCGCGTCGCCGAGTTCATCGGCGCCGAGGGGCGCGAGGAGGTCGTCTTCACCAAGAACACGACGGAGGCGGAGAACCTCGTCGCCTACGCGTGGGGGCTGAACGAACTCGGCCCCGAGGATAACGTCGTCCTCACCGAGATGGAGCACCACGCCTCGCTGGTCACCTGGCAACAGATCGGCAAACGGACCGGCGCCGACGTGCGGTTCGTTCGCGTCGACGAGGACGGCCGCCTCGACATGGACCACGCCCGCGAACTCGTGGACGACGACACCGCGATGGCGAACGTCGTCCACGTCTCGAACACGCTCGGCACCGTCAACCCCGTCCGCGAACTCGCGGATCTCGTGCACGATCACGACGGGTTGATCTTCGTCGACGGCGCGCAGTCGGTGCCGCACATGCCCGTCGACGTGGCCGACATCGACGCGGACTTCTTCGCCTTCTCGGGACACAAGATGTGCGGCCCCACCGGCATCGGCGTGCTGTACGGGAAGGAGCACCTGCTGGAGGAGATGGAGCCGTACCTCTACGGCGGGGAGATGATCCGGAAGGTCACCTTCGAGGACAGCGAGTGGGAGGACCTCCCGTGGAAGTTCGAGGCCGGAACGCCCGTCATCGCGCAGGGCATCGCCCTCCACGCGGCGATCGACTACCTGGAGGACCTCGGGATGGAGAACGTTCACGCCCACGAGCAACTGCTCGCGGAGTACGCCTACGACCGGCTCACTGAACGGGAGGACGTGGACATCTACGGGCCCCCGGGCGACGACCGCGCGGGGCTCGTGGCGTTCAACCTCGACGGCGTCCACGCCCACGACCTCTCCAGCATCCTCAACGACCACGCCGTCGCGGTCCGCGCCGGCGATCACTGCACGCAGCCGCTGCACGACAAGCTCGGGGTCGCAGCCAGCGCCCGCGCGAGCTTCTACGTCTACAACACCCGCGAGGAGATCGACAAGCTGGTCGAGGCGGTCGACGACGCTCGACAGCTGTTCGCCTGAGCGTTCGCGGGATCCTCCGTTCACCTGAACGGTCCTCACCGGGATCTTCCACGGCTATCGGAGGACTCGCCGCGCTCGTCTCCCGACCATCCCGGGTCCTCCGTCCCCGGAACGCTTAACGGACTCACTCGCCAATTACCGTCAACAATGGGCATTGGCGGCGGCTCCGACATGTATCGCCAGCAGATACTCGACCACTACAAGAACCCGCGCAACCACGCCGAACTCGACGACGCCACGTTCTCGCACACCGGCGAGAACCCCTCCTGTGGCGACACGATCACCGTCGACGTGCGGCTGGAGGACGACGGCGAGACCATCGACTACATGGCCTTCTCGGGCGACGGCTGCGCCATCTCGCAGGCGTCGGCGTCGATGCTGTCCGAGCGCCTGCAGGGGATGACCCTCGACGAGTTGGAGGCGATGGACACCGACGACATCACGGAGATGCTCGGCGTCGACATCTCCCCGATGCGGATCAAGTGCGCCGTGCTCGCCCGGCAGGTCGCACAGGACGGCGCGAAGCTCCACGAGGGCGAGATCGACGACCTCGACGTCACCAAGACCGAGGACTGACGCCGGCTCGCGGGCTCCCCGCTCGTCCGTCCCGCCGGCGATTCACGGGACACGTCCGAACAGGTCGCGGTTCACCGCGACGTAGCCGAGTTCTCCACGTTCCAACTGCGCAGTTCTCGTCCCCGCCCACGCCGACAGCGTCGCCGCCGACACGGCCCCCGACTCGCGCACGGAGGCGACGACGGTGTCGAGGACGATCCGCAGGAACGTCCCCTCGTCGGCCGGATAGGCGGCGCCCCCATGGGTTTCCGCTCCGTCGGAGGTACCCTCGATCACCCAGTCGGCGCGCGCGTCGACCGTCGGCGGCGTCCCGGCCTCCCGGAACCGCTCGGCGAGCAGCGTCGCCGCCCGCCCGCGGTTGCGCATCGTCCCGTGGAAGGCGTCGATCACGGCGTGGTCGGTAGGGTGCTCGGGCGCGAACCGCGTCTCGCCGTCGAAGGTGAGCGGCAGGTGGTACCAGCCGTCCGGGGCGGCCGTCCCGAGGAGGTCGAGCACGTCGTCGGGAGCCAGCAGGTCCGCGAACGACCGCGCGACCACGCCGTCGAAGTCGCCGCCGCGGTCGTCCGCGACCTCGCGAGCGTCGCCGACCGCGAAGCGGACGCGAAGCGTCGCGTCGTCGGGGAGTTCGAGCAGCAGTTCCGACCCCTCGGTTTCGACTCCGTACCCCGCCACGCGTGCCGCCTCGTGCAGCCGATCTCGTCCGGCTGACAGCACCCGCTCGTCGGCGTCGACGGCGACCCACTCGCCCGCCGGCAACGCGCCGTCGTCGAGCAGGCGGCGAAGCATCCCGCAGGTGCCGGCGCCGGCCTCGAACACGCGGACTCCGTCCGCCGACCCCGACCCCTCGTCCGCCCCGGGCGTCGGTCGCTCCCGTGCCGGTCGCCCCAGCGTCGGTCGCTCAAGCGCCGTCCGGAACGCGTCGGTCGCGGCGTCGCTGTGGGCGCGGTCGTCGACCGTCCGGGCCGCCTCCAGATACGCCACGTCGTCACCCTCCATCGGCCACCTCCGTCAGGAAGCTCCGGACGCCGGCGACGGTGTCGGCCCAGTCCGGGTGGGCGTCGAACCGGCGAAGCGCCGCCGTCCCCATCCCCGCCAGTCGGTCGCGGTCGCCCGCGAGCGCGGCGAGCGCCTCTCGGACGCCTCCCACGTCGCCGGGGTCGACGAGGAAGCCGTTCTCGCCGTCGACGACGACCGAGGACGCGCCGCCCGCGGCGGAGGCGACCGCCGGGAGGCCGAAGCCCATCCCCTCCAGATACGCCATTCCGAACCCCTCGTGCTGGGAGGGAACCGCGAGCGCGTGCGACTCCCGGAGGACGTCCGCGAGATCGGGCGTCGACAGCTTCCCGCGGAACGACACCCGGTCGGCGACGCCGAGGTCATCGGCGAGCGTACGCACCGCGCGGGCGTGGTCCGGATCGGGCTCCGGGCCGACGACGGCGAGCCGCCAGTCGGGGGTCGAGTCGCCGTCGTCTTCGGCGGCTCCCCCGCTCGCGTTCACCGCGTCACCCGTGTCGTCCGCGTCGCCTACATCGCTCCCGCCGCGTTCGCCGGCCGCGCCGTCCGAGTCGAGCCCCGCGAGCGCCCGCACCAGCGTGTCGTGACCCTTCCGCGGGACGAGCGATCCGAGCGCGACGACCCGGAACGGGTCCTCGCGGGCGCGACGGTCCACGTCCGACGGAGTGACCTCGGGGTCGAACTGATCGGCGGGCGGCGGCGCGAGGTGGGTTGGAAGGCGATCGACGAGCGTCAGCACGTCGCGCTCGGTCGCGCCGCTTACGCAGACGGCGGCCGAACACCCGCGGAGGAAACACCGCTCGAGCCGGGTCGCGATCGGCGCGAGCCGGCCGCCCTCCGCGCGCCGGAGGTGATGCACCAGCGCGACGACGGGCGTACCGTCACGGCGGAGCCGGCGGACGAGGCCGACCGTCCCGGCGTGCGCGAGTCCGTCGACCACGACCACGTCAACGTCCCGTAGCCGGGCGGGTACTCCGGTCGCGAGCCCCGGCGCGTCGAGGAGGTCGAGCGGGTAGCGTCGCCACGGCACCGAGAACACTCGAACCGCCGCGCCGGTCGCGCGGAGGCCGGCGACGAGGCGACGGTCGTAGCGGAAGCCCCCCGAGGTCGTCGCGGGGTCGCCGGGGACGACGAGCGCGACGGTGAGGTCGTCGTCCGCGGGGTCGCCGACCCCGTGGTCGTCGCCGACGCGATCGTCACCCTCGCGGCGGTCGTGGGCGTCACTCCCGCCGCCGCCGACGGGTCCGGCAGGTCCCGGGGGCGGCTCAACCATCCCTGTCGCCGTCGGCTCCGCCTGCGTCGGGGATCGGCCCCTCGTAGCCGGCGGCGGCCTCGTCGTCCTCCCACACCGTGACGCGGAGCGTTTCGGTGGATCCGCCCGCGGCGGCCGGGGCCAGGCGGTCGTGGAGCACGCGAGCGAACCGCTCGACGCTGGGGTTGTACCCCTCGAACTCGGGGAGGTCGTTCAGCGTCGCGTCGCGGTAGCGCGACTCGGCCTCGTCCAGCGCCGCGCGCACGTCGTCGATGTCGACGAGGTAGTCGTACTCGTCGAGCGACGGGCCGGCGAACGTCGCCTCCACGGAGAAGACGTGCGAGTGGAGGTCGCCCTCGGGTCCGGGATCTGGGACCGTGAGGTAGTGCTGTGCGACGAACTGCCGCGTGACGGTCGTTCGGTATGTCATGTGTTAGGGGCGGGCGGGACGACCGCGGTCCGGGAGGCCCCGTCGCGTCGGGACGAGCGCGCTCCGCGTCGCGTCCGTCGATCTGCTGAGCGATCACAGCGACTCCGACACCCTAAACGTGTCGTGAACGCGGCGAGCCGCCGTCACCCGACCAACTCCTCGACGACCGGCGGGAGCCGGCGTCGGACGACCGCGTACGCGACCCCAAGGGCGACGCAGGCGGCAGCGATCGCCGGCAGCGGCGCGGGGTAGAACGCCACGATCGGGGCCGCGAGCGCCGCGGTGGCGACGACGTCCTCGGGGGCCCCGTCGTACCGGATCCAGTACCGGGGGGCGATCCACCGACCGCGACGGTGGTCGAAGACCGCCTCCGCGGAGGTGCGCTCCCACGGTCGGATCTCGTCGCCGGCGCCGAGGGCGTCGGTGCCGGCGTGGAGGGCGAACGACGCGCTCCCGACGGCGGCCGCGACCGTCGCGGTCGTCGGAGCGACCGCGGCGACGCCGATCGCCGGGAGCGCCAGCGCCCATCCCAACACGGGGAAGTGGAGCGTCCGCCGGTGGCGCCCCACGAACAGGTCGAGGTCCGGGAGGAGCCCGCCGACGATCCCGGCCGCGGCGGCGGGAACCGCGAACTCGGGCGCGAGCGCGACCACGGGGGCCGCGAGGAGCGCCCCGACGAGCGCGTGCGTGAACGCCATCACGGCCTACGACTCGCGTCTGTAGAGGACGACGAGGACGACGATCAGGAGGACCTGAACGACCTTGTCCGCGATCCCGGTCGCCCCGAAGTCCGGCGCGTTCGCCACGTACCACAGCGGTATCTGTCCGGCGGTGAACGGGATCCCGAGGACGTAGAACAGACGGCGACGGTAGTCCAACAGCACCGCTGCCACGCCGCCGAGAAAGCCGACTCCCGCGATCAGGAACGCGACGGCCATCCCGGTCTCCGAACTGAACGCGTACGCGAGCCACAGGTGGATGACGCCGGTGATCGCCGCGAGCGCGATCCCGAGCCAGTGCAGTCCAGTCATCGTCTCCGTGTGGAGGGCGAACCCCTCGGACGCCGTTTCGGTGCTCATACTCGTACGGAGGGCGGGTATCGTGTTAAAAACTCTCACGGCACCGGTCGAGCGGTGATACCGCCTGTACGGAGGGGGCAGCCTATTCGGGCTTGAGGCCGCCGTCCTGCACGCGCATCACGGCCTCGCCGTCCGCCAGGTTCGGCGCGTCCACGAGGCGGACGATCCGCTTGTCGCCCTTCGACTTGCGGAGGTAGATCCGGAACGTCGAGGTGTGGCCGAGGATGTTGCCGCCGATCGGCTGGGTCGGGTCGCCGAAGTAGGAGTCGGGGTTGGATGCGACCTGGTTCGTGACGAGCACGACGCAGTTGTAGAGGTCGCCGATACGCATCAGGTCGTGCAGGTGCTTGTTGAGCTTCTGCTGGCGCTCGGCGAGCTCGCCCCGGCCGACGTACTCGGCGCGGAAGTGGGCCGTCAGCGAGTCGACGGTGAGCATCCGCACGGGCCAGTCGGTGTCCTCGGCCTCGCTGGCGAGCTCCTTCGCCTTCTCGGCCAGCAGGATCTGGTGGTTGGAGTTGAACGCCTTCGCGACGTGGATGTGGTCGAGGAAGTCCTCCACCAGCGTCCGCATGTCGTCGTCGTTCTCGGGCGAGCCCTCGATGTCGCGGCGCTCGAACTCGTGTTCGAGGATCTCGTCGTCCAGCCCGCGGACCATGTCGTCGATCCGCTCGGGGCGGAACGTGTCCTCGGAGTCGACGAAGATGGCCGACCCGTCCAGCCCGCCGTCGTCGCTGGAGAGCTGGACGTTTACGGCCATCTGGTGGGTCACCTGCGACTTGCCGGCGCCGAACTCGCCGTACACCTCGGTGATCGACTGCGTCTCCATCCCGCCGCCGAGCAGGTCGTCGACCTCGTCGATCTGCCAGGAGAGCTTGCCGATCTCCTCGCGTCGCTCCAGCACCTGCGCGCCGGACTCGAAGCCGCCGATGTCGGCCGCCTCGCGGGCGCCCTGGATGATGTCGTTCGCCGTCGAGTCGCCGATGTCGGCCGTGTTGCCCAGCTCCGCGGGACTCGCGACCGCGATGCTCTGGTAGCTGTCGAAGCCAGCCTCGACGAGTTTGTCTGCGGTCGCGGGGCCGACGCCGGGGAGTTCCTGGAGATCGTCTTCTGCCATCGTACTCCGTCCTTGCTCGGCTCCCCTCATAAACCCTCGTTAACAGTAGAGTGAAAGTGAAATCGCGGTACGTGGTCGTGTCGATCACGGACGGTGTGCGAGGGTTCAGAAGCGATGGCGGGGAGTCGGGGGGTCGAGGAGTCGGGGCCGTCGTGAGCGGGAGCGATCCTACTCCCAGGGATGGCCGTTCGGCCTGTCCGGCCACAGGGGGTACCAGTACTCCTTGTCGGATTCGATGCCGAGTTCGCCGTCCAGCACCGACTCCAGTTTGAACTCGGTCTTGTTGCTCCGACTGCTGGTTCCCGTCGGGGCGAACGGGTAGTACGAGCCGCGGCGGAACGAGTAGATCCAGTAGGCGTGGCGGTCGGGATCGCGCTCGTCGGCGAAGCCGAACATCGCCGCCAGCAGCCGCGAGCCGTACCCTCGCTCGACGAACTCGTCGGCCGCGAAGTGGACGGACGTGACGAGGTCCTCGGGGTCGTCGTCGCCGAGGATCACCCAGTGGTAGCCGTGGTCGTCCTCGCGGCGGCGGAACGTCGTCCCCGTCTCCTCGCCCCCCGCATCGAGGATCGCCTCCACGGCGTCGACGGTGTCGGCGAAGTCGGTGGAGTCGACCGACGAGAAGCACAGCGCCGCCTCGTCGGCCGAGCGGAAGCCGAGGTCCGCCTCCATCGTGACGTAGGCGGTGCTCATGCCGAACAGGTCCTCGGGGTCGGCGTCGCTGACGGCGTCGGCCTCCGCGCGCGACCCGAGCACGGATCTGAGTGTGTCGAGAATCCCCATTGGCGCTGTCGGTACTCCGTGGGGAGCCGTGTTCAAGCCGTCGCTCGCGCGGGCGGTCGCTCACCGGGTCGACACCGCCACGTCGCCGGCGCCGTCAGTTCCCCTGGATCGCGTCGATCACCATCGCGGCGGCGACGACCGCCTCCTTCGGCACCGCGTCGGCGTCGTCGACGGTGATCTCGTAGGTGTCCGCCAGGGAGAACTCCCCGGCGATAGTGCCGACGTGGGCGCCGTTCGGGTCGGTGATCTCGTACCGGTGCGGGATCCAGTGACCGAACGGGAGGACGTTCCGTGCGATCGTCGTCAGGGCGCCGCGGGAGTCGATCCTCGCGAGCGCCGCCTCCGTGTCGGCGTCGCGGATCGTCCAGGTGTCCTGCAGGACCGAGTAGTCGTTGTCGAGGATCACCAGGTCCTCGCCGGTCCGTGAGTCGGTGAGGACGTAGTTGCCGGCGACGTCGAGCATCCCCGCCGCCTTCACCGAGAACACCTCGGTCCCGTCGGCGTCGACGAACGGGAACTGTTCCTTCAGCTTCAGCATCTTCTGTTTCCCACGCAACACGACGTTCCCCGACGAGTCCTCCGCCCGGTACTTGTTGCGCACGAGGCTCTGGACGACGGTGTAGCTGTCGTCGGTGAGATCGATCCCGGAGATGTCGTACGTGCGGTCGCTCATACGGTCCGTTCTGCGCAATCACGTATCAAGCTTCACACGGGCTGGACGGTGCGGAACCGGGGGAGAGGGAACGGATCGTTCCGTTCCGGACCCAAGGGGTGTGAGCGCGCCGCTACTCGGCTCAGGCCGTCTCGAGCTCCCGCTCCAGCTCGCGGAGCCGCTCGACGCGCTTCTCGGTGCTCGGGTGCGTCGAGAACAGCTTCCCGATGAACCCGGACCTGATCGGGATGACGAAGAAGGCGTTCATCTCCGCGGTGTCGCGGAGGTCCTCCTTCGGTACCTTCTCCATCCCGCTGTCGATGGTGACGAGCGCCGACGCGAGCGCGCCGGGCTTGCCCGAGATGGCCGCGCCGCCGCGGTCGGCGGCGAACTCGCGGTAGCGCGACAGCAGGCGGATGAGCATGAACGAGATCACCCACACGACGAGCGAGACGACGATGGCGACGATGACCGGCGCCTGGTTGCCGCCGCCGCGGTCGCCCCCGCCGCCGAAGAGCCAGCCCCAACGCACGACGATGAACGCCAGCGTCGAGAGGAACGACGCGATGGTCATCACCATCACGTCGCGGTTCTTGACGTGCGCCAGCTCGTGGGCGAGCACGCCCTCCAGCTCCTCGTCGTCGAGCGTGCGGAGCAGTCCGGTCGTCACGCAGACGGTCGAGTTCTTCTGTGAACGCCCGGCGGCGAACGCGTTCGGCACGCGGGTGTCGGCGACCGCGACCGTCGGCTTCGGGAGGTCCGCCTGTTGGGAGAGGCGCGTGATCTTCCGGTGGAGCTCCGGATACTCCTGTTCGGACACCTCCTTCGCGCCCATCGAGTACAGCGCGAGCTTGTCGCTGAAGAAGAACTGTCCGAGCGAGAACAGCCCCATGATCGCGACGATCGCGAACAGTCCCACGTACTGGGACAACACCGCGATGAACACGATGTAGAGGGCGAAAAGCAGGAACCCGGTCAGGACCATCCGGCCTCGCAGGCCCCAGTCTGTCTTCCATTCCATACCCCGTAGTATCGGACCCATGGCTTAAACGCTGTCGCGGGCGGACGGAGATCGACCGGACTTATGGGCCGACGGCGGGAGCGTGTTCGCGTGGTCGAGGCACTCTTGGCGATCGGCGTTGCCGTCGCGGTGTTCGTCGGCTTCAACATCGGCGGGTCGTCGACGGGCGTCTCGTTCGGCCCCGCGGTCGGCAGCGGCACGCTCTCGAAGACGGCCGCGGCGGCGCTCATGTCCGCGTTCGCGCTCGCCGGCGGGTGGACGGTCGGTCGCAACGTCATCGACACGATGGGCGGGGAGATCGTCCCGTCGTCGGCGTTCACGCTCGCCGCGAGCGTCGGCGTGCTCTTCTTCGTCGGGCTGGCGCTGTTGATCTCCAACACCTTCGGCGTCCCCGCCTCGACCTCGATGACGGCCGTCGGCGCCATTGCGGGCCTCGGCGCGGCGACGGGGACGCTCGACGCCGACGTCATGCTGCGGATCGTCGGCTGGTGGCTCGTCGCGCCCGTCGTCGCGTTCTGGATCTGCGCGGTCGTCGGTCGGTACTTCTACCCGTACCTCGACGCCGCCTTCGCGATCGACCGGTCGGCCGGCGGCGTCGTCGAGTTCGACGGCGTGCGACCCACGGTCGCGCCCGACGCGACCGGCCGGGAGGTCGCCGGCACGGCCGCCGTGATCATCATCGCCTGTTACATGGCGTTCTCCGCGGGCGCCTCCAACGTCGCCAACGCGGTCGCGCCGCTGGTGGGGAACGGGTCGGTGACGGCGAGCCAGGGGGTGTTGCTCGCGAGCGCGGCGATCGCCGTCGGCGCGTTCACGATCGCCCGCCGGACGCTCGACACCGTCGGCAACGACCTCACCGACCTCCCGCTGCCGGCGGCGCTCGTCGTCGAGGTGGTCGCGGCGAGCCTCATCACGTTCCTCTCAGGGATCGGGATCCCGGCCTCGCTGGCGGTCTCGGCAACGATGTCGATCGTGGGACTCGGCTGGGGGCGAGCGACCCGGACGACGACGCTCGGCGACGCCGTCAGCGGCGCGGTCGACGGCGCGCTCCGGGGCGACGGGGAACGGACCGACCGCGGGCGACCCGAGGTGTCCGTCGACGCGCTCGCGGCCGACCGCCCGGACGCCGACGACGGCGTCCCCCGGATGGGCGAGGAGCACGGGGACGAACTGCTCGCCGAGGAGCTGTTCGACCCCGGTACGACCGGCCGCGTCGTCTCCTTTTGGATCTTCACGCCCACGATCTCGTTCGTCTGCTCGTACGCGCTGTTCGCGGTCGTTCCCCTGTAGGACCCCGTGACGTTCGCTCCGTGGCTCGTATCGCAGTCGGACCGCCGAGTTCCTCCGGTCTCGCACGGCTCGATCGATCGCGTCGATGCGATTCTCTCAGATCCGTAGAACGGTTATTTCGGCCCGCCTAAAGCCCGTTTGGGCCGTTATCTCTCTACCAGATAGCAACAACTAATGGTGCGGCGGGCGAAGCGTTGGACGAGATGCCCACGGTCGAATACCTTAACTACGAAGTGCTGGACGACAACGGCTGGGAGATCGACGACGACGATCTCTTCGAGAACGCGGCCGAGGCCGGGTTGGACGGAGAGGACTACGGCGAGCTCGACGTCAACGAGGGCGAGTACATCCTCGAGGCCGCCGAGGCCCAGGGCTACGACTGGCCCTTCTCGTGTCGCGCCGGCGCCTGCGCGAACTGCGCGGCGATCGTGAAGGAGGGAGAGATCGAGATGGACATGCAGCAGATCCTCTCCGACGAGGAGGTCGAGGAGAAGAACGTTCGCCTGACGTGCATCGGTTCGCCGCAGGCCGACGAGATCAAGATCGTCTACAACGCGAAGCACCTCGACTACCTCCAGAACCGCGTCATCTGATCTGAACGCGGTCCGCCGCCGAGTTCTCCACGTTATTCCCCTCTCCAGCGACGCGTCCGTCGACGACGAACCCGCACAGCGCGTTTTTCACGACCGAGACGCGGACGGCAACGACTAACCCCTCGGAGCCGCCCGACGGCGTATGAACGTGCTCGGCGTCGCCACCGCGGCCGACCTCCTCAGGCTCCTCGTCCTCCCGGGGTTCGCGTGGGCCGCCTACCGCGACATCCGGACCCGACGGGTCGCGAGTTCTCTCTGGCTTCCGCTCCTCGCGATCGGCGCGCTGGCGCTCGTCGTGGAGGCCGCCGGGGCGTACCCGTTCGACGGCTACGCCGGACGGCTGTTCCTCGTCCGGGTCGGGTTCTCGATCCTCTTCCTGATCCCCTTCTCGCTGCTCGCCTACCGGATGGCCGCCTTCGGCGGCGCCGACGCGAAGGCGCTCGTGGTGCTCGCGGTCGCGTTCCCGACCACTCCCGGGTACGTCGTCCCGCTGTCGATCCTGCCGGAGGTGACGTGGCTCCACGCCGTCGGCTTCCCCGTGCACCCCTCGGCGCTGGGCGTCACGGCGATGTCGGCGCTGACGAACGCGGTGCTGTTCGGCGGGGGCTACGTCGCCCTGCTGTTCGTGTCGAACGTCGCCGCCGGCCGGCTCTCTCCGGCGATGTTCGTCGGTCGCTGGACCGCGACCGAAGACCTCCCGGACGTGCACGGCCAACTCATCCGCGTCGACGGGCTCCGCCCGCAGCGGGGCCTCGACCTCGACGCGCTCCGGATGTACCTCCGGTGGCGCGGCACCACGCTCGCGGCCGTCCGGTCGGACCCCGACGCGCACCGCGACCCGACGTCCGTCGGCGAGACGAACCCGCCGACCGACGGCGCAGTCCACGACGGCGCGCGGACGGACGGGGGCGTCGACGACGGCGGGTTCGAGTTCCCCGAGTCGGACGCGACGGCCGACGACGCCGCCGGCGACCCGGACGCCGCCGCGGCGCCGGGACGGGACGGACCGCCGGTCGACGCCGAGGCGGACGCCGTCGACGACCCGTGGGCCGCCGAACGGTTCCTCGACGACATCGAGGGAACGGCCTACGGCACGACGCCCGAGACGCTCCGCGAGGGCCTGGAACGCGTCGCCGGCGAGGACGCGCTGTGGGTGTCTCCCGGGCTCCCGTTCCTCGTGCCGTTGTTCGGGGGGCTCGTGCTCGCGTTGACGTACGGCGACGTGCTCACGGTCGCGCTCGGGGCGCTCGGGCTGGTCTGACCTCCCTAGAACTCCCCCGACCCGGCACGCGGCCGGTGGTCGCGCCCGCTACGCACAAGACCTATTCGCCCCAGCCCCGACGTTCGGACCGATGAGTGATCCCACGCCCGACGCCGAACCCGCCGACCGGATCGCGGTCGATTTCGGCGACGACGGGCTCGTCCCCGCCGTCGCACAGGACGCCGACTCCGGCGAGGTGTTGATGCTCGCGTACGTGAACCGAGAGGCGCTGGAGCGTACCCGCGAGACGGGCCGAGCGCACTACTACTCCCGGTCCCGCGAGGAACTGTGGGAAAAGGGCGCCACCAGCGGACACACGCAGGAGGTCCGCGAGGTCCGCGTCGACTGCGACGCCGACACCCTGCTGTATCTCGTCGACCAGACCGGCGGCGCCTGTCACACCGGCCACCGCTCGTGTTTCCACCGCACAGTCGACGGCGAGCACGTCGGCGAGCGCGTGTTCGACCCCGACGTGGTGTACGAGTAGCGGATGGGACGCGACGCCGACGCGACCCACGGACAGAACGCGACCGCCGAGCCGGAGGCGGCCTCCGGGCGGAACGCATCGCCGGACCCGCTGCCGGACGCCGAACGCGACGCCGACGCGCTCGCGACGACGCTCCGGGACGCCCGCGGGCGACGGGACGACGCGACCGCCGCCGTCGAGGAGCACGGCGAGTCGACGCTCGCGACCGTTCGCGACGCCGTTCAGCGCGCAGACCGCCTGCTGGAGCGCTACGTCGACTCGGCGACCGGGACGGGCGACTTCCAGGCGTACGTCGAGTTCCAGGGCGAGTTCGCGGCCGTCGCCGAGGACCTCGACGAGGACGTCCCCGGACGCGACGCGTTCGAACGCGCGAACGACGCCGTCGACGGCCGGCGGCTCTCCGAGTCGGACTTCGATCGCGCCCGCGAGGCGCTGTCCCCCGCCCGCGACCTCGCCGACCGGCTGGCCGAGCGCGAGGCCGCCGAGGCCGCGGTCCACGACGCCGAACGGGACGTCACGCGGCGTCTCGACGCGCTGGACGACCGGATCGCGGCGCTGGAACGGCTCGTCGAGCTCGGGGAGGCGGACCTGACCGCTCCCACCGAGGAACTCCGCGAGCCGATCGCCGCCTACAACGACGCCGTTCGCGACGCGTTCGACGACTTCCGCCGGGAGGCGTCCGCCCGCGAGCTGCTGGCGTTCGTCGCGGACGCGGCGGGGACGCCGTTCGTCGACTACGCCGCGCCGCCGCCGGAGCTGCGCTCGTTCCTCGACTCGTCGCCCGCCGACGGGGCGGCGCTTCCGGACCTGCTCGAGTACGCCGACTACTCCGCCTCCAAGCTCGACCACTACGTCGAGGACCCGGGCACGTTCACGGCGCGGGTTCGCCCGCACCGGACGTACCTCGAACGGCTGTCCGCGGAACCGCTCACGGTCGACTGGCCGCCGCCGCCGTCGGCCGAGACGCTCCGGTTCCAGCGCGAGGAGCTCGTCTCCGTCGTCGCCAAGTTCGCGCCCGAGGGGACCGTCGCCCGCGCCCGCCGGCTGCGGGAGGCCGCGGACCACCCCGACTACGAGCGGCTCCGCCGCGCCGCCGAGGCCGAGGCGGAGCTGTCGGACGCGGAGGTCGAGCGCGTCGCCTCGGGCGAGGCGGCCGCCGAACTGGCCGAGGCGCGCGAGCGACGCGAACTGCTGACCGACACGCTCGAGGACGCGGACTCGTAACCGCGAGGGTTCACCGCGACCGGCCTACAGCGGCCGCGCGTACACCGCCGTCGGGTACGACTCCTCGCCCACCTCGAAGGCCGAGGTGCCGACCCGCTCGAACCCGCGCGCCTCGTAGAACTCGCGGGCCGCGCGGTTCTCGATGAACGTCTCCAACACCAGCCGCGAGTTCGATCCGGCGACGCGGTCGAGTACGGCCTCCAACAGCGCCGAGCCGACGCCCGCGCCCTGCGCGTCGGGATCGACGTAGATCGCTCGGAGCTCGGCGTCCTCGCGCTCGCAGAACGCCTTTCGCTCGTCGTTCCACAGCGCGTCGGCGAAGCCGACGACCGCGCCCGGTTCCCTGTCGACGGCGACGAGGAACGCACGGCCGTCGGCCGTCGCACGATCGTACCGCTCCTGTAGCTCGACGCCGTCGGGGACCGTCATCGCGTCCAGCCGCTCGTCCGGGAGGATGCCGGCGTACGCGTCGCGCCAGGCGGCGCGGTTGACCGTCAGCGCCGCGCGGAACTCGGCCGGCGAGGCGACGGGGCGCACCTCGATGTCCATGTTCGGGGGTCGGGGTCGACGGGAGGAAAGGATTCGGGGGGTGTGCGATCGGGGAGCGGTCGGAGCGAGTCGGCCGGCGCGCGCCGTCGGGGCGAGTCGCCCGGCTACGCCGCGGCGTCGGCCCGCGCCTCCTCCAACGTCTCGCGCAGGTCCCGCACCAGCGCGGCCGCGCGGTCGGCGTCGGCGGACTCCGCGTACACGCGAACCTTGGGCTCGGTGCCGGAGGGGCGCACGAGCACCCACGCGTCGCCGTAGTCGAGGCGGTAGCCGTCCTTCGTGTCCGGCTCGGCGTCGGCGGCGTCGGCGTACGACTCGGCGGCCGCGAGCATCGCGTCCAGCTCGGCGTCCGAGCCGTACGTGAGGTTCTCGCGGACGTTCGTGTAGTCCTCGTAGGGAGCGACGATCTCGCTGACGGTCGCGTCGCGCTCGGCGAGCAGCTCGAGGAACTTCGCGGCGATGAACGCTCCGTCGCGCACCAGTCGGTAGTCGGGGAAGAAGACCCCGCCGTTGCCCTCGCCGGCGACGGGGACTGACTCGCCCTCGCGCCACAGTTCCTTGATCCGGGTGATGATGTTCGTCGAGCCGATGGGCGTGAGCTCGAGGTTCGCGCCGGCGGCCTCACACACGTCCACGAGGCGCTGGGAGACGTTCACCGCGGCGACGGTCGTGTCGCCCTCGCCCAGATCGCGGGCGGCGAGCGCCGCCAGCGAGGCGTCGCCCTCGACGTACTCGCCGGCCTCGTCGAAGAAGATGGCGCGGTCGCCGTCGCCGTCGTGGGCGACCCCGACGTCGGCGTCGGCCGCGCGGACGAGCCGCCCGAGGTCGTCGAGGTTCTCCCGCACCGGCTCCGGGTCGCGGCCGGGGAAGTGGCCGTCCGGCTGCGCGTTCACCGTGACGACGTCGCAGCCGAGCTCCCGGAAGAACTCGGGCGAGGTGAGCGCGCCGGCGCCGTGGCCGGGGTCGAGCGCGACCGTGAGGTCGGCGGCGGCGACGGCGTCGCGGTCGATCGCGTCGAGCATCTCCGCGACGTAGTCGCCGTTGGCGTCGGGAACGCGGCGGGACTCGCCCATCCGGTCCCACGACACGGTCGTCGGCTCCTCCGAGAGGAGGCGCTCCTCGACGACCTCCAGCCGGTTCACCGGGAGCTCGACCCCGTCGTCGCCGACGAGCTTGACCCCGTTGAACTCCGGCGGGTTGTGCGACGCGGTGATCATCACGCCGGGCACCGATTCGACCTCGCAGTAGCGCACCAGGCTCGGGGTCGGGACCACGCCGAGTCGCTCCACGTCGACGCCTGCGGCGGTGACGCCGGCGGCGGCGGCGTCGGCGAACGTCCGCCCGGACGTGCGGGTGTCGCGGCCGAGGGCGACGCGCTCGGCGTCCCACGTCGCCGCCGCGGCCGCGGCCACCCGGGAGACGAACTCCGGGGTGAACTCCTCGCCGACGACCCCGCGGGTGCCGCTCGATCCGAAGACCTTCATTCGGTTCGTGGGTCCGACGGCCGGCGGGATAGTGGTTCCGAACCGGCGCGTGGCGTTCCCGCCCGTTTCCCCCGCACGAACGGCGACACACGGTGGTTCGTGACACGCTCACCGACAGCGGGATTTACCACCCTCGACTGGAAACCCATGGGTATGATCCACGCGACCGGTCCGCTGCTGTCGGTCGACCTCTCGGCCCGCGAGACGACCGAGGAGGACGTCGACGACGTGCTGAGCGAGTTCGTCGGCGGCCGCGGCGTCGCGACGAAACTGGCGTTCGACCGCGTCCCGTTCGACGTCGACCCGCTGGGCCCGGAGAACCGAGTCCTGCTCTCGACGGGCCCGCTCCAGCACTCGCGGATGAGCTTCACCGGGCGAATGAACATGACGAGCGTATCGCCACTGACCGACGGGCTCGCCTCCTCGAACGCCGGCGGCTTCCTGTCGCGCAACTTCACCGGCACCGGGTACGCCGCCGTCGAACTCCACGGCGCCAGCGACGTTCCCCTGGCGGTCCACGTCCGCGACGACGGCGTCGAGTTCGAGGAGGTCCCCGACCTCGCGGGCGCCGAGGTCCCCGAGGTGACCGAGTGGGCCGAGGAGACCCACGATCTGGAGGCCGAGAACCTCGCGTGCATCGGTCCGGCGGGCGAGAACCTGGTCCGCTACGCGTGCGTGATGACCAGCGAGACGCGTGCGTTCGGCCGCACCGGGATGGGCGCGGTGCTGGGCAGCAAGAACGTGAAGGTCCTCACCTTCGACGGCGACAGCGAGGCGGACGTGGAGATCGATCCGATCCAGACGGACGTCCACCGTGAGGCGGCCACCGCGGACCACATCATGAAGCGGCAGGGAACGACGAGCGTCACGGAGCTCGCCAACGAGGTGGGGGCGCTCCCGACCGACTACTTCGCGCGCACCGACTTCGAGGAGGGCGTGGCGGGGATCTCCGGGGACGCGGTCGAGTCGAAGAAGTACAAGAAGGGCACCTGCTCGCAGTGCGCGTTCGCGTGCAAGCTCCCGACGAGGGACGAGGACGCCGGCGTCGAGACGGAGGGGCCGGAGTTCGAGACGGTGATGGCGTGGGGATCGAACCAGCTCGTCGACGACGTGGTCGAGGTCATGAAGGCGAACGACCTGTGTGACCGTCTCGGCGTCGACACCATCTCCGCGGGCGACACGGTCGCCGCCTACCTCGAGAGCGAGGACGACCTCGCAAACCCCGAGCGCGCCCGCGAGACGCTCCGGAAGGCCGCCTACCGCGAGGGCGAGGTGGGCGACCTGCTCGCGGAGGGCGTTCACCGCGCGGCCCCCGAGCTGGGCGTCGAGGACTGGTCGGTGAAGGGGCTGGAGTTCTCCGCCCACGACGGCCGCACCCTGAACGGGCAGGGCCTCTCGTTCGCGACCTCGAACCGCGGCGCCGACCACATGTACGCGAGCTTCTACTCGAAGGAGTACCCCCTCGTCGACAAGGAGGCGGCCGTCGACAAGCGCGGGCTCGACGGGAAGGCCCCGATGGTCGCCGCGGCGGAGGACCACAACGCGGTGCTCGACTCCGCGGTCGCCTGCAAGTTCAGCCGGGACTTCATGACCGAGGAGCGGCTCGGCTCCCTGCTCGACGCCGACTACGACGATCTGCTCGCGGTGGGCGCGCGCGTCGTCGAACTGGAGCGGGCGTTCA
Source organism: Halobaculum saliterrae (assembly GCF_009831625.1). GTDB lineage: Archaea > Halobacteriota > Halobacteria > Halobacteriales > Haloferacaceae > Halobaculum > Halobaculum saliterrae. The sequence continues at coordinate 119,460 of NZ_WUUS01000011.1, read as the reverse complement.
ACAACCGTCGCGGCTTCGACCGCGCGGAGGACACGCTCCCGTACGACATCGAGGGGTTCGAGGCGGCGCTCGACGAGTACTACGAGACGCGCGGCTGGCGCGAGGACGGCGTGGTTCCGGAGCTCGGCGAAGCCGACTCCGACACCGACGCCGCCCCCGCGGACGACTGACGGGAGGCGCGATCGATCGGGGTCGGTTTTTCACCCGTGATAGGCGGGACCGAACCGTTATGCGGCGGTCTCACCCCGATTCGGTATGAACATGAAGCGGATGTCCACGCTCTCGGTCGGCGTGCTGTGCGTGCTGGCGTTGGGGGCCGCCGCGCTGGTCGCGGTGCAGGTAGTCTGACGCCGTCGCCGGCGACCCGCGCGAGGAACCGACGAACCCAACTCCGGCGAGCCCCGCCGTTCACGCGATGGAGATCCAGTTCCTCGGCGGCGCCCGCGAGGTGGGTCGCTCGGCGGTCCTCATCGACGACGCGCTCCTCCTCGACTACGGGATGCTGACCGGGGAGCCGCCGCAGTACCCCGTCGGCCGGCCGGAGCCGGACGCGGTCGTCGTCAGCCACGGCCACCTCGACCACGTCGGGCAGGTGCCCGCCCTACTGCGCGGCGACCGCCGTCCCTCGGTCCACTGGACGCCGCCGACGGCCGAGTTGGCTCGGGTGCTCGCACGCGACACGCTGAAGCTGCGCGGCTACGAGTGTACCTTCACCGAGAGCCACGTCCAGCGCCTCGGGGAGGTCGAGGAGCGCCACGGCTACGGCGAGCCGTTCACCGTCGCCGCCGGCGGCACCGAGTACGAGGTCACCCTCCTCGACGCCGGTCACATCCCCGGGAGCGCGCACGTTCTCGTCGACGACGGCGACACGCGGCTGCTGTACACGGCCGACTTCCACACCGACGACACCCGCCTGCTGTCGGGGTCGACGGCACGGCCCGACGCGGACGCGGTGATCTGCGAGAGCACCTACTCGGACGTGACCCACGAGGACCGCGCCCGCGTCGAGGAGCGGTTCGTCGAGACGGTCCGAACCACCCGATACGAGGGCGGAACCGCGCTGATCCCCGCGTTCGCGATCGGTCGGACGCAGGAGATTCTGACGGTGCTGGAGGACACCGAGATCCGCCCGTACCTCGACGGCATGGGCCAGCGCGTCACCGACATCGTCCGGCGATACCCCGAGTACGTCCGGGACCCGGAGGCGCTCCGGCGGGCGAAGTCCGGCGCGCGGTACGTCGGCGGGAAGGCCGGCCAGAGCGGGACCTCCGGTCCCGCAGGCCGCACGGGACGCTCGGGGGCGTCCCGTGGACAACGGGAGCGTATCGCCGCCGACAACGAGGCCATCGTCACCACGTCCGGGATGCTCTCGGGCGGGCCGGTGATGCGCTACCTGCCGATGCTTCGCTCGAACCCGACGAACCGGGTGTGTCTCACCGGCTACCAGGTCGAGGGAACGAACGGTCGACAGCTGCTCGAACACGGTCGCTGTGAGCTCGACGGCGGCGTCGTTCCGGTCGCCGCCCGCGTCGAACTGTTCGACTTCTCCGCGCACGCCGACCGCGACGGTCTGCGTGCGTTCCTCGACGACTACCGCGGCGCGACGGTGCTCGTCAACCACGGGGACCGCTGCCCGACGTTCGCCGAGGAGTTGCGGGCCGACGGCTACGACGCCGCGGCACCGTCGGTCGGCGAGCGCGTGACGGTGTGACCTCCGTCGGGCGCGGTAGTCCATCCACGACGGGCGCGATAGCCCATCCGTATGGGCGTAATATCCAATGGCGTACACGCCGTGACAACGCGTGTGGCATCCGATCCGGACGGGATCGACCCCGAGTCCGTTCTCGACCGCCGCGACCGACGCATCTCCCGTCAGGGGCACGCCGCGGTCTCCGGCGCGTTGACCACGTCGGCGCTCGCGGTCGCCGTCCTCGCGCTGGCGGTCGCCCTCGGGGTCGTCGGGCCGCGTGCGCTGTACCCGGTGTTCGCGCTCGTCGCGCCGGGCGCGATCGGCGGCGTGTGGCTCAATACGGTCCTGTTCGGCCGCGTCGAGCGCCCGGCGCGCTGGTTCCGCTGGATCGTCGGCGCGGGGCTGGGCGTCGATGCGGCGGTGTTCGTCGCCGCGGTCGCGGCCGGCGGCGCCGCGATCGGGGCGGTCCAGTTGCTCGCTACCTTCTTCGCCGTCGCGTGGCTGGCGGGCGTCGCGGCGACGTGGCGCTTCAGGTGAGGATCCCGGTCTCCCGCGGAGTCAACCCGCCCACGAGTATACACCGACGCGGACCGTCACGCCCCGCATGGACAGTTCCGATCGGGACGCCTCGATGGATCGACGGACGTTCCTCCGCCGTCTCGGGGGCTCTGGCACGCTCGCCGCGACCGCCGTCGCGGGCTGTACGTCCGGACGCTCCGGGCCGGCGGATCGACGGGAATCGGCCGGCACCGACACGACTCGAACTGATACGACCGGCACCGATACGACAGGGGCGGACGCGGACGCGCCCGACTCGCTCGCGACCGAGCCGATCGCCGACGGCTTCGCCGCCCCGCTGGGCGTGGAAGCGCCCGCCGGCCTCGACGGCCGTCTGTACGTCGTTGACCAACAGGGGACGGTGACGCTTCTCGCCGGCGGCGACGGGTCGCCGTTCCTCGACGTGACCGACCGCTTGGGCCGGGCAGGCGGCGAGATGGGACTGCTCGGGCTCGCGTTTCATCCCCAGTTCCCCGACGAGGATCGAGTGTACGTCCGGTACAGCGGCCCGCTGCGCGACGGAATGCCGAGCGACTACAGCCACACCTTCGTCCTCTCGGAGTTCCGCGCGACGCCCGACGCCGCCGACCCCGACAGCGAGCGCATCCTCCTCGAGATCCCCGAGCCGCAGCCGAACCACAACGCCGGGTCGGTCGTGTTCGGCCCGGACGGACTGCTGTACGTCGGGGTCGGCGACGGCGGCGGCGCCGGCGACCGGGGCACCGGCCACGTCGAGGACTGGTACGACGGCGTCGCGGGCGGCAACGGGCAGGACGTGACCGAGAACCTCCTCGGGAGCGTCCTCCGGATCGACCCGCTCGGCGGCGACGACGTCGGCGTCGGCGATGACGGCGATCCATACGGCGTCCCCGACGACAACCCGCTCGTCGGCGGCCAGGGGCTCCCCGAGCAGTACGCGTGGGGCCTCCGCAACCCGTGGCGGTTCAGCTTCGACCGCGAGACGGACGACTTCCTCGTCGCCGACGTGGGGCAGAACCGCTACGAGGAGGTGAACCGCGTCGAGGCCGGCGGCAACTACGGCTGGAACGTCCGTGAGGGGTTCCGGCCGTTCGACGCCGCGGAGGCGCCGACCGAGACGCCCGACGGCGGTCCGCTGATCGACCCGGTGATCGAGTACCCTCACTCCGGCGACGGCGCGGTGACCGGGATCTCGGTCATCGGCGGCTACGTCTACCGCGGCGACGCCGTCGCCGACCTCGCGGGGACGTACGTGTTCGGCGACTACCGCCCCGATGGGGACCTGTTCCTGGCCGAGCCGCGCGAGTCGGGTCGATGGCCGACCCGCGCGGTGTCGACAACGGGGCTCGGCGGCGGACTGCTCTCGTTCGGGGAGGGCCCCGACGGGGAGGTGTACGTCTGCACGGTCGGCGACGACGGGGGATCGGTGCGACGGATCGCCGACGGCTGAGTGCCACACGGCGGCCGTCCGATCGGCCGTGTCGGCGGATCAGTCGGGCCGGCGGATCGACCGAGCCACGGAACTCGTCCGGCTCACAACCAGCCCTCGCGCCGGAAGTACGCGACCAGCACGAGCGCGATGCCGCCCATCCCGAGCATCGCCGTGTGGTACGCGTACGGCCACCCGAGCTCCGGCATCGACTCGAAGTTCATCCCGAACACGCCGGCGACGAACGTCAGCGGGAGGACGATCGTCGCGACGACCGTGAGCCGGCGCATCACCTCGTTCGTCGACTGCGACAGCGTGTTGAGGTAGATGTCGCGCGCGCCGGCGGTGAGGTCGCGGTACGTCTCGGTCAGCTCGACCAGCTGCACGAGGTGGTCGTACACGTCGCGGTAGTACTTCTCGGTCGACTCGGCGATCTGGTCGGCGTCGCCGCGCGAGAGCGCGTTCACGGCGTCGCGGGTCGGCCACACGACCCGCCGGACCGACAGCAGCTCCCGCCGGAGCTCGTTGATCGCCGCGAGGGTGTCCGGGTCGGGCGCCTCGATGACGCGGTCCTCGACGGTCTCGATGTCGTCCTCCAGCTCCTCCAGGAGGCGGAAGTAGCCGTCCACGATCCGGTCGACGACGAGGTAGCCCGCGAAGTCCGCCCCGCGGGCAAGCGCCCGCCGGTCCGCGCCCTCGAGGCGGTTCCACACCGCCTCGACGGCGTCGTCGCTGTCGACCGTCACCGTCACCAGCCAGTCGTCGCCGACGAACACGCCCACCGGACGCGTCCGGATCTCCTCGAGGAACGTCGTCTCCCCGACGCGAAACCGGGCGCCCTTCACGAGCAGGAACGCGTACTCGTCCAGCAGCTCCGACTTCGGGCGGGCGTCGCCGAGCACGTCCTCGACGTGTAGCGGGTGGATGTCGAACCGCTCGGTCACCGTCGCGAGCTCGCCCGTCGGCTGCGGGACCCGACCCACGTCGGTCTCCCCCTCCCGAACCGCGGGATCCCCGTCCCCGCCCCGGTCGGCCGCGTTCACCCACACCCACGTCGTCCCCGGCGCCTCCGCGGCCGCCGTCACCTCCTCGAACGTCGCGGCCTCCCCGTCGGTGTACGACATCGCGTGGATCACCGCGATCCACCCCCGTCACGTGGGTCGCTCCCGGAGCCGGTCGTTTCCGAGCCGATTCCGGGCTCCGGCGTTCCCGCGTCGGTCTCGGGATCCGTCGATCCCGCGTCGCTCCGGCCGTGGGTCACGACCGCGAGCGTTATCCCCACGAACAGCCCCGCGATGCTCGCCTCCCGACCGGGGTACGGCGCGACGGTCCCGAGGACGTAGCCGCCGAGCGACGCCAGCGTCAGCGCCATCGACGCGAGGAACGACCCGTTCATGCCACCCCCCTCGTCGTCGGCCCCCCTAATCGTTCGGGCACACAAGCTCCTTGGTGTATGGTGACGTAGCACGTGATATGTCCGTCGACAAACCGGCCCGGGGCGTTCCCGACCTGACCGCGGACGAACGGGCGGCGCTGCACTCGATACAGCTCGGGATCGAACACGCCCACCGCGCGTACGCCGACCTGCTCGGCTGTCACCACCGAACCGGCCACGCGATGGACCGGTTCGCGGAGGCGGAGGAGCTCCTCCGGGCCGCCGGCCACGACGAGTACGCCGACGAGATCCGCGACCGGCTGCTCCCGGCGGGCGTCGTCGAGGGCCGCTGGACGTACGAGCTCGTCACGGCGTATCGGCGAAACGTCCTGAACGAACTGGACGCGTTCGAGACGGCCGTCCGCGAGGACGTCGCCGACGGCGTCGACCACGTCGCGGAGCGCGCACAGCAGCGCGCCTGGCGGGACCGGGCGGAGTCGGAGAAGTGGAGCGAGTAGGCGCCCGGTCGTCGTCCGGACGTTCAGTCGTCGTCGACGATGACCTCGACGGGTTCGGCCTCGTCGTCGACGTCGCCGTCGTCGTCGCCGCCGCCGCGTTCCTGATACAGCAGCGCGCCCGCGACGACGAGGACGAGCCACGAGCGCCAGTTCGCGAGGTTGAGCGTGTAGCCGATGCCGAACGGCTTCTCCACCAGCATACCCTTGCCGGGCTTCCAGTACGAGGAGAGCAGGCGACCGACGCTCGGACGCTCGAAGTTGTACGGGATCCCGAAGAGCTCCCCTGTCTGGGGTTTGTCTGCCATGGCTCAGTCAACGACGCCGTCGGATAAATCGTTTTGGCCCGAATCCGGCATCCCGACGCCGACGCTACTGGTAGCGACCGCGTCCCTCGACGCCGCGGAGCCGGTCCAGCACGGCGGGGTCGCCGACCGCCCGATAGCCGTCCTCGACCGCTGCGACGAGCCGCTCGGGCTCGCTCGCGGTCCCCTCGATCGACTGCTCGAACACGTGCAGGTCCATCGCGTAGTCCTCGACGTGGTCGGAGCTGAAGCCGAGGCCGAAGTCGATGGGGAAGAGCCGTCCGTTCTCGGGCGATCCCTCGCGGCCCACCCTGACGTTGCGCGTCGTCGGGTCGCCGTGGACGATCCCGGCGTCGTGGAGCCGCGCGAGGTGCTCGCCGACCGTCCGGGCGCGGTCCTCGGTGAGCGCCGCCGCCAGGTCGCGATCGCCGACGAACTGCATCGCGATCGTCGCCTCGGCGACGTCCACGTCGCGGACCAACGGCGTCGGCACCCCCGCCTGACGGGCGGCCGCGAGCAGGCGCGCCTCCGCGACAGTCCGGTCGCGCCGCAGCGTCTCGTCCAGTTCCGGATGGCGGTACCCCTTCGGGAGCCGTCGCTTCACGACCCCGTCGCCGTCGACCTCGACGGTCGCCTCCGCGCCGCGCATGTCGGCGGCGTCGCGGCCGGCTCGGTCGTCCCCCCCGCGGTCCTCCCCGTCCGCCGCGCTCGGCACTCGCGCGACCGACTCCGCGTCGTCGCGCCACGTCACCGGCACCTGATCCGGCCGGAAGTCGGGGTCGATCGCGGAGTCCTCGATGGCGACGGTGTCGCCGGCGGCGGCCATCTTCGCGCCGAGCACCGCGATCATCCCGGCGTTGTCGCGGAGGAACCGCGGCTCGGGCGCGTGGAAGTCGGCGCCGCGCTCGGCGCACATCGACGCGAGCATCTCCCGGAGCCGGTCGTTCTGGCCGACGCCGCCGCCGAGCACCAACTCGTCGGTCCCCGTCAGCGACAGCGCCCGCTCGGCCACCTCCGTCAGCATCGCGAAGACGTGCTCCTGCAGCGAGAAACAGACGTCCTCGACGGGGACGCCGTCGTCGTGGGCCGCCTTCGCCGCCGACATGATCCCCGAGAACGAGAAGTCCATCCCCTTCACGACGTAGGGCAACTCGACGAACTCGCCGTCGGCGGCGTGTTCCTCGATCTTCGGGCCGCCGGGGTGGCTCCAGCCGACGTGGCGCGTGAACTTGTCGAGGGCGTTGCCGACACCGGTGTCCATCGTCTCGCCGAGCACGCGGTAGCGCCCGTCGTGGAAGCCCAGCAGGTGGGCGTTCGCCCCCGAGGCGTTCAGGCAGACGGGCGAGTCGAAGCCGGCACGGTGGCGGCCGATCTCCAGGTGCGCGACCATGTGGTTGACGCCGACCAGCGGCACGTCGAGCGTGCGCGCCAGCGCTCGGGCCGCGGTGGCGACGATGCGCAGGCAGGGACCGAGCCCGGGACCGCGGGAGAACGCGACGGCGTCGACGGGCGACTCGTCAGCGGCGCGGTCGTCGTACTCCTCGCGGGCGTGTTCGAGGGCGGTCTCGATCACCCGCGGGATCGCGCCGCCCATGTGTTCGGCGGCCTCGCGCGGATGGATGCCGCCGCTGTCGGGTTCGTAGGGGTCGGACTCGATGAAAACGGCGTCGGCCTCGGCGTCGAACACCGCGGCGCTGGCGCACCAGGCCGTGCCCTCGACGCCGAGGACGCGCATCCGGCGTCAGGCTTCCTCTGCCTCGGCGTCCTCGTCGCCGGCGATGGCGTTCCGCTCGAGGACGTAGTCCTGCTCCACGTCGGCGGCGTGCTCGGCCGTCTCGTACACCTTCGCGTAGCCGACCGTCTTGCGCATGCCGAACTTCGTGTCCAGATCCTGGATGACGACCTCGTCGGATCCCTTGTCGAGTTTGGCGGCCAGCGAGTCCCGGACCTGCAGCCGGGCGGGGGTTGCTTCGTCGTGCTGCACCTCGAACCGGACGTCCGTCCGGTGGAGCATGGGGTTCTCCTTCTCGGAGATGATGTCGATGTCCATGGTTCAGTTGTCAGTGACTGCGCCCGAGAGGCGGAAAAGGATTTCGAAGGGCCTGTACCCCGATTCAGCGGCCGCGAGGGGATCGCCGACGCGTGCGACCGGCTACCCGTCGCCGTCGAGCGCCGAAAGCGCCGCCGCGGTGTCGCCGTCGAGCCGTCCGAGCAGGTCCCGGGCCTCCCGTCTCGATTCCGCGGTCACGTCCACGAGCACCATCCCCTCGTCGGGCTGGCCGTAGACGACGCTCGCGCCCTCGGGGGCCGCGACGAGCGCGGGGACGGTCGCGAGGTCCTCCTCGCCCGTCACGTGGATCACGACCGGATCGTCGCTCGCGAGCGCCTCGACCAGCGCGCCGAGCATCGCCGTCGACAGCGTCGCCGGCTCGTTGTCGACCTCGATCCGGCGGTTCTCCCCGTCGAGGACGGCGGCGATCTCCTCGCCGACGGCCTCCCGCTTCGTCTTCCCGTCGATCACGGCCACGTCGGGATCGCGCCCGGCGACGCGGAGGTGGTAGGTGACGACGTCGCCGACGGCGACGATCGGGTCGCCCGCGTCCGCCAGCAGCCGCTCGGCGTCGGTGTAGACGGGGCCCATGGGCTCCTTGAACGCGCCGCGGAGGTCGTCGGGGAGCGTGAGGAGCGTCATCCGATTCGGCGGCGGATCCGCGCGGTCACCGGACCTTCAGCGCGTAGCTGCCCGGCTCGCTCACGTTCATCTCCGGGGCGATCTCCGAGTCCTCGGGATGCGTGATGATGACGTAGCCGGCCCAGTCCTCCGTCAGCGAGGAGGAGCCGCAGTTCTCGCACGTCTGGGCGTCGGGGCCGTTGACGAAGTGGCACTCGCGACAGGCGAGGCGGTCCTCCGCCATCAGTTACCCTCCGCGGGCGCCCCCTCGGCGCGGCGTCGAACGTCCGCCTCCAGCCACTCGTGTTTGCCGAGTCCGGGCTGTTTGGCGGTGAGGCCGATCTTCGAGTCGCGCGGGTTGCGCTCGTCGATCGACTTCGTGACGACGCGCACCCGGACGGGGTCGTCGACGCCGAGCGTCCGGTCGGACTCCGTCGAGGCGAGCTGTTGGTTCTCGCCGTCGTACGCGAGGTACTCGTCGGAGATCTGCGAGACGTGCAGCAGCCCGTCGACGGGGCCGATGCCGACGAAGGCGCCGAACTCGACGACCTCCACGACGTTCCCGTCGACGACCTCCTGCATGTCCGGATCGAAGGTCACGGCGTCGAACTCCGCCTTGTAGTAGACGCCCGGTCTGTTCGGGAGGACGGCGCCGTCGCCGATGTCGTGGACCTCGACGACGCTGACAACGCTGCCCACGTCCTCGTCCATGCGTCCCTCCAACTTGTCCTGCAAGAGCTTGCGGACGCGGTCGCGGCTCACGTCCGCCAGATGCTCCGGCGGGACCTCGACCGTGTCCTTGAGTCGTACCCGTTTGTACATGCTATGGTTCTGTTATCGCGAGTGTGTTCGCGCCCCTTAAACCGATTACGCGTACGCCCCGAGCGAGGAGGCGCTCGCGCAGGGGGCGGTCGTTCGTGACGACGTAGCCGTCGAAGCCCGTGTCGGCGTCGGCGCCGTGACCGGCGCCGCCCGCCGCGAGTTCGACGACCGCGTCGTCGGCGTACTGCTCCGCCGTTTCGGCGATCCGACACCGCTCGGCGAGGTCGCGGCCGACCGACGCGGCGGCGGCCTCCTCGCCGGCGCCCGTCGCGAGCTTCTCCAGCTCGGCGACGACCGCCTGGGGGGTGACGAGGTCGGGGTCGTCGACCAGTCGGTCGAGCTCCTCGAACACGCGAACGCCGCACTCGACCGGCATCATGAGCGCGTTCGTGTCGAGGACGACCATCGTCACCGGCCCCGTTACTCCGTGAGGGTTCCGACGCCGATGAGGCGCCAGCGGGCGCCCATCCGGCGGTTGATCGCGATCTTCGCGCCCTCCTCGGCGCAGACGGGACGCTTGAGGTTGACCTCGCACTCGCCCGTCCGGGCGCTCGTCACCGCGCCGACCGTGGTCGCGGTGCCGACGGTGAGCATCAGCGGCTCGCCGGTGGAGATCTCCTCGACCTCGCCCTCGCCGACGACGCGGTCGAGCAGTTCGACCTCCATCTCGAACCCGTTCCGAGTCGGCGGCAGCGTGCCGGGCTCGCCGGCGACCTGCCCCGCGAGCGCGTCGCCCTTCGTCAGGCTGGGGTCCAGCCCCGTGCCGACGCCGAGCAGGCCGCCCGGTCCGACCTCGTCCTGCGGGTGACCGCCCGCCTGCAGCGAGCGCACGGAGGTCTCGATCGAGTGGTACTCCGAGGAGCCGCCCTCCTCGACCTCGCGGCCGGGGCGGAGTTCGATCTCGTCGCCCTCGGTGAGCGTGCCCTGTGCGAGCGACCCGCCGATGACGCCGCCCAGCAGGTCCTTCGCCTTCGTCCCGGGGCGGTTGATGTCGAACGACCGCGCGGTGTACATCCTCGCCGGAAGCGTCTCGTCGCGATCGGGCGTCGGGATCCGGTCCTCCAGCGCCTGAATGACGAGGTCGACGTTGACCTCCTGTTGGGCGCTGACGGGCACGATCGGCGCGTCCTCGGCGACGGTGCCCTCGACGAACTCCCGGATCTGCTCGTAGTTCTCCCGGGCGCGCTCGTCGTCGACGAGGTCGATCTTGTTCTGGGCGATGACGATGTTCTCGATGCCGATGATGTCCAACGCCATCAGGTGCTCCTCCGTCTGCGCCTGCGGGACGTCCTCGGTGGCGCTCACGACGAGCACCGCGCCGTCCATGATCGAGGCTCCGGAGAGCATCGTCGCCATCAGCGTCTCGTGGCCCGGGGCGTCGACGAACGAGACCGTCCGCAGGGTCTCGGTGTCGACGCCGTGCTCCGGGCACGTCTCCTCGACGGTGTAACACTCGGGCTCGGCACAGTCCGGGCACCGACGCAGCGTCGCGTCGGCGTAGCCCAGACGGATGGAGATCCCGCGCTTCATCTCCTCGCTGTGCTGGTCGGTCCAGTCGCCCGACAACGCTTGCACTAGCGTCGTCTTTCCGTGGTCGACGTGACCGACGAGTCCGATGTTCACCTCCGGTTGTGTTTGCTCCGTCACCATGGGCCTCCGAGAGTAATCTCGTTGGAACTTCGCCGCGTGCGACTGATAAAGGTGCTGTTCCGACGATGGCGGCTTCACGTGCGTGTCTCTCTGTTTCAACCGCTCCATGCGGGCGTCGTTTCCGGTGGAACCGCCCCCGGTCGCGGCCGGTCGCCCGCGGGCACGCTCGCGATCTCCGCGTCGCGCTCGGCCGTCGCGCCGCCACGTCGTCCCGTCCGACCGCAACCGTGCCTCCGGCGAACACACCCGAGAGCGTGCGAAACCCGAACGAACGGGCTTATACGCCGTCGTCGTCAACTCCCGACAACTGACTATGACATTCGAAGACCTCCCCACCACCCCCCGCGCGGAGGAACTCCTCGACAAGGCGTTCTCCCGCGCGTCCCGGACCGGCCGCGCCAAGGACGGCTGGGACGCCCAGGAGTCGATGCTGATCACCGCCGCGAACATCCTCTCGGACAACCTCGCCAACGTCTCCACCTCCTGGCCCGACTTCGAGTTCGAGGTCGAGCCGTTCTACTACGAGCTCGCCGACGCGGTCGTGAACGTCGACGAACTTCGGCAGGCGCTCTCGGAGGTCAACTGGGCCTCCCGGCGGATCGACGAGCTCCGCTCGGAGTATCAGGCGAAGATGCGCAAGTCGGGCGTCGAGACCGCCCGCAAGCACCGCAAGCAGGCGTTCGCCCGCATGGCCGACATCGTCGAGGAGATCGAGGACGACCTCCTCACCGTGGGGGAGGCCCGCGACGCGCTCAAGACGCTGCCGGACATCCGCCCCGACGAGCCCGCGATCGTCGTCGCCGGCTACCCCAACGTCGGCAAGTCGTCGTTCGTCAACCACGTCACCCGCGCGTCCAACGAGATCGCCTCCTACCCGTTCACGACGAAGGCCGTCCAGATCGGCCACTTCGAGCGCGACCGCATCCGCTATCAGATCATCGACACCCCCGGCCTGCTCGACCGCCCGGAGGAGGACCGCAACGGCATCGAGCGGCAGGCCGTTTCCGCGCTCACCCACCTCGCGGACGCCGTCCTCTTCGTCGTCGACGCCTCCGGGGACTGCGGCTACCCCCTGGAGTCGCAACTGGAACTGCTCGCGGAGGTCGAGGAGCGGTTCGACGCGCCGGTGCTCGTCGTCTGCAACAAAAGCGACCGGTCGAGGGACGTGGAGGCGGACGCGTACATGAGCGTTACCGAGAACGACAACGTCGACGCCGTCCTCGACATGGCCGTCGAGGCGGTCGGATTCGAGCCGGACCTGCCCTCGCGCGGCGAGAACTGAGCCGCGCGGCGACACCGAAGCCACACGGCCCCCGTCACGCCACACGGCCCCCGTCACTCCGGCTCGCGCTCACGGGTCGCCGTCCCGGTCGCGTCCGCGTCGAGTCGGCTGTCGGCGTCGAGCAGTCGGTCGAGCCGGCGCTCGAACTCCTCGTCGGACACCTCGCCCTCGGCGTAGCGGCGCTTCAGGCGCTCGACGGGGTCGTCCTCGGCGTCGGTGTCTGTCCCGGCGTTCTCGGTGGCGTCGGTCCCGCGTGTCCGGCGCAGGCGATTCCATCGGACAGCGATCCACAGCAGGAACGCCGACAGGACCGCGACCGAGATCCGGCCGGCCGTCGGGCCGGGGATCGAGCCGACGTACCACAGCACGGCGACGATCAGGATCGTGTCCACGCCGAACGCGAGGAACAGCCCCAACATCGTGCCGGTGACGAGGCGCTCGGAGTCGCTCACGGATCGATGTCGGCGAGACGATCACTTGGCGGTTCCGCCCCGGCGGACACGACCGTCCGGGATCCCCGTTTCCGGTCGCGCTACTCCAACTCGTAGGTCACCGTCACCGAGGCCGACACCGTCACCGGCCCGGGATCGAACGACGTGGAGGCGCCGGCGTCGGCGGTCTCGTAGACGACTCGCGAGTCGTACGGCGAGACGGCCGACGAGCCGACCCGCATCGACAGCTCGGTTCCGACCGAGCGGTCGGCGGCACCGGCGGTCGTCTCCGCGGTCGCGCGGGCGTCGCCCACGGCGGCCGCGAGCGCCTCCTCGCGGAGCTCGGCGCGGCGTTCGTCGCTCAGCGTGAAGCGGACGTCCTGCACGGCGGTCGCGCCGTTGTCGACGGCGAGGTCGACGGCGCTGCCGGCGTCGTCGGGGCTCGTCTCGAACGCGAGCGCGTGGTACGCGCGGTAGCCGACGAGCTCGCGCTCGTCGCGGGAGTGGTCGTACTCGGGCGACAGCCGGAAGTCGACCGTGCGCACCTCGTAGCCGGCGTCGGTCAGCGCCTCGCGGAGCCGTTCGATGTCGGCGGCGACCTGCGAGCGGGCCGCGCTGGCGTTGTCGGCGGTCGACTCGACGGCGACGGTGATCTCCGCGAGGTCGGGCGAGGCGCTCACGGTCGCGGTGCCGTCGGCGGTGATGCTGTTCACGTCCGTCGCGTTCGCGCCCGTCGCGGCCGCGTCGGTGGCGCTCGATCCGGTCGTCCCGGCGCAGCCCGCGAGCACGAGCATGGCCGCGACGAGCAGCGCTGGAAGGGTCCTTGTTCGGTTCACGCGTGTACCGACGCCCGCGACGACCGTTAAGCTATCTTACACACAAATGCCCGTTTGTGTCACGCCGGATCCTCGCCGGCGTGGGACTCCTCGACGGGGATGTACCGAACCGACACCTCGACGGTCGCGCCCTCGCCGATCCCGAACGGCGCAGTGGTCTCGTCCGCCAGGCGTGTCGCGAGCGCGTCGCCGATCTGTGGCGGCGGGGCCCCCGGCGGGTGGCCGACCGTCACCGTCACGGCGGTCGGCTGTCGGAAGGGGAACCCGCCGTACGTCACCGCCACGTCGAGGACGCGCGCGTCGCCCTCGAGGAGGGCGTTCGCCTCCTCCTGAGCGGCCGTTTCGAACTGCGCGCTCTCGTAGGAGGCGATCGTCACCCCTCCCAGTACGGCCGTCGAGAGCAGGATGGCGACGCCCAACACCCCGACCCGCCGGATCGTCGTCGCGCGCGCCTCGTCGAGGCGCCAGAACGACTCCGGGCGGTACCCTTTGTACCACAGCGTCGCCAGCGCGGCGAAGTTGATCGCCACGAAGTTGACGACGACCAGCAGCGCCGCGCCCGCGACGGTCCCCGGACGCCCCCACGCGATGCCGATGCCGACGACGGCCGTCGGCGGGACCAGGGCCGCCGCGATCATGACGCCGACGAGCGCGGTCGAGACGCCCGACGACAGCGACAGCGCGCCGGCGACGCCCGACCCCAACGCGATCGGCAGCGAGAGCACGTCGGGTGCGAGTCGTTCCCGGACCTCCGCGATCGAGAACACCTCCTCGACGCCGAAGGGGACGACCCGCCCGTATCGAAGTATCGCCGCGAACACGGCCGCGCTCGCCACCGCGAGGACGGCCCCGAGGGTCTGGAGTTTCACTCCCCGGGCGAACAGTTCGTCGTCGTCGACGACGGTGCCGACGCTGGCGGCCATCGCCGGGCCGATGAGGGGCGCGATCACCATCGAGCCGACGACGACCGCCGCCGAGTCGAGCAGCAGCCCCGCCGTCGCGACGACGGCGCTGATGACCGTCATCGTCACGAACGCGCCCAGTCGCGGCGACATGTCGATCGCCCGCGCCTCCAACTCCTCGCGGGCGATCCGGTCGCCGTTGCCGTCCTCGTCCTCGGCGTACCGCTCCTCCAGCTCCTCGAAGCGCCGGGAGATCACCGTCTCGGCGTCGAGGACCACCGTGTACGCGTCGCGTTCGAGACCTGCTTCGCGGAGTTCCGCGAGGACGGGCTCGACGGCCTCCGTCGGCAGCGGGAACGAGACGACCGCCGTGTACTCGCGGCCGCTCGTCTCGTCGGAGAGCACGTAGTCGATCCCCTCCTCGTCGAGCACCGCGAGGACCGTCTCCCGCTTGCCCGCCGGCACCATCACCTGAAGCAGTCGCACGGGCGAAACTCACAGACCGGACAGTTATACGCACCGGGGTCGGCTCGCCGTCGACCGTCGCCTCGGCGGCGCTACCTGCCCCTTCGCTCCGGCGTGTCGAACACCGCTGATACGCCGTTCACTCCGGTCGAAGCCGCCGCAACACCGGGATCGACTCCAGCTTCTCGGCGGGAAGCGCGTCCCAGTCGACGCCGTCGGGTCGCGCGGGGACGGCGTCGCCGCCACGGTCCCCCTCGCCGTCGTCGGTCTTGCCGGGCCGGATCGTCCGTTCGGGGGTACAGATCAGGTCCAGCGGCACGTCGTGGGCGTCGAGGGCCACCTCGTCGTCGACCACCTGGCGCTCGTGGACGGTCGTCGCCACCGCGGTCCCGGCGTCGACGGCACCCAACTCCGACAACACGGCGAACTCCAGGTCCGCGAACCCCTCGCCCTTTCCGACCCGCCCCCCGGCCTCGGTGACGGCGACGCTTCCCGAGACGATCAGGTCGACGTGTGGAACCTCGTCGGGGCCGACGGGGACGCCGTGCGTCGAGGAGCCGGAGACGGTGGTCGCCTCGTCGATATCGGGCACCTCCTCGGGCGCCAGCCGGAGGAACGGCTCCTCCTCCCGAAGCCGAGGGACGGCCATGTAGACGGTCTTGCCTGCGCGGAGGGCGGCGCGACGAACCGGGAGCTGGGGGGCGTCGGGGTTCGCCTTGAGGACGTCCGCCGACTCCCACTCCGGCGTGTCGGTCAGGCGGTCGCACGCCCCGTCGGCCCCGGCGAAGTTCGGGATGCGGCCGTGCGGCGGAAACGGAAAGCGAGCCTCGCCCGACTCCTCCAAGTCGTCCCAGACGCGCTCGCGGAGGGGCTGTTTGTCCATGTCCGTGGCTCGGAAGCCGGGGACTTGGGCGCGTCGCTCGGCGGTCGCCGGCGGACCCGACCGAGTCGCTGGCCCTCGCTTGTCGGACTCCCGGCCGCTCGACCCGCGCCCCTTAACCCGCCGCTCGTCCAAGCCGACGCCATGACCTTCGAGGGGCGACCGAACCGGGACGCCGAGGTGGTGCTCGTCGGGCGCTCGAACGTCGGCAAGTCGACGCTGATGCGCGAGCTGACCGGCCACGACGTGTCCACGGGCAAGAAGCCGGGCGTCACACGAAAGCCGAACCACTTCGACTGGGCGCCCCAGTCGTTCATGTTCACGGACCTCCCCGGATTCGGGTTCATGTCCGGCGTCGAGGAGGACAAACGCGAGGCGATCAAGACGGACGTGGTTCGCTACGTCGAGGAAAACGCGGACTCCATCGTCGCGGGCGTGCTCGTCGTCGACGGGAAGGCCGTGGTCGACATCATCGACCGCCACAGCGATGAGGACGAGATCCCCCACGACGTGGAGCTGTTCCAGTTCCTGCAGGACGTGGACGTGGCGCCGGTGGTCGCGGTGAACAAGATGGACAAGGTGGACGACCGCGACGAGCGGCTGAACGAGCTGTGCGAGCGGCTGGGGCTGTACCCGCCGTGGCAGCAGTGGTCCGGCGAGGGCGGAACGATCGCGCCGATCACCGCCAAGAAGGGGTCCATCGAGCCGCTGAAGGAGGCCCTGCGCGGTCACTTCCGGGAGGCGAAGCGGGACGACCTGCTGCAGTTCGTGAAGTAGCGCCGCCCTTCCGGTCTCGGTCATCCCGTTCTCGACGTGCGCGCTCACGGAGTACGAGCGTTTATGCCCGAGAACGCCCCACCCTCTCACAGCAATGTCGAGCGCGGACGCCGACGAAACGCGGTCGGAACCCGACGAAAGCGACGGCTTCCCCGTCCCCGAACTCCGCGAGCGCGCCGAGACCTGCGCCGGCCGGCTACGCGAGGCCGGCGAGTTCCTCCTGTGTTCGCACATCGACGCCGACGGCCTCACCAGCGCCGCGGTCGCGACGGCGGCGTTCGAGCGCGCGGGCTTCGACTTCGAGACGGCCTTCTTCAAGCAGCTCGACGCCGACGCCGTCGCCTCGATCGCCGCGACCGACTACGACGTGGTCTGTTTCACCGACTTCGGCAGCGGCCAGCTCGACGTGATCGCTCCCCACGAGGAAGCCGGCGACTTCGTTCCCGTGATCGCGGACCACCACCAGCCGGCGGACGCGGAGACGGAGTTCCACCTCAATCCCCTCCTCGAGGGGCTCGACGGCGCCAGCGAGCTCTCGGGTGCGGGCGCCTCGTATCTTCTCGCACGCGCACTGGGCGACGCGACCGAGACGGACAACCGCGATCTCGCGGCCCTCGCGGTCGTCGGCGCTGTCGGCGACATGCAGGACGGCGACGGCGGGCTCTCGGGCGCCAACGAGGGGCTCGTCGCCGACGCGGTCGCCGCCGGCGCGCTGGAGGAGGTGACCGACCTGGCGCTGTACGGTCGACAGACCCGTCCGCTCCCGAAGCTGCTGGAGTACGCCAGCGAGGCTCGGATCCCGGGTATCTCGAACGATCAGGCCGGCGCGATCGAGTTCCTTTCCGACCTCGACGTGCCGATGAAGGACGGTGACGGCGAGTGGCGCCGGTGGGTCGACCTCGGGGCGGACGAGCGCCGCACGGTCGCCAGCGCGCTCATCCGCCGTGCGGTCTCCTCTGGCGTCCCCAGCGAGCGCGTGGACTCGCTCGTCGGCACCACCTACGTGCTCGCCGACGAGGAGCCCGGAACCGAGCTTCGCGACGTGAGCGAGTTCTCGACGCTGCTCAACGCGACCGCGCGCTACGAACGCGCGGACGTGGGGCTCGCGGTCTGTCTCGGCGACCGCGGGGAGGCGCTCGAGCGCGCCCGAACCCTCCTTCGGAACCACCGTCGGAACCTCTCGGAGGGGCTCGAGTGGGTCACGAACGAGGGCGTCGAGCGCGAGGACAACGTCCAGTGGTTCGACGCGGGCACCAGGATCCGCGAGACCATCGTCGGCATCGTGGCGGGGATGGCCGTCGGCGCCGACGGCGTCTCCGCCCGCAAGCCGATCGTCGCGTTCGCGGACAAGGGCGAGGGGGAGACGAAGGTCTCGGCCAGGGGGAGCGGGCGTCTCGTCGGCGAGGGGCTCGATCTCTCGGCCGTGATGCGGGAGGCGAGCCGCGCGGTCGGCGGCGACGGCGGCGGACACGACGTCGCGGCGGGCGCGACGATCCCCGCGGACGAACGCGAGGCGTTCCTCGCGGCGGTCGACGGGCTCGTCGGCGAGCAGTTGAACGGCGAGTGACTGCGAGTTCGCCCCGAGGGGCGGAGAACGATCCGACGATCAGGCCGACTCGGACGTGGACGACGGACCGAGGTCGCGGAACAGCATCCGGTAGTCGTCCGGCGAGAACGCCGACGCGAGGTCGTCCATCTCCGACTGCAGCGAGTCGATGGTGTCGACCAGCTCCTCGTACTCCGGCGACGAGCGGAGTTCCGCCGGAGTTCGCTCGGCCTCGAGTACCGCCCGTTTCGTGACGAGCGAGGCGGTCCGCTGGAGCGTGTCGTCGTACTGCGCGCGCGTTCCGAGTCGCTCGACGGCGGACTGGATGTCGTCTCGGGTCGCGGGCTTGACGAGGTACAGGTCGAACCCCATCTCGACGATGTCGACGTCCGGTTCGACGGCGGTCACCATCGCCACCCGACAGTCGAGGCCCCGATCGCGGATCGCCGCGAGCACCTCCGATCCGGAGGTGTCCGGAAGCCGCCGGTCGAGGAGCACGGCGTCGATCGTGTCGTCGACGAGGTCGAGCGCCTCGGCGCCCGTGTTCGCGACCGTGACGTCGTAGGTCCCCGAGAGGTATCCGCGGTACAGATCGGCGACCTCGGGTTCGTCCTCGACGATGAGCACGCGCCGCGTCACCGTGACTGCCCTCCGACGAGCCCGATCCCACGGTCAATCATGTTCGTGAACCGGACGTGTTCGTGCTTAAAACTATCGCACACAGATCCTGCCGTAGAAAGCTATTACCGAGGAGGTATGTGGAATTAGACATGTCGAACAGCCCTCGGCCCGGTCGCGTTCGCGCCGTCGGTACACGGCGGAACCGTTTTCATTTGTGGGGACGGCGGATACCAATATGGTAGCCACTGTTCCGACCGGAATCGATGGGCTCGACTCCATCCTCAATGGCGGTCTCGTCGAGAACGCGACGGTGCTCGTGAGCGGAAACCCCGGGACCGGGAAGTCGTTGTTCGGGATCCAGTACCTCTACGACGGCGTCACGACGCACGACGAGCACGGCATCTACATCTCCTTCGAGGAGAACGAGGAGGACATCCGGCAGGCGGCCGAGTCGATCGGCTTCGACCGCTGGGGCGATCTCGTCGACGAGGGAGCGATCAAGGTGTACGACAAACAGCATATGCTTCGGGAGGGCGACTTCTCGTCGGCGCTGGACACGCTGATGGAGGACTTCGCGAACACCTCCTACGACCGGCTGGTGCTCGACTCCCTGACGATGTTCTCGCTGTTCTTCGAGGACGAGAAGGAGAAACGCACGTACCTGCTGAAGTTCTCGGACATCCTGAAGCAGAACGGACTCACCTCGTTGCTCATCAACGAGCAGGGGGCGGTGTTCCCGGAGACGGAGATCGGCCTCGAGAACTTCCTCACCGACGGGAACATCTACTTCATCCAGACGCCGACCGACTCCGGCGTCAACCGCTACGTCTGGGTGGCGAAGATGCGTAAGCAGGACATCGACACCGACATCTTCCCGATGGAGATCGCAGAGGGCGGGATCAAGGTGTACGAGCGCGCGGGCGGCTTCTCGATGATGGGCCGCGACGGTCCCGACGCCGGGTTCTGAACGGGATCCGTTCGGGCCCGGCGAACGCGACGGTCGTTCGACCCCCGATCAGCCGTCGGTCATCGTCCGCCACACGTCGTCGAGCTTGTTCTTCACCTCCGAGCGCTCCTCGAGTTCGACGGTCAGCCCGTCGCGGAACCGCACGTTCACGCCGTCGACACACCGCCGGTACACCTTGATTCGACGGTGTTCGTCGGAGAGCGGGCGGTCGTGTAGCTCCAACAGCTCGGTGTCCTCCAGTTCGTTGATCCGGCGGTAACAGGTGGCGATCGGCACGCCGAGCTGATCGGACAGCTCCTGTGCCGACTTCGGTTCGCCCGCCGCGTCGAGGATCTCGGGGTTATATTTGTTCCCCAGCACCTCGATGATCTCCTCGTCGTCCGCGGACATGACTCTCAGTACTGATTGTGAGTGTGATAAGCGTGCCGTCTTCAATCGAGCTCGATCCCTCGAATTCGGCCGCCCCGATCGAGAGATATCGATCCCGATAGCCCACGATCTGGTTATCTAATCTGATATGCAGCGCCGCAGATTTATTAGGCGATTCCGAGTCGTCGGCGTCACCGCCCGGCCCACGTCGGGTTCGGGACCGAGAGAACCATACAATGTTCGAATTCATCACCGAGGAGGAGGAGCGCGGGCAGGTGGGGATCGGGACGCTCATCGTGTTCATCGCGATGGTGCTGGTGGCGGCGATCGCCGCCGGCGTCCTCATCAATACCGCCGGCTTCCTCCAGAGCAAGTCACAGGAAACGGGTCAACAGAGCAGTAAACAGGTCAGCGACCGCGTGCAGGAGGTCGCCACCGTCGGCAACGTCAGCGGCAGCCAGATCGATATCGTCAACGTGACGGTGACGCAGGCGCCCGGCGCCGGCGAGATCGACATCCAGAACGCCACCGTCACCTGGATCGGTCCCAGCGGGACCTACCAGCTGACGTCGACCACCGAGAACTACTCGCAGACCAACCCGAGCGGAGAGCAGTTCTCCTACCTCTCGGTGAAGGACTCCGACGGCTCCGACAACGTCCTCAACGACGCGGACGACCGGCTCAACCTCGTGTTCGATGTCGACCAGTACGCCAGTAACCTCAACGAGGGCGACGAGGTCACCATCAAGATCAACACGATGGCCGGCGCGACCACCAGTATCCGCTTCACCGTGCCCGAATCGCTCGGGAACAAGCAGGCCGTCGAACTGTAACCATGTTCGAGTTCATCACGGACGATGAAGAGCGCGGGCAGGTGGGGATCGGGACGCTCATCGTGTTCATCGCGATGGTGCTGGTGGCGGCGATCGCCGCCGGCGTCCTCATCAACACCGCCGGCTTCCTCCAGAGCAAGTCACAGGAGACCGGACAACAGAGCAGTAAACAGGTCAGCGACCGCCTGCAGGAGGTCGTCACCACCGGAACGGTCGACCAGACGAACAACACCGTCACCGCGGTGAACGTGACGGTGACGCAGGCGCCCGGCGCCGGCGAGATCGACCTGGAGAACGTGACGATCACCTGGGTCGGTCCGGACGGCACGTTCATCCTCAACCACGAGAACGCGAGCACGTCGGTCGACGACGTGTTCACCACGTCGGTCGTGAAGAACGCGCAGGGTTCGCCGACCGTGCTCAACGACCCGGACGACCGGTTCGCCATCAACTTCGACCTCTCGCGGGACAGCGACAAGCCGAACCTCCTCACCGAGGGCGACGAGGTAACCATTAAGATCAACACGATGGCCGGCGCGACGACGACGATCCGCTTCACGGTGCCCGAGTCGCTCGGGCAGAAGCAGGGGATCGAACTGTAGACCGGTCCGTCCGATCGCGACTACACTTTTTACCGCCCGGCACGGAACACCGATCCATGAGCGACGACGCGCCGCGCGGGAACCCCGGCGTCGACCCGGACGACCTCGACATCTCGAAGAGCGAGTACGTCCGCGAACTGGGCGACGACCGGTACGTCGTCTCGCCCGACCGTCGTCAGCCACAGCGGCCGCCGGCGGAGGACCCCTCGGATGCGCCCGAGTCGGAGCACGCGCCGGACGATCCGGCCGCGACGACGGACACCGCCGCGAACGAGCCCGGGGGTCCCGATGTCGCCTCGACCGCCGAGTCCGTCCGGGAGGGACTCTCGCCCGCGGACGGGCCCGGAGCCGCCGGTACGGGGGCGAACGCGGCGTCGTCGTCGCCGCCGAAGACGTCGTCCTCGCCACCGACGTCGTCCTCGTCGACCGAGCGGACGACCTCCAACGCACGCGGATCCGGCGGCGACGTCGACGGCTCCTCACGGACGCCGCAGTCGCCGGACGTCGGCACCGACGATGGGCTCCCGGAGGACCCGACGAGCGGCGACGGGCGGGACGCCGACGTGGAGGCGGCCGCGTCCGAACGCCCCGCCTCGCACGTACGACGGGGCGCGCCGCGGGGCGAGGCGGCCGCTTCGCCCTCGGACCTCGACGCCGGTGCGGTCGGCGAGTGGCTCGCCGCCTCGCTCGCCGACACCGAGTTCGCCTACGGCTTCGACGCGACGCTGTCGCTCGACGGGCGCACGGCACGCCATCGAATGGCGTCCGACGACGTCGGGGAGACCTTCGAGACGCTCGTGACCTGGTTCGCGGACGCCGCCGGCGGCGACACCGAGGCGGAGGACGCGCTCGGGATCCTCCTGGCGGGAATGGACACCGCCCCGCGACTCCCGGCGAACGCCGTCCGATCGGCGCTCGCGGGACTCGGCGTCTCCCGTGACGAC
Source organism: Halobaculum saliterrae (assembly GCF_009831625.1). Taxonomy (GTDB): domain Archaea; phylum Halobacteriota; class Halobacteria; order Halobacteriales; family Haloferacaceae; genus Halobaculum; species Halobaculum saliterrae. The sequence goes on along the minus strand of NZ_WUUS01000011.1, from coordinate 97,011 downwards.
ACCGTCGAGGACGTGCTCGCCGCACTCGACGAGGCGGGCGGGCTCCGGCTGAAGTGAACCGCCCGTCCGGCGACGCGTCGCGGCTCTGATCGGGTTTTCATACCTGATATCCGCGGGGATGCGTTTATCATCGCCGCCGAGGCCATTTCGGCTATATGCCGACCAGCGTGCTGATCGCGGACGACTCGGAATTCATGCGGAACCTCCTCCGGGAGATCCTCGAGGGCGAGTTCGAGATCGTCGGAGAGGCGGAGAACGGCGTGGAGGCGGTGGATCTCTACGGCGAACACGCCCCCGACATCGTGATGATGGACATCGTCATGCCGATCCGTAACGGGATCGAGGCGACCACCGAGATCACCGAGGAACACCCCGACGCGAGCGTCATCATGTGCACGAGCGTCGGGCAGGAGGAGAAGATGAAGGCCGCGATCAAGGCGGGCGCCGAGGGGTACATCACGAAACCGTTCCAGAAGCCGAACGTGCTCGAAGCCATCAACGACGTCGTCCCCGCGTAGGGATGTACGTCGACATCCAGTCGCTGGGGGAGTTCTCCGATCTGGCGAGCCAGGGTGCCGACCGAGCCGCCGACGCGCTCGGACAGCTCGCCGACGCGAACGTGTACGTCGACGTGACCGACGTGACGCTGATGGCCGCGGGCGACCTGCGGGAGTCGTTCGCCGGCCGGGAGTTCGTGGGCGTTGAGATCGGGCTGCAGGGCGGGATCACCGGGCAGACCGTGATGGCCTTCGAGCTGGACGCCGCCGAGAGCCTCGTCGATCGGCTGATGCCCGGCGGCGGCGACGGCGAGTTCGTTAGGAGCGGCGTCACCGAGGCGGGCAACATCATGACCTCGGGGTTCATCGACGGCTGGGCCGACCACCTCGGCGTCGCCATCGACATGACGCCGCCCGCGTACGTCCGTGCGACGGGAACCGACATCCTCCCGGACGGCGCGTTCGACGACGACAGACAGGGCGTGTTCATGTTCGAGTCGCAGGTCTCCTCGATGGACGAGGAGCTCGAGTTCGCGATCTACATGCTGCCCGAGTACGCCGGCCTCACCGACATGCTCGGCCACGAGGGGCCCGTCGGCGAGGCGGGCGACGCGGTCCCGGTGAACAAACTCCCGACGTTCAACCGGATGACCGAACAGGGGGCCGCCTCCGCCGCCGACAACATCACCATGATGACGGGCACGGAGACCGACGTGGACGTGTCGCGGCTCCGCTTCGTCCCGGTGCAGGACGTGCCCGCCGAACTCGGAAACGAGACCGTGGCCGGGACGGTGTTCGAGCTCCATGGCGACCCGAGCGGCTATCTCGCCATCCTGTTCGACGAGGACTCCGCCGAGGAGGTCGCGGGCGGAATGATCCCCACCGAGACCGAGCCGGGGATCGGCGACATGGAGAAGGGGGCGCTCCGGGAACTGGGGAACATCATGACCTCGGGGTTCATCGACGGCTGGGCGAACGTGCTCGGCACGAGCATCGAGCACACCCCGCCACAGTTCGTCCACGACATGGGCTCGGCGGTGATGAGTCCGCTCGTGAGCCGGCTCGGGCAGACCCAGGACCACGCGTTCATCATCGACTCGACGGTCCGAACCCCGGACGGCAACGTGCGATGCGACATCTACGCGCTCCCCGACCAGCGCGAGTTGGCGGCGGCGTTGGACCGCATCGAACCGGCGGCGACCGACGGCGGGCTCCCCCGGTGAGGCGACCGTGAGCCCGATCGACTCCTCGAGCGCGGGTGCGCCGTCGGCGTCGCCGGCGTCCGATCAGTCCGCGTCGCGACTGAAGGTCGGGCTCTCGGAGGCAGCGGTCGCAGATGACGGCGCGGTGCTCGTCACAAGCGGACTCGGCTCGTGTCTGGGCGTCGCGCTCCGGGACCCGAGCTCGGGCGTCGGCGGACTGTTACACGCGATGCTTCCCGTCGCGGACGGACGTCCCGGCGTCCCCGAGAAGTTCGTCGTCGACGGCGTCGACGCGACGATCGACGCGATGGCGGAGGCCGGGGCCGCTCCCGGAGAGGTCCGCGCGAAGATCGCCGGCGCGGCCGAGATGATCGAGTTCAACGCCGGCGGCGACGACGGCTCGGTCGGCGACCGCAACGTCGCCGCCGCGGAGGCGATCCTCCGCGAGCGGGGCGTCCCCGTCGACGGGGCCGACACCGGCGGCAACCGCGGCCGATCGCTTCGGTTCGACACCGGCACGGGCGCGCTCCACGTCTCCTACGCCGGCGGCGAGACGATCGTGTTGTAGGGGAGATCCGCGGCGACGGTCGTCCGACACGCTCTCCGGCGGTCGTCGGCACGCTCTCACGTTCTCCGACCGACGGATACTCGATATCGGGCGTGAGATCCGACGTACGTCCGTTATCGGGGGCGATAATCCGCGGGATGGGTTTAAGTTTCGTTCGGAGGTGTTCAGGCGTAATGGGTCTCCTCACCGCGCTATCGGGAGCAGGGGTCGGCGGGATCCCAGGGGCCGACGCGACACTCCTCGTCTCGTTGGGACTCCTGGGGGCCAGCCTGCTCGATCGCTTCCGCGACGGCGACGACGGGCCCGGGGACGTCGACGACGACGGCGACGATCTGCTCGGCGGCGACGACGGCGCCTTCGGCGGCGGAGGCGGCGACGGCGGCGGCGACGACGACCTCGGCGACCTCGGCGGCATGGACGACTGGGACGACGACGACCCCTTCGGCGGGGAAGAGGGCGGCGGCGGCGACGACGGCGTCGCCGAGCTCGAGAAGCGCGTCGACGACCTCGAGAACGAGGTCGCGAGCCTCTCCTCGACCGTCAACACGGTCCGCTCGGAGAACGAGGAGATCTCCGGGAAGGTCGAGGACATGGGGGAGGACGTTCGCAGCCTGCTCGACATCTACGAGATGGTGACGCGGGGGATCAACCCCTTCGTCGACGACGTGCAGGGTGGGGGCGGCGGCGACTTCGGCGGCGAGGGCGGCTTCGGGCTGTTCGACGACGCCGACGGCGAGGAGGAGAGCGAGGAGGACCTCGACGAGGACCTCGCGAGCGCCGACGCCGAGGGGTTCTTCGACGAGGACCTCGCGGACGACGGGATGGACGACCTCGACGAGGCGGACGAGGGCGACGACCTCGACGACGGCCTCGACGAGATGGAGGACGACGAGTTCGACGACGACCTCGACGGAATGGACGAGGGGGACAGCTTCGACGACGACCTCGACGGCTTCGGGGACGACAACGCGGATGACACCGATTCAGATACCATGGCGACCGACAACGGCGGCGGAAAGAGTTTCAGCGAACTGAAAGATGAGTACGAGTCGGGCGACGCCGACTGGGACGAGGACGGCGCCGAGGCCGCCGAACCCGACGGGGCCGACGGGGGCGCGGACCCGCTCGACGCGCTCGACGCCGAGCCGGAGTCCAACGGCCACGACGAGGCCGGCGATCTCGGGATGGGTGGCGGGGCCGAGCCGGAACCCGAGCCCGATCCCGACCCGACGCCCCAGTCGACGGCGGGGCCGACGGATCCGAGTCGCCGCGGCGCCGGCGTCGACGACGACGGCGGCTTCGAGTTCGTCGAGGAGGACGATCTCTCGGACGAGCCGGACAAGCCGTACCTCACCAGTCTGCCGGGCGATTACGTCGGCGACCTGATGGTGATGGAGTGGCTGGAGTTCCTCGTCGAGGAGTCGTCCACGACCGACGCGGTGCGCGCGGTCAACTACTACGAGCGCGTCGACTGGATCGACGAGGAGGTCGCCGACCAGCTCAAGGGGTTCCTCTCGGGCTTCGGCGACATCGACCGCAACCTCATGGACCGCCCCGGGACCGACCACCTCGATCTGGACCACCACACGCGCTCGCTCAAGTACATCATGCAGCTGACCGACGCCACGGCCGAGTCGGTCGTCATCGACCGGTGGCCGCAGCTCTCGGGGGGCATGAATGGGCTTCAGCGTTAGCGCCTCCGCCGGCGTCGTCTTCCTCGGCGTGTTCCTCGCGGCCGGCATCGTGTACCCCGCCGCGGCCAACGGTTTCGAACAGGTGAGCGACGCGCGCCACGACGCCGCCGACCGCGCGCTCGCGCAGGCGAACACGGACGTCACCGTGACGAACGCGACGTACAACACGTCCACCGAGACGCTCGTCGTCAACGCCACCAACGACGGCACCACGAGCCTCGACGTCGGCGACGCGACGCTGCTCGTCGACAACGAGATCCCGGCGCCCGCGAACACCACCGTCGCCGTCGAGGGCGACGTCGACACCGGCGTGTGGCTGCCGGGCGAGACCGCGCGCTTCGAGGTCGACCTCGCGAGCGCGCCGAACCGCACGCAGGTCGTCGTCGACCACGGGGTCCGCGACGCGAGCGACGTGGTCGAGGTGAACTGAGATGGCGGGCGGGAGCGCCGCCGAACTCATCCTGTTCATCGCGGCCATCGTCGTCGCGGCGTCGGTCGCCGGCACCCTGACGAGCGAGGTCGACCGCGTCAGCGACGCCATCTCGGCGAAGTCGCTGGACGTGGCCGGCGAGATCCGCGCCGACGCGGAGATCGTCTCCGACGCCGGCGCGCAGGTGTACAACCGCTCGGGCAACGAGAACGTCACCGTCCACGTCCGTAACACGGGTGCATCGGATCTCCCGGCGGAGCCCGGGACGGTCGACGTCCTCCTCGACGGCGAGTACCAGACGGAAGTGAACATCTCGGTCGTCGGCGGGGGCGACACCTGGCACCGCGGCGACGTGGTCCGCGTGGAGTTCTCCGCGGCGGACCTGCCCGCCGGCGACCACCGGCTGAAGCTGGTCGTCAGCGGCGACGAGGAAGTGTTCCGCTTCAGAACCTGATCCGCACCACACCACTCACCCACTAATGTCACGAGCACAACAGAATTCGCTGCTATCGATCGGCCTGCCGGAGCGCGACCAACTGAACAAGGAACTCGGCGGGGGGATCCCCCGCGGTTCGATCGTCCTCATGGAGGGCGACTACGGCGCCGGGAAGTCCGCGCTGTCCCAACGGTTCGCCTACGGTCTCGTCGACGAGGGCGCGACCGTGACGCTGTTGTCGACGGAGTTGACCGTCTCGGGGTTCATCGACCAGATGTACTCGCTGCGGTACGACGTGACGAAACCGCTGCTGAACGAGGAGCTGCTGTTTCTCGCCGCCGACTTCGACTCGGGCGGGAACTTCTCCGACACCGACGCCGACCGGAAGGAACTGCTCAAGCTCCTGATGGAGGCGGAGACGATGTGGAACTCCGACGTGATCATCCTCGACACGTTCGACTCCATCCTCCGCAACGACCCGACGTTCGAGGCGCTCGTCCGCAACAACGACGAGCGACAGGCGGCACTCGAGATCATCTCCTTCTTCCGCGACATGATCTCCTCGGGCAAGGTGATCGTCCTCACCGTCGACCCCTCGGCGGTCGGCGACGACGCCATCGGGCCGTTCCGGTCCATCGCCGACGTGTTCCTCGAACTCCAGATGGTCGAGGTCGGATCCGACGTGCGCCGAAACATCGCGGTGAAGCGCTTCGCCGGGATGGGCAGTCAGGTCGGCGACTCGATCGGGTTCTCGGTCCGCTCGGGGACCGGGATCGTCATCGAGTCGCGCAGCGTCGCCTGACCGGCCGCTGCCCGGGCGCCGCCGTCGGACCGGTCGTCGTTCACGTGGCTGTCGGCCGATCGGCCGTCGCCGCCCGCGGACGTGTTCTCAGGCTATCGCGTACGGCACACATTGTTATCGGAGGTGATAGCTCGCGGGGAGGCTTTAAGACTCGTTCGCGGGTGGATCGTCGTAATGAGCATCACCCTCGTCGGGAGCCGGGGGCGCGGTGCCGTCACGTCCGACGACGATCGCCGCTCGTCGCCGGAACGGAGGTGTCCACGATGACAGACCAAGGACAGGCGAACCCCTCGAGCGAACTGAAACAGCTGGCGATGAAGCGGCCGCACCTGCGGGAGCACCTGCAGAAGTTCAAGCAGATCACCGGCGAGTTCCCGATGTTCGTCGACGAGATCGAGGGGGAGCACGAGGCCCGTCGCCCGAACGTGCTGTACCCGGTCGGCGGTCCCATCTTCTGTCACGTGTACGGCGACTTCGGGCAGGACACGAAGTACTACACCGTCGAGCCGACGCTGTCGGGCGCCGAGGAGGAAGTGCTGGACACCGTCAAGTCGAAGCTGCTACGCCAGAGCGGCCACAAGCCCGCGCCGGAGGGCGAGTCGGGATACGACGACCTGATCGAGGAACTGCTGGAGGACGTCACCGCCGTCACCGAGGAGCAGGGTCGGCGCAACGTCCTCTCGTCGATCAAGAACTTCGGCCGCGTCGAGGTGTCCAAGCAGACCTACGACAACATCCGCTACCGGCTCAACCGGGACATCGTCGGCTTCGGGCCGCTGGAGCCGGTCATGCGCGACCCGGAGAACGAGGACATCCACGTCATCGGCCCCAAGGAGTGTCACGTCGATCACGGGGTCTTCGGCATGATGGAGACGACCGTCGACTTCGGGACGCCGACGGAGTTCGACAACTGGCTGCGCAACATGGGCGAGCGGATGGGTGACCCCGTCTCCGACTCCAACCCCATCATCGACTCGACGCTGCCGGACGGGTCGCGTATCAACATCATCTACTCCGACGACGTGTCGATCAAGGGGTCCTCGCTCACTATCCGCCAGGGCGAGGAGACGCCCCTCTCGATCAACCAGATCACGAAGTGGGGAACGCTCAGTCCCGAACTCGCGGCGTACCTCTGGCTGTGCCTGGAGAACGAGCAGACCGTCTTCGTCGTCGGGGAGACGGCGTCGGGGAAGACGACGACGCTCAACGCCATCCTCAGCTACATCCCCCGCGACTCGAAGATCTATACCGCGGAGGACACCGCCGAGGTCGTGCCGCCGCACAGCACCTGGCAGCAACTGCTCACCCGCGAGGGCGACGGCGGCGACTCCAACGACGTCGACATGTTCGACCTCGTCGCCGCGGCGCTTCGCTCGCGTCCCGACTACATCATCGTGGGGGAGGTCCGTGGTGCGGAGGGTCGCATGGCGTTCCAGGCGGCCCAGACGGGCCACCCGGTGATGCTGACGTTCCACGCCTCCGACATCGTCTCGATGATCCAGCGGTTCACCTCCGAGCCGATCAACGTCCCGGAGACGTTCATGGACGTGGCGGACGTGGCGCTGTTCCAGAACCGCGTCAAGCAGGGCGACGACGTGCTCCGCCGGGTCACCTCGGTACAGGAGATCGAGGGGTACTCCAAGGAGATGGACGGCGTCGTCACCCGGCAGGTGTTCGACTGGGACCCCGTGGAGGACGAGATCGTCTTCCGCGGGCGAAACAACTCCTACGTGCTCGAAGAGCAGATCGCGACGCTGCTGGGGTACGCCGACACCCGCGACATCTACGACGACCTGAGCTTCCGTGCGGAGCTCATCGAGCGGATGATCCAGGAGGGCATCCTCGGCTACCACGAGGTGAACGAGGCGATCACCTCCTTCCAGCGCGACGGCGTCGACGGGCTTCCCTTCGACATGCACCGCACGACCTGAGCGCCGCGTATGAGCACGAACAGCGCGTCCGCGTCCGACTTCTTCCCCGACTCCGCAGCGGAGCTTGCGGCGGATCTCGCGTCGTCGTACGACGCGCTGGACATGTCCAAGCGGAAGTACGTCGGCTACATCCTCGCCCCCTCGGGGGCGTTCTTCCTGCTCACGATCGTCGGCGCGTTCCTGCTGCCGCTCCCGCTGACGGTCCGCCTGCCGATCCCGGCGCTCGGGATCCTGGTGTTCGTCGCGGCGGTGTTCTACCCGAAGCTGTACCTCAACGGGCGACAGGTGGCGATCGAGAACCAGCTCCACCTGGTGATGACGCACATGACGGTGCTGTCGACGACGAACATCGACCGGATGGAGGTGTTCCGGACGCTCGCGACCGAGGAGGAGTACGGCGCCGCGGCCGACGAGCTCGGGCGGGTCGTCCACCTCGTCGACACGTGGAACCAGTCGCTCGACGACGCGCTGCGCCGCCGGGCGAAGGAGGTCCCTTCGGACGTGTTCTCGGACTTCTTCGACCGACTCGGCTACACGATCGGCGCCGGCCAGACGCTCGACGAGTTCCTGCTGTCCGAGCAGGACGCGGTCATCCAGAACTACATCACGGTGTACGAGGGCGCGCTGGCGAACCTGGAGGTCATGAAGGACCTCTACATGTCGATGATCCTCTCGATGACGTTCGCGCTGGTGTTCGCCATCGTGCTCCCGATCCTCACCGGCGACAACCCGACGCTCACCGTCTCCGCGGTCATCGTCCTGTTCATGCTGGTGCAGCTGGGCTTCTACGTCGTCATCCGAGCGATGGCCCCGCACGATCCCGTCTGGTTCCACTCCGAGGAGGGGGCGCCCTCGGACTTCCGGCTGTGGGCCAGTTTCGCGGTCGGCGTGTTCGGGACGGTCGCGCTCGTCGTCTTCGTCGGCGCGGGGCTGTTCAACGTCGGCCCGGGGCTACGCGGACTCCTCTTCTTCCTCGAGGACATCCCGCTCGCGCTGTACATCTGCGTCCCGATCACGCCGATGGCGATCACCGGGGTGATGCTCCGGTTCGAGGAGCGGAACATCGAGGAGCGTGACGGGGAGTTCCCCTCGTTCATCCGCGCGCTCGGCGCCGCAGAGTCGGCCAAGCAGTCGACGACCGGCGACGTGCTCGCGACGCTCCACCAGAAGGACTTCGGCGCGCTCTCGCCCGCGATCGTTCGCCTGTACCGACGACTCAACATCCGGATCAGCTCCGAGCAGGCGTGGTACACCTTCGCGACCGACACGCGCTCGTACCTCATCCAGAAGTTCTCCGACATGTACCTCGAGGGTCGGTCGATGGGGGGTCGGCCGAAGCTGCTGGGGGAGCTCATCTCACAGAACATGAACACGGTCATGCAACTGCGCGAGCAGCGCCGGCAGGCGACGGTGACGATGATCGGACTGCTGTACGGGATCACCTCCGCCTCCGCGTTCGCGTTCTTCATCGGCCTGCAGGTCGTGAACATCCTCGCCGACCTGTCCCAACAGTTCGACATCACCAACGCCGGCGGGGTCGGCAAGATCATCTACGCCGGCGTGTACGACATCGCGCTCATCGAGTTCCTGCTCCTGCTCGTCATCCTGTTCAACGCCGTGCTCTCGTCGGTGATGATCCGTACCATCGACGGCGGCAACAAGGCGAACGCCTACCTCCACTTCGTGCTCATGACGTGGCTCGGCTCGGGCGTGGCCGTCTTCACGAAGCACCTCGTCAGCGCGATCCTCACGATCTGAGGCTCCGAGGCCGACCGGAATTCGGATACGGACCGTGGGGGGAGCCCCGCTCGTCGCTGCGGATCTCCTCGGTGATACTCCGCGCGGAACGGTTATACCGTCGTGACATCGACGTACTGTCAGCGGCGGTCACGGGGCTACGGGAGTCGACCGCCGTCGGGTCGCGGCGAAGCCATGGGTAGGGACCTGGCGTTCGACGCGTGGACCCGACCGGACGCCTCGCCTTGGAGGCGCTCCGGACGTTCCGTATTCGAGATCTCGGCGAGCGCGTGCTCTCCCAAGCCGCCGGCATCACCTCTAACTCGGGCCACCGGTGCGTCGACGGCGCGGCCGCTGGCCGTCGAGCGCGTCGAAAAAACGAGATCGACCGTCGGGACGGACGGCCGTTCAGTCGTCGGCCTGGCCCCCGTCGGTGGCGACCGCGCCGCCCGTGTCCCTGCGGGCGTCCTGGATGTTGTCGTACCCTATCTTCACCAGGGACAGCCCCAGGTACAGCAGGGTGAACGCGAGGACGATCTGGACGACCGCCGAGAGCATCGCGAAGGCTCCGGCGTCGGCCATCCACGCGTCGTTGAGGAACTTCGCGTAGATGTTGTCGTGCAGCGCGAGCCACAGCAGGGCCAGCGAGGTGATCGTCACCATGACCACCATCGGGCCGCCCGTGGAGATGAGTTGCTTCGAGTCGCTCCAGTTGGCCAGCCACACCGTCGCGGTGAGCAGTGCCAGCGCCGCGAGCAGCTGGTTCGCGCTGCCGAACAGCTGCCACAGCGTCAGCCACGAGCCGCTCGTGATGAGGACGTACGCCGGTAGCGCCTGCACGACTGCGTTGCCGTAGCGGTCGGCCGCGAACGACTCGACCGACGACTCGGGCGTTCCGACGATCTCCTCCATCATGTACCGACCCAGGCGGACGGCGGTGTCGGTCGACGTGAGCAGGAAGCTCACGAGCACCAGCGCCATGAACGGGCCGCCGAAGGAGGTCGGGATGCCGAAGCTCGTCAGGACGATCGCGCCGCCGCTCGCGAACGTCGGCAGCGCGAGACCGATGCCGCCGCCGACCTCGGGCGCGACGAGCGCGACGGTGATCAGCGCGACGGTGGCGAGCAGGCCCTCGCCGAGCATCCCGCCGTAGCCGATGGCGCGCGCGTCGGTCTCCTTGTCGAGCTGCTTCGAGGTGGTCCCCGACGACACCAGCGAGTGGAACCCGGAGATGGTCCCACACGCGATGGTGATGAACAGCAGCGGGAACAGCGGCGCACCGGAGCGACCGATGAACCCGTAGAACGGTTCGAGCTGCGTCACGAGCGGCTGGCTCGGCGTGATCGCGCCGATGCCGAGCGCGCCGCCGATCGTGCCGACGATGATCGCCAGCAGGGCCCCGCCGACCCCAGAGTACAGGAGGAACGACGAGAGGTAGTCACGCGGCTGCAGCAGCACCCACACCGGGAGCGCGCTCGCGAGCGCCCCGTACACGAGGATGACCGGCACCCACGCGGCGGTGTTGGCGCCCAGGGACCCCGCGCCGGGGAGCCACGAGCCGCCGCTGCCGAGCAGCACGAACGTCTCGGCGGGTGCGCGCGCCGCCGGCTCGAACAGCGCGACCGGGAACAGCGTCCCCACGTACACGCCCACGAACATCGCGGCGACGAACGCGATCGTTCCCGGGATGAACGAGAGGTTCAGCTGATACAGGTACACGCCGAACAGCACCGCGAGCCCGATGTAGATCAGGCTCGCGGTCGCCGCCTCGGGGTACGCGTTGAACACGATCGCCACGACCAGCGCGAACACCGCGACGACCAGAACGATCGTGAGGAACGCGAACCACAGCAGCATGTTCTTGCCGCGCTCGCCCACGTACTCGCCGATGATGTATCCGATCGACTTCCCCTCGTGTCGGAGGCTCGCCGACAGCGAGACGAAGTCGTGCGTCGCTCCCATCAGTGGGTTCCCGATCGCGATCCAGAGGATCGCGGGCACCCAGCCCCACACGACACCCGCGGTGATGGGGCCCACGATGGGCGCGCCGCCAGCGATACTCGAATAGTGATGCCCCAGGAGTACCGGCTTCTTCGCCGGTACGTACTCCTGTCCGTCCTCGTACTTGTGTGCCGGCGTCTCGCGGTCCTCGTCCAGCTCGACGAACTGTGCGAGGTACCGCGAGTATCCGAGGTATCCCGCACTGAACAGTACGAGTACCCCGATCACCAGCCACATTGCTGCCACCATGCTTGTTACCTCGTCACAGTCGTGTGCAGAATTGATATAAAAACATTAACCTTCGACGGCGGCTCGCCGGCCCCGAAACCGGCGGTTCCTCGACTGGAACGGCCGTTCTTTATTATTTTCTTACTAATCCATTCTGGATTCTTCGAAATATTTGCCGTTGAGTACTTTGTGGTTCCGGCCCCGCGCCTCGCGCGCACTCGCCCCGGCACACACTCGTTGGGACGCGCGTTCCGCCCGACCCGCGAACCTCTCGTTCGGTGAGAGGGTCACGTCCGGCCGTCCTCGGGGGTCGCAGGCGCGGCGGTGTCGATGTCGAGTTCGGCGGCGACCTCGGTGAGGAAGTCCCCCTTCACCTCCTCGATGCGGGTCTCGATCTCGGCGACGACGGGCTGGTCGAACTCCTCCCGGAGCGTCCGGAGGTGAGCGCGCTCGGTCTCGACGCGGTCGCGGAGGTAGCGCGCGCCCCGGCCGTTCTCGTCGTCGTCGGGTGAGGGTGTGAGTCGGTTCACCGCGAGTCCGCGGACGGCGAGCCCGCGGTCTGCGAGCCCCTCGGCCGCGCGGCGCGTCTCCCGAACCGAGAGCTCGTCGGGGTTGACGACGAGGAAGAACGCGGCGTGCTCGCGCAGCGTCTCGCCTGCGTACTCGAAGAACTCCTTGCGTTCGCGCAGTCGCGCGAGGATCGGGTCGCCGTCCATCACCCGACGGGGCTCGTTGTTGCCGATCGCGGCCTTCTCGAACAGGTCGATCGACCGCTCGCGCTTTCGCGTGAGGCGGTCGATCCACCCCTCGAGGAAGTCCGGCAGCCCGAGCAGCCGGAGGGTGCCGCCGGTCGGGGAGGTGTCGAAGACGACGCGGTCGAAGTCCCCGCTGGAGCGCATCACGTCGACGAACCGGTCGAACAGCGCGGCCTCGTAGGCGCCGGGCGTCTGGTGGGCCATCTCGATCTGGCGGTCGATCTCGTTGACCATCGCGGCGCTCACCTGGTCGCCCAGCGCGCGCTTCGTCTCCATGAGGTGGTGTTCGACCTCCTCGTCGGGGTCGATCTCCATCGCCCACAGCCCCGTCCGGCCGTCGACCGCCTCGGGTTCGTCGCCGAACCGCTGGTCGAACACGTCGGACGTCGAGTGTGCGGGGTCCGTCGACACGATGAGCGTGTCGAGGCCCGCGTCGGCGCACTTGACGGCGTATGCCGCCGACATCGTCGTCTTGCCGACGCCGCCCTTCCCGCCGAAGAACACGAACTTCTCCATGTGTGCGTGCTCGGCCATCAGAAGTGGTACTGCTGTCCCTTGCGTTCGAGCATCGATCCGCGGTCCCACATCCGTCGCTCCCACGCCTCGAACTCCGAATCGAGATACGGGAGCAGCTCGGCGGTGTAGTAGGAGACTGGCGAGGGGATGCCGAAGGCGTCGGGGAAGCACGCCAACATGAACGAGTCCTCGATGTCCTCGGCCTCCTTCTCGATCTTCTCGTAGGCCGGGTGGGTGAAGAGCCCGTGATATAGGCCGGCGGCCCACTCGCGTAGCGCGTCGAGGTACCGCTCGATCCGGTCCGAGAGGGCCGATCCGCCGTCGTCCGTGGCGTTGCTCATCAGGCATGTGTGTGGCGCTCCCGTGGTTAAGCGTATCGCGATGATGCGTTCGCCGTTCGCTCCCGACACGATCAACGGGCACAAGTACCACACGCGCGGATCCTCCGTCGATGACGCCCGGACGCGGACTCGGCGGTGGACCCGGCTCGGCCGACGACGACGCGATCCCCGTGACCGTTCTCTCGGGGAGCCTCGGCGCCGGCAAGACGACGCTCGTGAACCACCTGCTGTCGAACGCCGGCGACAGGGACGTCGCCGTGCTCGTCAACGACGTGGGCGCGGTGAACGTGGACTACGACCTCCTCTCCTCCGAGGACCTCCCGGCGGTGGGCGTCGCCGAGCTGTCGAACGGCTGTATCTGCTGTGAGCTGCGAGACGACCTCGAACGCGCCGTTGTCCAGCTCGCCGACGGCAAGGAGTTCGACCACCTCGTCGTCGAGCCCTCGGGGATCAGCGAGCCCGGCCCGGTCGCCAGGCAGTTCACCAACGGCCCGGCGGCCGCGCGCTACCGGATGGACGCGGTCGTCACGGTGCTCGACACCCCGCAGTTCCTCGACGCGTTCGCGGGGCAGGGAACGCCCGAGCGACGCGGCGGCGCCCACGAGGCCGACGGCGCCGCCGCCGGCGACGACGGGGTTCGCCCGCTCTCGGATCTCCTCGTCGAACAGATCGAGGGCGCCGACGTGGTCCTCCTGAACAAGGCGGACCTGTGTGCGGAGGCGGAGATCGCGGAGGCCGAGGAGTTGGTCCGCGCGCTTCGTCCCGGCGTCGAGATCGTCCCCACCGAGCACTCGGCGGCGCCGCTGGATCGGGTTCTCGACGTGGACCTGTACGAGCACCGGGACGAGAGGCACGACCATGGGCACGGACACGGCGACGCGGACGGCGACGACCACGGGGATGGCGACGAGCATGGGCAGGGAGTCGGTCATGAACACGGCGGCGACCACACCCACGCCCACCCGGACGAGGTGTACGGGGTCACCTCGTTCGTGTATCGGGAGCGTCGACCGTTCCACCCGGAACGGCTCGCCGAGTTCCTCTCGGACCTGCCCGAGTCGGTCGTCCGCTCGAAGGGAACGCTCCACGTCGCCGGCAGCGATCAGCGACTGAACTACAGTCAGGCCGGCCCGTCGGTTCGGGTGGAGGCGGTCGGCCCGTGGGTGGCCGCGATGGACGAGGCCGATCGGGAGCTGTATCGGGCGAACCGCCGAGGCGACGCCGACTGGGACGACGAGTGGGGCGACAGGCACACCGAGGTGGTCGTCATCGGCGTCGACCTCGACGAGTCGGCGGTTCGCGCGGGGCTGGACACCTGTCTGGTCACGGACGACGAGATCGGGGACGATGGCGTGGAGATCGACGCGAACGCGGACGCGTGGGTTCCGGTCGCGTCCGACGGAGACGGGGACGGCGGCGACGCGGTCGTCTCGCTGTCGTAGCCGTCAGCAGGCGCAGCCGGTCGATCCGGGCGAGCGTTCGAACTCCATCTCGTCGCCGCACTCCGGACACGACGGGGGATCGTCGCCCGCCACGTCGAGATCGAGCAGACGCTCGTCGCAGTCGTGACACCAGTACGCGCCCTTCGACTCGGCGGTTCCCTCGCCGCGGTTCGGCGACTCCGTCGATGCCTTCAACGTCTCCGTGAGTGTGCCTAACAGTCCCATACAGGTCAGTTGTCGACTCGTGTCTAAACTGCGACGCGGCTTCCCGGGCATGACACACGACCGTCCCGCGCCGCTCGCTCCCGCGCCGATCGACCGCCTCAGGCGTCCTCGGCGACGGCGTCGAGCAGCCGTCGGAGTTCCCCGCGGCGCTTCCAGCCGGCGACGCGGTCGACGAGAGGGATCGGCAGCCCCAGCGAGACGCGCGAGACTGCTCGAACCCGACTTCCCTCGTTCGCCGGCTCGAGGGTCACCGCCGTCTCCATCGCGTCGAACGGCCCCTGCTGACCGACCTGCTCGTAGCGCCAGCCGTCGGGCGTCTCGGTCACCCGGAGGTCGAACTCCAGGCCGCCGCCGGCGACGGTGACGACGGTCGCGTCGCCGTCGGGTCGGGTCCCGCGGGCGACGAAGCTCCCCTCGTACTCGACGAGCGCCGCCGGCGTGAGGAGTCGCCGAAGCGCGTCCGGCGTCGCCGCGACGAACCGCTCGACCTCGACTTCGCGCATGCCGCGGCGTGGGCGCCCCCCGCACAAAAGCCCGCGGGGAACCGCCTCCGCTTCCGTCCGCGGCTCCGCTTCCGTCGCCATGCCCGGGAGGGCCGCGCCGCTCGCGGTTACCAGTCGATCAGCGGGAGGCTCAACAACACGAGCAGCAGCCCGAACGCGATCGCGGCGTACCACAGCCTGCGGAACCGCCACGACGTCGGGAGTTCCTCGCGGAGGGCCGGCCGAGCGGATCGGACGAGCCGGTGGTACGCGACGAGCGCTACCGGAACGAACGCCGCGGCTGAGCCGGCCAGCGCGGTCGTCACGTCGACGCCGAACAGCGCCATCAGGTAGATCGGCCCGGCCGAGAGGAGGATCATGAACCCCATCCCCGCGATGACGAGGAACGGGACGGGATCGACGGGGTCGCCCTCGCGGTTCCGGGGGCGCATACGGTGGGATACGACCGCGAGAGCCAAGTAGGTGGTCCCCGCACGCCGGGGTATGGCAAACGACGGCGACCCGCGCGTGCTGCTTGCGATGAACATCGTCCTGTCGAGCCTGTTCTCGACGGTCGTCGTCTGGGGGCTGTCGTACCTCGATCTGGCCGCGTTGACGCTCGAGAACGTCGCCGGCCTCGCGCTCGTCATCTTCGCGGCGACGTACCTGATCGTGTTGCGGTAGTCGGTGAGCCGGGGCGAGACGGTCGCGCTCGAATCCTCTCGAACCCCGTTGCATGAGGCCCTCAGGCCGCAAACAGGAACACGGCGGTCATCGCAGCCCCCGCGGCGGGCGGGATCGTGAGGTTGTCGTCGATCACGTAGCCGCGGATCACCGGCTTCAGGCCGTCGGCGACTGTCGCACCGAGCGCCCCCGCGACCGCGGCGGCGACGCCGACGACGGTCCCCGCGTGGAGGACGGTTATCGGCACCGCGAGCGCGAAGCACACGAGGAACATGACCGCGAGCACGCCGACCTCCTTCGCGGTCGTCGCGTCGTTGCTCCCGAGGTACCCCGAGACGGGGTCGCCGATCGACAGCATCAGGATCGCCGACACCGCGAGCGGCGGCTCGAACGCGACGATCTCGGGGCCGTACGGGGGTGCGAACGCCAACGCCGCCAGCGTTGCTCCGACCATGAACAGCGCGTAGCCGGCGACGTTGTCGGCCTCGTACTCGCGGGTCAACTCGTCGTACACGCGGTCCAGCGGCCACCACTCCACGTCGACGACGAGCCGGAGGAACTCGAGGACGAACACGCCGGCGGTCGCGAGCAGGAGCAGCCCCTGGAGCTGTCGCCACGTGACCAGCCCGAGGAGGTAGATCGCCGGGAACCCGGTCCCGGAGACGTGAACCGCCCGCCGCTTCAGCTCCCCCATCGGCGTCTCAGGCCGTCTCCACGTCCGTCTCGATCTCGTCGTGTGACTCCGCCAGCGCGTGGAACGCGCGGTCCTCCTCGGGATCGAGGAGGCGCGCGATCTCGTCGGCGACCTCGCCCACGGGCACGCGGACCTGCCGCGCGGAGTCGCGCTCGCGGACGGTGACGGTGTCGGGGTCGTCGCCCTCGACGCCGTCGCGGTCGACGGTGACACAGAACGGCGTGCCGACCTCGTCCTGCCGGCGGTAGCGCCGGCCGATCGAGCCGGAGTCGTCGTACTCGACGGAGAGGCCCGCCGCGCGCAGGTCGCCGGTGACCTCGTCAGCGAGGTCGAGCAGGCGGTCGTCGTTGGAGACGAGCGGGAAGACGGCGGCGTCGGTCGCCGCCATCTCCGGGTCCAAGGCGAGGTAGGTCCGCTCCTCGCCGTCGACCTCGTCGACGCGGTAGGCGTGCTCGATCACCGTGTAGACGATGCGGTCGACGCCGAACGACGGCTCGACGACGTGCGGCGTGATGTGCTCGCCGTTCTCGGTCACCTCCTCGACCGAGAAGTTCGCCACGTCCGTGGCGACCGTGTGCGTCTCGCCGTCGACCTCGACCTCGACCTCGTCGGCGTCGAAGGCGTCCGGGTCGCGCTCGGCGATCGTCTGCAACGCCTCGGCGACCGCGCCGGCGTCGCCGCCGAACTCGGGGCCGAGCGTCGCCATGTCGGGATCGACCGTCGCCCGCTCCACCGTCCTCGGCTCGTCGTACTGCTTGAACACCGTGAACGACTCGCCGGAGTGCTCGGCGTGCTTGGTCAGGTCGTAGTCCGAGCGGTAGGCGAAGCCGGTGATCTCGATCCAGTCGCCGCCGACTTCGCTCTCTGCGTCCCAGCAGTCGGCCGCGTAGTGGGCGAGTTCGCCGGGGAGGTGCTGGCGGAAGCGGAACCGGTCCATGTCGACGCCGACTCGCTCGTACCAGCCCTGCGCGACGCCGAGGTAGTAGCCGACCCACTCGGAGCCGATGACGCCCTCGTCGACGGCCTCGCCGACGGTCGTGGTGTACGCCTCGGCGTCCTCGTCCTCCTGCTCGGTGGCCGGGTACAGCGTGACCTCCACGTCCTCGACCTCGTGCAGGGGCGGCTCGTCCTCCTCGGGGTCGATGAACGTCTCCAGTTCGGCCTGCGTGAACTCCCGCACGCGGATGATACCCTTCCGGGGGCTGATCTCGTTGCGGTAGGCGGGGCCGATCTGGGTGACGCCGAACGGGAGGCGGTTCCGGGCGTACTCCTTCAGCCGCGGGAACTCCACGAAGATGCCCTGCGCCGTCTCCGGGCGCATGTAGCCGGGCTGGCCCGAGCCGGGGCCGATGCTCGTCTCGAACATGAGGTTGAAGTCCTCGACCGGCTCGTCCGAGAGCTCGGCGTCACACGAGGGGCACCGCAGGTCGTGTTCGCGGATGAGTTCCTCGACCTCCGGGACCGGCAGCGACTCGGCCTCCTCGATGTCGGTGTTGTCCTCGATGAGGTGGTCGGCACGGTGGGACTCGCCGCACTCGGGGCACTCGACGAGCATGTCGTCGAAGCCGTCGAGATGGCCGGACGCCTCGAAGACGGCCTCGGGCATGATCGTCGGCGCCTCGATCTCCATGTTGCCCTGGCGGACGGTGAACCGGTCGCGCCAGGCGGACTCGAGGTTGTCCTTCACCGCCGCGCCGTTGGGGCCGTACGTGTAGAAGCCCGCGACGCCGCCGTAGGCGCCGTTCGCGCCGAAGAAGAAGCCTCGACGCTTCGCCAGTTCGATCACGTCCTCCTGTGCGACCATCCTACAGCGCCTCCAGCAGGTGCACGTCCCGAACGATGCCGACGAGTTCGCCGCCGGCCTGCAGCGGGATCTGTTCGATGTCCTCCGTGATCATCTCCTGGGCGGCCTCGGTCACGCTCCGCCGGCGCGAGACGGTGACGACCTCCTCGGTCATGAACCCGGAGACCGGCTCGGCGGGGATCTCGACGTTCCGTGTGGGCACGTACGCCGCGCCGATGGCCTTGATCCCCTCCCACTTCCAGTCGTCGTCCTGGTCGGCGATGGAGTCGCCGGTGTCGTCCTCGCCCTCGACGACGCGGGCGACGTCGAGCACGTCGACCTCGGTGAGCATGCCCGCCATGTCGCCGTCGTCGCCCAGCGCAACCGCGTAGGGGACGTTCGCGAAGAACAGCTGTCGTTCGGCGACCGTCAGCGGCGTGCCGGTGTACACCGTGTTCACGTCGGTACCGGCGACGTCGCCGCAGGCGGCGTCGGTCTCCACCTTTCCACGGGCGATCGCGGCGACGATGTCCGTAACGGTGATGACACCAGTCAGTACGTCGCCGTTCTGCTCCTCGACGACGGGCACTCGGCGACTGCCCCCGATCATCACCTGCGCGGCGTCACGGAGGTTCGTGTCGGGTGTGACCGTCGGGACGTCCCGCATCAACAGCGCGAGCTGGTCCTCGTCGGGCTGTTCGATGAGGTCGTCCCGGGAGACGAGGCCGCGGTACACCTCCTCGTCGCCCTCGCCTTTCACGACCGGGACCGACGAGAAGCGGTACTCTTGGAGGTACGTGAGGACGTCGTCGCGACTGCCGGGGAGCGACACCGTGACGAGGTCTGCCCGCGGCGTCATCGCGTCTGCTACGTTCATACCCCGCAGTGCGCTCCGGCGCCTCTTGTATCATGCGAAGGTGTGGTGCCGCCCCACTCCCTGTTTCGTTCCGGCCGAGTCGTCGTCCCGGTCGGCGTGGGACTCCCGTCGAGGTCGTGTTCGACGGATCGGAAGCGGCCCCGTGATCCGGCGTCGATCCGACGAGCGACCCTGTGAATCGATGGCAATCCGACGAGTTTATCAGTGCGCATGTGAGACATAATCATATGGCAACGAGGCACACGGGATGCGAGCCCGGTGAGGTGATGGCGTCGGTCGACGAGAGCTCCGCGGAGTTCGTCATCGCGGACCTCGGGTGCGACGGCGCGTGGCTCTCCGTCGGCGAGGCGGACGCCCCGGTGCTCGAGAACTGGTGTTGAGGGCGGGGGACTCGCCTCCCCCACGCTCGCATTCTCGCCGCCGTTCTTCGCCGCTTTTCCGCGACTTCCGTCGTCGTCACGCGCCGATCGGTTCCGCCGACGGCGCCGTCAGATCTCGTCGTCCGGGTCGTGATCGGCGGCCATCCGCTCTGCCTCCGCGGCGTACCGTTCGCGCCGCTCGTCGTCGTCGACGCGCTCGGCGTCGTCCTCGTCGCGATCGATCGCGGCGGTGATCGACTTCCGCTGAAGCAACTCGATCGACGCCTGTCGGGTGTACGAGCGTCTACCGTCGACGCTCGCGTAGGTGAGTGTCACCGTCTGTCGGGTGTCGTACTCGCGGGAGACGAGCCAGAGACGCATGGATCCCGGTTCGACCGCGGACGAGAAAGACTGTGGGGGTCGCGACCGTCGATCCGGGGCCGACGACTGCTGAAGCAAACGGCGCGTCGCGATACCGGGACCGCGTCGAAGTGGCGTCGAAGTGGTGTCGAAGTGGCGTCGCTCAGTTCCCGAACTCGAAGCCGCCGTAGTCGTCGACCTCGGAGCCATCGCTTCCGGCTTCGTGGGCGCCATCGTCCGTGGACTGGTCCTTCCCCGACCGCCCGATCGTGATCCCGCCGTCGGTGCGGAACTCCGGATCCTCGGTCTCGGGCGAAGCCGTCCGACCGGCGCGGTCGACCGGCTTCCCGCCGTCGACGCGGACGCCGTCGCTCTCGGCGTTCTCGCCGCGGAGTTCGGCGACGCGCTGGGACAGCTCCGCGATCGCATCGCTCTGGTCGTCGGTCGCGGCGACGATCCGGTCGGCGGCGTGTTGGCTCTCCTTCGACCGCTCGCGGACCTCCTCGATGGTCGCGGTGAGCTCCTCGACGGTGGCCGCCTGGTCGTCGGTCGCGCGCGACACCTCCGCGATGCCGTCGGCCGCCTGGTCGATCGACGACGCGATGTCCTCGAACGCCTCCAACACGTCGTCGATCTGGTCGGCCGCGTGGTCGATCTGCTGGTGGCTCTGTTCGGCAGCGACGACCGTCGAGTCGGTCTGGCTCTGGAGCTCCTCGATGTTGCCGGTGATCTCTTCGGTGTGCTGTCGGGTCTCGTCGGCGAGCGTCTTCACCTCCTCGGCGACGACGGCGAAGCCGTCGCCCTCCTTGCCCGCGCGGGCGGCCTCGATGTTCGCGTTGAGCGCGAGCAGGTTCGTCTGCTCGGCCACGTCGGAGATGACCTCGACGACGGCCTCGATGTCGTCCATCCGGTCGCCGAGGTCCGTGACGGAGTCCACGAGCTCCTCGCCGATCTCCGTCACCTCCTCGGTCGCTTCGCGAGCGTCCTCGCTGGCGTCGAGCCCCTCGGTCGCGGCGTCTCGTGCCTGTTCGGCGGCCGTGTCGACCTCCTCGGCGGTCGCGGCGACCTCCTCCATCGACGCGGAGAACGTCTGCATCTCCGAGACGCCCTCGGAGAGCAGTTCGTTCTGCTCGCCGACGTTCTCGGCGATCTCCTCGGCGGCGTCGACCGCCTCCTCGACGGACTCTCCCAGTCGGACGGTGCCCTCGTCGACGCCGGCGGCGGTGTCCTGGAAGGCGTCAGCCATCCGGTTCAGGTCGTCGACGACCGACAGGAGCCGGTCGTCGAGGCAGTCGTTCTCGTCGACGAACGACGCTCGCGCGTCGAGGTCACCCTCCATCAACTTCTCCATCGACGTCCCGAGCTCGTCGACGAGCCCCTCGACCGCCCGCTGCCGGCGGACCTGGTCGGTCCGGTCGCGAACCGTCTCGACGACGGCGACGAGCTCGTCGTCCTCGTACAGCGGCATCGCCGTGAAGTAGATGTGGCGGTCATCGCCGTACTGGTCGGTCATCACGCTCTCGTCGCAGTAGAGCCACGTCGAGCGGTCCTCCAGCCCGACGTCGAACTCCTCGTGGACCGACTTCGGGTACTCGAGCACCTTGTCGGCGAGCGTCTGTGCCCTACGCCCGTCGGGGTAGAACATCTCGCTGGCGTGTTCGTGGCCGATCGCCTCCTCGGCGGTCGCGCCGGTCAGCTCCTCGATCGCGGAGTTCCAGGCGACGATCTCCCCGTCGGCGTCCAACATGAAGACGGGCGACCCGACGCCGTCGAGCAGCAGGTCGTCGTCGACGTTCAGTTCGTCGTCCTCTTCCTCCTCCTCGGGCGAGGGGATCGGGTCGCCGCCGGGCTGAACGGTGACGCCGCCGTCGGCCACCGGCTCCTCCCGGTTCGTCCCCGCGATCCACTCCCGGAAGCGGGCGAGTAGTGACATACCCTAGGGCTCTCCGAATCCCGTTTAACCGTTGCCGTCCGGGAATCAGATACGATACTCTCGGTCTTCGTCGAGAGCTCGACCGCGCTCCGCCGGGTGACCAATCGGCGAATCGTCCCGAGACGGACGCGTCAGCCTCAAACGCGCGGAGCCCCAGTTACCCACGATGGACGCGAGCGCCGTTCGCGAGCGTGCGGCGAACATCCCCCGTGAGCCGGGGATCTACCAGTTCCTCGACGGCGACACCGTTCTCTACGTCGGGAAGGCGGTCGACCTTCGCGACCGGGTGCCGTCGTACGCGGACCCGCGGTCCGCTCGGGTCCGACGGATGGTCGACCGGGCGGACGCGATCGATTTCGCGGTCACCGACACGGAGACGCAGGCGCTGCTGCTGGAGGCGAACCTGATCAAGCGACTCAACCCGCGCTTCAACGTCCGTCTCAAGGACGACAAGTCGTACCCGTTGGTCCAACTCACCGACCACCCGATTCCGCGGATCGAGGCGACGCGCGACCCAGACGAGGCGGCGACCGTCTTCGGCCCGTTCACGGACAAGGGTCGCGTCGACACGGTGATCAAGGCGATCCGCGAGACGTACGGGTTGCGCGGCTGCTCGGACCACAAGTACCGGGGCCGCGATCGACCCTGTCTCGACTACGAGATGGGACTGTGTTCCGCCCCGTGCACCGGGGAGATAGACGAGGCGTCCTACCGCGAGGACGTCGAGTCCGCGGTCCGCTTCTTCGAAGGGGAGACCGGCGCGCTCGCCGACCCACTGCGCCGGGAGATGGAGGCGGCCGCACAGTCGCGGGAGTTCGAACGTGCGGCGAACCTCCGTGATCGCCTCGACGTCGTCGAGGCGTTCCACGGCGAGGGCGAGGAGGCCGTCGCCGACCGCTCCGACGAGCGCGCGGTCGACGTGCTCGGCGCGGCCGTCGAGGGCGACTCGGCGGTCGTCGCCCGCCTGCACAGCGAGCGCGGTCAACTCGTCGATCGGTCCCGCCACTCGCTGGACGCCCCGGACGCGGAGGACCGGATCGCGGAGGTGTTGTCGGCGTTCCTCGTGCAGTACTACGCCGAGCGGGAGCTCCCGGACGCGATCCTGCTCTCGGAACGTCCGGCCGACGAGGACGTGCTCGCGTGGCTGGAGGCCGAGGGCGTCGCCGTCCGCGTCCCCGGTGCGGGCCGAGAGGCGAAGCTCGTCGACCTCGCGCTGAAGAACGCCCGCAGCGGTCCGACCCGACGGGACGAGCTGTCCGCGCTCGCGAACGCCCTCGGGATCGACCGGCCCGAGCGAATCGAGGGGTTCGACGTGAGTCACGCGCAGGGGAAACACGTCGTCGGCTCGGACGTATGCTTCGTCGGCGGGAACGCCCGGACTGCGGACTACCGGCGGAAGAAGCTCACCGACCGCAACGACGACTACGCCAACATGCGCGAGTTGGTGCGGTGGCGCGCCGAACGCGCGATCGAGGGTGACGACGACCGCCCCGATCCGGATCTGTTGCTCGTCGACGGCGGCGACGGACAACTGGGTGCCGCCCGCGACGCCCTCGCCGAGGTCGGCTGGTCGGTTCCGGTGGTGGCGCTCGCCAAGGAGGAGGAACTGGTCATCACTCCCGACGGAGTACTCCGCTGGGACGACGACGCTCCGCACCTCCACCTTCTCCAACGCGTGCGCGACGAGGCCCACCGGTTCGCGGTCCAGTACCATCAGACGCTGCGGGACGACGTCTCGACCGTCCTCGACGAGGTATCCGGGATCGGTCCCGAGACGCGGCGACGACTGCTCCGCCGGTTCGGTTCCGTCGAGAACGTCCGCGCGGCCAGCGAATCCGATCTCCTCGACGTACCTGGCGTCGGCGAGAAGACGGCGCGGGCGCTGAAGGCTCGGCTGTGACCTCGTGTCCGTATCGCCGTTCGCTTCGTGGCTGACAGGTGATCCCGCGTCGTCACGTCGAGGGTGGATCACGCACCCGCCCCGTTCCCCGACGCCTGCCGCTACGTCACGCGACGTGATGGTCCCGGTTTCGTACAAGAAGGTTCGGCCGGACGAGCTCCGTTGTCGCCGGGTCCCGGAGTCGACGCTACTGCGTCCGGAACGCGCGGTCGCCTGCGTCGCCGAGGCCGGGGACGATGAACCCCTCGTCGTTGAGCTCGTCGTCGATGGCGACGGTGAGGAGATCGGCCTCGGGAACCGCCTCGGCGACGCGGGTGAGCCCGTCGGGGGCGGAGACCGCAGAGAGGACGAACAGGTCCTCCGGCTCGGGGTTGTCCCCGAGCACGTGATCGAGGACGGTACACATCGTCGACCCGGTCGCGAGCATCGGGTCGGCGACGATGACGGTGTCCTCCTCGGTGATGTCGGGAAGCTTCGTGTAGTCGATCTCGATGGGGAAGGTGCCGTCCTCGGCCATTCCGGCCTCCTCGTTGCGACCGGCGGAGATGACGCCCTGTTTGGCTCGCGGGAACGCCTTCAACAGCCCCTCGACGAACGGCGTCGCGGCGCGGAGCACGTTGATGATAACGACGTTGTCGAGCCCCTTCACGCGCTCGCCGGTCGTCTCGGCCATCGGCGTCTCGATCGAGACGAACTCCGTCTCCATCGCGCCGTCGATGATCTCGTAGCCGCAGATACGGCCCAGCTTCACCAGACCCTTCCGGAACGCGACCTGTTCCGTCTCCACGTCGCGCAGCCGCGAGAGGGTGTCCTTCGCCAGCGCGTGCGTGATGAGGTGTGCGTCCCCTCGGTCCTCGATGGCCATCGTTGTCGAAGGTAGCTGTGCGGGCGCTCATAATCCCGTTGGCTCGCGCGTCTCGTGTCCGAGTGTCGCGTGGATCCCGGGCTCGCGGGGCCGTGATTTCGTCGATCGTCGATCCGCCCTACGTCGTTCGCCGCCGAGATCGTCGGTTTCGAAACGTTTACCGGCGACTCGGTCGGCTGTGTACGTGATATGACGAAAGTCAGCGTGATCGGCGCGGCGGGAACCGTGGGCGCCGCAGCGGGCTACAACATCGCGCTCCGGGACATCGCGGACGAACTCGTGTTCGTCGACATTCCGGACATGGAGGAGACGACGATCGGCCAGGCGGCCGACACCAACCACGGAGTCGCGTACGACTCCAACACGCGGATCCGGCAGGGCGGCTACGAGGCCACCGAGGGGTCCGACGTCGTCGTCATCACCGCGGGCATCCCGCGAAAGGAGGGCCAGACTCGGATCGATCTGGCGGGCGACAACGCGCCCATCATGGAAGACATCGGCGAGTCGCTGCGCGAGTACAACGACGACTTCGTCTCGATCACCACGTCGAACCCCGTGGACCTGCTCAACCGTCACCTGTACGAGAGCGGCGAGCGCGCCCGGGAGAAGGTGATCGGCTTCGGCGGCCGCCTCGACTCCGCGCGCTTCCGGTACGTCCTCTCCGAGCGCTTCGACGCGCCGGTGACGAACGTCGAGGCGACGATCCTCGGCGAGCACGGCGACGCACAGGTGCCCGTGTTCTCGAAGGTCCGCGTCGACGGGACCGACCCCGAGTTCACCGCCGACGAGAAGGAGGAGATCCTCGGCGACCTGCAGGAGTCGGCGATGGACGTCATCTCGCGCAAGGGCGCGACTGAGTGGGGTCCGGCGACCGGCGTCGCCCACATGGTCGAGGCCGTCGTCCGCGACACCGGCGAGGTGCTCCCCGGCTCGATCGCGCTGGACGGCGAGTTCGGCCACGAGGACACCGCCTTCGGCGTCCCCGTGAAGCTCGGTTCCGACGGCGTCGAGGAGGTCGTCGAGTGGGACCTGGACGACTACGAGGTCGACCTCATGGACGAGGCGGCCGAGAAGCTCGCCGACCAGTACGGGAAGATCGCGTAACCGGAACCTCCCCCACTCGGACACGGAGTCGCCCGAGCGACCGGCCTCGATCCGAGGAACCGACCCCGTTTTTGACGCGACGGCCCCACCGGAGCGTATGGGCTCGACAGTCATCGTCACCGGCGGCCTCGGCCGCTCGGGTCGTCGGATCGTGGACCGGCTCGCCGACGACCACGAGGTCGTCTGCGTCGACCTCGACCACCCCGGCTACGAGGTGACTCCCCGCGCGAACGTCGACTTCCGCACCGCCGACCTCACCGACGCGGGCGAGACGTTCGACCTCGTCGGCGAGGTCGACCCCGACGCGGTCGTCCACTGGGGCTCGCACCCGTCGCCGACGCGCCACGCGGGGAGTCGCGTCTTTCAGGACAACGTCGCCGGCGCGTACAACGTTCTCGTCGCCGCCGGCCGCGCGGACGCGGCCGTCGTGCAGGCGTCCAGCGAGAGCGCCTACGGCCTCGCGTTCGCCGAGGAGACGCCGCTCCCGGAGGAACTCCCGATCACGGAGGATCACCCGATGCGCCCCGAGGACCCGTACGGAACCGGGAAGGTCGTCGCCGAGGAGATCGCGGACATGGTCCGCCGCCGCCACGGCGTCCCCGTCACCTCGATCCGGCCGTCGTGGATCCAGTACCCCGGCGAGTACGCCTGCCGCGATCTCGACGCCCTCGCCGACGGCGCGGGGAACTGCTGGTCCTACGTTGACGTGCGGGACGTGGCCTCGCTCGTCGCCCGCGCGGTCGCCGACCCGCCCGCCGGCCACGAGGCGGTTCACGCGGCCGCCGCCGACAACTACCTCGGCCGGCCGACCGCCGAGGCGGTCGAGGAGCAATTCGGCGGCCTCCCCGACGAGTGTCGCCTCGCTGGAGAGGAGTCCGCGCTGTCGACGGCGAAGGCGGCCGAGCTGTTCGACTGGACCCCCGAGCACGAGTGGCGAACCGCCCGCGAGGCGGACGCGTCGGCGCCCGACATGTGGAGTTGACGAACGCGAACGTTCGAATCCGATGTCGGAACCAGCGCCCCCATGACCTGACGAGGGCCGTGGCGGGTTCGCGGGTGCGCGGCATCCCCGTCACGAAGCGATCCTGCCGCCTGTTCGCCATCCCGGAGCCGCCTCCACGGCGACACATCGAAGCAACGACTAAATCGCTGGCTCGCACAGCCGAAGGTATGGCCGACTCCTGTGACGCGTGCGGATCGGCGGTGGAGGACGCGCTCGCCCGGACGGTCCGGCTCTCGGTCGATCGCTCGACGGTCGACGAGCAGCGACTGTGCCCGGGCTGCTTCGCCGACTGGATCGATCGCTACGAGGAACGGATGCGGTCGGAACCGGACGTGACGATCGACGAGGACAACGACATCATCGTCGACTGAGGCGGGTCGTCACCCCCCGATCGAACAGGTCGTCCCGAGCGCGAGTCCCTCCTCCTCGATGTGCGCCGACAGGCACCCGTAGTTGCAGTACGGCGTCTCCGTCCCCGAGCCGTCCTCGCGGACGTACACCGGATCGTGGGCGGTCACGTCACAGCCGCAGTACGCGCAGTCGGAAGCGTCGCTCATCGTCGCTGACGACGGGCGGCGGACGTAAAACGAGTCCCCGGGCGTGCGTCCGTGGCGAGCGTGCGGCTCGGCTTACTCCTCGTCCTCGTCGTCCGCACCGGCGCTCAGTCCGTCGTCGTCGGGACGGTCGAGCGCGCGCTCGGCGTCGTGATGCTCCGAGTAGCCGTCGAACCACCGGGCGATGCGCTCGATCCGGTCGACGATGTGGGCCGGTTCGCCCGAGCGCGACAGTTCGTGGCCCTCACGCGGGTACCGCACCAGCCGCGTGTCGACGCCGGCCTTGCGCAGGATACGGTGGTACAGCTCCGCCGTGTTATCGGGCGTCCGATAGTCCTGGTCCGAGTGGACCAGCAGCGTCGGCGTGTCCACCTCGTTCGCGTACGCGACCGGCGAGTGCTCCCAGAGGAACTCCGGCTCCTCCCACGGCGTCGTGTCGTAGTCCCCCTCGACCAGCTTGTACGCGCCGTCGGTCGACCCGTAGAACCCGGTGAAGTCGTACACGCCGCGCTGGGAGACGGCCGCGCGGAAGTAGTCGGTCTGTCCGACAGTCCACGACGTCATGTAGCCGCCGAAGGAGCCGCCGGTGAGGAAAGCGTTCGTCTCGTCGACGTACTCCCTGCTCGCGACCTCCTCGACGCCGGCCATCACGTCGGTGAGGGTCACGTCGCCCCAGTCGCGCTCGATGGCCTGCATGAACTCCTCGCCGAAGCCGGTGGAGCCGCGCGGGTTCGACCAGAAGACGACGTAGCCGCGGGCCGCGAGCGTCTGGAACTCGTGCCACATCGTCCCGCTGGTCGTCCACATCGCGTGCGGCCCCCCGTGAACCTCCACGGCGAGCGGGTACGTCTCGTCCTCGTTGAACTCCGGCGGCGTCAGGACCCACCCTTCGACGGGCCCCTGTTCGGACTCGAACGCGAGCGGCTCCGGTTCGGAGACCGCGACCGAGTCGAGGTACTCGCCGTTCAGGCGGGTCAGTCTGCGCTCCTCGGAGCCGTCGAGCACGAACAGGTCGCCGGGATGGTCCCACTCGCTTTTCGTGATCGCCGTCACGCCGTCGGCGATGTGTGCGCCGTTGACGGCGCCGCCGCGGTACTCCCGTTCGGGATCGGCGTTCACGTCGCCGGGGGCCGACCAGAGGCTCGTCGCGCCCTCGTCGGGCGTCGTGAAGAACACGCGCTCCTCGTCGGGGCCCCACTGCGGGGCCGCCTCGTAGCCCAGCCCGCGGTCGAGATCGGCGGTGAGGTCGAACGTCTCGTCGGCCGCACGGTCGTACACGTGGAGTTCCGTCGGCTGGATGCTCGCCTGCTCGGCCTCGGTGTAGGTGTAGGCGATCCGGTGGTCCTCCGTGGCCGCGAGCGACGCACCCCACCCCGTCGTCCGGTGGATGTCCTCGGTCTCGCCCGACTCGGTGTCGTAGGCGACGATGTCGATCTGGTAGTTGTCGTCCGGGTCCTCGCCGGCCTTCTGTGCCGTGAAGTACAGCGTCTCGTCGTCACCCCACGTCGGCCCCGCGTGATCGTGGTCGCCGTCGGTGACGCGCGTGAGATCGCCCGACTCCACGTCGAGCACGTACACCTGCGGCCGCTTCCCGTCGAAGTAGTTGGTGCCGGTTCGGTAGACGGTCCGGTCGATGACCCGCGGGTCCGGCTCCTCCGGCTCGTACTCCTCGGGAACCGCCATGTCCCGTTCCTCCTCGCGGTCCTCCTCGGTGACCGACTGGAGGAACGCGATCCGGCTGCCGTCGGGGCTCCACGCGATCGAACTGACGCCGCCGACCACGTCCGTCACCCGTTCGGCCTCGCCGCCGGGGCCGTCGAGCGGGAGCAGCCACAGCTGCTGGGTGTCGTCGTCCTTCCCACGCGTCGAGGTGAACGCGAGTCGGTTTCCGGACGGCGAGAACCGGGGCTCCGCGTCGGCCCCCTCCTCCAGCGTCAGCCGTCGGGCGTCGTCGTCGCCGTCGGCCGACGCGAGGTACACCGTCGACTCGTAGGACTCGTCGTCGTCCGGTACGCTCCGCACGAACGCGACGTGCTCGCCGTCCGGCGCGACCCGCGGATCGCTCGGCTTGGCGATGTCGTGGAAGTCGCTCGCCTGAATGTGGTCCATACCGCGGGGTCGGAGCCGCGTGCAAAGTACGTTCGGAACCCGGAACGGGATGGCGACTTCCGAGGCCGGGTCGCGGCGGGTCCGGTCCGGCTACTCGATGCCGACACGGCCGCTCGTCGCCGACCGCAGGCGATCGCGTAGCTCCGGCGCATCGGCGACGGGGACGCGCGCCTCGAACGTCACCTCGGCGTCGTAGTCGGCGTCGAACTCGA
Organism: Halobaculum saliterrae; assembly: GCF_009831625.1. Classification (GTDB taxonomy): domain Archaea; phylum Halobacteriota; class Halobacteria; order Halobacteriales; family Haloferacaceae; genus Halobaculum; species Halobaculum saliterrae. The sequence goes on along the minus strand of NZ_WUUS01000011.1, from coordinate 67,287 downwards.
CGCCGGTCGACTCGAGGACGCTCCTGACGGTACCGGAGTCGTCGTACGCGACCCTGAGCGAAACGTGCTCGTGTGGTCGCTCCTCGACGACGCCCGCGGCGTCGAGCCCGTCCTTCACCCCGCGGGAGTAGGCCCGTGCGAGCCCGCCGACGCCGAGGTTCGTCCCGCCGTAGTAGCGCGTGACGACGGCGACGACGTTACGGATCTCCTGCTGTTGGAGGACGTTCAGCGCCGGCTTGCCGGCCGAGCCGGTCGGCTCGCCGTCGTCGCTGGAGTACTCCCGGAGCATCACCTCGCCCGGCGACTTCGAGGCGCCGCCGCCCGCGGGGACGCGGTAGGCGGGGACGTTGTGCGTCGCGTCGTCGTACTCCGCCTCGACCTCGTCGACGAACGCCTCCGCCTCGTCGACGGTGTCGGCGGGAGCGAGGTGGCCGATGAACCGCGATCCCTGCACCGTGAACTCCGCGGACGCGCGCTCGGCGACGGTGCGGTACGGTTCGGGGCTCGTCATGGCGGTGTGTCCCGACGGCGCGTGAAAGGGTTACTCGTCTCTCGTCGCGGTGGTCGCCGACTCCCCGGCGTCGTCAACCGCGTTCGACGGCGATCCGTCGTCAGCCGCGTTGGACGGGAGCCCGGGGTCGGCGACGAACAGCGCGAGGAACGCGGCCGCGCCGAGCGCCTGTGCGGCGAACGAGACCAGCGCGATCGGGTCGCTCGCGAGGTGCGCGGCGACCTCGCCGACCGGGTCGCTCACGTCGTGGCGCGGGAGGAGACCGCCGTGGTCGGTGAGGTGCCACCAGACGTACCCGGCGGAGTAGGTGAGCAACACGCCGGCGCTCAACGAGTAGAGCCGCCGGTTGTGTGATCCGCGGACGATGACCGTCGCGAGCGCGACGAGCAACAGCGCCGAGGGGACGAACAGGTAGGGGCGAGGGTCCCGGACCGACAGTAGCGGGAGGTAGACGAACAGCCGCGGGAGTCCCTCGATCAGGTGGATCGCCGCCGAGACGAGCGCCGCCTGCACGCCGAGCACGCGCAGGAGGCTCGCGGTTCGGTCGTCCATGCACCCAACTCGGCGAGTCGCGGTGAAATCGCCGTCGGTTCGTCAGAACTCGACGCTGCGGACGTACTCCAACTCACGGATCGACACGAGCAGATCCCCCGGCAGTTCCCCGTCGGTGATGAGGTACAGCTTCGGCTCGTCGGCGAACTCGGGATCGTCGGAGAGGACCTGCCGCAGCGAGAGCCCGGCGTCGGCGAGCAGTCCCGTGATATCGGCGACGATGCCGGCGGCGTCGGGGTCGCCGACCTCGACGGTGAGCACCGTGAGCCCGAGCACCGGCGCCAGGTCCATCAGACTCGGCACCGAGGTGATGTTGGCGAAGATCCGGCGCAGCTCCTCGTCCTCGCGGACCGCGGTCGTCGTCGCGTCGACGACCCGGCGGTCGACGCCAGCCTCGCGGGCGATCCCGGTGTCGGGGATCTCGATACCGCCGGAGACGACGCGGCCCTCCTCGTTGACGGAGAACCCGCGCGCGAGCAGGAGCCTGACCACCGCCTGCTGTCCCGGCGACCCCTCGAACTTCCCCAGGATCTCGTCGAACATTCGTGGTCATCGTCGCCCACCTGCGGGCATAACTGTTCGGTGTTGAGCGATCGGAGGTCGTGCTCGCCGTTCGCTTTCGCGGTCTCACTTCGTTCGACCGCGCCCGCCTCGCGTGTCGTTTCACTCCCCGCTCGTCATCGTGGCCTCCCTTCGCTCGGCCACGCCCACAACGCCCTTGTCGGCCCCCACCCACGCTCCGCACATGCGCGCACTCGACTGCGACTTCTGCGGGGGGACGGCGGGAGGCGCCTACGAGGTCCTCCCCGAGGGCCTCGATCCCGCCCCGGACGAACAGGTACGGCTCGTCCTCTGTGACTCCTGTCGGCGGACGCTCGACGGCGTGGTGGCCCCCCTCCTCGACCGCCTCGATGCCGGCGGCGCGGGGAACACGGACTCCTCGTTCGCCGCGGACGCTGCCGGACAGGGTTCGCCGGCCGACGACGAGAACGACAAGGGCGGCGAGGACGACGAGGGGACCGCCGAGACCGGAGAGGACTCGGGGTTCGGGATCGACACGGCGGGACACGATTCCCCGTCCCCCGCGGAGTTGGACCTCTCGGCGGCCGACGACGACCACGGGGAGACCGACGGCGCTCACACCGTGGTGGAGGACGACGCCGCGGACGCGACAGACGACGCCGCGGACCGGACCGACGGCCCCGGGGACGACCGGGGCGGCGCGGCGGCGACGAGGGAGGACGACCCGGACGCGACAGGGACTGACGCCGATGAGGAACCGGCGGAGTTTCGGACGGTGATGCGATTCCTCAACAACCGCGAGTTCCCCGTCGACCGCGCGGAGGTGGCGGAGTTCGCGGCCGGCGCCTACGACCTCGAGGACGAGGAGGTACGGGAGATCTTCGACTACGCGATCGAGCGCGGGGTCCTCGTCGAGGACGACGGACAGTTGTCGAAGGGATAGCGGGTCCCTCGGGTACGATCCCGCTCCGACTCAGAGGTCGCCCTTGGTGCTCGGCGTGTCGCTTCGGCGTTCGTCGAGGCGGGTCGCGTCGTCCAGCGCCCGCGCGAGCGCCTTGAACAGCGCCTCCACCTCGTGGTGGGCGTTGACGCCGGTCTCGACCTCGGCGTGCAGCGTCAGGCCGGCGTTCATCGCCAGCGAGTACGCGAAGTGCCGGGCCATGTCGCTGGTCAGCTCGCCCACCGCCGCCTGCGAGAACCCGCCCGAGAAGTCGAAGTACGGCCGGCCGCTCACGTCGACGACGACGCCGGCGACCGCCTCGTCGAGCGGTACGCGTCGGTCCGCGTAGCGCCGGATGCCCCGCTTGTCACCCAGCGCCTCCGCGAACGCCTCGCCGAGGGCGATCCCCACGTCCTCGACGGTGTGGTGGTCGTCGATGTGCGTGTCGCCGTCGCAGCGGACGGTCAGATCGAACAGCCCGTGCTTCGCGAAGGAGGTCAGCATGTGGTCGAGGAAGCCGACGCCGGTGTCGGCCTCGCTGTCGCCGTCGCCGTCGATCGCGAGCGTGAGGTCGATGTCCGTCTCGGCCGTCTCTCGACTGACGGCCGCCGTGCGGTCGCTCATGGCCGTGGCCTCGGCGCCGCCGGCCAAGACGGTTCCGGCTTCGTCGGTCGTCGCGCCTCGCGTGCTGTCCCACATCCGTCTGGCCCCTTCGCCCGACAGCCGTCTGACGGCCGTTCGACGGGGATTCAAGTCGATCTGTGTGTGATAAAGACACACATGAACGAGGAACTCCCGGCGGCGATCGCGTTCGCCGGCGGTTCCGTCTCGCTCTCGTCGGCGACGGACGCGGGACTCGTGGTCGGGCTGGTGCTGATGGCGGTCGCGACGGTGCTGGCGGTCACGTGGATATCGAGACGACTGGGGAACTGAGCCGTCGTCTCAGGCCGACTGGGACTCGGCGAGGGTGAACCGCCCCTCGTACAGCGCGGTGCCGACGACGACGGCCGCGGCGCCGGCCTCGCGTACCGCACGAACGTCATCGAGCGTCGTCACGCCACCGGAAGCGACGACCGGGATGTCCACGGCGTCGACGACGCGCTCGACCTGCTCGCGGTTGATCCCCTCCAACTGTCCCTCCACGTCCACGTCGGTGAACAGGATCGCGCCCGCGCCGAGGTCCTCGTAGCGGCCGGCGGCTTCGGCCGGGTCGAGACCGGTTCCCTCCGTCCACCCGGAAACGACGACCTCCCCGTCCCTCGCGTCGAGACTCACCATCACGCTCCCGGGATGCTCCTCGGAGATCTCGGCGACGATGTCGGGGTTCTCTACGGCGGCGGTGCCGAGGATGACGCGGTCGACGCCGCGGTCGAGGAGGTCGATCGCACCATCTGCTGTGCGGATCCCGCCGCCGAGCTGGACGGGCACGTCCACCGCGTCGAGGACGGCGTCGACGGCGTCGGCGTTGACGCGCTCGCCCTCGAAGGCGCCGTCGAGGTCGACGAGGTGGAGCGTCCGGGCGCCCTCGTCGACCCAGCGTCGTGCGGCCTCGACGGGGTCGCCGTAGCGGGTGGCCGTGCCGCGCTCGCCCTGCACCAGTTGGACGACCTCGCCCTCCTGCATGTCGACGGCGGGGATCACCTCGAACTCCGGGAAGTGGCTCATGCGAGGGCCTGCGTCGGGGCGGCTGGTAAGTCGTTCGTCATCGGCGACTCTGGACGTCGGGTTCCGGGGTCGGCGCCGTCCACGGTCCGTCCGCCGCCGTCCACCCGCCGCCGTGTTTATGCGCCGACCGCCCGCACCACCCACGTATGACGGTCTACGAGTCCGACCTTCCGGGGGTCGGGAAGAAACACGAGATCGAACTCCACGGGGACGAGCGGCTCGTCGTCGTCACTCACAACACCGGAAAGCGGGAGGTGTACCGCCGAAAGAACGCCGACAGCGACGCCGAGAAGCTGTTCGAGCTCTCCGACGGGCTCGCGCGAACCGTCGGCACCGTGCTCGAGGGGGCGTACTTCCAGCCGGTCGCGACCGAGAACATCGAGACCGTCCTCGGCGGCAACGCGCTCATCGAGTGGTACGAGGTCCCGGAGGGCTCCGAACTGGCCGGCGAGACGATCAAGGAGGCGGACGTCCGACGGCGGGCCGGCGTGTCGATCATCGCGGTCGAACACGGCGACGAGGTGACGCCCAACCCCGATCCCGGGGCGGGCGTTCGCGCCGGCGACACCGTCGTCGTCATCGGCTCGCGCGAGGAGGTGGACACGTTCAACGAGCTGTTCATCGACATGGGTGACGCGGACGGCGGCGTCGACGTCGACGCCGACCGCGGTGACGGGATCTGATGGCGGCGGAAGCGGCCGCGGCCGACGGCGGGCTCCACGGTCTGCTCGCGCTGGGCGTCCTGCTTTCCGCCGCCATGCTCGTCGCGGCCGCGGGCCGACGCGTCGGGATCCCGACGGTGCCGCTGTACGTCCTCGGCGGGGTGCTCGTCGGCCCGCACGTCGCCGGCGCCGCCGGGCTCCCGTCGATAGCGCCCGCGGAGGTGCTCACGCTCGCGGAGGTCGGCGTCGTCCTCCTCCTGTTCTTCCTCGGACTGGAGTTCAGCATCGACCGGCTCATCGCCGCCCGAAGGAAGCTCTCGGCGGCCGCCGCCGTCGACCTGTTCGTGAACTTCCCCGTCGGCGTCGCCCTCGGCCTGCTGTTCGGGCTCGGACCGCTCGGGGCGTTCCTCGTCGGCGGCATCGTCTACATCTCATCGTCGGCGGTGATCACCAAGTCGCTGGTCGACCTCGGGTGGATCGCGGACCCGGAGGCGGAGCCGGTGCTCGGGACCCTCGTCGCCGAGGACCTCGTCATCGCCGTCTACCTCGCGCTGGCGGTCGCGCTCGTCGCCGGCGGTTCACCGGTCGACGCGCTCCCCCGGATCGCGGTCGCGTTGGGCTTCCTGATCGCGCTGGCGGTCGCCGCCCAGTACCTCGCTCCGCGGCTCGCCCCCGCTCTGGGCACGAACGACGAGGACCTCGTCGTCCGGACGCTCGCGGTCGCGCTCGTGATCTCCGGGCTGGCGCTGTCGGTCGGCGCCAGCGAGGCGGTGGCGGGCTTCTTCGTCGGCGTCGGCGTCGGCGCCACCCCGCTGCACGACCGCGTCGCCGACCGGATCGCGCCGCTGCGGGACGCGTTCGCGGTCGTGTTCTTCGCGTGGGTCGGCCTCAACACCGACCCCGTCGCCGTCGCGGGCGTGGCCGCGTTCGTGCTCGTGGCGGCGGCGGTGTCGGGTCCCGCGAAGGTGATCAGCGGCGGGGTCGCCGGGCGGCTGTACGAGCTCTCGCCGCGTCGCTCGCTTCGGACCGGGCTCGCGCTGGTGCCGCGCGGGGAGTTCTCGCTCATCATCGCCGCGCTGGCGGCGACCTCGCCGGACCCGACGATCGCCCGGGTGATCCCAGCGTTCGCCGTCGGCTACGTGCTCGTCATGTCGTTCGCGGGCACGCTCGCGATGAGCGAGGCCGACCGGATCGAGCGGCTCCTCGGCGTCGTGGACGACTGATCCGACGGCGTCGCGGCCGAACCCCCGACCGCCGTCGGGAACCGCGCGGGCTCGACATGCTCCGGTTTTCGTCGCTGAACACGGGTGCGAAACCGTCAAGTCGACTCCGTCTCTGTCATCCGGTATGAGCGAGACGGTCGTCGCCGACTTCGTCGGTCGGTTCTTCGCGCCCGGGATCGAGGGCGATCCGCCGACGGGACGGATCCTGCTGAGCCAGCGACGGCTCGTGCTCGCGGCCGACGACTACAAGGAGACGATCCCCCTGTCGTCGGTGTTCGACGTGAAGGTGGGGCAGGTGCCGCCGGAGATGGCCGGCTACTTCAACGACACGGTCACCGTCGCCTACCGGACGGACGACCGCCGCGGCGTCGCCGCCATCGAGGGGAACGACACCAACATCGACCGCTTCGCGACGGTGCTGTTCAAGGTGCTGCTCAACGGGACGAAGGCGCTCGTTCGCCACCCGGCGAAGGTCGGCGGGCGCGTCGTCGAGACCGACGTCCACAAGGCCCGCCTCGACGTGACCCAGGGCGCGCTCTCGTTCGAGGGCTGTCCCGAACCGTTCACGGTCGACCTGCGCGCCGTGGTCTCCGTCGAGCGCGCCCAACGCGACCTCGGCGACGGCACACGCCCCGTCATCTCGTTCCGGCACATCGACGACGGCACCGCCGTCACCTCGCAGGTCGGCATGAGCTCCGGGCGGCTCACGAACATCCTCGGGCGGTACATCCGCCTGCGCTACGCCGACGTGAAGGAGGAACTGGAGGACGTCGAACTGGGCGAGGAGGAGACGGAGGTGCTCGTCGCCGCCTACTCGGCGGGGCCGAGCGTCTCGCTGTCGAAGGTGGTCGACATCGAGCCCCAGCGGCTCACCATGCTCCTCAACGGCCTCATCGACGAGGGACTGCTCGTCGACACCGACGAGGGGACGAAACTCACCGCCAAGGGACGGGTCATCGTCGGTCAGCGGATCGAGAACGTGAACACCTGACCGGCGACGCGAGCGACGCACGCCGGGAGGTATCCCCCGCCCGCGCCGCTCACTGCTCGTTCATCGCCTCGCTGGCGATGTTGCGACCGCGGGGCTCCAGCGCGACCTCGCGGCGGGTCCGCACCTCCTCCAGCACCTCCGCCTCGATGAGCCGCTCGAAGATCTCCTCGACCCGGTCGACCTCCATCCCGAGGAAGTTCGGCACCTCGAACGAGGAGACGCCCGAGTACAGCGCCATCAGCACCTCGCGCTCGGACTCGGACAGCTCGACGGCGCCGCGGTTACGGTCGTGACCCTCGCCGAGGTACGACTTGATGACCGCGACCATCCACGGCCTGCCCGAGAGGTACGTCTGGACGCTCGTCCCCTCGTCGTCGGTGTGCTCGGCCTCGATGACCGGCGCCTTCTCGCCCATCACGGTGCGCTCGGTCTCCTCGAGCGTCCCGATGTCGTCGAGCTCGAGCCGAACGAACGCGCCGCTCTGTTGGGCGACGGAGATCCCCTCCGCCTCGACCTTGACGCGGGCCTGTTCCCACTCGGTGTCCTGCACGACGCCGCCCCTGATCGCGGGGTGACGTGCCTTGATCACCTTGCGGTCGAGGAACGCACGGTACACGTCCGTCCGGAACTCCTCGTGGTCCTCGGCGGCGATGAGGAACACGTCGTCGCCGATGCGGAGGCTGAGGTAGCTCGAGACGCGCTGGATCTCCTGGTTCGCGTCGTACCGGCCGCCGATGTCGTCGACCGACGACAGCGCGAACGTCCGCTTGCCGCCGTTTCCGACCAGGACGACCCGCTTGTTCGAGAGGATGATCCGCCCGTTGGTCCACCCGACGTCGTTGAGCTTCCGCCCGTCCTTCATCGCCTGCGCGAACCTGCCACGGGTGTCCGCGACCTTGTACTCCTCGTCCTCGGCCGCCTGTCCACCACCGCCGTTCCGCTGCCTGCTGTCGCTCACTGTCTAACACCTCCGAGCTTCGACAGCGACGCGAACGCCCGCTTTCGTATCTGCTTGTCCACGTCGCTGTCGGTGATCGCGTCGAGCGTCTCCTTCGCGCGGTCGCCGCCGACGTCGCCGAGGGCGTACGCGGCCTTCGCCCGCGCGTCGACCGACGCGTCGTCGTCGTTCACCAGATCGATGAGCGTCGACTCCACCGCGAGCCCCTCCAGGTTGGTGATGCTCGTCGCCGCGAACTGCGCGGTCATCTTGTCGTCGTCGTCGAGCGAGTCGACCAGCGCGTCGAGCACGTGGTCCGGCGGCTCCGTGCTCGTCACTCGTCCGAGGAACCAGACGGCGTTGCGCCGCTGACGGACCTGTGTCGCGTCCTCCAGGATCTCCACGAGGGGGCCGGTCACCGTCTCGTCGTCGGCGTCCTGCAGCTCGGAGACGACCGCGTCGCGCACGGCGTGGCTCTGCTTGGTCGGCGCGTTCGCGAGCAGTTCGATGATCGAGAACACCGCCGCCCTGCGCACCGTGTCGTGTTCGTCCTCGAGTGCCCCCGCCAGCTTCGGCACCGGCTTCGCGGAACTGGCGTTGCCGAGCGCCGAGGCCGCGAGCCGCCGGAGGCTCGGGTTGTCGTCGTCCAGCAGGTCCAACAGCGCCGAGAGCGCCTCCCCGCTGGCGATGGTGCCGAGCGCGTCCGCGGCGGCCGACTTCACCGCGGGGTGATCGTCGTCCAGTCGCCCCTTCAGCTGTCCGACCGCACGCTGGTCGCCGATGCGTCCGAGGGCGAGACACGCGCGCTCGCGCACCCTCGCGTCCGGGTCGTCGAGGCGCTTCGCCAGCGGCCCGACTGCGTCCTCGTCGCCCATCCGTCCGAGCGCGTTCGCCGCGGCCATCCGGTACTCGGGGATGTTCGCGCCGCCGAGCACCTTCACGAACGCCCGGACCGCGGCCCAGTCGGCGGCGTTCGGATCCACGCCGGTCTCCTTGGCGATGAGCCGCTCGAGCCCGTTGCCGCCCAACTCGTCGAGGCCGTCGACCGCCGCCGCGCGGACCGCGTCCGCCTCGTCGTTCCGGGCGAGGTGGATGAGCACGTCGACCGTCCGGTCGTCGTCGGGATCGCCCACGTCGCCGAGCATCTCGGCGGCCCGCCGGCGCACCGCGGCGCTGTCGCTGTTTCTGGCGGTGTCGGCGAGCTGCTCCATGTCCCCGTCGCGGGCGAGCGTGTACAGCGACATTATCCCGTGTACTGGTAGATCCGACTGCGTTTCGCGACCGGTTCGAACGACTCTCGCATGTCCGGCGGGACCGTCTCGGTCTTCCCGAGCACGAGGTAGCCGCCGGGCCGGATCGACTCGCGCAGGGTCTCGAACAGCCGGCCCTTGTACTCGCTGTCGATGTAGATGAGGAGGTTGCGACAGAACACGAGGTCCATGTCCGCCTTCGGCCCGTCGCGGATGAGGTCGTACGGCTCGAAGGTGACCCGCGACCGGACCGACTCGCGAACCCGGAAGACGTCCTCCTGCTGTTCGACGTACGCCTCGGGGTCCGACAGCGGCGACAGCTCGTCCCCGATGTCCGTCGTCCGCGTCGTCTCGTACATGCCCGCGCGGGCGGCGTCGAGCGCCTCCTCGCTGATGTCGACGGCGGTGATCCGGAGGTGGCGCTCGTTCACCTCGTCGTCGTCGGCGGCGAGCATCGACAGCGAGTACGGCTCGCGGCCGTCCGCACAGGGCGCGCTCCAGACGTCGACGCCGCCGCGCCCGTTCTCCTCGGAGAGCTCCCGCAACACCGGACGAAGGTCCGCCCACATGTCGGGGTCGCGGAAGAACCCGGTGACGTTGATCGTGAGCGCGTCCAGCAGCGCCTCGCGCTCCTCGTCGTCGTCCTCGAGGATCGCGCGGTACTCCGCGTGATCCTCGGCGTCGCGTCGCTGCATCCGTGCGGCGATCCGCCGGCCCAGGTACGCCTCGTTGTAGTAGCCGGGCTCGAACGGGACGCGGTCCTCCACGAAGTCGATGACGCCCTGCAGGTCGCCGGCGCCGCCGCGCGTGCGACTCATCGCCGCCCCCCGAGCGTCTCCACGTCGAGGATGCTCACCACGTCACCGTCGCCGAGGACGGCCGTCCCCGACAGCCCGGGGATCCCCGAGAGGATCCCCTCCAGCGGCTTCACGACGACCTCCTCCTGGTGGAGCACGTCGTCGCAGTGGAGCGCGACCGGGCGCTTCTCGTCGTGGATCCGGAGGAGCATGCCGCCCCCGTCGCCGCCCGGGCCCCCGACGTCGTGGTCCCGGCCGGCGTCGTGGTCGTGCCCGCCGTCGGCGAGGGCGTCGTCGGGCCCGGCCGCGCCGGCAGCGCCGGCCGCGCCGGCGGTCCCGAGCACCTCGCTGAGCCTGAGGACGGGGTAGATCTCGCCGTCGTGGCGGACGATCTCGTCGCCGTGGGCCACGTCGATGCCGTCGGCGCGGCTCACCTCCGCGATGTTCTTGATCGGGACGCCGTACTCGACGCCGTCGACCTCGACGAACATCACGCGGACGATGGCGACCGTGACGGGCAGCTTGATCTCGAAGCGCGTCCCCTCACCGGGCGTCGAGTCGAGGGTGACGCTCCCGTCGAGGTCCTTCACCGTCGTCCGGACCACGTCCATCCCGACGCCGCGACCGGACACGTCGGTCACCTCGTCGTTGGTGGAGAAGCCCGGATGGAAGACGAGCTCTCGGGCCTCGGAGTCGGACATCGCCTCGACCTCGGCGCGGGACTTCACGCCCTCCTCGACGGCCTTCTCGCGCAGCGCGTCGGCCTCGATGCCCCCGCCGTCGTCCTCGACGACGATGGTGACGTGGTCGCGCTCGCGGTCGGCCCGCAGCTCGATGGTGCCGGTCGGGTCCTTCCCCGCCGCCTCCCGTTTCTCGGGCGACTCGATGCCGTGGTCGACGGCGTTGCGGAGGATGTGAACCAGCGGGTCGCGGATCTCCGTGAGGATCGTGCGGTCCAGCTCGATGTCGCGGCCGTCGATGTCGAAGTTCACGTCCTTCGACTGGTCGCGGGCCAGGTCCCGCACGAGCCGGGGGAACGTGTCGACGACCGCCGACAGCGGGATGAGCCGCATGTCCATCACCGTGTCCTGGAGGTTCGTCGAGATCTTGTCCAGCTCGTCGAGGTTGTCCGAGTCGATGTCGGCCTCCTCCATCTCGCGGCGGAGCTTGATCCGGCTCGTCACCAGCTGCTCGACCAGTCCGTACAGGTCGTCCAGCTGTTCCACGTCGACCCGAACCGACGAGATGTTGTCCGACGACGACGTGCTCGACTCCCCGCTCTCGGCGGCGTCGGACGGGGAGCCGTCGGCGTCGCCGTCGTCGCTATCGTCGTCCGCGGCATCCGCGGCGGGCGGCTCCGCCGACGCCTCGCTGTCGGTCGCCGTCGAGGCGGTGTCGTCGGCGTCGTCGCCCACGTCGGTGCCGGCGTCGTCGCCGGGCGCCGGGTCGACCGCGTTGACCTCGACCGCCTCGACCTGGCTCACCGCGTCGACGCCGGCCTCGACGGTCGCGCCCGCGTCGGCGACGACGTACAGGTCGAAGGTGTCGTCGAACTCGCCCTCCTCGATCGCCTCGCGGTCGGGGTCGCAGGCCGTCCCGTCGAAGCCGTCCTCGACGGCCTCCAACACGAACATCGCGTCGATACCGGGCATGTCGGCGTCGCCCAGATCGACGCGGGCCCGATAGACGCCCTCGTCGTCGCCGGGCGACAGGTCGTGGTCGAACGCCGCCTCCACGACCGCCGTGTCGTCGCCGGTATCGCCAGCGCCGTTGTCGTCCTCGTCCTCGCCGTCGCCGCCGGCGACCGCGTCGCCGTCCGAACTCTCGTCGTCAGCGTCCGACCCGTCGTCGCCGTCGCCGTCGGAAGCCTCCTCGGCCTCATCCGTCTCGAGGGCCTCGGCACCCTCCTCGGCCAGCACCCGGAGGTCCTCCTCCACCCCGCTCGGGTCGATGCTCGTGTCGCCCGACTCGTCGATCTCCCCGAGCATCGCGTCGAGCAGGTCGACCGCCTCGAACAGGCGGTCCATCAGGGCCCCCGACACGGCCATGTCGCCGTCGCGGACCTCGTCGAGGAGGTCCTCCATCGCGTGTGCGAGCCCGGAGAAGTCGCCGAAGCCCATGGCCGCGGCGTTCCCCTTCAGCGTGTGGGCGGTCCGGAAGATGGCGTCCATCGCCTCCGGGTCGTCCGGGTCCGATTCCAGCGCGAGCAGGGAGTTGTTCAGCTCCGTGATGCCCTCCTCAGACTCGCGGACGAACGCGCGGACGTGCGCCTCGCTCATGCGCGCTCACCCGTGATTCCCGCGGCGATGTCGTCCAACGGGAGCATCGAGTCGACCGCCCCGGTGGCGGCCGCGCGCTTGGGCATCCCGTACACCACGCAGGACTCCTCGTCCTGCGCGAGCACGCGGGCGCCGGCCCGTGAGATCGCCTGTACCCCGTCGCTGCCGTCGCCACCCATTCCCGTGAGGATCACCCCGATCAACGGATCGTCGACCACCTCCGCGGCCGACCGCATCGTCACGTTCACCGACGGACGCACCCCCTCGCCGCGCTCCTCGTCGATCACGGACAGTCTGAGCCGACCGTCCCGCGCGCTCGTGATCTCCAGGTGGTGGCCGCCCTTGGCGACCGCCAGCTCGCCCCGTCCGATCCGCATGCCGTCCTTGGCCTCCCGGACCGTGAGCTCGCAGGCGTCGTCGAGGCGGGTCGCGAACCGTCCGGTGAACGCCTCCGGCATGTGTTGGACGACGACGCCGCGAATGTCGGCGTCGCCCGGAAGCGCCGAGACGACCCGCTCGACGGCGTCCGGCCCGCCGGTCGACGAGCCGATGATCAGCGTCGTGTTCGGCTCGACGGTCGCGTCGGTCGAACCGCCGGCCGACGACGCGTCCGGCGACGACGGGGCCGCCCCGCTCGTGGCGGCCGTCGCGGCCTCCGTCCGTCGGCGTCGCCCCGCCCGCGAGACGTCCGCCCCGGCGACCGATCGAACGGTGTCGACGAGCTGCTCCTCCAGTCGGGAGACGCCCATCGACACCTCGCCGCCGGGCTTGGCGAAGAAGTCGACCGCGCCCGCGTCCAGCGCCGCGAACGTCTCCTCGGCGCCCTCGGCGGTGTACGCCGACAGCATCAGCGTCGGCGTCGGGTTCTCGGCCATCAGTCGCTCGACCGCCTCGATCCCGTTCATCTCGGGCATCTCGACGTCCATCGTCACCACGTCGGGATCGACGTCGGCGACGACCGACAGGGCCTCGCGGCCGTCCGCCGCCTCGCCGACGACCTCGACCCCGCCCGACTCCAGGATGTCCGCGATGAGTCCCCGCATGAACCGCGAGTCGTCCACTACAACCGTCCGCGGCGCCCGCGCGCTCACGGCGAACCCCCAGCCGGCCGTGCGGCGTCTCGAATCATGTCCTCGCATACCGATACGCCGTTATTGAAGTCACCGTCCCGAATTTCACTGCTGATAGCTCGTGCGCTACCGTTAAGCGAACGGATCCGAGGATAACTGATATGGCAAGCAGTCAGCGCGCAGCCGACGGGGACGCCGTCGACGCGGAGGAAACGACGCAGGTCCTGGAGTTCGGGCTCGGCGAGGAGACGTACTGCCTCGACATCGCCTACATCGACGAGATCGTCGACGCGGGCGACCTCACGGCGATCCCGAACTCGCCGCGACACGTCGAGGGCGTGATGGACCTGCGCGGCAAGACGACCACGATCATCGACCCGAAGACGCTGCTCGGCGTCACCGGCACGGGCGCCCGCGAGCGTATCATCGTGTTCGACCCCGAGGAGGTGGACGACGGCGGCACCGTCGGCTGGGTTGTCGACGAGGTGTATCAGGTGCGCGATGTCTCCGCCGATCAGGTCGACGAGGCGACGACCGCCGGCGACGACTCCGTCCGCGGCATCGTGAAGGGCGACGACCGGTTCGTGGTCTGGGTGGAGCCGCGCACGGAGTGAGCGCGTCCCCGCGCCGGTATCACTGTTGAATATCGGGGAGCAGTCCTTATCCGACCCCTCGTTCCGTGGTCTGATATGCGCGTTTCGAGCGGCGTTTCGGGATTCGACGACCTCGTCGGCGGGGGACTCCCGGCCGAACGGCTCTACGTCGTCTGTGGCCCGCCCGGAAGCGGGAAGACGACGTTCTCAGCACAGTTCATCGCCGAGGGCGCCGCCAACGGCGAGCGCTGTCTGTTCATCAGCATGCACGAGAGCCGGGCCGACCTCGAGCGGGACATGGCCGACTACGAGTTCGGGTTCGCCGAGGCGCTCGACTCGGGCTCGATCACGTTCCTCGACGCCTTCTCCTCGGAGGGGAAGCGCTTCTTCGGCATGCCCGGGGATCGCCGCGACGTCAACAGCGTCACCAACCGGATCAGCTCGTTCGTCGAGTCGCGCGACATCGACCGCGTCGTCATCGACTCGACGATGCTGCTCCGGTATCTCCTCGACGACGACGACGACACGACGATGCGGTTCCTCTCCGCGCTCAAGCGAACCGGGGCGACGACGTACCTCATCTCCGAGATGACCGACCCCTCCGCGTACGCGGACGAACACTTCCTGGCCCACGGGGTCGTCTTCTTCCACAACTACATGGAGGAGGAGGGGATGCGCCGCGGCGTTCAGGTGGTGAAGATGCGTGGCACCGACGTGAACACGGACATTCAGGACCTCAGCTTCACCGACGACGGCCTCGTCGTCGGCGACGAATCGACGGTAACTCACTGATGTACGACGACCGACTCGGGACCGACTGGGAGGATATCTCCGGAGCCGAGGCGATCCGTCGGGCGTACGCGCTCGGCGTCGCGGCCGCCTTCGGCTACGAGAACCGCGAGGAGTTCGACCGCCTCCGGGACGCGCTCGACACGTCCTACGATCGCAGCATCATCGACCTCGCGTATCAGGAGGGGAAACACGAGGCCGAGGTGATCCGTTCCGACAGCGAGGCGGCCGACGGCGACGCCGTCTGGAGGCAGTTGATCGAGGGCGCCGGCCCGTCCGGCGACCCCTCCGACTCCGACGGCTCCCCGGACGGATCGTCGGCCGGTCAGGCGATCTCCGCCACCGATTTTCCGTCGGCGTTCGACCGCGCGGGACTGCTCGACGGCGGGAAGGACCTCGACGCGCTCGGGTTCCCCGCGCTCCTCGGGTCGGCCCCTACCTCCGGATATCCGGATGAGGAGTCGTGACCCCGCGCCGGTCGATCCGAGGGGCGCACCTCGATCCGGGGCGGCGATCCCGCTCCCGCTTCGACTCGGACCGACAACTGTGGATCCCCCCGACTGCACCGGCGAGCGGGGCTGCAGCGGCGTCGCCGGGACCGAGCGACGAACGCGACCGCCCGATCGATCGTGATGGAGGGTGCCCGTGAGCTTCCGCCGACCTGAACTGCCGTTTCCGTCCGTTTGGACAAAGGTTTTAGCTGTCCGACGCATGCTGACGCGTATGCTGGAGGACGCCCCGCTGTCGCTCGACAGCGGCGGGGGAGGCGAGAGTCTCCTCATCGCCGGTCCGCCCATGACCGGCAAGTACACGCTCATGCTCCGTCTACTGGCGGAGGCCGGCGATCGTGGCGTCCTCATCACGACCGGCGACCCCGCCGAACAGGCCCGCGCGGACTACGCGGAGGTCGCCGGCGTCGCGCCCGAGTCGGTCGGCGTGGTCGACTGCGTCTCCAAGCAGCGGGGCGGCGACCTCCTCGACGACGAACTCGTCAGGTACGCCTCCTCCCCGAAGAACATCACGGACATCGGGATGAAGTTCACCGACCTGTACGAGGCGTTCCGCGAGACGGAGGGGCCCGTCGGCGTCGGCATCAACTCGCTGTCGGAGCTGTTGATGTACCTCGACCCACAGGACGTCTACCAGTTCGTTCGCGTGCTCACCCGCCAGACGCAGGACGAGGGCTGGACCACCATCGCGGTGATCAACTCCACGATGCACGACGAACAGACGCTGCACACGATGTACGAGCCGTTCGACACCGTGATCAACACCCGCGAGGAGAACGGCGCGCGCGAACTCCGCGTCCGAAACCGGACGCAGGCGGCGACGGCGTGGACGACGTTCTGACGCTGCCCCGACGCCGTTCGGATGCCGCCCTGATGCTGGTCTGACGCTGTTCCGTCCTCGGCGACCCCGAGCACACACGTTCGGCAACGCCCGACCATCCCGACTCCCGATAGCGTCCACCACCAGGATGGGGTCTATCGTGCGCACGGAGTCCGTCGGGCGTGCAGCGGTCCCTCGCCCCGAGTACTGCCGACCCGGGGCGGTACACGTCGGCTCGAACGGGTCACGACTCCCGGGAGTCCCGCAGTGCCTGATCGCGGCGGGACAACGAGACTGAACGCGCGGGTGAGTCGCCGCCTGCTCGATTGCGGTTCGCTGGCCCGACGATCCTCCATTCGATATCGCGATATCGAGTTTATCGACGCCGACCGTCGCCCTTACACCGATCCCCGCGGATCGTCCGATAATGGCCGAGTTCGACCCCGAACTGTTCGAAGACAAGTACGCGAACTACTTCTCGGAGCTCCAGCGGGCGTACAAGAACGCCTTCGAGACGATGAACGACCGGTTCGACTCGGAACTGATCCACGCCATCGACCAGCAGATCCTCAACGAGTCCGAGCCGTTCTACGACGAGGACAGCGAAACGTTCACCGTCGGCCTCCCCGAGAACCCGACCGAGCGGCTGACGGCCATCGTCGTCGACGACGAGAAGCTGACGGAGACGCTCGATCGGTACGTCGCGGAGATCGAGTCGGAGCTGTACCGGGTCTTCGACCTCGAGCCGCCCGAGGAACGGTGATCGCGGGAGGGCGAAACCGCGCCGAGCACAAGGTTGAAACCCTCGTGCCGCCAAGCGAGGGGTAATGAGCGCCGACTCTCAGGACGACGGCGGCGAGGACGAACTGCGCGAGCGCGTGACGAACTTCCTGCGCCGCAACTTCCCGCAGATCCAGATGCACGGCGGCAGCGCGGCCATCCAGCATCTCGACCGCGAGACGGGCGAGGTCCACATCTCGCTGGGCGGCGCCTGTTCGGGCTGCGGCATCTCGCCGATGACGATCCAGGCGATCAAGTCCCGGATGACCAAGGAGATCCCCGAGATCAAGGAGGTCGTCGCCGACACCGGCATGGGGTCGGGCGCCGACGGCGACCTCGGCGGCATGGGGCACTCCGACGACGGAATGTCCCCCTCGTTCCCCGGCGAGTCCTCGGACGGCGAGGACGACGAGGGGCCGCAGGCGCCGTTCTGATCGGGCGACCCGTCTCAGTTCTCTCTCTTTCGTCTTCGAACCCATAGCGACCCGCTCCTCGCTCGCCGGGGTATCTGGCGACGCGATCCGTTGATCTCTGAGCCGTGCGCCCGTCTCTCGGCCGTTCTCGTCGTGTCGCACGCCGACAGCGCTCGACGGTCGTAAATCGGATACCGCGATATCGAATCACGCTGTGACCGGTCCGGCCACGTCGGGGCGTGCAGACCAGAAGAGGGATTACTCGCGAGCGGGACCCGAGGGACATGAGCGACGACTCGCCCGAGAACGTGCTGTTCGTCGTGCTCGACACGGTCCGGAAGGACCGGCTCGGGCCGTACGGCTACGACGGCGGGACCACGCCTGGGCTGGACGCCTTCGCCGAGGAGGCGACGGTGTTCGAGAACGCGGTCGCGCCCGCGCCGTGGACGCTCCCGGTACACGCGTCGCTGTTCACCGGTATGTACCCACACCGCCACGGCGCGGATCAGGAGAACCCCTATCTCGAGGGGGCGACGACGCTCGCGGAGACGCTCTCGGCGGCGGGATACCGCACGGCCTGTTACTCCTCGAACGCATGGATCACGCCGTACACCCATCTCACCGACGGGTTCGACGATCAGGACAACTTCTTCGAGGTGATGCCGGGCGACCTCCTGTCGGGACCGCTCGCGAGGGCTTGGAAGGCGATGAACGACAACGAGGCGCTCCGGACGGTCGCCGACAAACTCGTCTCGCTGGGCAACGTCGCCCACGAGTACCTCGCGAGCGGCGAGGGCGCCGACTCGAAGACGCCCGCGGTGATCGACCGCACCAAGTCCTTCATCGACGAAAGCGAGGCCGACGGCGACGACTGGTTCGCGTTCATCAACCTGATGGACGCCCACCTCCCGTATCACCCGCCGCAGGAGTACGTCGACGAGTACGCCCCGGGCGTCGACTCCACGGAGGTGTGCCAGAACTCCAAGGAGTACAACGCCGGCGTTCGCGACATCGACGACGAGGAGTGGGAGGCGATCCGGGGACTGTACGACGCGGAGATCGCGCACATCGACGACCAGCTCACCCGGCTGTTCGACTGGCTGAAGGGGACCGACCGGTGGGACGACACCGCGGTCGTCGTCTGTGCGGACCACGGCGAGCTCCACGGCGAACACGACCTGTACGGCCACGAGTTCTGCCTGTACGACCAGCTGATCAACGTCCCGCTCATGGTCAAGCACCCGGGGCTCGACGACGACCGGCGCGAGGACACCGTGGAACTCATCGACACCTACCACACGGTGCTCGACACGCTCGACGTGGCGGGCGGCGAGTCCGCAGCCGCGGGCGAGGAGGCGGTCGCCCTCGACCGCACGCGCTCGCTGCTTTCGGCCGACTACCGAGAGTTCGCCGGCGTCGACGAGGCCGACCGCGACCCGGGACAGCTCGCGTCGCCGGAGGGCGAGTTCGGCTTCGTGGAGTACTCCCGGCCCGTGGTCGAACTGAAGCAACTGGAGGAGAAGGCGTCGAGCGCGGGGATCGAGCTGCCCGAGGACTCGCGCTTCTACTCGCGGATGCGCGCGTCCCGCGCCACGAACGCGAAGTACGTTCGCATCGACCGGATCCCGGACGAGGCGTTCCGACTCGACGAGGACCCCGAGGAGGACAGCGACCTCGCCGACGGCGACGACGACCGGGTCGCCGAGGCGGAAGCCAAACTGGGCGAGTTCGAGGCGGCCGCCGGCGGCGCGTGGACGGGCGCCGCCGACGCCGAGGTGACCGACGACTCGCTCGACGAGATGGACGACGAGGCGACCGAGCGACTTCGCGACTTGGGCTACGTAGAATAAGCTCCGATTCGGGCTTCAGTACAGCGATTCTTTCCAGACCTCACTTTTATCGAGCGATCGCCAGCGGTAGCCGGCGTTCGGAGAACCTACTGCGGTTCATCCGCGTTCGGCTCACTCCTCGATCCGCTCCCGCTCCCACGTCCCGAGGAGGTCGGCCATCGTCCGGTTCGTCGGCGTGTCGATCCCCGCGGCCGTGCCGCGGTCCACGACGGCGCCGTTGATCGCGTCGACCTCGGTTCGACTCCCCGACTCGACGTCCTGCCGCATCGACGAGCGGTTGGCCGCGGTCTCCCGGACGACGGTGTCGACGGCGGCGACGGCCTCGTCGTCCGCGAGGTCGAGTCCCTGGGAACGAGCGACACGCGCGGTCTCACGGGCGGCGCGGTGGGCGACCGCACGCCCCGGCGCGTCCGCCAGCGCCCCGTTGGGAACGCGCGCGAGCGCGGTCACGGCGTTGATGCCGGCGTTGACGGCGAGCTTCTCCCAGCGTCGCCGTGGCATCTCCGGGTCGGCCGTGCAGTCGAGTCCGGCCTCGCGGAACGCGGCGGCGACGCGCTCGGCCCGACGGCTCGCTCCGCCTGCCTCGTCGCCGTCGAGCCGTTCGTCCGCGAACTCGCCGACGTGGATCCGTCCGACCCCGGTGCAGCGGACCTCGCCCGGGCCGACGAGCTCGGCGCCGTAGGTGGCGGACCCGGCGAGCACGCGGTCGCCGAGGTGCCCCGCGAGCGTCTCCTCGGTGAGGCCGTTCGAGAGCGAACAGACGAGCTCGGGATCGCCCGTGGCGAGTGTTCGCGCCGCCTCGTCCGTGTCGTAGGCCTTCACGGTCACGAGCACGAGATCGCAGGTCAGATCTTCGGGCGTGGGGGCGGTCGTCGCTCGCGGTCGAGTGTGGGCGTCGAGTTCACCGACGACGCGAAGGCCCTGTCCGGCGATCCGCCGGGCGTGCGGGTCGCGGGCGACGAGGGTGACGTGGTGTTCGCGCGCGAGTATCCCGCCCACCATGCTCCCGAGCGCGCCCGCGCCGAACACGACGATCTCCATGGACGCGGATGAGCGTGCGTCGAAAAGAGCGGTTCGGTGGTCGTCGTTCGGGCCCGTGCGGCCCGTTCGTGATCCCCCGGTCAGTCCTCGGCCCAGTAGTACAGCTCCTCGCGGGGTGCGTCACAGTTCGGGCAGTTCTCGGGGAGGTTGCCCTCGATCCGTCCCATCTCGCCGCACTCCCAACAGCGCCACATCACGTACGCCTTGCCGAAGATGTCGCGCGCCTCGTCGAGTGTCACCGCGCCGGCGCCCTCGCCCGCGAGGACGTAGAAGCCGGCGTCGTCGACACCCCGGACCGTCCCCAGCTCGTTGCCGTCGGCGTCGTACACCGGCTGTCCGGCCGATATGTTCGTCAGCTGTACGCCTTCCCCGCTCTGTTCTGCCGGCATACGCCACGGTAAGCTCCGGATCGTGTTAAGCTGTCTCACGGGTTCGGCGCGACGGGAACCGCGGGCCGGTTTCGAGCGGCGTCGACTCCTCTCGGGCCGGACGACCGTCGGCGGAACACCGGACGATTCGACGCGGGATCGGGGCGTTCGGCCCGCCAGCTCACATGAAATCGGCGATCGATCCCTGTTTGTTCTTGTCGTTCTCGAACACCGACTCCAGCGAGCGCTCGAGGATCTCCAGCCGCTGGATGGTGTACTCGCGACAGCCGAACTCCTCGGCGACCCGCAGCGCCACGTCCATGTACTTGTTCACGGAGCCGCGGTGGACCGTGAGCGTCATGTCGCCGCCGCACTCCCGGCAGTCGCCGGTGAGGGGCATCCGGCGGTACTTCTCTCCGCAGTCCAAACACCTCGTCTCCTGTCTGGAGAACGCTCGGAGGTTCCCGATGAGGTCCGGCAGGAAGTGGTACTCGATGACGCGCTCGGCCACGTCGGTCTCGTCGACGGCGCGGAGCTTCCGCGCGAGCTCGAGTTGGGCGTCCATCTTGTCCATCATCGACCCGAGCGTCTTGTACGCCGAGAGATCGGGACCGAGCGCGATGTCGGTCGTGTCGTGGGTGTGGTCGAAGCCGCGGTACTCGTTGTCGGTGCCGAGGGTGTCCTCGCCGATCTGGATGCTGTCCTCGACCTGGCCCGGGTCCGCCATCTCGAGGGTCGCCTCGTAGAACTCCCGGGGGTACTGCCGTACGATGTCCATGTTGTGCGCCTCGTCGTCGATCTCCGAGGGGTCGATCCGCGAGGACATCACCAGCGGGGCGTCCATCTGCCCGCCGCGCTGGTCCGGGAGGAACGACTTGCTGAAGTTGAGCAGGCCGTCCATGAGGAGCATGACGCAGTCCTCGTCTCCATCGCATTGCTTCTGTGATAGGTCGTTGGCAACGAGCGAGTGGGTATCCTCGACGGAGAGGCAATAGGTGTAGTCGGTGTTCGACTCGACGTATTCCACCGTTGCAACGGACTCAACGAGCGCGTCCTCTCCGCCACCGTCGAACGCGCGCCGTGGTGTCGTCGCTCTGTTTTCTATCTGTTCACGCAGTCGGTCGTGTTTCCGGTCGAGGTGGAATCCGACACGATCGGAGAAGGTAACGGCGTCTTCGGAACTGACACGGAGAACGTAACTCCGGGCCGACCGTGAGGGATCGTCGATCGCATAGTAGTCGGGGAACTTCGTGTGAAGCGGCACCGGATCCTCGATGTCGACACGACTGACGATGCCGAGCCGCGAGAGTAGCGCGATTAGGTCCTCTTTCAGTTCCGGACTCACCGTGGTTGCGGACACGACGGCCGCGTTGCACTCGGCAGTTCCGTCGCCGCTGAAGTAGCCGCTGAGGTATGCTTCAACGATCCGTTCGTCGGCGTCGAACACGCATTTCGGGACGCGTTTAGTCTCGGCGCGAACTCCCGCGTCGAGGATACTGTCGAAGAACGCACGGAGTAACCTGCCCGAGACCGTAATCTTCGCCTCATTCTCGCAGTACGGGTTAACGCCGAACTCCTCGCGAAGAACATCGACGTAGAAGTCCCGCGCCTGTGCTTCGGTTCCACAGATCGTCGTCTGATGGATCGTGCCTTTGGGCGTCTCCTGCTCCCGTGCGAATCCCTCGGCGGCGTAGTATCCGAGGAGCGTCGCGACCCGCTCGCTCACTTCGACGTGTCTGTCGATCTCTGCCGAATCTCGCTTCACGCCGAGCTTCGCCTCGAACGGAACGAAATCAAGCATCTCCTCGGTCGAGTCAAAGAACTCCAGCAGGAGTTCCGCAGGAAGGCTTCCCCGATAGAGATAGTTGCTTAGCCCCTTCTTCGAGAGCCCGAGGTGTTCGGCGGTACTCTTCAACGGGTAGAACCGACTGTCCCACTCATCTGCCAACCGGTCCGTGAACAGTTCATAGAGTTCGTCCTTCTCCAGCCCCTTTATCATCAACCGGTCGTTACCGACCGCTTCGGAATCGATGAACTCCCCGAGAAGATCGAACGTCTCGGTACCACTTGCTCCGACGCTGTCGAGGTGTGCCGGTTTGACGACGTGATCGTCCTCACTTAGATCTCTCGCTGCCTTCGACCGGATCTCTTCACCGTCGAACACGTGCATCTCGTGATCCGGCGTCACCGTGATCTCCCGACCGCTCCGCGTCTCCACGCGGATCATGTGATCGGGAGCGACGTGTTTCGACACCGCCTCGACCGGCTTCAGCACTTCCTCGCCGCCCTCCGTGACCGACGGGACGAACACGTCGCCATCGAGTTCCGAGACGAGCGTGCCGAAGTCGTCCTCGTCCGGGTCCTCCAGCCGTTCCTCGACGAACTCGTCGATCCGGCCGTGGTGCCACTCGTCGGCCTCGTCGCGATACCAGAGTTTCGTCTCCGGGTGGAAGCAGTTCCGGCGCTTGGCCGCGTGAAAGTACGGGTGCGCGTAGCCGACGGCCGCGCTCGTGAACCCGACGACTCGACCGACCACGGCCGCGCTCGTGTGGGGCGCCATCCCGAACACCAACTCGCCCACGAGGTCGTCGCGCTCGTTCACCTCGTAGAACGGTTCCAGCCCGTAGAAGTCGGTGAGCAGTTCGTCGACGAAGTCGGCGGTCTTCATCATGTGCTCGGCGGCGCCGTCCGAGAGGACGATGTCCTGGACCTTCAGCTCGACCAGCTGGTCGTCGTGGACGAGCTGCTCGCCGTCGATGTCGGTCTCGTAGCCCAGCTCCCGGAAGTGGTCGGCGGTCACGTCCAACTCCTCCGGGCGGACCGAGGTGACCGGGAGGTCCGTCATGTCGTATCGGACCGTGCCGTCCTTGAACGACGTGACGCCGTGTTTCGCGCGGAAGATCCCCTTCTCGATGGGCTCGGGCGTCTTGTCCGCCGAGGACAGCCCCTGGACGCCCTTCAGGATCTCGAAGCTCGCCTCGCGCTCGTCGGTCCGCTCCAGCGCCGACCAGTACTCGTCGTTGAGGTCGATCGTGTGCCAGTCGGGGCTCTCCACCTCGCGCTCGCAGCGGGGGCACTCGACGCGTCCGGACTCGTCGGGCTCACACAGCGTCCCGCACTCGTCGCACTCGTAGTAGGGTTCGGTGTGTTCCCCGCAGTCGGGGCACTCGGGCTTGAACGTGTGCTCCCCGCAGTCGGGACACTCTCGATCACCGACAAGCACGTCGTAGACGCCCTTCCCCTTGTCCGTGCGATTCCGTGCGGCCTCGCCGACCGACCGCTGGCTGCCGCCGAGCTCCGTGATCGGGAAGAGCGTGTGGACCGCCGGGGAGAGGTCGCGGCTCTCGGATTTCTCCGGGCGGCCCATCCGGTTGCCGATCCGGGTCGGGGCGCGCTCGCGCACCTCGAAGTCGACGACCTCGTTGACCGCGCGGACGGCGTTCTCGCCGCCGTCCCACTCGCGCGCGCCCTCGGAGAGGTCCGCCAGCGTCCACTCCCGGCGAAGGCCGTCAGTGACCCCGAGCTGCCGGAGCAGCGGGCGGAAGTCGGGGACCCGGAGGGCGTCCTCGGTCTGCGTGTGCTCGACCAGCAGGCTCTCCAGCGCTCGCCGGACCGTGTCGGTGTTCTCGACGACGAGCAGATCGCCGGTGAGCTCCCCCGCGGCGACCGCGTCGGCGACGGCGTCGTACTCCGCGACGGAGATGTCGTGCCAGCAGTACGTGTAGGCGGGGTGCAGCGGGGCGTCGTACTCGTCGACCCACGCGAGCGCCTGCTCGGCGTCTGGGTCGTCGAGGTCAGTGGTGAGATCGTCCTCCAGCGCCTGGAGGTCCGCCCCCGCCTCGGCGAGGTCCTGTTCCCACCACTCGCGAACGTATGAGGCGGGCGCGAGCGGGTGGTTGTTCTCGATGAACTCGCCGAAGTTGACGAGGTACTCGCCCAGGTCGAGCACCTCCTCGACGCCGTTCCGCACCTCCTTGGCCTCCTTGGGGTCGTCGATGCGACGGACGTCGCCGTTCGCCAGCCTGACCGTCGGCCCCTCGATCGAGTCGACGGGCACCACGCCCCCGGCCTTCCCGGGACGCTCGGTCTTGATCTGGGTACCCGTCGCGAGGAAGTCGTCGACGATGTGCATCGTCGCCGGGTGGACGCCGGCGGTCGCGAAGCCGTGGTTGCGCGCGCGGCCGTATCGGAGCCGGAACCCGCCCGACTCGGAGGGATGGCCGAAGACGGGTCGCCCGGCGATCAGGTCGCGGAGGAACTTCTGGGAGGGATCGGGTCGGAGCGGGCCGTCACGCCCGTCGTCGTGGCTGGACGCGTCGCCGTCGCCCAAGTTGCCGTCTTCGTCTCCGTCGCCGTCGCCCCCGACTCCGTCCTCAGCGTCGTCGCCGGCCGCGTCGTCGTCGGCCGCGTCATCGCCCGCGTCGTCGTAGTAAGTGCCGTCGATGAGGTCCTGCAGCCACGGCCAGTCGACCTCGTCGAGCTGGCGGGTGTAGCGCTGGATCTTGGGGGCCTTGAGCGCGATCCCCTCCGCGAGGACGAGACACATCCCCCCGCGGGCGTTGTTGGTGTCCACCCGTTCGAGGTCGCGGAACCCGGAGACCTCCTCGTCGCCGGTGGCCTCCCCGTCCAGCATGATCGGCATGTGCTCGGCGATGAACTTCGTCTCCTTGTCCTTCGGCGTGTACTGGAGGCCGGTCTCCTTGTCGTAGAGGCCGATCTCCTCGGCGTAGCGTTCGACCTCGTCGTCGCGGGCGCGGTACTCCTCGATCCCGAGCAGCGCGCGGGCGTAGTCGCCCACCAGCACCGACAGCGCCTGCGCGGTTCCGCCCGCCGAACGGATCGGGCCGGCGTAGTAGACGTTGATGAATTCGGTGCCGTCGTCGTTCTCGAGGATCTCGACGCGGTCGATCCCCTCGATGGGCGCGGCGACGACCCCCTCGGTCAGCAGGGCGACGGCGGTCCGCACGGCGCCCTCGATCTTGCCGGCGCGGGAGTCGAAGTCGCCGACGGTCCCCTCGACGAAGTCGGTCACCAGTTCGAGGGCGGCCTCCTCGCGGGAGAACTCCTCCTCCAGTTCCCGGACGCGCTCGGCGACGCCCGGGATCCCGAGGATGTTCTCGACGCGGTCGGCCATGTCGCGGGCGACGGGGATCTCGATCTCCGTCTCGGGGTCCTTCCCCTGTGCCTTCGCGGCCTCGGCGCGCTCGAACGCCTCGTCCAGCCTGTCCTCGATCCGTGTGAAGTAACGCTCGTCGTCCGGTCTCATGTCGTCTCCTCCGTCGCCCCCTCGCTCGCCTCCCCCGTCGATCGCCCGCCGGTCTTCGCGGTCGCCTCTACGCTCGTGTCGCACCGCAGTCGTGTCGTCGGTGACGGCCCCGGAGCCGAACTCGCGCCGGCGGCAACCGCGCCGATTCGGCCCGCGTGTCGGGGTCGTCCGTGCACGTCACCTTCCTGTGCGGGGGAGGGTGATAAGCGGTTCGTCGTCGTCGGCGGGGTGTCGGCGCGCCGTCGGCGTCCGGGTACCCCCTACAGCCAGAGATCGAGATCGGTCACCGCGTCGTGTTCGCGCTCCAGCGGCTCCTCGAACGCGCGGAGGTACACCTCGCCCGCGAACACGGTCCCCGCGTTCAGGTGGCCCGCAAGCGCCTGCCCGTTGCGACGCGAGAGCACGGCATGGGTGTGGGCGAACCGCTCGTCGTCCAGCCACGCGACGTTGCCCACGCAGGCGGCGACCTCCAGCGGCTCGTCGAAGAACACCGACTGGTACTCCTGATCGTCCTGGTCGTAGAACCACACCTCGGCGTCCTCCACGGCGCCCATCGCGTTGAACCACGCCGCCTCCGCCTCCACCTCGTCGGCGAGCGACTCGATCTCCTCGCGCCAGTCGGCGCCGTTGTCCAGACTCGCCATGTACTCGCCGGCGACCTCGACTTCCCGGTAGTTCATACGCGATGCGTCGACCGACTGGCAGTAAAACGTTGCCGCCGCGGGAGGGCGGACGGCCGCGCGTGCTCGATCGACACGCCGCCCGACAAGCGAGGGTTCATATCCGATGCCGGGACCAGCACCGCCGATGCGACGCTGAGAACTGCCGCCGACGGTGAGGCGGGTGCGCGGTCCGACCGTCGGCGCGCGGATGTGACTCGATCGTGGCCCGGGCGATCTCCGGTCGATCCGGTTGCGATCAGGTCACACAGGCCGCCTGTCAGCCCCCTTCGGAGCCGCAGCTACCGCGTCGCCTTATCGATGGCCTGGTCGAGGTCGGCCACGATGTCCTCGGCGTCCTCGACGCCAACCGAGAGCCGGATCATGTCGTCGGTGACGCCGGCGGCCAGCTGTTCCTCCTCGGTGAGCTGCTGGTGGGTCGTGCTCGCGGGGTGGATGACGAGCGTCTTGGCGTCGCCGACGTTCGCCAGCAGCGACGCCAACTCGGTGTTCTCCACTGTGGCCCGGGCGGCCTCGTAGCCGTCCGCCAGCCCGAAGGCGATCATGCCGCCGTAGCCGCCGTCGAGGTACTCCGACGCCTCCGCGTGCGTCTCGTGGTCCGGCAGCCCCGGGTACGTCACCCACTCGACCGCCGGGTGGTCCGCGAGGTGCTCGGCGACGTGCTGAGCGTTCGCGCAGTGGCGATCCATCCGCATCGGCAGCGACTCCAGCTTCTGCATCGTCACCCACGCGTCGAACGGCGACTGCGCGCTCCCCAGGTCCCGCAGGCCGCGAGCGATGGCGCCGTACGTGAGCGCGGCCTCGTCGAAGCGCTCGGCGAAGTTGACGCCGTGGTACGCGGGGTTATCGGCACCCAGCTCCGGGAACCGGTCGGCGTGCTCGGCCCACGGGAACGAGCCGCCGTCGACGAGCACGCCGCCAACCGTGGAGCCGGAGCCGTGGATCCACTTCGTCGTCGACTCCCACACGAGGTCGGCGCCGTGCTCGACGGGCCGGCAGAGGTGCGGCGTCGCGAACGTGTTGTCGACGAACAGCGGCACCCCGTGCTCGTGGGCGACCTCGGCGATCCGCTCGATGTCGGGCGTGACGAGCGCGGGGTTGCCGATCGTCTCTAGGTGGACGAACGCGGTGTCGCCGTCGATCGCCTCCGCGTACGCCTCGTAGTCGAGCGTGTCGACGAACCTGGTTTCCACCCCTCGACGCTCCACCGTGTGCGTGAGATACGTGTACGTGCCGCCGTACAGCGACGACGACGAGACGATGTTGTCGCCCGCCGAGGCGAGCAGGAACGTCGCGAGATCGAACGCCGCCATCCCGGAGCTCGTCGGCACGGCGCCGACGCCGCCCTCCAGCGACGCGAGCCGCTCGCCCAGCCGCGCAACCGTCGGATTGAGCAGCCGGCTGTAGATGTACCCCTCCTCCTCCAGCGCGAACAGCCGCGCCGCGTGGTCGGCGTCGTCGAACACGTAGGAGGTCGTCTGCTGGATCGGCGGCGCTCGCGCGCCCGTGGCCGAGTCGGGCTCCGAGCCCTCGTGGACGCTACGCGTTCGGAAACCGTAGCCGTCGGTGTCTTCCTCGGACATGTCGATCAGGGGTTCAGCGGCGGACAGCTAAGCCCTGCCGCCGCCACGGAAATTCGCCGCCGTCCGCGACGCACCCGAACCTGTTCGTGCCGGGCGGCTATCCGGGGAACAGGCTCGCGTGGACCGGCGCGCGCTCGGGACTCCTCGACTCCTCCTCGACGGGCTCCCCTTCGTCCTCGTCGCGAACGGCTCGTCCGTCGACGCCGTCCGCGAGGAAGTCGCGCAGCGGCGGCCCGACCGACTCGGGCTCGACGAGGAACGCGTCGTGGCCGTGGTCGGACTCGACGACGTGGTGTGCCGTCGGCACGTCGGCGTCGCGAGCGGCGCCCGCCAGCGCACGCGACTGCTCGACGGTGAAGTGCCAGTCGCCGGTGAACGACAGCGAGAGCAACTCGCCCTCGAAGGCGGCCAGCGCCTCGGCGTCGGAGCCGTGGCCGGCCGCGAGGTCGTACTCGTCCATCGCTCGGGTGAGATAGAGGTAGCTGTTGGCGTCGAACCGACCGGTGAACGAGTCGGCGTTGTAATCGAGGTACGACTCGACCTCGCGGTACGGGAAGAAGCGGGCCGTCGGGTCCGACGGCGCGTCGCCGAAGGCGCCCCGTCCCGCGGCGCGGCGGCCGAACTTCCGGCCCATCGACGCCTTCGAGAGGTACATGACGTGGCCGATCCGTCGCGCCTGCGCGAGGCCGTCGTCGGGGTTCGGTCGGTCGGCGCCGTAGTAGTCGCCGCCGTTCCAGTTCGGGTCGGTGGTGATGGCCCGGCGGGCGATGGCGTCGAGCGAGAGACACTGGGTGTCCAGTCGCGCCGCCGCCGCGACGGCGGCCACGCGGCGAACGTCGTCCGGGTAGCGCGCCGCCCAGTCGAGCGCGTTCATGCCGCCGACGCTGCCGCCGACGACCGCGTGCAGCCGTCCGACGCCGAGACGGTCCAGCAGGCGGCGCTGTGCGCGCGTCCAATCGCCGACGGTCACCGGCGGGAAGTCTGTCCCCCAGGGCTCGCCGTCCGGGCCCTCCGACGGCGGCCCCGAGGAGCCGTAACAGGAGCCGGGGACGTTCACGCAGACGACGTAGTACTCGGTCGTGTCGATGGCCTTCCCCGGCCCGACCACGTCGTCCCACCACGCTCGGGCCTGTCCGGCCGTCTGGACGCCCGTGTCGGCGTCTTTGCCCGCGTCGCTCCCGCCGACCGCGTCGGCGTCGTGGTCCTCGCTGCGGGGTGCACTCGACACGTGCTGGCTCCCGGTGAGCGCGTGACAGACGAGCACCGCGTTGTCGCCGTCGAACTCCCCGTACGTCTCGTACGCGAGCGTCAGGTCCGGCACCGATTCGCCGCACTCGAAGCGGAACTCGCCGACGGACTCGACGGCGGTCATCGCGTCGCCTCCGCGATGGCCTGATCCAGATCCGCGACGATGTCGCCGGGGTCCTCGATGCCGACCGACAGGCGCAACAGGTCCGGGCTCACGCCCGCGGCCCGCTGTTCCTCCTCGGTGAGTTGTGCGTGGGTCGTGCTCGCCGGGTGGATGAGCAGTGAGCGCGCGTCGCCGATGTTCGCGAGGAACGAGATCAGCTCCACCTCCTCACACAGGCGCTTGCCGGCGGCGAAGCCGTCCGCCAGCCCGAACACGACCATCCCGCCGAAGTCGTCGAGGTACTCGGCGGCGGACTCGTGTGTGGGGTGATCCTCGAATCCGGGGTAGGTGACCCACGCGACCGCGGGGTGATCGCGGAGGTGTTCGGCGACGATCCGGGCGTTCTCGCAGTGCTTCTCCATGCGGACGGGAAGCGTCGAGAGGCCCTGGAGGGTCTGCCAGGCGTCGAAGGGCGACTGCGGGTTGCCGAGCGCGCGGACCCCGCGGTGGCGCGCGACCTGCGCGAACGCCCGTTCGCCGAAGCGTTCGGAGAAGTCGACGCCGAAGGCGGGGTTCTCCCCGGACAGCTCCGGGTAGTCGGCGTCCGGGTGGTCCCACGGGAAGGTTCCGCCGTCGACGAGCACGCCGCCGACCGTGGTGCCCGCGCCGTGGATCCACTTGGTGGTGGAGTCCCACACGATGTCGGCCCCGTGCTCGATGGGGTTGCACAGGACGGGGGTTCCGAACGTGTTGTCGACGACCAGCGGGACCGCGTGATCGTGGGCGATCTCGGCGAGACGCTCGAAGTCCGGCGTGACCAGCGACGGGTTCGCCAGCGTCTCGACGTGGACGAACGCGGTGTCGCCGTCGACGGCCTCCTCGTATGCCGCGTAGTCGGTGGTGTCGACCGTCCGTAGGTCGACGCCGCGACGGGAGGCGATGTGCGCGAGGTAGGTGCTCGTGCCGCCGTACATGTCGGCGCTGGCGACGACGTTGTCGCCGGCGCGCGCGAGCAGGCTGGTGGCCGTGTCGATGGCGGCCATCCCCGAGGCGGTCGCGACGGCGTCGACGCCGCCCTCGAGGTCCGCGAGCCGTTTCTCCAACACCCGAGTCGTGGGATTGGAGATCCGGGTGTACACGTCGCCCTCGCGTTCGAGGGCGTACAGATCCGCGGCCGTGTCCGCATCCGGGAACGAGTAGGAGGTCGTCTGGTAGATGGGTGGCGCCCGAGCGCCGGTCGCCGGGTCGCCGGTCCAGCCCGTGTGGAGCGCGCGCGTCCGCGCGCCCCACTCGCCCGTCGGCGCGTCGGCGTCGTCGGTCATGTACTACGGGAATATTCACTCAAACGGATATGCACGACAGTTACGGCAACGTCTGCCGGGTGACGGACGGACTCCCAAAGTCTAAAGCGGAGACCGCCGGAAGCGGGCGGTATATGGCCGCCATCGAGTTGGAGGGCGTCACGAAGCGGTACGGCGACGTAACGGCCGTCCGCGACCTCGACCTCACGGTCGAGGAGGGCGAAGTGTTCGGCTTCCTCGGCCCCAACGGGGCGGGCAAGTCGACGACGATCAACATGCTGCTCGACTTCGTGCGCCCCACGAGCGGCACCGTTCGGGTGCTCTCGCGGGACGCACAGGCGGAGTCGGTTGCGGTGCGCCGCCGCACGGGCGTCCTCCCCGAGGGATACGACGTGTACGAGCGGCTCACCGGCCGCCAGCACGTCGAGTTCGCCATGCGTTCGAAGGAGCTCGACGGCGACGCCGACGCCGTGCTGGAGCGCGTCGGGATCGCCGACGCCGCCGACCGCCGCGCCGGCGGCTACTCGAAGGGGATGCGTCAGCGGCTCGTCCTCGGGATGGCGCTCGTCGGCGAACCCGAGATCCTCATCCTCGACGAGCCCTCCTCGGGGCTGGACCCCGCCGGCGCCAAGGAGATGCGCGAGATCGTCCGCGACGAGGCGGAGCGGGGGACGACGGTGTTCTTCTCCAGCCACGTGCTCGGGCAGGTCGAGTCCGTCTGCGACCGCGTCGGCATCATGCGCGAGGGCGAACTCGTCGCCGAGGACTCCATCGAGGGCCTGCGCGAGGCCGTCGGCGGCGAGGAGCAGCTCGTCGTCACCGTCGACGCCGCCAGCGAGGCGGACCTGGAGGGCGTCCGCGCGCTCGACGGGGTCTCCTCGGCGGCGACCGACGGCGGAACGGTCACCGTCTCCTGTGAGAGCGACGCGAAGACGAAGGTGATCGGCGCGCTGGAGGACGCCGGCGTCACGGTGAAGGACTTCTCGACGGAGGAAGCGAGCCTCGAGGACCTGTTCCTCACCTACGCGGGGGGAGACGGCGCGGACGCCGAAAGCGGTGACGTCACGGGCACGGAGGTGGCCGAATGAGTCTGGAGGCGGTCGCACGCAAGGACTTCCAGGACGCGGTTCGCTCGCGGTGGCTGCTGGGGCTGACGGCGTTCTTCGTCCTGCTCGTCTCGGTGGTCGTCTACCTCGTCCGCCCCGGCGAGGGGCAGACGCTCTCGACGAGCGCGCTGCTCGGGTCGGTGTTCATCCGGGACGCGCTCGTCACGACGCTCATCCCGCTCATCGCGCTGGTCGTCTCGTACAACGCGGTCGTGGGCGAGCGCGAGTCGGGGTCGCTGAAGCTGCTGCTCGCGCTGCCGCACTCCCGGGCGGACGTGGTGTTCGGCAAGGTCGTCGGCCGCGCGGGCGCCATCGCGGTGCCCGTCTCGGTCGGCTTCCTCCTGCCGGGACTGGTGGCCGCGATCGGGCCGCTGTCGCTGCGTCCGGGGACGTTCATCGGCTACATCCTACTGACGCTGCTGCTGTCGGCGGCGTTCGTCGCCATCGCGGTCGGCTTCTCGTCGGCGGTGGCGTCGAACCGGCTCGCCATCGGCGGCGCCGTCGGACTGTACTTCCTGTTCGTCCCGCTGTGGGGTGCCATCCAGTTCCCGCTGCGGCTGTACCTGGGAACGGGCGGTCCCGACTGGCTCCCGATCGCCGGCTCGGAACTGCTGCGGCTGCTCCGGCTGATCAACCCCACCGGGTCGTTCAAGATCGTCTCCGGCGAGTTCGTGAGCGGCACCCTGTTCGCCGCGGGGCAGGCCGGTAGCGAGGCCGCCGGGCAGTACGCGATGCAGATGGAGATCGCGGCGTTCGCCATGCTCGGCGCGTGGCTGCTGGTGCCGCCGCTGCTGGGGCTGTGGCGGTTCGAGGGCGCCGATCTGTAGGGGAGGTCCACTTCGTTCCCGCAGTCGGCGTCGAACGCTTCGTCTCGGCCGACTTCGAACCGGCGTCGTCCGCCAAAGCCCCGCCGCGGGTGATCAGCCCTCGTCCGGCGGCCACTCGATCCCGTGCTCGGCGAGGAGGTCTGTGAACCCCTCCTCGTCCAGTTCGGGCACGTCGTTCGCCTCGGCGTCCTCGCGCTTGCTCGTCCCCGGCGAGTCGCCGATCACGAGGTAGTCCGTGTTCCCCGAGACGGAGCCGGTGGCGTTCGCGCCGTGTGCCTCTACAAGCTCCTGGGCCTCGCTGCGGGTGGTCGACAGCGACCCGGTGAACACGAACGTCAGCCCGTCGAGGGCGTCCCCCGTCTCGGTGTCGTCGGGCCGCGGTTCGACGAACTGGAGGAGGTCGTCGATGACGCGGGCGTTCTGCTCGGTCTCGAAGAAGTCCCGGACGGTTCGGGCGACCGTCTCGCCGATGTCGTCGACCGCCTGCAATTCCGCCTCGCTCGCGCTCCGGACGGCCTCGAAGGTGCCGAAGTGGCGCGCGAGGTTGCGGGCGGTCGCGGCGCCGACCTCGTGGATGCCCAGCGCCGCGAGGAACTCCGCCAGCTCCGGCTCGGTGCTCGCCTCGACCTCGCGGATCAGGTTGTCCGCGCTCGTCGCCCCCCACCCCTCCAGCTCGGCCAGTTCCTCGCGGCGGTCGGGCAGGCGGTAGAGGTCGGGGAGCGTCTCGACGAGCCCCGACTCCCGAAGCTGTTCGACGGACTCCTCGCCGAGCCCCTCGATGTCGAGCCCCCCCCGACTGGCGTAGTGAACGACCGCCCGCTCGGCCTGTGCGGGACACGCCAGTCCGTTCGGGCAGAACGCGAGTGGGCCGTCTCGCTCCACCGCGGTCCCGCAGACGGGGCACTCGTCGGGGAACTCGTAAGGGGCATCGCTGCGGGACTCGACCACCTCGGCGACCTGCGGGATCACGTCGCCGGCGCGCTTCACGCGCACCTCGTCGCCGACGTTCACCCCCAGCGACTCGATCTCGTCGGGGTTGTGGAGCGTCGCGCGCGACACCGTCACCCCGCCCACGTCCACGGGATCGAGGAGCGCGACCGGCGTCAGGCGGCCGGTTCGACCGACCTGCACGACGACGTCCTCCACCGTCGTCACCTCGTGGCGCGCGGGGAACTTGTAGGCGAACGCCCAGCGGTAGCTCCGGGACTTGCTCCCCAACGCCTCGCGGGCGGCGCGGTCGTTCACCTTGATCACGACGCCGTCGATCTCGTAGTTCAGGTCCTCGCGCGCCGCCCCGAGGCGGTCGCGGTAGTCGATCGCCGCCTCGATGTCGGCCGCGAGTTCGGCGCGGTCGTTCACGTGCAGGCCGAACGAGCGCAGCGCGTCCAGTTCCCCGAGATGTGTGTCGGGCTGGGCCGGCGCGTTCGGATCGGCGTCGCCGTCCGACTCCCACCCGAGCACGTCGTAGAAGAAACAGTCGAGGGGGCGGTCGGCGACGGCGTCGATGTCGAGCTGGCGGAGGGTGCCCGCGGCGGCGTTGCGGGGGTTCGCGAACGGCTCCTTCCCCGCCTCGACGCGCTCGCGGTTGTGTTCCTGGAAGGCGTCGCGGGGGATGAACACCTCCCCGCGCACGGCCAGCGTCTCGGGGGGGTCGCCCGCGAGCCGCTCCGGGACCGAGCGGATCGTCCGCACCTGCTCGGTCACGTCGTCGCCGACGCGGCCGTCGCCCCGCGTGGCCGCCTGCACGTAGCGACCGTCCTCGTACACCACCTCGACCGAGAGGCCGTCGAACTTCGGCTCGCAGGAGTAGGCCACCTCGGCGTCCTCGCCCAGCGTGCGGCGAACGCGTTCGTCGAACTCGCGTACGTCCTCGGCGTCCCCCGACTGATCGATCGACAGCATCGGGGCGGCGTGCTCCACCTCGTCGAGTTCGTCCAGCGTACCGCCGGCGACGCGGCGCGTGGGGGAGTCGGCGGCGTCGAGGTCGAAGACGTCCTCCACCTCCTCCAGCCGTGCGAACAGCGCGTCGTACGCTCGGTCGGCGATCAGCGGGTCGTTCCGGGCGTAGTAGCGGTGGTCGTGCTCGCGGATCGCCGTCCGGAGCAGGTCCGCCTCCACCGCGGCCGCGTCGGCGTCGAGGTCCTCGACCGACTGGAACTCGGTGTCGGGATCCGTCAGATAGGGGTTGTCCGGGTCGGCGTAGCGGAGGTCGTCGTCGTCGACCTCGGCTGGGTGACTCATTGGCGGAAAATTGGGACGCGGCTCGCGTCAATCCATCGGAGGGCGAGCGGCTCCCTTCCGAGGCTTACGCCCCGCCGTGGCCGACGAGGACCCCCTCGTCCTCGAACAGCTCCGCCAGTTCGAACATCGACTCGACCACCACGTGGCAGGACGGCTCGACCGCGGGCTTGGGCTCGTAGCCGACCGCCAGCCCCGCGACCTCCAGCATCGGGAGGTCGTTTGCGCCGTCGCCGACGGCGACGGTCCGGCTCATCGGCACGCCCTGCTCGTCGGCGACGCGCTCCAGTTGCTCGTCCTTCGTCCCCTCGATGAGCGGTCCCTCCACCTCGCCGGTCAGTCTGCCGCCCTCGATCGGCAGGCGGTTGGCGACGATCTCGTCGACCTCCGCGCCCGCCCGCTCCAGCGCGGCGGCGACGCCGCGCTCGAAGCCGCCGGTGAAGACGGCGACGTAGTGGCCGCGCTCGCGCAGGCGCTC
Organism: Halobaculum saliterrae; assembly: GCF_009831625.1. Taxonomy (GTDB): domain Archaea; phylum Halobacteriota; class Halobacteria; order Halobacteriales; family Haloferacaceae; genus Halobaculum; species Halobaculum saliterrae. The sequence continues at coordinate 31,895 of NZ_WUUS01000011.1, read as the reverse complement.
GATCACGTCGGCGGCGCCCTCGCGCAGTTCGACCTCGCCGTAGGCCGCCTCCGCGTCCTCCTCCTCCAGATGTTCCAGCAGCGCCGCACGCTTGCGGAGGCTCTCCGCGTAGCTGAGTTCGTCGTTCATCGCGCGTTCGGTGATGTCGGCCATCTCCTCGGCGACGCCGCATCGCTCGCCCAGCAGTACGGTCATCTCCGAGTCCGAGAGCGTCCCGTCGAAGTCGAACGCCACGAGTCGCGTCATGGGCCACGGTTCGGCGGCCGGGGCTTCAACTCCCCGGGTTCGACGGGTCGCCCGGACCCCGGCGGCGACCCGGTCGGTTCGGCTTCCCCGGGCGGAACGACTCCCCCCGGATGCGACGGCTCCGTCGGGCGCGACTGACTCCCGGTCGAGGCGGGTTCGTCGGCGCCGGCGAGCGCGCCGTCCCCGTGTCGGGGCGATCCGCCCGGTCGTCCCTCGACCCGCGTCGACGGTACACTCGCGTGCATTCTCCACCCGAAACATGGGGGTGAACGATCCAGAGACGTGGACAGTTCCGCCGGGCGAGTTCCGCCGAGGTGGAAAGCCTTTACCTCGCGCCGGAACTCCGGTCGCGCATGAAGGTACTCGTCACGGACCCCGTCGCGGACGCGGGGATCGAGACGCTCCGAGACGCCGGCCACGAGGTCGTCACGGGCTACGAACTGGAGGGAGCGGACCTCCTCGACGCCGTCGCCGACGCGAACGCCCTGATCGTCCGTTCGGGCACCGAGGTGACCGCCGAGGTGTTCGAGGCGGCACCCGAGCTCGTCATCGTCGGGCGCGCCGGCATCGGCGTCGACAACATCGACATCGAGGCGGCGACCGACCACGGCGTCGTCGTCGCCAACGCCCCGGAGGGGAACGTCCGCGCGGCCGCCGAGCACACCGTCGCGATGACGTTCGCGGCCGCCCGCTCGATCCCGCAGGCGCACGGCCGCCTCAAGGACGGCGAGTGGGCCAAGGGCGATTACCTCGGGCGCGAGGTGAACAACAAGACGCTCGGCGTCGTCGGGCTGGGCCGCGTCGGCCAGGAGGTCGCCAAGCGCCTCGACTCGCTCGGCATGGATCTGGTCGTCTACGACCCGTACATCAACGAGGAGCGCGCCGCCCAGTTCGGCGCCGAACTCGTCGACGAGCTGACCGACTGCCTCGCCCGCTCCGACTTCGTCACCATCCACACGCCGCTGCTCCCCGAGACGGAGGGCATGATCGGCGCCGAGGAGCTGGAGGCGATGGGCGACGCCTACCTGATCAACTGCGCGCGCGGCGGCATCGTCGACGAGCCCGCCCTCGCCGAGGCCATCGAGAACGGCCCCGTGCCCGGCGCGGCGCTGGACGTGTTCGCCGAGGAGCCGCTGCCCGAGGACTCGCCGCTGCTCGACGTCGACGACGTGATCGTCACGCCCCACCTCGGCGCGAGCACGGAGGCCGCCCAGGAGAACGTCGCCGTCGACACCGCCAAGCAGGTGCTGGCGGCGTTCGCCGGTGAACCGGTCGTCAACGCGCTCAACGCCCCCTCGGTCGACGAGTCGGCGTTCCCGCGGATCGAGCCGTACCTCGACGTGGCCGACACCGCCGGCAGGATCGCCGCCCAACTGCTGGGCGAGCGGATCTCCGGGGTCGAGGTCCACTACGAGGGCGACATCGCCGACGAGAAGGTGGACCTCGTCACCGCCAGCGCGCTGAAGGGCGTGTTCTCGCCGCTGGAGTACGAGGTGAACGCGGTCAACGCCCCGCAGCTCGCGGAGGACCGCGGCATCGAGGTGACCGAGAGCAAGACCCGACAGGCCGAGGACTTCCAGAGCCTCGTCACGGTGACCGTGAAGGACGGCGACGCGGAGCTGTCCGTCTGCGGCACCCTCTTCGCGGGCGACGACCCCCGCATCGTCCGAATCGACGGCTACCGCGTCGACGCGCGCCCGTACGGCCACATGCTCGTCGCGCGCAACCGCGACGAGCCGGGCGTCATCGGCCTCATCGGCACCGTGCTTGGCGAGGCCGGCGTCAACATCGCCGGGATGTTCAACGCCCGCGAGACGATCGGCGGCGAGGCGCTCACCGTGTACAACCTCGACGAGCGCCTCCCCGACGACGCCGTCGAGCGCCTGCTCGACGACGACCGGATCATCTCCGTCGACCGCATCGTCCTCGACGACGCGGACAACGGTCGCTGAGGCGCCCCCCGCGCTGTCGCCGCCGACGCCGACCGGGTCGCCCCCCTCGATCTACGTTCTCCGTAGCCTGTCGAACAGCCGGCCGATCGTCGACCGGTCCCCGTCGTTCCGGTCGGACCCGTCGCCCGAACGCGCCTCGTCGAGCAGCGCCTCGTAGCGGTCGACGATCCGCTCGTGCTCGCGCGTCTGTTCGTCCAACCGCTCCCGGAGCCGTCGGTTCTCCCGTCGCAGCTCCGTCACGACCATCGAACGCGGGCGGTCGTCCTCGCGCCCGTCCTCGCCGTCGTCGCCGCCGCGGTCCGCACGCTCATCCCCCATGTCACATGTTAGCGCACGGAGCCGCAAAAAGCCTCGTCGGACGGACAGGCGACGGGCGCCGTACGCCGGCGACGGTCCCCGCCGGCTCCCACCTCCACGGTTCCCGGTCCGTCCCGTACTCGTCGCCGTCCGCGGCCGCGCTCACTTCGCGCCGATGTGCTTCAGCACCGCGTCCGTGGAGTTCGCCACGGGCTCGGGGTCGCCGCCGGCCTCGTAGGCGGCGTCGGGGTCCTTCAGCAGGTGGCCGGTCGTGAGACAGACCACGTCCTCGTCGGCGTCCACGCGGCCCTCCTCGCGGAGCTTCCGGAGGCCGGCGACCGACGCCGCGGAGGCGGGCTCGACGCCGACGCCCTCGCGGGCGAGGTCGCGCTGGGCCTCCGTGATCGCCTCGTCCTCGACGGCGACGGCGGTGCCGCCGGTCCCGCGGATCCCCGGCAGCGCCTTCGGGGCGTTCACCGGGTTGCCGATGCGGATGGCGGTCGCGATCGTCTCCACCTCCTCCCAGCGCCGGATCTCGTCGGCGCCGTCCTCGATCGCCTCGACCATCGGCGCGGCGCCGGCCGCCTGTACGCCCGTCAGCTTCGGCACCTCGTCGGCGTCCATCGCGCCGGCGGCGACGAGCTCGCGGAACGCCTTGAACAGCGCCGCGGTGTTGCCCGCGTTGCCGACGGGGAGGACGATCCGATCGGGGAAGCGGCCGTAGTCGTCGCGGAACTCCTCGAGGATCTCGAAGCCGATCGTCTTCTGGCCCTCCAGCCGGAACGGGTTCAGCGAGTTGAGGAGGTACACCTCGCCCCGGTTCGCGAGGTCCTGCACGATGTCGAGGCAGGCGTCGAAGTTGCCGTCGACCTCGAGGATGCGCGCGTCGTGGAGCGCCGCCTGCGCGACCTTGCCGGCGGCGACCTTCCCCGCCGGGAGCAGCACGAGCGTCTCCAGGCCCGCACGGGCGCCGTAGGCCGCCAGCGCCGCGGAGGTGTTGCCCGTCGAGGCGCACGCCAGTCGACCGACGCCCAACTCCTCGGCAACGCGGACGCCGACGGTCATCCCGCGGTCCTTGAACGACCCCGTGGGGTTCATGCCCTCGTGTTTCACGCGGAGGCGGTTCACGCCGAGGTCCTCGCGCAGGCGGGGCACCTCGTGCAGCGGGGTGTGGCCCTCGGGCAGCGACACGCCCTCCTCGAAGGGGAGGGCGGCGGCGTACCGCCAGACGCCCTCGCCGGAGAAGTCGTCCCACGTCGGCTGGTCGGCGTAGCGCACCTCGAGGAGGCCGTCGCAGTCGTCGCAGGTGAAGCGGACCTCCTCGAACGGGGCGAACTGTCCGCCGCAGGCGATACACTCCAGCCAGACGCCGTCGTCGGCTTCCGGCGGCGCCGACTGGACCGGCGCGTCGAGGGCGAGGCTCATGCCGCGACCGTCGGTCTCGCCGGATAAAAGTGGGGTGTTCGTGGCGGGTAGTGCCGGGCGAGCACACGGGGGGAGTGTCGCGAGGGGGACGGCGTGCCGCGCCGGCGACGCGGGCGCGTCAGGGCGGTGACTCGGCTGTGCCGCGCCGGCGACTCAGGCGCTCGACGCCCCGGACGCAGCCGGCCGTGACGGGTCGACCTCGGCGGCCCCGCCCTCGGCGTCGTCGACCGCGATGTCGGCGGCGTTCACGAAGAGGAACCCAGCGATGCCGACGCGGATCAGGAGGTTGATGTAGACGTTGATCAGGGTGTTGACGAACGGGTCGAGCAGCCCCGCGAGCGAGCACATGGCGTACACGATCAACATCCCGATGAGGAACAGGAGGAGGTTCCGGCACTTCCAGTGCAGGAGCCGGCGTCGCGGGGCGACCGACTCCGCGGCGTCCCAGATCGGGCCCACGAACAGCCAGAGGATCACGAACCACCCGCCGACGACGACGCCGGCGGCCGCGAGCGCGCCGGCGCCGTCGAGGTAGCCGGCGTTGGGCAGCTCGAAGGCGATCCGCTGGACGACGGAGACGCCGGCGGCCGCGCCGATCAGTCGGCGCGAGGCCCCGGCCAGTCCCCCGGCGATGACGTAGAACCCGGTGTAGGCGACGACGTTCTCGATGAGGTACGGCGCGGCGACGGTCCCGCCTGCGACGCTCACCGTTCCGATCCCGAGCCCGAGCATGAGGTACGCGACCGACGAGAACCCGACGATCCCCGCGACGACCCCGCAGACGCGACGGCTCTCCGGGTCGATCCGGGTGAGCCACCCGACGAGCCCGAGGAACACGACCGCGGCAACGCCGGCCGCACCGAGATACAGCGTCGACGCGGGGATCATCGCGTCCCCCCGTCGGTCGCGGCGGCGGTCGGCCCCGTCGCGCCGGGCGTCGACGTCTCGGCGGGACGGTCGCCTCCGGCGTCGTCGCCGCCCCTGACGACGAACTCGTCGAGCTCGCGGTGGAGATCGCTCGTCTTCTCGGCCAGCGTCTCGACGCGCTCGCGCATCCGGCCGAGCGTTTCGGCGCTGTCCTCGGCGTCGTCGGCGATGCGGTGGCCCTCCTCGGCGAGGGTCCGCGCGCGCTCGGCGACGGTGTCGACCGTCGCTGTCACCTCCTCGGTCCGGGCGGCCGAGTCCTCGGTCGCGCGAGCGACCTCGTCGACCGCGCCGTCGACCTCGCTCACGGTGTCGCTGAGGCGGGCGAACGTCTCCCCGCCCTCGGCGGCGGTGGACACGCCCTCGTCGATCCGGGCGCGCGCCCGCTCCATCTCCTCGGTGACGCGGTCGACGTCCGCCTGGGTCGCGTCGATCGTCGCGCCGATCTCGGCGGACTGCTCGCGGGTCTCCTCGGCGAGCGACTTCACCTCGTTCGCGACGACGGCGAAGCCGTCGCCGTCGACACCCGTCCGGGCGGCCTCGATGTTGGCGTTGAGCGCGAGGATGTTCGTCTGCTCGGAGATGTCCTCGATGATGCCCGTCGAGTCCTGGACGTCGTCCATCCGACTGTCGAGCGACTCGACGAGCGACGAGAGCTCGTCGACGGCCTCGTCGATCCGCTCCATGGCGTCGACGGTCGCGCTCGCCTGCTCGCTCCCGGCGTCGCTCAGATCGGCCGCGTCGGTCGTCTGTCGGGCGACGGTGTCGGACGTGGACGCGATCTCCTCGATGGCCGCCGACAGTTGGGCCGCCTCGTCGGAGACGTCCTCCAGGTCGTCGGCCTGCTCGAGGATGTCCTCGGCGTGGTCCCGGACGTCCTCGGCGAAGGCCGTCTGTTCGTCCTCGACGCGGCGTGCGTTCTCGAGCACCGACGAGGTCACGGACTCGACCTCGGTGGCGAACTCGCGGATGTCGACGACCGTCGCCGAGAGGTCGCGCGTCATCTCCTCGTAGGCGGCGCCGATGGCGTCGATGGCCTCGACGTCGGTGTCGGTCGGCGCGTCGTCGACGAACACGCCCTCGGAGACGGACTCCATCGCGTCGGCGACCTCGTCCGCGTGTACGAGCAGTTCGTCGTTCAGTTCCTCGGCCCGCTCGCGGGCCCGCTCTGCCTCCCGCCGCGACTGCTCGGAGTCGGCGAACGCTCCCTCGAGCGAGGTCCGCATCCGCTCGAAGGCGTCGGCCAGCCGGCCGATCTCGTCGCGCCGGTCCGTGCGGATGGTCGCGTCGTAGTCGCCGTCCTCGATCCGTGTGGCGGCCGCGATCAGTTCCTTCAGCTCGACGCCGACGTTGCCGCCGACGACGATGGTCACGAGCCCGACGTGGAGCGTCATGACCAGGAGGACCCCGACGAGCGCGGAGAGTCCGGCCCCGGGAGTTCGGGCGACGTGCAGCGCGAACACGGCCCCGAACAGCAGCGTCGCGACAGTTGCGCCCGACAGCGCGGCCGCGATCCGGAGCGTGTATTTCTCAGATATAGTGGCGATCATCCCTGTCTCGACCGATCCGGCGACGGATGGCAGTTTAGGACTGACGGGATAGTTCTCAGAACGAATACTTGGGCTGGGCGACCGGCTCCGAAGGGGTCGCCCCGACCGGACGTCGGCGAGCGCCTGCGGGGGAGGGCAGGAACGCGGTCGGCGGTGGGATCGAGGTCGAAGGTGGGACCGTGGACGGGGTCGGCTTACGCGTCGCCGAACTCCTCGATGACGCCGTGAACGGTCTCGACCCACTCGTCGAGCGCGCCGTGGAGCAGTTCCTTCGCCTCGGGCAGCGGCGTCGCGGTGTACTGGTACACGTAGCCGCCGGGATCGAGCAGCCGTCGCTCGCGCTCCACCAACCCCTTCTCCAACAGCGTCGTGAGCGAGCGGTTCACGTTCGAGCGGTCGCGATCCAGCACGTTCGCCAGTTCCTCGACGGTGCTGCCGGGGTTGTCGAGCAGGCGGAGGTACGTCCGGCTCTCGTGCTCCTGAATGCCGAAGACGCACGCCATCACGTGCCCGAAACTGGGGTCGTTCGTGTCGATGAGATCCTCCATGTCCGGCGCGTCGCTCATGTCGGGTCGACCGACGGCCGCGGCGCGAATAAACCCCGGCGGTCGCGACGACACGCCAGCAACATCCCGGTGACACGCCAGCAACATCCCGGTGACACGCCAGCAACATCCCGGTGACACGCCAGCAACACCCCGGCGACACCGCGGTGACAGCACGGCGACACCGCGAGGCGAGGCAGTCGGCGCTCGCTCCCGCCCGCCTCAGGCGTCGTCCTGCTTCGCGTAGCCCATCTTCTCGATGCAGGTGAGCATTCCGGCCTCGTCGTCGTGTTTGTGCAGGCGCGTCGGCGTGTCACAGTAGAACGTCTCGCCGTCGTGGCGGAGGGTGAGCGTCTGCTCGCTCCCGAACAGGTCCGCCGTGACGACGACGCGCCGCCCCTCCCGGATCGCGTCGATGATCTCCTCGGCAGTGAGTTCGCCGGCGTCGACCTCGAGCGGTGTCATGCCCGGGAATGCGTGGAGGGTCGTAATGTTTCTTGTCTCCCGCCCGCGTGCTTCCCCCGTGAACGTCCGCACCATCGATCACGTCAACCTCCGCGTCCCCGAGGACGGGCTGGCCGACGCCCGCGGGTTCTACGCCGACGCGCTCGGGCTCGAACTGGAGGGCGTCGACCGCTTCGAGGCCGGCGACAAGCCGTTCTTCGACGTACGCCTCGCTCCCGAGCACGTGATCCACTTGTGGCCCACCGAGGCGTTCGAGGCCCCCGAGGCGACGAACTACGACCACGTCGCGCTCGTCGTCGACGAGGAGATGGCGGCGGTCAGGAAGCGACTCGCCGACGCAGGAATCGAGGTGGAACGGGAACTCGACAGTCCGCTCGGCGCGACCGGCGAGGCGCCCGCGGTGTACGTCCGCGATCCGTTCGGCTATCGCGTGGAACTGAAGACGACGGTGGGGTGAGCGCCCTCAGTCGGTCGTCGGATTCTTCGAACCCCACAACCACGGAATCGAGCGGCGGAGCGCTCTCAGTTGGTTGTGGGGTTCGACTCCCCCTCGGTTCCGTCCTCCACCGTCTCGACCGGCGGCTCCGCGCCCTCGGCGGCCTCGGACGCCTCGACGGCCTTCGGCGTGTCGACGTGCCAGCGGTCGATGTCGTCCTCGTACGACGAGAGCCGCTCGGACACGGCGGACTTCAGCCGGTCGTCGTTGACGTTCACCTCGAAGACGAACTCCGGGCCGCCCTCGCCGCGGGTGGACTTCTGGATGTTCGCGGAGACGAGCTCGTTGTCGAAGTAGTACGGCGCGATCTGCGTCATCACGCGCTGGTACACCGTGTTCTCGAGCTTCCGCACGGCCTTGCGCCCGGCGGAGTCGGCCGCGCGCGCGACGTGGTCGATGGAGTCCTTCCACGAGTCGAGCGCGCCGCCGTTGTCGCCGTCCTCGACGCGCTCGTACGACTCGGAGAGCTTCTCGCCGGCCGTCTGGAGGTCGTCCTCGGGGCTCTTGCCCTCCTGCTCGCCCTTCCCCTCGGCGACGCTCGCCTGATCGGCGGTCTTCTCGTTCACGTCCTCGCCGAGGCGCTCGTGAGCCTTCGGTCGCCACTCGTCCCACGCCGTGAACGCCTCGGGATACTCCTCGGAGGCATCGGCGTCCCGAAGCGCGCGGGTGATACGTTCGCCGTGCTCGACGGCGTCCCCCCACTCTCCGCGCAGCTTGAAGCCGGAGATGCTCTCTTCCATGCGATTGGAAGCCGCGTATGTCCCGGAGCGGTATAAGGCTCCCCCCTGTCGTCGCGCGACCGTCGGACACGCCGCCGTTCGACCGGTATCAGCGCCGGCCGTAGGTGAGGCGACTTCCGATATCGTCGAGCGTCGAGACGACGCCTTCGAGCCACGCGCCCGGCGACGTCCGGCGGAGCTCGCCGTCGTCGATCTCGATCCGTTCGTCGCCGAAGGGGTCGCGGTCGGCACTCCCCTCGCCGTCCTCGGTGGCGTCCACGACCGTCGTCATCGAGCACCGGCCGCACGTCTCACGATCGCCGAATCCCATGATTACGGTTCACAACGAGGTGTACGACGATGATAAATCCTCGCCCGCGGGGTCGACGCGTCGGCTCGCGTCGGCGTCGGACGACGGGCTTTTCATCCCCGTGAGCATCCCGCGAGGTATGGGATACCACGTCATCGACCCGGCCGAGCTGGCGACCGTGCCCGACCGTCCGTGCGAGCTTCGCCGCGTGAGCGAGGCGGCCGGATTCGAACGGATGGCCGCCAACTGGTTCCGCGCGGCGCCCGGCGAGGACGTCCCCCTGGCGTACCACTACCACGACGACCAGGAGGAACTGTTCTACGTGATCGAGGGGACGCTCCACGTCGAAACGCCCGACGAGACGTTCGAGGTTCCCGAGGGGTCGCTGTTCGCCGTCGAGCCGGACAGCCCCCAGCGCGCGCACAACCCCGCCGACGCCGACGACCCGGTGACGCTGCTGGCGGTCGGCGCCCCGCCGGTCGACGACGTCCACCCGTACGAGCCGGAGGAGTGAGTATGAGTGGAGCCGGCGGGGATGGCGGGGGTGGTCGGACCGACGACGATCGAACCGACGAGGTGCCTCGTACCGAGGCCGACGGCTCGGGCGGCGGCGTCGATCCGAACACGGCCGACGACACCGCCTTCGCCGAGGGCGAGGAGGTGCGCACCGACGAGCAGGGCCGTATCCTCAACAGCGCCGCATACGAGGACGTCCCGCTCTGGGACGACGAGTACCTCGACCGCGTGAGCGACCGGCTCATGTTCAACTACGACCTCGACCGGGACTATCGCGTTCGCGGGGAGCGCTTCGACCTCTACGGGCTGATGCGCATCGAGTCCCAGAAGCAGTTCTTCCATCCGTCGCTCGGCTACGCGGACCACCACAGCGACGAGCACCTGTTCGCCCGGCGGCAGTCGTCGGTGACGGTCGACGAGTTGGAGCGGATCGTCCAGTTGGGCCACGCGCTCGCCGACGAACGCGTCGAGGGCGACGAGGAACACTACGGGACCGACATCTCCTTCGTCCTCGTCGTCCCGGAGATCCCCGACGACGTCCGGGAGTTCGTCGTCGACTTCCGCGAGCGCCAGCTCCTGAAGTACGGCTACTTCGGCCACTACGAGATCAACCTCGGCGTCGTCGCGCCCGAGCACGAGACGGCGGTCGCGAGCCGCGAGGCCGACGTGGTGTCGGCGTTCGCGCTGTGGGACGAGGTGCCCGACCGCCACACGCCCCGAGGCTTCGTCACGCGGCTGGTCGGGACGGTCCGCGAGAAGCTGCTGGGGTAGGACGGTCCCGCGCCTCCAGCGCCTCCTTGTACGCCTACAGCGCCTCCTTGTACGCCTCCAGCGTCTCCTCGATGTCCGCCTCGGTGTGGGCGTAGGAGACGAACTGCGACTCGAACTGGTTGGCGGTGAGCCAGATCCCTCGTTCCTTCATCTCCTGCCAGAACACGCGCTCCCAGCGCTCCGTCGCCGCCGCGGCGGTGTCGGCGCCGGTCTTCGGGCAGGTCTCGAAGCGGGGACACGACTCGCGCTGGCGGCACCCGCCACTGCAGTGGTTCTCGAACGTCTCGGGCGCCTCGCGCGTGAACACCGCCTTGAACATCGAGTCCGTGCCGACGACGGTGTACTCGGGGGCCTGCTCCTCGCAGATGTCCTGGATCCCCGACCGAAGCTGATCCCCGAGATCGTTCACGTGGTCGTACACGTCGTTCTCGGCGGCGTAGCGGAGGTACTCGTGGCCGGCGGCCATCGTGACCGGGTGTCCCGAGAAGGTGCCAGACTGGAACACCTCCCCGCTGGGGGTGAAGTGCTCGATCATCCTCGCGGGGCCGCCGATCGCGCCGACCGGGAAGCCGCCGCCGATGATCTTCCCGAAGGTGGTGAGGTCGGGCGTGACGCCGAACTTCCCCTGTGCACACTGGAGGCCGCCGACGCGGAAGCCGGTGATCACCTCGTCGAAGATCAACAGCGAGCCGTGGTCGTCACAGAGGTCCCGAAGCGTCTCGTGGTAGCCGTCGACGGGCATGACGATGCCGTAGTTCGCCAGGATCGGCTCGGTCAGCACCGCCGCGATCTCGTCGCCGTGCTCCTCGAAGACCTCGCGGATCGCGCCCTCGTCGTTGAACGGGACGGCGATGGTGTGCTCGGCGAACTCCTCGGGGATCCCCGGCGAGGAGGGCTGGGTGTGGGACGGGTCGTCGCCGGCCTCGACGAGCGTCGACTCCTGGGCGCCGTGGTAGCCGCCCTGCATGACGACGATCTTGTCGCGGCCGGTGTACGCCCGCGCGAGGCGAACGGCCGAGACGGTCGCCTCCGTGCCGGAGTTGACGAACCGCAGCATCTCGACGCTGGGGACGTGGCGCGCGACGAACTCGGCGTGGTCGATCTCGATCTCGGTGGGGCCGCCGTACATCGGCCCCTCACTCGCGTGCCGCTGAATCGCCGACTGCACCTGCTCGGGGGCGTCGTGGCCGTACAGCAGCGGGCCGTACCCCATCACGTAGTCGAGGTAGCGGTTCCCGTCGGCGTCGATCACGTGGGCGCCGTCGCCGCGCTCGATCACGAACGGGTACGGTCGCGTCGCGCGGACCGAGGAGTTCACTCCGCCGGCGAGCACCGAGAGCGCGCGGTCGTACAGATCGCGCGAACGGTCGTGGTTCATGGACGCCACTTGGGGGGTGGCCCGGAAAGTCGTTACTGGGTCGCGGCGGACGGTGCCGCCGCGTCGTCCTCGACCTCGGGCGCGAACACCAGTCCGACGATGTCGTTGAGTGCGTGGACCGCGATCAACACCGGGAGCGAGCGCCAGTAGAGGTACAGTCCGGTGACGACCACCGCCGGATGTGCGATGCGCAGCACCGCCGAGGGGCTCCACTGGTCGCTCCAGTGGCCGAGTACGAACGCCGTCGCCGTGACGGTGCCGGCGAGCGGCGGACTCCCGGTGAGGGCCGCAAGCCGTTCGAGCGCGTAGCCGTTGAACGCCACCTCCTCCGTCGTCCCCGCGGTCGTCCCGATGAACACCTTCCCGGCGAGAGTCGTGTCGGCCAACTCCGCCATCCCCGCCTCCAGGTCCTCGTTTCCGCCGCCGATCCGGTCGAACACCGGCGACAGCAGTATCGAGGCCCCGACCAACACGACGAAGCCGACGGCGACGCGACCGAGGAAGCGAAGCGGCGATCCGACCCGCCAGCCGAGGTCGACGGGTGTGAGTCCCTGTGCGGCGGCCACCGCGAGGAGGACGGCCGGGACGAGCCACTTGGTCGCGTGTGACCACACGTCGGTCGCGTCGAGGTCGAACACGACCGTGCGGAGTTTGAATCCGGTAAACGCGACGGCGAGTCCGCCCACGAGCAACGGATCGATCTGCACGCCGGATGCCAGTCAACCACACATAGAAAACTTGACGGATCTCTCGGCGCCGTCGACGTGGACACCGTACAGAACGGAGTGACGGCCCGCGACGGGCTGGCGGTCCGTCGCGGGCGTGGCCGGACGCGCCACCCGGCAGGTGGCTGCGGCGGCCGCGGGGGCGGTGACACGGAACGTGGCACGGTGGCGGGCGCGCGGAGGTGAGCACCAGTACCAGTGGGGTCCTCCGTCGCGTGCCCCCGGCGGCCGCGTCCGCGCCGCATGCGAGGCGGGCGTCCGAGGCGCGGTCGTCGTTCGTGTGTCGATGCGTCGATCGTTCGGAGGCGGGTTCCGGACCTGCCGCCGAACGGCGTCGTGAGGCGGCGGTCAGACCGCGCTGCGGCCCACCTCGCCGGTCCGGATCTGGTAGGCGTTCTCGACGGGGAGGACGAACACCTTGCCGTCGCCCTTCTCGCCGGTCTGAGCGGCCTCGCTGATCGCCTCGGCGACGTCGCCCGCGGGGATGTCGGCGACGACGCACTCGATCTTCACCTTCTGGTGGAGGTCGACCGTGTACTCCTCGCCGCGCCACTGGCCCTTCTTGGCGGGCTGGCTGCCGCGGCCGGAGACGTTCGTCACCGTCAGCGAGGGCGCGCCGACCTCCGCGAGCCCGGTCTTGACGTCCGAGAGCTTGTCCGGGCGGATGAACGCCGTCACCATCTTGATGCCGCCGTCGTTCGCCTCGCCGCCGTCGGCGCGGACGATGCCGTTCGCGTCGGCGGTGCCGCCGTCGGTCACGGCCGTGTCCGGGCTGCCGAACTCGGGGTAGGTGTCGACGCCGTGCTCGGTGGAGTCGAGCCCCTCGATCTCGTGGTCGCGGTCGACGCGGATCTCGCCGAGCGCCTTGATGACGCCGAACACCGCCGCGGTGGCGGCGACGGTCCAGATGGCGATGACGCTGACGCCGACCACCTGCGAGACGAGCGCGCTCACGGTGAAGCCGTCGACCGCGAAGACGGGCAGCAGCACCGCGCCGAGCACGCCGGCGCTCCCGTGGACCGGGAACACCGCGCACACGTCGTCGATCTTCAGACGCTTCTCGACGAACTCGAAGACGATGGGGAGCTGGGCGCCGGCGAGCAGGCCGATGACCAGCGCGCCGGGCCAGATGATCGCGTCCGTGTTCGAGGTGACGCCGACGAGCCCCGCCAGGAGCCCGTTGGCGACGTACAGCGTGTCGACCTTGCCGGTCTTGTAGATCGACAGCGCGCCCGCACCGATGGCGCCGGCGGCCATGCCGAGCGTCGTCGTCAGCGCGACGCGGCCGACGTAGGAGAACGCCCCGAGCGTGAGTTCGCCGTTCTCGACGGCGAACACCGAGGCGGCCGTGCCGACGTTGAAGCCGTACCAGCCGAACGCGAGCACGAGCGTGCCCAGCACCGCGAACGTCAGCGAGTGGCCCGGAATGACGTTCACCGAGCCGTCCTCGTTGTAGCGACCCAGGCGCGGGCCGACCATGTAGGCGGCCGTCAGGCCGGCGATGCCGCCCATCCCGTGGACGATCATCCCGCCCGCGAAGTCGGCGAAGCCGAGCGAGGCGAGGAAGCCGCCGCCCCACGTCAGGCCCGTGACGACCGGGTAGATGACCGCCGCGAGCAGGACCGTGTAGCTCACGTACGCGCGGAGCTTCATGCGCCCGGCGACGGCGCCGGAGACGATGGTCGCCGCCGTCATCGCGAAGACGGCGCCGAAGAGCCAGCCGACCCAGTCGGCGGAGTTCTCGGTCGTCAACACGCCGAACGCCTCGGCCATCGAGTAGCCGCCGCCGCCCGTGAGTCCCCCCACGAGCGAGGAGACTCCCGCGCCGACGAGGAAGAACACCGTCACGCCGACGCTCCACGTCAGGAGGTTCTTCGTCAGCTGGTTGGCCACGTTCTTCGAGCGCACCTGCCCGGCCTCCAGCATCGCGAAGCCGGCGTGCATGAAGAAGATGAGGAAGGTGACCACCAGCACCCACATCAGGTTTATCCCCTCCGCCAGGACCGCGGGGTCGACCTGAAGGGGACTCACGGCGCCACCTCAGTGGTTCCGCATTCGTTCACCGTTTCCGTGTATTCCGTGTCGTTCTGGTACATCTCCACGCGAGAGGGCCCGATTTGGAAGCACATAAACCTTGGAGTTGACAAACCCGAATTATGGTATGGATATCCGGATGTGCGTCGAATCCTGAAGCGAATATAGGTCATATAAGGTTGTAACATCGTCGCACGATGGGCAAATGTTGCGCGCGACGTAGACGCACATAGTGTAATAAAACGGATATATTAACACGGATCTCCACCGATCCGGGCGAATTCGCTCGCGCGCGCTCCCCGTTCGAGACACTGCTGCCGTGAACAGTATCGGGGAAGAGAACCCTCCGCGTGGAGAGCCGATCAGGCGTCCAACTCGGCGACGACCGACTCCGCGAGCGCCTCGAACGTCGCCTCCGCGGGCACCACGTCGACGGTGACGCCGTGTGACTCGGCCGTCTCGCGGGTCGGGTGACCGATGCAGCCGACGACGGCGTCGTCGAGCCCCGCGAGCGCCCCGTCGCGGACGCCGCGTTCTTCGGCGGCGTCGAGGAAGTGATCGACCGTGAGCGAGGAGGTGAAACAGGCTCCCGCGAGGTCGCCTCGGGCGGCCGCCTCCGCGGAGTCGCCGCTCCCCTCGGGGCGGACGAGCTCGTACAGCACCGTCTCGTGGACGGTCGCGCCGGCGTCGCGGAGGCCGTCGAGCAGGACGTGGCTCCCGTGGTCCGATCGAGCGACCTCGATCCGGACGCCGTCGACGCCCAGCGCGTCGAACGCGGCGACGAGCCCCGTCGAGGAGTACTCCTCGGGGATCAGGTCGACCGGCCAGCCGGCCTCGCGGACCGCGTCGGCGGTCGAGCTGCCGATACACGCGATCGCGGGGGTGGCACGTTCGACGGTGTCGACTCCGTCCCGCCCCTCACCGGCGGCGTCGGCGGGCGACCAGCCGGCCTCGTCGGCCAACTCGACGCCCGTCTTCGAGGTGAACACGATCCAGTCGGCGCCCTCCGGCACCGCGCCGGTCGGTCTGATCTCCAGCATCGGGTCGGGGACCGCCTCGACCCCGAGCGCGTCGAGCGTCTCGACCGCGTCCGTCAGGCGCTCGTCGTCGGGGCGGAACACCGCGACGCGCGGGCGGTCGTCGCCGGTCATCGGTCCGACCTCCCGTCGGCGTCGCCGCCGGTCCCGCCGTCCCCGACGGTCGCGGCCGCGTCGCCGCGTCCGCGCAGGAACTCGACCACCCGCTCGCGCGCGCCGGCGACCTCGCCGATCACGGTGATCGCGGGCGGCTCGATCCCCGCCTCGTCGCGCACGTCGACGATATCGGCGAGCGTGCCGGTCGCGACGCGCATGTCGGGCCAGGTGCCGCGCTCGACGAGCGCGACGGGCGTGGCGGGGTCCCTCGCGGCGTCGAGCAGTTCCGCAGTGTACAGCGGCAGCTTCCCGACGCCCATCAGGACGACGATGGTGCCGCCGGTGGCCGCGAGCGCCTCCCAGTCCACGGCGGACTCGTCCTTGGTCGGGTCCTCGTGACCGGTGACGAACGAGACGGAGGAGGCGTGATCGCGGTGTGTGACGGGGATGCCCGCGACGCCCGGCGCGGCGATGGGCGAGGTGACGCCCGGGACGACCTCGAACGGGACGCCGTGGGCGGCGAGGTGTTCGGCCTCCTCGCCGCCGCGCCCGAAGACGAACGGGTCGCCGCCCTTGAGCCGAACGACGTGCTCGCCCGCCTCCGCGAGCTCGACCAGTCGGTCGTTCGTGTACTCCTGACTGGTGCGCTCGCCGCCGGCGCGCTTGCCCACGTCCTCGCGTTTGTTCTCGGGGATCGAGCCGAGGATCTCGGGGCCCGGGAGCTTGTCGTGGAGGACGACGTCGGCCTCGTCGAGGAGCCTCCGAGCCTTCACCGTGAGGAGTTCGGGGTCGCCGGGGCCGGAGCCGACCAGCGAGACGAAGCCGCCGTCGCGGTCGACCGTGTCGGCGTTGTCGCGAGTCATCTACTCCTCCACGGCCTCCGCGGCGTCGTCGCCGGCGGCGCCGTCGTCGTCCTCGCCCTCCTCCGCGCGCTTGGCCGTCTCCGTGTCCGCCGCGCGCTTCGCGGCCTCGATGAGCTCCGCGGCGCCCTGCTCGCGCAGCGACGCGGCGAACTCGGCGGCGGCCTCGCGGTAGGTGCGAAGCGGGAGGTCGCGGTTCGCCTTCACCTCGGTGTCGCCGTCGGCCGACAACACCCGGACACGGGCGCTGACGTGCTCGCCCTGGACGAGCGCGTTGACGCCGATGGGCGCGATGCAGCCGCCGCCCAGTTCCGCGAGGACGGTGCGCTCGACGCTGGTGGCGACGCGGGTCGGCTCGTGGTCCATCGCCGACCGGATCGTCTCGATCACCTCGGGGTCGCTCGCGGTGACGGCCACGGCGCCCTGGCCCGGCGCGGGGACGTGGTCCGCGCGGTCGAGGCGCTCGACCTCGTACTCGTCGCGGTAGAACAGGTCCGACCGACGGAGGCCGGCCTCCGCGAGCACGATGGCGTCGTACTCGTGGTCGAGCTCGTGTTCCAACGCGGCGCGCTGGAACTCGGTGAGGTCGTCGAACCACTCCTCGACGGTGCGCTCGTACTCGCGGTCCTCCTCGCGTGCGCCGGGATCTCCCTTGTGGTCGGCCTCAGCCTCGACACGGGCCTCGTGTTCCGCCTGCAGGTCGGGCGCGATCAGCTTCTGCAGGCGCGTGTCGACGTTGCCGCGGAGCGGGCGAACCTCCAGGTCGGGGCGCTCGGCGAGCACCTGCGCCTTGCGTCGCAGCGAGGAGGTGCCGACGACCGAGCCGCGGGGGAGGTCCGCGAGGTCGCCGCCCTCGCGGGTGACGAGCGCGTCGCCGGCGGGGGCGCGCTCGCCGACGGCCGCGACGACGAGCCCGTCGGGCATCTCGGTGGGCATGTCCTTCAGCGAGTGGACCGCGGCGTCGACCTCCCCCGACAGCACCTCCTCGTCGAGCGCGCGAACGAACGCGCCGGTGCGGCCGAGTTCGGTGATGAGGTCCTCGTCGAGTCGGTCGCCGCGCGTCTCGACCTCGACAAGCTCCACGTCGCGGCGGCGCGTCGAGATCTCGTCTCGTACGTCCGCCGCCTGTCGGAGCGCGAGGTCGGAGCCGCGGGTGGCGAGCCGCAGCGTCCCGGTTGTCATACCGTCGACTGGGGTTCGACCGGGGAAAACGGGTTCGCTTCGCCCGCCGGCGCCTCCGATACACCGGTCGCGTCCGTCGTCGTCGTTTTGGTGTTCGCGTTCCTTCCGGGAGGTATGTCGGGCTCCGGTGGGGGTCGTTGGGGGGCGGTCGTCGCCGTCGGAGCCGCGTCGCTGGCGGCGGCACACATCGCGTTCCTGTTCGGCGCGTCGTCGACGCGCGGACGTGCCGCCGCGCTCGTCTCGTTCGCGCTCGCGGTCGCGGTCTGCGCGTTCGGCGTCCTGCTGTGGCGTCGAGGGCCGCCCCGCCGTGCGGCCGCCGTCGGGCGGGGTGTCGTCGCGGGGGTTGCCGTCGGCGCCGCCGTGTTCGTCCTCGCCGTGCGGGCGGCCAATCCCGACGGCGTTCCGACGGCGGCCCTGCCCAGAATGGCGACGGACCTGCTCACCCTCGGTGCCGCTGCCGGCGCGGTCATCGGCCGGACCCGCGCCCGCTTCGTCCGCGAGCGGGGCCGCGCGGAGGCGCTGTTCGCCAACCTCCCCTCGCCGGCCGCGTACGTCGACAACTCCGGCGAGACGCGCCGGATCCTCGCGACGAACGCCGCCTTCGAGTCGACGTTCGACGGGAGGCCGGGCGACGCGCTCGTGGACGCGATCCCCGTGGCGGACGACGGACCGACGCTCGCGGCCGCGCTGGGCGCCGACGGTCCCGTGGAGGTGCGGACGCCGCCGACCTCGAACGGCGGCCCCCGCGAGGTCGTGGTTCGATCCGTCCGGACCGGGTCGGCCGATCGCGAGTACGTCATCGCGACCGACGTGACGGACGACCGTCGCCGGGAACGACGGCTGTCGGTCCTCAACCGCGTGCTGCGACACGACGTTCGAAGCGGCGTCAACGTGATCGTCGGCCACGCGGAGGCGTTCGCCGAGTCGGGCGACCCCGACGACTTCCGAGCGCTCCGCCGGCGCGCCGACCGGCTCGTGTCGCTCTCCAAGCGCGGACGCGACCTCGACCGGATCCTCTCGGGGGACGTGCCGGAGGTCTCCGTCGACCTCGCGGCGCTGGCGGCCGAACGCGCTGACGCGTTCGCCGCCGCGGGAAACCGCGTGGACTGTCGGGTCCCGGACACCCCCGTTCCCGTCGTCGACAACGGCTACCTCGGGGCGGCGATCGACGAGCTGCTGGCGAACGTCGCCGAACACGCGGCCCCCGATCCGACGGCGCGGGTCCGAGTGAGATCGGACGGCGACGTCGCGGTCCTTCGGATCGAGGACGACGGGTCGGGGATCCCGCCGAGCGAACGAACGGTGCTCGAACGGGGCATCGAGACCGACCTGGAGCACGCCAGCGGCGTCGGCCTCTGGTTCGTGACGTGGACGGTGGCGGAGCTCGGCGGCGACGTGTCGGTCGAGTCCGACGACTCCGGCACCAGCGTCTCCGTCACGCTCCCGGCCGCAACGGGGTCCGATCGTCCCTCGCCGCCGCCTGACACCGCGATCTCGGCCGCGTGGACGGCCGACGACGTGGACCGCCGTCGCTCCCCGGGTCGCCGGTCCGGCTGACGGGCCGTGTCGTCCGCTCGGCGAGCTTCGCCGGACCGGCATCGTTTATGTACACGGAGCGGGTACGTCCGGTCGTGATAACGGACCCCGTCGCTCACGCTCGCGCCTCCTTCGAGCGACGCGTCAGCGGTGCCGCGGCCCGGAGCCGAGTCTCCGCGCCGCGACGACCGGGCCGCTAGGCCCACCAACATCACCCCTCATCCGACTCGATCCGCTCGTCTTCCTCCGGGTAGCGTGCAGTCCGCGATTAATTTTCGACGTTTACAAACGTCGAATTTATGGGCGTCGACGTGCGAGCGTGAGGTATGACGAAACGCGTTGCGCTCGCATTCAGCGGTGGACTCGACACGACCGTCTGCGTCCCGCTCCTCGAGGAGGAGTACGGCTACGACGAGGTCGTCGGCGTCACCGTCGACGTGGGCCAGCCCGCCGAGGAGTTCGACGAGGCCGAGGAGACCGCCGAGGCGCTCGATCTGGAGCACTACGTCGTCGACGCGAAGACCGAGTTCGCGGAGCTGTGTTTCGACTCCGTGCGCGCGAACGCGACGTATCAGGGGTACCCGCTGGGGACGGCGCTCGCGCGTCCGGTGATCGCGGAGGCGATCCTCGGCGTCGCCGAGGAGCACGACTGCGACGCCCTCGCCCACGGCTGCACGGGCAAGGGGAACGACCAACTGCGCTTCGAGACGGTGTGGCGCGGCTCCGACAAGGAGGTAATCGCGCCCGTGCGCGAGCTCGGCCTCACCCGCGAGTGGGAGATCGAGTACGCCGACGAGAAGGACCTCCCCGTCGAGGGCGGCAACGAGGGCGCGTGGTCGATCGACACGAACCTCTGGTCGCGCTCGGTCGAGGGCGACGACCTCGAGGACCCGACGTACGTCCCGCCGGAGGACATCTACGACTGGACGACGACGCCCGGCGACGCGGAGGGTGAGGAGCTGGTGGAGATCGGCTTCGAGATGGGCTATCCCGTCACGCTGAACGGGGAGACGGTCGACTCCGTCGAGCTCATCGAGGAGCTGAACGAGCTCGCGGGCGCCTACGGCGTCGGCCGCACGGACATGATGGAGGACCGCATGCTCGGCCTGAAGGTACGCGAGAACTACGAGCACCCCGCGGCGACCGTCCTCCTGACGGCCCACGAGGCGCTCGAACAGCTGGTGTTCACGAAGTCCGAGCGCGACTTCAAGCAACAGATCGACGACCAGTGGGCCCAGCAGGGGTACAAGGGTCTCGTGAACTCCCCGCTCGTGAACTCCCTCGAGGGCTACCTCGACGCCGGCCAGGAGAAGGTCACCGGGACGGTCACGGTCAAACTTCAGGGTGGCCAGTGCCGGCCCGTCGCCCGCGACTCCGAGTACGGCGTCTACTCCGAGTCCGCGGCGTCGTTCAACACGGAGACGGTCGACGGCATCGAGCAGGCCGACGCGACGGGAGTCGCGAAGTACCACGGCTTCCAGGAGCGCCTCGCGAACCGCGTGCTGGAGAACGTGAAGACCGGCGACGGCGGCGAGACGCTGGCGGCCGATGGCAGCGGCGACGAGACGGAGGAGTGATCGATGACCGACGGCGAGGAACCGACAGCGGGTGACGCCGCCGACGCCGAGACGGTCGTCCGCCGCGACCGCTTCGCGGGCGGCCCGGCCCGTGGGTTCATGTCGAGCCTCCCGGCCGACGAGCGCATCTTCGCGGCCGATCTCGCCGTCGACCGCGCGCACACGGTGATGCTCGCCGAGCAGGACATCATCGCCGCCGACGAGGCCGCCGAGATCCTGTCGGGTCTCGCGACCGTCGAGGACGCGGGCCACGGGGCGCTCCCCGACGGCGAGGACGTCCACGAGGCGATCGAGTCGGCGGTCGTCGCCGAGATCGGTCCCGTGGGCGGGAAGATGCACACCGCGCGCTCGCGCAACGACGAGGTGGCGACCTGCATCCGGTATCGCTACCGCGAGGACCTGCTCGACGCCGCCGAGGCGACGCTCGTCCTGCGCGAGGCGCTGCTGGACGCGGCGGCCGAGCACGCCGACACGGTCATGCCGGGGTTCACCCACCGGCAGTACGCCCAGCCCGTCACCGTCGGGCACTTCCTGTCGTCGTACGCGGGCGCGGTCGAGCGCGACACCGCCCGGCTGCTCGCGGCGTTCGACCGGACGAACGAGTCGCCGCTCGGCGGCGCGGCGTTCGGCGGCACCACCTTCGACATCGACCGCGAGCGGACCGCGGAGCTGCTCGGGTTCGACGGGGTCGTCGAGAACTCGACGGACGCCGCGTCCGCGCGCGACTTCCTCGTGGAGGGGACGGCCGCGCTGGCGAACCTGACGGCGACGCTGTCGGGGCTCGCCGCGGACCTCATCGAGCACGCCAAGGACGGCTACTTCCTGCCGTCGGACGACTACGCGTCCACCTCGTCGATCATGCCCCAGAAGGTGAACCCGGACACGCTGGAGCTGGCTCGCGCGGTCGCCGGCGACGTATCCGGCGACCTGACCGGGCTGTTGACGACGCTGAAGGGACTGCCGCGGGCGTACAACCGCGACCTCCAGCGCGCGACGACCCACGCGTGGGACGCCGTCGACGACGCGACCGAGGCGACCGAGGTCGTCGCCGGCGCGGTCGCGACCGGCGACTGGGACGAGTCGGCGTGTGCGGCCGACGCGGGTGCGGGCTTCTCGACGGCCACGGGCGTGGCGGACGCGCTGGCGGCGGCGGGGATCCCGTTCCGGACGGCCCACGAGGTCGTCGCCGACGCCGCCGCGACGTCGCCCGACGACGCCGACCCCGAGACGCTCGCTGCAAATCTTGACGCGGCCGCACAGGAGGTACTTGGGGAGTCCCTGTACGAACACGTGAGCCGCGAGGACCTCGACGCCGCGCTCGACCCCGTCGGGAGCGTCGCCTCCCGCGCGTCGCGCGGCGGCCCGGCGCCCGACGCCGTGGCCGACTCCCTCGCGCGCATGACCGAGACGTACGACGACCACGAGGCCGCCGTCGACGCCCGCCGCGACACGCTCGCGGCCGCCGAAACGGACTTGGCCGACGCGGTAGACGAGTACGTCTGACAGACACCACGAACCCATGACCACGACCGGACTGCGACGACGATCGCTCGCCCGACCGCGAGCGGCGACGCCGTCGCGAGGCCGACTCCCGCGACTCCTCCGACTGCCGCGACGACCGCGGGGCGGCCGGCCGCGACGGGGGGCCCGACCTCGACCGGTCCCGGCCGCCGCCCCCCGACCGCCGGCGGCGGTGGCCCCGCCGGCCCCCCTCGGGGCCAACACTACTCAGATTTCGAACATCGCATTCGAGATCCGCGCCGACCCGCCCGAAATCGCCGCGTAGCGACGCCTCCGACATTAATTTTCGCTGATAGAATCGACGGATTAAAGGTGTCTTCACCGATAGAGTGGGGTACACCATGACCGAATCCGAATGCGTCGAGTGCGGGGGGACGGTGGCCCTGCACGACGACCTGGAGATCGGAGAGATCGTCGACTGTGAAACGTGCGGCGCCGAGCTGGAGGTCGTCGACGTCTCCCCGCCGGTCCTCGATCGAGCCCCGGAGCTCGAAGAGGACTGGGGGGAGTGAGATGAAGCTCGGCCTGCTCTACTCCCGGATCCGAAAAGACGAGAAGCTCCTCCTGTCGGAGCTTCGCGACCGCGGTCACGAGGTCGTGAAGGTCGACGTGCGCAAGCAGCGGTTCGGCCTGACCGAGACCACCGCGGAGGTGGCCGACTGCGATCTGGTGATCGACCGCTGTCTCGCCACGTCCCGGTCGCTGTACGCCACGCGGCTCCTCTCGGCGTACGGCGTCCCGGTGATCAACTCGCCGGAGACCGCGGCGGTGTGCGCCGACAAGGTGAAGAACAGCCTCGCGCTGGAGGGCGCGGGCGTCCCCACCCCCGCGACGGAGGTCGCGTTCACGACGGAGGCCGCCATGGACGCCATCGAGGAGTTCGGCTACCCGTGCGTGATCAAGCCGGTCGTCGGCTCGTGGGGCAGGCTGATGGCCAAGATCGACACCGAGAACGCCGCCGAGGCGATCCTCGAGCACAAGGCGACGCTCGGGCACTACGAGCACAAGGTGTTCTACGTGCAGGAGTACGTCGACAAGCCCGGCCGCGACATCCGCGTGCTTGCCTGCGACGGCGAGCCCGTCGCCGCGATGACGCGCTCCTCCGAGCACTGGCTCACCAACGCCGCGAAGGGCGGCGAGACGGCCACCTTCGAGCTCGACGACGAGGCGAGGGAGCTGGTCGCGACCGCCAGCGACGCGGTCGGCGGCGGCCTGCTCGGCGTCGACCTGATGGAAACCGCCGACGGCGAGTACACGGTTCACGAGGTGAACCACACCGTCGAGTTCAAGGCGCTGAACGAGGCGAGCGAGGTCGACGTGCCCGCGGCGGTCGTCGACTGGCTCGAACTGAAGGCGGAGGCGGCGAACGAAGCCGTGATGACCGCATGAGCGGCGAGGTCGAGCGGAGCGAGACCTCGATGCGAACGGGGCACGAAGTGCCCCGTGAGCGGCGCGCCGTCACCGACGGCGGCGAGCCCACGCTCACCGCCTCCGTCGTCGGCGCCTCCGGCTTCGCGGGCGGCGAACTGTGCCGCCTGCTGACCGGGCATCCGAACTTCGAACTCGTCCAGGCGACGAGCCGCGAGTACGAGAACAAGACGCTCGGCTACGTCCACCCGAACCTCCGCGGCGTCGACGTACGCTTCTCCTCGCCCGAGGACCTCGACTCGGTGGACGTGCTGTTCGCGTCGACACCCCACGGCGTCTCGATGGAACACATCGACGCCTTCCGCGACGCGGCGGGCACCGTGGTCGACCTCTCGGCGGACTTCCGCCTCGACGAGGCGGACGCCTACGACGAGTGGTACGACGGCCACACGGCGCCCGAACATCTCGCGGACGCGGCGTACGCGCTCCCCGAACTCGGACGCGAGACGCTGGAGGGGGCGGACCTCATCGCCTCCGGCGGCTGCAACGCGACGGCGACGATGCTGGCGCTGAAGCCGCTGGTCGATTCGGGCGTCATCACGCCCGACGATCAGGTGGTCGCCGATCTGAAGGTCGGCTCATCGGAGGGCGGCGCCGGCGGCGGCGCCGCCTCCAGCCACCCCGAGCGCTCGGGCGTCGTGCGCCCGTACGCGCCGACGGGCCACCGCCACGAAGCGGAGATCCAGCAGGAGTTGGGCCTCTCGCTGTCGTTCACCGTCCACGCGGTCGACATGACCCGCGGGGCGGCGGCGACGTGCCACGCCTTCCCGAGCGAGCGCGTCACCACGGGCGACCTCTGGGGCGCCTACCGCGAGGCGTACGACGACGAGCCGTTCGTCCGCCTCGTCGCGGGCGGCGGCGGCGTGTACCGCTACCCCGAGCCGAAGGCCGTGGCCGGGACGAACCACGCCGAGGTCGGCTTCGAGCTCGACCCCGAGAACGGCCGCGTGGTTGCCTTCTCGGCCATCGACAACGTGATGAAGGGCGCGGCGGGGCAGGCGGTCCACGCCGCCAACGTCGCGCTCGGGCTCGATGAGACGGCCGGCCTGGAGTTCCAGGGGCTCCACCCCGTGGGATCGCCGTGACCGGGTTCGGATCGACGCCGCTGACCGACGGGTCCGGCGACGTCCCCCCGGTCGTCGTGAAACTCGGCGGCGCGCGCGCGGTCGACCCCGCGGGCGCCGTCGGCGACGTTGCCCACCTTGTCGCCAACGGTCGGGACGTGGTCGTCGTCCACGGCGGATCGACCGCCGTCGACGACCTCCTGGACCGCCTCGGAATCGAGTCGGAGTACGTCGAGACCCCCTCGGGCGTCACCGGCCGCTTCACCGACGCCGAGACGATGGAGGCGTTCACGATGGCGATGGCCGGAGGGGTGAACACGGACCTCGTCACCGCGATGCGGAACGCCGGCGTCGACGCCGTCGGTCTCTCGGGCGTCGACGGCGGCCTCCTCGCCGGCCCCCGGAAATCGGCCGTGCGCGTCGTCGAGGACGGCAAGCGGAAGATCAAACGCGGCGACCACTCGGGCACACCGAAGGAGGTGAACGTCGACCTCCTGTCCACCCTGCTCGCGGGCGGCTACACGCCCGTCGCCTCCCCGCCGATGTTCGGCATGGAGTCCGAGAGCGAGGGCACCCCGGTGAACACCGACGCCGACCGCGCGGCCGCGGCGGTCGCGGGCGCGCTCGGCGCGGAACTGGTCGTCCTCACGGACGTCTCGGGCGTGTACGCGGACCCGGACGACCCCGACACCCTGATCGAGTCGGTGATGACGGGCGGAGAGTACGAGGCGCTCACCGACGCCGCCGAGGGGTTCATGACGCGGAAGGTGATGGCGGCGACCGAGGCGCTCGAATCCGGCGCCCGCGCGGTCACCGTCGCCGACGCGAACGTCCGCGACCCCATCGTCGCCGCGCTCGACGGCGCCGGAACCCGCATCGAGCGCTCCGCCGTCACGGACGGGGCGGAGGCTGACACTGCTGCCGACGCTGAGGTGGACGGATGACCGACTTCGAGGATCTGAACGGTGCGGGCGAGGGGTTCGTCTTCTCCGAGAAGCCGATCCCCATCGAGTCCGGTGACGGCGTCCACCTCACCGCTAGCGACGGGACCGAGTACCTCGACTTCGGCGCCAGCTACGCGTGCACCCCGCTGGGTCACTGCCCGCCCGCCGTCGTCGACGCGGTGCAGGAGCAGGCGGCCGAACTGCTGTACGTGCAGGCGTCGTACCCCAACAGCGCCCGGACGGAGCTGTACGAGCGCCTCGGCGCGGTCGCCCCCGGCGACATCTCGAAGGTGTGGCTCTGTAACTCGGGGACCGAGGCGAACGAGGCGGCGATGAAGTTCGCGCGCTCGGCGACGGGTCGCCAGAAGATCGTCGCGACGAAGCGCGGCTTCCACGGCCGGACGCTGGGCGCGCTGGCGATGACGTGGAAGAAGAAGTACCGCGCCCCGTTCGAGCCCGTCGCCGGCGGCGTCGAGTTCGTCGACTACGGGGATAGCGAGGCGCTCGCGGAGGCCGTCGACGACGAGACGGCCGCGGTGTTCCTCGAACCCGTGCAGGGGGAGGGCGGGATCAACCCCGCCGACCCCGAGTACCTCCAGTCCGCGCGCGATCTCACCGCGGACGCCGGCGCGGCGCTGGTGTTCGACGAGATCCAGACGGGGATGGGCCGCACGGGCGACCTGTGGGCCTGCGAGGGCGTCGGCGTCCAGCCCGACATCCTGACGACGGCGAAGGGCGTCGCCTCCGGCCTCCCGCTGGGCGCGACGCTGTGTGCCGACTGGATCGCCGACGGCGCCGCCAGCCACGGCTCGACGTTCTCGGGCAACCCGGTCGTCGCCGCCGCGGCCAACGCGACGCTGGAGGAGCTGGTCGCCAACGACGTGCCCGGCCACGCGGCGATGGTCGGCGACTACCTCACCACGCAACTGGAGGAGGCGGTCGAGGAGCACGACCTCCCCGTGCGCGAGGTGCGCGGCGAGGGCCTGATGATCGGCGTCGAGGTGAAGCGCGGGGCGAACCGCTACCTGCGCGAGTTGGCGATGGAGCACCAGATCCTCGCGCTGCCGGCGGGGCGCTCGGTGCTTCGCCTGCTCCCGCCGCTCGTGATCAACGAGGGGCACGCCCGCGAGGTCGTCGACGCGCTGACGGAGGTGCTGTGATGGCAGTCACGGCCGTGCTGGCCTCGACGACCGTGACGACCGAGTCGGGGGTGAACGGTTGATGGCTGTGTCGAACCCGCTGGACCCGACGGAGGCGCTCGACACCGAGGGCCGGCAGTTGCTGTACGATCTGGTGTCGACGCCGTCGGTTTCGGGCGAGGAGGCCGACGCGGCGGCCGTCCTCGTGGCGTTCTTCGAGGACCACGACCGCGAGGCGCACACCGACGAGGTCGGGAACGTCCACGCGCCGGGCGACGACTCGCTGCTGTTGACCTCCCACGTCGACACCGTCCCGGGCGACATCCCCGTCGAGATCGCCGACGGCGACGAGGAGTTGGACGCCGACGGTCCCGTGCTGTGGGGTCGCGGGAGCGTCGACGCCACGGGGTCGCTGGCGGCGATGGCCGTCGCGGCCGTCGAGACGGGCGTCTCGTTCGTCGGCGTGACCGGCGAGGAGACGGATTCGCGCGGCGCCCGCCACCTCGTCGAGACCCGCGACGCGCCCGAGGCAGTCATCAACGGCGAGCCGTCCGGCTGGGACGCCGTGACGCTCGGCTACCGCGGGCTGATCTCGGGCACGTACGTCGCGACCAGCGAGTCGGGACACACGTCGCGCCCGGACCCGAACGCGGTCCAGCACGCGATGCACTGGTGGCAGCGCGTCGAGGGCGCGTTCGACTACTACGACTACGGCGCCGTCTTCGAGCAGGTGACGACCAAGCCCGTCGCCGTCGACGGCGGCCTCTCGGAGGACGGCCTCTCGATGGAGGCGACGATGGACGTGCAGTTCCGTGTGCCGCCGTCGCTCGACCCGGAGGACGTTCGCGAGCGCGCCGACGCCGAGCTGGAGGCCGGGACGGTCAACTGGAACGAGCCGATCCCTCCCGTGATGGGGGACCCCCGCGACCCCGTCGCGACGGCGATCCGCGGCGGGATCCGTCGCGCGGGCGGGGACCCTCGCCTGCTTCGCAAGACCGGCACTGCCGACGTGAACGTCTTCGCCGGCGCGTGGGACGCGCCGATGGCGACGTACGGCCCCGGCGACTCGTCGCTGGATCACGCGCCCGACGAGCGGCTCCCGCTGGCGGAGTTCGACCGCGCGGTCGAGGTGCTGACGGACGCCTCCGAACGACTGCGAGACCGAGCCGACGACTGACCCACGGCGGATCCGGCGGCCTCCGACCGTCGCCCGCCCCGTTCTCACGCACCCTCACACGACACCGACTCGCCACACGCGACACCACCCCACGACCCACGATCACGATGAGCACCCACACGACATCGACGACCCCGGACGACGCCGAGGAGTTCCCGAGCGACTTCCTCGACATCGACGACCTGACGACCGACCAACTCGCGGGCGTTCTCGCGCGCGCCTCCGACCTGAAGGCGGGCAAGGACCTCACGCAGCTCCCGCGGACGACGCTGGCGATGCTGTTCGAGAAGCCCTCGACCCGGACGCGGGCGAGCTTCGAGACGGGGATGACCCAACTCGGCGGTCACGCGATGTTCCTCGGCCCCGACGCGATCCAGCTCGGCCACGGGGAGCCGCTGAAGGACACCGCCCGCGCCCTCGGCGGCTACGCCGACGCCATCATGGTGCGGACGTTCGCCCACGAGAACGCCGAGATCCTCGCGGAGTACGCCGACGTTCCGGTGATCAACGGGCTCACCGACGACGCCCATCCCTGCCAGACGCTCGCGGACTTGCTCACGATCCGCGAGTCGGTCGGCGACCTCTCGGAGGTGCAGGCGGCGTGGGTCGGCGACGGCAACAACGTCGGCCGCTCGTTCGCCGTCGGCGCCGCGCTCGCCGGCCTGGATCTCGCGGTCGCAACGCCCGACGGCTACGGCCTCGGCGACGACGTGTACGAGCGCTGTGGGGAGCTGGGAACCGAGCCGACAGTCGCCGACACCCCCGAGGAGGCCGTCGCCGACGCGGACGTGGTGTACACCGACGTGTGGGTGAGCATGGGCGAGGAGGACCTCCGCGAGGTGAAGCTCCCCGACTTCGAGGGGTACCAGGTGAACGAGGAGCTGCTCGACGGCACCGACGCGGCGTTCATGCACTGCCTGCCCGCCCACCGCGGGGAGGAGGTGACCGACGCGGTGCTGGAGTCGGAGCGCTCGCTCGTGTGGGAGCAGGCGGAGAACCGGATGCACGCACAGAAGGGACTGCTGGTGGAGCTGTTGGAGTAGCCGTCCCCGTCCCGCACCCGTGACCGCCACGGTCCGGGCTACGGCTCCGGCGGCGCTCCGTCGTACGCGTCGTGGTCGCTGAAGAAGTTCAGCATCGCGAACTTCAGCTTCTCGGGACCGATGTCGATCAGCTCCTCGCGCTCCTCGACGGGGAACGCGCCGCGCACGGAGTACTTCCCCATGTCGGCGGACGTGTACCGCTTGTCCAGCAGCGCGCGCACGCCGAAGTCGGTCGGCGAGCGTATCACCCGTCCGAGCGCCTGCCGGGTCTTGCGGATCGTCGGGATCTCGACGGCGTACTCCCACCCGGCGTCCCGCGACCGCTCGGCGAACGCGCGGTCGTAGGCGTCCTGCACCGCCTCCATCCGCTCGGAGAGGTGCGGGTACGGCACGCCGACGACCGCGACCGTCCGGGCGTCGTCGCCGTCGAAGCTCACCCCTTCCGCGAGGGTGCCCCACAGCGAGGTGAACAGTGTGGAGCCGTCGCCGTCGACGAGTCGGCGGCGAAGTTGCTCGGTGTCGGGTTCGGAGCCGTCGAGCAGGAGCGTGCCGAGGTTCGGGTCGCCCGAGAGGAGTTCGTGATAGCGTTCGGCCTCGGCGTACGACGGGAAAAACAGGAGGCTGTTGCCGGGTGTGAACCGCACGACGTCCGAGAGCGTCGCCGCGATGGTCTCCTGCGTGCCCGGGTCGTCGCGTTCTGAGGCGAACAGCGCGGGCGTCGCCACCGAGAACGTCCGGCGGTTCCCCTCGGGATAGGCCATCCCGTACGCGAGCGTCGCCGGGTCCGAGAGCCCGAGCACGTCCTCGGTCACGTCGAACGGACGGAGGGTCGCGGACATGAGCACGCTCGCGTACACCTCGTCGAACAGGTCCGCGGTCACCTCCCGCGGGATGCAGGTGTACAGCTCCGCGCGGCCGTACACCTCGTCGGTGCCGGCGTCCCGCCGGACGGACACGACCGGATGCTGGCCCAACTCGCCGCCGCCGTCCATCCACGCCGACACGAACGCGGCGGCCTGAAGGGTCTGACACTCGCGTCGGGTGGTGGTCTCGCCATCGCGGTACGCCTCCTCGTACTCCTCGTCCAGTCGCTTGCCGAGCTGGAGCGCGAGGTCGCACTCCGCGCGGATCCCGCTCCCCTCGTAGCGCTCGAGGAACGCGAGCGTCAGGTCGTCGCGGCGGTCGTCGTTCGCGACGTTCACGTCCTCCCAGTTCTCGCCGATCCCCTCGCGCGCACCGAAGCCGAGCGCCTCCTCGTAGGTGTCCCGTAGCGCCTCGGTGAACGCGCGGAGGACGTTCTCGGCGGGCTCGGCGCGGGAGTCGTCGGTCTCCTCCAACTCGTTGAGCGCCGATTCGAGGGTGTTCTCGGTGAGCGTCTTCGAGGCGTGATCGCGGGCGGCGTCCTCGACGTTGTGTGCCTCATCGAAGACGGTGATCACGTCCTGCGGGTCGCGGTCGAGCCACCGGAAGAACTGCTCCCGGATCTGGGGGTCGAGGAGGTGGTGGTAGTTACAGACGACCAGCTCGACCTCCTCCATCCCCTCCTTCAGCAGTTCGTAGCCACAGAAGCCGCGGGTGCCCGCGTACTCGTACACCTCGTCCGGGGTTCGAACGTCGTCGAACAGCCACGAGAAGAACTCGCCGGTGTCGGCGGTGAGGTTCTGGAGGTAGTGGTCGCAGGTGTTCGCAGCCTCGTCGTCGATCTCCTCGTCGAGCCGTTCCAACTCCTCCTGCACGGCCTGTCTGGCCTCGGCCGCGCTTCCGGCGCCGCCGCTCCCGCCGGCTCCCTCCGCGCCCTCGCGCATCTCGTCGGTGAGGTCGTCCAGCCGCTGCTCCAACTGCTCCCTGTCGGACCGGTCCTCGACGAGCGAGCGCGTGGTGTCCCGGAGCGTCTGGCACTCCTGGTAGTCCACGTCGATGTGGCACATCGACGACTTCCCCTTGAACACCGTCGCGCGGATCGGCTCCGCCTCGTGGATGGCGCGGGCGTCCTCGACGAACTGCCGCATCTGCTGGTGGACGTTCGTCGTGATGACGACGGTGCGGTCGTGATCGCGGGCGTGCTGCAGCGCGGGCACCAGCGCCGAGAGCGTCTTGCCGGTCCCGGGCGCCCCCTCGAACAGCACGTCCTGCCCGCGCTCCAGCGAGTTGGAGATCCGATCCATCGCCTCCTCCTGGTTCGGATACGGCTCGTCGTACGGGAAGAAGCGCAGGTGACCGTCCGTCGTCGACACACTCGACCTTTCGCCTCATCGGCTTTGAACCTACGGGTGCCGCGGTGCTGGCGAACCGACGCTCGCCCGCGGCGCAGGTGTCGCCGACGCGTCGACCGCCGCCGCTGACTTTTTCGCCGCTCGTGCCCACCCGTCGGACATGAGCGACACCGCCGATGACGACTCCGGCTTCGACAAGGAGGCCGAACGCGAGAAGCTCCAGGAGAAGTTCGCCCGCGACGAGCGAAAGCGCGAGTCCACCCGCCGGATGAGCGAGCTCCTGCTCAAGGGCGCGACGATGACCAACTCCCACTGCGACGCCTGCGGGTCGCCCGTCTTCCGGCAGAACGGCCAGGAGTTCTGTCCGGAGTGCGACGGCGGCGACGGCCCGTCGGGAGAGGGTGCCGCCGCGGCCCGGGAGGAGAGAGGTCCGGCGGCGGACGGGACGGACGCCGCAGCCGGTGCCGCGCCCGACCCGAACGTCGACTCCGCTCGCGCATCCGACCCCGCGGAGACGGACCGAACGGCGCGGGCCGGTCCGACGGGCGGGTCGGCTCCCGCCGATGCGACCGCGGCCGACCCCACCCGGGACGCAGCCGCCGCTCGCGACCCCAAGGACACGGAGGCGCGCTCACCCGCGGACCGGACGCGACAGTCGGGGACGCCACAGCCGGCGGACGCGACCCGAACGGTCGACCGAGCGGCCGCCACGACTCCCGCCGACG
>NZ_WUUS01000010.1 GCF_009831625.1 Halobaculum saliterrae | reverse complement strand
CCGGACGGCGACCTCCCCGGCCGGGCGGCGGGGGCGGTCGGACTGAACGCCGACGCGGTCTCGACGCCGGCGGCCACCCTCGGCGACACGGGAGCCGCCGGACCGCTCCTCGGGCTGGCCGCGGCGCTTCGCGAGGGGGCCTCCCCGACGCTCGTCGTCGGCTGGGGCAGCGGCGCGGGCGCGGACGCGGTGTTCGTCGACGGGCTCGCGCCCGTCCAAGGCGACCTCGACACCGACCGGGAGCTGACGTATCCGGCGTCGCTCAGACGCCGCGGCGAGATCACCGACGACGAACCGCCGGCGGGGGGCGGCGCGGCGGTGTCGGTGCCGACGTGGCGGCGATCCCAACCCGCGCGCTACCGGCTCCTGGCGGGTCGATGTCCCGACTGCGGGGCGCTCGCGTTCCCGCCCGAGGGAGCGTGTCCGGACTGTCACGGGCTCGGCTCGTACGAGTCGGTCCGGCTCCCGACCGACGGCGTCGTCGAGACCGCGACCGGCGTCTCGCCCGGGGGCGCGCCGCCGGAGTTCGCGCGTCAGGCCGAGCGCGGCGGCGACTACGCGGTCGCTATCGTTCGATTCGAGCGCGACGGTGCGGCCGCGAGCGTCCCCCTTCAGGTCGCGGACGCGGACCCGGACGCGGTCGAGGCCGGGGACCGCGTCCGGGCGGTGTTCAGACGGATCTACGAGCGGGAGGGCGTCGTGCGGTACGGTCGGAAGGCGTCGCTCGCGTCCGAGGACCGGTGAGTCGAATAGCGAGGCTGAGAGGGGTAGCAAGGCTGAGACGGGAAGCAAGGGCGAGCCGTTCGGTGTGACTGACGGAGCGCGGAAGGGAGCGTCGAATCAAAAGTGCCCGCGGGGGCCACGTCGTACCTGGGGGGGATGAGAGAGGCACACGACGGGACGGCCGTCCGCAGGCAGTTCACCCTAACTCCGTTGTGTGTAATCAGCGTTACGGCTGTGGATCGCCGATCTCCCCTCAAAGCGGTGTCGTCACCCGTCCCCTGCCGGATATCGTGCCATACTGATCCATAAATATAAATACGATGCCCGACTCGATTAGAGACGAGGTACACGCGAATGGCAACTGGGAAGGTCGATTTCTTCAACGACACTGGCGGTTACGGATTCATCGAGACCGAGGACGCGGACGAGGACGTCTTCTTCCACATGGAGGACGTCGGCGGCCCCGACCTCGAGGAAGGACAGGAGGTCGAGTTCGACATCGAGGAGGCAGAGAAGGGCCCCCGAGCCACCAACCTCCAGCGTCTGTAACGCGCTACCCGAGGTATCGTACCCGGACCGTCAGTGGTCCGTCGGAACTGTCGATCTCGATCCGTTCTTGCAGGGACTCGCGCGCCGCGGAGCGCCAGCCGTCGGCGCCGGTTCCCGGGAACCGCGGAAACCCCTCGGGGACGAACGCCCGGGGCTCGACGTGGACCGGTTCGGCGTCGCCGTCGTAGCCGTCGGCTCCCTCGGCGCCGGCGACGTGGAGGCGCGCGCGCATCCGACCTGAGAACGGGGGGGTGATCCTGAGCACCGCCTCCCGGCGCCCGCGGTCCCGAGCCTCGAGCGCGGCGAGCACGTCCTCGGCGGTCACGGCCAACTGGCGAACGACCGAGGGATCGCGGTTGTCGGACTCCGGCACGGGGGACTACGCCCTGACGTGGGTGATCCGTTCGAGCGGACCCGAGCAGTCCGGGCATGTCGCCCGGTAGGAGAGGGAACTAACGCTCGTTTCACACTCTCGACAGGCGAACGACTGTCCGACCATCGACAGCCCGTAGTACGGAGATGATGTTAAATGTTACCACGCCGGAGCCGGCGTGATTCTTGCGCCGTCGGTTCCGATCGGCTCGGAACCGTCCGCGCGGCTGTTGGGGCCGGGACACGGGCGGAAAACGCGAGGTCGGCCGACCGGGCGACGGGCGTCGCCTACGCCTCGTGGTCGGTGAAGAAGTCGGGCTTCACGGTTCGCTCGTCGACCTCGCCGCGGAGATGTTCGAGGAACTCGCTCGGGTCGACGTCGTTACGCTCGTTCTCGAAGCGGTCGCGAACCGAGATCGTTCCGGCCTCCTCCTCGTCGCCGCCGACGACGACCATGTAGGGAACGCGGTCGTCGTGGGCCGCGCGGATCTTCCGGCCGACCGTCATGTCGCGGTCCTCGACCTCGACGCGGAACTCCGAGAGCTCGTTCTTCACGCGGTGGGCGTAGCCGAGGTTGTCGTCGGAGATGGGCAGGACCCGAACCTGCTCGGGCGCCAGCCAGAACGGGAAGTCGCCGCCGAAGTGCTCGATGAGCACCATGAAGAAGCGCTCGTAGCTCCCGTACAGCGCGCGATGGATCATCACCGGGCGGTGGTCCTCGTTGTCCTCGCCCGTGTACGTCAGATCGAACCGCTCGGGCATGGTGAAGTCGAGCTGGACCGTCGGCCCGTCCCAGGACCGCCCGAGGGCGTCCTCGAACGAGAAGTCGATCTTCGGGCCGTAGAAGGCGCCGTCGCCGGGTTCGATCCCCCACTCCAGCGAGGACGACTCCAGTACCGCCTCGAGCTGCGACTCGGCCTGTTCCCACACCTCGTCGCTGCCCACGGACTTCTCCGGGCGCGTCGCCAGGTCGACGGACACGTCAAGGTCGAACGTCTCCAGCACCCGTTCGATGCCGTCCATTACCTGTCGAACCTCCGCCTCGATCTGGTCCGGGCGGACGAACAGGTGGCCGTCGTCGATGGTGAACGCCCAGGTGCGCGACAGCCCCGACAGCTCGCCGCGCTGTTCCTTGCGGTACACCTTCCCGTGCTCGGCGTAGCGGACCGGGAGGTCGCGGTACGACCACGAGCCCTGGTCGAAGATGGTCGCGTGCCCGGGGCAGTTCATCGGCTTGAGGCCGTACTCCTCGTCGTTCACGTCGAAGAGGAACATGTCGTCCTCGTAGTTCTCGTAGTGGCCCGACTCCTCCCACAGCTCCGTGCGGAACACGTGGGGCGTCTCCACCTTCCCGTAGCCGGCGTCGTCGTTCAGCTCGTCGACGTAGTCCTCCAGCTCAGAGAGGATCGTCTTCCCGGCGGGGTGATACAGCGGAAGCCCCGGGCCGGTGATCGTCGGGATGGAGAACAGGTCCATCTCGCGGGCGATCTTGCGGTGGTCCCGCTCCTTGGCCTCCTCGCGCATGTGCAGGAACTCCTCGAGGTCGGACTCGGACTCGAAGGCCGTCCCGTACACGCGCGTCAGCTGGTCGTTCTCCTCGTCGCCGCGCCAGTAGACCGAGGAGATGGACAGCAGCTCGAAGGCGCCGATCTTCCCGGTCGACTCGACGTGCGGGCCCTTACACAGGTCGCGCCAGTCGTCCTGCTCGTACACCGAGACGGGGTCCTCGCCGGCGGCCTCCTCGTTCAGGATCGCCGTCTTGTACTCGTTGTCGTCGTACTCCGCGAGAACGTCCTCGCGCGACACTTCGAGGCGCCGGATCTCGTGGTCCGCCTCGACGATGTCGGCCATCTCGGCCTCGATCGCGGCGAAGTCGTCCTCGTCGATGTCGACGCCGGCGACGTCGTAGTAGAACCCCTCCTCCGTCGGCGGGCCGATCGCGAGCTTCGCCTCCGGGTACACCCGCTGGAGGGCCTGCGCGAACACGTGCGCAGCCGAGTGTCGCAGCACCTGCAGGTACTCCTCGGACTGGTCGGTGACGATCTCGATCCGCGCGCCGTCGTGGACGGGCGCGGCCTTGTCGACGAGTTCGCCGTCGACGACGCCCGCGACGGTGTCCGTCCCGAGTCCGGGTCCGATCTCGTACGCCACGTCCTCGACGGATGCACCCTCCGGGACGGACAGCTCCGAGCCGTCCGGCAGGGTGACGACGATGTCGCTCATACGCGTTCGGTGCCGGGGGGCGCGAATAAGTCTTGTCGAACCGTGCGAGAGCGCCACGGCGGCGGTAACGTCGGGCACGCGCTCCGGGCTCGGTCCCATCGCTCGTGCCGCCCGTATCCCCGCTTCGGAAAGAGCCAACACCGGCGAGGGCGAAGCCGGGACATGGAGATCACCGTCGACGCCGACCGCCTCCGCGACGACATCGAGGCGACCGCCGCGTTCGGGGACATCGACGCCGGCGAGGGCCGTGGCCGAACCGTCCTCGTCGGCACGGAGGCGAACCGCCGCGCCCGCGAGTACCTCCTCGACCGCATGGAGGACGCCGGGCTGGACGTGACCGTCGACGCCGTCGGCAACGTCGCCGGCACGTGGACGCCCGACGGTGCGGACCCCGAAGCCGCGCCGGTCGCCGCCGGGAGCCACCTCGACTCGGTACCGGAGGGCGGCATCTTCGACGGTCCGCTCGGCGTCTACTCGGCGCTGGAGGCGGTCCGATCCATGCAGGACGCCGGCGTCTCGCCCGAGCACCCCGTCACGGTCGTCTCGTTCACCGAGGAGGAGGGACAGCGGTTCGCCGACGGGCTGCTCGGCTCCTCCGTCACGGTCGGCGAGCGATCCGTCGAGGAGGCGCTCGCGCTGACCGACGACGACGGCGTCACGCTGGAGGAGGCGCTGGAGGACATCGGCTTCCGCGGGGAGGGTCGGCTCGACGCCGCCGAGTGGGATGCGTGGTACGAACTCCACATCGAGCAGGACACCACGCTGGAGGAGGCCGGCGTTCCCGTCGGCGTCGTCACGACGATAACGGGGATCACGCACCTCGACGTGGAGATCCGTGGCGAGGCGAACCACGCTGGTGCGACCCACATGCACGACCGGACGGACGCGCTCGCCGCCGCGGCCGAACTCGTGCTCGACGTGGAGACGGCCGCGAACGAGGTCGTCGAGGCCAGCAGCGACTCTGCGGTCGGCACGGTCGGTTCGCTCGACGTGTCCCCCAACGCGACGAACGTCGTTCCCGGGCGCGTCGAGGCCGGCGTGGACGTCCGCGACGTGGAGTACGAGTCGATGGAGACGGTCGTCGGCGCCGTCGAGGAGACCCTCGACCGGATCGAGGACGAGCGCGGCGTCGAGGCCGCCTTCGAGCGCCCGTTCGACCTCCGGCCGACGCCGATGGCCGAGCGGCTCCGCGAGGCGGCCCACCGCGCCGGCGACGCCGCCGGGATCGGGACGATGGACCTCCACTCCGGCGCGGCCCACGACACGATGCACGTCGCGGACGCGACCGACGCCGCGCTCCTGTTCGCTCCCTCCCGCGACGGCATCAGCCACAACCCTCGCGAGTGGACCGACTGGGACGACTGCGCCGCGGCGACGAGGGTGCTGGCGGGCGCGCTCGCCGAGACTGCGGGCGTCGCCGGGGAGTAGGCGTCACCTCACGCCGCCAGCGCCACGTCGAGGTACAACATCACCACGACGCCGACCATCGTCCCGAGCGTCGCCACCCGCTCGTGGCCGCGCGAGTGCGTCTCCGGGAGGATCTCGTCGGAGATGACGAACAGCATGCCGCCGGCGGCGAACCCCATCGCGTACGGGAGGATCGGCGCGGCGATCGCGACGGCGACGGCGCCGATCACGGTCAGGGGGATCTCGACGAGCCCCGACCGGATCCCGGTGAGAACCGCGTACGTCCGGCGGTCGAAGCCGGCGTTGATCGCGGCGATCGACACCGCGAGTCCCTCGGGGACGTTCTGGAGGCCGATGGCGATCATGAGCGAGAGGCCGTTCGCGACGTTCCCGGAGCCGAAGCCGACGCCGACGGCGAGTCCCTCGGGCATGTTGTGGATGGTGATGGCGACGATGAAGAGGATCACCGAGGCGACCTTCGGGTCGACGACGGTCTGGTCGGGGCGGGACTGACCGGTGATGAGCACGTGGACGTGCGGCACCCAGTGGTCCGCCTGGTCGAGCACGAGCACGCCGAGGACGATGCCCGCGAGCACCGGGACCGGCGAGAGCAGTCCCGTCGCGGGGACGCCCGGAACCACGATCTCGGTCAGCTCGATCCCGGGGACGATGAGCGAAGTGAACGACGCCGCGAGCATCACGCCAGCGGCGAACCCGAGGGCGCCGTCGAGGAGTCGCTCCGACGGGTCGCGGACGACGAGGACGAGCAGGGCGCCGACCATGTTCATCCCCGCGATGACGATCCCGCCCACGAGCGCCTGGACGACGGGATCGGTCCCGACGAGATCGACGAAGAGTCCCTCGAACACGTCAGCCACACCGCCCGGCGGTCATCAAAAGCTATCGGTCGGGGCGGCCGGAGTCCGACGATGGTCTCCCGGTCACGGGTCCGGGACTGCTCGGCCACCGCACGCTCGGTGGCTCGACCGCGCAGATCAGTTCTCGGCTTCCGACGCCGAGGCGGCGCTCAACCGCTCGGAACGACCCTCGGCGACGCGGAAGCCACCCGTCTCCTCCCGGCCCGTGACCTCCCGCTGGGGGTACGGGATCTTGATCCCGGCGTCGTCGAGGGCCGCCTTCACCGTCCGGACGACCGCGGCGGTCGCGAGCGCGCGCTTGGGCGCGCTCGGCCGGTCGATCCAGAACCGACACTCCAGCACGACCGCCGAGTCGCCGAACGACTTCGGAACCACCTGCGGCGGGGGGTTGTCCTCGATCTCGCTCACGGTTCCGAGCGCGTCGTTCACGACCGTCTCCGCGGTCGCGAGGTCGGCGTCGTAGTCGACGCCCACGTCAACCGAGAGGCGGAGCTGGCCGAGGTGGGTTCGGTTCGAGACGGTCGCGTTGGCGACCCGCTCGTTGGGGATGACGACGACCTCGCCGCCGGCGGTGCGGATGCGGGTGTTGATGACGGTGATGTCGGCAACGATGCCCTCCTCGCCGTCGATCTCGACCCAGTCGCCCAGCTCGAACGGTCGGGAGAACATGAGCACGAACCCGGCGATGAGCGACCCGATCGTCGAGCGCGCGGCGGTGCCGACGACGATGCCGAGGAAGCCGGCGCCGACGAGCAGGCCGCCGAGGTTCACGCCCCACACGGTGAGTCCCCCGACGATCGCCGCCACCAGTACGGACACCTGGAGCACCCGGAAGACGATCCCCTTCTGGTGTTGGTTGATCGCGTCCGACTCGGCGGCGTAGTCGTCGAGACGGGATTCAAGCACGTCGATGGCGACGAGCGCGGCGCCGACGAGCCCGACCGACACGGCCAATCGGACGATCCGCGGCACGACCGCGGCCATCGCGTCGACCGCCGCCAGCGCCACGCTCACGTACCCCCACACGATCAGCGTCGCCAGCCCGGCGCCGAGCAGCACTGCGAACTGGAGCGTCCGGACGATGGCGGTGACCGGCAGGGCCCAGTCGAACTCGGAGACATCGATCGGCACTCGCTCGTCGCCGAGCACCCGGTCGCGGGAGACCCGGTGGACGACCCGGACCGTCCGCGGTGCCAGGAGGAGGGCGGTGACCGCCGCGGCCGTCAGCAGGACGACGGTCGCCGTCAGGCGTGCCTCGACGCTGCCGAACCCCTCCAGGGTCTCGCGGAGCACGGCGAGGAAGGCGAATTGCATACGTCTGACATCGAACGGGAACGCAAAAACGCGACGGTGTGGCTATCGTCCGCGATTCCTCCGGGTGCAGCTCCGGCCGGCGACCGGGGTGGTCCCGGAGGCCCTCGACCGTGCGCTCAGAGCCGTCTGCTCACGTACGGCCCGTCCTGATGGTAGCCGAGCTTGTCACGGTAGTAGCCTCGCACGCCGATACCCGAGATGACGGAGAGCTTCCCGAACCCGGCGTCGGCGGCGATGTCCTCCGCCTCCCGGAGCAGCCGTCGGCCGTAGCCGCGGTGTTGCCAGTCGCCGTCGTCCCCCTCGCCGCCGTCGCCGCCGTCCGTGCGGTCGAACGTCGCCGGCGACCCGTACACGTGAAGCTCGCGTACGAGCGCCGCGTCGGCGAGCTCCCGGCGAACCGGATCGCTGGCGCCGACCGGTCCGGCCCCCGGTGCTGCGTGTGAGTACGACGGGAACCGAAGACGGCAGAAGCCGATCAGGAGGTCCTGTTCGGTGTCCTCGAAGGAGATGAAGTGTTCGAGACCGCCGCCGGACTCGTAGGTCGTCACGTCCAACTCGACGTCCTCGGGGCGCGGGTCCGCGTCGTTGTGTCCGACCTCGCGCGCCCGGATGTCCCGAAGCTCGTACCCCTTCTCGTCGGCGCGCTGCTCGGCCAACTGGCGGAGGTTCGACTTCCAGACGCCGGCGTCGATGAAGTCGGCCGGGATGTCGCGCTGGACGCGCTGGAGCCGGCAGTACTTCGGGATCCGGTCCATCGCGTCGGCGACGAGGTCGGCGGCCTCCTCGTTCGACAGCGGCTCGAACTCGTCGCGGCGCCACGAGTCGTACACCCGCGTCCCGCGGACGACGAGCGTCGGATATATCTTCAGGTAGTCCGGGCGCCAGTCGGGGTTCTCGAACAGCTGGCGGAAGTCCTCGCGGCACATCTCCCGGCTCATTCCGGGTTGGCCCGGCATCATGTGGAAGCCCACCTTGAACGCCGCGTCCCGCAGCCGGCGGTTCGCGTCGATCGACGCCTGGTTGCCGTGGCCGCGGTGCATCTCGCGGTTGACGCGCTCGTAGGTGGTCTGGACCCCGACCTCGACCTTCGTCCCGCCGAGGTCGAGCATCCGGTCGATCTGCTCGGGGTCACACCAGTCGGGCTTCGTCTCGAAGGTGATCCCGATGCAGCGCACGTCCGACGACTCGTTGCGCGCCTTCACGTCCTCGAGGTACTCGAAGTCGTACTCCCCGGGGTCCTGCGCGAAGCTGCGCCCCTCGGCGGGATTCGGCCGTGCGTCGGTGTCGTACTCGTTCATCGCCTGCAATGCGCGCTTGACGAACCACTCCTGGTAGTCGTGGCTCCGGGCGGTCATCGTCCCGCCCATCAGGATCAGCTCGGCCTTGTCGACGGGGTGGCCGATGTGGCGGAGCTGTTCCAGCCGGAGGGTGACCTGCCCGTACGGGTCGTAGTCGTTCTGCTTTCCGCGTGCGGCGGCGGGCTCGTGCCCGGTGTAGCTCTGGGAGGAGTCGAACTCCGAGGCGGGGCCGCCGGGGCAGTAGAGGCACTTCCCGTGGGGGCACGTGTGCGGCGAGGTCATGATCGCGACCGGCGAGACGCCCGAGGCGGTGCGCACGGGCTTGCGCCGGACGACCTCGCGGACCTCCTCACGGCGACCCTCGGGGGCGCGCTGGAGCAGGTCGGTGTTCTGTGGCACCTTCGGGGAGGAGAACTCCGAGCAGGCGTCGAGCTTGGCCGATTCGAGGTCGTCGCGGCCGATCTCGCCGTCGAGGATCCGGGCGACGAGCCGGGCGCATGCGCGCTCGAACGCCGCCGGCTCGTCGGACTCCTCGGCGTACTCGGTGAGTTCGGGGTCCGTCCCCGCGGTACCGCTCATTGGGTGTGTGTGGCCGCGGTTCGGGCCTAAGGGTTTCGTTCGTGACGATCAGCCCGGATCGGTTCGATCCAGCTCATCCCCGTTGACTTCGTCCGGCAGCGTCGCAACTGGCTCGCTCGGAACTCACGTCGAGAAGTCGCACGAACTGTGCCGGGTCGAGTTACTGCAACTGGCCGGCGACCGCGTCGACGACGGCGTCGGTCACCTCGTCGCGGCGGCCCGCGAGGTACTCGATGCGGCCCTGGCGGACCCCGACGGCGGTGACGCCCGCGTCGGGCACCGCCATCGCGGCGTCGCCGGCGGCCGCGCGCACGTCGACGCCGTCGTCGGCGCGGACGTACAGCTCGTCGGTGCCGTACAGGACTGTCGCGTCACGGTCGTTCCGGCGCTGGAGTTCGTCCGCCAGCAGTGTCGTCGACGGGAAGTCGAACCGGTGGCTGTACGCGTCGGCGTCCAGCGTCGCGAACGTGCGACCGTCGACCTCACGCTCCTCGACGTTCGCCTCGGCGGTCTCCAGCTCCGTCTCGAGCTTCTCGCGGAACTGTCCCGCGATGTGGCCCGCGAGGTCGCCGCCCTCGGAGTCGAAGAGGATGTCGGTGATGAGCTCGCGCTTGTCCTGGTAGCTCTGGTAGTACGCCTCCAGCGCGACCGCCTCGCGGAGGTTCGTCACGCGCTCGTCGTCCACCCCCGCGTCCGTCGCGAGGTCCGCGTACGTCTCGGGCGTCTCCTCCCAGTAGCTCACTGCGGGGAGGTGCGCGAGGTCGTCGATCACGTCGTCGTTCACGGTCGCCGCCAGCACCGAGGCGAGCGCGCCCGTCGTCAGGTCGTCGGTCTCGGCGCCCGCGAGTCCGGGGTTGACGAGCGTCGCGACGGTGTCGGCGATCTCGGCGTCCGCCGTCGCCGCGTCGACGACGACGCGTTCGGCGTCGTACACGCCCAGCAGGTCGAGCCCGTCCTCGGACTCGACGGTGGAGCCGGTGCCGAGGAGGAGGACGAGCGGGAGCTGCTCGCCGTGGCGGTCCCGGTCCTGCAGCATCCGGGTGGTGTCCTTCGTCGCCGCGTCCATGTCGTACACCGGCTCGTCGATCGGTCGGCGCGTGAAGTAGTGGTACTCGGCGTCGCTCTTCGCGTGCTCCTCGCGAACGAGCGGCAGCACCGCGCGCTCGACGGCCGCGCCGGCGACGTAGCCGTCGGCGGTGGCGGCGTGGCGCACGACGATCGGGCGCGACTCGATGACTGCACGGCGGATGGACTCGGCGGCCTCGAGCAGGTCGTCGCCGACCGTGTCGATCGCCGGGTGGTCGCCGAGCGCGGCGACGCCCTCGGGGCGTGCCTCGTCGCTCAGCGCCTCGGCGAGCCGTCGTTCGACGGCCGCGGACTCATTTCCCTCGAGCGCCGCCAGCGCCTCGGTCTCGACCTGGATCTCGTTGCGCCGGACCTCGACGTCCCCCTCGAGCCGGACGATGTCGCCCACCTCGATCTCGGGGTACGCGCGGACGCCGGCCTGAACGAACGCCGCACAGTCGACCACGCCCGTCTCGTCGCGCAGCTCGAACACCGTCGGCCCGCCCGTCTGTCGGGCACCGACGACCTCGCCCTCGATCCGGACCGTCTCGCCGACTCGGTCCGACAGCGAGCCGATGTCGACGCGCTCGCCCTCGCCGTTCGGCGTCGACTGCTTCCGCTCGCGGAGCGCCTCGATGTCGTCGTCCTCGTCGGACCCGGCGTCGGACGGCTCCGATCGGTCCTCGCCTGCGGCCTCCTCGGCCCCGGATTCGTCGGTCTCGTCGTCGGTAGACCCGTTCCCGGCCTCGTCGTCGGCTGCGGCCTCACTGTCGTCGGATGCGGAGCCGCCGTCGTCGCGGGGATGGTCCGGGGTCGGCTTGTGAGTCACGGCGGAACCGTCGTCGCCGTCGTCGTCTTCCTCGTCGCCGTCCTCGGGGTCGACCTCCTGCGTTCCATCCTG
This sequence comes from Halobaculum saliterrae, assembly GCF_009831625.1. Lineage (GTDB taxonomy): Archaea > Halobacteriota > Halobacteria > Halobacteriales > Haloferacaceae > Halobaculum > Halobaculum saliterrae. The sequence goes on along the minus strand of NZ_WUUS01000010.1, from coordinate 160,596 downwards.
AACCAGCACGCCACGGAACTCCCGTTCCTCCTGCCGAATAGACCACGCGAGGTCCACGTTCCCGTTGTCGCGGACGTTCTTGACCTGAACGAACACCTCGTCTCCGGGCTCCCAGTCGAGGGACTCGATCCGGCGGTCGAGCTCCGAGCGGTGGAGGAGACCGGTGACGTTCGATGACAGGTCGATGAACACGCCGAAGTCCGCGTAGCCGTCGACGATGCCGCCGTAGAACCGGTTCGGCTTCAGCTGGTTCGGATCGTTGCCGCGGAACTCGAAGACGACGTCTTCCTCGTGGGAGGAGCAGATGCGTCCGTCCACGGACGCACCACAAATGATACACTTGCCCATTTGTGTGAACGCAGTGGTCCCTGCCTAAAACGGTTGTCGAAACGTCGACGCTCCCCGTCGATACGCGATGGCCACGTGGCCCCCGATATCGTCGATAGGACCGTCGTAAGTCCCGTGACCGATCGGTCGGATGTCGACGAGTGACGGCGTCAGATGATGTACCAGCGGGTCAGCAGCGTCGCTATCGCGTCGAACCCGCGGAAGCCGTAGCCGAACACCAGCGACGCCGGAACGACCGTCGCCGCGACCGCCCGACCCGTTGTCGTGCCGTGAACCGACCGAACGCCCACGACGAGCAGGCCGGCACCGTACAGCGCACACGCCGCCCGGAGTTCGGGGATCGGGGCTCCCGCCAGCGCGCACGGAGCACTCGCGTACGCGAGCACCTGCACCGTCTCGCTGATCCCCGCCCGGTCACGAACGAACACGATCAGCAGGACCGTCTGCAGCGCCGCCGTCAGGTGGAGGCTCGCGGGCGCGACGAACACGGCCACGAACAGCAACGAGACGAACGCGGAGACGGCCGCTCCGCCGAACGCCGTGGGGATCGTCGTCGGATCGAGGAGGAACCGGACGCCGGCGAACGCGACGGCGACGCAGACGGCGAACACGAGCCCCGGCGCCTGATCGCCCGGAGCGATCCCGCTGGCGAAGAACCGGACCGGTCGAACGAGCACCTCTCCCCACGCTCGGGCGACCGCGGTCGGGCCGCGCGCCCGTCCCCCTTCAGGATCGTCGACCCACGTCGTCACACCCGGGATAACGACGGCCCGGCCATGACCGTTGCGGTCTCTCGGGCCGCCGCCGGCGTTCGCGCCCTCGGTCGATTCCCGATCGGGCTCAGTCGCGACGGAGCACGTGACAGTCCCGGCACCGGGCCTCGTAGCTCTCCTCGGCGCCGACGAGGATGGTCGGGTCGTCGGCGTGGGCCGGCTCGCCCTCGATGAGCCGCTGGTTGCGGGTCGCGGGCTCCCCGCACTCCGCGCAGATCGCCTGGAGCTTGTCGACGTACTCGGCGACGGCCATCAGGTCCGGGAGCGGGTCGAACGGCTCGCCGCGGTACGTCTGGTCGGTGCCCGAGACGATCACGCGGCGGTCGTCCTCCGCCAGCGTCTGGCAGACCTCGACGAGCGCGTCCGAGAAGAAGTTCGCCTCGTCGATCGCGACGACCATCTCGCCGTTGAGGCGGTCGCGGATGTCCCACGGTCCCTCCCCCTCGTTGTCGATGACGTTCGCCTCCCAGGACCGTCCGTTGTGGGTGCCGATAGTCGTCTCGCCGTACCGGTCGTCGAGCGCGGGCGTGAATACGGCGATCTCCTGTCCCGCGATCTCCGCGCGACGAAGCCGTCGGAGGAGCTCCTCGGTCTTCCCGGAGAACATCGATCCCGAGATGACCTCGATCCACCCGGAACCGGTGATCGCGTGCATACCAGTTGGGGGCGGTTCCTCCGCGGAAAACCGTTTCTCTCCGCGACTCCCACGCCGCTCGGGTCGACACCGTGGCCGTCGCTGGCGGGTGTAGTGTCGCGGAAGGATTGTGCGTGGGTGCTGTCTGTAGGGCGCCCCGAGGGGCGCACAGCACCTGCATCCGTGTGGATGCGTGGGACCGGATTTGAACCGGCGGACCTCTACAGGACAGCGCCCTCAACGCTGCGCCGTTGGCCTAGCTTGGCTACCCACGCATCGTGCGTCAGTACGCATGCCGTAGTACCCCGGTTATCGATAAAGGGCTTTCCATTCGGACGAGTCCGCGGTGGTGGATCGCATACGGCCGCGACGACGGGTCACGGCGGAGCTCGTTCGGAGCGTTCGGTCAGTTCTGACGCCACTCGGCGACGCCGCAGCGCCGACAGACCACCCGTCCGTGGGTGACTCGCATCTCCGTCGCTTCCCACGCGTGTCCGAGGACGCGACACACCACCCCTCCGCCGTTCGATGACTGCCCGAGACTCATTATTCAAGATATTACAGTAGTACCGCTTAAACTCTGTTATACATTCTACTCTCCGATCGAGTACCAAAATATCGGAGGGTCGAACACACATATCTGGTTGAATATTCAGATACGAGATGTCTCGTTACGCCGTCGAGGGGACCGCCCGGGCACACCGATCAGACAACGGCTTTGGTCTCCGCGTTCGTTCCACCCGACGATGAGTATGGACGGTACGTCGTCCGGTGGTCGTGTCTCCAGGTTCGCGCGCGAGCACAGCCTCGGCGTCGCCGGGGCCCTCTCGGCGGTCGCCCTCGGTCTCGTGTTCGCGGTCGTCGGCGGGGTCGTTCCCTCGACCGTTCTCCCACGCGCGCCGTCGGCGGTACTCGAAGCGATCCCGACGGCCAACGCCGCGGTCTCGCTTGCGGCGATCGTCACGATCACGCTGGGCGTTCGGGCGGCACGTGCACGCGACTTCGAGACCCATCGACGGTACATGGCCACCTCGACCGGGCTGTTCGCCGCGTTCCTCGCGATGTACCTCTACCGGCTCGCCCTCCTGGGAACGACCGACTTCGGCGGACCGGCGGCCGTCGAGCGGTTCGTCTACCTCCCGGTGCTCGCCGTGCACATTCTCCTCGCTATCGTCTGCGTCCCGCTCGTCGTGTACGTGCTGACGCTCGCGACGACGCGGCCGATCGCCGACCTGTTCGAGACCGCACACGGTCGGATCGGCCGGGTCGCGGCCGCGCTGTGGCTCGTCTCCTTCGCGCTCGGCGTCGTCGTGTACGTCCTCCTGTATCTCGTGTACTGAGGGTCCCCGCCGCGGAACCGTTGCTCGCGAGGACCGAAGCTTGAAATGCGGTACCGGGACCAACACCGTCGATGCGGTGAGCGTCGCCGCGGACCGACGGCGGGTGTGCGACACGACGGTCCGCGGGCGGAGCGTGTGTCGCCTGTTCGCCAGAACGCTCGTCCTCGCGTCAGTCGTCGGCGGGCGACGGCTCCCCCACCGTCGGCCGGCTCACCTCGCGGTCGGCCGCCTCGCCGTCGATATCGTACGGGTACTCCCCGGTGACGCAGCCGAGACACAGGTCCGCCTTCGTCGACGACAGCGCGCCGGCGACGGCGTCGACCGAGAGGTACGAGAGGGAGTCGGCGCCGATCTCCTCGCGGACCTCCTCGACCGATCGGTCCGCGGCGATGAGCTCCTCGCGGGTCGCCATGTCGATCCCCATGTAACACGGCGCGATGATCGCGGGCGCGCCGATGCGGACGTGAACCTCCTCGGCGCCGGCGTCCCGGAGCAACTGGACGAGCTGCGTCGAGGTGGTTCCACGCACGATCGAGTCGTCGATCAGGGTGACGGACTTCCCCTCGACGGTCGACCGGATCGGGTTCAGCTTGAGTCGCACCGCCCGCTCGCGCTCGTCCTGCGTCGGCATGATGAACGTCCGGCCGACGTACCGGTTCTTCATCAACCCCTCCGCGAACTCCACGTCTGCGCCGTCCTCCCCTGCGGCGTCGGCGTACCCGGAGGCGAACGCGCGTCCCGAGTCGGGGACGGGCATCACCACGTCCGAATCGACGCCGGCCTCGTCCCACAGCGCCCGCCCCAGGCTCCGTCGAGCCTCGTACACGAGCGTGTCGTCGATGACGGAGTCCGGACGCGCGAAGTAGACGTGTTCGAAGAAGCAGTGGGCGGTGTTGTCGGCCTCGAACAGCTGATACGAGTCGAAGCCGCTTCCGTCGCCGTCGAGGACGACGAGCTCGCCCGGGCGCACGTCGCGGACCAGCTCGCCGTCGAGCGTGTCTATCGCCGCCGACTCGCTGGCGATGACGTAGCCGTCCTCCAGTTCACCGATGCACAGCGGACGGTTCCCACCCGGGTCGCGCACGCCGATGACGGTGTCGTCGTGCATCACCGTGAGCGAGTACGAGCCGTGGATCCGACTCATCGTCCGCTTGACGGCCCGGATCAGGTCCGACTCCAGCAGGTTGCGCGCGAGGTCGTGTGCGATGACCTCGGTGTCCCCCTCGGAGGTGAACGCGTGCCCGGAGGAGGCGAGTTCGTCGCGGATGTCGTCGGCGTTGACGAGGTTTCCGTTGTGCGCGAGCCCGAGCGCCCCGGACTTGAACGACACCGAGAACGGCTGGGCGCATCGGGCGTTGACGCCTCCGGCCGTCGGGTAGCGAACGTGGCCGATCCCTGCGGACCCGGCGAGGTCGTCCAGATCCGACTGCGTGAAGGCGTCGCCGACGAGGCCCATCTCGATGTGATTGTGCTGCTGGAAGCCGTCGTGGGTGGCGATCCCGGCGGAGTCCTGCCCGCGATGCTGGAGCGCGTACAGCGAGTAGTACAGCGGCCGCGCGGCGTCGCGGTCCTCGAGCGCGATGCCGACGACGCCGCACTTCTCGGTCGGGCCGTCGACGGGGGCCGGCTCACGCGAGCCGTCGCCGAGCGGTTCGGTGAGCGATGTGACCGGCGCCGCCCGGTCCCCGGAGTCGCCGTGTGACATGGTCGCTACTGGAGGCCGATTCCACAAAAACCCTCGTTATCGTGCGTAGGTCGCCACGAGAACAGACGGAGGTATTCACGAATTTGAATACATCAGCCCATCCGCTCCCCTCGGGTCGATCCATCGGTCAGTCCGGACCGGTCGAGGTCGGACGGCCTGAGACGATATCGGTCGGCAGTCGGTCCTCCGGGTGCCCGGTTCCATTTCCCGTCGGCCAGCGGTCAACGGCCCGATCGCATAGCGGGGGGAGGGCCGGTTCCGTCGGTCCGGCGACGCCGCTGATCGACGTGAGATCCTGTGAAGGAGAGAGAGGAGACGCCAGTCAGTTGTCGCCGGCCTTCGACTGCCACTCGTAGTCGCGCCGCTTGGCGGACTTGCCGAAGCCGCACGAGGAGCACTTCTTCTTCTTCACGTGGTAGGACTTCTCGCCGCAGCGTCGACACTTGACGTGCGTCGTCTTGTTCTTCTTCCCCTGAGACGGCGTTCCGGCTCCGGTCATACGTTGATCGAGACGACGTTGTCGCCACGGATAATCGTTGTGTCTTCGACCTCGTCGTCGGTCGATCCCTCCAGTTCCGTGGGATCGAGCACGACGTTCATGTGCTGATCGTAGCCGGCGAGCACGCCGAAGTGGGCGGTGCCGTCCTTGAGGTGAACCGTCACCGGCGTGTCCAGGGTCTCCTCGAGTACGTCGAGCGGGCGGCCAGTCATGTTCGGTCCGTCGGCGGATTCGGGTTTAAGCGTACCGGACGCGCCCGCTCGGGTCGCGACACTGATCGCCGGCAGGGATGTCTCCATGAGGATCGTTGTCACGTGCGTGCATCGAACCCGAGCAGTTTTACCACCGGGCCTGTACTGTGCAGGTATCAGAGCCCGCGGGTAAGTACGGGGACCACCCCGTATAGCGGGATGCGGACCGACGCGCTGTAAGACGCCGGGGTCCACAGCGACCCGTACCGGGGCTTTCCGTACGAGCATCGGCCGCGCGTGACGCGCGGGATTCACGCTCGCAACGCAGACACCGAAACACAATGGAAGTAGAAATCGCAACAATCGGCGGCTACGAGGAAGTCGGTCGCCAGATGACGGCAGTTCGCGCAGGGGACGACATCGTCGTGTTCGACATGGGGCTCAACCTGAGTCAGGTCCTGATCCACGACAACGTCGAGACGGAGAAGATGCACAGCTTGGACCTCATCGACATGGGCGCCATTCCGGATGACCGGATCATGAGCGACATGGAGGGCGACGTGCAGGCCATCGTGCCGACCCACGGCCACCTCGACCACATCGGCGCCCTCTCGAAGCTGGCCCACCGATACGACGCGCCCATCGTCTCGGCGCCGTTCACGATCGAGCTGGTCAAACAGCAGGTCAAGAGCGAGAACAAGTTCAACGTCGACAACGACCTGGTCAAGATGGAGGCCGGCGAGACGATGTCCATCGGCGACTCGGGGAACGTCGAACTGGAGTTCGTTCACGTCACCCACTCGATCATCGACGCGATCAACCCGGTCCTCCACACGCCCGAGGGCGCGGTCGTCTACGGCCTCGACAAGCGCATGGACCACTCGCCCGTCCTCGAGGACCCGATCGACATGGAGCGGTTCCGAGAGATCGGCCGGGAGGGCAACGGTGTCCTCTGTTACATCGAGGACTGCACCAACGCGGGTCGGAAGGGCCGCACGCCCTCCGAGTCGCACGCCCGGAACCACGTCAAGGACACCCTGATGAGCATGGAGGACTACGACGGCGGGATCGTCGCCACGACGTTCTCCTCGCACGTCTCGCGGGTCTCCTCGCTCGTCGAGTTCGCCCAGGAGATGGGCCGCGAGCCCGTGCTCCTCGGGCGGTCGATGGAGAAGTACAGCGGGACCGCGGAGCGACTGGACTTCGTCGACTTCCCGGACGACCTCGGGATGTACGGCCACCGGAAGTCCGTCGACCGCACGTTCAAGCGGATCATGCAGGAGGGCAAGGAGAACTACCTCCCCATCGTCACGGGTCATCAGGGCGAGCCGCGCGCGATGCTCACCCGCATGGGTCGCGGCGAGACCCCGTACGAACTGGACGACGGCGACAAGGTCGTCTTCTCGGCCCGGGTCATCCCGGAGCCGACGAACGAGGGGCAGCGCTACCAGTCCGAGCGCCTCCTGAAGATGCAGGGCGCGCGCATCTACGACGACATCCACGTGTCGGGCCACCTCCGCGAGGAGGGGCACTACGAGATGCTCGACGCGCTGGAGCCCCAGCACGTCATCCCCGCCCACCAGGACATGAAGGGCTTCGCGCCCTACGTCGATCTCGCGAGACGGAAGGGATACAAGCTGGGGCGTGACCTCCACGTCACGGAGAACGGGAACATGATCCAGCTGACGGAGTAACGATGACGCAGGACGCGACGGCCGATCGGGTGCTCGCGGCGGTCCGCCAGCGCCGCGACCGCGTCAACGACGCCATCGACGAGGACCTCCCGATGGCCGAGCCGCAACGACTGTACGAGGCCAGCCGGTACATCCTCGAGGCGGGCGGCAAGCGCCTCCGGCCGACGGCGGCGCTGCTCGTGGCCGAGGCGCTCGCGGAGATCGACGCCGACGCGACGACGGACTACCGATCGTTCCCGGCGCTCGACGGCGAGCCGTTCGACCTCATGCGCACGGCCGTCAGCGTCGAGGTGATCCAGTCGTTCACCCTGATCCACGACGACATCATGGACGACGACGACCTCCGGCGCGGCGAGCCGGCGGTCCACCGCGCGTACGACACTGAGACGGCGATCCTCGCCGGCGACACGCTGTACGCGAAGGCGTTCGAACTGCTCTCCGACACCGGCGCGGATCCGGCGAACACGGTCGAGGCGGTCAACCGACTCGCGTCCGCGTGTACCCGGATCTGTGAGGGACAGTCGCTCGACGTGGAGTTCGAGAGCCGCGACGACGTGACGCCCGAGGAGTACCTGGAGATGGTCGAGTTGAAGACGGCCGTGCTGTACGGCGCGTCGGCGGCCATCCCGGCGGTACTCATGGGGGCGGACGACGAGACCGTGGAGGCGCTGTACCAGTACGGCGTCGACTCCGGGCGCGCGTTCCAGATCCAGGACGACGTGCTCGATCTCACGGTCCCCTCCGAGAAGCTGGGCAAACAGCGCGGCTCCGACCTCGTCGAGGGGAAGGAGACGCTCATCACGCTCCACGCGCGCCAGCAGGGCGTCGACGTGGACGGGCTCGTGAGCGCCGAGACCCCCGCGGAGGTGAGCGAGGCGGCCGTCGACGAGGCGGTGTCGACGCTGGACGACGCCGGATCGATCGACTACGCCCGCGAGATGGCCGAGGACCTCACCGAACGGTCGAAGGAGCGCCTGACCGTGCTCCCGGAGGGCCCGGCGAGCGACCTGCTCGCCGACCTGGCCGACTACCTCATCACCCGGGGCTACTGACGCCCCCGACTCGGGGCCGTGTCCTCGACGGACGAGGACCGGAGAGGACGCGTCGGCGACTCGCGTCGCTGGCGGGCCGCGATCCGGTCGTTCCGTCCGAAACGGAAACGCCGAAGTCCGTCCCGACCGCCCACGCACCTGTGAGTCTTCCGTGAGTACCGTCCGGAACGGGGCGCTGTTTCTCGCGCTCGGGATCTGCTGGGGCGGCAGCTTCCCGGCCATCGAGGTCGGACTGACCGAGCTCCGCCCGCTGCTGCTCGGCGCCTACCGGTTCGACGTCGGGGCGCTCGTCGCGCTGGCGTACGTCGGGTGGCGCGCCGAGGAGCCGGTCCCGCGCTCTCGGACCGACCTCGGCGCGGTCGCCGTCGCGGCGCTGCTGTTCGTCGTCGCCAACATCGCCTTCCTCGCGTACGGCCAGCGGTACACGACCGGCGGGATCGCCTCGATCGTCTACAGCCTCAACCCCATCCTGACGACGTTCTTCACCGTGTGGCTTCTCGACGAGGGAAGCCTCGACGCCCGCGGCTACGTCGGCGTGCTGCTCGGCGTCCTCGGCGTCGGACTGGTCGCCCAGCCGTCGCCGTCGAACCTCGGCGGCGACACGACGATCGGCGTCGCGCTGGTGTTCGTCGCCGCCGTCGCCGTCTCCTTCGGGAGCGTCGCCACTCGTTGGCTGGAACCGGAGTCGGAGGCGCTGCCGCGCACGGCGTGGGGGATGGCCCTCGGCGCCGTCGTCCTGCACGCCCTCAGCGTCGCCGCGGGCGAACCACAGGCCCTTCCGACGGAGCTGTCGCCGTCCGTGGTGTTCTCGTTGGCGTTCCTCGGCGTGTTCGCCTCGGCGATCGGCTACGCGATCTACTTCGGGCTGCTCGATCTGCTCGGTCCCTTCGAGATCAACCTCGTGAGCTACGTCGTTCCGATCGTCGCGACGATCGCGGGCGCGGTCCTCCTCTCGGAACCGGTCACGCTGCTGACCGTGGTCGGGTTCGTCGTGGTCGTCGCCGGCTTCGTGCTCGTGAAACGCGAGGCGATCCGCCGGGAACTCCGCGGGCACCGCTGGTGACGGAGGCGACAGTTCTCGGGAGTGAATCGACGTGCGGCGGGGATGCGAGTCGAGCGGTGAGGTGACGCCGAGTCGAACGGTGTGGTATCGAGTCGAGCCTACGAGTCAGCTTCACGCAGCTCGTCGATGTCCGCCAACAGCTCCTCGGCGTGGTCCTCGGGCGAGACGCCCTCGTAGACGCGCTCGATCCGACCGTCGGGACCGATGAGGTACGTGTTGCGGAACACGCCCTCGACCTCGTTTCCGAAGACGTTCTTCTCGCCGTAGGAGTCGTACGCGTCGGAGACGGAGCCGTCCTCGTCGGACAACAGCGGGAACGGGAGGTCGTGCTTCCGGGCGAACGCCTCCAGGTCCTCGACGGGGTCGTCGCTCACGCCGAGGATCGCCGCGTCGCGCTCCTCGAACTCGTCGTAGGCGTCGCGGAACCCGCACGCCTCGGTCGTGCACCCGGGGGTGTCGGCTCGGGGGTAGAAGTACAGAACGACGCGTCGTCCCTCGAACTCCGCGAGCGAGACCTCGCGACCGACGTGGTCGGGAAGCGAGAAGGCGGGCGCGTCCGTGCCGGTGTCGAGCATGGGCGTCGATCGGACGGCGGGACGAAAAGCGGTGTCGGTGTCGATGTCGGATTCGCCGGCGACGGGAGAGACGGCGTCGGCGACGAGCGAGTCGCCGCCGGGATCACTCGATCGGTTCGGCAGCGTCCCGCTCGACGAGGGGGTCGGCGTTCTCCGTGGGCAGCGTCACCACGTCGTCGTTCGCGAGCTCGTACTCGCGCTCGTCGACGCCGAGTATCTGTCCAACGTCGCGGGTGATCCGAACCGTCCGGCGGTCGGCGGCGTCGGCCGACGTCTCCGACCCTCCGCCGGCGGCGGGAGCCGTGGACGCGGTGGACTCGGTGGCGTCGGTGGAATCCGTGTTCGCGCCGCCCGCCCGGTCCGGTTCGGATCCTGGGACGAACTCCTCGGGGGGCGCGTCGGGATCGCCCGTCGATCCGGCGTGCGACTCGGCCTCTCCGGCTCCCGTCGACCCGGCATCGGCGGCCGCCGCCGACTGCGCCTCGGTCGTCGACCTGGTCGCCGAGTCGGTCGCGGTCGATCCGTCGCCGCCCATCGCGTCCGCGAGGACGCCGCTCCCGTCGGCCGCGTCGCCCCCGCCGCCGGGGGGCCCGCCACCGGCGTCGCTCGCGTCGGTCGTCGGGTCGGCCTCAGCCCCCCGCTCCGGCGGGGCGGGTTCGGGGGTTTCCGCGGCCGACGCCTCCCCGCCCTCCGGTGTCGTCGACTCGGGTTCGCCGGCGGGGGCGGCCGTCGCCGTGGCCTCGGTGGGGGCCGTCGCCGCGGCCGCCGCGTCGGCCTCGTCGCCCGCGAGGTCCACGTCGGCGCCGCCCTCCAGCACGTCGAGGACGCGGCTCTTGTTCTGCTCGATCCGGACGACCAGGTCCTCGAACAGCTCCGCCTCCTGTACGGTCATGCCGTCGGTGTCGGTGGGCGCGCCCGCGGCGGCGAACGAGGCGAGCTTGACCACCTTGCCGACTCGGCGCTCGTACAGCGACTCGACGACCTCCTCGGCGGTCTCGATCTCGTTGGAGAGCTTGCGGACCTGTTTGTCGGAGAACGGTTGGTCGACGCTCGCGGCGCGCTCGTCGCGCTGACGCTTGCGCTCGGCGATGTACGCGGCCACGTCCTCGTAGAAGGAGTCGCGCAGGTGTTGGAGGCTGTCCTTCGTGCGCTCCTTCGATTGTACCGAGCGTAGTTCGTCCAGATCCATCGTGTGTACTCCGTCGAGGCGCTACTCCCGCGCCTTCTCCGCGCGTCCGCGCGCCATGAGGAACACGCCGACGTACTCGGGGACGGATACAATTCCCTCCTCCACCTTATCTCTGTCGTCCCCCACGTCGACCGGCCCCGGATCGTGGACGTCGACGAGGATGTCGCGGCCGCGGAAGCGCTCGGGGACGGCGTCCGTCAGGGGATCGAAGTCGTCGATCGCGTCCCGGTCCAGCGGGCACACGAGCAGGCCGCTGCCGCCGTGGATGGAACCGGGGAGCCGAATGAGTCGGCGGATGTCGGTTGTCACCGGCTCGTCGATCGGCGCGGTCTGCTCGGCGGTGACGCGCTCGGCGATCGCTCGCACCAGCGTCGACGCGCCGGGGCCCAACTCGACGTTGCCCGACTTCACCCCCTCGGGGTTGCGCTCGAGGACGCCGTAGATCGTTCGGGCCGTCTTCTCGCCGACGCCGTCGAGCTCCTGTAGCTCCGCGAGCGCGTCGTCCTCCTCCATCGCGCGCAACCCCTCCGCGTAGGCGACCAGTTCCTCGTGGACGCGCCGTCCCCACCCCCCTTCGCGGCGGAGCCGCTTCTGGAGGGTCGTCCCGCGCTCGTTCGGCCGACGCTCGATCAGTCCGTCGTAGTTGAGGTCGACCGCGCGGACGTAGTCGACGACCTCGCGGCGGGCCGTCGAGTCCAGCTCCGCGACCGAGCTGTCGCGGACGTGGACGTGGTAGCCGCGACCGCCCGAGAAGACGACCCGCATGTCCGCGTCCGCGAAGCCGAAGTCGTCCTCGAGGACGTCCAGCAGCGCGAGCAGTTCCTCCTTGCAGGCGGCGAGCATGTCGCCGTAGCTCGTCTCTTCGGGGTCGACGCCCGGGAGGTGGTCGGCGTCGAGGTCGAACACCAGATCGGCCGAGCGCCACCCCTTCTCGCTCATTCGCTTGTTCGCCGGGTCGTCGTAGCGGGCCGCCGAGAAGTACGCGTGCCGCGGCGTCTCGCGCGCGAGGAACTCGCTCACCTCGCCGATGTCGAGCAGCGACTGGTGGCGAACCATCGTGGTGCCGTCGCCCGCCGTGAAGGGGATGTGTCCCCACTCGCGCTCGTTGGCCTCGGGCGGCGGGGAGACGGACGCGCTCCGGTAGTAGTCGCCGAAGCGGCCCCTCAGGTACTCGCGGGTGCGGCGGTTCATCTGACGGAGAATCGGTAGTGGCGACGCCGGTATGAGTGTTGCCGTCTCGTCCCGCCGAGCGGGACTCGGAGCGCCCGAACCTGGTGTGGACGGTCCGGGAAGTTCGTGCTTGGCGGAGGCGAGTTGGAGGGAAGGAGGGACGGGAGGAGCTGGGTCCCGGAACACCTAACCCCGAATGCGCCGACCACGCACGCATGATAGACGAGACGGTCGCCGAGATACGCGAGATGCAGACGCACTCCTCGTCGGTCGTCGCGGTGAAGGCAGCCCGCGCGCTGGGAGAGCTGCTCGACCGCGAGTACGCCACGCTCGACGAGTTCGAGCGCGACCTCGACCACAACACCGGCGCGTTGCGGCGAGCGAACCCCTCACACGCGAGTCTCCACCGGGCGATGCGCGCGGTCGCGGACGCGGTGATCGGGACCGCAGAGTCGGTCGATGGCGGCAAACAACTGCTGGAGACGGCGATCGAGCGGGAGGTCGAACGGATCGAGACCGGGAAGCGCGAGGCCGCGGCCAACGCCGCTCGGACGTTCGAGGACGGGGAGACGTTCCTCACGCACGACTACTCGTCGACGGTGCTGGAGGCGGTGGAGGCGGCGGCCGTCGACGGGGCACACATGACGGCGTACGTCACCGAGGCGCGCCCACGGTTTCTCGGTCGCAAGACCGCCCGCACGCTCGCGGGCATGGACCGCGTCGACTCCCACCTCGCGGTCGACGCCGCCGCCGGCTACCTCCTTCGGGAGGTGGACCCGGACCGCGTCGTCGTCGGCATGGACTGTATCGTCGGCGACACCCTCTACAACCGGATCGGAACGTTCCCGATCGCGGCCGCCGCCGCCGAGGTCGACGTCCCGGTCGTCGTCGTCGGCTCGGGCACGAAGGTGATCGACGACGGGTTCCGCTTCGAGAACGAGTCGCGCCCCCCGAGCGAGGTGATGCTCGAACCCGTCGACGGGATCACGCTGGAGAACCCCGCCTACGACGCGACGCCGATCTCGCTCGTCGACGAAGTGATCACCGACGAGGGCGTCCGCGAGTTCTGAGTCGACGCGGCGGGCCGATCCGTCGTGACGGATCGATCGGCGTGACGGATCAGTCGTCGCCGGCGACGCCGTCCGCGTCGGTCGGCGTCTCCGACCGTCCCGAGTCCGGCTCCCCGTCGTCCCCGAGGCGTCGGACACGGACGCTCGACACCTTGTACTCGGGGATGCCGCTCGTGGGATCGACGTGATCGCCGGTGAGCCGGTTCACGGCGCCGTCGGCGAAGTGCATCGGCACGAACACGACGCCGTCGCCGGGGCGGTCGCCGATCTCGGCGCGCACCTCGATCGCGCCCCGCGGCGACTCGACGCGGACGCGCTCGCCGTCGACGATGCCGAGGCGGTCGGCGGTCGCGGGGTTCACCTCGACGAACGCCTCGCCGACGTGATCGAGCAGTCCGTCGACTTTCCGGGTCAGCGTCCCGGTGTGCCAGTGGTAGAGCACGCGGCCTGTCGTCATCGTGAGCGGGAACTCCTCGCTCGGGATATCGCCCGGTTCGCCCGTGTCGGCGGGGACGAACCGCGCCCTCCCGTCGGGGAAGTTGAACTCCTCCTCGTACAGGTACGGCGTCCCCGGGTCCGACTCGTCCTCGCAGGGCCACTGGAGCCCGCCCTCCTCGCGGAGCCGGTCGTGGCTGATGCCGCCGTAGATCGGCGCGACCTCGGCGATCTCGTCCATCACCGTGGCCGGGTCGTCGTACGCCCACGCGTCGCCCGCGTGGTCGATCCGGTTCGCCAGTTCTTTGATGATCGCCCAGTCCTGTCGCGCGTCGCCGGGGGGATCGGTCGCCCTCCCAACCAACTGCACGCGCCGCTCGGTGTTCGTGAAGGTTCCCTCCTTCTCCGAGAACGTCGCGGCCGGGAGCACCACGTCGGCGTACTCGGCCGTCTCGGTCGGGAAGACGTCCTGCACGACGAGGAACTCCAGCGCGTCGAGCGCCTCCTCGGCGTGGGCCAGGTCCGGCTCCGACAGCGCGGGGTTCTCCCCCATCACGTACAGCCCCTCGACGTTGCCCGCGAGCGCCTCGTCGAACACCTCCGGCACGGTCAGCCCCTCCTCGGCGGGTGGGCGGACGCCCCATGTGTCCTCGAACTCGTCGAGCACCTCGGGGTCGCCCGGATCGCGGTAGCCGGGCAGGAGGTTCGGGAGCGTTCCCATGTCGCCGCCGCCGCCCTGAACGTTGTTGTGGCCGCGGAACGGCGAGACCCCGGCACCGGGCTTCCCGAGGTTGCCGGTGACGAGCGCGAGATCCGCCAGCGCGAGGACGTTCTGCGTGCCGTGGCTGTGCTGGGTCATCCCCATCGCCCAGCCGAAGACGACCGAGTCGGCGGCGGCGATGGTCTCTGCCGCCCGCTTGAGATCATCGGGCGCGACGCCCGCGAGCCGCTCCACCTCCTCGGGCGTGAACGGCTCCACCTTCTCGCGCAGGGCGTCGAAGTTCCGGGTTCGTTCCTCGATGAAGTCCGTATCGTGGAGGTCGTTGGCGACGATGTACCGGATCAGTCCGTTGATCCACGCCACGTCGTACCCCGGCTCGGTTCGCACGTACTGGCTCGCGTGCTCGGCGATCTCGACTTTGCGAGGATCGAAGACGACGAGGTCCGCGCCGTCGTCGACGTTTCGCTTGATCCGGGTGGCGAGGACGGGGTGGCTCTCGGTCGTGTTCGACCCGGTGATGAGGTAGGCGTCTGCCTCGCCGATGTCCTCGTTGATCCGGTTGGACATCGCGCCGTAGCCGAGCGTCTGCTTGAGCGCCGCGACCGTCGAGGAGTGGCACAGGCGCGCGCAGTTGTCGACGTTCTTCGTCCCGAGGACGCCCCGCGCGAACTTCTGCATCAGGTAGTCCTCCTCGTTGGTACACTTCGAGGAGGCGAACGCCGCCAGCGCGTCCGGCCCGGAACGCTCGCGGATCGACTCGAACCCCTCGGCGACCCGGTCGAGCGCCTCGTCCCACGAGGCGGGGCGCAGCTCCCCGTCGTCGCCCCGAACCAGCGGCGTCGTCAGTCGCTCGTCGGAGTTCGCGAACTCGTAGCCGAACTTCCCCTTCACGCACGTCGAGAAGTCGTTCACCGGCGCGTCGGCCGGGTCGTCGGTCGGCACCGCCCCGAGAACCTCCTCGTCCTTCGAGACCAACTGGAAGCGGCAGCCGACCGCGCAGAAGCCGCAGGTGGTCTCCGTGAACTCCACGTCCTTCAGTCGATGGTCCGCGACCCGGCTCGCGGCGTCGAACAGCCAGCCCTCCCTCATCGTCCGCGCCGCCAACGACTCGGCGGCGTGTTCGCCCGCCAGCAGCGCGGATCGGCCGGCGTCGCCAGCCTTCCGCTTCGCCCACCTGAACGCCGAGGCGAGGCCGTCCGATTCGGCGCGTTTGCGTGTCGGGGCGGGGCCGTCGTCGCGGCCGCGTTCCTCGATCGGGGAATCGTCGTCGCCGGCGTCGACAACTCCGCGCCGGCCCCCGGTCTCGCTCGTCGCGCGGGCTGGCTTCTCTCTGTCCGCCGTCAGCGACTTCCCGACGCTGTTGGCGTGCGTGAACCCCGGGATCGGCAGCGTCGCGAGCCCGGCGAGCCCCTGCTCGGTGAGCGACCCCGTGGGGCACACCGTCGCGCAGTGGCCGCAGGAGACGCACGCCGAGTCGGCCATCGTCTCGGCGTCCGACTGAAACCCGATCTCGGTTTCCTCGCCGGTCCCCTCGATCCGGAGGACGCCCGACACCTGCACGCCGTTGCAGGCGTCGACGCAGCGCGCGCAGGTGATGCACTTGTTGCGGTCGATCTGGATGAACGGGGAGGTGTCGTCCAGCGGCTCGTACTCGCTCCGCTCGTCGAAGACGCCGAACCGTGGCTCCTCGACGCCCGTCTCGATCGCTGCGTCCTGTAGCTCACAGCGCCCGTTCTGGTTGCAGGTCGTACACCGGAGGTTGTGGTCCGACAGCACCAGATCGAGGTTGACCTCGCGGCTCTCGCGGGCGTCGGGATCGTCCGTCCGGACTTCTACCCCAGCTTCCGCCGGCTGCGAGCAGGCCGCCACCAACTCTCCGTCGGCCTCGACGGTGCAGGTCCGGCACGTCGAGCGCGGCCCGATGTCGTCCGAGCAGTCGCCGCCGTCGCGGTCGTAGGCGCACAGCGCCGGGACGGTTCCCTCGTGCTCGACGCGTTCCATCGCGTCGAGCAAGGTTGCGCCCGTCGGAACCGACACCGCCGTACCGTCGACGGTGACGGTCACCGTCCCCGCCTCGCCTCGCTCGCCGGCATCGTTGCCATCAGCAACGTCTCTCTCCCCACAATCACACGAGCCACAGCCACCCCCGGCGTCGTCACTCGTGCCCACCGGCGGGTCCGAGGCGGTTCCGGGCGCGAACGTCTCGGTCAGCGGCGTCGACGTACGGGGGTCGGAGACCCGCGTCGCGTCCGGAACCCGCGGGAGCGGGTCGCGTCCGCCGCCCCCGTCACCCCCGCCGGCCCCGCCAGCGCCGTCGGCGCTCACGGGTCACACACCCCCGCGGGACAGCGGCCGTCGGCGTGCGCACGCAGGTAGCCCCCGAACTCGTCGAGCGCGGTCGCGAGCGGCCGCGCGGCGTCGCCTCCGAACTCGCACAGCGAGGTCCGGCCCATCGTCCGCGCCAACTCACGCAGTCGTGACTCGGCGAACGAGCCCGCGTACACCTCGCGGAGCAGCTCGTGGGCACGGACGCTCCCCGTGCGACACGGGACGCATCGACCGCAGTTCTCCTCGCGGGCGACGCGCATCCGTCGTCCCACGACGACGACCGGGCAGCCGCCCCCCGATCCCTCCTCGAACGGCTCGATCGAACCGTTCGTTCCCAGGCCGGCCCCGCGCAGCGCCGGCGCCGACGCCGGCGTGTCGAGATCGCGTGTCAGTCCGCCGAACTGACCGCCGACGCAGGCGAACGCTTCCGTGGGTCCGGTCTCTCCGAGGTCCCCGCCTCCGGCGTCCTCGGTCGCCTCCTTCCCGAACTCCTCCGCTACGAGCGCCCGCGAGAGGCTCGTGTCCGTCGGGAGCTCGACCGTGCGCCGCTCGGGACCGACGACCGTCACGAGTCTGGTTCCGGGGTCGGCGGCGTCGGCATCGAGGCGCTCCGGGTCGGCGACGGCACGTTCGACGGCCGCGAGCGTTCTGGGCGTGTGCACGAGCGTCGGCCGCTCGAACAGCCCCCACGTCTCCGGGTCGGGAGGTCGCCGTCGAGCCTCGATCCGGTCGTTCCCCTCCAGCGACTCCAATACGGCGGTGTGTTCGGCGGTCATGTAGTCGGGCTCGGCGGCGACGACCTCCACCGTCAGATCCGTCACCGCGGCGACGCGGTCGCCGACGGCACGAACTCGTTCGGCGACGACGGGATCGTCCTCGGGAAGGACAGCGACGACGTCCTCGGCGTCGACCGCGCTGGCGGCGACGACCGCGCCGGCCACGACCCGGCCGGGCAGGCTCCCGAGCAGCAGGCGGTCGCCGTCGGCCTTGGGGTCCGCGTCGAGGCCGTTGATCACGACCACCGGGTCGCCGTCGGCGTCGCGGGCGTCGCGCCAACCCGCTGCAAGCGGTTCGTCCTGTCGGGCGTCCCCCCAGCCGCGGCCGCGGACGCCGAGGTCCGACACGGTTTCGAGCGCCTCGTCACCGAGGGTTCCCGGCGACTCGAACGTGGTCGGGTCGGCCCACCCCGCGCCGCGGAGCGTCCGTCGCGTCCCCGCCGAGAGCGGCCCGTCGCCGACGGGGAAGTCGTCGGGCTCCGGCTCGTGGTCGACGACGGCCGACGCGCCGTCGACGGGGAGGTCGTCGTCGCCGTCGGCGAGTAGGCTCACCAGACTCGCGGCGCCGTTCGGATCGACCGACCGATGGACCGCGGTTCGACCCTCCCGAGTCACGGCGACCAGCGGCAGGTGGACCGTCCCCGGCGACCCGACGGCGAGCGTCTCTATCGGGGGTCCCTCCGCCTCGGCCGCGGCGTCGGCGGCTCGGCGGGCCGCCTCCAGCACCGCACGCCCGTCGGGGCCGTCGAACGCGACCCGGACGGTCGTCCCGACCGCGTCGGCTGTGGTCATGGCTCACGGTTCCGCGGATTCGGGCAAAAACGTTCGCACGGTCGGGGAGGACTGACGTGCTGCGCTTCGTGGCCCGTGTCAGTCGAGGTCGACGCGGGCGCCCTCGGCGTCGGAGCGTTCGACGGCGTCGAGCACGCGCTGGACCTCGTAGCCGTCGTCGAAGCTCGGGGAGAACTCCTCGGATCGCGCCACGCTCGTCAGGAACTCGTAGTTCTCGTGGACGAACGTGTGCTCCCAGCCGATGACGTGTCCCGGCGGCCACCAGTGCTCGATGTACGGGTCGTCCTCGTCGGTCACGAGCACGGTCTCGTAGCCCCGGGCGTCCCCGGTCATGACCTCCAACTCGTTGAGCCGCTCCAGCGAGAACTGCAGGCTTCCATCGCTCCCGTGGACGGCGATCGTGTGGTCGTTCTTGTGACCCTCCGTCACTCGCGAGGCCTCGAAGGTGGCCATCGCGCCGGAGTCGTACTCCACCTGCGCCGAGTAGGCGTCGTCGACGGTGACCGGGCGCGTCTCGTCGTCCCCGCCCTCGACGGGCCGCTCCTCGGTGAACGTCTGCAGGTGTCCGGAGACGCTCGCGGCCTCGCCGACGCGGTCGCCGACGAGGAAGCGCGCGAGGTCGACGGTGTGTGCGCCCAGGTCGCCGAGCGCGCCCGAGCCGGCCAGCTCCTCGTCGTTGCGCCAGCTCCACGGCGCATCCGGGTCCGAGAGCCAGTCCTGGAGGTATCGGCCGCGGACTTGTCGGATCTCGCCGAGTTCGCCCGCATCGATCAACCGTTTCGCGTACCGGACCGCCGGAACGAACCGGTAGTTGAACGCGCAGCCGGCGGGCACGTCGGCAGCGGCGGCGGCCTCGCGCATTTCCTCGGCCCCCGCAAGCGTCGGGGCGAGCGGCTTCTCACAGAGGACGGGCTTGCCGGCCTCCAGCGCCGCGATCGACGGCTCGACATGGAGGTGGTTCGGTCCGAGGTTGTAGAAGGCGTCCACCTCGTCGACCACGTCGCGCCAGTCGGTCGCGGTGTGCTCGAATCCGAGCGTCTCCGCGGCCTCAGCCAACGCCTCCTTGTCGCGCCCGATGACGGTGTGGCGGTTCGTCTCGGGCGCGTCCTCGAAGAACATGGGCAGGCGGTCGAGCGCGTTCGCGTGCGCCTTTCCCATGAAGCGGTACCCCAGTACGCCGATGTCGATGGGTTCGTCGGTCATGCGTTCGTCCCCTCACTCCGCCCAGTATGCGTCGCCCGGCGTCGTCTCGAAACGCGCGCGCTTCAGGAGGTCGACGGCCTTCTCCAGCCCCTCGCGGGAGGAGGTGAGCGCGTCCTCGTGCTCGATGGAGAGCGCGCCGTCGTAGCCGACCATCCGGAGCGTGCTGACCACGTCCTTCCAGTGCTCCTCGCCGTGACCGTAGCCGACCGACCGGAACAGCCACGAGCGGTTCTCGCCGTCCGCGTAGTCGGTCGTGTCGAGCACGCCCTTCTCGCGCGAGTTCGACTCGTACACCTTCGTGTCCTTCGCGTGGACGTGGTGGATCGCGTCGTGCTCGCCGAGCACGCGGATCGCCTCGGTCACGTCGATCCCCTGCCAGTAGAGGTGCGAGGGGTCGAAGTTGACGCCGACGCGCTCGTTCGTCAGCTCGCGAAGCTTCAGCATGCCGTGGGGCTCGTACACGAGCATGTTCGGGTGCATCTCGATCGCGAGGTCGACGCCGTGGTAGTCCGCGTGCGCGGCCAGATCCGACCAGTAGTCCTCGGCGACCTCCCACTGGTACGCCTCGGCCTCGGCGTGCTCGGTGGGCCACGGCGCCGTGATCCAGTTGGGCACCTCGTCGTTCGGACCGCCGGCGGGCAGCCCCGAGAAGCAGGTGACGGCGTCGACGCCGAACTCGTCCGCGAGCTCGATGGCCTCCCGGAGCTCGCGGTCCGCCGCCTCCGCGGTCTCGTCGTCCGGGTGTAGCGGGTTGTTGTGTGTCGCGAACGCGCTCACGCGCAGTTCGTGCTCGTCCAGGTCCGC
This sequence comes from Halobaculum saliterrae, assembly GCF_009831625.1. Lineage (GTDB taxonomy): Archaea > Halobacteriota > Halobacteria > Halobacteriales > Haloferacaceae > Halobaculum > Halobaculum saliterrae. The sequence continues at coordinate 140,234 of NZ_WUUS01000010.1, read as the reverse complement.
CCGCAGCGCCTCGCGCGCGCTCTCGTCGGTCAACAGCCTCTCGCGGTCGGTGTGGTCCTGCCCGGGGTGGCCGCCGACGCCGAGCTCGACCGTCTCGACGCCGATGTCGGCGAGGTACTCGAACGCGTCCGCGCGCGACTCGCCGCCGAGTGGTACGGTCAGTACGCCGATGTCCATGACCGCGGCTTGTACAACGAACCGAATAAACCTATATGTCGGACGGGGAACCGGAACCTCCGCGCGACCGACGGCGGGTCGTCGGCCCGGCGGTCCGGCCCGGTGACGACCGGCTCAGGCCGCGGCGTCGCGCTCGGCCGCGCGCCTGTCCATGGGGTCCTCCAGTTCGCCCATCACCTCCTCGAAGGCGTCCGTGGCGGTGACCAGTCCGCGGATCTCCCCGTCGGAGACGACGAGCGCGAGCTCCTGTCCTTCCACCTGGAAGCGGTCGATCGCGTCGGAGACGGTCGCGTCCGGCGACAGCGTCATCGGCGGGGCCGCGATCGCTTCGAGATCGAGGTCGGGGTCGTCGAGCACGTCGACCTCGCGGAGGAACGCCGGGACGTACACGACCCCGAGGAACTCCTCGCCGTCGTCCCCCAGCAGCGGGAACCGGGTGTGCGGGTACTCGCGCATCCGCGCGAGGTTCTCCTCCCACGGATCGCCGGCCGACAGCGACACGATCTCCGCGGGCGGAACCATGATCTCCGAGACGGTCCGTTCCCCGACCCGAAGCGCGTTGACGATCTCATCGCGGCGCTCCTCCGGGAGGTCGCCGGCCTCCAACGTGGACGAGAGCTTCCGTCGCAGGTCCGCTCGCGACTCGATGACGTCCTCCTCGGTCTCCAGCCACGCGCCGGTCATCTCCACGCCGAACAGCTTCAGCGTCCCCTTCGCGACCCAGTCCCCGAAGGTGATGACCGGGGAGATCAGCATGTGGAAGTAGTACAGCGGGGTCGCCCCGTATCGCGACACCTGTCGCGAGCGCTCGACGCCGAGATACGTCGGCGTCTGCTCGCCGTGCGTGAGGTGAAGGAGGTTGATGATGACGAACCCGAGGATCGCGCCGGCTCCCACCGACGCCAGTCCGGTGTTCGCGAACACCGGCTCGAACAGCGCCGCGAGCGCCGGCTCGGCGACGATCCCGACGGCGATGCTCGAGGCGGTGATCCCGACCTGACAGGTCGTCAGGTAGATCTCGAGGTTCTGGGTCATCTCCCACGCGCGTACGAGTGCTGGGTTGCCGCCGACGAACTCCGCCTCTGTGAACTGTCTCGCCCGCGTCAGCGCGAACTCGATCGCGACGAAGAAGCCGTTCGCGAGGATCAACCCGACTCCCGCGACGAGCCTGACCAGGATCTCCGCCGTGCTCATCGCTGTCGTAACCATCGCCTCCGGGTTGCCGAGGGGACCCCAAAAACCGGACGGCCGTCGAAGGGGGCGCGGCCGCCTACTCGTCGATCCGGACCGTCCGTCCCTCGTCGGTCGAGCGGTAGATGCCGTCGATGACGCGCTGGACCGTCAACGCCTGTTCGACGGTGTTTCGGATCGGCCCCTCGCCGGTCGCGACCGCCTCGAGGAACGCCGCCTGCTCGGCGCGGTGCGTGTCGACCTCGCGGGTGTCGACGGCCGTGTCGGTGAGGTGATGGCCGCCGCCGATGCCGTTCTCGAACAGCGTCAGGTCGCCGTTGCCGCGGTCGAAGCGGGCGCCGGCCTCGGTCCCGCGGACGAAGAAGTCGTTGTTCTCCGGGCGGTTCGTCGCCCACGCGGCCTCCAACGAGACGGTGGCGCCGTCGGCGGTACGGATGAACGCCGAGACCGAGTCGTCGACGTCGAAGTCCTCGGGGCCCGAGTCGTCGCCCCACATGTCGATGTAGGTGTAGTCGTCGCGACCGCCGAACTCCGAGCGCGCGACGCCTGAGACCTCGACGACCTCCGGGAAATCGAGGAAGTACAGCGCGAGGTCGATCGCGTGGACGCCGATGTCGATGAGGCTGCCGCCCCCGGAGACCGCCTCGCTCGTGAACCACGAGCCGCGACCGGGGACGCCTCGGCGCCGCACGTAGTTCGCCTCGACGTGGGTCACGTCGCCGAGGCGTCCCTCGGCCTGATAGTGCTTCAGCACCTCCACGGGCGCCGCGAAGCGGTTGTTGAACCCGACCATGCAGATCCCGTCGGCCTCGCGAGCGGCCTCGGCGATACGCTCGGCCGACTCCAGCGTGTGTGCCAGCGGCTTCTCCAGCAGAACGTCCAGCCCCCACTCCAGTGCGGAGACGGCGTACTCCTCGTGGAACCGGTTCGGCGTCGTGATGAGCACGGCGTCGACCATGTCGTACAGCTCGCCCGCGTCCTCGAACGCGTGCGCGTCGAACTCGCGGGCGAAACGGTCACGCGCGCCGGCGTCGACGTCCATCCCGCCGACCAGGTCCGCCCCGAGCGATTCCAGCCGCTCGGCGTGGTGATGGCCGATGCCGCCGAGCCCGACGATGCCCACGCGGACCCCCGACGGATCGAAGCCGTCGACGAGCGTCATCGTCGCACCTCGGGGAGATTACTCGAAACAGAGGACCACATCATGGTCGCTTGGAGGGGAAGGGGGTCAGTATAGTTGTCGTTCCCGTTCCTCCCGTTCGGCCTCGGTCCGCTCCTCGGGCCGACCGCGACCGTGGAGGGGCCGACGGGAAACCGGGAGCAACCGGTTCCTCCCGTTGCACCCCGGCGCGTACAGGCCGTCCTTAGCGGGACGAACGGCAGCGTCATAGCCACACGGGAGGCCGTCATCCGCATCACTGACCGCCCGCCGAACGCTCGCTGCACGACGTCCTCGGATGCGAGCGTGGATCATTCGGTCGCCGGCGCGTCGACGATCGTGAGCCTCGTTCCCTCGACGTCCTCGACGATCGCACCCCACCCGCCGACGCTGACGTGCTCGCCGTCGACGTCGAGGTCGACGGTGACCTGCCCGGCCAACTCGAAGCCGGTGTCGGCCTCCGAGGCGAACGGTACCCGGACATCGACGACGGCTCCCTCGACGGTGCACTCCTCCCCCGTCGAGGTCTCGTAGCCCTCGACGCGGAGACGGATGGGGTTCTCCTGCCAGTTTCGCTCCCTGAGGGCGCGAACGAGGTGCCGAACGTCGAGATACTCGGTCGGGAGCCCCGGATCGGCCGCGTCGTACACGGTCTCCCACGGCTCCCACAGCGTCGTGAGGAAGTACCAGTAGAAGACGTAGGTGTGCGTTCGATCGTTCACGAGCACGCCGTACCGGTCGTACGAGTCGGGGTGGTGGGCGAACGACGCCTGTCTCCGGTCCGCGAGCGCCACGAACGGCGCGGGGAACGGTCGATGGCGCGCCTCGACACAGATGTCCTCGAACAGCGACGAGTCCGGCCGCTCGTCCGCGTCGTCGGTGTGGACGGAGATCCGAACCGAGACGCCACGGTCGGTCGCCTCGCGAAGGGCGGGCGCCAGCCGGCGGAGGTTCGCGGTCGTCGTCGACAGGAGGATCTGATGGTTCGCGTCCTCGATGAACGTCTCCGCCCGCTCGATGACGGTCCGAAACCGCGTGACGATGCTGGCGCCGCCAGCCTCCAACTCCGGCTGTTCCCACCGTTGTTCCACCTCGTCGGCGGCCGCCTCGAACCGGTCGGCCCGGCTCCGGAGGTCGTCCAACACGACCGAGGGACTGTGCGCCCGCGCCTGCAGCGAGCCGGCCTCGTACGTCTCGATGTACTCCCGCCCCTCGAGCGTCCGCAACACGTCGTAGATACGCGGCGCCGGGACGCCGCTCGCCTCCGCGATGTCGGTCGCCGATGCCGTCCCCAACTCCAGCAGCGCGACGTACGCCTCCGCCTGGTACGGCGACAGGCCCGCCGACTCCAGCGTCTCGACGAGCGACTCGGTCTCCATACTCGGGGACGGGACGGAACGGAGAAAACCGTACCGTCTGAACGGGTCGTTCCGGACCGCTCCGATCGGTCTCTCGCCGATCATCCGATGCCGACTCGCTTCCGTCAGTCCTTCCCGGCCGCGGGCCACCGCGGGGTCTTGGGCGCCTCGATGCGTGCGGCCTCCTCGTCGCTCAGATCCACCGAAACCGCCCCGACGTTCTCCCGGAGGTGTTCGCTCGATCGCGGCCCGATGATCGGCGCGTCGACCACCTCACGGTGAAGCAGCCACGCGAGCGCCACCTGCGCCGGCGTCGCCCCCTTCGCCTCCGCGAGCGCACGGATCTCGTCCAACACGTCCCAGTTCTCCTCGATGAAGTACCCGCGAACCGACTCGGAGGCGGCGCCGCGGGTGCCGTCGGTCGGATCTCCGTCGCGTTCGTACTTGCCGGTGAGGAACCCGCCCGCGAGCGGCGACCACGGGATGACGCCGACTCCCTCGGCCTCACAGACCTCGAGGAGGTTCGCCTCCTCGTGGCGTGCGACGGCGGAGTACTCGGGCTGCATACAGGCGAATCGGCTGTAGTCCTCGATGTCGCTCGTGTAGAGGGCCTTCGTGAACTGGTAGGCGGTCATCGTCGAGGCTCCGATGTACCTGACCCGGCCGGTCTCGACGAGGTGGTCCAGCGCCGCGAGCGTCTCCTCGATGGGGGTGTCGTCGTCCCAGCGGTGGATCTGGTACAGGTCGATGTAGTCGGTTCCCAGCCGGTCGAGGCTCGCCTCGACCTGATCGAGGATGTGCTTGCGGGACAGCCCGGAGCCGTTGGGACCGTCGCGCATCTCGCCGAACACCTTGGTCGCGAGGACGAGTTCGTCGCGGTTGGCGGAGGCGACCGCGTCGCCGACGATCTCCTCCGACTCTCCGGTGGAGTACACGTTCGCGGTGTCGAGGAAGTTGATTCCCAGATCCAGGGCCTCGTGGATGAGGTCGACGCTCGCGTCGCGGTCGTTCATCATCCACGACCGCTCGCTCCCGAAGTTCATGCAGCCGAGACACAGCCGGGACACGTCCAGCCCCGTGTCGCCGAGCGTCGTGTACGCCATGGAGTCCGACCCGGGCATGGCTCCCTCGCCGTCGCCGTCGGGCATAAGCGCCGGTGGTCTCGCCGTCAATTGCGTGCGGTTCTCACCCACGCAGCCGCCGGGATCGGTCGCAAAGACAATCCTTAAACGACGCGACGGGGAATCGAAATGCATGGCTGGAACCATCGAAGTACTCATCCCCGGCGGCGAGGCCAATCCCGGCCCGCCGCTCGGCCCGGAGCTCGGTCCGACGCCGGTCGACGTGCAGGCGGTCGTCTCCGAGATCAACGACCAGACCTCCGCGTTCGACGGCATGGAAGTCCCCGTCACCGTGGAGTACGAGGACGACGGCTCCTTCAGCATCGAGGTCGGCGTCCCGCCGACGGCGGAACTGATCAAGGACGAGGTCGGCTTTGAGACGGGCTCGGGCGAGCCCCAGACGGACTTCGTCGCGGACATGTCCGTCGAACAGGTGAAGAAGGTCGCCGAGCAGAAGTTGTCCGACCTGCTCGCGTACGACGTGAAGGCCGCGGCCAAGGAGGTCGGCGGCACCTGCGCGTCGCTGGGCGTCACCATCGACGGCGAGGACGCTCGCACGTTCGACGAGCGCGTCGACGCCGGCGAGTACGACGACGTGCTCGCCGACGAGGCGACGGCGTAACTCACGGGTTCCACTTCTCGCTCGCCGGCCGGGGGTACTCGGCGACCGGATCGTCCTCACCCCCACCAGCGACGGCCACGTCGTCGCCCACCGCGCGACCGGGGTCCGGTGCCTCCGGTTTCGTCGGGCCCGACCGTCGTAACCGTTACCCCCGGTCGGGCCGCCGGTCAACCGTGCACGACTACCACGCGCATTCGGCGTACTCCGACGGGGAGCAGCTCCACCGGATGCTCGACGCCGCCGCCGACGCCGGGCTCGACGGGGTGGGTTTCGCCGATCACTGTTCGCTGACGCGGGACCCCCACTGGCGCGAGCAGCGCGCCCGGTACGCCCGCACCTTCGATCTGACCTACGAGCGGCGACGGACGGCCATCGAGGCGCTCCGCGCCGACCGCGACATCGCCGTCCACGACGCCGTCGAGGTCGACTACGAGCCGGGCGCGGACGACCGGATCGGCGCGTTCCTCGCCGACGCCGACTTCGACTACGCCGTCGGCAGCGTCCACTACGTCCTCGGCCACACGGTCTTCGCCTTCGAGGACTTCTCGACGCCGGACACTCCCGACCCGGACGCCGTCGTCGACGCCTACTACGACGCTGTCGTCTCGCTGCTGGAAGCGGAGCTGTTCGAGGTCGCGGCTCACCTCGACGTGATCGAGGCGCATCCCCAGTTGGCCGGTCGGCGTACCAAGGAGCAGGTGCGACGCGTCGCCGACGCCGCCGCGGCCTCGCGGACCGTCCCGGAGATCAACGCCAAGCGACTGCTGCGCGAGGACGGCCCCGACCTTCACCCCACCGGCGCGCTCCGGACCGCGCTGTCGGATCGCGGCGTCTCCTTCACCGTCGGCACCGACGCCCACGGGCCGGAGGCGTACGACGGACGGGCCCGGGAACTGGAGCGGTTCTGCGAGGACGCCGGCATCGATCCCGTCGCCCCGACGGACCTCGCGGCGTGACGACCGTGTGAACGCGGACCGGGGGGACGGCCCCTTCGACGGCCTTAAGTGTCGCGTGGGTCGATTCCACGGTGAGACAGGCGTATGCCTGTTTCACTGACCCGTAGGAGCATTCCTGCGTACTACGGAGGTGAAAAATGGCAGATTCAATCGAGGACGCAGTATCCCAAGCACTGGAGGACGCCCCCGCTCGCAACTTCCGCGAGACCGTGGACTTGGCGGTCAATCTCCGGGACTTGGACCTCAACGACCCGTCGAATCGAGTTGACGACGAAGTGGTGCTTCCGGCCGGCACCGGCCAGGAGACACACATCGTCGTCATTGCGGAGGGCGAGACCGCCCTCCGCGCGGAAGACGTCGCGGACGACGTCCTGTCGGGCGACGACCTCTCGGACCTCGCGTCCGAGGAGAACGACGCCAAGGACCTCGCCGATGAGACCGACTTCTTCATCGCCGAGGCCGACATGATGCAGGACGTCGCGTCCAACCTCGGACGCATTCTGGGGCCGCGCGGCAAGATGCCGACGCCGCTCCAGCCCGACGACGACGTCGTCGAAACCGTCAACCGCATGAAAAACACCGTCCAGATCCGTTCCGGCGACCGGCGCACGTTCCACACGCGCGTCGGCGCCGAGGACATGACGGCCGACGAGATCAGCGATAACATCGACGTGATCGTCCGCCGGCTGGAGGCCGACCTCGAGAAGGGGCCGCTCAACATCGACGGCATCTACGTCAAGACGACGATGGGGCCGTCCGTGGAGGTGCCCGTATGAGCAGTTCCGCAGGGGAACGCAAGACCGACACCATCCCCGAGTGGAAGCGCGAGGAGGTCGCCGAGCTGACAGCGTTCGTCGACTCCTACGACGCGGTCGGCATCGTCGACCTCACGGGCATCCCGAGCCGTCAGCTTCAGGACATGCGCCGCGACCTGCACGGGCAGGCCGAACTGCGGATGTCCCGGAACACCCTCATCGAGCGCGCGCTCGACGAGGTGAACGAGGGCGCCGAGGACCTGGGGCAGTTCGTCTCGGGTCACGTCGGCCTCATCGGGACGAACGACAATCCCTTCGGGCTGTTCAAGCAGCTCGAGGCGTCGAAGACCTCCGCGCCCATCGGCGCGGGCGAGGTCGCCCCGAACGACATCGTCATCCCGGAGGGTGACACGGGGGTCGACCCCGGCCCGTTCGTCGGCGAGCTGCAGCAGGTCGGCGCGGACGCCCGGATCGACGGCGGGTCGATCAAGGTCATGTCCGACTCGCACGTGCTGGACGCCGGCGAGGAGGTCTCGAACGACCTCGCGAACGTGCTCGGCGAGCTCGGCATCGAGCCGAAGGAGGTCGGGCTGGACCTGCGCGCCGTCTTCGCCGACGGCGTCCTGTTCGAGCCCGAGGAGCTCGCCATCGACGTGGACGAGTACCGCGCGGACGTCGAGTCCGCCGCGGCGGCGGCGCGTAACCTCTCGGTCAACGCCGCCTACCCGACCGCCCGCACCGCGGGCACCCTGCTCGGCAAGGCCGCCGGCGACGCGAAGGCCGTCGGCCTGTTCGCCGCCATCGAGGACGAGGATCTGCTCCCCGACCTCGTGTCCCGCGCGGACGCGCAGCTGCGCTCGCTCGCGGCCGCCATCGACGACGACGAGGCGCTCCCCGAGGAGCTCCGCGGCGTCGAGGCGCCCGCGGCGGAGCCGGCCGCCGAGGCCGACGCCGATGCCGAGGAGGAGACGGACGAATCGAGCGACGACGAGAACACGGAAGCCGAGCCCGACGACGCCGACGACGATGACGACGACGGCGACGGAGCGGAGGGCCTCGGCGAGATGTTCGGATAAGACACACTACACAGGACCATGGAATACGTTTACGCTGCACTCATCCTGAACGAGACGGACGAGGAGATCAACGAGGACAACGTCACGGCGGTGCTCGAAGCCGCCGGCGTCGACGTCGAGGAATCCCGCGTGAAGGCCCTCGTGGCCGCGCTGGAGGACGTCGACATCGAGGAGGCCATCGACACGGCCGCCGCCGCGCCCGCCGCGGGCGCCGCTGGCGCCGCCGCCGGCGGTTCCGCCGACGAGGCGGAGGCCGACGACGGCGACGACGAGGCCGACGAGGAGGAGGCCGCCGACGAGGCGGCCGCCGACGATGACGACGACGACGAGGGCGACTCGGGCGAGGGCCTGGGCGAGCTCTTCGGCTGACGCCGGCGACGCTCACCTCGTCTCGATCGACTCGACGAGACCACACTTCTTTTGACCCCGACCGGCAGCGACCGCGCCGTCCCTGTGACCGGTACCCGACGAGGCGGTTCCTCGGCCCGACGTCCTGTGCCTTCTCGACCCGAACGTCCGCCGCGGTCCGAGCGTTGAAACGCGATGACGGGCGCACTCCTCCCCGGTGTTGTCGTTTCCCGCCGTCGCCCCGTCCGTGGGAACCGCCCTGCTCGCGTACACGCTCGCCGGGTGCGCGCTCGGCTGTTGCAGCGGACTGGTCCCCGGGCTGCACGCGAACAACTTCGCGTTCCTGCTCGCGGCCGCGGCGCCGGCGCTCGACGCCCCGCCGCTCCCGCTCGGCTGTGCGATGGTGGCCGCCGGCGTCGTCCACACCTTCCTCGACGTGGTGCCGTCGCTCGCGCTCGGCGTCACCGACGCGGCGATGGCGGCCGCGGCGCTCCCGGGACACACGCTCGTCGCGGAGGGTCGCGGCCGCGAGGCGATGCGGCTCTCGGCGATCGGGTCGGGGTTGGCGCTCGCGATCGCGCTCCCCGTCGCAGTCGTCGTCACCGCGGGGATGCGCGTCACGTACCCACACCTACGTGAGTGGCTGCCGGTCCTCCTCGCCGGGGTGGCGCTGTCGCTCGTGCTCACCGAGTCGACCAATCGGCGCCGGCTCGCCGGCGCGGTCTCGTTCGCGCTTGCGACGGCGCTGGGACTCGTCGCGCTCGACGCGCCGACGGACCCCGTGGTGTCGACCGGCGGGATCCTCGCCCCGCTGTTCGCCGGGCTGTTCGGCGTTCCCGTCCTCGTCGACGCGCTCGGCGGCGCCGGCGTCCCGCCGCAGGGAGACGCCCGGCTGGGGCTGTCCGGCCGCGAGTTGACGGGTGCCGCCGCGGCCGGTGCGGGCGGCGGCGCCGCGGTCGGCTATCTTCCGGGGGTGTCCGCAGGCGTTGCGGCCGTGCTGGCACTCCCCGCGACTGCCGGTCGCGACCCGACCCGCGAGTACGTCGTCGCGACCAGCGGCGCGAACACGGCGACGGCGGTGTTCGCGCTGTTCGCCTACTGGTCGTTCGACGCGGCGCGCTCGGGCGTGCTCGTCGCCCTGGACGACGCCGGCGTCCCGGCCGCGCTCCCGCCGCTGCTCTCGGCGGTGGTGATCGCCGGCGCGGTCGGGGCCGTCGCGGTGGTGCTGCTCGGCGACGCCGCGCTCCGCGTCGTCGGCGGGCTCCCACACGCGCAGTTGGTCGCGGCGGTGTTGGCGGGACTGGCGCTGCTGTCGGTCGCGTTCGCCGGCGTGCTCGGGCTGGTCGTGTGTCTCGCGGCGGCCGCGGTCGGGTTCGTCCCCGTCCGGCTCGGCTGTCGGCGGGTGCACCTGATGGGCGTGTTGCTCGGGCCGCTCGTGATCGCGTGATCCGTCCCGTCACACGACACCGATTCGCACGAACTCGGGGCGGGGCGTGGGGTCGGGGCCGTCTGAAAGACAACCGTTAAAACCCGCGCGCCGGTCACTACCCGTATGAGCCAGTCAGAGTCCGAGCAGCGTTCCGAGCGACGCTGCGTCTCCTGTGGCATCAACGTCGCGGGGACGGCCGCGGCGACGTTCAAATGCCCCGACTGTGGCACGCAGATCAGCCGCTGCGCGAAGTGCCGCAAGCAGAGCAACCTCTACGAGTGTCCCGACTGCGGCTTCCGGGGGCCCTGACCATGGGGAAGGTCGCCGCGAAGATGAAGGTCATGCCGCAGAGCCCCGACATCGACCTCGACGAGCTCCAGCAGAAGCTGGAGGAGTCGCTTCCGCAGGGCGCGGAGATCCGCAACGTCGACCGCGACGACGTCGCGTTCGGCCTCGTCGCCCTCCTGCCGATGGTCGTCGTCCCCGACGACGCCGGCGGCACCGAGGCCGTCGAGGAGGCGTTCTCCGGCGTGGATGGCGTCGAGAGCGTGAGTGTCGAGGAAGTCGGCCGCCTGTAGCCGGCCCCGTTCCCGCCGGATCGGACGCCGGTCCGACACCCACTTCTCACTGTTCCGCGCCGCCCGTGAGCCGTCGGCTCGTCGGCACGGCGCGTCCGGCCGGCTCGCCGTTCCGTGCGCCGCGCCGATCCGTTACGAATCGAAACCCGGATCCGAGAGACGGCGGGCGGTTCGTGGGAAGATTAATGCCGCCACGCCGTCAGGGTTCGACAGACCTTCCCATGGGGATGTACGACCGGATCCTCGTCCCGACCGACGGCTCCGACGGTGTCGAGCGCGCGGTACGCCACGCCGTCGACCTCGCGGTCCAGCACGGGGCCACCGTCCACGCGCTGTACGTCGTCAACTCGGCGTCGTACGCGGGGATGCCGATGGAGTCGAGTTGGGAGGGGATAGACGAGATGCTTCGGGGCGACGCCGAGGACGCCGTCTCGCTGGTGGAGGGGCTCGGCGACGATTACGACGTACCCGTGGAGACGGCGGTGATCGACGGCTCGCCGAGTCGGGAGATCGTCCGCTACGCCGAGGACAACGACTGTGATCTGATCGTGATGGGGACGCACGGTCGCGGGGGGATCGACCGGCTCCTGCTCGGGAGCGTCGCCGAAACGGTCGTCCGGTCGTCGACCGTCCCGGTACTCACCGTGCGGGTCGGGGACGCGACGTAGGGATCGAAAAACCGGCCGGCCAGCGGGTATCGTCCGTGTCGGCGACCGATGGACAGCGATCAGCCGTCGTCAGCGGCCGATCAACGGTCGACGGGGCGCAGGTGTTCGCAGTCGCCCGCCGTCACCCGGACGGTCTCCGCTCCCGTGTCGACCACGAGCGCGCCGGGGAACTCGATCCCGACGGCGTCGCCCTCGACGACGCCGCCGGGGGTATCGACACGGACGCGCCGACCCACGGTGTCCGCGTACTCCTCCCACGCGTCGACGGCCCCGCGGAGGTCGTCCGTGAGCGCGTCGAACTCCTCGAGGATCCGCTGGACGAGCACGCGCCGGTCGACCGGCTCGCCGCGCTCGGCGAGCAGACTCGTCGCATCGGCCGACGCCGGCAGGTCGGCGGGGTCGACGTTCGCGTTGAGGCCGACGCCGACGACGAGCCAGGAGACGCGGTCGGCCTCCCCCTCCATCTCGGTGAGGATGCCACACAGCTTCCGGCCGCCGCGCTCGGCCGGCTCCGTCTCGGTCTCCCGGCTGTCGCCGACGAGCACGTCGTTGGGCCATTTGATCCGCGCGTCGACTCCGGTCTCGCGACACGCGCGCGCCACCGCCACGGCCATCGCGAGCGTGTACGCGGGGGCGTGGGCCGGCGGCGCCTCCGGACGGAGGACGACCGACAGCCAGACGCCGCCCGGCGGCGAGACCCATTCGCGGTCGAGTCGTCCGCGCGAGGCGGTCTGCTCGTCGGCGACGACCACCACGTCGCGCGCGCCGGTCGCGGCGAGTTCGCGCGCCCGGTCGTTCGTCGAGCCGACGCTGTCGTGGTAGTCCACGTCGAACGGCGCGTCGAGCCCGTAGGCGATCGCCTCTCCGGAGTAGCCCGACACGTCCGTCACGGCGTAGCCGTCCTCGCCGCTCTCCACGGCGACCCCGGCCTCGCGCAGCGCCTCGACGTGGTTCCACACCGCCGCGCGCGACACGCCGAGCCGGTCGGCCAGCGCCGGCCCGGTCACCGGTCCGTCCGCGAGGGCGTCGAGTATCTCACGCCGGGACGCGGGAACGCCGGCGTCTCGGACGCCGGCTCCGCTCCCGTCGCCGTTGTCTCCGCCGCTCTCGTCCCCCTCGCCGCCGTCGGTGTCGCCCGTCACGGATCGTCGTGCCCGCCGTCGGTGGACACGAACTCCGTCGACTGACCGTTCGCGCGGACGGTGATGACCGTCGCATCGAGCTTCCCCTTCAGGAACGTCTCGATGTCGGGGTCCGAGAACAGTTTCCGGATCGTTCGGCGCCAGCGGCTCGCCTGCTTTGCGCCGATGACGACCACGTCCGCCTCCTCGGCCGCGACCTCGTCGAGGATGGTCTCCTCGACGAGGAAGCCGCGGCGAACGACGTACCGGACGCTGGGCAGTCGGTCGAACTCGCGTTCGACCGCGCGCTTGAGCTGTGTCCGGGTCACCTCCTTGCCGTCCTGATAGAGGTCGACGTGGAGGACCGTCAACTCGGCGTCGCGTTCGTCGGCGATCCGGATCGCCTCCGAGAGCGTCGCCCTGGAGTGCTTCGAGAGCGGGTATCGAACCGGTACGACGACCAACGTCATTGTCGGCCGGACGCGCCGACGCGTGTAAACACTTCCTCTTGGCTCGCCGTCGTCACGGGCGGTCGGTCGTCACTCGTCGTCGACCCGTCCGGACGCGGACGCGTCGCCCGGGCCGGTCGAGTCGCCCCGCGACTCCGAGCCGTCCCGCGACGCGGTGGCCGCGCCGTCGGCCGCCTCGATGGCGGCGGCGGCGGCCTCGCCGGACACGCGTTCGATCCGTCCCTCGATCGCGGGATCGATCCCGTGTTCGCGGACGTACTCGGCCAGCACCTCGTGTTGGATCCCGTGCTCGCCGGCGCGGTGTCGCTCCTCGATCGTCGGGAACTCGTGGTCCGAGTGCAGGAGGTACTCCGGCGTCGCGACGCGATACAGTCGATCGGGGTCGATCGGCTCGCCGTCGACGTTCGCGTCGATCAGCTCCTCGCGGTCGTCGTCCCAGACAACCCTCGCGCCGCTGAGGTGCCCGTGCCACCAGCCGTCCTCGCCGAAGTCGACGACCGCCGCCGACATCTCCGACAGCGCCGCGCGCAGCTCCGCCCCCGTGAGCTCGACGACGACGATCGGCTCCTCGAACGGCAGCACCGACAGGAAGTCCGCGAGCGTCACCTCGCCGGCCAGATCGTGGCCCAGACGGAGGCCGCCGGCGTTCTGGAGCCCGACGTCGGCGTCCGCTGTCCACCGATAGGCGTCGGCGACGAGGTTGCCGAGGCGGCACTCCCCGCCGTGGACCGTCTCCTCGCTGCGGACGATCGGCTCCTCGACGGTGCCGACGGGCTCGTCGAGGCCCGCGGCGGCGATGCGCTCGCGCAGCGCGTCCGCGAGGTGATCATCGACGGGTGCGCTCTCGGGACTGTGGCGGGTGACGCTCGCGCCGTCGTCGTCGAGCGTAACCTCAAGCACCGTCTCGCCGTTGACGCCCGGGCGGGTGCACACCACGCCGTCGACCTCCTCGGCGCGCTCGCTGTGGATGTGGCCGCCGAGGACCAGGTCGATCCCGTCGACGCGGGCGAGGTCATCGTCGCCGCCGCCGAGGTGGGAGACCGCGACGACGTAGTCGACGCCTCCGCCCTCGCCTTCAGCTTCGGCGTCGGCGTCGACTTCAGCGTCCATCGCCGCGACCGCCTCGCGGGCGGCCTCGTACGGGTCGGTGAACGTCATGTCCGCGGCCGCGGGGTTCAGGGAGTCCGTGCTCGGGTCGGTGACGCCGAGGAAGCCGACGCGCGCGCCGTCGACGCGCTCGACGGTCCACGGAACGACGCCCTCGGCCTCGCCGAACGGTTCGCCGGCCTCGTCGCGGACGTTCGCGGACACCCACGTCTGCGGGGAGTCGGCGACGATCGCGCGGGTCGCGTCGGTGCCGAAGTCGAAGTCGTGGTTGCCGAACGTCTCCACGTCCGTGCCGATCGCACGGAAGAAGTCGACCGCCTGACGCCCCCTCGAGACCGTCGCCGCGACGCCCGGTGAGGTGTTGTCCCCCGACCCGACGACGGCGGCGTCGGGGCCGTCGAGCTCGGTGATCAGACCGGCGAGGCGCCCCGCGCGCTCGGAGTCGTCGTAGACGTTCTCGATGTCGGAGTAGTGGACGAACCGGGGCATTCGAGTGGGTGAACGGTGTGGGGTGGCGGCCAAGAACGCTCCGGGTTCCGTCGGCGGGGGCGCGTCGCCCCCGCTACGGGAACGGATGGTATGCCCGATCCGGCTCCGGCTCGAACCCCATTGACGCCGACACCGACTCCAGTCTGTCCCCGAAGAACGGCTCGCCGGTGAACAGCGGTTGCGCCTCGGGGACGAGCACGCGCACGCCCTCGAAGCCGAGCGCGGCCACGTCGCGGGTGGTGAGGCGCGCGGCGTACGCGTCGAGGTCGGCGGCGGCGAGGCGGTCCACGACCGCCTCGACCTCGGCGACGCCGTCGAGTTCCGCCGCGTCGGCATCGGTCACGTCCCCCGCGGGGAGCGTCACGTCCGGGGAGACGAACTGCCGGACGCGCTCGGGGAAGTCGGCGTACGAGCCGATCGCGCCCTCCTCGCGGCTCGCCTGCTCGGGCCCCATCGCGCGCAGCTCCATCCAGTTCTGCAGCGCCTCCGCGAGCGCGCTCCGGGCGGCGGCCGCGGCGTCGAGGTCCGCCGCAGAGCCCATCGCGAACCGCGGCCACTCACCGGTCTCGGCATCGCGGTGGACCGCGGCGCCGACGACGGGCACGTCCACGTCCTGTGTGAGCAGCAGCGCGGTCACCGAGAGGTCCTCGGCCCGCGCCCGTTTGCGCAGCGTCTCGAACCCCTCGTCGTCGACGTCGAGGCCCATCGGCTCGAACGTCGAGTACCACGCCAGCATCGACGCGTCGCGCTCGACGGTCTCGTACAGCCCCGACAGCACCGCCTCGGCCGTCGAGTTCCCCAGCCCGAGCCCCGTCGTGATCGCCGGGGCGAACCGCTCCTCGGGCGGCGGGAACACGACGAACTCCGCGGGGAGGGACGCCGACTCGCGACTCGCCAGATCGATCCCGGATACCCACGGGATGTGGTCGTCCGATTCCGGCGTCTCGGCGTCGGCGGGGCGGACGAACCGGTCCACCGGGACGGCATCGACGACGCCCGCCGTCGGCGCCGACCGGAACGACGACGCGCGGTAGGTGCCGGCACAGTACCGTTCGAGCGCCTCGCCGATCGCCTTCGCGTATGCGGCGTCCCAGTCGGCGGCGACGCCGGCCCCGAACTCCGCACAGCGCGTGTCCGCGAACGCGGCGGTGTCGGTCGTCCGTGCGATGTAGTACGGCGCCGGCACCGACTCGCGCTCCCCCACCTCGGTGACGACGCCGAGGCGGTCGTCGACCGCCCGGTCCATCCGGTCGACGGCGTCGTCGAGGCCGACCGGCTCCTCGGGGGCTCGAAGCTCGAACCCCGTCGAGGCGGCACCGCAGTCGCATCCGGGGGAGGGAAGGAAGCGTCGCTCCGGACCGTCGACCTCGGTGACGGTCCCCGCCACGCCGTCTCCCGAGAGGTGTTGAATGGCGCGTCGACCCGCGAGGGCCCCCGCGAAGCGGACGGCGCTTCGGGTTCCCTGTGGCGTCGTGTCCGTCGTCGGGACGTTGGCGCGAACGCGGTCGCGCAGGCAGTCGTAACAGCCGGTGTCCGCGGAGAAGACGGTGACCGCGGCGTCGAGTCCCTCGATCGCGCGGCCGCCGACGCCGCCGATCTCGACGGCGACCCAGTCGTCGACGAGCCGGGTCGCGGTGCGGAACGCGTCGTCGCCGGTGGTACCGACGACGACGGCGAAGTCGAACCCGTCCAGGAGGCCGGCATTCACCTCCATCACGTTCGCTTCGATGTCGGCGAAGGCGCCCCGGATCGGCTCGGCGGCGGGGTCCGGGCCGACGATGGCGATGTCCATGCCCGCCCGTGGAGTGAGTCGCACAAAAAGGTGGCCGGTCGGGCGGATACGTCCGCCGTGGAGTCGGATCCGGCGGGCGCGCTCGGCGTGGGGCCCGGTCGGCTCGGTCGCTCGCCCGGCTCAGTTCAGCATCCGGTGGGCGACGCTCGCCAACTCGTCGCCGGAGGCCTCGCGAAGCCGGTCGTCCCCGAGCTTCAGGCGGAGGCGGGGACGGCCCACGTCGATGGGCACCTTCTCGGTGTCGATGAGGCCCAGGTCCTCGAGCCGCGTCTTCGTACGAGAGAACGTCGCCTTCGAGGCGATGCCGATGTCCTCGCCCCACTTGCTGATGTCGTACAGGAGCACGTCGTTCTTCGCGGCGACGAGCAGCGAGATCGTCACCTCGTCGAGACCGTCGCCGTCGCCGCGGGCGGTCTCGAGCGAGGTGAGCACCGCGTCGAAGTCGGCACGGACCGCCTCCCCGATGTCCTCGTCGAGGGTCTCGCGGACGCGAGAGAGCGCCGGCGTGCGGAGGGAGAACGGCTCCGCGTCCGCCCACTGACCGCGGTACGTCTCATAGGCGTCCGCGGCGAACGACTCGTCGTCGGCCGCGAGCGCGGCGACATGTTCTCCCGCCGACACGATTGCGTACAGCTCGTCCTCGCCGGCCACGAGCGTGTTGTCGGCGTCGCCGTCCAGCTCGCGCAGCGTCATCGACCCGGCGTCGACCAGGTCGGCCGCGTCGCCGGCGACGAGGAAGTCGTCCATCACGTCCTTGAGCATGCGGCTGTCCGCGAGCACGTTCAGCGTCGGGAGGTCGTCGTCGTAGTCGGATCCCACGTCGATGAGCGACTCGAGCGTCGCCGCGTTCGGATCGACGATGACGAGTTCGCCCGCGGACCGATCGAACAGGGACCGGAGGACCTCGTTCATCGATCGCTCGAATACGTTGGTGGCCATTGGTACCTACAGAGACGCCGGTTGAATATTTAATACTAACGGAGATTCGGTAGAATAAAGCGCTCTACGTGGGGAATACGTCCGCGAGGGACCGAGATATAATCTGTCCTAACTGTTAAGTACATACATGATTATTGTGAATATATGGTCCGCCCGCTCGGCGTACGAACGATCGGATCGGTACTGACGCTCGGCGACAACCGACACCTGTGGATCGCGGTGGCGACCGTGCTGGCGGTCGTGTTGGCGTTGGCCCTCACTGCGGATGCGGCTGTGGCAACGGAGTTCGCGACCGACCCGACCGGCGTCGGCGACGTGTCGTCGGGGCCCTGACGACAGCGTTCGAGTGCGCCTACGGCCCCCGGAGGTCCTCGGCCAGCTCGTTCGACCAGCGGAGTTCCCCGTCGAACAGCACGGGGGCGTCCGCGTACGAGAGGAACTCGATCAGCGACGGACGGTCGACAGTGAACTCCCTGCGCTCGCCCAAGAGATGCGTCTCGTCGCCCTCCTGCAGGTACGGCCGGAAGAACCCGCCCGCCATCCAGGGCGCGCCCATCGAGACCGTCACGTCGAAGCCGTCCGATCCGGCGTGAGTCACGCGAACGTCGGTGCCGACGATGTGCTCCGACTTCGTCAGGACGTGCGTTCCGTCGCCGACGACGGCGTAGTCCTTACCGGTCATGATCTGGCGCCGCGACTTGTCGAGCGCCCGCTCCATGCAGTAGCCCGTGACGAGCAGCCGGGCGAACATCGTTCCGACCGTCGCGGCCTGCCCGTCGAGCACCTCGCTGAACGTGACCGCGCCCGCGACGCTCCCCTTCCGGATCAGCTCCACCCCCTCGTGGAAGGAGCCGCAGGCGTTCAAGAAGAACGTCTGGGCGTTCGACGCTGAGAGCGACGACGCCGAGAGGTAGCCGTCGGCACACCGGAGGCCGTCCCGCTCGCAGTGGCCGATGTAGTGGACGAGGTCGGTGCGCGACTCGAACGTCGAGGCGAGCTCGTCGACGCTGAGGTGCTCCCGGACCGACACCTCGAGGCCGAGTGCCTCCGCGCGCTCGCGGTAGTGGGCGGCGACGGTGTCGTGCTCCTCGCGCATGTCCCCGTCGTTCAGGATCGCGACGATCGAGATCGGCTCGCCCGCGGAATCGAGGTATCGGCCTCGGTTCTCGTACGCCTCCGGAACCGTTTTGAACGCGTCTATCGGTACGCCCTCGGCGAGCCAGCCGTGCGTACGTCCCGGCCCCAGCGACGGTCGGACGGGGTCGACGGACGCGACCTCTCCCGCGTCGCGTCGGTAGAAGTCGGACAGCGAGGTGTCGAGCCACTCCGACTCCGGCAGCGCGGTGGACTCCGCGACCCGGACATGCGGGACGTTCGCGAGGAGGTGCGACAGCGTCGGCACGTGGTCGTACCGGGGGTCGATCGACATCGACAGGTGCCACTCGGGGAACCGATCGCGGACCGACTCGAACGGCGTCTCGAGGTACGCGTCGAGCCGTTCCCCCGGCGATGCGGCGTACAGCGACTCGGCGTCGAGATCGAGTTCCGAGGCCACCGCTCCGACCGACAGGTCCGAGCCGTGCGGGCCGGCCTCCCTGACGACGCAGTCGAGGTGGAACGTCCGTTCGAGCAGCGAGGCGACCGCGTCCTGCAACTCGGGGAGCCCCGGGAGCGTGCGGATCCCGCCGGGCGTTTCGAGACGGGGGCGACCCCCCGGCTCGACGGCGATATCGGCGCCGACGTAGTGGGCCAACGGCGAGACGACGAACAGGTAGTCGAGGTCCGGAGGAACGACGACACGCACGTCGGCGTCGGCGCGCGACTCACGCAGCGTCTCTGGAACCGAGACCGATTCCCCGAACGCGATCCGCGGCGGCATCCCGCGCATGCTGTCGAACGAGCGGTCGGCGGTCGAGGTGCGATGCCCGGCCGGAAACGTCGAGAGCGCCGTCGCGACTCCCTCGGGCGTCCGCGGCACCGTCACCGTCTCCGGCTCGTCGTGGACGCCGCCGGCGAACCCGATCTCGACGGCGGTCGTCGTCGGGAACCGAACCCGAAGCCGCTCGTATCGCGGCTTCTCGATCGTCACGGCCCCCTCGAAGCGGACGTACACGTCGACCCTGCTCTCGACGCAGAGCGCGTACGACCCCTCGGGGATCGACAGCGGGCCGGTGCCGCTGCCGAGGTCGTACATCTCCCCGGTGTCGACGTCGCGTATCGGCGCGTACACCGGCGGAAACCCGAGGGACTCGACCGACCCCGACACCGTCGCGTCCGGCGTCCAGGTGTCCCCGAGGTCGAGCGCGTCGATGGCGGACTCGAGCGACGGGATCGACGCGTCGGCGCGGTCGCTCCAGCCGTCCACCCGAACGTCGATGGACTGTTTGGCGGCGTCGACCGCCCGGAACCCCTCCTCGGTCCGTTCGACCTGCATTCGACTGGACGGACCTGTGGGTCGGTCCCATTTATCGGTATCGCCCGGCCGCACGCGAGTACGCATGGCTTTTTGTCGACGCTCGCCCGACCATCGGTATGGAGTATCCCGAGGTACGCGAGACAGATCCGGCCGTCGCGGACGCCCTCGAGGGCGAGGTTCGCCGACAACAGGACACGCTGGCGATGATCGCCTCCGAGAACCACGTCTCCGAGGCCGTGTTGGAGGCGCAGGGCAGCGCCCTCACGAACAAGTACGCCGAGGGGTATCCCGGCAAGCGCTACTACGCGGGCTGTGAGTTCGCCGACGACGTTGAGGAGCTCGCGATCGAGCGCGCCACGGAGCTGTGGGGCGCCGAGCACGTCAACGTCCAGCCCCACTCGGGCACGCAGGCCAACATGGCCGTCTACCTCGCGACGCTGGACCCGGGCGACAAGATCCTCTCGCTGGAACTCGAACACGGCGGGCACCTCAGCCACGGTCATCCCGCGAACTTCACCGGCCAGCTGTTCGAGGTCGAGCAGTACGGCGTCGACCCCGAGACGGGCTACATCGACTACGAGGCGCTGGAGACGCAGGCCGAGGAGTTCGACCCCGACATCATCGTCTCCGGGTACTCGGCGTACCCGCGGGAGGTCGAGTGGGAGCGCATCCAGGCGGTCGCGGACGACGTCGGCGCCCACCACCTCGCGGACATCGCCCACATCACCGGACTCGTCGCCGCGGGCGTCCACGACTCGCCCGTCGGCGTCGCGGACTTCGTGACCGGCTCCACCCACAAGACGATCCGCGCCGGTCGCGGCGGCATCGTCATGTGCGACGAGGAGCACGCCGACGCCGTCGACGCGGCGGTGTTCCCCGGCGGGCAGGGCGGCCCCCTGATGCACAACATCGCGGGCAAGGCCGTCGGCTTCGGCGAGGCGCTGGAGCCCGAGTTCGAGGGGTACGCACAGCAGGTCGTCGACAACGCCGAGGCGCTGGCGGAGTCGTTCGCGGACAACGGCTTCGAGGTCGTCTCCGGCGGCACCGACACCCACCTCGTGCTCGTCGACCTGCGTGAATCCCACCCCGACACCTCCGGCGGCGACGCCGAGGAGGCGCTCGCCGACGCCGGCATCGTCCTCAACGCGAACACGGTGCCCGGCGAGACGCGCTCGCCATTCGACCCCTCGGGCATCCGCGCCGGGACGCCCGCGCTCACCACCCGCGGCTTCGACGAGGCCGACTGCCGCGAGGTCGGCGACCTCATCCACCGGGTCGTCGACAACGTCGAGGACGAGTCGACCATCGCCGAGGTCCGCGAGCGCGTCGACGAGCTGACCGACGCGAACCCGCTGTACGAGTAGGTCGGCGGGCGGCCACGTCAGCCGGACCGAACACCACATCTATGCATATTCTCGTCTGAATATGGCGGTCGGTATGCACGAACCCGAGGATTCTTACGCGTCGCCGCCGCCCCATCGACCATGACCGATATCGACGGGAACGCCGTCGCCGCCGAGATCCGTTCGGGCGTCGCTGACTGCGTGGAGACGCTCCAAGCGGAGGGCGTCGACCCCGCGCTCGCGACCGTGCTGATGAGCGACGACCCCGCCAGCGAGACGTACGTCTCGATGAAGCAGAACGACTGCGAGGAGGTCGGGATGCGAGGGATCCACGTCGACGTGGACAACGACGCGCCCGCCGAGGAACTGTACGACACGATCGAGGAACTGAACGCGGACGACGAGGTCCACGGGATCCTCGTCCAGATGCCCGTTGTCGACCACGTCGACACCCGACGCGTCCTGCGTTCGGTCGACCCCGCGAAGGACGTGGACGGCTTCCACCCGGAGAACGTGGGGCGCCTCGTCGCAGGCAACCCGCGATTCAAGCCCTGCACGCCCCACGGCATCCAGCGCCTGCTCGCGTCGGCGGACGTGGACCCGGAGGGGAAGGAGGCGGTCGTCGTCGGTCGCTCGGACATCGTCGGCAAGCCGATGGCCAACCTCCTCTTCGGTCGCGGCGAGGGCGGCAACGCGACGACCACGGTGTGTCACTCCCGGACCGACGACCTCGCCAGCCACACCCGCCGCGCGGATATCGTCGTCGCCGCCGCCGGCATCCCGGAGTTCATCACTGCCGACATGGTGAGCGAGGGCGCGACCGTCATCGACGTGGGGATCAACCGCGTCGAGCGCGACGGCGAGTCGACGCTCGTCGGCGACGTGGACTACGACGGGGTCGCCGGGAAGGCGGGCGCGATCACTCCCGTCCCCGGCGGCGTCGGTCCGATGACCCGCGCGATGTTGCTGTACAACACAGTGAAGGCCGCGGGCGAACAGCACGGCGTCGAGATCGACCTTCCCTGAACGGGACGCCGCCGCGACTCGTCTTCTCCGTTGTCGTTCGCCCCCCGGCAACCGATTTATTCTCCGCCACTTGGTATCGTCCCGCATGGACAGAGACGCGGACCTCGACCCCGAGGCGAGGGAGCTGTTGGAGACGATGGACGACGCCGACGTGCCGGATCTGCACGACCTCCCCCCGCGGGAGGCTCGCGAGTTCTTCTCCGACTGGCGCGGCGAGCCGACGGACGTCCCGGAACTGGCGACGGTCACGGACCGCACAGTCCCCGGGTACGGCGACGGGCCGGAGGTCCCGATCAGGGTGTACACGCCCGAGGGCGAGGGGCCGTTCCCGGTACTCGTCTACTTCCACGGCGGCGGCTGGGTGATCGGGTCGCTCGACACGGTCGACGGGATCTGCCGGGTGCTCGCCGACGAGGCGGACTGCGTCGTCGTCTCGGTCGACTACCGGCTCGCTCCGGAGGACCCGTTTCCCGCGGGGGTGGAGGACGCGATCGCGGCGACGGAGTGGGTCGCGAACGGCCCCGAAGCGGTGGACGGGGACGGTCGGCTCGCCGTCGGCGGCGACAGCGCGGGCGGCAACTTCGCCGCGGCGGCCGCCCTGCATGCCCGCGAGACGGGCGGCCCGGCCATCGACCACCAGACGCTCGTCTATCCGGTCGTGGACCCCGCCGGAGACTGGCCGTCCTACGAGGAGAACGGCGAGGGCTACTACCTCGAACCGGCGGACATCGACTACTTCAGACGGCACTACTGGCGGAGCGACCTCGAACTCGCGAACCCGTACGCGTGTCCGTTGGCGGCGTGCAGCCACGCCGACCTCCCGTCGGCGACGGTCGTCACCTGCGGGTTCGACCCGCTGCGCGACGAGGGAGTCGCTTACGCCGAGGCGCTCGCGGACGCCGGCGTCCCCGTCGACCACCTCCACTACCCGTCGCTGATCCACGGCGTCGCCGGGATGCTCGGCGAACTCGGTGTGAGCGCGGCCCGCGGGGTACTGGCGGACACGGCCGCGGCGCTTCGCGAGGGGTTCGAGAAGAGCGACGGGTGAGGCGAGCGGTCGGCCCCGCAGTGCGGCCTCACTCGGTGTCGTCGAGGCGCTCCCGCGCGCTCGCCAGGGCCTCCACGTCGTCGGCGACGAGGTACCGACCCAACTCGACGGCCGCGTCGACGAGCGCGTCCGCCTCCGCGGGCGCAACGTCGCCCTCCAGCGCGTCGATCCGCTTCGCGCGGTCGCGGACGGCGCCGAGCGTCCTGCTCGCCTCCGGGTCCGGGTGGTCCTCGAGGTACCTCGCCACGTCCGTGCGGTACTCGAGTACCGCCTCGGCGGCGGCGAGGCCCCGCGCCTCGTGCATCCGCGGCGGCACCTCGCCCGCACTCGGTCGCTCGCCCGTGTCGGTCGCGCGCAGGAGGGCCGTGACGTACCACTCCTCGTCGTCGGTGACGCCCGGGGAGGTCCCCTCGGGCCCGCGCTCGCCCATGGTCGCGTCCGCTCGGCCGCCGCCGGGACCGGCGATCCGTCCGTACACGTCCGCGGCGTGGCGTAACTCGGCGGCCGCGAGGTACGCGTCGTCGAGCGGCGCGAGGTCGCCGCCGCGGATGAACCCTCGCTTGCGGAGATACGCCCGGCACTCCGATTTGATCTCGTCGACGAGGTCCACGAGGGGAGTACCGTCGATCTCGGCCAACACGGAGGTGAGATCCAACTCCGCCGGCGCGTCGGTGTGTCTCCGTCGTTCGCCGGTGCCGACGCTCCGGAGGCTTCCGCAGTCCGGACACGCGACGCTCCCCGTCTCGAAGTACGACCAGCGGGTCCCGCACTCCTTGCACTCGCGATCGCCCCGGACGTCCATGCCCGCCCGTACCGGCGGTACGGGGAAAAACGCCTCGTCGCCACGGCGACGTGCACCTCTCCGTCGCGGCGGCGGCACGGGACCATCGCCGCGAGCGCCACGGGCCCCCGTGAACACCCTCGATCCGCCGGAAACCCCTTGGTCGCGGGGGGCGACGGACGGCCCGTGACACCGAACTCGTTCTTCCACGTGGCGCTGAAGGCCGACGACGTGGATGCGACGGCGGCGTTCTACGAGGAGGCGTTCGACGGGACCGTCATCGAGCGGGGCCACGCCGACGACGGCGAGGGCGCGACCGCGGTCGAGCACGTCGCCCTCGAGGTGGCCGACAAGCGCGTGTACGTCTTCGATCGGGCGCCCTACGAGGCGACCGGCGACGTGGAGTCGATGCCGAACGGCCTGCTCCACTTCGGGTTCGTCGTCGACGACGTCGACGCCGCCCGCGAGGCGATCGACGCCGCCGGCGCCGGCGTCGACTGGGTGATGGGTCCCGAGCGCTTCGGCGACCTCCGGATCGCGTTCCTCGTCGACCCCGCCGGCACCATCGTCGAACTCATCGAGCACGTGTCGTAGGCGGCCGTTCTCCGGGTTCACGCTCCGGACCCGTCCCCGACCGCCTCCGTCTCGACTTTCGACTTCGTCTCGACCTCCGTCTTGACTTCCGACTCCGTCTCGATACCGGTCCGACCGCACCCCGGCACGCTTTTGCCGTCCCCGCCGCAGATGCCACCGAATGACGTTCTCCATCGCCGCGCGCGATCCCGAGACCGACGCGGTCGGGGTCGCGGTCCAGTCGAAGTTCGTCTCCGTCGGAGCCGTCGTCCCGTTCGTCTCCGCCGACGCCGGCGCGATCGCCACGCAGAGCTTCGCGAACGTCGCGTACGGGCCGGACGGGCTCGACCTCCTCCGCGAGGGGCACACCGCCGCCGAGGCGATCGAGGCGCTCACCGACGCCGACGACGAGGCCCCACAGCGACAGATCGGGGTCGTCGGCCTCGACGGCGAGCCGGCGGCGTTCACCGGCGACGAGTGTTTCGATGTCGCCGGCGACCGACATGGCGAGCACTACACGGTTCAGGGGAACATCCTCGAGAACGAGGCGACGATCGACGCGATGGCGGAGGCGTTCGAGGTGTCCGAGGGGGGACTCCCGGACCGGCTCATCGCGGCGCTGCACGCCGGAAACGACGCCGGAGGCGACTCCCGCGGCGAGCAGTCGGCCGCGCTGTACGTCGCCAAGCCCGAGGGGGGCTACGACGGGCGCAACGATCGCTGGGTGGACGTTCGCGTCGACGACCACGAGCGCCCCATCGACGAATTGGAGCGGGTGTTCAAGCTCTACGACGTGACGCTGCTCGCCCGCGAGGAGCCCGACGACCCCGCGGAGCTGACCGGCGACGCGGCGCTGGCGGTCTCGGCGACGCTCGCGGACCTGGGGTTCCTCGACGCGGAGCCCGACGCCTCGTTCGGGGAGGAGGAGCGGGCGGCGCTCGAGGACTTCCGCGGCATGAACAACTTCGAGAACCACTCGCTGACGGTCATCGAGGACGCCCTCGCCCGGGGGTGGGAGGAGGCGGCCGGGGACGACCGCGGCGCCGCCGGACGCAAGGGGGACGGCGAATCGCGGATGGTCGACGCCATCTGGCACGGACTCCAGCGCTACGACCGGCTGTAGTTCCCGTGTCCGCCCCCGCCCTCGTCGCCCCCGACGCCGCCGCTGTCGCCCCGATCGCGCAGCTTCCGGCGTTCCAACTGCTCACCGTCGTGCTCGCGTTCGTCGGCGCCGGCGTCG
This sequence comes from Halobaculum saliterrae, assembly GCF_009831625.1. Taxonomy (GTDB): domain Archaea; phylum Halobacteriota; class Halobacteria; order Halobacteriales; family Haloferacaceae; genus Halobaculum; species Halobaculum saliterrae. The sequence goes on along the minus strand of NZ_WUUS01000010.1, from coordinate 114,451 downwards.
CGCTCGCGGCGGGGATCGGTCTCGTCGCCGTCTACGTCCGCCTCGAGGACGGCGTCGACGCCGCGGTCACCCGGCGGGCGTTCGGACTGTGGGCCGCGGGCGCCCTCCTGCTCGCGGCGGGCACCCCGGCCGTGTTCCGCGCGTCGCTGTCGGCGTCGCCGACGCTGCGCGCGCTGGCGCTCGTCGCCGTCGCGGTCGGCGTCCTCGCCGTCGGCGCCGCGCCGATGTACCTCTGGCAGGCGACGCTCCCGGACGCCTGAGGCCGCTGGACTCGGCGTCGGCTTCCCCGATAGGACCGACGTGGGCAGCGCCGCCGACGGGACTACTCCGGACCCGAGTGCGAACGCCGTCCGCGCTCGCGGAGCAGTCTGTCGACGATGTCGCCCGTCGAGAGGAGTTCGCCCTCGTAGCGTGGTTCTCGGCCCGTTGCGCGCGCCACTTCGGCGTCGATGCCCTCGGCCGCGAGCGCGTCGGCGATGGCGGACTCGTCGTGGTGTTGATCGAATCCGAGCACGATCACGTCCGGTCCGATCTCGCGGACCGGAACGAACAGGTCCTCCGGATGGCCGAGGTGTGCCTCGTCGACGATCTCGAGCGCGTCGATCATGTCCCGACGCTGTCGGTCGGGACAGACGGGCTTCGACTTGTGGGTGACGTTCTCCCGGCGGGCCACGATGACGTGGAGCTCGTCGCCGCGCGCGGCCGCGTCCTCGAGGTAGTGGAGGTGTCCGGGGTGGAGGATGTCGAAGGTCCCCTGTGCGAGCGCGATCCGCGGGGAGTCGGCAGCGTCCTCCTGCACGCCCCCGTCGTCATCCCGGCTCCCGTCGCTTCCCTCACTCATCGTACAGCTCCGCGTCGATGTCGGTCTGGTCGAAGTCGAAGAACGCCTCGTCCTCCGGCAGCGGCACGTCGATCACGTCGAGATCGCGGGGGTCACCGTCGGAGTCGAACGCCCGCCAGCAGTCGCGCTCGTAGGGCGCCCCGATGATGATGTGGGCCTCCCCCGCGTGGAACGTCGCCAGGTCGGCGTCGGAGGGACGGAGGACGCCGTTCGGGTGTGAGTGGACCGAGCCGACCGCCCGCGAGGAGTTCGGCTTCATGTGTTCGCGGACGGTCGCCGACTCCGGCGTCGAGGTGGTGCCGGGAATCACGAGCACGTCGGTGATCACCTGCCCGGTCCGGTCGAGGCCGAGGTCGCGCGCGTCGGTCGCCCGGAGGAAGCCCATGTACTCGTTCGGGTGCGTGTCCCGGGAGGCCTCCAACGCGAACCGGAGTGTGTCCGCCGCGATGCCGAGCAGCTCGCTCGACCGGAACAGTCGCATTACTGGAACACGGGTTGGACGCCAACTAAGGGTGTCGATACCCCCGCTTGCCGGACGCCTCACGGCCGACCGCTCCGCGGTCGTTCGTCGCCGGAGCGATACTACAACCCTTAACACTCGCCGTCACCCACCGTTCGGTATGAGTGATTCCGCCGCCGGAGACCCCGGCGAGAACGGGGAGGGGGATTCCCGACCCGTGGTTTACGATCTCGATCCCGCCTGCACGCTCTCCGACGTGGATGTCGGCGCACGCTACCGCGCGGAGGTCAACGGCGTCGTCGACTACGGCGTCTTCGTCGACGTCTCCGAGAACGTGTCCGGCCTGCTCCACGAGTCGAACCTCGACGGCCGGACGTTCGCCGTCGGGGACGAACTGGTCGTCGTGCTCGAGGAACTGAAGGAGAACGGCGACGTGTCGTTCGACCTCGCCGACGTCGACCTCGACGAGGCGAACGTGCTCGCGGTCGAACACGAGCCGGAGATCACGACGATCGGCGACGCGACGGTCGGCGACAGCGTGACCGTCGAGGGAGAGATCACCCAGATCAAACAGACCGGCGGCCCGACGATCTTCCACGTCGCCGACGAGTCCGGCGTGCTCGCGGCGGCCGCCTTCGAGGAGGCGGGCGTCCGCGCGTACCCCGCCGTCGGGATGGGCGATATCGTCCGCATCTCCGGCTCCATCGAGACGCACGACGGCTCCAGACAGCTGGAGGTCGACGACGTGACCGTGCTCTCGGGTGAGACGGCGGCGGCCGCCCGTGAGCGGCTCGATGAAGCGATGGGCGAGCGCGCCGAGCCCGAGTCGGTCGAGCCGCTCGTCGAGTGGGAGGCGTTCGAGAAGCTCCGGCCCGAACTGGAGGAGCTCGCGCGGACCCTCCGGCGGACGGTGTTGGAGGGACGCCCGATCCGGATCCGCCACCACGCCGACGGCGACGGCATGTGCGCGGCCATCCCGGTCCAGCTCGCGCTGGAGAACTACATCGAGGAGGTCCACGAGGGCGACGACGCGGCGCGGCACACTCTCAAGCGACTCCCGAGCAAGGCGCCGTACTACGAGATGGAGGACGTGACGCGCGACCTCAACTTCGCGCTGGAGGGGCGTGCCCGTCACGGACAGAAGCTCCCGTTCCTCCTCATGCTCGACAACGGATCGACCGAGGAGGACGTGCCCGCCTACAAGAACCTCACGCACTACGACGTGCCCATCGCCGTCGTCGACCACCACCACCCGGACCCCGACGCGGTGGACGACCTGCTCGACCACCACGTCAACCCCTACATCCACGACGAGGACTACCGCATCACGACGGGAATGATGTGCGTCGAGCTCGCACGGCTCATCGATCCGAGCGTCACCGACGAGCTCCGTCACGTCCCCGCGGTCGCTGGGCTGTCGGACCGCTCGAAGGCGGAGGTGATGGAGGAGTTCCTCGAGCTGGCTGAGACGGCCGGATACGACCCCGAGGCCATCGAGGACATCGGCGAGGCGCTCGACTACGCCGCCCACTGGCTGCGATACAGCGAGGGCAAGACGCTCGTGAGCGACGTCCTCAACGTGGGCAGCGACGACGAGGAGCGTCACCGCGAGCTGGTCGAGTTCCTCTCGACGCGCGCCGAGCGCGACGTGGAGGAACAGCTCGACGCGGTCGAGCCCCACGTGGAACACGAGCGGCTCGACTCCGACGCGCACCTCTACCGGATCGATCTGGAGAACTTCGCCAAGCGGTTCACCTACCCCGCGCCCGGCAACACGACGGGCGAACTCCACGACAGGAAGGTCCGCGCGACCGGCGAGCCCGTCATCACGATCGGCTACGGCCCGGACTTCGCGGTCCTTCGCTCGGACGGCGTTCGGCTGGACATTCCACAGATGGTCACCGAACTCAACGAGGAGGTCGTCGGCGGGGGCGTCTCCGGCGGCGGTCACCTCGTCGTCGGCTCGATCAAGTTCGTCGAGGGGCGCCGCGAGGACGTCATCGACGCGCTCGTCGAGAAGATGGCCGACGCCGAACTCGACGAGGAGCTGTCGACGACGATCGAGCTCGACGACTGACGCGAACCCGACGATCGACGCGGGAACCGCATCCGGTGGTGCCGATCGCGGGCTCGACTGCGACCGTGACGGTCACCCGACCGGTCCGTCGCGATCGGTCCCGTCCCGCCCCCCGTCCGTGTCCTCGATCGTCAGCCGCCGACGGAGGAACAGCGTCGCCCCGGCGACGGCCCCGACCGCGCCGACAGCGACTGCCGGCGGGAGTTCGCCGAACGCGGACGCCACTCCTCGACCGGCCCGCCAGTCAGCCTCGAAGCTCTCCCGGTAGTACGCCGCGACCGCCTCGCCCTCCAGCGCGACGACGACCTCGCGGTTCTCGCGCGCGCTCGTCGGGTTCCAGTTGAGCGACCCGACGAGCGCAGTGTCGTCGGCGACGACCCCCTTCGCGTGGATCTCGCCGTAGCGGTCGGTCGGCTCCGCGACCCGCGCCTCGAACGGGACGCCAGCGGCGTCGGCCCAGCGGTTCAGCTCGTCGACGAGCGCGGCGTTCTCCTCCGCGAGATGCCAGGTGCCCGACAGCAGCAGCCGCACCTGTACGCCCCGCTCCGCCGCCCGGCGGAGCGACGCGAGCATCGGCCCGTCCTCGACAGTCGGTTGGAGGACGTCGACACCGCTTTCGGCGTCGTCGACGGCCGCGACGACCACCGACTCCGCGTTCCCGGGCGCGGTCAGCAGCCGCACGCGCTCGACTCGCACCTCCGCCGGCGGATGGCGTGCTGGGTACGATCCTGTCGCCGCGTCGGCTCGCTCGAACGATCGTCCGCCGCGATACCGGTCCCACGGGACGGCGTCGCGCCACCCGGCGTCGGCGCGAAACAGTTCCGCGAGCGCCTCCGCGGCGGGCGGCGACCGGAGGGTGACGCCCCACCCGCGGCTGTCGCCCCCGCCGGTTCCGCTGGGCTTCCAGTTCTCCGTGAGCACGACCGCGGTGTCGTCGGCGACGGCGTACTTCGCGTGATGGTACCGGAATCTGGCGTGCGGACCGGCGATCACCCGGACCTCGACGCCGGCGGCGACGAGCGAATCGAGGAGGTCGGCTTGCCGCGCGGAGACACCGCCGACCGGGCCGCCGTCGAGGAGCACCCGCACCGAGGCGCCCCGTTCACGGGCGGCGATCAGTTCCTCGGCGACGCGTTCGGAGCCGAAGGTGTACCCCGCGAGGAACACCCGCTCGTCGGCCGCCCTGATGGGGACGATCGGTTCCGACGGGGCGTCCGGGAGCACGAACGCCGTCGCGTTCGCGGCCCCCAACGGAACCGGGTCGCGGAACTCGAGCCCGACCGGTTGCCACCGCGGATTCCCGTCTCGGACCCACCGCTCGCCTTCCGGAGCGCGTCCGTACTCGACGGCGTCGACGATCGACCCGTTCGGCCCGCTCCGTCGGAGCAGGACACGCTCGCCGGCGTTCGACAGCGCGAGCCCCGGGGTGACGACGCGCCATGGCGTGGGCACGGACGGCGCCTCCGGGTCGCCCGTCACGACGACCCTGCCGGCCCGTCGCTGGCGGATGGTGACACTCCCCTCTCCGTCGTCGACGGTCCAGTTCCCGGGCGGCAGCCACAGGAGGACGTACTCCCCCGCGTCGTCGGTGGTGACGGGGTTCGGGAGAAGCCCGACGAGTCGGGGTCCGTTCGGCTCGTCGTCCGTCTCCGTCGTGTTGTTCGTGGTCGTGGTGACCGCCGTCTGACTCGCCGAGGGTCCAGCGACCGTCGTCGGTGCCGGCGGCTCCGCGTTCGTCGCGAGGGCCGCCGGCGTCGCTGGCGTCGCCACGACGAGGAGGAGAACGGACGCGATCACGGCGAGGAGGCGAACCACTGCGATGGTCTGGCCGCTTGTTCGTATTTCAACCCTCGCCGCGTTGCCGCCGGGTCCGTCCGGGGCGACTCGGTGTTCGCATCCGGCCGGCTTCGGTGCGTTTTTGCTCCGACGACGGCGGATGGGTGGTATGGTCACCATCGCCGAGGGGGTCAGGCTCGCCGGAGCCGCGTTGGGCGCCGTCGGCGGCGCCCTCATCGCCGTGGAGTTCTTCCAGGTCCCTTCGTACGTCTCATATGAGGAGGAGTGGGACAGCTACGACGTCGATATCGCGCCCAGCGAGGTCACCGAACACACGAACCTCGGTCGGGTCGGGGGGCTGCTCGTCTCGTTGGGCTTCGCGCTGCTGTTCGTCGGGGAACTGCTGTAGCGGCGAACCGAACTCGTCGGGTGACGCCGGGGAACTGCGAGGAGGAGTCGTTCGCGGTTCGGGTCCCGTCTTACGCGACGACTTCCTCGCCCGCGGCGTCGAGGGCGTCGCGCGCCTTCTCGGCCTCGGTCTGCACGATGAACGTGCGGTCGTCGTCGAACTCGGCGGCGGCCTCCAGGGCCGCCTCGGTGCCGATCTGGCGCAGCGCCCACAGGGCGGCCGCACGGACGTTGTCGCTGTCGTCGTCGGCCGCGGCGTCGGCAAGCGGGTCGACGGCGCGGGCGTCGCCGATGAGTCCGAGCGCGCGGGCGGCGTACGGCCGCACCTCGTCGTCGTCCATGACGAGCTTGTTCACGAGGGGCTGTACGGCGTCCTCGTGGCCGATCTCGCCGAGCGCCTTGAACGTCACCTTCTGCAGGACCGGGTTCGAGTCGGAGTCGACGTACTCGACGAGCGTCTCGACGGCGTCCTCGGCGGCCATCTTGCCGAGCGCGCGGATCGCGGGTTGGTCGCGCTTCTGTGCGCGCTGGTGCATCGCCTCGAAGGCGCCGTCGTCGTTCATCCGGGTGAGCGCGTCCAGACAGTGCTCCTCCATGAACTCCGACTCCAGCGAGTCCAGCGCGAGCAGCACCATCTCGACGTTCCCCTGCTGTTCGTGCTCCTTCAGCGCCGACAGCTCCGGCGGGAAGTCCTTGTAGTGCCCGAGCACGTCGTAGAAGCCCTGCGCCTGGAGCTGCTCGTGGGTCTGGAGGTCGTCCCACTCCTCGGCGTCGTCGACGCCCGTCCCCAGCCCGTCGGTCGCCTCGAGCAGCGCCGCGATGGTCTCCGCATCGTCGTCGGCGTCCAGATCCGCCTCCTCGACGGCCGCGACGGCGTCGTCGAGCGCGTCGGCCAGCGATTCGGGGTCGTCGTCGCCCGCGCGGTTGAGATCCGTCTCGAGCACCTCGTTCATCGCGTCGAGGAACTCGTCGACGACCGCGGGGAGGTCGGCCTCGCCCGACTCGGTCCACCGCGTGTCGGCGATCGTCGACTGAGCGGACTCGACCTCGTCGACGGCGTCGGACGCGTACGGACCGCGCTGGTCCGCGAGATCGTCGCGTTGATCCGAGAGCCGCGACTCGAGGTCGGCTCGCGGGTCCTCCGCGTCCTCGTCGTCCTCGTCCGGTTCCGGGAGGTCGGCGCGCTCCAGGTCCGCCTCGACCTCGTCCAGATCGGCCTCCACGTCGTCGAGGTCGGCCTCGGTCTCGGCGGCCTCGAGCGCCTCGGCGGTCTCGTCCAGCCGGGCGTCGAGGTCCTCGACGGACACCTCGGGGACGAGTTCCGTCTCCTCGGCGTCCTCGGGGTCGCCTGACTCCTCGGCCGGGTCGTCGTCGCTCATGCCCGTCGATGGGTGTGTCGGCTACAAGGGCGTTTCCATATTCCGAGCGACGGCACCCCTCGCAGGTGGGACGCGGTTCGAATCCGGCCCGTCGTCCACTCCCGTCAACCCCGGCTATTATTCCAGTTGACGGCGACGCGACGATCATGGCCACCGTCGCCGTCCCACAGCTCTCCGTCTCGGATCTCGACGTGGAGGGAAACCTCGACACCGTCGCCGCTCGCGCCGCCGGCCTCCCCGACTGCGTCGACGTGGCGCTGTTCCCGGAGTACGCGCTGACCGGATTCGTCGCCGACGAGCGCATCGAGGCGGTCGCACTCGACCGCGACGGGCCGGAACTCGACCGGATCCGCGCCGTCGCCGACGCCGACGACCTCGCGGTCCTCGCGGGCTACGTCGAACGCGGCACGAGCGACGGGTCCCTGTACAACGCGCTCGCGTACGTCGATCCGAGCGGAGACACGACCGTGTACCGGAAACGGCACCTCTGGGCCGACGAGTCGGACATGTTGACCGCCGGCGACGAGCAGGTGACCGTCGAGACGCCCGCGGGGTCGACCGGACTGCTCACCTGCTACGACCTCAACTTCGTCGACGACAGCGCCGCGCTCGCGGCCGAGCGGGTCGACGCGCTGTTCGTCGCCGGCGCCTGGCCGGCCGCCCACTCGGAGAACTGGCGGCTCCTGTTGCGCGCTCGGGCGCTGGACGGCGTCCGCTGGGTGATCGGGGCGGGCCGGACCGGGGCGCGCGACGTGGCCGAAGCCCGATCCACGGAGTACGCCGGGCGGTCGGCGGTCGTCCGTCCCGACGGACACGTCACGGCGGCGCTCAACCGAGACGAGCGCGATCTGATCGCGGAACTCGACCCCGAGGTGCTCGCCGACCAACGCGAGTTCATCCCAGTGCTGGACGACCACAGCGAGTGAGGGAGCTCCGCCAACGCCCATCGTGGTATTTCTTAACACGAAAATAGATTTTGCCATACCGAAAAAGAAGTTCACTTACACCGGGTTTTATGAGGGTCCGGCCCGTATCTATGAGTACAGATGAGCACTCAGAAACGCGTACTCAAGTCGGCAGGGGAAGTCGAGGGAAGCGAGGCGCTCCGGATGGACGCCGAGAAGGCCGAACAGATCGTCGACGCGCTCAACACCGATCTCGCGGCGACGTACGTCCTGTATCACCAGCTTCGCAAGCACCACTGGAACGTCGAGGGCGCGGAGTTCCGCGACCTGCACCTGTTCCTCGGCGAGGCGGCCGAGAACGCGGAGGCGTTCGCGGACGTGCTCGCCGAACGGCTGCAGGCACTGGGCGGCGTCCCGCACGCGTCGATGGCGACCTTGGAGTCGGAGTCGCCGGTCGAACCCGAGGACGAGGACGTGTACGACATCCGCACGTCGCTGGCGAACGACATGGAGATGTACGGCGACATCATCGAGACGCTCCGTGAGCACGTCGAGCTCGCGGACAGTCTCGGCGACCCCGCTACGGGCGAGATCCTTCGCGAGAACATCGTGCAGGTCGAGGAGGACGCCCACCACATCGAGCACTACCTCGAGGACGACACGCTCGTCACCGAGGGCGCGATGCAGTAAGCCGCGGCGAACGACGAGCGTTCGACTCCCCCCAGTCACTTGATTTTTGAGAGTCCGCGTGAGGACGCGGGTGAGAAGCCAGCAGGCAAGAGACGTCTCGAAAGCGGTTCGAGGGGTCGCGCGTCTACCGTTCGAGGTCGACCGTCAGGTCCGTCGATATCCAGCCGTCGGCGTTGCTGTTCTCGGAGAACACCGTCCTGTCGGGACACGTACGGAGGGCGGCGACGTCCGTCTCGGGGGAGCGGTCACGCTCCGGGGTCTCCGTCTCCTCCCGACCCGCGAGCACATCGTGCGTCATTACAGGTGTCTCGCGCCCCCGAGGGCATATAGGTTTTGGTAGCCCTAAACGGTAGGCCGGCCTAAACGATCCGTGACGACCACCGCGTATCGCGCCCGCGATCCGCCGTACGGGTCACTCCCCGTGACCGATTCCGCACCCGGAGATCGTGTCGCACTCGACGCCGCGCTCCTCCAGCGCGTCGATCACCGCGTTCATGCCGATCGCGTCGCTGGCGATGTGCCCGGTGACCACGAGGTTCTTCGCCTCGCCGGCGAACTCCTCGCGCAACTCGTCCGTGTCGCCGGCGCCGACGTGGATGTAGAGGACGGTATCGACGCCGTGCTCGAAGTACGCGCGGGCGACGGACGCGCCGCCGTTCGTTCCCGCGGCGTGGTGGACTGCCACCTCCCCCAGATCGTTCTCCCGGTCGCCGAGGCGGAGCAGTACGTCGGTCTCGGCGGCGTCGAGTTCGGGGATCTCGCCCAGTGCGTCGACGAAGTCGCCGGCGGTCGCGTCGTCGGCCAACCCGTCGGCGACCTCCCGGAAGACGCGCCGGCCGTACTCGTCGGGCGCGAGGTGCGTGTTGAGGTACGGCTGGTCGAGCAGTTCTGCGACGCTCGGATCGTGGCGGTAGTTGCTGGAGTGACCGCCGTGGTCCATTCGCGATCGGAGGTCGGCGACGGCCTCCTCGGCGACCTCCTCCGGGACGCCGTGATCCGTCATGAACTCCACCTGTGTGTCGAGCACCTGCGGGAAGTCGAGGCGGGCGGACATCCCCGTCGGATGGTGCGCAAGCGCCAGATCGTAGTCCTGATCGTGGGCCAACTGGATCTCCGGCGACTCGAGGTCGATGCCCACGAGCGCGGTCTCGATGTCCTCGCCGGGGACGTAGACGGTGCTGTCGGCCGGCGTATCGTCCCAGTCGACGAGGTCGAGGCTGATCTGCATGATCTCGTCCGTGGAGAGTCCCATGGCCCCTCAGAGACCGACCGCGATTGAAAAATCGAGGGAACCGGAAGCCCGGACGGCGTCGGGATCATCGGCGGCGGCGACTCTCCGGCCGCGGTCGTCGACGCCCGCGACTCCTCGGTCGAGACCGACGCCGGCGTCGACGGCTCGTGCTCCCGTCGCTCGCCGAAAGTGGCAATCCCCTCTGTCGTCGCCAGCCGTTTGTACCGACGCGGCTGTACCGTGGACATGGTCGACCACCTGTTCTCGCCGCTCACGCTGCGGGACACCGAGATCCCCAACCGCGTGTTCGTCTCGCCCATGTGTCAGTACTCCGCGACCGAGGGCGTCCCGACCGACTGGCACCTCGTCCATCTCGGCTCTCGGGCCGTCGGCGGCGCCGGGCTGGTGATGGCCGAGGCGACCGCGGTCTCGCCGGAGGGTCGGATCACGCCAAACGACGTGGGCATCTGGACCGACGAGCAGGCGGACGAGTGGGCCGGGATCGCCGAGTTCGTCCGTGGACAGGGATCCGTGCCCGCGATCCAGCTGGCGCACGCCGGTCGGAAGGCGTCGACGCACCGTCCCTGGGACGGCGGCGACCCCGTTCCCCTCGACGAGGGCGGCTGGGAGGTCGACGCGCCGTCGGGCCCGTACCCACGCGACGGCGACGAACACCCGACGAACGGCCTCTCCGTTACGGAGATAGACGGCGTGATCGACGACTTCGCCGCGGCCGCCGAGCGCGCGCTCGACGCCGGCTTCGAGGTCGCGGAGGTGCACGCCGCCCACGGCTATCTGCTGCACGAGTTCCTCTCGCCGGTCGCCAACGACCGCGACGACGAGTACGGCGGCTCCTTCGAGAACCGGACCCGGCTCGTGCGCGAGGTGACCGAGGTCGTCCGTGAGGTGTGGCCCGACGACAAGCCGGTGTTCGTGCGTATCTCCGCGACCGACTGGATCGACGACCGCGAGTCGTGGGACGTGGAGCAGTCGGCGCGGCTCGCCCCGCTGCTGGCAGAGGCCGGCGCCGATCTCCTCGACGTGAGTTCGGGCGGCATCTCGCCGGCACAGGAGGTGCCGTACGCCGGGCCGAGCTACCAGCTCCCGTACGCGGAGACGATCCGCGAGCACGTCGAGGAGGTCGGCGCCGACATGGCCGTCGCCTCGGTCGGCGGCATCACCGAGCCGACGCAGGCCGAGGAGATCGTCGCGAACGATCGCGCCGACGCGGTGCTCATGGCCCGGGAGTTCCTCCGCTCGCCGTACTGGCCGCTGCACGCGGCGAACGAACTCGGTGAGGATGTCGAGTGGCCCGTGCAGTACCGCCGCGCGAAACCGCGCTGACTGATCCACCCGTCCCGTCCACCCCCGGATCAGTCGACCGAGTGAACGCTTTTCACGGCACGCGCTCAACCTCCACCTCATGAGCGATCCCTCCCGCGACCCGGACGACGCCGAGGAGCTCGCGGCGCTCGTCTCCGAGTTGGAGACGACGCTGTCGGACCTCCGTGCGGAACTCCGCGAGCACGAGCGTGCGGACGACCGCGACGACCGAGCCGCGGGCGATCGCGATCGACGGCCAGCCGCGGATCGCTGGGACCGGCGCGGGCGCGGTCGCAGTCCCCCTCGTCCGCCGGCGCCGGGGGAGCTGTTCCGTTTCACGAGCGACTACACCATCCCGACGGTCGTGGCCGTCCTCGAGGCGACGATCGAGACGCTCGAACTCCTCCGCGGAGTCATCGACCTCGCTGCGCCCGGCGAGGCGCCCGCCGACCGGCGTCGCGGACGCGGTTCGCGCCGCACCCGTCGGGACGCTCGCGGCCTCGCCCGGTCGGTGTTCTCTGACGCGCTGGGCGAGGGCGTCACCGCCGCGACCGACCGTGCGGCCACCGACGCGTCGGACGCGCTGGAGCGCCTCCGCGAGACGCTCTCGGAGGCGGACCTCCCAGAGGACGAGGGAAGCCGCGACCTCGTCGCCGACGCGCGCGAGTTGAGCGCCGAACTGGAGCGCCGCGTCCGCGAGTCGCGGGAGGTCGTCGACCGCGAGCGCGACCGCGAGCGCCGGGCGGGCCGCGGACCTCGGGCTGACCGCGAACCTCGAACGGATCACGGCCACGACGACGGCCCGGTCACCATCGAGGTCGGGGACCCGGACGAGTCGGGTGACGACGGCGACGACGCGTCCGAAGGTGACTCCGGCGACGCCGACAACGACACGAACGACGCCGACGGGGGCGACCCGCATCCGGAGGTCGACGTCGACTCCGAACTGGAGTCGATCAAACGCGAGCTCCGGGACGACGCCGACGACCGCGCGGCGGATGCCGCCGACGCCGACGCTGACGGCCGCGACGAGAACTCGGTCGACGGCGACGACAACGGCAACGGCGCCGATGCCGCCGACGAGGACGACAGCGACGGCCAGAAGGATCGCGACTGAACTCGTAGGACCCCTTCTCGCGACCCCGTGATCAGGTCGCGTCTCCGCTCCGATATCGGCGGTTCACGGAGGACCCGATCGCGCCACCGGCGACCCCCGCGAGGACGACCCCGGTTCCGCCGGAGACGCCGTTCTCGCTGTCGCTCCCGGGGCGGCCCTCATGGCCCGATCACTCGACGGGTCGGAACCGGAACCCGTCCCACTCCTGGCTGGCAGGTTCACGGATCCCGGCCGCCGGATCGCGGAGCTGATCGCAGTACACCGGCTCGACCTCGTCGCCGATGTCGACGTCTCCCGTCGTGACCTGTCCGATCGCGCGCACGGGTTCGCCGTCCACGTCGAACTCGACGATCGCGACGTGGTTCGGCTCGCGCACGCCGGGCGGCGTCGCCGTCGACGTGGTCCACGTGATCACCTCGGCGGTGTGCTCGTTCAGGTCGACCGTCCCGACAGGCGCCTCGCCGTCCGGCCCGACCGGGTGGGCGGGATAGGTGATCGAGCCGTCCGGGTAGCGGGCGGCCTCGAAGGCGGGCGCGTCGTCGCGGGTCGGTTCGCCCCCTGCTCCGTTCGTGGACTCGCTCCGCTCGTCCGCGCGCTCGTCGCTCATGCGTCCACCCCCTCGAGGATCGCGGTGGTTACGCAGTTCCCGAACCCGCCCACGTTGCACGCGAGTCCCACGTCGGCGTCGACCTGCCGTTTCCCCGCGTCGCCGCGGAGCTGCTGGACGATCTCGTACGCCTGGGCGACGCCGGAGGCGCCGAGCGGATGTCCCTTCGACTTCAGCCCGCCGGAGGTGTTGATCGGGAGCTCGCCGTCGCGCTCGGTGCGCCCCGACTCGATCGCCCTCCACCCCTCGCCCTTCTCGGCGAAGCCGAGGTCCTCGAACTGGAGGAACTCGAGGATCGTGAACATGTCGTGCAGTTCGGCCACGTCCACGTCGTCGGGCGACAGGTCGGCCATCTCGTAGGCGCGGTCGCTGGATTCGACGACGCCGCGCATGGTCGTCGGGTCCGCGCGCTCGTGGACGACGTGCGTGTCCGTCGCGCCCCCGATGCCCGAGACGCGGACGTACTCGTCGGCGTGCTCCTCGGCGACGGAGACCGGACAGAACAACAGCGCCGCCGAGCCGTCGGTGATCGGACAGAAGTCGTACAGCCGTAGGGGGTCGGCGACGATCGGCGAGTCGAGTACCGTCTCCAGATCGACCTCCTTGCGGAACTGTGCGTGCGGGTTGTCGACGCCGTTCCTGTGGTTCTTGACGGCCACCTTCCCGAGGCTCTCACGCGGGGCGTCGTAGGTGTCGAGGTACAGGCGCGCGGTGAGGCCCGCGAAGCTCGGGAGCGTGAGCCCGTGTTTGTACTCGCAGGGGTGCGTGAGCGAGGCGATCACGTCGGTCGCCTCCGCGGTCGTGCGGTGGGTCATCTTCTCGCCGCCGACGAGCAGCGTCACCTCGGAGGCGCCGGATGCGACCGACTGCCAGGCCGCGTAGATGCCCGCGCCGCCCGAGGAGGAGGTCTGGTCGATGCGGGCCGTGTACGCGGGCACCGCCTGCAGGTCGTGTGCGAGCGCGTTCGGGACGCCCGTCTGTCCCTCGAACTCGCCGCTGGCCATGTTCGAGACGTACAGATGGTCGACGGCGTCTGCCGACATCCCGGCGTCCTCGAGGCACGCCTGTCCGGCCTCAGCCAGCAGCTCGCGGATCCACGCGTCCCGCTGCCCGAACCGGGTCATGGACGCGCCGATGATTGCCACGTCTTCCATACCTGCCTCTCCGCGGGGGAGCACTTCGGCGTTCCCCTTCGGGCGATCCGGATTCCCCCCGGTGGAACCGGCACGCCCTCCCCGTCCCGTTCGTCGAGACGACCGATCGCCGGACGTTAAGTGCGCGCCGGACGCTCATCCTGACATATGAACCTCGCCGACTCCGCGCCCGTCGCGGGCGTCGTCGCCTGCCTCGCGCTGCTGTCCGTGTTGGCCGCACCGCTCGTTCTCATCGCAGACGCCGGAACGGGGCTGGGCGTCTACTACTCCTCCGGACCCGTCGGTGCCGCCGGCGTCGCGTTCCTCGCCGTGCTCCTCGTCGTGGTCTTCCTGTCGGGACGACAGGAGCGTCGCCCCGCAAGCACCGTCGCGGGGATCGCCCTCGTCGCCGGCGTCGGCCTGCTGGCGCTCGCGACCGCGTGGGCGATGGCGGTCGACGTGCAGAACCTCTACTCGTTCCCGCAGTCGGCGACGTGGATCCTCTGGCACCGCTGGCTCGTCGTCGGCGTCGCGGCGCTCGTCCCGCTCAGCGCGGGGGCGTTCGCCAACGCGGTCGTCTGACCGCCGGCAGTCGATTCCGTCGACCTCCCGGAGCGCCGTACCGCAAGGGACTTAAGTCGAACCGAACTACCTCGGGGTGGACTAGGTCGGGCAGTTAGGCCCTGCTCGTCTCCCGCAATAGAGTCTTCAGCGGGGACCGAACGCCGGAGGCGTCCGGGGCGCCCGTCGCGGGCCTCGGAAGCTGACGGGGAAGCCTCGTCCGCCGGGGACGACGGTCCGCCGGGACGCACCCGCAGGGGTGCGCTCCCCCGGTTCGTCGGCGGAATCGGGTCAGGCGCGGAAGCGAGCAGCCCACCGCCGGACGTCCGTCGCTCGTCGGGCCGCGGGGCGGAGTCAGCGACCGGGATTCCCCACGGTGGAACCCCCGGGCAACTCCGGTCCGTCCGCCATTCATCTCGCTTTCACACCCGGAGCGGCCGCACCGCCGCGCCCGAACTCGGCCACCCGTCCCGCGACCGACGTGTCGCGACCGCAACCGCCGAGTACCTGCCGTCCCATGTTCGCGTATGAGCAGCGCCGAGGCCGACGGCATCACGGCGACGTACGAGGAGACCGACACCGAGCGACTGCTGACGGTCGAGCGCGACGGCCGCCGCGCGGCGATCGCGCAGAACGTCGAGGGGTACGCGATGCTGAAGGTGCGCGACGGCGGCGCCGCCGGCGACGAGTTGGAGCGGTACTACGGCTTCGACATGGCTCTGGACCACGTCGCGGAACTGCTCGGCGTCGCGGTCCACGACCTCCCGGTCCCGGAGGATGCGGCGGACATGGGGATGTAGGCGGATCCGGTCGCCGCGACGGACGCGGCAGCGACGCCCTCCGCGGGGGCGACGTCGTCGTCGTCGACTCAGTACGCGTACTCGTCCTCGGTCATCTGGACGTACCGACCGCCGCGGTTCCGCCACTTGATCCACTGGTACCGCAGGAGGAGCTTCGCCGCGCCCCAGCCGGCGCCGAACTTCCGTTCGAACATCCCGCGGTCGCCGTCGTCGGCGAGCATCTCGCGGCCGATGCGGAACGTGTCGTCCCAGTCGTCCGGGCCGTATCCGCGGCACAGTTCCGCGAGCGCGACGTTGCGAAGCAACTCGTCGCCGATGGCCTCCTTCCAGCGCTCGTTGTAGGCGGACACGTCGCCCTCGGCCGCCAGTTCGCCCGCGATGGCGCCTGTGCGAACGGCGACGTGATCGCCGCCCTCGTGGAAGGCGCTGGTGGCGCCCATCGCGCCGCCGGTCACGCAGATCCCGGCGTCGACGGGGCTCTCGATCGGGTTCGTCGAGGAGATGGGGTACGTCTCCGTGCCGTTCGTCTTGCCGGCGTCCTCGACGACCGGGAAGTCCTCCTCGATGTCGTACTCGTCGCCCCACTCGCGCTCCAAGATCCGGCGGACGTACTCCTTCCCCGAGGGGATCCGTTCGTCGTCATCGTGGATGAGCGCGTACTCCTCCCTGTCTTCGACCTCGTCGAGGTCCATCCCGATGGGCATCGTCAGCCCGACGCGACAGACACGGTCGGCGTTCGGGAACACCCATGGATAGGCGGTGTGGCCGGGCATGACGCCCCACCAGAACGTGATCGCGCCGTCGACCTCGTCGTACACCTCCGGCGGGAACCTCCGATACTCCTGATAGGCGATGTGGTTGTTCTCCGTCGACGCGAGGCGCTCGGAGGCCTTCCGCCCGTCGGGCAGGAAGCGATCGAGCACGCGGTTCGTCACCGTGCGCTGGGGGCCGTCCGCGAGCACGAGGAAGTCCGCGCCGACCTCGTCGCCGCCGGCCAGCGAGAGCACGTGGCGGGGGTCGTCGCCGCCGACGCCCGCCGAGAGGTCCGTCTCCACGTCCTTCACGGACGCCTTGACGCGGTACTCGGCTCCCGCCTCCTCCGCCCGATCGCGCATGAAGTCGTCGAAACGCGCGCGGTGCATGGTGTAGCCGAACCCGTCGTAGCTCGACTCGATGCCGGTCGAGCGGAGGGTGCAGGCCTCGTTCGGCCCCACGAACTCCGCGCGGTCGAGTTCGTCCTGAACGACGCCCTCGGGGAACTCGTCGGGGTGGATCCCCATGATGTCGACCCAGTAGTCGAGGATGCCCGCGGCGTCCGTCGAGTCCGGGCCGAGCCCCTGCCGGTCCGCACGGGGGACGCCCTTCTCGAGGACGACGGCGTCGGCCCCGCGGGAGGCGGCGGCGTGGGCGGCGGCCGATCCCGCCGGTCCGCCGCCGGCGATGGCGACGTCGACTCGTTGCATGCCCCGATCGGACCGCGGATCGCTCTTAAATCGCCCGAAGCACACCCGGACGACCGGTCGGGATACCGCGTCGGTCGACCAGGGGCGCGCTGCCTCGGGGGAAGGTCTATCCCGCCGGACGGCCGAGTCACGGTATGGATCTCTCGCGGAGCGTTCGCGCGATCGCCGGCGCGGCGGACCCCCCGGACGGCGTCATCGACTGGGACGCCGTCGCGGAGGCCGCAAAGGGCGGCTGTGAGCCCGGCGACCTGCGGATGGAGCCGGCTGAACGGGCGGCGATCGCCGACGACGTGCGGGCCGCCCGCGACGGCCTCCGGGAGGCCTCCGGCGTCGAGTTCGACCTCCCCGGGAGCATCGAGGTACAACATCGCCATCACTGGATCGACGCGAACGTCGACACCTTCCGGCGTGTGCTGCGCCCGCTGGACGACACCGTGACCGGCGGCGGGGTCCCGGGCGTGGCCCGTTCGTTGAACACCGGGACGATGGCCGTGACGGTCGCGTTTCTCGCGCGGAACGTCCTCGGGCAGTACGACCCGCTGTTGCTCGCGGATGCCGACCCCACCGATCACGGGCTGTACTTTGTCCGGCCGAACATTCGCGAGGCCGCGGTGGAGTTGGACGTCGGTTACCCGCGATTCCGTCGGTGGATCGCCTTTCACGAGGTCGCCCACGCCGCGGAGTTCGCGGCGGCGGCGTGGCTTCCGGGGTATCTCGAGGACCGACTGGAGTCGGGGATCGCGTCGATGACCGACGAGTCGTCGCTGCTCGAACTCGCCAGTCCCGGTCGCGACGGGAGCGGTCCGATCGACGCGTTCGCAGACCTCAACACGGCGATGACGGCCGTCGAGGGGTACGCCGAACTGCTCATGGACCGCGCGTTCGACGACGAGTACGACGACCTCCGCGAGAAGCTCGACGCGCGTCGACAGGGGGGCGACCCGATCACGAACCTGTTCAAGCGGCTGCTGGGGTTCGGGATGAAGCGTCGACAGTACGAGCGCGGCGCGGCGTTCTTCTCGACCGTCGCCGACCGCACCGACCTCCGGACCGCGTCGCTTGTGTGGGAGCGACCCGCGAACCTCCCGAGCGACGCGGAGCTCGACGACCCGGACGCGTGGGTCCGGCGAGTCGCCTGACTGCGGGTGACAGAACTACGGACGCCGGAACCCCGGGCGCGGCCGTCCGACTGACTCGGTCCGGCCGGCTACCGCTTGGGTGAGTACTCCTTCAGCGTCCGCACGACGAACCACGTCAGCGCCACACCGATGAGGAGCGAGACGCCGATGGCCGCGGCGATCTGTGCCGGCGTCGGGTCCGCCTGTAACGACACGAGTCCGCCCGAGACGCCGATGAGGAGCACCAGCCCGACCTTGAGCCGTCGGTTCGTCGCGTCGCGCTTCTCCTTCGTGATGCTCGGGCCGACCATCAGCGATCGATACCCGAATCGAGGTCGGTCCCGACCGAGACGTGCATCCCCGCGAACGCCCACCCGTCCTCACCGGGGAGAAGCGTCCCGCTCCAGCGCGTCTCGAACGAGCGCTCGGCGAACGCCTCGGCGTCGTACCACGACAGCGACACCGCGTCGGCGACGGCGGCGGCCCCGTCGCGTTCGACGACCTGCAGGTCGTGGCTCTGAACGCTCCAGTCTTCGGTCGTTCGCGTCTGCTCGCGCAGGGCGTTCGCGATC
Organism: Halobaculum saliterrae; assembly: GCF_009831625.1. Lineage (GTDB taxonomy): Archaea > Halobacteriota > Halobacteria > Halobacteriales > Haloferacaceae > Halobaculum > Halobaculum saliterrae. The sequence goes on along the minus strand of NZ_WUUS01000010.1, from coordinate 95,990 downwards.
TCGGCGTACCCCACGAGCCGTTCGCTGATCCCTACCTTCACCGTCGCCGGCGACTCGACGAAAAACGGCGCGAGCGCCTCGCCCGCCCGGAGGGCGTCGTAGTACGCCCGTACCGTCTCCTCGGGTGTCATTGGATCCCGACTGGGGGTCCGGGGGCTTGAAATCCGCGTTCCGGGAGCCGCGGGACGACGCCGCCGACGGAGGCAAGTGCCGCCGGCCCCTCGGATCCGGTATGGGCTACCCGGTCACCTACTACTGTCCTCACTGCGGGACGCTCGTCGAACTGGAGCGCGACGGCTACCTCTCGGACAAGGCCGTCACGCCGTACCCGTTCGAGGGCTGGGAGTACGCCGATCCCGACGAGCCGTTCGAGGACGGCGCCGCCGACGGCGTCGCGTTCGTCTGCGGCGAGTGCCCGTCGCCTGCGGACGAGGACGCCGCGGAGGCAGAGGGCTGCGGGGAACGGTTCTACCTCTCGTTCGTGAAGTTCGAGGACGGCCGCGAGATCGACCCGCGACGCGCCGACACGGAGGGGGAACGCGTCGAACTCGCGGAGGGTCGCGGATCGAAGTCGCCCCCGGGGCCCGAGGAACCCGACGGTCCTTCCGGTCCGTCGAGCGGATTCTACTGACTTCGAACGCAGCATCCCCGCGAATCGATCGCGGTCGCCCGCGGGCCGAACGTTCAAATACGAACCCGGGACCATCGCCGTCGTGACGTGACGGTCACCACGGTGCGAGCGCGGGTGTGCGACGCCGCGTGCCGTGGACGGTGCGGGGCGTCGCCTGTCAGCCCCACCTCCGACGAGCGGAGCGGCTATCCCTTGATATTGCAGACGGGGAAGGTTCGAGCGACCTTGTCGCCGATGCCGAGCGCGTCGCTCACGCGGACGACCTCGTCGACGTCCTTGTACACGCCGGGCGCCTCCTCGGCGACCGTCGCGCCCGACTGTGCCTTCACGTAGATGTGGTCCTGGTCGCGCAGCTCGTCCTGCACGGTCTCCCCCCAGTACTCCTGCTTCGCAGCGGTACGGCTCATCACTCGGCCGGCGCCGTGAGCAGTCGAGCCGAAGGTCTGGGCGAGCGACTCGTCGCCGCCGACGAGCACGTAGCTACCGGCGCCCATGCTCCCGGGAATGATGACCGGCTGCCCCACGTCGCGGTAGGCCGCGGGAACCTCCTCGCGACCGGCCGGGAACGCGCGCGTAGCGCCCTTTCGGTGGACGTACAGCTCGCGCTCCTCGTGAGCGACGGCGTCCTCCGTGGGTACGGCGGTGCCGTCCTCGTCGACGCCGACCTCGTGGATTTCCTTCTTCGCGATATTGTGGGCCACGTCGTAGAGGAGTTCCATCCCGAGTTCGTCGGCGTCCGCGCGGAACACCCGTTCGAACACGCGGCGCGTCCGGTGGGTGATGAGCTGCCGGTTCACCCACGCGAAGTTGATCGCCGCGCACATCGCGCCGTAGTACTCGTCGGCGAGCTCCGAGCCGGCGGGCGCCGCCGCGAGCTCCTTGTCGGGAAGCGATTCGAGCAGGTCGCCGTGCCCTTTCTCGATCTTCCGGAGGTAGTCGGTGCACACTTGGTGGCCCAGTCCGCGCGACCCGCAGTGGATCAACACGACGATCTGATCCTCTTGGAGGCCGAACGAGTCGGCGATTGCCTCGTCGAACACGTCGGTGACGCGCTGGATCTCGAGGAAGTGATTCCCCGAGCCGAGGCTTCCGAGCTGGTTCCGACCGCGGTCCTTCGCCTTCTGTGAGACGAACTCCGGGCGCGCGTCGGGGCGACGACCCTCGTCCTCGCAGTGATCGAGGTCGTCCCCGGTCGCGTACCCCTCCGCGAGCGCCCACTCCATGCCGCGCTCGAGCACCGCCTCGACGGTGTCGGCGTCGCCCTCGACGATCCCGCCGCCGCCGAGCCCCGAGGGGACGTTCGCGAAGAGGCTCTCGACGAGTTCCTCCTCGTTGCCCTGTAGGTCCTCGTAGGTGAGGTTCGTTCGGATCATCCGGACGCCGCAGTTGATGTCGTAGCCGACCGCTCCGGGCGAGATACAGCCGTCCTCCGCGTCGGTCGCGCCGACCCCGCCGACGGGGAACCCGTACCCCTGATGCCCGTCGGGCATGCACGCGGCGTAGGTCGTGATCCCCGGCAGGTGTGTCGCGTTCCGCAGTTGCTGGAGCGTCTTGTCGTCGCCGATCTGTTCGAGGAGTGCGTCGCTCGCGAGCACGCGTGCGGGAGCGTTCATCCCTCCCTCCTGCGGGATCTCCCAGACGAACTCACGGACCTTGCGGAGTTCGATCCCGTCGTACTCGCGGGTTTCGGCGGTGTCTGTCATGTCGGTACCTCCCGTTGGCGAACGGAATAGCGTTACTACCGGTCGTCGTCGCCGAGGACCGATCCGGACACGTCGCCCGCGCTCGACGCGGCGGTGCGAACCGCGTCCGACCCGATGCCGGGTTCGCCTCGCTCGTTCGGCGCCCGGAAGACGGCCGTGTCGATCGAGAACGGGCCCGCGCCGGTGACGAGCAGCACCGAAACCAGGCCGAACAGCGAGATATGGGCGAGCACGGGGTCGTCCGCGAGTCCGAACAGCGTGGTCGTGAACACGAAGAACGCCGACGCGGAGGCCGCGCGCGTGAACAACCCGAGGACGAGCAGGACGCCGAGGAACAACTCGGTGACGGCCGCGCCGAGCACCCACAGCTCCGGCGGCACCGGAACCAGTGTCGACAGGCCGTACTGTTCGACGACCGCGAGCGCTTGGTCGGGCGCGAGGAGCTTCTCGGCGAGCGCCAGATACATGAAGACGATCCCCATCCCCACCCGGACGATCGTCGGGACGTACCGTCGGTACTCGTCGAGCCGGCTGCCGACGGGGACGGCGATCTCCCGGTAGAACGGGTCGTATCGGGAGTAGACCGTCTCCTCGTTCGCGGCCATCCTCGCGATGACGTGGTCGGCGCTCGGACGACCGCCCCCGACGAGCACGATCGCCAGCAACCCCGCGACGTACTCGAACGCGAAGAACATCGACGGATGGATCGGGAGCAACACGAGATAGGATACCAGCGCGGCGCCCGCGACGAACCGCGTCGCCAGCCCGAACAGCAGCGCGAAGCCGACGGCGACGCCGAACAGCCTGACGGGCACACCGGTGTCCGCCGCCGTGACCAACGGGGTGAACAGGTAGCCCGCGAACCCGGCGCCGACCATCGGCAGTCCGATCCCGAGGCGGAGCAGCCACGGCAACAGGTCGGTGTAGTCGGTCAGCGCCCGGCGTATCACGGAGATATCGCTTCGAAGCGGCTGAACCCGGAGATACGCCGCCATCGTGCCGACGACGGCGACGCCGCCGCCGCCGAGCGCCAGCACGACGATCGGCTCGGACAGCGCGGCCGCCATGAAGGCGATCGGGTCGCCGCCCTCCCCGTCAGTCACGTACTCTACGTGTGCGGCCGCGAGGCCTGACGCGCCCGCGATGACCGCGACGAGCGCGCCGACGTGCGCGACGGACGCGACGACAGCGTTCCGGGAACGGGATCGCATGGTGTTGACGCGCGTGCCCTGTGGTCCTAAATCCTGTGACCAACTCACACACATGTCGACGGGGGTCCCGTTCAGACGTCGAAGACCACGTACGCGCGCCACCCGTCGTCGGCCTCCGTGAGTTCCATCTCCGAGTACGTCACCGCCTTCACGTCGCGTGCGGTGACGTCCGCCAGAGGAACGCCGCGCGCGGTGGCCTCGACGACCCACTCCTCGCCGTCCCGGCGGACGGTCGCTCGGTGGTCGACCGGCAACACGCCGCGGACGTCCCGTTCGTAGATACAGTCGTCGAGGTAGTCGAACAGCGCCGCCTCCGGCGATTCCGACCGGGCGAGTATCTCGAACCGGTCGCCGGTCGTGGGGATCGAGTCGCACATCGCCGCGGTCAGCCCCTCGGCGACGGCGGCGAACACGCCCGCGAGCGAGTCCGCGGCCGCCGCCACGGCGACGTCGGCGGTGTGTTCTCGAAGCTCGAACCAGCGGCTGTCGTCGGCGCCGTCGTCCGCCTCGGCGGTGGCGTTCCGACCTGTTCGCTCTGTGTCCTCGCTCACGGGTTGGGTGTCGAGTTCGCGCCGCCGTCTGTTAACCTACTCGTTGTCCCCCTCACGCTCGTCGCCGCCGTCGCTTCCCTCGTCCCCGCCGTCTCGGGTGGGTTCGTCTGGCGGATCTGCGTCCGTCCAGGGCTCGGGTTCCGACCCCGACTGCGGTTCCGCGGCGGTCGGCGTATCGGCCCCGTCGCGGTCGGCCGCCGGCCTGTCCGCCTCGCGTTCCGGCACCCTCTCGCTCCCGTCGGACTCCACCTCGTACCGTCCGGCGTCCCGCGCGGGCGTCGAGGTCGCCTCCGAGCCACCGTACAACGAGTACTGCTGACTGTGGTCGGTCTTTCGCCCGGCGTCCTCCTCGGAAGCCTCCCGCTGTTCTCGGGTCCGCCGTGCGACGTCGGCCGGCGTCTCCGACTGTTTCGGAGCGACCTGTCGGTCCCATTGGTCGATCCGATCGGTCGACTCCGGCTCGGATCGCCGGACGCTCGGCGCGTCCATCTCGGGACTGAGTCGCTGATCCGCGTGTTCCACCCGGGAGAGCGTTCGGAGCTGTCGGGCGGAGAGCCCGTCGTCGCTCCCCTCCGAGCCGCCCGAGACCGCCACGCCGCTCGTGACGACCGCGCGTATCCCCTCCTCGACGGTCATGTCCACGTCCATCACGCGGTCGGCAGGCATGTGGACGAGATGCCCGCCCATCACCGGGTTGGGTGCCAGCGGGAGAAACAGCGTCAACATCCGCTCGTGTCCGGCGGGCTCGCGGAGCGCGTCGGGCGTCTCGGTCGTGAGGAACCCGAGCGTGTACGCGCCCTCGTGGGGGAACTCGACCAGCTTCACGTCGCGGAAGTTCTGTGCGTCCTCGTTGATCATCACGTCCGACATCTCGCGGAACGACTCGTAGACGGCGCCGATCCCCGGAACGTGTCCGACCGCGGCGTCCAGGTAGTCGACGGCGACCGCCCCGAACCGCGTCGCGTTGATGAACGCGCCGACGGTCAGAACGATCGACGCCAACACCACCGGCGTCAGGAGTTCGATCAGCGACTCCTTCGTCAGCGAGAGTCTGACGCCGGACACGGAGACGACGTACCGGGTGCCCGAGCTCAGATCGAGAACCAGCGTCGAGAACAGATCGAGGTACTGGTAGACGTAGCGTCCGGCGACCGCGAGGACGATGAGCGAGAGCAACAGCGGCACGACTACTGCCACCCCGGTGACGAACGCGCTCCGAACCGCCTCGACGACCGATCCGCTCCGCCGGTCGGGGGACCGACTCGACATTACCGACCCGGACGGACGAGGGAACCAAAAGCGGTGCCCCTTCGGCCGTCTCTGCGTCGTCGCGGTCTCCGAGCGTGTATCCGGCGTGGAGGCCCGCCGACGGTGGAGTTAAATGCGCCTCAGCAGTAGAACCCGTCACGTGAGCGTCAACGTCGAGAAACGCATGGACTCCCCGGGGGAGGCCACCCACGCCGAGGCCGCCTGGGCGCTGAAGGAGGAGATCCGCGAGCGAGACGGGGTGCTCAAGCAGCGCCGCGGCTTCTTCATGAACGCCTACAAGCGGGCGGAGTGCCACCTGCTCGTCGAGGACGACGACCTCGTCGGCTTCGCGGCGGCACGCCGCGACGGCTACATCCTCTTTCTGGCCGTCGCGCCTCGGGTTCGAGGGCGCGGCTACGGCGAGCGGCTCGTCGCCGAGGTCGCCGAGGCGAACCGCTCGGTGTCGTGTCACGCGCGAACGACGAACGAGGCGGCGCTGGACTTCTACGAGCACATCGGCTTTCAGGTGGTCCGCCGCATCGAGAACTACTACGAGGACGGCGGCGACGCGTTCTATCTGAAGCTGGGCGACGACTCGTCGCTCAGGGACCGGCTCTCGAAGTTCCTCCGGTAGCGGTTTGTACCGCCGCGTGCTAACGCGGGATGCGCGCCTTCAGTCCCCGCCCCAGTAGACCCGCCAGGGTGCGATGACGGTGCGGAGAACCCGGGCGCGCGACACACGGCCCGCCGCGAGCCGCGATCGCGGACGCCCGGCACGAGGGTTTACCGGCCGACGCGGCACGCCGCCACGGGATGACGCCGGCTCGTTAGTGTTCCGGGCGACACTCCACGTCGACGAGCGGCGCCCTCCGCGAACTACAGCCCCGCGACGTCCTCGATGGCGTCGGTGAGCGCCCGGATCGACTCGACGTCGTGCTCGCCCATGTGGCCGATGCGGAACGTCTCCTCGCCGAGTTGTGAGCCGTACCCGTTCGAGAACACCATGTCGTACTCATCGCTCACTTGGTCGATAGTCGCCGCCACGTCGATTCCTTGGGTGTTCTTGATGCACGCGACCGTCTGGGACTCGTACCCCTCCTCGGGGAACATGTCGAAGTGTTCGTCCGCCCAGTCGCGGGTGTACTCGGCCATCTCCCGGTGGCGGGCGTCGCGCTCCTCGTGCCCCTCGTCGAGCATGTGCTTCATCTGTTTTCGGTACGCGAGCATCACCGGGATCGCGGGCGTGGAGTGGGTCTGCCCCTTCCGGTCGTAGTAGTCCAGCGCGCGCTGGAAGCCGCCGTACCACGAGGCCGAGTCCTTCTCAAGCTCCCGGTCGTACGCCTCGTCGCTGACGACGCAGACGGCCAGTCCCGGCGGCATCGCGAACGCCTTCTGCGTGGAGTTGAAGATCACGTCGATCCCGTGGGCGTCGATGTCGACGCGATCGCCGCCGAGCGCTGAGACGGCGTCGACGACGAAGTACGTGTCCGGGTACTCGGCGATCACGTCGCCGATCTCCTCGATGGGGTTGCGGACGCCGGTCGAGCTCTCGTTCATCACGGTCGCGACCACGTCGTAGTGCTTGTCGCTCGCCTCGAGGTGCTCGCGGATGTCCTCGGGCTTGATCGCCTCCCCCCACTCGTATTCCAGCCGGTCCACGTCCTTGCCGAGTCGTTCGGCGACGTCGGCGTGGCGCTCGCTGAAGCTCCCGCACGTGGGAACGAGGATGTTCTCGTCGACGAGGTTGAGCGTGGACGCCTCCCAGAACTCCGTCCCGGAGGCCGTGAGGATCATCACTTCGTTGTCGGTGCCGAGGAACTCCTTGGTGTCCTCGACGATGGTCGTGTACAGATCCGTCATCCGGTCCATACGGTGGCCGAACATCGGCTGGGCCATCGCCTCGATCACGTCCTCGCGCACCTCCGTCGGGCCGGGGATGTACAGCGTCTTCTCGGGGTAGTCGTCCGTGTACTCGCGTTTCTCGGTCACGAAATCACCTGATACGCGTGACTTCGGGACTGGGCGGCAAGGTGTTTGTGATTCCCCCAACTCCGCCGTCGCGACGGCGGGGATCGAGGCCCCTGTCGACCCCAGACCAGCGAGTTCCTGTCGACCCTGGACCTGCGATGGGGAGGGACGCGCGAATGGCAAGAATCACCCCGACCGCCACCGTGGGTCCGCCCATGAGCGACGACGGCGACGCCGACGAGAGCCGATTCCGCATCGAGACGGCCGCGATCCACGCGGGGCAAGAGCCCGACCCCGAGACGGGCGCGCTGATGACGCCGATCCACGCCAACTCGACGTACGAACAGGACGGCCCCGGCGACCACCGCGGCTACGAGTACAGCCGCACCGGCAACCCCACCCGAACCGATCTGGAGGCCAACCTCGCGGCGCTGGAGGGCGGCGAGTTCGGCCGCGCGTTCTCCTCCGGAATGGGGTCGATCAACACCGTGTGTAACCTGCTGTCGGCGGGCGACCACGTCGTCACGGGCGACGACGTGTACGGCGGGACCCACCGGATCTTCACGCAGGTGTACGAGGAGTACGACCTGGAGTTCGACTTCGTGGACACGACCGACCACGACGCCGTCCGCGACGCGATGCGCGAGGAGACCGAACTGCTGTGGGTCGAGACGCCGACGAACCCGCTGATGCGCGTCAACGACATCGGGGCTCTCGCCGACATCGCCCACGAGCACGACGCGCTGTGTGCCGTCGACAACACGTTCGCGACGCCGTACCTCCAGCGCCCGCTGGAGCACGGCGCCGACATCGTCTCCCACTCGCTGACGAAGTACCTCGGCGGCCACTCGGACGTGGTCGGCGGCGCGCTCGTGACCGACGACGCCGAGTTGGACGAGCGCATCGGCTTCTACCAGAACTCGGTGGGCGCGACGCCGTCGCCGTTCGACTGCTTCCTCGTGCTCCGGGGGACGAAGACGCTGCCCGTGCGGATGGACCGACACTGCGACAACGCCCGCGACCTCGCGGCGTGGCTCGACGACCACGACGCCGTCGAACGCGTCTACTACCCCGGGCTCGACTCCCACCCGCAGCACGACCTCGCGGCCGAGCAGATGGACGACTTCGGCGGCATGCTCTCCTTCGAGTTCGACGGCACGCTGGAGCAGGCCAGCACCGTCGTCGAGGAGACGGAGGTGTTCACGCTCGCGGAGAGCCTCGGCGGCGTCGAGAGCCTCATCGAACAGCCCGCGGCGATGACGCACGCGGCCATCCCGAAGGAGGAGCGGGAGGCGGCCGGACTCACCGACGGACTCATTCGGGTCTCCGTCGGCGTCGAGCACGTCGAGGACATGAAGGCGGACCTGGACGCGGCGTTCGACGCGGCGCTGGAGTAGTCCCCCGCGGCGCCACACCTTCCCGGAGGCCGTCCCCGGGACGACCGAGGATCCGCCGACGATGGCGGGCACACGCCGACGAGTTCTCGTCGGCACGCGGTCGCCGCCGACGGACCGCGGCCGCGGCAATCCTCGCCGTTCCTCCGCGTATCCGAAGGGTCTTATTCGCGTATGCCACAGCGACACACAATGACTCATCGAGTCGGTATCCTCGGCGCGACCGGTGCCGTGGGCCAACGGTTCATCCAACTGCTCGACGGCCACCCGCGGTTCGAGATCGCGTGTCTGACCGCCAGCGAGTCCTCGGCGGGCGAACCGTACCGCGAGGCGGCCAAGTGGCGCCTCGACTCCGCCATCCCGGAGGCGGTCCGGGACAGCACCGTCCGCGAGACCGACCCCTCGGCGATCCCGGACGACGTCGACCTGCTGTTCTCGTCGCTCCCCTCGGGCGTCGCCGCGGAGATCGAACCCGACCTCTGTGAGGCGGGCTACGTCGTCTCCTCGAACTCCTCGAACGACCGCATGGCCGAGGACGTGCCGCTCACGATCCCCGAGATCAACCCCGGCCACCTCGACCTCATCGAGGTCCAGCGCGACGAGCGCGGCTGGGACGGCGCGCTCGTGAAGAACCCGAACTGCTCGACGATCACGATGGTGCCGACGCTGGCGGCGCTCGACGAGTTCGGCCTCGAGCGCGTGCAGGCGTCGACGCTGCAGGCGGTCTCGGGCGCGGGCTACTCGGGCGTCACGTCGATGGAGATCATCGACAACGCGATCCCCCACATCGGGGGCGAGGAGGAGAAGATGGAGACGGAGAGCCGGAAGCTCCTCGGCGAGTTCGACGGCGCCGAGCTGTCGCTTCACTCGGCGGAGGTCGACGCCTCCTGTAACCGGATCCCCACGATCGACGGCCACCTGGAGAACGTCTTCGCCGAACTCGCCGACGACCCCGAGCCCGCGGCCGTCCGCGAGGCGATGGAGTCGTTCCCGAGCGCCGATCTGCCCTCCTCCCCGGACCAGCTCATCCACGTCTTCGGCGACGACCAGCCGGAGCGTCCCCAGCCCCGGATGGACCGCATGCGCGGCGACGGCATGCAGGTCGTCGCCGGCGGCGTCCAGTCGACGGCCGCGGGTGTGAAGTACAACTGCCTCGCGCACAACACGATCCGCGGCGCCGCGGGCGCCTCGCTGCTCAACGGCGAGTTGCTCGCCGAAGAGGGCTGGATCTGAGCCCCCGCTCGGAAGCCTCGCTCACTCCAGCAGCGCCGCGTCCGTTATCCGCATGTACGCGAACACCGCGAGCACGCCCCCGAGCGCGAGCGCCGGCTGATAGATCCCCTCGGCGAGGAACCGCATCACGACCAGCACCGCGCCGACGAGGATCGTCCGGAGGAGAACGGCGCCGAGCAGTCCACTGACGGGGTCGGACACGACCGGATAACGGCGTGGACGAGCAAAAGCACACGGGCCGAACTGCGACCGCCCTCCGCCGCCGGGCTCGCCGTGCCCGGCGACCGACCGGGCTCACTCGCCGCGCCAGAGGAACAGTCCCAGCGCCACGAGCATCACGCCGACGGCGACCAACACGGGGCCGATCCCCCCGCTGGACCCGACGCCGCCGGCGGCCGCGTCCGCGGTTCGTGGATCGGTCAACAGCAGCAGCGCCTTGTCCTGTGGAAGCGCCGCCGGGTACGTCGTCCCCTTCGGAACCTGAAAGAACCTGACGAACGACGGCGTCGCGCTCGCGGACCCCGAGACGATCCCCGCGGACGCCCCGATCCCGGCCACGAGGACGCCGAGGAGGACGACGTCCAGCCCGCTCTCGCGCACGGATGAGAGATCGATCATCGTGAACGGTACGCGATCGAACGGTGTACGTGTTTGGGTGGTACAGCCGCTTCGATGGGCGTCGGGCCGCTCAGCGCATGAGGTCGGCGTCGGTGTACTTCAGGTACCCGAAGAAGATCAGCGGAAGCAACAGCCCGACCGCGGTGAGGACGATCCCCTCGCTCAGCAGCTTCGCCGAGACGGCGATCGCGGAGACGAATATTGTCTTGTTCAGAAGGTCTGCGAACTGTGAAGTCGTTAGCTCCGTCATCATGTCGTCGGAGTCGACAGACGGGGATAAGCCGAGCGACCCGATCCCGTACTGGGGGTTTTTGACACGCTGTGCGGTACCGGGAGCCACGATGGACGACGACACGGCGAACAGCGGGGCTGACGAGGAGGAGGCGACTCCCTCGGTGCCCGACGGCGGCGACGAGCCGGCGCCGCTCGCGGAGGAGGCGGTCGGCGACGGCCGGCAGAAGTACGTCGAGGTGGTGACGACCGAGGGCGACCGGCACGAGCACGGGGACTCGTACCTCCGCGAGACCGAGGCGGCGTTCCTCGTCTCGACGGACCCGGGATTCCCCGAGCGCGAGACGGTCACCTACCGGAAGCGCGACCTCGCACGCGTCTCCGTCGAACAGCACCACAGCTCCTGTTTCATCACCACCGCGGTGGCCGGCGAGGAGGAGACGCTGTCGGCGTTACGCGGGTTCAGAGACGACGCGCTGGCCCCGTCGCCCGCCGGGCGACCGCTCGTGTCGCTGTACGAGACCGTGTCGCCGCCGATCGCGGACACGCTCGCGGCCCGTCCCGACGGGATGACCGCCCGCGCGGTCCGGCGACTCGTGCGGCGCTGCGCGCGCTTGGCCCGCCTCCGAAAGCGCTCGTCGCCGCCACGCTCGACGGCGATCGGGGTGTTGCTTGTGGCGATCTACGGGTTCGGGATCGCCGTCGCCTCGGTCGGACACGCGCTCGCGGCCCTCGGCGTCGGCGACCCGGAGTGAGCGGCCCGCGGCGGACCCCGACGCGTCGTCAGCCGAAGAACCGATCGAGACTCTCCCGCGGTCTGTACCCCAGTCCGGACTCCGAGACGACCTCGAAGCCGCGATCCTCGCCGAGCTCCGACAGCTCGTCGACGAACGCCTCGGCGTCGAACTCGTCGTCGTGGATCCGGTAGGCGTGGGAGTCGCCGGTCTCGGGGTACACTCCCACGCGGGCGTTGCCCAGCCGTCCGCCGTCGCTCACGACCACCCGGTCGAGGCCGTCGTACGAGAGCCACGTCACCGCGTCCGAACGCGCGATCACCTCGTCGATCCCGTAGCGATCGAGCAGCTCGTTCATCGCGGCCGCCTCCCGTTCGTGCTTGCCGACGCCCAGCCCGAACAGCGGCGTGATCATGCCGTACTCCGCGAGGTGGACGCCGTCGGAGGCGAAGAACAGCTCGCAGATCCGGAGCGGGAAGGACCCCGTCATGCCGAAGTGACCGTGTACCTCGATCTCGATCCCGGAGTCGCCGATCTCGTCGTCCGTCCCGTCGTCGGTCGGGTCAGGGGCGTCCGCTCCGTCGGCGGCGTCGGAACTCATCGGTCACCCCAGTCGCTGTCGTATGCGAGATACGCGAACATGTACGAGCCGGCGACGAACAGCACCCCGCCGACCCGCGACACCTCCAGGGCGACGTACACGCCGATCGCCAGCCCGAGTACCGCCGCGGCGACCGCGACCCGCGTCCGGAGCGGGTAGCCATCGTTCGACGAGTTCGCGGTCGAGGCGTCCGCGCCGGGCGCCGATCTCGACGCCGGTGGGCCGCCCACGCGACGCTCTGAGAGGTACGTGACGATCATCAGCGCGACCACGGTGACCGTGAGGGCGGCCCGAACTGAAGCGGGCGTCGTCACCCCCGCGAGGCTCTGTAGCGCGAGCGGAGCGCCGATGACGGCGAGTCCGCCGAAGTAGACGAGGAGCCGATAGGCTACGAGCAGCGCGGCGACGTCCTCGGGGTCCTCGATGTCCTCGGGCGCGTCAATGTCGTCGGTCATGGTCGTGTTCGGTGTTCCGGGCATTCGTGAAATAACGTGCGGGCGATCCGCGATCGGTCGTCGCTCGATGCGATCTGAGAACGACGCGGCGGGGGCGTCAGGCCAGCAGGCCCGTCGCCTCCTCGGCGTTCTCGACAGTGTCGCTGGACTGCATCTTCCCCTGTGCCGAGCGGTACATGGTGTACACCTGCACCACGAGCGCCAGCACCCAGAGCACGTAGCCGCCGGGAGCGCTCCCGACGACGCCGATCGTCGTCTCGAAGACGTCGAGGCCGAACCGGCCGACCAGCTGACTGCTGATCAGCAGGATGCTGAAGTAGCCGAAGAACCCGGTCGCCCACCACATCGCGACGACGCGCGCCCAGCCCGGCTCGGTGTGCTCGGGGAGCCGCGTCGTGTTGAGGATCGTGACGAGGGCGTTGTACGGCCACATCATCACGCCGGCGATGGCCGCACCGAGCACGAGCAGGATCCACGGCTGCTGGAGCTGCAGGCCGATGATGGCGATCCCCCACAGCGTGAATCCGGTGAGCAGGCCGATGAACACCTTGTTCAGGTCCCAGCCGGCGCTACGCCCGTACATCTCGTACAGGATGTCGACGCTGTTCCTGACGAACGCCTCGAGGATGGCGTACTGCGTCGAGAACAGCGCGATGAACAGCACGATGAACAGCAGGGCCGCGCTCAACGGCCCGACGGCCGGGATCACCACGTTGATCCACATGTCGATGGCGCCGACGTCCGTGCCGGACGCGAACTCCGCGGTGATCGTCATCGCGACGGTCGCGACGACCAGCAGGCCAACGACGAACGTGAGGAAGTGCTCCTGCTGGCAGATCTTCCACCACGCTTTCCAGCGACGCATGTTCGTCTGGGTCGGTTCGAACGCGAACCCGCTCTCGTGGACGGTCTCGACCTCTCCCTCGCCGGTCTGGAGCGGGTTGAGGACGCGCCCCTGGTAGGTGGCCATCCCGTACCCCTTCTCGCGGGCCCACACTCCCTGCGCGAGGTTGATGTACCCGCCGGCGCCGGCGTACGCCAGCCCGCCGAGGAACACCGCGATGTCCATGTCCTGCGGGAGCGCGCCGAAGTTGACGGCCCCGCCGGGGACGTTCGCGAGTTGGCCGACCGAGCCCACGATGAAGATGAGCACCACCGCGCCCGCGATCGCCACGAACATCAACGCGACCTGGGCTTTCTCGATGATGTTGTACACGATCGGGCCGGCCTGATAGGACAGCCAGATGAGGATCATCAGCCCGATCCCGATGACGGGCCAGTTACCCCGGTCGATGCCGATGCCGGCCGCGAACATCTCCGCCGCGCCCGCGGCCCACCCGGGCCAGCCGACGTGGAGGAACCCCGCCACGAGGAAGAACCAGGGCCAGAACGAGTTCAGTCGCTCGAACGCTCGGAAGATGCTCTCCCCGGTGGCGATCGTCCATCGTTGGAGCTCGGTGTTGATGAAGAACTGCGTGATGACTCCCACCCAGAACGCCCAGTACAGTCCCCAGCCGTTCTGTGCGACCAGCGTCGGCCAGAACATCGTCTCCCCGCTGCCGAGCGATGCGCCGAGCATGATCGCGCTCGGCCCGACGATGTGGGACACCTTCGGCACCTTCGGCAGTTCCGCCAGCCTGAACCGGCCTTCCCCGTCCGTCTTCGGGTACTCGGCCGTCTCCGGTGCCGACTCCAGCGACTCGTAGTCGATATCGCGATACACCGTATCGCGGTACTGTTCTCCGACCTCGTCCTCGGCGAAGACGTCCGCGTCCTTGCCCGTCGAGGTGACGCCTCCGTCCGTGCGTGTCTCGTCAGGTTCCATGGCCTTGTCTTGCACCTCTTCGTGTCACGTCACCGTGTGTCAGGTCTCGTGCCACCGTACCACATGATACGTGCCACAGTAACCGACATGTTCGACTATGTAGTATAGTTTTATCGGTAAATCGATCCGGTACAACCCGGATAACGTCGGGAACGGACCGACTACTCGACCAGGGCGGCCGCCACCTTCTCGATCGGGTGGGGCGGCTGCTCGCTCGTTCCCTCCCGATCGCCCAGTTGGGACCGGCAGGAGGCCCCGGGGGCGGTGACCGCTTCCGCGGGGCTCTCGTCGACCTCCTCGAACAGCAGCGACCCGATCGCCTTCGATAGCTCGTAGTGTTCGGCCTCGTAGCCGAAGCTGCCGGCCATCCCACAGCAGGTGGTGTCCAGCGGGTCGACGTCGTAGCCGGCGCGTCGAAGCACCCCGACAGCGTGGTGGTCCTTGTTCAGCGACTTCTGGTTGCAGTGGCCGTGATACGCGACCGCCTCGCCGGCCTCGGGCGCCTCGCGGAACTCGATCGCCTCGTCGAGCCGGGTCGCGTCGACGTACTCCAGCACCCCGTAGCTGGCCGCCGACACCGCCTCGACGGCGTCCCCGTCAAGGAGGTCCAGATACTCGTCCTGGAACATCACGGCGTCGGACGGCTCGACGAACACGACGCTGTACCCCTCCGAGACGAGTGACTCGAGCCGCTCGACGTTCTCGGCGGCGCGCTCGCGCGCCTTCTCCAGGAACCCGCTCGAGAAGGCGGCACGCCCCGACGCCGCGAGGTCGTCGGGGACGCGGACGTGAACGTTCGCCGCCTCCAACACCTCGACGGCGGCCATCCCGGCGTCGGGCATGCTGTAGTTCGTGTACGTGTCCGGGAACAGGACGACCCGCGCGTCCGCCTCGGCGGCGCTCACCGCGGCGCCGCCGCGACGCTCCCACCGCTTCCGGAACGTGTCGCGCGTGAAGGTGGGAAGCTCGCGGTCGCTGGCGATCCCGAGCGTCTTCTCCATCACCGTCCGCGCGCCGGGCAGCTTCGTCGCCGCGTTGGCGACGGGCGCGAGCGCGCTGCCGATCCGGCTGGCGGCGTCGATGTCCGCGAAGACGCGCTCGCGGAGGCCCGCACCCTCCTCCTCGTGGTGCTCGTGTTTCACCTCCGCTTTGAGCTTCGCCAGGTCGACTCCGGTCGGGCAGTCGGACATACAGCCTTTACAGCCGACACACAGGCCGAGCACCTCCTCCTGGAAGCGGTCGGAGTGGATCTCGTCCTCGGACAACTCCCCGGAGATGGCCGCCCGGAGCATGTTGGCGCGCCCGCGGGTCGCCTGGATCTCCTCGCCCGACGCGCGGTACGTCGGGCACATCACGTCGCCCTCGGTCTCCCGGCAGGTGCCGCAGCCGTTGCACAGCTCGACGAGGTGGGAGAACCCGCCCTCGTCGGAGAAGTCGATCGCGGTTTGGGGCTCGATGGACTGGTACTCCGCGCCGTAGCGGAGGTTCTCCCGCATGTCCGTGTCGGCCGCGGAGTCGGGGTAGCCACGCTCGTCGGCGGTGTCGCCGTCGACGTAGACGACCTTCCCGGGGTTCATCCGCCAGTCGGGGTCGAACGTGGACTTCAGCTCCTGGAACGCGCCCCACAGGTCCTCGCCGTACATCTTGGGGTTGAACTCCGTGCGCGCGAGGCCGTCGCCGTGCTCGCCGGAGAACGCCCCGAAGTGGTCGAGCACGAGGTCGGTCACGTCGTCGGTGATCGAGTGCATCTTCTGGATGCCCTCGTCCTGCTTCAGGTTGAGGATGGGCCGGATGTGGAGCGTCCCCGAGCCCGCGTGCGCGAAGTACGCGGCGGAGGTACCGTGGTCGTCGAGCACGTCCTCGAACTCCCCGACGTACTCGGCCAGCTCCTCGGGCGGCACCGTCGCGTCCTCGATGAACGGATACGGCTTCGGGTCACCCTGCAGACTCATCAACAGGGGGATCGCGGCCTTCCGGAGCTTCCAGAGGTCGCCCTGTTCCTCCTCAGTGTACGCCTCCAACACGTCGAAGGCCGTGCCCGACTCGAGGAACTCCTCGTGGGTGTCGGCCATCGCCCCCTCGAAGTCGTCCACCAGCTCCGAGTCCCACTCCAGCATCAGCGCCGCCGCCGCGCCGTCCGGGATGGGTTCCTCGTACTGGGCGTATTCGGTCGACTCGCGCGCGAGGCGGAACACCTCGTCGTCCATCAACTCGACCGCGCTCACGGGGTACTCCAGCGCGACCGGCACGGCCTCCATCGCGTCGACGAGGTCGTCGAAGCAGTACAGCGCGAGCGCCGTCTCCTCGGGCTTGGTGACCAGCGAGACGGTCGCCTCGACGATCGTGCCCAGGGTTCCCTCCGCGCCGACGAACAGCTTCGAGAGGTTGATGACCTCCTCGCCGGCGTCGGTCTCGTAGATCACCTTGTGGAGGTTGTACCCCGACACCGACCGCTTCAGGTTCGGGTACTTCTCGTCGATCTCCGCCTCGTTGTCCCGGACGAGTCGCTCGACGGTGCGGTACAGTTCCGCCTCGATACCCCCGCCGTCGAGGAGCTCCTCGTGCTCCTCGGAGCCGAGGACGACCTCGCGGGTGTGGATCCGGGTTCCGTCCGCGAGCACGACGTCCAACTCCTCGGTGTAGGCGTCCGTGATCCCGTATCGCACCGAGTGGGCGCCCGTGGAGTTGTTGCCGATGCCGCCGACGACGGTCGCACGGCCCGACGAGGCGGGGTCGGGCGCGAACTTCAGGCCGTCCTCAGCCAGCCGCGCGTCGAGGTGGTCCTGTACGACGCCCGGCTGGACGGTCGCCTCCTGCGCCGCCGGGTCGACGTCGACGATGTCGTCCATGTGCTTCGTGGTGTCGAGGACGACACACCCCGGCCCGACCGTCTGTCCCGCCAGCGACGAGCCTGTCCCGCGCGGGAGCACCGGGACCCCGTGCTCGGCGGCCACCTCGTGAGCCGCGACCACGTCGGCGGCGTCGCGGGGGCAGACGACGCCCGCCGGTTTCGCCCCGTAGATGGAGCCGTCGGTCGCGTACAGCACCTGCGCGTACTCGTCGAACTGGACCTCGCCGTCGACGCGGTCCCGCAGATCTGACGCCAGTTCGGCGTACTCCCGCACGTCCGGCCGATCGTGGCCCAGCGATGCGGCGGATGTCTCCCATCGTTCGTCGACCCCTAGGTCCTGGGTTGCCATAGAGGACTCAAAGGAACAATCGTGTAAAAGGCCTTTGTCAACATTTGCCATCCGGCGGTCGGTCGCCGATCCACCGCCCAGCCGTCCGGACCGTGCCGGTGCCCACGTCGTACCGACACCCTCGCCGACGCACCGAGGCCCGCGACCTACGCGACCGGGTTGCACCGACGCGAACGGTTATGTCCGTGGGTGCGCGGATCGCTCACATGGCGTTCATCCACGTCTGTCTCAACGTCGCCGACGCCGAGCGCGCGGCCGACTGGTACGCTGAGAACCTCGGGTTCGAGCGCTCGTGGGAGTTCACGACGCCCGACGGCGACACCCGAAACCTCTACGTCGCCGACGAGAACGGCGTCGAGCTCCAGCTGTCCGACACCGAGGGCGACGACGAGTTCGAGGAGGGCACCGCCTACGACCACTTCGCGGTGAAGGTGGACGACGTCGACGCCGCGTTCGAGCGCATCGACGACCACGGCGTCGTCTCGGAGCCGGCCGACCAGCCCGCGGCGGGCGCGCGCACGGCGTTCCTGAAGGACCCCGACGGGCACACCGTCGAACTGGTCCAGCCGCTGGAGTGAGGTGAGACGGATCGGGCGCACTCGGGAGCGTCCTCCGTGGGCAATACTGTGTCTGGGACGAACGTTTATGACACTACCGTGAGCACGTGAAACCTGCATACATGAGCGTACAACGGAATTACGAACGGGAGTTCGTTCGAACGTTCTTCACGTCGCCGACGGCCGTTCAGGGTGAGGACGACTCGGCGAAGATGATCCGCAGCGCCGCCGGACTTCGCGGTATCCAAGCGCCCGACGTGTGGGTCCCGGACAACGAGGACGCGACGGCGCCGTCGATGCGCGACGAGGGGGTGCAGAACATCATCGAGGTGGTTGCCGAGGAGGGAGCGGACTTCCCCGGGGAGATCCACCCGCGCGTCGTCTGGCACCGCGACGACGCCGAGAAGCGGCTGGCCGGGTTCGAGTACATGCGCGAGATCGCCGACCCCGAGAACGGCGCGGTCGACCACATCGACGGCTTCGTCATCCCGGAGGTCGGCGACATCGACGACTGGAAGAAGGCCGACGAGGCCTTCCAGCAGATCGAGGCGGACCACGGACTGGAGGAGGGAAGCCTCTCGATGTCGGTGATCGTCGAGTCCGGCGAGGCCGAGATCGCGCTGAACCGCATCCGCGACGAGATGGGCAAGCCCTCGAACACGCTGGAGCGCATGTTCATGCTGGTCGACGGCGAGGTCGACTACACCAAGGACATGCGCGCGATGACGCCCACGGGCGAGCTGCCGGAGTGGCCGGAGCTCCGCCACAACACCTCGAAGGGCGCGAGCGCCGCGGGCCTGATCGCCGTCGACGGCCCGTACGACAACATCCGCGATGTCGAGGGGTACAAGGAGCGGATGGAGGCGAACCGCGCGAAGGGAATGACCGGCATCTGGTCGCTCACCCCGAAGCAGGTGGAGGTCGCAAACAAGGCGCCGCTCCCCCCGAAGACCGGCACGTGGCTGCTGGAGGTCGACGGCGAGGACGTCGAGCTCACGAGCGAGGACGGCCGTGAGGTGTACGACGGCGACGACGTGTCGCTGTCGGAGTCGAGCGGCTCGTACGCGCTCACGATCGACGGCGACGAGCACGAGTTGACCGAGGACGAACTCCGCGAGGAGCTGCTCGACCGGACCTCCTACGTCCCGAGCATGGACGACATCGTCGAGTCGATGGAGGAGTTCGAGGCGGCCAAGGAGGCCGGCAAGGGCGCCATCGCGATGACGCAGTCGGCGACGCTCGCCATCGACGGCGTCGAGGTCGACGTCAGCAAGGACCGTATGTGGGACGAGGCGACGTATCAGGCCGCACAGACGCCGATCACGCTGTTCCAGGACGTGTACGAGCACCGCCCGGACCAGCACGACGAGCTGGCGGAGATCTACGGCTCGGACGTGGTCGAGCGCGCGACGCAGGTCGGGAACTGACCGGCCGCACTCCGGACGGCGTCCGCGACATCCGCCCGTTTTTTCGACCCCCGGCGCGCAGACGCACCCATGCGACTCGCACGCGCGAAGACGCCCGACGGCGTCCGTGGGGGGGAGTACCGGAACGGAACGCTCGTCGCCGACGACGCCGAGTATGAGGTGGACGAGGGGGATCTGCTCCCGCCCTGCGACCCGGACGCGCTGTTCTGCGTCGGCCGGAACTTCGCGGCGACGCTCGACCAGATGGACTACGAGCGCCCCGAGGAGCCCGACTTCTTCATCAAGCCGCCGCACTCGGTCGTCGGTCACCGCGACCCGATCCCGTACCCCGACTGGACCGAGGAGCTCACCTATGCGGGCGAGCTAGTCGCCGTCATCGACGAGCCGTGTTCGGATCTCGCGCCCGAGGAGGTTCCCGGCGCCGTCCGAGGGTACACGATCATGAACGACGTGGACGCGCTCGACCAACAGGGACGGACGGCGCGCAAGGCGTTCACCGCGTCGGGGCCGCTTGGGCCGTGGATCGAGACCGACGTCGACCCGACCGATATGGACATGTACACCGATGTCGCGGGCGAGCGTCGACAGGAGGCGAACACCGAACTGATGCTGTTCGACCCCCACGAGGTCGTCTCGTACCTCTCGAGGCGCTTCGAGTTCCGCGCGGGCGACTGCGTCGCGTTCGGGTCGCCGGCGAACCCCGGACTCGTCGAGCCGGGCGACGCCGTCGAGATCACTTACGAGGGCGTCGGAACGCTCGCGAACGAGGTCGTCGACAGAAGCTGAAGTGGCCACAGAACGATATCGATCCCGATATTTTGAGGGCCACGTTTAGGTCAAGAACGGCTCGTTGTCCGGGCATGACTTCGGGTGGGACGACCGACGAGGACGTGGGTGTCACCCGCGACACGCCCGAGGACGCGGTCGAGCGCTTCGTGGTCGTCAGCGACGATCGGGACTGGATCGACAGGTTCGCCGCGGCCGCCGGGCCCACGGTCGACCGAGTCCCGAGCGAGCGGGCCGACGACATCGGATCGATACGGAGGGGCTATCCGGCGGCGGTCGTCGTCGACGGCGAGGCGGCACCCGACCCGATGGTCCCGTTCGTCGAGGCGCGGGAGTCGTGTCCGGACGCCGCCTGCCTGCTCGCGGGGGGTGCCGGCCGCCTCGACCCCGATCCCGGCTCGGAAACCGGTCCCCGGTCGATCGTGTTGGAGTACCTGCCAGTCCGCGAACCCGAGTCGGTCGCGGCGGCGGCGGAGACCGCCGTCGAGGGTCGCACCCATCGGGGGTATCCGGTCCCCGACCGCGAGGACGACCGCGTCGCGACGGCCCGCGCGATCAGGGCGGGGCGCCTCGACTCCGCCCGCGCGTTCGACGAACTCGCGGACGCGACGGCCCGCGCGATCGGCGCGGAGGCCGCGACCGTCTCCGTACTCGGCGACTATCGACTCTGGCACGTCGGCCTGGCCGGCGAGCGGTTCGAGGAGATGGCCGACCCCATTGAACCGACGGTCGATCGATCTCGGACCGTTTCGACGTACACGGTCCTCGAGAACGGCGTGCACGCGGTCCCGGATCTCGCCGACGACCCCCGGTTCGAGACCGCCTCGCGCGCGCTGGAGCTCGGGCTGCGCTCGTACCTCGGCGTTCCCCTGCGCGTCGACGGCCACGCCGTCGGGACGCTCTCGGCGTTCCGCAGCCGACCCGGATCGTTCGGAGACGGGGCGGGAGCCACGCTCCGATCGCTCGCGGCCGTCGGGGAGGAACTCCTCGCGGCCGCCGTGGTCGCCGACGCCGACCCCGACCGTCCCGGCCGGGCGACCGGAATCGTGGACCGGTCCGCGGAGGCCAGCCCCGTCGGAGAGGACTGAGCGACCGAACACACGGACCACCCGACACGCGTCGGCCTCGTCAGCTGCCCTCCCCGTCCGCCCTCGTCGTTGTTAAGTACGGGCCATCCGTGCGCCCGCCCATGCGCATCGTCGTCACCAGACAGAAGATCCACGGCCACCCGGCCGCGGAGTACGTCGATCTGCTCCGCGAACGACTCCCCGGCCACGAGGTCGTCCTGGCGGACACCCCGGAGGAGGAACGCGAGCTGATCCGAACCGCGGACGTCGTCACCGGCGAGGGCGCGGCCGCGGAGGAACACCTCGGGCAGGCGGAGTCGCTTCGACTGTTCGCCGGCGTGTACGCGGGCGTCGGCCACCTCGACCTCGACGCCTTCGAGGACGCCGGCGTCGCCGTCACGAACGCCTCCGGCGTCCACGCGCCGAACATCTCGGAGTACGTGATCGGCGCACTCGTCTCGCTCGCGCGCGACTTCCGCCGGGCGACCCGCCAGCAGGACCGCCGCGAGTGGCGCGCGTATCGGACGCGCGAGCTGTACGACTCGACGGTGACGGTCGTCGGACTGGGCGCCATCGGTACCGCCGTCGCCGAGCGGCTGGAGCCGTTCGGCGTCGAGACGCTGGGCGTGCGCTACACGCCCGAGAAGGGCGGCCCTGTCGACGAGGTGTACGGATTCGACGACCTCCACGAGGTGCTGGCCCGCACGGACCACCTCGTGCTCGCGTGCCCGCTGACGGACGCGACGGAGGGGCTGATCGACCGCGAGGCGCTGCGGACGCTCCCGCCGCACGCGACGCTCGTGAACATCGCCCGCGGCCCCGTCGTCGACACCGACGACCTGGTGCACGCACTGCGGTGGAACCAGATCCGCGGGGCCTTCCTCGACGTGACCGACCCCGAACCGCTCCCGGAGGACCACCCGCTGTGGGGACTCGACGACGTTCGGATCACCCCGCACAACGCGGGGCACACCCCGCGATACTTCGCACGCGTCGCGGACATCCTCGCCGGCAACGTCGAGCGGTTGGCTGACGCCGACGCGACCGGCGACGCCGGCGCCGCCGACGATCTCGGATTGGAGAACCGAGTCGTCTGATCCGGGTTCCCGTCGCCCGCGGACGGAACACGGTTTTATCCCTCGGCGGACGTAGCAGAGGGCATGGCGAAGTACTCCACCGGAAGCGGCGGTGGCGGCGGCTCCGGCGACGCGTGCGAACTGTGCGGACGCGAGGACACCAGCCTGTCGGAGGCGAACGTCGCCGGCGCGCGGCTGTCGGTCTGCTCGGACTGCGCGCCCCACGACGACAGCGCTCGAAGCGGCGGCTCCGGCCGCGGCGGCGGGGGCGGCGGGGGTACCGGAGGCGGCGGTCGCGGCGAGGACGAGCCGAACCGGAAGAAGCGCGCGGCCCAGAACGTCGCGAAGGCGATGGACGCCTCAACGGGCGACTCCCGTCACTGGGAGGAGGAGGGGACGGACTACGAGGAAGACCGTCTCCCGTACCTCGTCAAGGGCTACGGCGAGGTCGTCACCGAGGCGCGTCAGGACGCGGGACTGACCGCCGAGGACCTCGCGGAGGAGGTCGGCGTCGACGCCGAGCAGGTCCACGCCGTCGAGGACGGGCGGGCGGCTCGCGGCGGCGTCGGCGGATCGACTGTTCGCGGTATCGAGCAGGCGCTCGACGTGACCCTCGTCGACGAGTAAAGCGAGGAAGGCCGCAGGGAGGCCTCGGATCACGGCGGCGAGCTTGCGGGCGAGCCGCCCATGAACGAAGCGAGCGTCTCGAACCACGGCGGTGCTGTGCCCGGACGCTCCGTCCGAAACGTGTGCCCTACGAAGCGACGCTTCGTCCGTCGACGGCTGCCGCGGGCACACGCTTTTTCGCCCCCGGCGTCGACCACCGGCCATGAGCGAATCGCTCGCGCCGGCCAACCCGGAGGTTCGGGAGTTCGAGGCGACGGTCGGATCGGTCGACGGACGCGACGTGACGCTGTCGGAGACGTACTTCTACCCGGAAGGTGGCGGCCAGCCCGCCGACCGCGGCACGCTCGGCGGCGTCGCCGTCGACGACGTGCAGTCCCGGGCGGACGCGGTCGTCCACACGCTCGCGGAACCGCCCGGGTTCGACGCCGGCGACACGGTCGCGGGCGTCGTCGACGACGACTTCCGGACGTACTGCATGCGCGCCCACACCGCGAGCCACGTCCTCTACGGGGCCGGTCGGCGGCTCCTCGATGACCTGGGATACGGGGGGTTCGGGATAACCGACGAGAAGGTCCGCGTCGACTTCGAGACCTCGACCGACATCGACGACGACGTGCTCGTCGACCTCGAACGACTCGTGAACCGCGCGGTCTGGGACTCGCGTCCCGTCTCGTGGGAGACGCGCGCCGTCGAGGACGCCCGCGGCGACGACGGAGTCGCGTTCAACGACAAGACGGAGGCGGACGTGATGGCGGACGCCGACTCGGTCCGCGTCGTCACCGTCGAAGGGTGGGACGAGGCCGCCTGCGGCGGGACGCACGTCTCCAACACCCGGGAGATCGGACCGGTGACGGTGCTCGATCGCTCGAACCCCGGCGAAGGCCTCACGCGCGTCGAGTTCGCCGTCGGTCCGGTCGCCATCGACCGGCGGACCGAGACGCACCGCGAACTCCGCGCCGCCGCCCGGGAGGCGGGCGTCGCCGTCGACGGCGTCGCGGACACGGTGTCCCGGCTCGCCGACGAGCGCGACGACCTCGGGGACGAACTCGCGTCGCTCCGGGAGGAAGTGCTCGTCGGGCGGATCCGCGACCTCCCGACCGTCGACCGCGACGGCGATAGTGACACAGACGGCAAGGACGCAGACTGGCGGGTCGGCGTCGTCGAGGGCTTCGACGCGAACGCGGTCGGGGAGGCGGCACAGACTGTCGTCGGCGACGGCGCGGACGCGCCGGACGCGGTCGCCGCGGTCGGCGGCGGCCCGGCGCCGTTCGTCGTGGTGGCCTCGACGGGGGGCGTCGACGCCGGCGAGGTCGTCGACAGGGTCACCGCCGAGTTCGGCGGCGGCGGGGGCGGCGCGCCGACGTTCGCGCAGGGCGGCGGGATCGACGCCGACCCCGACGCAGTCGTGGAGTTCCTCGCCGAGACCGAGGAGTAAGCTACGAGCGATATCGCGACGCTGTGGTCCTCCGTGTCCGACGCGCCGAGTGCCCCACACCGGTCAGTGCGCCGCGTCTGCGAGCGTCACTCGTCGCGCCTTCTCGCGGCGAGGCCGACCGCGAGCGTCAACGCTGCGAACGCGACGATCGCCGAGATCGGGGTGAAGCCCGGGAAGCTGACCCCCGTGTCAGGTTCGGTCGTGTCGGTCGAAACGGGCGTTGGAGTCGGCGATGCGGTCGAGGTCGCCGTGGGAGTCACCGTCGCAGTCTGGGTCGGCGTCCGCTCGCGGACGACCGCGATCGTACGGGGAGCGGAGGTCAGTTCGTCCGTCTCCGCCACGAGCGTTCGGTTCCCGGCGGAGTCGAGGCGGACGGTGAGCGTCCCGTCGCCCCCCGTCCGACCGACACCCTCGCCGTCGACGAGTATCCGCGCGTCCGCCACCGGGTCGCCGTACGCGTCCGTAACCGTGACGACGTTGCGCTCGCCGACGAGGACGCGGTCGTTCACCGTCGTGACGTTCAGTATCGGGGTTCGCGTGATGTTCACCGCCACCGACCGCGCGGACTCGCCGACGCGAACCGTTCGAGAGACCGTCTCGTAGCCATCCTTCGTCACCTCCAGCTCGAGATCTGCGTTGACGGGCACCTGGGCGGTCGCCTCACCGTTCTGGAGCGTCCGGAACGTGCCGGTCGTCTCCAGCGTCAACTGCGCGTTCGCGACGGGCTCCGGCGGGTCGAGCCGATCGTCCCGTACCTCGAACGAGAGCGTGACCGACCCCTGCTCGAGGCCGACAGTCTCACGGGAGGAATCTCCCACGTCAACGTCGCGGACGACGCGATAGTAGCCCTGCTTGACCACGGTGAGGCTGTAGGAACGCTGTTCTATCGTCCCGGAGGTGTAGCGACCGTCGTCGTTCGTTCGCCCGTTGACGACGACCTCGCCGTCGGCTCGCATGATCACGCGCGCATCCTCCACGGGGTCGCCACGTTCGTTCTCCGCGCGGACAGTGAGGCTCCCACGCTGCCGGACTGTCACCGAGACGGTCTCCTCGTCGGCCGATTCGACGACGAACGGTGTGTTCCGGACGTACTCCGGGTGGTCGATCCCGATCTCGACGGTCGAGCCGGCCGGAACGTCGACGAGCGCGCGGCCGTTGCTCGCGGTCGTCGCGGTCGCCGAGCCGTTCTCCCAGGAGGCGGTGAGGTCCGCCCCGGAGACGGGATCGTCCGCGGGCGTTCTCACCGCGACGGTGAGCGTGACAGTCTCTTCCTGTACAGTGGTGTCGGCCGCATCGACGCCGGCGGCTGGCTCGGCACTTCCGTCGCCGATCGCGCCGATCGCACCGACAGCGGGCGCGAGCACGAGGAGCACCACCGTCGCGATGAGCAGCGGTCGCGTGTAGGGACGCATCGAACGTGGGATCGCGATCCTTACGGAAAGGTAAGCGCGACTTTCGTGTCGACAAGGGGTCGATAACCGGTGTCGTTGGTCCCGTCGTCTCTTCTTACGGAACGCCGGGCACCGGCGAGTCAGACACGCTTAACCCCCGCGCGGCGAACCCATCGATATGGCACACGCGAACGCGGACGCGTACGCGCACTCCCCGTCGATGTTGAACGACGAGGAGCGCGCGATCCGCGAGGTGGTGCGCGAGTTCGCCGTCGAGGAGCTCCGCCCGGGCGCCCGGGAGGCAGACGAGACCGAGACGTTCCCGGAGGAGGCGTGGGACAAGCTCGCCGACCTGGATCTGACGGGGTTGGCCGTCCCGGAGGAGTACGGCGGCTTCGACGCCGATCGGTCGACGTACGCGGTCGTCAACGAGGAGCTCGCGTACGGGCAGCTCGCCGTCGCGACCGCGCTGTCGGTGCACTGCCTCGCGACCTCCTGTATCGCGAACTTCGGCTCGAAGGCGGTTCGAGACGAGTGGCTTCCGGAGATGGTGGACGGCCGGCCGGTCGGCGCCTTCTGTCTCTCCGAACCCGGTGCGGGCTCGAACCCGGCGGAGATGACCACGATCGCCGAGCGGGACGGCGACGAGTACGTCCTGAACGGCGAGAAGCAGTGGATAACGAACGGCGAGCGCGCCGGCGTCTACATCGTCTTCGCGAAGACCGATCCGGCGGACGACGGCTCGATCACCCAGTTCCTCGTCCCGGCCGACCTCGGCGGCGTCGAGGTCGGAAAGAAGGAGGAGAAGCTCGGGCTGCGCGCCTCCGACACGGTCGGGATGCAGTTCTCGGACGTTCGCGTCCCCGAGAAGTACCGCCTCACGGAGGAGGGGAAGGGCCTGTCGGCGGCGTTCAAGACGCTCACCGGCGGCCGGATCGCGATCGCCGCGCAGGCGGTCGGGCTCGCGCAGGCGGCCTTCGACGAGGCTCGCGAGTACGCACACGAGCGCGAGCAGTTCGACGCCCCGATCGCGGAGATCGAGGCCGTACGTAACAAGTTCGCCGAGATGGCGACGAAGGTACAGGCGTCGAGACTGCTCGTTCGCGAGGCGGCCCGCCAGTCGGACGCGGGCGAGGACCCGCGGCTCGCCGCGTCGATGGCGAAGTTCTTCGCCAGCGAGTCGGCCGTGGAGGTGACCAACGAGGCGGTACAGATCCACGGCGGCTACGGCTACATGAGCGAGTTCGACGTGGAACGGTTCTACCGGGACTCGAAGATCACGACGATCTACGAGGGGACGACCGAGATCCAGAAGACGATCATCGCCCGAGAGCTGTTGTAGACCGGTGACCGACGACTACGCGGACTACGACGCCGTCGTCTTCGACCTCGACGGCACGCTCGTCGACCTCGCGGTCGACTGGGACGCCGCCGCGAGCGACGCCATCGACCTGTTCGAGCGAAACGGGCACGACGTCGCCGGCGCGGATCTGTGGGGACTGCTGGAGCGCGCGGACGACGCCGGACTTCGACCGGAACTGGAGTCGGTGCTCGCTGATCACGAGACCCGAGGCGCGACCGAATCGACCCGTCTTCCCCACGCGGATCACCTCCCGCTGCCGGTGCCGGTTGGAGTGTGCTCGCTCAACTGCGAGACGGCGTGTCGGACGGCGCTCGACCGCCACGACCTGGCACCCCACGTCGGCGCCGTCGTCGGGCGGGACTCGGTGGCGACGTACAAGCCCGACCCGGCACCGCTGGTGGCGACGCTTCGGGACCTGGACGTCTCCGAGGAGCGGGCGTTGTTCGTGGGGGACTCCGAACGCGACGCGGTGACCGCACGGCGGGCCGGCGTGGACTTCCGGTGGGTGTAGCGTCGCCGTACGTGGCGCGATCGGCGGGTTCGGACGCCTACGCCGCACGGACGTTCCGCTCGTAGTAGTAGGCGGCCAGCGCGGTCACGATCCAGACCGCCGCGCCGACCCGGATCGCGAAGCTCGCGCGGGCGGCCCAGGTCGGGAGCGTCACGAACGCCGACAGCGCTGCAATGAGTATCGAGCCGGCGGTCACCGTGACGACGAACGTGATCTGCATGACCCATCCGTAGTCGACGCCCTCCGGGTCGGCCGACTCGACGCGTTCGGGCACGTGCGTCGGTTCGTGTCGATCGGCTAAGCCGTGTCGATCCGCCGAACAGCCGGATCCAGGACCGAGATTCCCGGGTCCTGGCCTCGATCAGCATCCAACGTTCTGGGGCGGGTGGGAACGGAGACCTCGTGGACGTGTACGGTTCGGCCGTCCCTCCGGAACACCACGGAGTAGGTCTGTCCCTCCGCCGACAGCACGTCGAGCGTGCCGTCGCTCCCGCAGCCGTCGATGTGGGCGTACGATCCCGGGCCGACGGTCGCGCCGGCGGTCCAGACGTCGCTCCATGCGATCTCGTTTCCGGACTCGTCGCGGATGAACACGGCCGTTCCGTCGGCGATGTCGCCGGCGCGGTGATGGACCTCTAGGTACGGTCAGTCGCCGTTCCCGCTCCCGTCGGCCGAGTACGTCGTCACATCGAGAACGATCCGCGGCGTCGGATCGGTCAACTGATCGTCGAACCCGAGCGCGAGCGACCCGACGACGACCCCGAGGAGGACACCGATCGCCACTAGCAGTGTGACGCCGACCACTGAGGAGACAGCTCGATCGGTCACTGTTTCGACGTGGATCGTCCCGGTAATTAACAGCTCACTCCCGATTATCATCGCCGGAACGTATCGCTCCCGGATCAGACGGATTAATCGGTGGCCGGCGCCGATCCCCTGCGCATGGTAACCACACGGGACATCCGAAACCGTGCTGAGGACGACCCCGTCACGATGCTGACAGCCTACGACGCGCCGACCGCTTCCGTCGTCGACGAGGCGGGGATCGACGTGATCCTCGTCGGGGACTCGATGGGCAACGCCGTGCTCGGACACGACTCGACGCTTCCCGTCACGCTCGAGGAGGTACAGAGTCGGACCGCCGCCGTCGCCCGCGCGGCCGATGACGCCCTCGTCGTCGCCGACATGCCGTTCCTCTCGTTCGGCGTCGACGAGAGCGACAGCGTCGAGAACGCCGGGCGGATGCTGAAGGAGGCCGACGCCGACGCCGTGAAGATCGAGTCCGGGCCGCACACGGTCGAGTTAACGCGACGGCTCACGGAGGTCGGCATCCCGGTGATGGCACACCTCGGCTTGACGCCCCAACACGTGAACCAACTCGGCGGGTATCAGCGGCAGGGGACCGACCCCGAGGCGGCCGAACGACTGCTGGAGCTGGCGACGGACCACGAGGAGGCCGGCGCGTTCTCGCTCGTGCTCGAACACGTTCCCGCGAACCTCGCCGCGCAGGTGACCGAGGCGCTCGACATCCCGACGATCGGGATCGGCGCCGGTCCGGAGACGGACGGCCAGGTGCTCGTGATCACGGACGTGCTCGGCCTCGACGAGTGGTCGCCGCCGTTCTCGAAGCAGTACGCCGACCTCCGGGGAGAGATGGAGTCGGCCGTCGAGGCGTACAAACGGGAGGTCGAGAACGGCGAGTTCCCCGCGGAGGAGCACGGTCACGTCGAGGACGCCGTCGACGACGTGTACTGACCCGAGTCCGGCTGGCTGTGGCGGACAGGCGACTCGCTTCGCTCTCGGGTCGATGAGTCGCACACCCGCTGAACGACCCGAGCGTCTCAGTTCGGCACGGAGACCCTGGTCCCGGTATCGTATTTGAACGTTCGGCGACCCACCGTTCAGTCGACTGAATGGACCAACGCAGGGTCGTTACAACCCGTCGAGGAACGACGAGACGGCGTCGTTGAACGCGTTCGGTCGCTCGATCATCGTCAGGTGTGCGGAGTCGTCGATCACCGCGAGGTCACACTCCGGGATCTCCTCGGCGAGGTACTCGTGATACCGCGGCGGCGTGAGCCCGTCGTGTTCGCCCACGACCGCGAGCGCGGGCTCGTCGATCTCCCCGAGGCGATCGCGAACGTCGAACTCGTGGCAGGTCCGGAAGTCCCGCTCGACGACGGCGGGCCCGGCGTCGCGCATGGTCGCGCGCGAACGTTCGACCGCCTCCTCGCCCGCGTCGTGGAACAGCCGGTCCGCGCCGTGAAGAAAGTCGACGGCGCGGTCGAAGTCGTCGCGCAGCCACACGAGCAGGTCGTCGAGCACGGCGAGCTTCGCGCCGGTGCCCGCGAGAACGAGCCCGTCCAGCGGGAGCTCGCGCTCGAGAGCGACCCACATCGCGACCGCGCCGCCGAGGGAGTTGCCGACGAGCACCGACGAGTCCGTGGCGTTCGCGACCGCGACCACGTCGTCGGCGTACGCCTCGAGCGCCTCCGGACCGGGCTGGGCGTCGACGTCGTCGCTGTCGCCGTGGCCGCTGAGATCCAGCGTCGTCACCGGGGTTCGGTCCGTGAGGCGGGACTGCCCCGTCCACACGTCCCCCGTTCCGCCGCTCCCGTGAACGCACACCAGTCCCGGACCGTCCGCCGTCGCGCCGCGGGTCCGATACGTCGTCTCCCGGCCGTGGTGGGCCACCGTGTTCATGATACACTCTCGCGCGGGTGGGAGTATAAATCGGCCGGGGGCGCAGGCAAGTGTCAGGGCCGAGCTGATGAACTGCAAACACATGTTCTCGACCCACACCCCGCGCCGTAATGCGATCCACTGGCGATATCTTTATATACTTACGAGCATTACCTGTTGTTAGGACAAATGAACCAACGCAACACCGTCGACCGGCGCGGACGGTTCCTTCGCCGGTACGACTACGACGACGCGACCGTCATCGCGGCCGACTTGAACGCCGCCGACGACGACGTGACGGTCGACACGGTCGACGGGACCGCGATCGTCGTGATCGCCCCCGAGGGCGATCGCGACGACGAGGAGTTCGAGTTCGAGCTCCCCGGCCCGGCCGCAAGTGTTGACATCGAGAACGGCGTACTCACTATCGAGGTCCACGCATGAAACTCACCGTCAAACCGCTGAAGCAGAAGGACGCCGGTCGCCGCCTCGCCGCGATCGACCGGGTCGCCGCCGAGGAGCTCGACCTCTCCGGGGGCGACTACATCCGCATCGAGGGCGATTCGACCGGGATCGCTCGCGTGTGGCCCGGGTACCCGGAGGACGACAACACGGGCGTCGTCCGCATCGACGGCCAGCTCCGCCAGGAGGCGGGCGTCGGCATCGACGACCGCGTGACGGTCGAGCCGGCGGACGTCGAGCCCGCCGAACGGATCACGATCGCGCTCCCCCAGCAGTTCGGGATCCGCGGCAACATCGGCTCGATGATCCGGGACAAGCTCTCGGGACAGCCGGTCACGCAGGGACAGACGATCCGCTTCCCGCTCGGGCTGGGACTGATGGGCGGCGGGTCGCAGGCGGTGCCGCTCAAGATCGCCTCGACGAGCCCGACCGGGACCGTCGTCATCACCGACTCCACCGAGGTGGAGATCTCCGAGAAGCCGGCCGAACAGATCGCCGAAGCCCAAGAGGCGGGCGGCGCCGCCGAGACGCCGGACGTGGCCTACGAGGACATCGGCGGGCTCGACGACGAGCTCGAGCAGGTCCGCGAGATGATCGAGCTCCCGATGCGCCACCCGGAGCTGTTCAAGCGCCTCGGCATCGAGCCGCCGAAGGGCGTCCTCCTGCACGGCCCGCCGGGGACCGGCAAGACGCTCATCGCGAAGGCCGTCGCCAACGAGATCGACGCGCACTTCCAGACGCTCTCGGGCCCCGAGATCATGTCGAAGTACTACGGGGAGTCCGAGGAGCAGCTCCGGGAGGTGTTCGAGGAGGCCGCCGAGAACGCCCCCGCGATCATCTTCATGGACGAACTGGACTCCATCGCGCCCAAGCGCGAGGAGGCCGGCGGCGACGTGGAACGCCGCGTCGTGGCCCAGCTGCTCTCCCTGATGGACGGGCTGGAGGAGCGCGGCGAGGTCGTCGTCATCGGCGCGACCAACCGCGTCGACGCGATCGACCCGGCGCTGCGCCGCGGCGGTCGTTTCGACCGCGAGATAGAGATCGGCGTTCCGGACCGTGACGGCCGCAAGGAGATCCTGCAGGTCCACACCCGGAACATGCCGCTGTCGGACGACATCGACATCGACGAGTACGCCGAGACGACCCACGGCTTCGTCGGCGCCGACATCGCGAGCCTCGCGAAGGAGGCCGGAATGAACGCCATCCGGCGCATCCGCCCGCAGATCGACCTGGAGGAGGACGAGATCGACGCGGAGATCCTCGAGTCGATCGAGATCACGAGCCGCGACATGAAGGAGGCGCTGAAGGGGATCGAACCCTCGGCGCTCCGGGAGGTGTTCGTCGAGGTTCCCGACGTCACCTGGAACGACGTGGGCGGCCTCGACGACACCAAGGACCGCCTCCGCGAGACGATCCAGTGGCCCCTCGACTACCCCGAGGTGTTCGAGGCCATGGACATGGAGTCCGCGAAGGGCGTGCTCATGTACGGCCCGCCGGGCACCGGGAAGACCCTGCTCGCGAAGGCCGTCGCCAACGAGTCCGAGTCCAACTTCATCTCGGTGAAGGGGCCGGAGCTGTTGAACAAGTTCGTCGGGGAGTCGGAGAAGGGCGTCCGCGAGGTCTTCAGCAAGGCCCGCGAGAACGCGCCGACCATCATCTTCTTCGACGAGATCGACGCGATCGCGACCGAGCGCGGACGCAACTCCAGCGACTCGGGCGTCTCCGAACGGGTCGTCTCCCAGCTCCTGACGGAGCTGGACGGCCTGGAGACGCTGGAGGACGTGGTCGTCATCGCGACGACGAACCGTCCGGACCTCATCGACAGCGCGCTGCTGCGGCCGGGACGCCTCGACAGGCACGTCCACGTGCCCGTGCCCGACGAGGAGGGTCGCCGTCGGATCTTCGAGGTCCACTCCGGCCACAAGCCGCTCGCCGACGACGTCGACCTCGACGAACTCGCGAGCCGCACTGAGGGCTACGTCGGCGCCGACATCGAGGCGGTCTGCCGCGAGGCCTCGATGAACGCCTCCCGCGAGTTCATCCAGTCGGTGTCGCCCGAGGAGGTGGACGATTCCCTCGGCAACGTCCGCGTGACGATGGCCCACTTCGAGGAGGCGCTGGGTGAGGTGCACCCCTCCGTCACCGACGAGACGAGGGAGCGCTACGAGGAGATCGAACAGCGGTTCCGGAGCAGCGAACCCCGCGACGACTCCGGGGGCGAACTGGGCCGGACGTTCCAATGAACCTCTTTTAGTGGGGGCATGTCCTCGCGGGCGGCGAAGCCGCCCGTGGTTCGAGAGACGCCGCCGGCGTCTCTCGTCATCACGAGAGGCGCTTCGCGCCTCTCGAACGACTGCGGCCAGACCCCCGCTAAAACCCGTTCATGCCAAAACCGCCGCTCGCTCGGGCCTTCGGACCTCGCTCGCGGTCGATTCGCTGGTGACTCCGCACCGCTTCCGTGACCGCGACTACACCGCTTCACGACCCTATTCCGGCCGTCTTTCGAGAACGACCGTACCCGTCGATTCCCGAAAGGCAAACGCGTGACCGTGTGCTGCCTTCTCTCGACCGATCCGCCGTACCCTCCGCGGGGTTCGGCGGCATCGTCGGCCCGGTGGTGACGGTGGCGAAACGGGGATCGCCGCACGGCGGGTCCACCCGTTTTACTGCTGGCGCCCGTAGTGACCCCCGTGACCCGAATCGGCATCGTCGGCGCCGGCGCCGGCGCCGCCGCGGCGACGTTCGTGCTCGACGAGGCGCTGCCCGACGCGACCGTCACCGTGTTGGAGAAGTCCGGCGGCGTCTGCGGCCGCGCGGCGACGCGACGACGCGACGGCCACACGTACCGCTACGACTACGGCGCCAATTACGTCAAATCCGAGGACGAGCGCGTGACCGAACTGCTGACCGAGACGCTCGATGCGGAGGGGCTGGTCGACGCCAGCGACCCGGTCTGGACGTTCACGGCCGACGGCGACGTCTCAGAGGGCCGCGACGCCGACGAGCACAAGTGGAGCTACACCGAGGGGCTCACCCAGATCGCCAAGCGCCTGTTCGCGCGCACCGACGCGTCCGTCCGTCGGCGGACCCGGATCGAGACGATCCACAGGAGGGACGACGACACGTGGACTGCGACCGACGCGGCGGGCGACGATCACGGCCCGTTCGACGTCCTCGTCCTCAACCCGCCGGCGCCGCAGACGGCCGAACTGCTCGGGCAGGCCGACTGGGACGACGAGCGCCGCGACGCGCTCGCGGCGGCCGTCGGGGCGGTCGACTACCGCAGCGTCTGGACCGCCGTGTTGGGGTACGGGTTCCGGATCGACCGGCCGTACTACGCGCTGGTCAACACGGACAAGGAGCACGCTGTCGGGTGGATCTCCCGCGAGGAATGCAAACGCGGGCACGTCCCGGACGGCGAGTCGGTGTTGATCGTGCAGGCGAACCACGAGTGGTCCGTCGATCGCTACGACGACCCGCCCGCGGAGAACGTCGCCGCGCTCGCGGAGCACGCCGCCGCGATCCTCGACGACGACCGACTCGCCGACCCGGACTGGACCGACCACCAGGGGTGGCGGTACGCCATCCCGGAGTCGGGACCGGAGGCGCCGGGCGCCTTCCGCGAGGCCGCCGGGGCGGGGCTGTACTGCGTCGGCGACTGGATGGCCGGCGAGGGGCGGCTACACGCGGCCCTCCGGAACGGCCTCGACACGGGGGAGGAGATCGCGCTGTCCCTGTAGACGGGCGGGATGGGCCCGTCGGAGTCGACGTTCGCCCGCTCTCACGACGCGGACTCGTTACTCCCGCTTCAGTCCGCCCCGCTCCTTGATCTGCATGATGCGCCGGACGTTGAGATAGATCTCCTCCGGCGAGGTGTCCTCGTCGGGGTCGTACAGGTCAGACACGCGATAGAGGATCGCCGAGAGCTGCTTCGACTCGCCGGAGTCGCCGCGGACGTCCTCGGCGACGGCGCGGAGGAGCTCCCTCGTCTCCGCGTCGGCGGCGAACTCCTCCTCGGAGTCCGGCGCGAGCTGCCAGTCGGGCTCGTCCTCCCGGAGCGCGTCCGGGTCGTCGTCCGCGTTCGCGGCTCCGTCCTCGTCGGTCATGTTGCGGACTCCGCGGGCCCGAGGCTAATCACTTTCCGACTCCGTCGACCGCTCCGAACAGCGGTCCGGTCGCCACAGGGGCGCCGAGGGTCACCGCGGGGTCGCCGTTCCGGACCGGACTACTGCGTCGGCGTGTTCTGCTGCGCGCGGCGGCTCGCCTTCCGCCGCTGGACGACGCCCACGTTGTTGGCGACGTTCTCGGTGACGAGCTTGAACGCGTCACCCACCTCGCCCGGCTCGTCGTCGAGGACGACCGGTCCGCCGTCGTCGCTGCCCGTCCGCACCGATGGGTCCAGCGGGATCCCCCCGAGGAACGGGAGGTCGTTGTCGGCGGCGAACTGCTTGCCCCCGCCCTTCCCGAAGATCTCGTGCTCGCCGCCGCAGTCGGGGCAGACGAACCCCGACATGTTCTCGACGATCCCGAGCACGTTCGTGTCGTGCTTGCCGAACATCCGCAGTCCCTTGTTGGCGTCGTCGAGCGCGACCTCCTCGGGCGTCGTGACGATCACGGCCCCCGTGAGCGGCAGCGTCTGGAGGATGGTGAGCTGGGTGTCGCCCGTTCCCGGCGGCAGGTCGAGCACGAGGTAGTCGAGCGCCCCCCACTCCACGTCCTCGACCAGCTGGGTGAGGAGCTTGTGGACCATCGGACCGCGCCAGATGACGGGGTCGTCCTCGCCGACGAGGAACGCCATGCTCATCAGCTTCATCCCGTATTTCTGGGGCGGGATGATGGTCTCCTGGTCGGTCGCGTGGGGCGCCTCGTCGGCGTCGACCATCCGCGGCACGTTCGGCCCGTAGATGTCCGCGTCGAACAGCCCGACGCGGGCGCCGAGCTGTGAGAGCCCGGCCGCGAGGTTCACCGCGACGGTCGACTTCCCGACGCCGCCCTTCCCGGAGGCGACGGCGATGACGTTCTTCACGTTCGGGAGCACCTCCTCCCCGGCCGAGAGATCGGACTCGACGTTCGCGGAGATGTCGAGCGCGTAGTCCGTGTCCGCGAGCGCGTCGCGGACGTCCTCGGCGATAGCCGTCTCGGTGGGGGCGTACGGCGCGCCGAGCGCCAACGACACGCGGATCACGCCCTCCTCCTCGTCGACCTGTACCGCGTTCACCAGGCCGAGCGAGACGATGTCCTCCCCGAGGTCGGGGTCGGTGACGCCCTCGAGTCGCTCGCGTACGGCGGCTTCGTCCATGGCTTGCAGTCGGCGAGCGCTCCGAATAAGGGTTTCCCACGGGCCGCTCCGCGCCGTGCTGAACGCAATCGTTGTATCTGAATAGATACGTCGAAGGTAACCTCAAACAGTTACAATTCACCTTCTGCGTCCCACACGTTAAAGTACATCCGAACGAAGGACGCTACATAATGCCGACACCGCTGGTCGACGACTTCGGGCGGGAGGTGACGGGGGTTCGCGTCTCGCTGACCGACCGGTGCAACTTCGACTGCGTCTACTGCCACAACGAGGGACTGGGGGACACGCGCGGCCCGATGGACGCGCAGGACGACGAGATGTCCACCGACGACGTGGTGCGCTTCCTGGAGGTCGCCGCCGACTTCGGCGTCGACGCGGTGAAGTTCACCGGCGGGGAGCCGATGTTGCGCGACGACCTCGAGGAGATCGTTCGCCGCACGCCCGACTCGATGGAGACCTCGATGACGACGAACGGCACCTTCCTCCCGGGCCGCGCGGAGGGGCTCGTCGAGGCGGGACTCGACCGCGTCAACGTCTCGCAGGACGCGCTCGATCCCGACGCGTTCGCCGAGATCACCAAGTCCGGCGCCTACGAGAAGGTGCTCGAGGGGGTGCGATGCGCCGTCGACGCCGGACTCGCGCCGGTGAAGCTGAACATGGTCGTGTTCGAGCACACCGCCGGCTACGTCGAGGGGATGGTCGACCACGTCGCGGAGAACGACGGCCTCCAGCTCCAACTCATCGAGTACATGCCGGAGCTGACCGGGAAGCCGGAGTGGAACATCGACATCCAGCGCGTCCACGACTGGCTGTCGGACATCGCGGTTCGCGTGGAACACCGCGAGATGCACGACCGGAAGCGCTACTACGTGGGCGACGCCGACGCCGCGTCCGCGGAATCCCCGGACGCGGCCGGCCTCGGGATGGTGGAGATCGTCGATCCCGTCGAGAACGACGACTTCTGTGCCAACTGCGGTCGCGTCCGCGTCACCCACGAGGGGTACCTGAAGGGCTGTCTCAACCGCAACGACGACCTCAAGTCGATGGGCGAGATGACGACTCCGGAGATCCGCGAGGCGTTCCGCGAGGTCGTCGCGGACCGCGTGCCGTACTACGGGGAGTACCTCGTGGAGAACGACCGTGGCGAGTGGGAGATCAACGAGGACTACATCGGCGCCTGAGCGGTCCCGAACGCGTCGCTCGGCCGCTCCGGCGGACTCGAACGGTCGTGCCCGCCTCCGTGTGAGTCGGCCTCACCACGATCGCGGAACGCACCATTTATACCCGCGACAGGTGAAGACGTGCGCACGACTATGCCGAGCTCGAACGGACCCCTTCACAGCACGCGCGGAAAGCTCTCGAACGACCCCCGTGACCGCGGTACCTCGCCGCCCCAGCGCGCGATCGCCGACTACGACGAGGGACAGAAGGTCCACCTGAAGCTGGACCCGTCGGTCAACGACGGCCGGTTCCACGCCCGATTCAACGGCCACACCGGCACCGTCGTCGGGAAGCAGGGTGCAGCGGTCAAGGTCGAGATCGTCGACGGCGGCAAGACGAAGACGATCCTCGCCAAGCCCGCGCACCTGAAGGCGCAGACCGAGTGACCCGATGACGATCTTCAAGGAGAAGCTGAGCGAGGAGTTCCTCACCGTGTCGCAGGCGAAGGAGCTGCTCGGCGCCGTCGAGGACGACCGCGCGACCGAGGAGGACCGCGAGATGCGCTACGAGCTGGCGCGCGCGGTCGATCACATCAACCGGTTCGCCTTCCTCGACGCCGACGAGTCGCTGGAGCTCGTCGAGGAACTGCTCGAGCTCGAGAAGGTCGACGAGCCCCAGGCGTACAAGATCGCCGACCTCCTCCCGCGCGACCGGACGGAGGTCCGCGCCGTGTACGCGCAGGAGCGATACGCGCTCGACGGCGACGAGCTCGACGCCATCCTCGACGTCGTCGCAAAGTACGCGTAACCCCGGTCCTCGGCTCGGCGACACCGTGGTCGCCGCCGGCTCACGCTCGCCGGATCGCGGCGACGGCGACGACCTTTTATCACCACCGACGACCTATCGCGTCGCATGAACGACGACCCCGACCCGGACGCCACGAGCGATCCGCCCGACCAGCCGGGAGACGCCGCCGACCGCGACGCCGCCGACGGCGTTCACGCGTACATCCTCGAGTATCTCCCGCACGGGCGTGCGGACGACGACCGGCCCCAGCACCGACGCCCCGCGGTGGCGTACGGGCTCGGCGAGCGGGACTTCCGGCTGTTCGAGTTCGAGCTGACCGACGACGCCGAGTTCGGCATCGACGACCGGGTTGCGATCGAACCCGAGACCGCGCCCGGCATCAAGCGGGCCCACCGGGTGGACTACGAGGACCTCAACCGAGGCGCGCGACAGGAGCTGGAGTACGTGGTCGAGGACATCATCGAGGCCGACGAGAGGCGGTTCGTCGACTTCTACAACGACGCCGAGCCGATCTCGCTTCGGCTCCACCAGCTCAATCTCCTCCCCGGGATCGGCAAGAAGCTGCGGAACAACGTCCTCGACGCTCGCAAGCGTGGCCCCTTCGAGTCGTTCGAGGACCTGAGCGGGCGGGTCTCGGGGCTCCACAGCCCGAAGGAGAAGCTCGTCGAGCGCGTGATGGAGGAGCTGCGCGACGACGACCTCAAGTACCGGATCTTCGTCGGCGTCGACGCCCCCACGGCGAACAAGTAGCCCCGACGACGGCCCTCGCGTCCGCGTGGGGCGACGACGGGGATTCGGGTCGAATGAACGGATTTACCGCCGCCGACGGTCAACGAGGGGTAATGACAGACGCTACCCCGGAGTTTCGCGATCCCGACGACCTCCGGCGGCGTGCCGGCGTCCGCGGCGACCCCGACCGCGATCAACACTTCCTCGTCGACGACCGCGTGCTCGATCGGCTGGCGGGCTACCTCCCGGACGACGCCGACCGCTCGCACCTCCTCGAGATCGGCGGCGGCACGGGCGCGCTCACGGACCGGCTGCTCGCGGCCGGCGACCGAGTGACGGTCGTCGAACGCGACCGCGACCTCGCGGCGTTCCTCCGCGAGGAGTTCTCCGAGGCCGTCGACGCCGGCACCCTCGACGTGGTGACTGGCGACGCCCTGGACGTCGAGCTTCCGGAGTTCACCGCCTCCGTCTCGAACCTCCCGTACGGGGTCTCCTCGGAGGTCGCGTTCCGCCTGCTCCCCCTCGGTCGGCCGCTCGTGTTGATGTTTCAGGCGGAGTTCGCCGACCGGATGGTCGCCGAACCGGGGTCCTCGGAGTACGGCCGCCTCTCGGTGTCCGCACAGCACTACGCCGACGTGGAGATCGTCGAGCGGATCCCGCCCGAGGCCTTCGACCCGCAACCCCGCGTCGAGAGCGCGGTCGTCCGATGCGTGCCGCGCGATCCCGACTACGCGGTCGACGACGAAGCCTTCTTCCTCCGGTTCGTGAAGGCGCTGTTCACCCAGCGGCGGAAGACCGTCCGAAACGCGATACGGAACACCGCCCACATCTCCGGGATCGAGGACCCCGACGCGGTCGTGGCGGCGACCGACGGGGACGTGCTCTCCCGGCGCCCGGGAGCACTCGCCCCGGCGTCGTTCGCGGCGCTGGCACGGGTGGCGTGGAGCGCGAGCGAGGTCGGTCCGGGACAGTGACACAGGACGGAACGACCACGCCGGCGGGGGGAACCGCGACGCCCGGTGTCCCGGGCGGCGAGGCGGCCGCGACGACGGCGGCCGACCTCGTCTCGTGGATCCAGTCGCTGTTCCCAACGACCGCCGGGAAACTGGCGGCCACGATCCTCGCGACGGTGGCGCTGGTCGCGCTCATCGCCGGGATCCGCCGGGCCGGTCATCCCCT
Organism: Halobaculum saliterrae; assembly: GCF_009831625.1. Taxonomy (GTDB): domain Archaea; phylum Halobacteriota; class Halobacteria; order Halobacteriales; family Haloferacaceae; genus Halobaculum; species Halobaculum saliterrae. Next base: position 55,828 of record NZ_WUUS01000010.1, on the reverse strand, counting down.
CAAGGATCGATTCGACGACCGGGACCTCGCGATCGAGTCGCTTCAGGCGGCCGCGGTCGTCACGACGGTCGTCGCGTTCGGGCTGTTCGTGGTGGTCGTCTGGCGGGGCGTGTCGCTGCTCGACACGGCGGTTCCCACCCAGGTGTTCTCCGGCCGCAACGTCGCCCGGACGGTGTTGACGATCGGCGTTCTGGGCGCCGCCACGCTGATCACCCGCATGACGAAGCGGACGATCCGCCGGCTCGGGATGGAGCGAAGCGCGCTGTCGGACCACCAAAGCGAGATCGCCCACCACATCGTCCAGGTCGCGGTGTACGCGATCTCGTTGGTCGTCGTGTTCGCCGTCTGGGGGGTCAACCCCGGCAGCCTGCTCGTCGGCGCCGGGTTCGCCGGCATCGTCCTCGGGCTCGCCGCGCGCCAGACGCTCGGGGCGGTGCTTGCCGGGTTCGTCGTCCTGTTCTCCCGGCCGTTCGAGCTGGGCGATTGGGTCGTGATCGACGACCAGGAGGGCGTCGTCACCGACATCACCATCGTCAACACGCAGATCCGGACGTTCGACGACGAGTACGTCATGATCCCCAACGACCTCGTCACCGACACCGACGTGGTGAACCGGTCGCGGAAGGGTCGCCTCCGGCTGAACGTCGACGTCGGCGTCGACTACGACACGGACCTCGACGAGGCCATCGAGGTCGCCGAGGAAGCCATGCGCGACCACGACCTCGTCCTGTCCCCGCCGGAGCCCCACGCCGTGCTCACGGGGTTCGACGAGTCGGAGATCGGCATGCGGCTGCGGTTCTACATCAGCAACCCCAGCGCGCGGAAGATGTGGAAGGCGCGAACCCGGGTGACGCTCGCGGTGAAGCGGGCGTTCGAGGACGCCGGGATCAAGATCCCGTTCCCGCAGCGGGAGCTGTCCGGGCGACCCGACTCCGACGACCGCCGGGTCACCGACAGCGGTGTTCCCCGCGAGGACGTGGGACACGGTGACGACCGCTCGGGCGTGAACGAGGGAACCCGGGGGACCGACGATGCCTGAGGACCCCGAGGAGTCCCGGGGACCGACTGAGACACGCGACGCGCTCGCCGAGCGCAGAGGGCAGAACGCGCCGGTGTACGAGCCCGCTGAGGACTCGAGCCTGCTCGCCGAGGCGGCCGTCGAACACGCCCGCGGGGTCACGCTCGAGGTCGGCACCGGCTCGGGATGGGTCGCACAGCGGGTCCGTGCCGAGGGCGATGCCACGCGAGTGATCGGCAGCGACGTGAACCCGCACGCGGTCCGTCGCGCCCGCGACCGGGGCGTCGAGGCCGTCCGCGCCGACCTCCTCGCGCCCTTCCGCGACGGCGCGCTCGACACCGTCCTGTTCAACCCGCCGTACCTCCCGACCGACCCGGACAACGAGTGGGACGACTGGCAGGAGGTGGCGCTGTCGGGCGGGGAGACCGGGCGCGAACTGATCGAGCCGTTCCTCGACGACCTCCCGCGGGCGCTCGCTCCTGACGGGGTCGCGCTCCTGCTCGTCTCCTCGCTGACGGGGTTCGCGGAGGTGGTCGAGTACGCCGTCGACCGAGGCCTCCGCGCGGAGACGGTCGCGGAGGAGTCGTACCCGTTCGAGACGCTGTCGATCCTCGCGTTGCGACACCGGGCGCCGGATAACTGATAGGCATTGTTCGGAACAAGAAGTATTATGCCCCGGCATTTCGTACCGTCTACCGATGACTGACGTAGTCGCCACCACGCCGGGGCTGTATCCGCTCCCGGACTGGGCGAAGGACGACCTCTCGAACCTGAAGGGCCACCAGAAACACGACCTCATCGACGGCGACGAGGACGCCGCCGTCGCGGACGCGTACGGCGACGTGCGCGCGGAGTTCGTCGCCGACCAGCGCGACGCCGGCCTCGACCGGATCGTCGAGGGGCAGGGCCGCTGGGACGACATGCTCGCGCACCCGCTGACCGTCCACGACAGCGTGGAGACGGGCGGGATCGTGCGGTACTACGACAACAACAACTTCTATCGCGACCCGCGAGTCGTCGGCGACCTCCACGCCTCCGGCGACGTGGCAGCGGAGCTGTCCGCCGCGGCCGACCTCCTGGCCGACGGCGACGCTCTGCAGGCCGTGCTTCCCGGGCCGTACACCCTCGCGGACCTCGCGAGCGACGAGCACTACGGCGACGAGGCCGAGTTCCTCGACGCGGTCGGCGACTACCTCGCCGACGAGGTCGACGCGTTCCCGGCCCACGAGACGCTGTTCCTGCTCGAGCCGTCCTACGTCACGAACGCCCCGGACGACGACCTGAACGAACTGGCGAGCGAGACGATCGACCGCGTCGCAGCCGCGACGGACGCCGACGTGGTCGTCCAGACGTACTGGGAGGCGTTCGAGGAGACGCCGTACGCTCACCTCATGGACGCGGACGTGGACGCCGTCGGCTTCGACTTCGTCGCCGCCGACCGCGATACCAACCTGGAGTACATCAACGAACTGGGGACGAAAGCCGATATCGCGCTCGGGTTGGTCGACGGACAGAACACGCTCGTCGAGGACGCCGAGACGGTCGCCGAGCGCGTGGGCTGGGTTCACGACCAGATCCCCGCACAGACGTTCGACACCACCTACGTGACGCCCAACACCGAGACGTTCTACCTGCCCGTGAACAAGCATCAGGCGAAGCTGTCGGTGCTCGCCGAGGCGGCCGCGATCGCCGGCGACGCTGACGCCGCGGAGACGGAGGTGGAGGCATGAGCCGGAACCCCCAGAACCGCGAGCAGTTCCGCCCGGAGGGTCACGAGAGCGACCACTTCCTGCTGACGACCGTCGTCGGCTCGTACCCGAAGCCGAAGTGGCTGAACCGCGCACGCGACCGCTTCGAGGACGACGACCACTCCTTCGGCGAGTCGGAGTGGGCGGAGGCGACCGACGACGCCTCCCGCGTCATCACCCACGAGCACGAACGTGCCGGCCTCGACACCGTGGTCGACGGCGAGATGCGCCGCGAGGAGATGGTCGAGTTCTTCGCCGAGCGCATCGACGGCTACGAGTTCAACGGACCCGTGAAGGTGTGGGGCCACAACTACTTCGACAAGCCGTCGGTCGTCGAGGGCGTCGAGTACGACGAGCCGTGGCTGGTCGACGAGTTCGAGTTCGTCGACGACGTGGCCGAGCGGCCGGTCAAGGTGCCGATCACCGGCCCGTACACGCTCGCGAACTGGGCGTTCAACGAGGCGTACGACGACGACGAGGCGTTGGCGTACGACCTCGCCGACCTGGTGAACGAGGAGGTCGAGAAGCTCGTCGAGGCGGGCGCCCGCTACATCCAGATCGACGAGCCCGCGCTGGCGACGACCCCGGACGACCACGCCATCGTCGGCGAGTGTCTCGAACGCATCGTCAGCGACATCGACGAGGAGGTCCGCATCGGCCTTCACGTGTGTTACGGGGACTACTCGCGCGTCTACCCCGAGGTCAACGAGTTCCCGATCGACGAGATCGACGTCGAACTCGCCAACGACGAGTACAAACAGATCGGCGTCTTCGCCGACGGGAACTTCCAGCCCGACCTCGCGCTGGGCGTCGTCGACGCCCACGTCGCCGACGTGGAGTCGGTCGAGCAGATCAAGGAGAACATCCAGCAGGGGCTCAAGGTCGTGCCGCCGGAGAAGCTGACGATCAGTCCGGACTGCGGCCTGAAGCTGCTTCCCCGGGAGGCCGCCTACGCGAAGATGGAGAACATGGTGCAGGCGGCCCGCGAGGTCGAGGCCGAACTCGACGCCGGCGAGATCGACGTGCCCGCCGTCGAGGACGTCGCGCCCGCAGACGACTGAGGCGAGCCGACTTCGCAGCCCGCGACCGAGGCGATCGAAGCGAGGCGACGGGAGAGCGACGACACTCCGGATGACGTGCCGGAGACGGCCGGGGAGCCCGCAAGGACAGGTGGGTTTCCCGAACCCACGTCCGTGACACGGGGGATGCGCGCTTGCAACTCCCAACGATCGTGTGCCGTGGTGACAAAAACGAGATTCGTCGTTACCGACCGGTTTAGGACATCGGCCGGTGCAGGGACTCACGTCGCATGTTGCCCTCCATCGACGGACGACTCGTGGTTATCGGCGTAGTACTACTCGCGGTTTCGGGCCTCGCCGGCGTCGCCGCCGGCGCGTCGGACGCGTCGCTGTCGACGGTGAACGAGACGGTCCGCGTTCACGCGGTCGAGGACGCGACGATCGAGGGGGCGACCGACCTCGACGCCGGCGAGACCGTCACGATCCGGGTACAGTCCACCGGTGACACCTCCCCCCGGTTCTTCAAGAGTGCCGACGTGGGCGTGGGCGAGAACGGGACGTTCGTCGGCGAGTTCGACCTCGCCGACCTGTCGTCCGGCGCCACCTTCAGCGTGAGCGTCACGCACGACGGCTCGTCGATCGCCGAGGCCGACGGGACGGTCGTCGCCGCCGACGTTCCGGTGACGGCCACGCCGACCGAGACGTCGACCGGGACACGGACCGAGACGAGCGGTCCCGGCTTCGGGGTGGCGACCGCCGCCGCGGCCCTGTGTGCTGGGGCGGGACTGGCTGCCCGTCGGCGTCGTCATCACTGACCGTCGACCGCGGGCTGACCCGAACGCGTTCCGAGCGGAACGGACGCGCCTCGACGGATTGTTCCGACCCGAGCGACGCGAAAGGTTTGAGTATCGTGGTGTGATACCATGTCACATGGATTCCGGGAACGGGGTCGCCTCCGCGGATCTCGATCGGCAGCTTCGACGATCGGCTCGCACGGCCGCGGGTGAACGGCTACGCAGTCTGACGTACTTCACCGACGACGACCACGAGCAGGTGTACCTCCGGTCGGATCTCGACGCGGACGCGGACCTCTCGGCGTTCGTCGACCGCGCCCGCGACGGGTTCGACGCCGCGGACGCGTACCGGGGAACGGAGCTCGGCGACTACCGCTACACGATCCGGCGGTTCGAACGGGGCTCGGTCGTTCGGGTGACGGCCGAGGAGGCGGGGGCGATCGCGACCGCCGAGGGGCTGACGGTCGAACGGTGTGAGGAGATCGCGAGCGCGCTGCACTCCGTGTTGGACGCTCCCGACTCGCGGGAGGCCTGAACCGGGCGCTGTCGTCGAAACGGACGGACGAGTCCCGCCGCAACGGTCGGTCGGGTCGACCTCGCCGTCGCGTCGTTTTTTGTCCCCGCTCCGCCGCACTCGGGGTCGTGATCCGATACGATCTGGACGGCGAGATCGCGACGGTGACGTTCGACCGCCCGGAGAAACGCAACGCCCTGACCCTCGACGGGCTCGCCGAGTTCCGAGAGGCGCTCGATCGCGGCGCCGAGGAGGCGCGCGCGATCGTGCTCAGGGGTGCCGGCGAGGCCTTCTGTGCCGGCGACGACATCGCGTCGGTCGCGGGGCTGGGCGACGACGTGGCGCCGGGAACGCTGGCGACCCGGCTGTACGACGCGCTGTTCGGTCCAGAGCAGGTCGAGGTCCCCGTGATCGCCGCTGTGGACGGGCCGGCGTACGGCGGCGGGTTCGAGGTCGTCGCCGCGGCGGATCTCGCGGTCGCCTCCGCCGACGCGACGTTCGCCCTGCCGGAGGCGACGATCGGGGCGTATCCACCGTACGCCGTCGCGCGCGTCGGGGAGGCGTGCGGCCGGAAGCGGCTGCTGGAACTCGCGCTCACCGGTGAGCCGATCGATGCCGCGACCGCCCGCGAGTGGGGGCTGTGCAATCGGGTCGTCGACGACGGGGAACTGGACGGCGCCGTCACGGAGCTGACCGAGGCGGTTTGTACTTCGCCCGCGCCGTCCGTGGCGCTGGTGAAACGGTACGTGCGGGCCGCATCGGCCGACCCGGACGAGCGCGCTCGGCTCGTCGAGGGGTTCTCGGCTGTCGCGGACGAGCCCGATTGTCTCGCCGCGGCCGAGCGGTTCCTCTCCGAGAGGGCGTGACCGCCCCGTTCGCTCGGGTCCCGGTACGGAGTTCCGCGTCGATCGATCACCCGACAACTGATAACCCGCCGTCGCCAACCGGGAGGGCATGACCAGCGACCCGCCGATCTCGGACTCGGTCGAGTCCACCGCAGCCGACATCGCCTCGATGGAGACCCGCGGCGCGGCGACTATCGCGGGCGCGGCCGCCGACGCTATCGCGGCGCAGGCCCGCGAGACGGCCGACGAGACCGCGGACCCCGAGGCGTTCGAACGGACGATGCGCCGCGCCGGTCGCCGGCTGTACGACACGCGGCCGACCGCGGTGTCGCTCCCGAACGCCCTCCGATACACGCTCGGCCGGATGGAGGGTGACGACGTGGACACCCTCCGCGACTCGGTGGTCGCGGCCACCACCGCCTTCACCGACCGCCTCGACCGCGCCCAGCGGGACCTCGGGCGTGTGGGCGCGAACCGCCTCCGCGACGGCGACACGGTGATGACCCACTGCCACTCGACCGACGCGCTCTCGTGTGTCGAGCACGCCGTCGAGCAGGGGAAGGACATCTCGGCGATCGTCAAGGAGACGCGCCCGCGGAACCAGGGGCACATCACCGCGGCCCAACTGCGCGAGTTGGGGGTCGACGTGACGCTGATCGTCGACTCGGCGGCCCGCCGGTACCTCGACGACGCCGATCACGTGGTCGTGGGCGCCGACTCCATCGCCGCCGACGGCGGCGTCGTCAACAAGATCGGCACCTCCGGGCTGGCCGTCAACGCCCGCGAGCGCGGCGTCCCGATCATGGTCGCGGCCCAGACGATCAAGCTCCACCCCGACACGCTCACGGGGCACACCGTCGAGATCGAGATGCGCGACGAGGCGGAGGTCATCGACGCCGACGCTCGCGAGGAGATCGGCGAGATCACCGTCGAGAACCCCGCCTTCGACGTGACGCCGCCGCGGTACGTCGACGCCATCGTCACCGAGTCGGGGCAGTTCCCGCCCGAGAGCATCGTCACGCTGATGCGCGAACTGTTCGGCGAGAGTGCGGACAGACCGTGGGAGGAGCCCGACGCGACGACGACCGATACGGCGGGGCCGACCGCATGAGCGGCGGCGGTCACGGCGGCGACGATCCCGACCGTATCGACGACGAGCCGTCGACTCCCGAACCGAGCGTGTTGTGCGTCGGCCACGTGAACTGGGACGTGACGCTGATCGTCGACCGGCTCCCCGCCCCGGACGGCGAGGTGAAGATCCGGCGTCGCCACCAAGCCGGCGGCGGCAGCGCGGCCAACGTCGCCGCCGTGCTCGCCGGACTCGACCTCGACGCGTCCCTGTTCGGCTCCGTCGGCGCCGACGAGTCGGGCGAGCTCGCCGAGCGGGAGCTGTCGGGCGCGGGCGTACGGACGCACCTCGTCGAGGCCGACGGCGAGACCGCGGTGAAGTACCTGATCGTCGACGCCGACGGCGAGGTGATGGTACTGTCGAACGAGGGGGCCAACGAGGCGTTCACCGCCGAGGACCTCCCCCCCGGCGCGCTGACGGAGGAGACGGACCACCTCCACCTGACGAACCAGCCGCCGGCGGTCGCCGCCGCGCTCGCCGCGCGCGCACGCGAGGGCGGGGCCACCGTGAGCGTCGCGCCCGGCCGCCAGTTCGCCGAGCGCGACTTCACCGAGGTGCTTTCGCGTGCGGATCTCGTCTTCTGTAACCGTCGGGAGGCGGCCGCGCTGCTCGACGAGGACGACGACGGCGCGACCGCCTACGGCGTGCTCCGGGAGGACGCGACGCTGGTCGTCACCCACGGCGGCGACGGCTCGGAGGCGCACGACAGGGGCGGGGACCGGACGATCGTCCACGACGGCTTCGACGCCGACGTGGTCGACACGACCGGCGCGGGCGACGCCTTCGCGGCGGGCTTCCTCGCGGCGCGACTCGACGGGGCGGAACTGGAGCGGGCGCTGGCGGTCGCGAACGCCTGCGGCGCCATCGCCGCGGGGGAGGTCGGCGCGCGCGTCGAGATCACGTGGGAGCGGATCGAGTCGGCGCTCGCCGCCGCCGCCGACGGCGGAACGCTGTAGTCGAGCGGCGGTCGATGCCGCCGAGACATCGGTCCCGGACGCCTGAGGGGACGTAGCCTGTTACGGAACCCCTAAGGGCCGCCTCGCCGCACAGTGCATCCAACCAATGACTGCTCCGACCCGAGGTGACCTGCCGTGACGATGGAGGACCGCATCGAGGAGCTCCGCGAGAAGCGTGCGGACGCCGAGAAGGGCGGCGGAGAGGCCCGGATCGAGGCCCAACACGAGAAGGGGAAGATGACCGCGCGCGAGCGGATCGACTACTTCCTCGACGACGGTACGTTCCACGAGTTCGACCAGTTCCGCACCCACGACACCCACAAGTTCGGGATGGAGGAGAAGCGGATCCGCGGCGACGGCGTCGTCACCGGGTACGGCGAGGTCAACGGGCGGAAGACGTTCGTGTTCGCCCACGACTTCACCGTCTTCGGCGGCTCGCTGGGCGAGGTGTTCGCCGAGAAGGTGTGCAAGGTGATGGACAAGGCGATGGACGTGGGCGCGCCGGTCGTCGGGCTCAACGACTCCGCCGGCGCGCGCATTCAGGAGGGCGTCGGCTCGCTCGCGGGCTACGCGGAGATCTTCCGGCGCAACACCGAGGCGTCGGGCGTCATCCCGCAGCTCTCGGGGATCATGGGGCCGTGTGCCGGCGGCGCGGTGTACTCCCCCGCCATCACGGACTTCACGTTCATGGTGAAGGAGTCGAGTCACATGTTCATCACCGGCCCGGACGTGATCAAGACCGTCACGGGCGAGGAGGTCACCTTCGAGGAACTCGGCGGGGCCCAGACCCACGCGAGCACCTCCGGCGTCGCGCACTTCGCGGAGGACTCCGAGGAGGAGGCGCTCGACGACATGCGTCGCCTGCTGTCGTATCTCCCGCAGAACAACGTCGAGGACCCGCCTCGCGTCGACCCGTGGGACGACCCCGACCGCCGAGACGAGGAGCTGACGGAGATCGTTCCCGACGAGCCACGCAAGCCCTACGACATCACGAACGTCGTCGACCGCGTCGTCGACGAGGGGTCCTTCTTCGAGACACACGCGGACTTCGCGAAGAACATCGTCACCGGGTTCGCCCGCCTCGACGGCCACTCGATCGGCGTCGTCGCGAACCAGCCCAGAGTCAACGCCGGAACGCTCGATATCGAGTCCTCCGAGAAGGGCGCCCGCTTCGTCCGCTTCTGTGACGCGTTCAACGTCCCGATCCTGACGTTCGTCGACGTGCCCGGCTTCATGCCCGGCACCGACCAGGAGCACAACGGGATCATTCGCCACGGCGCGAAGCTGCTGTACGCGTACTCGGAGGCGACCGTCCCGCTGCTGACCGTGATCACGCGCAAGGCGTACGGCGGCGCGTACGACGTGATGGCCTCGAAGCACATCGGCGGCGACGTGAACTACGCGTGGCCGACCGCGGAGATCGCGGTGATGGGTCCCAAGGGCGCGGTGAGCATCCTCTACGACGACGAACTGGAGGACGCCGACGACCCCGAGGCGAAGCGTCAGGAGCTGATCGACGAGTACCGCGAGGAGTTCGCCAACCCCTACACGGCCGCCGACAAGGGGTTCCTCGACGACGTGATCGAGCCGACGGAGACCCGCCCGCGACTCATCGACGACCTGGAGATGCTGCTGTCGAAGCGCGACTCGCTCCCGGACAAGAAACACGGCAACATCCCGATCTGAGATGGCTGACGACGACGAACCCGCGGTCGCCGAACGCCTGACGCTGCCCGACGACGCCGACGACGATGAGGCCGCGGCGATCCTCGCGGCCATCGGCGCGCACGTCCGCGACAGCGAGGCAGCCGCCGCGGCCGCGGCCGCCGAGGACGGCGAGGAGACGTGGGACGGCAAGCGCTGGGCGTTCGCCGGTCGACTCGAGGCGCTGGGCGGTCGAGGCGCACGCGTCCCCCGGGGCGCGCCCACCGACGCGTGGACTGCCAGCGGGCGGACGGACCGGTTCTAAGCGGCAACCTGGAGCGCCGCTCGGCGTCCGTCGACGCCGGAATCGTACTCGTGGTCGAGTAGTAGTTCCGCCAGCGTCGGCTTTCTCGCCCTCGTGGCCCATTCCGAACCGACGGTTTGAGTAGACGGCCTGCGGAAGGACCTCGCAAGAATGACCGAAACCACTCCGTTCGACAAGGTGCTCGTCGCCAACCGCGGGGAGATCGCGGTGCGCGTGATGCGCGCGTGCGAGGAGCTCGGCATCGACACGGTCGCGGTGTACTCCGAGGCCGACAAGCACGGCGGTCACGTCCGCTACGCCGACGAGGCGTACAACGTCGGCCCGGCCCGCGCGGCCGACTCCTACCTCGACCAGGACGCGATCGTGGAGGCCGCCCGGAAGGCCGACGCCGACGCGATCCACCCCGGATACGGCTTCCTCGCTGAGAACGCCGACTTCGCGGCGAAGGTCGCCGACGCGGAGGGCATCACGTGGGTCGGCCCGGACGCCGAGGCGATGGAGTCGCTCGGCGAGAAGACGAAGGCCCGGAAGATCATGGACGAGGCGGACGTGCCCATCGTGCCGGGGACGACCGACCCCGTCACGGAGGTGGCGGAGGTCACCGACTTCGGCGACGAGTACGGCTACCCGGTCGCGATCAAGGCCGAGGGCGGCGGCGGCGGTCGCGGGATGAAGGTCGTCCAGTCCGCCGACGAGGCCGAGGACCTCCTCGAGTCCGCCAAACGCGAGGGCGAGGCGTACTTCTCGAACGACTCGGTGTACCTGGAGCGGTATCTGGAGAACCCGCGCCACATCGAGGTGCAGATCGTCGCCGACGAACACGGCAACGTTCGCCACCTCGGCGAGCGCGACTGCTCGCTCCAGCGGCGCTACCAGAAGGTCATCGAGGAGGGGCCGTCGCCGGCGCTGTCGGACGAACTGCGCGAGCAGATCGGCGAGGCCGCCCGACGCGGCGTCCGCGCGGCCGACTACACGAACGCCGGCACCGTCGAGTTCCTCGTCGAGGAGGACACCGACCGCGGGGACGGCGAACTCCTCGGCCCGGACGCGAACTTCTACTTCCTCGAGGTCAACACCCGGATACAGGTCGAGCACACCGTCACCGAGGAGCTGACGGGCATCGACATCGTGAAGGAGCAGCTTCGGGTCGCGATGGGCGAGGAGATCGGGTTCTCGCAAGAGGAGGTGGAGCTCGAGGGGCACGCGATGGAGTTCCGCATCAACGCGGAGAACGCCGCGAACGACTTCGCGCCGGCCAACCAGGGCAGCCTGGAGACGTACGACCCGCCGGGCGGAATCGGGGTCCGCCTCGACGACGCGCTCCGACAGGGCGACGACATCGTGACGGACTACGACTCGATGATCGCGAAGCTGATCGTCCACGGGAGCGACCGCGCGGAGTGTATCGCCCGCTCGAAGCGCGCGCTCGCCGAGTACGACATCGAGGGCGTCGTCACCATCGTGCCGTTCCACCGGCTGATGCTCACCGACGACCGCTTCGTCGCCGGCAAACACACGACGAAGTACCTCGACGAGGGGATCGACCGCTCGCGCTTCGCGGAGGCCCAGGAGACGTGGGGAACCGGCGACGCCGACACCACCGGGGACGACGGCGAGGAGTCGACCGAGCGCGAGTTCACCGTCGAGGTGAACGGCAAGCGCTTCGAGGTGAGCCTGGAGGAGCGCGGCGCGCCCGCGATCCCGACGCCGAGCGGCGGTGGTGGCGGCTCCGGCCGGATGGAGCGTCCCGACGTGGCAGAGTCGGACGACGGCGGCGACGAGGTCGTCGTCGAGGGCGACGGCGAGGCGATCGCCGCGGAGATGCAGGGTACCATCCTCTCGGTCGACGTGAGCGAGGGCGACGAGGTCGCCGCCGGCGACGTGGTGTGCGTGCTGGAGGCGATGAAGATGGAGAACGACGTGGTCGCCGACAAGGGTGGCGTCGTGAGTCAGGTGCTCGTCGGCGAGGGCGACTCCGTCGACATGGGCGACGTGCTCGTCGTGCTGGAGTAGGCGGCCGTCGGCCGACTGCCCCCGATTCAGATCCCGAACGTCGCGCGTAACATGTCCCGCGTCCCGGGACCCATTCCGACCGCCGTCACCGCGATGAGTAGCAGGACGGCGTAGCGCGGCGACTCCTCGAACAGTTCCTCCTCGAAGATCGCGAGCACGAATACCGCGGCGACGAGCTTCACGACGAGGAACGGCCACGCCGCGCCCGTGGCGTCGACGATGAACTGGTTGACGGGGTGTTTCGGGACGAGGTTCGGCCCGGCGCCCAGCGCGACCATGTAGTCGAGGCCGATCACGTTCGCGACGCCGTCGAGCGCGTGGGCCGCGAGGACGACGATCCCCGCCGTGCCCGTGCCGGAGTGGACCCACGGGATCCACGCCCTCGTCGCGTACCACGTCGCCGCCGTCGCGACCGCGGTGCCGACGAGGATGACGCCGATCACCTGCGGGTAGAACGTGACGGGGTTCCCCGGCGTCATCGCCAACGCGGCGAGGAACCCGACCGTGACGACGTCGAGCGCGATCCCTCCGAACAGGATCGGGCGTTCGATCCCGTCGACGGTCCCGCGGCGGTCCAGCCAGACGGCCGCGACGACGAGCGCCAGCGTGATCCCGAAGACGGTGAAGTAGATGAACGGGCTGATGATCAGCGTGTCCCACGGATACGGGAGCAGCGCGTCGGACATCGCGTTGTCGGCGTCCTCGACGACGCGGAGTGCCCCGCCGAAGACGAACAGCGGGACCAGCGCGAGGAAGAAGTCGGTCGTCCGCGCGATGTCCAGCCGGCGAAGAAACAGGGAGACGCCCGCGAGCGCGACCAACAGGATGACGACGTATCCGACCTCAGAAACCAGCGTATAGCCGGGGTACGCGACGGGCTCGGCCGCGGCCGAACACTCCGCGCTGGAGTAGAGGTACTCGACGGTGCTGCCGGGACGGATCGCACACACCGCGGAGTTCGCGTCCGCCTGCACCGGTCCCCAGAAGTAGTGCCAGACGAAGCCGTCGTACACCGCCTCCGGGAACGCGAGCGCGGCCGCGGCGATCGCGACCACGGCCGCGGAGACGCCCCCGAGGTACGCCGCCTCCGGGGACGTTCCCAGCCGGTCCGCGAACGAGGAACTCGACATATCGGGGACGGGCGGCCCGCGTCGTTCAACCTGTCGATTGTGGCCGGCGGCGGCGCCGCTGTCCGGCTACGGCTCGCGTGAGAACTCGACGACTCCCTCAGGCCGACGCCGCGCTGCCGGCCTTCTTGCGCGTGATGTAGCCCGCGATGCGGTTGCGGACGCCCTTGGACTCCACGTTGGTCAGCTTCGTGACGTTCTCCTTGTTGGTCTCGAAGTCGGTGTTGAACGACTGCGGATACTGCTCCAGGAGCAGCGTCGCGAGCTGCTTGACGTACTTCGGTTTGATCGCCATGTCGGACAGTACAGGAAACGCGAACTAAAAGCGTTCGTTCCGGGTCGACACGGGCGCTCCCTCGCTACTCGCGGTCAACGTCGTCATCGTCGCGGGCTGCCTCGTCCTCACGGCGGTCACCGTTCACGTCGTGGTCCCGGCGATCCCACCCGCTCGCCTCGCGTAGCGTCTCGAACGCCTCGCGTTCGGCGGGTCCGCCGCACCGGTCGACCACGTCCGCGAAGTAGCGGAGCCGCGCGAGCAGATCCTCGGTGTCGTACGAGGGCACGTCCAGCCGGGAGGCGGCGACCGTCGCGTCGATCACGGCGCCGAACCCGCGGTTGATCGTCCGAACGCCGGTCCGCTCGACCGCCGCATTCCTCACGTGGAGGTGCCAGTCGACCCACTCCGTGCCGCCACGCTCGCCCGAGTCGACCTCCTCGACCTCGACCTCGACCCACGCGTCCGCCGAGTCGAGTACCGGGGTCTCCTCCTCGCGGACCGTCGCCGCGGCGTCGACGAAGTCCCGCGGGTCCGTCACGAACTGCACGACGCCCCCGCCGCGCTCCGTGAAGTTCCGCCACGTTCGGGTCCGTCCCCACGTCCGCGCGCGCACCGGCGCGTCGGCGGGTCGGTCGTCGTGCTCGGGGGCGTGGAGCCCGAGCGCGGCGAGGTTCCACAGCCCGTTCGGGCCCAGGGTCGCGACCACCGACTCGGTGACGCCTGTGAGGTCGACGGGCCAGTCGGCGGCGGCATCGGCGTCAGCGTCGGCGTGGCCGGTATCGTCGCTGTCGCCGTCCGCTTCGTCGCCGTCGCCCACCCCCTCGGACGGGTCGTCGCTCACACCGACACCCCGCGCTCGAGCGCAACGAACAGCGCCGCGGCCGTGACGTCGGCGGTCGTCCCGGGGTTGATCCCCCGCTCGACAAGCTCGTCGGCCCAAGCCTCCGCCTCGTCGAGCGAGCCGATCCCCGCCGCCCGCTCGCGGACCTCTCGGGCGACCTCGGGGCCGTGCTGCGTCCGGACCAGCGTGTCCTCGGCCTCCGCGAGCAGGTCGAGGAACGCGCGGGCCGCGCGGTCGACGATCGGCCCGTCGTCCGCGCGGATCGCCTCGGCCGCCCGGAACGCCCGGGGGAACCCCTCGACCCACTCGCGGGCGTTCGCGTCGCCCGGAGTCCCGTGGTCGTCGACCGGTGCGGCCGACTCGCGCATCACCTCGAACAGGGTCACACCGCGATCGCGCAACGCCGGCACCGCCTCGGCGCCGCGGCGCACTTCGAGCGCGTCCATCCCCTCGGGCGGGTCCGCGACCGCCACGTCGACGTGCTCGAACGCGCGGTAGAAGCCTGCCGCGTCGTCGACGGTCGTCGCCTCACACACCGCGGCGACGCCGTCGGGCGAGAGCGTGCGGTCGTCGTCTGTGGCCGCGCGCACCAGCGGCGTCAACAGGAGGAGGCAGCCGAACTGCGTGTTGCCGCCGGACTGCTCGCTCATGCCGGCGACGGCCGCCTCGAACGCCTCGCCGACGGGGTCGCCTGCGGCCGCGCGCTCCAGTCCCGGTCGGGCGCCGACCGCGCCCGCGAGGAAGTGCTCGAACCGGAGGGCCGCGAGGTCGCGAGCGCGGTCGACGTTTCCGGGTTTTGGGGTTCCAGCCACCTCCAGTAGCAGGGCGAGTTCGGCGTTCGCCGCCGGGCCGCGTCGCGGGACGTCCGCGGCGACCCCCGGGTCGGTCACCGCGACACCCCCGCCGGATCCGTACCGGGTGTCGCATCGGGCGGACCCTCCCCGTCGGGCCACTCGTCGACAGCCGCCCGGACCCGGCGCATGACTCTCGGGTCGTCGCTCGGCCGGCCGACGCTCACCGCGTCGGCGCCGGCAGCGAGGTACTCTCGGACCGTCCGTCGGTCGCGGACGCCGTTGTTCGCGATCACGACCAGCTCGGGGGCGGCGTCCTTCACGACTCCCACGACGTCCTCGGTGTCCATCGCGTCGACGTGGATCGCGTCCGCGCCGGCGTCGGCGACCGCCCGGGCCGTCCCCGCGAGGTCGACGCCGTCGACCTCCGCGCGGACCTTCACGCTCACGGCCGCGCCCTCGTCGGCCGCCGCGGCGACGTACCCGGACAGCCGGCCGGTGTCGGCGAGCAGCGTCTCGCCGCAGCCGGCGGCGCGCAGTTCGGCCTGCCGGCAGTGGGCGTTCACCTCCAGCACCGCACCGCGGTCGGCACAGACGGCGGCCGCGTCACGGATCGCCCCCGCGTTCGTCGCGCGGACGTTCACGCCGGCTCGGAGCCCGAGGTCGTCGCCCGCGAGCGAGTCGAGTTGCTCGTCGATCCACGCGAGCGGGTCCTCGGGGAGGAACTCCGAGCGGTCCCGGTCGGCGACCATCGCGCGGACGGCCTCCCGGCTCGTGGCGTCGAGCGCGATACCCCCGAGGAACGCCGCGCCGGCGTAGTCTGCGCCCGCCCGCGCCCACTCGGCGTCCGCCTCGCCCGAGAGGCTCGCGAGCGCGACGGGCGGATCGATCCCGAGATCGGCCGCGGTCGCCGTGGCCGGCTCGGCTGCGTCTCCCGCCTCGACCGATCCGCCCGCCTCCTCCGTCGCGACCGTCGGCGCCTCCCTCGTGTCTTCGGTCACTCGGCCACCTCCAGCGCCTCCCGACAGGCTCGCGCGACGCGCTCGGCGTCGTCCGGCCCGTCGATCCGCGTGTCGGTTCGGACGACCGGCCGGTCGAGGTCGGTGCCGTCGTCGTCGTCGAGCACGAACGCGTCCGCGAACGGGTACGCGTCGGCGACGCCGGCGGTGCTCGGCTCGCGGCCGACGCCGCGCATGAGATCCGCCGCCGGGCCGGAGAACACCCGGTCCTCGACGAACGGGGAGACCGCGACGACGGTCGTCTCCGCGAGCGCCTCACGGACGCCGTCGAGCGCGAGCATCGGGCCGATGCTCGTCACCGGGTTCGAGGGGCCGATCACGACGTCATCGCGAAGCGCCGAGCGGACCGCGTCCGTGGCGGACGCCGCGTCGCTGCCGCGGAACTCTACGTCCTCGACGGCCGGCTCGCCGCGGTTCGCGACCCAGTACTCCTGGAAGTGCATCGACCCGTCCGCGGTGTGGACGATCGTGGCGACGGGGTCGTCGCTCATCGGGATCAAGTCGATGTCGAGGTCGAACGCGTCGGCGAGCGTGCGCGTCACCTCGGTGAGGGTGCGGCCCTCGTCGAGCAGCGACGTGCGGGTGACATGGACCGCACGATCGCGGTCGCCGATCTCCATGAACTCCGCGACGCCGGAGAAACGCCGCCAGCGGGCGATCTCGCGGCCGGTGATCTGCGCCTCCTCGGGGAGGTAACGGGGGCCGTTCCCGAGGTCCGCGGCGTCCGCGAGCCGCGCGAGCTCCTCGTGGGTCTCGGTGGTGTCGCCGGCGATCCCCCACCACCGCTCCGTGTCGAGGACGCCGCCGCCGTGGAACAGGACCGTGTCGACGTCGGGGCAGACGAGGTGCCCGCCGATCTCCACGTCGTCGCCAGTGTTCCCGACGACCGTCGTCTCGGCGGGCGCGAAGACGTCGGCGGCGCCGTCGAGGAGCTTCGGCGTGCCGGTGCCGCCGGCGAGGAACGTGACCATGGGCGGAATTACACGGGGGCGGGCTTGTATGCTGTCGTTGGAGTCCCGAGACGAGGGCGCGAGGTCGCTTCACGCCGTCCGAGACGTATCGATCACGGAAACTGACGCGGACGGACCAGCCGCTCCGAGTCGAGGGTCCATGAAAATCGGGTGCCGCAAACCGCAGTCGAGCGACGCGTCCGTCGGTCGGCTCGTTACTCGTCCTCGTAGACCCAGTCGGCGGCGTCGAGGTCCCAGTCGACGAGCTCCTCGTCGTCGAAGAAGAGGGCGATCTCGCGCTCGTTGGCGCCCTCGTCCTCGTGGTCGGAGCCGTGGATGACGTTGTGACCCAGATCGAGGCCGAAGTCGCCGCGGATCGTCCCCGGGGCGGAGTCGGCGGGGTCGGTCTCGCCCATCATCTTGCGGACCTGCCGCGTGGCGTCCGCGCCCTCCCACACCATCGCGAAGACGGGGCCGGAGGTGATGAACTCGACGAGGCCCTCGAAGAACGGCTTGCCCTCGTGCTCGCCGTAGTGCTCGTGGGCGAGCTCCTCGTCGATCTGCATGAACTTCGCGCCGACGAGCTTCAGGCCGCGGTCCTCGAACCGGGAGACGATGTCCCCGATGAGGCCGCGCTGGACGCCGTCGGGCTTGACCATCACGAACGTTCGCTCGTCGTGGCTCATTCGCGACCCTCGGCGGTCCAGTCGAGGTCGCGCGCCTCGCGACCCAGATCCGCGTTCTTCTCGCACTTCGCCGAACAGAAGTGCGTGACGCTGCCGTTGACGGCGACGAACATCGTGCCCGTGCCGGGCTCGATGTCGGCGCCGCAGTAGTCACAGTCTCGTTGCTGGGGCATTGGCTTACTGACCTCCGATGGAGTCGGCGTCGCGCTGGGTCTCTCGCAGCTGGAGGATGTCCCCCATCTGGACGGGGCCCAGGACGTTCCGCGTAATGATGCGGCCCTGGTTTTCGCCCTCCTGGATGCGGCACTTGACCTGCATGGCCTCGCCGTGCATCCCGGTCTTGCCGACGATCTCGACGACCTCGGCGGGCGTGGAGCCGCTCTCTTGCTCTTCAGCGGACATGGTGGCTTACCGCAGTTCCTCGACCTTGCCGGCGATATCGTCGATGTCCTCCTCTGCGTCGCCCGTCTCGGTGACGGCCGCGGCCGCGGAGCCGACCTCGAGGCCGGCGGCGTGGCCGACATCGTCCTGCGTCTCGATGAAGACGTAGGCGATGCCCTTCTCCTCGCAGAGTTCGGGGAGGTGCATGACGATCTCCTCGGGCTCGACGTCCTCGGCGATGTAC
Source organism: Halobaculum saliterrae (assembly GCF_009831625.1). Taxonomy (GTDB): domain Archaea; phylum Halobacteriota; class Halobacteria; order Halobacteriales; family Haloferacaceae; genus Halobaculum; species Halobaculum saliterrae. Next base: position 37,507 of record NZ_WUUS01000010.1, on the reverse strand, counting down.
ACGAGCTTGGCGTTGCCGCGCTCGACCGCCTTGGTCGTCTCGTTGGTTCCTTTCTTCACGATGCCGGTGTCGCGGGCGACCTCGAGCGCGTCGAGGCTTCGTTCCGCGAGGTCCGCAGGGGTCTCGTAGTCGACGTAGACTGACATTGTTGTGTGGCTTCCCGCTCGGTGGCTCGACACCTCCGCCGGTCGTAAGTCCCTGACGACGGAGCGGGTCACGACCCCGAGCAGGTCGTACTGACTGGGTACTCGGGACGGCTGTATAAACGTGTTCAATGCTTCGTGCCCGTGTGAGGGCCCACCACGACACTTCCCGGCACGTGCGATCGGGGGACGGTGGCGGTCTCGATTCCCGATCAGTCCGCCCTCGACGATCGCTCGGCGACCGCCCGCACGGGTGCGCCGTCGCCGTCGACGCGGAGCGGGTAGGCCCGAAGCGTGAACCGCTCGGGCAGATCCGCGGTGAGGTCGAGGTTCTCGACGATGAACGCGCCGGCCCCGAGGAGCTCGTGGTGCGCGGGCGTTCCCGCGGGCTCGTCGTCCCCCGCCCGCTCCGTCGGCGTGGGGTCGGGGTTGATCGTGTCGAGTCCGACGGCGCAGTCGAGGTCGGCGACGTGGCGCGCGGCCCCGGGCGTGAGATACGGGTGATCGAAGTAGCGGTCGTCGCCCCAGTGGTCGCCCCAGCCGGTTCGAAGGACGAGCATGTCCGCGTCCGGGGTGCCGTCCGGGAGGGTTCCGGGCTCGATCGGCTCGCGCGCGTCCAGCCCGCCGTCGCCGCGTTCGCCCGTCAGGTCGACGAGCCGCGCGTCGAAGCGGAAGTCCCCGACGTCGTACTCGTCCAGCGTCGATCCCTCGGGCTCCATGTGTGCCGGCGCGTCGATGTGCGTCCCGACGTGGGTCGTGAACGAGAGGTGCGTGACGCGGTAGCCGTCCGACTGCATCGTCGCGCTCGACTCGGCTGAAACGCCCGGGTCGCCGGGGTACACCGGCATCCCGGGCTCGATTCGGCGCGTGAGGTCGATCGGTTCCATACCCGAACGCCGCCGGCGGGGGACCTGAACGTGACGACCGGCGTCGCCCGTGCCTCCCCGGCGGTGGACTGAACTCCCGGAGGGTCGAACACCGACCCGCGATGACGAACTGCGCGGAGGACGGCTGTGCGCGCGAGGCCGCGGTTCGCCTGCACGTCCCCTGGGACGCCGACCGCGACGTCTGCGTCGCGCACGCGAGATCGCTGGCTCAGCGCGACGGGGTCGTCGCGGAGCCGCTGGAGGGGAGCCAGGCGGAGTGGCCCTGAGTCACTCCAGCCGCCTGGCCAGCATCAACTCGTCGACGTACTCCCCGTCGATCGTGTAGTGGCCCTCCCGAACCGCCTCCCGCTCCCAGCCGTGGTCCGTGAGAAACGCCACGGCGCCGTCGTTGGTCGCGGGGATGCTGTTGTACAGCTTCTCGAACCCGTGGCTCGCCGCCCACGACTCCCCCCGCTCCAAGAGCGTCGATCCGATCCCCTTTCCACGGTACTCCGGGAGGATGCCGACCGTCAGGACGGCCGTGTGGCTCAGCTTCTCCGCCTCCGGAAGGTCGAGGTGCACCCACCCGATCACCTCGTCGTCCACGGTCGCCACCATGAACAGTCGCGACTCCAGTTCGTTGTGGCGCAACACCACCTCGTCGTGCTCGATGACGTCCGCGACCGTCTCCGCCTCGATGTACGTCCCCTCGCCGGCGACCTGCCGGATGACGCCGACGAGCCCCGACAGGTCCCGCTGGGTCGCGATGCGGACGACGTACTCCAGCCCGTCGGCGGTGTGTTCGGTCGCGCCGTTGTCCTCGTAGGCGACGCTGAGGTGGTCCTCCTCCCAGTCGAGGTAGCCGTCACGCACCAGCACTGTCGCGTGATGGCCGAACGCCGTCCGGTCCAGGTTGAGCGCCCGCCGCGCCTCGCGCTCGTGGACCGTCCCGTGCTCCTCGACGAACTCGTACAGGTCCCGCCTGTCGGTGTGGCTGAACGTGAGATTCTCTGTCAGCTCCATGGTGTTCGGTAGCACACCACAACACATAAGTGTACGCCGACCTCCAGGGTCGCCCCGACGGTCGACCGGGGACGGCCTGAGTTCGGGCCTCACCAGTCCGCATCGACCCCGGTGAGTAGCTCCGCCGCCGCGACGACGTCGTGGGTGTCGATCACCGCCTCGGCGGCGGTCCGAACGGGGACGCCGGGATCGCACTCCCGGCCCAGCCTGCGCGCGTACACGGCCAACCAGTCGTTACAGGCGGCGTCGAGCCGGTCGAGCTGCTCGGCGGAGAGACGCTCCCGGTCTCCGGTACGTGCCTCGATGTAGCGCGCGACGACCGGGCCGAGTCCGTCGCAGGCGGCCCGCCGGGCCGCCATCGCGTCCGGCGACGCCGTCGACTCGGCGCGCCTCGCCCGCGCCGCGCCCTCGGCCAGCGCCGCGATGTCGTTCGCTCGGGTTCCCCGGGTCACCCGCGGATCACCCCTCGTGGAAGTCGACGCCCTTCCCGCCCCGGGGGTGCGTCCACTCAGTCTCCGCGACGACGGCACAGGTACCACACTCGATGCAGGGCTGGGTGTCGAGGCTCACGACGCGCTCCTCGTCGCCGTTCGCCCGAACGGTCTCCTCGCGGTAGCAGCCGCCGCCGAACCCATCGGCGCTCACCGGGCACGCGGTCACTGCCGCGCCGCTCGCGTCGTAGCCGTCGTCGACGAGTTCGATGTGGGCGTTGCCGACGTCGGTGTCGTAGGTGAGGTCGCCGATGCGCTCCTCCAGCGACGGCGGCTCCGCCCCGTTCTCCGCGTCGACCGGCGCGCCCAGCTCCTCCGCGAGCACGGTCGGGACGGTCGCGTACGCGGATCGGGTGTCCGGGAGCGCCCCGAGCAGGAACGGGGAGTTGAACGCGCGCCCGACGACGCCGCCGGCGACGCGCACGCCGAGCCGACCCAGCCGGGAGTCGACGAGGTCGTCGACCGCGTCCGCGACGGCCTCCCGCTCGCCCAGGCGGCCGACTGCGCCGTATCGTCGGGGCTTGAGCTTGCTGAACAGCCCCGAGCCGTGCAGCTTGCGCTCGTAGCGCTCGCCCGCGGCGTCGGTGTCCCGACGGTTGCGCGCCTCGAGGAACGCCTCGGCGGCGAGCCCGCCGGCGGAGACGGCGTGGTTCATCCCCTTGATGATCGGCCCCTGCGCCTGCATCTGGCCGGCGGCGTCGCCGACGAGCAGCAGCCGCCCCCTGTGCGGCGAGGGGTGAGCGGCCTTCTTCGAGTCGGGGACGAGCTTCGCGGCGTACTCCCGCTCCTCGTACTCGTCGGGGAGCCACCGCCCGAGGTGGGGGTGGGTGAGCAGCGCGTCGAGCAGCTCGTGCGGCTCCGCGCGCTCGGCCGCGAGGCTGTCGAGGTGGAACACCGTCCCGATCGACAGCGAATCGCGGTTCGTGTACAGGAAGCCGCCGCCGCGGACGCCCTCGAACAGGTCGCCGGCGAACAGCCGTGCGACGCCCTCGTTCTCGTCGATGCCGAACCGCTCGTTCACCGCCGCGGGCGGCACGTCGACGGTGGCTTTCACGCCCTGGAACCACTCCTCCGGCTCGTCCCAGTCCATCAACCCCGCCTCTCGGGCGAGCTCGCTGTTCACGCCGTCGGCGGCGACGACCAGGTCCGCGCGGATCGGGTCGAGCTCGTCGCAGGTGACGCCGACGATCTCGCCGTCCTCCCAGAGCAGCCCGTCCACGTGGACTCCCGTGAGGAGGCCGGCGCCGGCCGCGGCCGTCCGCTCGTGGACGCGCTCGGCGAGCCACGAGTCCAACCGTCGCCGGAGCACCGAGTCGCACCAGGCGGTGTCGTGCTCGTGGACGCCGGAGAGGTCGATCGTGTGGACGTTCCCGTCGCCGAGACAGTCCATGTAGTTCCGGGTGACCGGGCGCTCGGTCGCCGCCTCGCGCACTCCCGGGAACAGGTCGTCGAGCGCGAACGGCGCGGACTCCTCGGCGTACAGCAGGCCGCCGGAGACGTTCTTCGATCCGGCCTCGACCCCCCGCTCCAGCACGAGGGTCTCGACGCCGTTGTCCGCGAGGACGGCGGCGGCGGCCGCGCCGCCGGGGCCGGCACCGACCACCACCGCCTCGAACGCCTCGCCGCCGTCGACGGCGGCGGCCGAGTCGAAGCCGACGTCCGGCTCGCTACTCATTCGCCCCACCCCCGTCGGTCGCGGGGTCGGCGCCCGGAGTCACCCCACCCCCGCCGTCCGCGATCGCCTCGGCGTCGAGCCCGCCCGCCTCGACGGCGTCGGTCAGCCGCGGGAGCACCTCGAAGAGGTCCCCCTCGACGAAGTAGTCGCACCAGTCGCGGATGCGGGCGTCCGGGTCGGTGTTCACGGCGACGATGGTGTCGGCCTCGTCACAGCCCACCTTGTGCTGGACCGCCCCGGAGATGCCGGCGGCGACGTAGACATCGGGCGTCACCTCCTGACCCGTCTCGCCGATCTGGCGCTCCTCGGCGGTGTACGACTCGACGTGCGCGTCGAAGCTGTACGACCCCGTGACGATACCCCGTGAGACGCCGACCGCGGCGTCCTCGAATGCGTCCGCCAGCTCCAGCGCGAGCTCCATCCCGCCCGTCGGGTCGGCTCCGATCCCCCGCCCGACGGCGACGACGACGTCGTGGCCCGAGAGGTCGACGCCGCCGGAGAGCCGGTCGAACTCCGTCACCTCGACGCGGAACCAGTCGTCGTCGAGGTCGGTCTCGTGGTCGACGACCAGCCCCTCGCGTCCCGGGTCCGGCTCGGGGGCCTCGAAGCTCCCCGGGATCACCGACGCGCCCTGCGGGTGGAACTCTCGGTCGGGGTTGTCGAGACAGAGGATCGTCGAGTACTCGAACCCCGAGAAGTCCGGCCGCTTCATGTGAAGCACGCGCTCGAACGTCCGGGTGCTCCCGGGGTCGCCGGTCTTCACCGGGTTGGAGATGCCGGCGTCCTCGATGGACAGCCCCGAACAGTCCGAGGCCAGCCCGGAGTCCAGTTCCGCCTGTACCTGCGCCGAGAGGTCCCTGCCGTTGTTCGTCGCCGGGAACAGGAGGTACCTCGGCTCGTCGTAGTCGCGCCAGTCGGCGTCGGACGGCGGCGTGGGCGCGCGGTCCTCGTCGCGGGCGGGCGGGTCCGCGCCCCACCGAGCCATGTCCGCGACGACCTCCGCGTACGGCTCGTGCCTGAACCGCGCGAGCCGGTCGTCCTCGTGGACGACGACGACGTCGGCGCCGAGCGCGATGCACTCGTCCGCGTGGTCGGCGACGTCGTCGCCGACGAGCATCGCGACGACGCGCTCGTTCGCCTCGCCCCCGCCGTCCTCGCCGGCGTTCCCGTCGACGTACTCCTCGTTGTAGCCGTCCATCAGCTCCCGGGCCTTCCCGAGCAGCTCCCGCGAGACGTCGAGCAGGTCGCCCGCCTGCGTCTCACAGTACACCCACATGTCGCGGTAGGTGCCGTCGTCCAGCGCCGTCACGTACTGTTTGTCCGCCGTCGGGTGGTCCAGTTCGGGGTGGCGTTCCTCCGGCGGCTCGCGATCGGTCACCGCTCCGCCGGTGTCCCCCTCGTCGCCCCCTTCGACGGAGTTCAGGCGGCGCTCGACGAGTCGGACCACGGGGTCGCGGTCCTCGCCGTTCGTCTCTCGATCCAGCAGGTCGCGCAGTCGCTCCGGGTCCTCGACGTCCTGGAGGGCGTTCCCGATCTCCGCGACGGACATCGCATCGAGGTCGATGTCGCCGTCCCCGCCGCCCTCGTCGTCGGCGATCCGGTCGAGCCGGCTCTCGATCACCGTGATCACCGCGTCGCGGTTCTCGCCGTCGCGTTCGGCCGACAGGAGCGCCTCGAGCTCCTCCGGGTCCTCGATCGACTGGACCTTCGGGCCGAGCTCCGAGACGTCGTGCTCCGCGGGGTCGATCTCCGGCATCGTCAGTCACCCCCCGCGTACGGCGTCAACTCCTCGACGACCGACCCCATCGCCTCCGGGTCCGTCGGGTCGACCTCGGTCGCCTCCCGCTCGGCGGGCGCCCGCGGGATCGGGTCGACCCCCGAGACGATCGTCGGCGAGCCGTCGAGACCCACGTAGTCCGGGTCGAGGTTCAGGTCCTCGTGGTCCCAGTAGGTTAGGTGGTCGTCGATGTCCTCGGCGCGCTCCCGGGCCTCCGCCCGGAGGCGCTTGCGTTCGAGCCGGTGGCGCGCCGTCCGGTAGCTGGGCTCGAACTCCGGGTCGGCGACGACGAACGCCGGCAGCGACGTCTCCACCGTCTCGATCTCCTCGACGTCGCCCTCGACGAGGCGCTTGGCGCGCAGCGTGCGATCCTCCGGGTCGATGTCGAGCGCGACGACGTGGGTGACGACCGGGACGTCCAGACACCAGCACGTCTGTGGACCGGTGTGGCCCGTCTCCCCGTCCGCGGTCTTGAACCCCGCGAACACGAGGTCCGGGTCGCCGAGGCGTTCGAGCGCCGTCGCGAGCGTGATCGCCGTCGCCCACGTGTCCGCGGCCGCGAACTGCTTGTCGGAGACGAGCACGCAGTCGTCCGCGTACACCGACGCCATCGCCTCGCGCAACACGTCCTCGTACCCCGGCGGACCCATGCTCATGACGCTCACCCGACCCCCGTGTCTGACACGGGTCTGGAGCGCCGCCCGCAACGCGTGTTCGTCGTTCGGATTCATCACCGTCGGCGTGTTCCCCCGTTCGAGGTGGCCCTCCTCGTCGAACGCGACCTTCCCCTCACGGAAGTCCGGGACGCCCTTCGTCAGTACGGCCGTGTGCATCGGTGCCATTCACCAAACTAATGTCACGTGGGTAAGGTATAACGGTTTCTCCGCCGTCCGTCGGCCGCGTCGCTCACGAGAGATCGGGAGTATACGCCCCGAAATGACAGATACAGACGCTATAGTCGGCCCGCGCGCCCAGCGTCCACGTCGATCGCGTCCACCGGACAGACGTCGACGCAGATCATGCAGTCGATGCACTGATCCTCGTGTGCGGGGTCGGCCTTCAGTTCGCTCTCCGGGTGACCGGGCGTGTCGACCCACTCGAACACGTCCACCGGGCAGTCCTCGATGCAGGCCCCGTCGGCCAGACAGATGTCGAAGTCGACGGCGACGTGAGTGCCGTGGATGCCCCGCTCCTCGGGCTTGTCGACCGGGCCCCACACCGCGTGCCCCTCGTGCTCGTCAACCTGTTCGCGGGTCTCCTCGAAGTTCGGGTCGATGGGCATTGCTACCATTTGACATCATTCCGGACGAAGGTAAAACTCCCGGCCGCTGGACGTGGAGACGGAAAGACCCAACTCCGGGCGTCGGGACATCGAGGTATGGAGCTCGCCGAGCTCGCGGCCGCCCTCCGCGCGGAGGCTCGCCGGACGAACCAGCGGCGCCTCCTCGTGCTCCACGGCGAGCGCGACGCCTGCCTCGACGCCGCCTTCACCGTCGTCGAGGCCGCCGACGTCGACGACGGGACTGCGCTGTTGTCGACGCGCGAGGGGTTCCGCTTCGAGCGCCACCGCCCGAAGCACGCATCGCGGCTGCTCGGGACGACCCGCGAGGCGGTGATCCTCGACGCGTTCGCGGAGTTCTCGCCCAACGCGGTCGGCCGGTCGGTCGGCGCCGTCGACGGCGGCGGGCTGTTCGTCCTGCTCGCGCCGCCGCTCGAGGAGTGGCCGGACCGCCGAGACGACTTCGACGAGTCGCTGGCGGTGCCGCCGTTCGGCCTCGACGACGTGTCGGGCCGCTTCCGGAGGCGGTTCGTCGAGACCCTCCGTACCCATCCGGGCGTCGCGATCGGTTCGGTCGATCCGGACGGCGGCCCGGACGACGGGATCGAACGCGACGGCCTGACCGGCGGCGAGGCGCCGCCGCCGGAGCCGGGGCCGACGACCCCTGCGAGCCCGCTGTTCCCCGGCGTCGCCTACGAGTCATGCCTGACCCGCGATCAGTCGCGTGCGCTGTCGTCGCTGGAGGCGCTGTCCGATCCCGGCTCGGCCGTCGTCGTCGAGGCGGACCGCGGGCGCGGGAAGTCGAGCGCCGCCGGCCTCGCCGCGGCGTCGCTCGCGGCCGCCGGCCGCGACGTGCTCGTCACCGCCCCGTCGTTCGCCGGCGCGAGCGCGCTGTTCGAGCGCGCCCGCGCCCTGCTCGCGGATCTCGACGTGGCCGTCCCGGTCGACGGGGACCGACGGATCGAGGTCGCGTCGTCGGGGGTCGGAGCGTCCGGAACCGAAGTAACCGACGGGGCGACACGCCGAGGCCGAATCCGCTATCTCCCGCCCGCGGAGGCGGTCGACGCCGCCGGCGACGCGGACGTCGCGGTCGCCGACGAGGCCGCCGCGCTCCCGGTGCGGCTGCTCGCCGGCCTGCTCGACGCCCCGGCGGCCGCGTTCGTCACGACCGTCCACGGATACGAGGGCGCCGGGCGCGGCTTCTCCGTCCGCTTCCGCGACCGCCTCGACGAGTCCGACCGCCGCGTGACCGACGTGCGGATGGACGACCCGATCCGCTACGCTCGCGGCGATCCGGTCGAGGGATGGGCGTTCCGCGCGCTCATGCTCGACGCCCGTCCGGCCGTCGCCGCCGCTGTGGAGGACGCGACGCCCGAGACCGTCGACTACCGCGCCGTCGACGCGGACGACCTGCTCGCGGACGAGCACCTGCTCTCGGAGGCGTTTGGGCTGCTCGTGCTCGCACATTACCGGACTGAGCCGGACGACCTCGCGCGCCTGCTCGACGCGCCGAACCTCTCGCTGCGGGCGCTGACCCACGAGGGACACGTCGTCTCGGTCGCGCTGCTGGCGCGCGAGGGCGGGCTCGACGCGACGACCCGGGAGGCGATGTACGACGGCGAACGCGTCCGCGGCAACATGCTCCCGGACGTGCTGACGAGCCAGCTCCGCGATCCCGACGCGGCGGCGCCGACCGGGATGCGGGTCATGCGCATCGCGACCCACCACGCCGTGCGGAGTCGCGGGCTCGGCTCTCAACTGCTCCGTACGATCGAGCGGGAGGTCGGGGACGACGTGGACTACCTCGGCACCGGCTTCGGCGCGACGCCCGACCTGCTCGACTTCTGGGCCGACAACGGCTACCGAACGGTCCACCTCGCGACAACGCGCAACGCGGCCAGCGGCGAGCACTCGGCGCTCATGGTGACCCCGACGAGCGACGACGGGCGGGCGTTCGCGCGTCGACACGGCCGTTGGTTCCGCGAACGGATCGACGCGGTACTTTCGGACGCGCTGTGCGATCTGGATCCGGACGTCGTCCGCGCGGCGCTGGCCGCCTGCGACGCCGCCGGCCACGCGGTCGTCGACGTCTCCGAGTACGAGTGGCGCCTGACCGTCGCCGCGGCGTACGGCCCCGGGCTCGCGGACATGGCGCCCCGTCCGTTCCGACGCCTCGCCCTCGCGCACCTGCTCGACGGCGAGTGCGACCTCGCGGCGCGGGAGGAGCGCCTGCTCGTCCGGAAGGTGTTGCAGGCGCACGACTGGGTGTCCGTGACCGACGAACTCGACTACGTCTCGACCGCCGAGTGCATGCGGAGCCTCGGACGGGCGCTCCAGCCGCTGGTGGACCGCTACGGCGACGAGGTCGCGCTCCACGAGCGCGAGCGGTACGAGTGAGGCCGGCGCTCGTGACGACGACGGAACTTATCGGTCCTCGTCGCGGATCCTCCCCATGGTCGACCTGATCACCGCGGCGGCCGTCCTCGTCCTCGTCGCCGGCGTGGTCGGGAGCGTCGTGCCGCTGGTGCCGGCGGGACCGCTCTCGGCCACCGGCGTCCTCGTCTACTACTTCCTCGCGCCACCGTCGGCGCCGGCGCTCGGCGTCGGCTGGGTCGTCGTGTTCGTGCTCGTCGGGTTGATCGCGTTCGCCGTCGAACACCTCGGCGGCGCGTTCGCCTCGAAGGCCGGCGGCGCCGAGACGACGACGATGGTGGTCGCCGGCGTCGCGTCGCTCGCGCTGTTCTTCGTGCTCGGCCCGCTCGGAATCGTCGTCGGCACCGCGCTCGCCGTACTCGGCGCCGAGCTGTACGCCGGCAAGGAGCCGGTGGCGGCGGCCCGGGCCGCCGGCTACACGCTCGCGGGAATGCTCGCCTCGTCGGTCGCGCAACTCGCGTTGACGCTGTCGGTCCTCGTCGGGTTCGTCGCGGTCGTGTTCGTCCGCTGAACCGCATTCCCTCGCGACTCGCCCCCTCCCCGGTCAGCGCCGAGACTCGACGCCGAGCAGGTCGCGCGCCTCCGCGGGCGTCGCGACCGGCCGGCCGAGTTCCTCGGCGATCCGCGCCGCCCGCGCGACGAGCGCCTCGTTCGTCGCCAGCTCCCCCTTCCGGAGGTAGCTGTTGTCCTCCAGCCCGACGCGGACGTGTCCGCCGAGGATCAGCGACTGCGTCGTCAGCGGGAGCTGATGCGGACCGAACCCGATCACGTTGAACTCTGCGTGCTCGGGCAGTTGGTCGACCATCCGCTGGAGGTTCGCCGGCGACGGCGGCGCGAGGGTTCCGGGACCGAAGATGAGGTTGAGGTACGGCGGCTCGTCGAGGTCGTCGAGGATCCGGAACGCCTCGTTGAGGTGGCCGTTGTTGAACACCTCCAGCTCCGGCTTGATCCCCCGCTCGCGCATCTCGGCGTGGAGGCCGTCGATCGTGTCGCGGGTGTTCTCGCTCGTGAGTCGCCGACCGCGGTTCATCGGCCCCATGTCGAGGCTCGCCATCTCGGGTGTCGGATCCGTCCGCAGCGGCTCCGCGCGGAGGGCGTCCGGCGCGGCGGTGCCGCCCGTCGAGTGCTGGACGATGACATCGTCGGTCGCGTCGCGGACGGCGTCCGTGACCCCCTGAAACCGCTCGGTCGAGAACGCGCGCTCGCCGTTGTCCCGGCGGGCGTGCAGGTGGACGACCGCCGCGCCGGCGTCCTCGACCGCAGCGGCTGCCTCGGCGATCTCTGCCGGCGTCTCGGGAAGGTCGGGATGTGCCTCCTTCCCCTGAATGCCCCCCGTGAGCGCGGCGGTGATGACGACGGGCTTGCCGTCGAGGTACTCCTCGTAGGTCATTCGTCCCAGTCCAGTCCCGCGTGCTCGCGGAAGATCTCGCAGTCGGACTCCGGATCGAGTCCGTAGCGCTCGTTGCAGATGTCGGCGTGCACCGGCTGGACGAACTCACCCGTGACGGTGCAAAACGCCCGGGCGGTGTCGAACTCCCGATCGCCATCGGACTCGCGGTACTCGAGGTGTGGACAGGCCATACGCGACGCACGGCGCCCGGCGTCATCAAAGCGCGCGTCGGTGACGCCGGCGTAACCGGGCGGCCTCACGCTCGAACCGTGACCGACCGGCGGCCGGAGCGGTCACGCCAACACGACGCCCTCGAACCCGCCGGTGAGCACGACCTCGTCGCCGTCGCGGTGACAGACCACGTCCGCCTCGACCTCCGCTCGGTCGCCGTCGTCGCCGTGGTCGACGGCCTCGACCGTGACCTCACAGCCGATCCGCTGGCCGGTGTAGACGGGTCGGTGGAAGTCGAACGTCATCGTCCGCGCGAGCACGTCGAGGTCGCCGCCGATCTTCGTCGCCATCGTCGCCGTGAGCAGGCCGTGGACGAGCAGTCGACCGTCCTCGTCGGGCACCTCGTGGTGCTCGCCGCGGTCCTCAGAGAGGTCGGCGAAGGCCTCCACCTCCTCGACGGAGAAGGTCCGTTCGTACCGCAGGGTCGTCCCCGGTGACGGCAGGTCGTCGGGATCCATGGTCGTCGCGTCGGAGGCTCGACCCGTGAACGTGTTGCTACGGGCGAACCGCCTTCACGTCGCCCTCGCCCGCCCGCCGAACCACCGCGCGGACGGGATCGCGGACGCCCGCGAGGTTGTCGCTGTCGCCGTCGAGGACGACCAGGCTGGCGGGTCGGCCCTCCGCGAGCACGCCGCAGTCGAGCCCCGCGATCTCGGCGCCGTTGACAGTCGCCATCCGGAGCACCTCGACGGCGGAGGCGTCGGTGAACTTGGCGGCGAACTCCATCTCGCGGAACATCGAGGGGGCGTTGAGCATCACGTTGTCCGTGCCCAGCGCGACGGTCGTGCGGTCGAGCAGTTCGCGAACGGGGGGAACGCCGACCCCCGTGACGAGGTTCGAGCGCGGGCAGACGACGACGGGCCACTCGGCGTCCGCGAGCCGGTCGAGGTGCGTCTCGTCGGGATGGACCATGTGGACGATGTGGTCCGGGTCGAGATCCATCGCGGCCCCGACGTCCAGCGAGTCGCGCTCGCCCGCGTGGATGCCGAACAGCTTCCCCGCGCGCCGGGTGGCGTTGCGCTCGGCGTCGAAGTCGGCGTCGCGGGCGCCGCTGGCGCCGAAGCCCGCGGCGAACGGGTGCTCCATCGCCTCGACCGTCTCCCGGCCGAGGACGACCGACTCGACCGGCAGGCCGTCGCTTGCGGCCTCGATCGCTTCGACGCCGGCGACGCCCCCCTCGCGGAACTCCACGTGCGCGGTCGTCCCCGTCGCGTGCATGTACCGCAGCGAACGCCGCATCGCCGCCACCTTCTCCTCCGTGGGCGTGTCCCGGAGGATCCGGTGTTTCAGCCCGTCCGGCGGCGCCACGAGGTCGTCGAGGTCGAGCCCACCGCCGGCCTCCTTCGCGACGGAGTCGCCGATGTGCGTGTGGGCGTTGACGAACGCCGGGCAGACGATGTCGTCGCTGGCGACCGACGCCTCCTCGATCGCCGCGACCGTCCCGTCCTCGACCACGAGTCGCCCCTCGACCGCCTCGAAGTCGCTGCCGACGAGGATCGTCCCCTCGTAGGTGGTGACACCGGAGGTGTCGACGGTCTCCCCGTCGGTACTCCCCCGTTCGGCGGTTGCCTCCCCGTCGCGCTCGCGGCTCATTCGCCGGTCCCCGCGCCGCCGGTCTCGAACTCGTCGAGCGTCGCGTGGACTCGCTGGCGAACGTCCGAGACGAGCGTTCCATCGATGTCGAGACCGAGCACGTCGACGGCCGCCTTCCCGACGCGGTCGGTCGCGTCGGCGAGGGTGTACACGCCCATGCGCCACTGCTGCTCCTGAGCGGTCCGCAGTGCGCTCACCAGCGGCGAGTGGTCGCCCAGCCGGCGGACCTTCCCCCCGACGAGCACCTCCGAGGTCGACTCCGTCATCGACGGCGCCGCCGGCACGTCGAGGACGACCTCCGACGGGTCGACCGCGGCGCGCTCGGCGATGTCGGCCTCCAGATCGCGGATCGTCCCGTGGTCCCCCTCGCGAAGCGAGTCCGGGGTGTCGTCGTACTCGGCCCAAACGGCGCGTTTGAACAGGTCGCGTCGGTCGTACCGGTCGGCGAACGCCTCCGTCTCGGGGGTCATCCGCAGCGCGCCGATCAGGTCGTAGTCGTCCATCCGACGGACGCGCTCGGCGGAGATGTCCGGCGTCGCGATCAGGCGCTCGGTCGCCCGGCGGAGCATCGCCTTCGAGATCCGCGCGACGGGGTGGGCGTACACGGTCGGCGTCATCAGCGCCCGCGCCATCAGCAGCGACTCGGCGGTCTGGACGTTCCCCTCGTCGAGCACGAGGTTCCCGTCGGCGAACGTCAGCTCGCGGACGAGGCGCTCGTGGTCGATGGTGCCGTAGGGGACGCCGGTGTGGTGGGCGTCGCGCACCAGGTAGTCCATCCGGTCGACGTCCAGTTCCCCCGACACCAACTGTCCGTACTGCCCCTCGCCGGCGATGAGTCCAGCGACCCGCTCGGGGTCGAGGTCGTGGTCGGCGAGCACGTCGCCGACCTCGGTGTCGACGAGCAGGTCGGTCACGTCGTCGTGATAGAGCCCGGTGTGACGGTGGATCAGCTCCTCGACGTTGTGCGAGAACGGCGCGTGGCCGATGTCGTGCAACAGCGCGGCCGCGCGGACGCGCTCCGCCTCGATCCCCCCGACGCCCAGCGAGTCGAGCGCGCGGTCGGCGAGGTGGTACACCCCGAGGGAGTGCTCGAACCGGGTGTGGTTCGCGGAGGGATACACCAGCTTCACCGTCCCGAGCTGGGCGACCCGCCGAAGCCGCTGGACCGGCCCCGTGTCGAGGAGGTCCTCGGCGACCCCGTCCACGGAGATATGGTCGTGGACGGAGTCCTTGATCGTCGTCATTGACCCGCGCTTCGCCGGCATCGTTCATAAACTGTGGGCGACGCGGCCCCCGACGACCCGACCGAGCCGCGAGCGGTGGCGGGCGTCGCCCGGCCCCGGGTCAGTCCCTGATCGGTCCCGCCCGGACGCCGAGCACGTCCTCGGCGGCGGCCGCGACCGCGTCGGTGTGCTCGGCGGGCGCGTACACGCCCATCCGCCAGCCGGCACGTTGGGACGCCCGGAGTCCGGGGACGAGTTCGGACGCGTCCTCGAGGCGCTGTGGGACGCCGTCGACGACGACGCGGCTGCCGGCCTCCGTGAACGTCGGCCGGCCGGGCACGTCGACGATCACCTCGCGGTCGTCGACGTCGGCGAGGTCGGCGATCTCGCGCTCGGCCGCGCGCTCGTCGGCGTGATCGAGCTCGACCACGTCCGCGGGCGTCGCCGACAGGTCCGCCCAGATCGCGCGCTTGTACAGGTCGCGGTACTCGATGCGCTCGCCGAGCTCGGGCACGTCCTCGCGCAGCGCGACGAGCAGATCGTGGTCGGCCATCCGACGGAACCGGTGCACGTCGATTCCGGCGTCCGATTCGAGGAGTCGCTCGGAGGCGCGTTCGAGCATCGCGCCTGCGACGCGAGAGACGTGGTGTCGGTAGACGGTCGCGTCCATGAGCGCCCGCGCGAGCAGCAGCGACTCGGCGGTCTGGACGTTGCCCTCGGCGAGCACGAGCGCCCCGTCCCGGTACGTGAGTTCGCGGACGAGGCGCTCGTGGTCGATGGTGCCGTAGGGGACGCCGGTGTGGTGGGCGTCGCGCACCAGGTAGTCCATCCGGTCGACGTCCAGTTCCCCCGACACGAGCTGTCCCAGCTCCCCCTCGCCGCGAACGATCGCGGCGACGCGGTCGATCGAGAGGCCGTGGTCGCGGAGCACCTCGCCGGCGTCCGTGTCGCCGAGGAGGTCCCCGAGCTCGTCGTGGTCGACGCCGGTTCGGCGGCGGATCACCTCCTCGGTCTGGTGGCCGTAGGGACCGTGGCCCACGTCGTGGAGGAGGGCGGCGGCCCTGAGGTGTCGCGCGCGGTCGCCGTCGACACCGAGGTACTCGAGCGCGCGGTCGGCGAGGTGGTATACCCCGAGCGAGTGCTCGAAGCGGGTGTGGGACGCGGAGGGGTAGACGAGCCGGACGGTGGAGAGCTGCTTGATGTGGCGCAGCCGCTGCACGGTGCGCGTGTCGAGGAGATCGGTGGCGACGGGGTCGAGGGTGATGTAGTCGTGGACGCTGTCCTTGATCGCCTTCATGTCGGTCTATCGAAGAAGGCGGGGGTGGGCGTGTAGTCGTGTCGGTGTCGAGCCCGATATTCCCGCGGTCGGAACTGTCGGCTTCACCGCACCCGCGTCCGGGACCGGTTCCAGAGCGACGCTCTCACGAACCGCTCACCACCGTCACAGCGGGCCGTCGGAGGCCGTGTACCGTCGCTACTTCAGGGGAGTCGCGGTCGCGGTTCCGCACCCGGAAACGCGCACGCGATGATCCGCGTACTCGAAGGAGACCGTGACCCCGCCGTCGGATCCGTCCTCCGCTCGACCGGAGAATATCGCGTTCAACGCGTCGGGATCGATCACGTCGTACAGCGGAGGGAGTTCGAGTGGATCCACTCCACTGACGGAGGCGACCCTGGCCACTACCGCGAGGATCGCGGTCGCGTCGGTCCCCTCGATGGCCGTCCGATCGACTACCGCCATCCCGTTGCTGACATCGACGGCGCTTCCGACAGCGGAACCGGTCTGCCTCCCCATGTCTTTGTACCGCATACGAGCCGTACTACGAGAGGTCCCGGGTTGAACTGTTCTCCTTCACATGAAGAAGGTATTTAGACGGGTCACCCACAGGGGACCCGGTTGTCACCTCAGAGGTCGACGAGGGCGGCTTTGATGAGCCGGTTCGTCCCTCGTCGAAGGCGGGACCCGAAGGACTGTCCCGTGATTCCGAACTCCGATCCCAACTCCTCGAGGGTTACCCGTCGCGGCGAGTCGAAGTACCCTCGCTCGTATGCGGCGATCAGCGCGTCGCGCTGTCGTTCGGTGAGGGTGTACTCGTCGGACCCCACGAGCGGCATCAGCGTATGGAGTGTCCGTAACTCCAGGTGGATCGAGGACTCCCTGCACTTCGCTTGAAACTCCTTGATCGCATCGGCGTCGTCTCCTCTGACCTCCAGTGTCCACCCCTCGTCCGTTCCTTCCGCGGACACGAGGGTGACGTTCGTCTCACGGGTGACACGTATGATCCCGTCGGCGCTGGGGTTCCATTCGACGCGGACGAGGAGCTCCCCGTCCACGTCATCGACCACCTGGGTCCGTTTCACCTCGGGGCTGTCCCGGAGGGCCTCGACGATCTCCTCGGAATCGGAGCCGTACACCCAGAAGTACGGGATCGGGTCGGAACGGGTCGGCACGACCTGTTCCAGACGTATCCTCACCTCCGGTCGGTTCGCGATGAGGCTCCCGAGGGGGAAGTCGTCGGGGACGATAGTGAACTCAGCGACAGTCGACATGGAGGACGGCGGCACTCCGGATGGATTAGTAGCCGGGGCGTACGACGCGACCCTGCTTCCGTACGGGCACGATACTCACCTATGGAGGCGATACGCGATGGAGGCGATATGCGCACGAGCCCGCGGTGTGGGTACCGGCCGGCCGCCACCCGACGCGGGCATCGATATACGGATTCGATGGGCGCCCGTCGCGCACCCCTGACTGGCGAACCTCAGATCGGCACGCCGACTTCCTCGTAGTCCGTGCCGAGGATCACCATCGTCTGCGACCGGTCGAACCCGTCCATCGTCGCGATCTGGCCGAACATCAGGTCGCGGAGGTCGTCGGTCGACTCCGCGTACACCCGCATCATCACGTCGTACTCGCCCGTCGTGAGGTGCACCTCGCGGACGCCCTCGACGGCCCGAAGCGTCTCGAGCGCCTCCTCCTCGTGGCCCTGTCGCACCCGGAGCCCGACGAACGCCGAGACGCCGTAGCCGAGCGCCTTCGGGTCGACCTCCGCGCGGTACCCTCGCAGCACGCCCGCCTCCTCCAAGCGCGAGACCCGGTCGTGGACCGTCGCGCTCGACATGTCGATCCGACGCGCCACCTCGCTGAACGGCGTCCGCGCGTCCTCCTGGAGGATCCGGAGGATCTCTCGGTCGGTGTCGTCGAGTTCCATAGCGGCATCTGCCGCCTCTGCACCTTTGCGGTTTGGGTTCGCGTGACCCGTGCCGCTCGTTCGCGTTCGACCGGCTACTGCTCGGCCACCGACCGGACCGCCCGCGCGGCCGCCAGCGCCTCCTCGTGCACGCCGCCGTTCGAGGCGACCAGTCCCGACGAGTCGTGGCGCCACGGCTCGCCGTCGAGATCGGTCACCGTGCCGCCGGCGGTCCGAACCATGTGGACGCCGGCGACGGTGTCCCAGGGGTTGCAGTCGACGTTCGTGATCGTCGCGTCGAGCGCCCCCTCGGCGACCATCGCGAGCGTCACCTGCGCGGAGCCGAACCGCCGCATGTCGCCGAAGCGCTCGACGATCTCGGCGCACGCGCGGGCGTACTCGTCGCGGGCGTCGAAGTCCCACCAGACGGTCGGCGACACCGCCGCCGTCTCCGGGTCCGTCCGGTCGCTGACGGTCACGCGCGTCCCGTTCCGGGACGTTCCATCGGCGTCGGCGACGTACACGTCGTCCATCGCGGGCAGGACGTTCGCGGCCGCGACGGGCTCGCCGTCGACGACCGCGGCGACGGCCGTCGCGAACGCCCTGATGTCGCGGACGTAGTTGTTCGTCCCGTCGATGGGGTCGATCACCCAGACGGCACCGGTGTCGGGCACCGACTTCAGCTCGTCCTCCTCCTCGCCGACGATGGCGTCGTCCGGGTAGTCCTCGCGGATCCGTTCGATGACGGCCCGCTGTCCCGCCCGGTCCGCCTCCGTCACCACGTCCGTCTTCCCGTTCTTCTGCTCCACGTCGATGCCGTCGCGGAACCGCTCGCCCGCGACGGCCGCCCCCGCCCGCGCGGCCGCCTCCGCGACCGCCGCTCGGTCGGCCTCGGATTCGGAGCCCTGCGCTGTCATGCGCACCCCCTCGGGCACCAGCCCGGAATAGCCGTCGGTTCCGGACGGCGTGTCGAGGTCGAGTCGCGGGGCATCGCCGGATTCGGGTCGACGAGGCGGTCGCGGGCCCACCTCGGACGCGGGTCTCCGATGGTCGACGACTCGATCGGTGGGTCGTTCGACCGCCGGATGCCGGCCGCGGTCGCGCCTCGCGTCCCGCGAGAGTTTTATTCTCGGGTGTGACTACCTCTCGAACGTGTCCGACGACGACGAGGTCGAGCGGAGCGACATCCCCCGACTCCCGGCCCCCGTGGACCCGGACGATCTCCCGGCCGACGTCGAGTCGGTGCTCACGCAGTTGGTGGAGTCGGCCCGCGTCGCCGTCCGGGACGGACGACCCGAGGAGGCCGTCGCCGCCGTCGAGACGGTTCGAACGGTGGCTCGCAACAAGCTGCCCGACGGCGAGCACAGGCGACGGCTCGTTCACGGGTGCGACCGCGTCGCCGACCTCGCGGCCGACGATCCGCCGGTCGCCGCCGAGTACCTCGACGCGATGCGCAGGCGGCTCCCGTGAGGGGTTCGGCGTCGCGGGATCGACTACTCGAACGCGAGTTGTGGTTCGACACCGATCAGGCGATATCCGCCGGGAGCGGGGCTGAAGACTGTTTACTCGAATACGACTCAGACCGAACTTAAGCCGCAGTACGTGGATCGATCCTCCATGCGCCCAGGCGAGGCGGTCAAGCAGATCGAGTACGTCATCGACGCGACGACGACCGACGGCGGACGACGCTGTGCGGCCGGCTACCGACCGGCGTTCGAGCGCGTCCACGCCGCCGGCGGCGGCGACGACGTCGCCGACCTCGCGACCGTCCTCGGCGACGAGGTCCGCGACGGCTCGCGACCGGATCCGGCGGAGGCGGGACGCGTCGCCGACGAGCTGCTCGGCGTCGCGACCGACGGCGGCGAGTAACGGCTCCGATCGACCGTCCGACGAACGCTCGGCTGAACCCGACACCGCCATCCGTCGACCGCGTTCTCTCGATCGCCCGCGAACGGTACGTGCAATCGACGGGCACCGACCGTGATGAGGTGGGTTCCTCCCCGATCAGCGTCGCGCCCGAACGGGGTTCCCGGCGCTGATGAACGGTTCGCCCCCTTCCTCCGGGAGGAACGACAGCCGACCACCGGTCCGGCCGACACCCCACTCGGGGAGCTCCGGGATCCCGTGGTCGGCGGGATCGTCGTACCGACCCGTGATGGCCCACGTCCGCGCGAGCATCGTGGACCGACCGTCCGCCGGTCGTTCCGTCGATCCGTCGGGATCCTCATTGCCGGTCGAGAACGGGCCCTCGGCCCGGTTCGCTCTCCGTGACATAGGTTTAGGCCAACCTAACAATACAAGTCGCTTTCGGAATTTAGGCAAGCCAAAACGCAGGTTCGACCGCGGCGGGTCACGCCGCATTCTTCACGTTCCCGTTCGGCAGTCGGTCGCCGCGATGGTGGGGCGGCTACAGGGACGGATATCGAGTCCACGGTACACCTGTCGCTCACCGGTGTTCCGAGTGAGTTTTGCGAGGGAAGAGCGCTCCGCGAGCGTCTTCCGCATCACGGGGGTGGACCCCGGCGATGCGAGGGAAGGGATTTGAACCCTTGGACCTCTACAGGAGCGGATCTTGAGTCCGCCGCCGTTTCCGAGCTTGGCTACCCTCGCACGCAGTTCCGCGGACGACTCCCCGGCGGGTTAATGCTCCGGTTTTCGACGGCTGCCGGCGACGCCTCGTCCATGTGCTCCCGTGCTGTCGACGCCCCGTCACCGACCCCGGCGAGGTGCGGATCCCGCCTGTCGCAGCGACATGTACAACACGGTCCCGAACGACCCCATGAGGAGTCCGAACTCTACACCGTCGGGGCTCCCGCCGTCGCCCGTGAGAAACAGGAGGAAACTCGCCCCCGCGGCGGCGAGCGCGAGGGCGTACAGCACGGCCGGGCGCGCCCCGGGATCGCTCAACACGCGCCACGTCCGGGACGCGTCGCGTCGGGCCCGTCTCCCTATCGACCGCACCCACGCCGCCACTCGTCGCAGTAGAGCCATCGGATACGAACCACTCGGCGCCGACGACAGTAAAACCGTTCGTCGGGTTCCCCGACCGCGTCGACCCGTCTCCTCCGATCGACGATGGTGTTAGGGCCCTCGCGCGCGGACTCCTCCACATGGACGACCACACGCGCGATATGAGCGTCGCGCCGCCGTTGGGGAACCCGACCGGCTGGCGCGCCGACGAGCGCGTCTGGGAACACGCCACCCTCCGCCGAGCCACCGAACACGGCGTGCGGCTGTTCAACGCCGGCGACTACCACGAGTCGCACGACTGCTTCGAGGACGAGTGGTACAACTACGGCGGCGGTTCCGTCGAGAGCGCGTTCCTCCACGGGATGGTGCAGGTCGCCGCCGGCGCGTACAAGCACGTCGACTTCGAGAACGACGACGGCATGCGCAGCCTCTTCGAGACGGCGCTGGGGTACCTCGAGGGGGTCCCCGCCGACTTCTACGGCGTCGCCGTCGACGACGTGCGCGGGACTCTCGATCGCGCGTTGGACGACCCGACGGCACTCGACGGCTGGGAGATCGAACTCGACGGACAGCGCGCGACCGCGTACGAGGCGGATTACGAGTACGTCGAGTCGCTGGAGCACTGAGCGAGGGAGCGCACTCCGTCCCCGTCCGGTCCGGTCCGGTCTTGTCCGGCCACCACCCTCGACAGCCGCGACCCCCGCACTTTTCGCCACGCGGACGGTTCGACCGCCATGAACGGCTTCGGCCTCCTCCGCGAACTCACGGAGTCCCACGGTCCCGTCGGCTTCGAGACGGAACCGCGCGAACTCGTCGCCGACGAACTCGACGGACACGTCGACCGCCTCCGGACCGACGCCATGGGGAACGTCGTGGGTACGGTCGAGGGCGACGAGGACGCCCCGGAACTCCTGATCGCCGCGCACATGGACGAGATCGGGTTCATGGTTCGCCACGTCGACGACGACGGGTTCGTTCGGGTGAGCCCGCTCGGCGGCTGGAACCCCGAGATCCTCCGCTCGGCTCGCGTTCGAGTCCACGCCGACGACGGCGAGGACCCGGTCGACGGCGTCGTCGGCGCGGTCCCGGCACACGTCCGCGACACCGAGTCCGAACAGGACGTCGAGGACGTGGCGATCGACCTCGGACTCGACGCCGAGGCGGCGCGCGAGCGCGTCTCGGTCGGCGATCCGGTGACGATGCGCGCCCCGACCGAGCGCATCGGCGAGTGCGTGAGCGGCAAGTCGCTCGACGACCGCGCGGGCGTGTGGGCGGTGCTCCGGGCGGCGGCCCGTGCGGAACCGGACGCGACTGTCCACTACGTCGCGACGACACAGGAGGAGGTCGGCCTTCGCGGTGCCGAGGGCGTCGGCGTCGACGTCGACCCGGACGTGGCGATCGCCGTCGACGGGACGCTCGAACGCGCCGTTCCGGGGGTCGCCCCCGCCGACCGCGTGACGACGCTCGGCGACGGCGTCGCGATCAAGCACAAGGACGCGACCGTCGTGCCGACGCCGTCCGTCGTCGAGCGGCTCGAGGAACTCGCGGACGATCGGGACGTGTCGTTCCAGCGCGAGGTCGCCGGGAACATCGGGACCGATACGGGCGCGCTCCAGACGGCTGCGGGGTCGACGCCCGTCGGCGCCGTCTCGATCCCGGTTCGATACCACCACTCGACGGTGGAGACGGCCCACGTCGGCGACCTCGCTGCGACGGTCGACCTGCTCGTGACGGTCGCCGAGGCGGGGGCGACGGGTCTGTGGTCTGCCACGGGCACCGCCGCGAGCGACGTCGACGACGGCGGGATCAACGGCGGATTCGAGCCCTGAGCGCCGGCTCCGGAACCACGACGCTCAAATGCGTCCCCGACCGACAGACGGTATGCAAGTTCACCAGCTCGGCGAGGGCGTTCCCGAGGTGGCCGTCGTCGCCGGGATCCACGGCGACGAGCCCTGCGGACCGCGGGCCGTCGACCGACTGCTCGCGGCCGACCCCGACGTGGAGCGTCCGGTGAAGCTGATCGTCGCGAACGAGGCGGCCATCGAGGCGGGCGTCCGCTACACCGAGGAGGACCTGAACCGCGCGTTTCCCGGAGACCCGAACGGCGACACCCACGAGTCACAGCTGGCACACCACCTCATGGCGGAACTCGAGGGGACCACGGTGCTCGCCCTCCACTCGACCCAGTCGACCGCCGAGCCGTTCGCGGTCGCCGAGACCGTCGACGAGATCGCCCGCGCCATCGTCCCGCACCTCTCGGTGTCGAAGCTGCTACAGACGGAGGGGCTCGCGGAGGGCCGGCTCGTCCAGCACCCGCACACGATCGAGGTCGAGTGCGGGCTCCAGGGGACCGACACCGCCGCCGAGAACGGCTACCGATTGGTACGCGAGTTCCTCGCCGCGACCGGCGCGCTCCCGACGGCGCCGCCCACGGGGACCGGCCCCGAACACGCCGCCGACGGCGGCGAACTCAAGAGCGAACAGTACGGGGGCTCGAACTCGGTCGACGTGTTCGAACTGGTCGACGCCGTGGCGAAGCCGGCGGCCGACGAGTACGAGGTGTTCGTCGAGAACTTCGCCGAGGTGACCGTCGGCGAACGGTTCGCGGCCGCCGACGGCGAGGTGTTCACCGCCGACGAGTCGTTCTATCCGGCGCTGATGTCGCCGTACGGCTACGACGACGTGTTCGGCTACGCGGCCGACCGCGTCGGCGTGCTGGCCGATCGATCCGCGTAGGCCTCGGGGCGGTCCGGCTCAGATCTCGTCGTCCAGATCGTCGAGCTCCTCGATCGGTTCCAGGTCGTCGCTCAGCACCTTCTTCGCGCCGACGGCGAGCGCGACGAGTACCGCGACGACCGCGAGGACCCCCACGGCCTTGCCCAGTCCGGACGACCCGTCGTCCCCGTCCGCGTCGTCCGCCTCGAGGGGTTCCGCCTCGTCGTCGTCGCCCGTCGCGCCCCCAAGCGAGGAGGAGCCGACGTCGATCCCGTCGTGGAAGTGCAGTTCGAACAGCGTGTAGTTCGCCATGCCCTACAGATGGTCCGGTATCCGGTTATTCGTTTGGATCGTGTCACCCCGCCGGGAACTGGCCCGATCGCCCGTCCCGCAGTCGGTCGCCGGGACCGGCGGCTTCATTTGGGCTCGGACGCGGACCTCCGGTATGGATTCAACCCGCAGGGCGTTCCTCGATGACCTGCTCACGACCCCCTCACCCTCGGGGTTCGAGACCGACGGTCAGCGCGTCTGGGTCGACTACGTCCGGCAGTTCGCCGACGACGTGTGGACCGACGCGTACGGCAACGCCGTCGCGGTCCACGAGGGCGACGGCGACGGGCCGCGCATCGCGTTCACCGGTCACGCCGACGAGATCGGGTTCATGGTCCGGCGGATCACCGACGAGGGGTTCCTTCGCCTCACCCGCGTCGGCGGCTCCGATCGGACCGTCTCGAAGGGGCAACACGTCACGGTCCACGCCGCCGACACCCCGGTGCAGGGCGTGATCGGGCAGACCGCCATCCACCTCCGGGACCCCGAGGACGACGAGATCGAGGACGTGGCCGAGCAGTTCGTCGACGTCGGCGCCGAGGACGAGGCAGAGGCGAGGGAGCTCGTCGAGGTCGGCGACCCCGTGACGTTCTCCTCGACGGTCCACGACCTCCACGGCGACCGGGTCGCCGCCCGCGGGATGGACAACCGCGTGGGGACGTGGGCCGTCGCCGAGGGGCTCCGGCGGGCCGTCGAGGCGGGCGTCGACGCGACCGTGTACGCCGTCTCGACGGTTCAGGAGGAGATCGGGCTCAACGGCGCGGAGATGATCGGCTTCGACCTCGATCCGGACGTGGCCGTCGCCGCGGACGTGACCCACGCGACGGACAACCCCGACGTGAACGACGAGTACCGCGGGCCGGTCGAACTCGGGGGCGGGCCGGTCGTCGCCCGCGGGTCCGCGAACCACCCCCGCGTCGTCGAGTTGGCGCGCGCGGCCGCCGACGCCGACGACATCGACACCCAACTGCAGGCGTCGGGCATCCGCACTGGGACCGACGCCGACGCGTTCTTCACCACCCGCGGGGGGATCCCCTCGCTGAACGTCGGGATCCCGAACCGCTACATGCACACGCCCGTCGAGGTGATCGACGCCGCCGACCTCGTCGCCGTCGCGGATCTGTTCGGCACGATGGCCGAACGGGCGCCCGACTACGCGCCGTTCACGGTCGACATCTGACCGTCGGTCGACGACGCGTGCCCGTGGACCGACGGTCCTTCACCGGAACGGGGGCCCCGCGGGGGACGGCGCGGGGGTCACGGACGGTCCCACTCGTAGAACCACCACGCCGCGCCCAACAGCAACAGTCCGGCTCCGAACGCCGAGGTCGCCGGCTCCGGGAACACGAACAGCAGGAAGCCGACGACGAGGACGGTGGAAGGGGCGATGTCGTCCGACAGGGATGACCAGGACAGACCCATCGACTGACAGGTCGTCGCCGACGCACTTGTCGGTTTCCGCCGTTCTCACGGCGACAGGACGTTCGGCCGGTTCGACCCCCCTCGGTAGCGCACGACCGCCGCAGGTGCGGTTCGACTACCGCCGCCGCAGTTCGATCTCCTGTCCCTCGACGTCCTCGAAGGCGGCGACGAGGCCGCCGACGCTGACCCGGCCGCCGTCGGGGTCGTCGACGGTGAACGAGGCGACCTGCTCGGAGGCGTCGTACTCGTAGTCGACGACTGGCCCCTCGACGCGGATCTCGTTCCCGGTCTCCACGTCCCGACCGGAGATCGAGGCCTCGAACTCGCCGCCGACCTCGTGAATGTCCTTCACCGCCCGGCGGATCGACGCGTACGTGCGGGGGAACGGCCGTTCCTCCCCGTCGGTCGCGACGGTCTCCGCGGTGGACCACAGGACGGTCCCGAAGAAGCCGCTCACGAGGAACCCCAGCGCCGAGCGGTTGAAGATGACGCCGTAGCGGTCGCGATCGTCCCTGAGGGCGTCCTGGGTCGCGTACACGGAGTACTCGCCGTCGGCGACCGCGATGACGGGCGTTGTGATCCCGCGGCGGCTCCGCGTCTCGGTCGCGACCGCGTCGTAGTCGAACTCCGCGGGCGACGGGGCTCGCGAGGCCGGCGTCACGAGCAACTCGACGGCGACGCCGTCGTCGACGCGGCGCTCGAGCGCGTCGCGGAACCGTCGGAGCAGGTCCGGCGTCAGCGAGACGGCCAGCTCGTACTCGGCCGACTCGATCACCTCCTCCAGATACCGCAGGATCGTCGAGCGCGACTTCACCAGCGACACCGCCTCGGTGTCCCGCGTCGGGGCGGTGTATCGCGCCTCCAGTTCGTCCACCATCTCCGACAGCGACGATCGGATGTCGCCGAACGCCTCGTCGGGGTCGACCGCGACGATCTTCATCGGCCGCGACTCCCGCAGCTCCACCAGACCGCGGTCCGAGAGGCTCCGGACCGTGTCGTACACGCGCGGCTGCGGGATGTCGGTCTCGGTGGCGATCTCCGACGCCGTGAGCTCGCCGTGTTCCAACACGGCGAGGTACGCGTCGATCTCGTACTCGCCGAGGTTGAACCGCTCGCCGACCCGCTCCATCGTCGTCCTGAGATCGTCGGTCATACCTCCCTGTTTGCACCCGCCCCTAAGGGTTTTACTGAAATGCGAGTAGTATCCGTTTTCGAAAGGTCGTACCAGAACGTCGTCGGAGCTGTGTCGTCCTCGCCGGCTACATGTACATGCGGTCGGACGGCTGCTCCTCCTCGGCCTGTTCCTCCAGCCGGTCGGCCAGCGATCGGTAGTAGTCGCCGACCTGCGAGGCGAACGCCTCGAGGGGGCCGGTGTCGACGTCCAGTCCGTACACCTCCTCGACCGCCTCGACGAGCCGGATGGCGGCGTCGACGTCCGGGGTCTGCGGGTGGACGGGCGTGACGTACACGCACCCGCGAAGGTCCGACTCCATCGACCGGGCCAGCAACGCCGCGTTCGTTCCGTCGAGGAAGCCGTTCGCCATCGGGCGAACGGTCCCCGGGTCCACAGAGTCGGTCGTATCGGTCGCGTGGGTCGTGTCCGTCGCATCCGTCGCACCGGCCGTGTCCGGTGCGGCGGCCTCCCCGCGATCGTCGTCGGGGTCGCTCTCGGGGAAATGCATCGCCCGATAGTCGTCGCTGGCGACGTAGAACGTGTGGTGCTCCGTCGGCTCGTGGGGGAAGGGCGCGCCCGACAGGACGGCGATCTCGTCGACGTTCGCCCGCTCGGTCCAGTCGAGGACCGCCCGCGAGAACGGCTCCGCGAGCGAGTTCGGGACGAACAGCTCCCCCACGAGGAGGGTCACGTCGAGGTCGTCCCGGGAGAACAGCCGCGTTGGGTGCCGCGGTCGTCCGTTCTCGAACGGGGTGATCGTCGGGAGCCCCTCCGCGCTGAGGTGTCCGGTCTGTTCGAGTTCGAGGTGATCCACCAGGAAGTCGACCGCCGTCAGCCCCGCGAGACCGAACTGGGAGAACCCACCGATGACGGTACTTGCGGGCTCACGCTCGGTCGCGACGTGGAACGTCGTCCCCTCGACGGTTTCTCTCATGGAGTTCGGTACGGGCGAGCCCGTGTTAGCAGTACCGGGCGTTCCGTTCGCCGGGCGATCGAACGGCCGACGACCCCGCCCGACGGCGTTAGGGGAACGCTTTTTCGGGTCGGTGCCGACCCCCGCGATATGCACCCGGGGACGACCGCGGCAGTGGCGACCGCGACGCCGCTCGCGACCGCGATCACGAGTCTGTTCGATCGGCTGGGGGACGCCTACCAGTCGGCGCTGGCCGTTCCCGGGGTCGCGATCGCCGTGGTCGTCCTGTTTCTCGCGTTCGGGACGGTCGTCTCCACCTACGCGCTCCGCCTGCTCGGGCGGCCCGTCGCCCGCCGGTTCGCCCGCGAGTCGGTCGCGCACGTCATCCTCAGGGGGATCCGGCTGGTGGTCGTCCTGCTGTTCGGCGCGGCGGGCCTCTCCGCGGCGGGCGTGGAGCTGGGCAACATCGTCCTCTCGGTCACGGTGTTCTCGGCGGTCGTCGCCGTCGTCCTCGCCCCGATCGTGGGGTCGATCATCAGCGGCGTGTTCGTGCTCGCGGACCAGCCGTTCGAGATCGGCGACATGGTGGAACTCCCGGACGGCACGCGGGGGTTCGTCGACGACATCACCCTCCGCTACACGAAGGTGTTCACCGTCGACAACACCTTCGAGGTGATCCCCAACTCCTACATCCGCGACCACCGGGTCACGAACCTCTCGGCCGAGGACGAGCGCACGCGACTCTCGCTGCCGATCCTCATCACCTACGAGTCGGACGTCGACCGCGCCCGGAGCCTGATCGAGCGTGCGGCCGCCTCCTGTGAGGCCGTGATCGAGGGCGGCCCCGACATCCGGATCGGCGTCGCACGGTACCCCGCCAGGCCCACCTGCTACATCGACAGCTTCGGCGATCACGGCGTCGAGATCACTCTGCGCTACTGGGCCAAGAACCCGTTCAAGCCGCTGACCGTCCGATCGCAGGTCCAGACCGCGGTCTGGAACATCCTCGAGGACGACAACTCCATCGACGTGGAGTTCGCCTACCCCCACAGTCACCTCGTGTTCGACGACACCAGCGGCGTCGCGCAGGTGGCGATGCGCGAGGAGGGAACCGTCTCACACGAGCGTGCGACCCACGAGTCGCACGTCACGGAGGGCGACGGCGTCGCCGACGGCTCCGGCGCGGGTTCCGGGCCCGGGGAGAACTGAGTCCCCGACGGCCTCACTCCTGCAGTTCGAACGCGACCACGACCTCCGCCTGATACTCCCGACCGTCCGCGGAGGCGACCTCGACGCCGAACTCCTCCACCTCGACCCAGTGGACGTCGTCGATCGTCTCCTCGGCGCGGTCGATCGCGTCGTCCGCGGCGTCGTCGAAACTCTCGTTGCTCCGGCCGATCAACGTGATCTTCTTGAAGACCATCTCACAGGAACGATCTCCGGCGGGACCCAAAAAGGTGTCCGCGGGCTCGGTCGAGCCCGGGCACGGCCGGCCGCCGGGGTGCGCCGGGCGGACGAGGTCGCCCCCTCCTGCCGTCCCCTCCTCAGCGCGTCTCGCGGCGACGGTCGATCCGCTCGGTCACCGCGCCCGCCACGTCGGTGAGGTGGGCGGTCCCCCAGACGGCGACGATCACGGCCCCGACGAGGTCGAACACGAGGTCGTAGATCGTGTCCTCGAGCCCGTACTGGGTGAGGACGCTCCCGGAGCCGACGGCGGCGGCGATCCCTCCGATCGCGAACTCGAGCACCTCCCAGGCCACGCCGAAGGCGGCGACGAACGTCAGGATGAACACGAACATGAACCGCGACGGCAGGTACACCGACTCGGTGTGCTCGTCGACGGCCCGGGCGACGGTGTAGCCCACCGCGGCGACGACCGACGCCGACAGCGCGTGGGTGATGTGGTCCCAGAAGGGTATCGGGCTCGCCTCCGCGTAGAGGTTGCCGGTGACGCCCGGCACCCCGGCGACGCCGAGCGCGTGCAGGAAGACGGCCGTGGTGATCCACAGCGTCAGTCCGGCGTCCATCGGGAGGTCGTACTCGCGCTCCAGCGCCGCGGGGAGGAACGTCACCCCGAGCGCGACGAGGCCGTTGACGATCAGCCCCGTCGAGCCGCGCTCGATCCCGATCCCGAGGAACATGACCATCAACACCTGCATCACGCGGGTCGCCTGTCGCTGTCTCTCGGCGGAGACTCCGAGCACGTCGCGGACTCTCACGCCTCGGTCACCTCGAGGTCGACCCGCTCCGCCCCCGTGTTGCGGCGACGGAAGTAGTATTCGAACAGCAGACCGGCGAGGATCCCCGCGACCGTTGCCGCGACGAAGTCCCACATCAGCGCCGTCTCGATCGCGTGTTCCGGTCGCCCGTTGAGCATGTGCATAGTGCCCAGGAGCGTGTCCGAGAAGTACCGCACGACGGCCCACACGCCCGCCGCGGCCATCGTCGCGATGGTCACGAAGAAGACGGCGAACGAGTGGGTCATGCGGACGGGGGTGAACAGGTTCAGCTCGACGGCGACGATGAGCGCGACCGTGGCGACCGCGAGATACGTCGTCACCCGTCCCGAGAACGTGATCCCGCCGACGGTCTCACCGACGATCAGCGTCCGGCCGATCGCCGGCAGCGACGCCAGCCCCAACACCTCCCACGGCAGCATCGCCGTCGCGGAACGGAACGCGACCGGAGGCACGATCGCGATCGCGACCAGCGCGAGCACGAGCGCTCCCCACACCTGTTCTCCCGACAGCAGCTCTCTCGCTCCGCTGGCCGCGAGGAACGCGAGGATCGTCCAGCCGATCACCGCGTTCGTGCGTCGTTCCTCGACGACGGCCCGGAGCCCCGACTGCGTCATGGAACCCGCTAAGGAGGGATGCATTTTAAAAGGGTCGACCTGCCCGCCCGGGGATCCGCCGCCGCTCCGGGAGTTCAGGCGACGCCCGCGAGGTACGCGAGCAGGTAGCCGAGCCACGCGAACGTCACCGCCGTCAGGCCAGTGAACAGGGCGCGCTCGGCCCCGGGACGGGCGAACTCAGGCGAGAGCGCCGCACGGCCTCGGCGGCGGATCCGCACCGGCGCGATCCCGACGGCGCCGACCGCGAGCACCGTGAAGACGAACGGATACGAGAGATCGAGCGTCGGCGCCGGGATGATGAACGCGCCGGCGGCGTAGCCCGCGCCGGCGACCGCGAGCGGGTCGACGCGACGCGGAACGTCGAGCATGTGGGTCTGCCGACCGTCCCGTTCGGCGCGGAGGCGGCTCCACACCAGCGCGGCCGCCCAGATCGTTGCCAACTCCAGCGCGAACGCGCCGAGCAGGTGGAGGGTCGGGTCCGCCGACAGCGACACGCGGGCGGTCACCACGTCGGCGGAGAGGGGGTAGAGGAACGCGGGCGGCTCCCCGGTGAACAGATCGCCGAAGGGATGCGAGGCGAGGCCGGCGAGCGCGAGCGCGAACGTCGCTCGCGGCGTCAGGTCGGTCCGACGCCGGATCGCCTCCGCCAGCGCGAGCGCGGTGACGACGAACGCGACCGTGACGACGGCGCCGAGCGCGCCGCTGACGGTGGCCGTAACCGCGACCAGCCCGGCGACGAGCGCGAGCGCGACCGCCTTGGCGCTCGCGCGGCCGTCGACCCACGCCGCGGCCGCCAGCGCGACGACGGGGGCGACGACCAGCGAGTGGGTGACGGAACGGTGGACGAGGTTCCCCGTCGACCAGAACGACTCGGCGAGTCCGAGCGCCCCCGCCTCGGCGCCGAGGCCGGAGACGACGCCGACGAGCGCGTAGCCGATGTCCACGTCGGGAGCGGCGGCGAACAGCGCCGCGACGACGCCGAACGTGAGCGCACGCGCGGGTCGCTCGCCGAGGCGGCGGGCGACCACAGCGACGAGTGCGAACGCCGCCAGCGCGTGACCCACGAACATAGGGAACACTACCACCTCATCGGATTTAAACTCGCGGCAGAAGGCTTGACATGGTAACACAGGTCACGTTGGTCTGAGCGACGACCGATCCGCTGGTCACGCTCCGTCCGGGGCCCGCCCGTTCAGTCGCCCGCGGACGACGGGATCTCCTGGTCCGTGACGGCGTCGCCGATCTTCGTCCACTTCTTCTCGATCTCGGCGTTCCCGCGGACCACGGTGTCCTCGTCGACCGTGAGGCGGGTCTTGCGGAGCTCGATCGACTTCACGACGCCGACCGTGCCGCCGATATCGACGGTGTCGCCGGGGTTGAAGTCCTCGTCACGCAGGAGATAGACGCCGGCGACCGCGTCGGCGATCATTCCCGACGTGGCGTAGGAGATGCCGAGCGCGACGAACCCCGCGGCCGTGCCCAGCGAGGTGGCGATCCCGTCGAGGCCGACGATGGAGAGAAACGAGAGGCCGACGCCGAACCACAGGAACACCGCGACGATGGTGGCGACGAACTGCCGGTAGACGGGCGATTCGCCGGCGATGGTCCGCTTCAGGGCCTCCCGAAGGACCGTCATGAGCACCTTCATCGCGATGCCGGCGATGAGCAGGAAGACGACGCCGGCGATGACGTTCGGCAGGGCGTCGGCGACGTCGGTGAGGAACCGTTCGATCGCCTCGCGTACGAGTGCTGTTCCCGACTGAGCGAGGGGGAGTTCGAGCATGGGCCGACTGCGACCGGCTGCCACTTATCTTCCGTGTTCGTTCCCCGTAGCTTCGTCCCGCTCGCCTCGCTCCCTCGGCAACGCTACTCGTGGGCGGCGTCCCACTCCTCGGGCTTGCGCATGTTGCCGCACTCGTTGCACTCGATGCGCCCCATCGAGTCCATCGCGTTGTTCACCGTCTCGCAGTTCCCGCAGAAGTATCCCCATCTGGTCTCGCCGGCCTCGTCGGCGTACACGTGGTAGAATGGCGACTTCGATCCGCGCTCGCCGTCAGCGCGGTCGACGTACAGCTCTCCGGCGGCCGTTTCGACGGCGTCGAGAGTCATATCCTACAGAGGCGGCGCCGGCTGTTAAACAGTCTGGGTCGACGTCGCTCGGACGAGAACAACGCCGCGCACGGACGAGAACAGCGTCCGCGAGCGGACGAGGGTCGGCGTCGAAATGCGGTCCGAGGAAACGAGGGGCTGACCGGTCGGCTTACGTCCGGAACGACTCGCCGCAGCCGCACTCGGCCTCGACGTTCGGGTTCTCGACGTGGAAGCCCGCCGCCTGCAGCCCGGACTCGTAGTCGAGCGTCGACCCGCCGATGTAGTTCATCGACGCCGGGTCGACGAACACCCGAAGCCCGTGCTGTTCGGTGATGCGGTCGTCCTCCTCGGGCTCGTTGTCGAAGCGCATGCCGTACGACAGCCCCGCACAGCCACCCTGTTGGACGAACAGGCGAAGCCCACCCACGTCCACGTCCATCCCCTCGCTCTCCATCAGCGAGACCGCCTCCTCCGCCGCCGACGGCGTGACCGTGACGGCGGTGTCGAGCTCGCCTCCTCCGGACGCGTCAGTACTCATGTCTAGGCGATCCCCGTACTCGGGTAAAACCTTGACGCCGACTCGCACGCCTCGCCGGTAGCGACGTTTCGGGGGCAGCGCTGCACACTCGTGGGTAAGGGTCCGGCTAATTCTCGTCCTCGAAGCGCGTCCGGACGCTCTCGGCGTGGGCCTCCAGCCCTTCGGCCTCGGCGAGCGCCGTCACCGTCCCCGAGAGGTCACGAAGCCCGTCCTCCGAGAGCCGCTGTACGGTCGACGAGCGCAGGAACGTGTCCGTGGACAGGCCCCCGAACGCCTTCGCGCCGCCGTTCGTCGGCAGCACGTGATTCGTCCCCGAGGCGTAATCCCCCGCCGCAACGGGGGTGAACCCGCCGAGGAACGCCGAGCCGACGTTCGAGATCCGGTCGAGCAGCGCCTCGTCGTCGTCGGCCTGTATCGAGAGGTGCTCGGCCGCGTACTCCTCGGCGAACAGCACCGCCTCGGACATCGAGCGGGCGACGAGCACGCCGGAGGCGTCGTTGTCGAGGGCGGACTCGATCGTCTCGGTCCGCTCGCGCTCGGGGACCCGCGTGTCGATCTCCGCACAGACGGCGTCGGCCGTTGCCTCGTCGTCCGTCACCGCGACGACGGAGGCGTTCGGGTCGTGCTCCGCCTGCGCGATCAGGTCGGCGGCGACCGCCGCGGGGTCGGCGGTCTCGTCGGCCAGCACCAGCACCTCGGAGGGGCCGGCGAGGAAGTCGATCTCGACGTCGCCGCGGACCTCCGCCTTGGCCGCGGTGACCCACTTGTTGCCCGGCCCGACGACCTTTCGAACGCTCGTGACCGTCTCGGTGCCGTACGCGAGCGCGGCAACCCCCTGGGCGCCGCCGGCCGAGTAGACGGCGTCGGCGCCCGCCTCGTGGATCGCCGCAAGCGTCGCCGGGTTGATCTCCTCGGCGGGGGGCGTCACGACGGCGACGTGGTCGACGCCGGCCACCGTCGCCGGCACGACGCCCATGATCGCCGACGACGGGTACGCGGCGGTGCCGCCGGGGACGTACACGCCGACGCGGTCCAGGGGACGGAACCGCTTTCCGAGCACGCGGCCGTCCTCGAACTCCCGGGTCCAGTCCTCGGGGAGTTGTGCCTCGTGGAACTCGCGGACGTTCGCGATCGACTCGCGGATCGCCGCGAGCACGTCGTCGTCGACGGCCTCGACCGCGCGCTCGGCCTCGTCGGTGATGTCGATGTTCGCCACCTCGACGCCGTCGTACTCGCGGGAGAACTCCCGGAGCGCGGCGTCGCCCTCGTCGCGGACGCGCTCGACGATGTCGCGAACGTCCCCGCGGACGGCGTCGACGCCGGCGTCGCGCTCGAAGAACGCCCGCCGCTCGTCCGGCGAGAGGTCGGCGACCTGTCTCGGGTTCATGTGTACGTTCTGGAGGGGCGGGGGTAAACCGTTCCCGGAACGCGTATCCGAGTCGCGCCGGCTGGTCGATGCATGAGCGACGACCCCGCCTCGGCCGGTGCCGACCCTGTGGGTCCCGGCGACCCCGACGATCCCCGCGAACCCGCGGAGGGTTTCCCCGCACGGGACCCGCGCCGCGAGCACGACGACCTGATCGTGAACAGGGTCGAGTCGACGCGCTCGCCCGAGGCGCTTCGCCGGCTTCGGACCGAAAACGAGGCGATCCGGGAGGGCTGGGTCGCCGCCGGCGTCGTGCTCGACCCGGCCGACCGCGTGCTCGTCGTCGACCTCGCGGACCGAGGCTGGGCGCTCCCCGGCGGCACGGCCCTCCCCGACGAGCCGCTGGCGTCGACGGTCGAGCGCGAGGTCCGCGAGGAGACCGGCGTCGCCGCCGACGCGGTTCGGCCGCACGCGATCCACGACGAGGTCATTGCGGCGGCGGACGGACCGGCCGCCGACGAGGCGTCCCCCGCCGAGGCGGTCCCGGACACCCCGTTCCGCGTCGTGCACTTCGAGCTCCGGGCGACCGAGTCGACGCTTCCGGTGGACCTCGCCGCGTTGGGTGACGACGACGAGACCGTCCGCGGGGTTGAGTGGCGCGAGTGCCTTCCGGAGGGGATCTACGGTGGTGACTGGACCGAGCGGGTGTACGACCGGATCGTCGGATAGCCATTCGCGTTCGACGAGCGGCCGTTCGACACGCGGCCGAGCTAGGCGCCGGGTTCGGGATCGGCCCCGTCGCCATCTGGCGATCCGTTCGCGCCCTCGTCGGGTTCCCCCACCGACTCGCTCACGTCGCGCCAGTAGAAGCGCGGTCCGAGCACGAGGTAGCCGAGCGCGAGAAACAGCAGGGCGAACGCGAACGACTCGCCGGCCATCCCCGCGAACAGGATCGCGCACGCCTGCACGACCCCCATCACGAGGGCGTCCTGCGGGTGGAGATCGGGATACCTGACGGGCGTCACCATCAGCGGCGCCGACACTGCGGCGAGGCTCAACACCACCACGGGCGAGTCCAGCCCCGCGAGCACGGACGCAGCGATCACCGTCGCCGCGAGCGTCGTCTGGACGCCGTGGGTCGTTTTCGCCCCCTCGTCCTCGACGTTGTACACGGCCAACCGGATCACCGCGAGCGCGACGTAGACAGCGGGGACGACCAGCCCGGCGACGAACAGCAGGGGCGACGACTCGAACGGGTAGGCCCCGGTCACCGTCGCGGCGACGATCAGCGCGGGGGCGACGCCGAAGGAGGCCACGTCCGCCAGCGAGTCGAGGTGGGGGCCGATCGCGGTCCCGCCGTACCGGCGCGCGACCACGCCGTCGAGTCCGTCGGCGACCGCCCCGAGGAGCACCAGCCGCGCCGCGATCGTCGGGTCGAACGCCACCGCGGCCGCGGCGAGCGTCCCGAGGGCGGCGTTCCCGGCGGTGACGGCGTCAGCCAGCCCCAACCGGGAGAGGAAGCGCGGCCGGTCGCTCATGGTTCAGTCGGGCCGACGGCGTGGCCGGTCGTATGGCTTTCCATCCGATCCGACGCCCGGACCGATCGGCATAAAGCGATCCGCTCCTACCGTTCGACCATGGACCGACGCCGCTTCCTCGCGACCGCCGGCGCCGCCGCCTCGCTCCCGCTGGCCGGGTGTGCGGCCGTTCTCCCGGGATCCGCGGGCGACGACTACGACGTCGGCATGACCGCCGAGGCGTTCCGCCCGTACGAGATAACGGTGTCAGTCGGCGACACGCTGGTCTGGGAGAACACCTCGACGCGTGCACACTCGGTGACGGCGTACGAGGAGCAGATCCCCGAGAACGCCGACTACTTCGCCACGGGCGGGTACGACTCCGAGGCGGCCGCCGCGGACGCGTGGGACGGGAACCGGGGAGCCATCTCCGCGAACGAGCGCTTCGAACACACCTTCGAGGTCCCCGGGGACTACACGTACTACTGCATCCCGCACGAACAGGCGGGAATGGTCGGGGTCGTCCGCGTCGAGGAGTAACGCTCGGAATCCGCCGTTCCGGACTCGTCTTCGGACGTGACGATCGGGTCCCCCGGTCCAATCGAGCTCCGGTCCGGCACAACACGTTTATCCTATCGTGTTGAATGTTAACAGTGCTATGTCAACCGGGATCGTCGACCGGATCGCCACCCTGCTGGTCCCCGAGCGCGCGGACCTGTACCGGTGCCGCGGCTGCGACGAGCGCGTGCGGGCGCCGGTCGGCGCCGTCGTCGACGAGTGCCCGGAGTGCGGGTCGGCGGACGTGGCGCTCATCACCCGTCACGTGGCGTTGTAACTCGCCTACGTGGTGTCACCTCGGACAACGCGGCGCTGGCACGCTCGGGCGTCGCTGTTCGAACGCGACCGCGCGTCGCTGTCCGGGAGAGTTCCGCCGGCAAAAACGTCGGTGGTCGGTCGTCTACTCGTCGACGGCGACGTCGTCGTCGTCCACGTCGACGGCGGTCTCCTCCTCCGCGGCGATCTCCTCGGGCCGCGCCTCGAGTGAGAGCTTCTGGACCTCGACGCGGCGAAGCGGGTACACCGTCTTCGCCTCGCCGTAGATCGCCGACGAGAGGCGACCCTCGACGACGGAGTCGATGAGCTCCGAGAAGGAGCGCTCCTCGGCGGCGTCCTCCACCAGGTCGATCATGATCTGGCGGATGGCCTGCTCCTGCGAGCGGTCGGCCTTCTTCGTCGTGAACGCGACCGGGCTGACGCGGACGCGGTAGTCGTCGGTCGTGCGCACGGTGATGTGCAGGTCGACCTTCGAGGCGCCGCGGCGGACCATCGAGCGGAGGTAATCGCGTGTGAGCTCGTGCTGAATGAACTCCGTGTACGCGGCGTCCGACCCGACGTCCGTGATCTTGAACGTCAGCTTGACGTTGTCCTGTCCCTGGTCACCGGTGATCTCGCCCAGCGTGGTCTCGACCGTGCGGCCGACGACCTGTTCGGGCTCCTCGGCCATCGTGTCGCCGAGCTCGGCTCGGTCGAACTGCTCGGGCGCGAGGACGGTGTACCAGCGTTTCCCCTGTCGTTGTCGTGAGACTGATCGTTCGCTCATGTGTCGTGTGTGTCCGTGTCTGCGGTGTCGCTGTCGTTGGTGTCGCGGATGCCGTCCGCGTCGTTGGTGTCGCGGATGCCGTCCGCGTCGTTGGTGTCGCGGAACCGTTCCGCGTCGTTCGCGTCGTCCTCCGTTCCCCGTCCCGTCGCGACCACATCGTCGGCCACGGCGAGGTTCACGAGGTAGTCGTCCACCGAGGCGAGGAAGCCGCCGGTCGTCTCCCGCGTGATTCGGGTCGTGACCGTCGTTCCGTCCGCCTCCGTCCGAATGTCGTCAGTGTTGTCCGGCGAGGTCGCCGCGGCGATCGTCGACGCGACGTCGGCGTCCGCGTGCGTCGTCTCGACCAGCGCGGTGCGCGCGAGGTCGTCCCCGGTCATCGCAGGGCCTCCCTGAACGCGCCGATGAACGCCTGTACGTCGCCGCCGGCGAATCGGGCCTCGCCGAGGCGGTCGTCGCCGATCACGTCGATGGACTCGCCGTCACGGTCCGTGTCGTCGGGGCCGCCCGACCCGTCCGGGTCCTCGGCCGTCGTCGCCTCGACGCCGGCTCGAAGGGCCGCCGTCACGTCGACCGTCCCGTCGCCGGCGGCGGCGGCCGCGTCGTCGGAGACGACGAGCGCGACCGGCTCGGGGGAGGCGTAGTCGCGGACGAGCCGCGCGGCGGTGGCGAGCGCCGGCGCGTCGGCCGGCGACGCCTCCACGC
>NZ_WUUS01000009.1 GCF_009831625.1 Halobaculum saliterrae | reverse complement strand
GCGCGACGGGGGACGGACGCGCCCGAAGCGTCCCCCGGCACGTCCTCGACGGCGTCCGCCGGGCGGGTCGACGCCGGGTCGACGCCGCCCGCGACGCGCTCGCGGAGGTGCGCCGGTGACGGACGGCGCCGCCGGCGGTCGGGAGCCGGCCGACGGGTCGACCGGCGCCAACGGCCGCAACGTCGACCCGCTCGAACAGATCCGGCCGAGGGGCGTCGTGCCCACGGGCCGGTGGACCGGGATGGCGGCGCTGGCGCTCGTCCCGGTCGGCCTCGGCGTCCTCCTTCGACACCCGCCGCTCGTGCTGGTGGGCGCGCTGGGGGTCGCGTTCGCGGCGTACGCCCGCGGCGACGCCGCGCCCGACCTCGACGTGACGATCGAACGCGACCTCTCGGATCCGACCCCCGATCCCGGCGACGAGGTGACGGTCACGCTGCGGATCCGCAACGAGGGCGACGGCGTGCTGCCGGACCTCCGGGCGGTCGACGGCGTCCCCCCCGCGCTGGCGACGGACGACCCGGCGCGGCTCGGGACCGCGCTCCGACCGGGACGGACGGCGACGTTCAGCTACCGCGTGACGGCGATCCGCGGCGCCCACGAGTGGGACCCCGTCCACGTGCTCGCGCGTAATCCGAGCGGGTCCCGGGAACGCGACGCCCGGATCGACGCCGAGGGCGCGACGACGCTGCGGTGTGCGCCGGAACTGGAGGCGACGGCGTCGCTCCCCCTGCGGGGCCTCACGACCGTCTACTCGGGGCGGGTGCCCACGGACGTCGGCGGCGCCGGGATCGAGTTCCACTCGACGCGGGAGTACCGCCACGGCGACCCCGCCAAGCGCGTGAACTGGGCGCGGTACGCCCGGACCGGCGAGCTGTCGACGCTCGAGTTCCGCGAGGAGCGCGCGGCGACGGTCGTCGTCTGCATCGACGCCCGCGAGGAGGCGTACCTCGCGCCGGACCCCGAGTCGCCCAACGCCGTCGAGCGGAGCGTCGAGGCCGCCGCGCAGGCAGTCCCCGCCCTGCTCGACAGCGGCGACCGGGTTGGCGTCGCGGCATTCGCCCCCGGGGACTGCCGGCTCGACCCCGGCGTCGGCGACGGCCACGCCGCCCGCGCCCGCGAGTTGCTGGCGACCCACCCGTCGCTGGCGCCGACGCCGAGCGACGAGCGGTTCCTCCCGACTACGTGGGTGCGTCGCTTCCGTCGCTGGCTTCCGGCGGACGCGCAGGTACTGTTCTGCACGCCGCTGCCCGACGACTACGCCGCGACGGTCGCCCGGCGGCTCGACGCGTACGGCCACGCGGTGACGGTGATCTCCCCGGACCCGACGGCCGACGACACGCCGGGCCACCGACTCGCGGGGATCGAGCGGGCGAACCGCGTCTCGCGGCTCCGATCGGCCGGGATCCGCGTGATCGACTGGGGCGAGGAGTCGCTGGCGACCGAACTGGAGCGCGCGGACGCGCGGTGGTCGCGGTGACGGTCACGCGCAAGCCGCCCCGGCTCGGGGTCGCGGTCGCGGCGCTGTCCGCCGCGGTGGGCGCGGCTGCGCTCGGACTCGTCTCCCCGCCCGGCGGCGGCGTCGCGGGCGTGGGCGTCCTGCTCGTCACGATCGGCACGCTGGTCGGATCCCGCCGCGCGCTCGGCGCGGGCGCGACGGCGCTGGCCGCGGGCGTCCTGCTGGCCGGCGGGCTCTCAACTGCGGGCCCCGGACCGCTTCTCGTCGGCGGGCTCGCGGCGGCACTGTCGTGGGATCTGGGCGAGCACGCGGTCGGCCTCGGCGAGCAGCTCGGCCGCGAGACCGACGCGACCAGAAACGTCGCGACCCACGCCGCCGGCTCCCTCGCCGTCGGCGCGGTCGCCGCGGCGGTGTCGTTCGGCGTCTACGTTGCCGCCGCGGGGGGGCAGCCGGTCGTCGCGCTGGTGTTCCTGCTGATCGGGGCGATCGCGTTGGTGAGCGCGGTGCGGTGAGCGCGGCGCTGCGGGGTCGGAGAGTCCTCCGGGCCCCGGTCTACTTGGCCGCCTCGGTCTCGGCGTCGCGGACGGTCGGCACCTCGACGCGGTCGAGCACGGCCCGGAGCACGTCGACCTTCGCCACGTCGTCGACGCTCGCGTCCGGTGTGAGCACCAGCCGGTGTGCGAGCACCGGGACCGCGACGCGCTTCACGTCGTCCGGCGTGACGAACTCCCGCCCGTCGAGCGTCGCCGCCGCGCGGGCCGCCTCGAAGAGGCGTTGGGTTCCCCGCGGCGACACGCCGACCTCGACGCGGCGGTCCTCACGGGTGGCGCGCGTGATCGCCGCGATGTACTCCAGCAGGTCGTCGTGGACGCGGACCGACTCGGGCGCCTCGCGGGCGCCGAGCACCCGCTCCTGGTCGAGCACCGACTCGACGCTGGGGTCCTGTTCGCCGCGTCCGGCCCGCCGGCGCAGGAGCTCGATCTCCCCGTCGAGATCGGGGTAGCCCATCGAGGTCTTCACCGTGAAGCGGTCGAGCTGCGCCTCCGGGAGCGGGAAGTTGCCGGCCTGCTCGACGGGGTTCTGCGTCGCGATGAGGAAGAAGGGGTCCGGAAGTTCGTAGGTGGTGCCGTCGACGGTCACCTGCTCCTCCTCCATCGCCTCCAACAGCGCCGCCTGTGTCTTCGGCGGCGCGCGGTTGATCTCGTCGGCGAGGACGACGTTCGCGAAGATCGGTCCTTCGCTGAACTCGAACTCGCCGGTCCCCTCGTCGTAGACGGTGGTGCCGGTCACGTCCGAGGGGAGCAGGTCCGGGGTGAACTGCACGCGCGAGAACGACAGCCCCAGCGCGGTCGCCATCGACCGCGCGGTGAGCGTCTTGCCCGTGCCGGGCACGTCCTCGATGAGCACGTGTCCGCGGGAGAGCAGGCCGAGGAGGATGTCCTCGAAGAAGGCGTCCTCGGCGACGATGGCGGCGCGGAGGGTGTCGAGCACGTCCGTACAGGCCGCGCTCGCGTCGGGAACGTCCATACCCGGTTGGGGCGTTCGACCGGGAAGAAGCCTCGGGGTTCGGGGAGCAGTGACACACGGTCGATCGAACCGAAACCGTTTACACGCTGACCGCCGGACGTGAAGGTGAGCCGAGGTAGCCTAGCCTGGCCAAGGCGGCAGATTCGAAATCTGCTGTCCATTCGGACTCGGGAGTTCAAATCTCCCCCTCGGCGTTTTCGCGCGAACTTCTCTGCGAGCGCCCGTTGTGGCGCTCGCACCCGTGAGCGCGAAACGACACTCTCGGTGCTTCTCCAACGCGAAACCGGACGAGCTACCGCTGGGTGCGGCGGCACAGTACAAACGAAAACACGTCGATCCGCGACCGATCCGGCGTCGGCGCTCAGGCGTCCTCGACGGCCGCCAGCAGCTCCTCGTAGTCGGGCTCGTTCGTGGGGTCGTCGGCCTCCCACGCGTACGTCACGGCGCCGTCGTCGTCGAGGACGAACACCGCGCGGTTGGCGATGCCGTGGAGTCCGAGCTCCGGGATGTCCATCGAGAGGCCGTACGCCTCGATGGCGTCGCCGGCCATGTCGCTGACGAGGTCGAACTCGAGGCCGTACTCGTCGGCGAACGCGCCCAGGGAGAACGACGAGTCGGCGCTGACGCCGAACAGCGTCGCGCCGGCGGCCGCGAAGTCGTCGTGGTGCTCCTGCAGGGCGACCATCTCGTTGGAACACGGCGGCGTGAACGCGCCGGGGAAGAACGCGAGCACGACCGGCCCGTCGCCGAGGTGGTCCGCGAGGTCGAATGTCTCGTGGTCGCTGCCCCTGTACGTCGCAGTGAACGTCGGTGCGGTGTCACCTTCGGATACCATGTCGACGGATCCTACCGTCGCGTGGCTACTAAATCCTCTCCAGTTGTGTACGGCACGGCTCCGTCAGGACCGTCACTCCCCGCCGTCGGCGTACGCGTCGAGCGTCCCCGGGTCGCCGCCGTCGTCGCCGCGGAGGCGTCGCCGTCGCTTGTCGTACGCGCCGTCGAGGTCGAGCAGCTGACGCTGCCGGGAGACGAGGTACCCGTCCACGTCGCTGCGGTCGGTGGGGTGGGCGGCGTGGATCCACACCGGGCGGTCGGCGCCCGTCGAGAGCCCCTCCGCCCACGCCTCGGCGGCGTCCCGGTCGCCGAACTCCCGGCGGGCGCCCCCGTACAGCACGGCGTGGCCGACCGCCGCGTTCGCCTTGCGTGCGGACGGCTTCACCTCCACGACGTAGCTCACGCGGGGCGCTTGGGCCGCATCCGATAAATACTCCCGGAGATCCGACGCCCCGGTCGCATGGACGCGGACGTGAGCAGGGAGCGGGCGGGGGTGTAGCCGAGTACGCGGACGCCGGCGTCGCCGACGGCCGCGGTCACAACAGGTGCGAGAAGTTCCACAGCCCGATCAGCCCGAACCACGTCGCGCAGCCGAGGTACACCGCCGCGCGCAGGCGCGGCACGTACCAGTCCGGCGTCTCGCCGTCCGCGAGGCGGTCGATGAGGACGCCCGATTCCGCCAACAGTCCGACCACGAGCATCGTGAGCACGGTGAGCACCGCCATCCCTCCGGCGGGCCCGAGCCACGCCATCAGCGCCCGCGACAGCGGCACCGACTCGCGCACGGAGTCGGAGAGCCGGAGCACGACCACCGTCGAGACGGCGTCGAGCCCCTTCCCGACGAGCAGCGCTCCGGCCAGCGTGGCTCGGCGCATGACCGCGACTATGACGTGACCCGACATAACGCTACCCGACCGGGGCGCGATGCACGCGTCGTCACGGTCCCGGAGCCGGGGTGGCAGTCACGGTTCCGAAGTCGGCGCGACCGCTACTCGACGACCTCGACGGTGTCTCCGGGTTCCACGTCGTCGGCGGCGCCGGCCGGCAGCTCGATGACCGTGTCGGCGGTGCCCCAGCCGAGCCCGATCCACGGTCGGAGCCGTTTCACCTTCGACACCTCGCCGTCGACGAGCCAGATCGCGTCGATGGCGAACGGGACGAACGCCATGTGGAGGCTCCGCGAGTCGGGCCCGTCGAACCGGAACACGAGCGCGTAGTCGTCGGGGATCGACCGACGGAACATCAGCCCCCGCGCCTGCGACAGGAACGAGTCGGCCACGTCGACGTCGTCGGCGAGGACGCGTTCGCGCGGCGTCGACGGCGACTCGTCCTCGGGGTCGATGGCCCCGGACCGGTGAATCACTCGCACGGGGGGTGGTGGACGGCCCGTCGGTATGAACGTATCCGTTTCACCGATCTCGAACTCGCTCGCGATCCCGATCCGCTCTCGCTTCCACCCCCGATGTCGACCCAGTGAACGCCCCACGGATCCGGGCCACGTTCGTGACTCGGTGCACCGAATGTCTCTATACCCATCTTCGTTCCCGTAGTGGATCTACTTTCAGACGAATAGTTTCGACCGAACCGGCAGACGGCAACCAGAAACGGAGAAAACTCGGGAGACCCCGAGATGAACAGTGGAAACCGACGGCGACCGCCGCCCGGCGGGAGTGAGCGTTTTTTGTCTGCTCCGACGCGAGGTGATCCATGGAGCGGACGCCAGACGGGACGCCGGTCGGCGTCGACGACCCGTACGAGTTCGCCGGCCGCTGTGACCACCTCACCGGCGACGGGCGCTGCCGGTTCGTGCTCGACCGCGCCGGCGACGACCCGGAGTTCGCAGCGGACCGTCGTCGCGCGGACTACGCCTGCGTCGCCGCCGACGAGGACGCGGACTGGCGTGACTGCCCGCACTACCGGTCGACGACCGACGCCAAGGAGTGCGCGCGGTGTGGGCTGGAGGAGGTCCGCATCGCCCACGACGAGCGCCGGCCCCTCGTGGAGGAACACCACCTCTCGTATGGCGAGGGGGCGAGTGATGCCGGGGGAAGCCGCGGATCGCAAGACGGCGATGCGGATCGGAGCACATCCCACGAGATCACGGTGGGGCTGTGCCGGTGGTGCCACACGAAGGTCCACCGGTCGTTCGCCCGCGTCGATGACGACGCGAGCCCCGACCCGGAGGCGGTCGCCGAACGCGAGAGCCGTCGCAGCGACGAACTCGGCGAACTGGGGTTCTCGCCCGCCAGCGACCGCTACGGCGACGACGGCTGAGGCGTTCCGACGACGACCGGTGAGACGCTCCAGGACGACGGCTGAGATGCTTCGGCGCCGCCGGGCGACGGATACGCACGTCCGTGCATCCCTCGGCGAGAAGCGGGCCGCTTTTCACCACGTCCGCGCAACCCGGTGTATGAGCGAGCCGCGCATCGTGGTCATCGACAACCACGGACAGTTCACCCACCTCGAGGGCCGGGCGCTTCGCGACGTGGGGGTCGACACGGAGATCCTCGACAACGACACCGATCCCGCCGACATCGACGCCGACGGGCTCGTCCTCTCGGGCGGACCGAGCATGGACCGCGTCGGCCGCTGTGCCGACTACCTCGATCTGGACGTGCCCGTGTTCGGCATCTGTCTGGGGCTGCAGTTCATCGCCGAGGAGCTCGGCGGCCGCGTCGAGTCGGGCGACTACGGCGGATACGCCGACGTGGACGTGCGGATCCGCGACGGCGAGGACCCGCTCGTCGGGTCGCTCGCGCCGGAGACGCGCACCTGGGCCAGCCACGCCGACGAGGTCGTCGAGGCGCCGGAGGGGTTCGCCGTCACCGCCGACAGCGACGTGTGCGGCGTCGAGGCGATGAGCGACACCGACCGCGACCTCTACGGCGTCCAGTGGCACCCCGAGGTGAGCCACACGGAGCGCGGACAGGAGGTCTTCGAGAACTTCGTTTCGATCTGCGAGTAGTTCGACCGCACAGGTTCTCCGATCTCGGACTCCGTCTTGCGGTTCCTACGAAATCTAGCGAGTCCGAAGGACCGGGGCGCGGGGCCGCATTGGACGGCGATCGTGGACCGCTCGCCGGATCCGTGGGCCCGGCGCCCGGGTTCATCGTCCCACACCGGCGGTCGCCGCGGGTGGTACCGCGGGCGGGCGGCGCGGTGAGTTCGCCCCCTTTTTACCGGGCGACCACGTTCCCCATCGGCAACGCGTATGACTGCGACCCAGAGCAACCTCGCCGGCCTCTCGCGGTTCATCTTCCGCGCGCCGTCGTGGTACACGTCGGTCGCGTTCGCCCTCCTCCTCGCGGCCGTCGCCGGCGTCGGCGCGTTCGAGCGCCCGGAGACGTCGGTCGTGTGGCGCGGCGTGCTGTTCGTCGGGCGCGACGCCTGGGAGGGCGTGTTCTTCATCGGGATCCCGACGGTCGTCGCCGGGCTCGCCACCGCCTGGGTCGACCGGCTCGTCGGCGG
This sequence comes from Halobaculum saliterrae, assembly GCF_009831625.1. Lineage (GTDB taxonomy): Archaea > Halobacteriota > Halobacteria > Halobacteriales > Haloferacaceae > Halobaculum > Halobaculum saliterrae. Next base: position 187,081 of record NZ_WUUS01000009.1, on the reverse strand, counting down.
GAAGCTCACGCCGAACCGCTCGTCGCTGCTCGCGCTGGTGTGTGAGGTCGTCATCGTCGCCTTCCTCGCGGTGGGCGGGCTCGTGGCGTACCTGACCCCGCTGTCCCAGCGGTTCGTCTTCGACGTGCTCGTCGTCGCGCTGGCGTCGGTGTTCGCCGTCCGCCTGCTCGTGATCATGGCCGTCTCTCGGTCGTCGCTCCCCGTGGCTGCGGTGCCCGCGAGCATTCAGACCGCCGTCGCGGCGCTGCTGCTGTTCGTCTACAGCGGCACCCTTCGCCTGCTCGAGGTGGGCGGCCCACTGCTCGACACGTTCCTCATGCCGTATCTCGCACGTCCGGAGGAGGCGCCGCCCGAGCTGTCGGCGATCAGCCCGGACCACTTCCTCGTGCTCGGGCTCACGTGTGCGCTGTATGCGGCGGCGGTGTGGACGTTCCTCTACGTCGTGGACCGACCGTGGCGTAACACGCTCGGCGTCTCGGTGCTCGACTTCCTGCAAGGGTTCATCGGCCACGTCGCCGAGGGAAGCCGGGAGCTGGAGGACTTCTTCGAGCAACTGGGCGAGGAGGCAGTCGTTCCCGTCACCGTTCTCGCGTTCCGTACGGCCGACGGTGAGGAGAAGGCTCGCTGGGTGCTGCCGATGATCCACCCCGGCCCGATGGGAGAGATCGGTGGCGGCAACCTGCCGGTCCGGGTCGCGGCCGCGACCGACGGGCTCGCGTTCCCGCCGCACGCGACCGCCGGACACGACTTCAACCTCGTCACCGAGCGCGAGGTCGACACCGTCATCGAGGCGGTCGACCGCGCCCACGAGCGGCTGACGTACTCCTCGGAGGCGACGGAGAGCGTCCGCACGACGGCCGGCGAGGTGTCGCTGTTGGGACAGGCGTTCGACGACGACGCCCTGCTCGTCTCGACGTTCGCTCCCGGCTTCGCGGACGACGTGGACTACGCCGTCGGGCTGTCGACGGCCGCGGAGGCGCGCACCGAGGGGCTCGACGACGTGCTGCTCGTGGACGCCCACAACTCCAACAACGGCCTCGAGGGCCCCGATCTCGGGCACGTGACGCCGGGATCGACGCGGTCGTTCGACATGATCCAGGCGGCGCGCCGTGCCGCCGAGCGACTCGCGGTCGCGCCGCGTGGGGACCTCTCGGCCGGCGTCGCTTGGGAGCGAACCGAGTGGACTCCCCAGGAGGGGATCGGACCGCTCGGGATCCGCGCGATGGTGACCGAGGTCGACGTGGACGGTGACGGCGCCGACGGCGAGGACCCGGACGCCGGGCCACAGACGACCGCCTACGTGCTCGTCGACGGCAACAACATGGAACCCGGCCTGCGGGGTCACCTGGTCGACGCCGTCGTCGAGGCGGTCGACGCCGACGAGGCGGAGGTGATGACGACGGACACCCATATCGTCAACACCGTCGAGGCCGACAATCAGGTCGGCGCGGCCATCGATCGGGACGCCCTCACCGACGTGGTCGTCGAGGTGGCGAGTCGGGCGGCCGCGGACACCGAACCCGTCGAGGCGGGGATGGCGACCGAGCACGCCGAGGTGACGGTGTTCGGCAACGACCGGACCGAGTCGCTCGCGAGCCACGCCAACGCCGCGGTCTCGATGGGCGGCGCGCTGGCGGCGGCGGTCATCCTCGCGTCGCTGGCCATCTCGATGCTGCTGTTCTTCGTCACTGGGGCGTGACCGCCGCCCGTCCGGTCCCACCCGTCCCGTACGGCCCGTACTGCTCGACGGTCAGTCGATCCGGAGTCCCGATCCGTCAGCGCCGACGCGGACGAACCGACCGTCGACCGCCGCGATCCCGCCGTCGACGGACGGATCGGCGCCGACGTGCGTGAGGTCCTCGGGGTCGATCCCCAGCGCGTCTGCGACGCGCTCGAACGCTCGCCGGTCCGGCTTGCGCCACCCGCAGGCGACGCTGCTCACGATCGCGTCGAAGTCGTCGCGCGAGAGATCCGAGCGGACAAGAACGCGACCGACCAGCTCGGGCACCGCACAGTTCGCGAGCAGGCCGACCGGGCCGTCCTCACGTGCACGAGCGACCGCGTCGGCCGCCCCGCTTCGGGTGGTAACCGTCGGGTCGAACGCGGCGACGACGGCCCGCCGGGCGGCGTTGCCCGGGGCGTCGACGCCCCGGGACGCGAGCGCCCGGCTCACGTGTGCCGGGAGGGGGACCTCCGCGCCCGCGGGCGCATCGACGTGCGTCTCGCGATAGGCGTCCGTCCAGTCCTCGGGCACGTCGACGCCGCGGTCCCGGAGTTCGTCGCCGACGGCCCCCGCCGGGTCGTCGGGGAGGTCCGCGTCGACGAGAGTGTCGAAGAGGGCGAAGGAGACGGCGCTCACGAACGGCGGTGCCCGCGGCGGCGACATGAATGTATCGAGGTGGGACCCGTGATTCGATATCGCGGACAGTGATATATCTGATCGCGCGTCTCCCCGCTCCGCGGTTCGAGACTGCCGCGACGGATCGGTAGAACGGCGTTTCAGAGGTTCTCGTGGCGGACCGCTACCGGATGACGTTCGACTCCAGATCCCGCGGGAAGTAGGTGAGCCACTCGACGCCGTTCTCGGTGATCGCGATGGTGTCCGAGTGACGGTAGCCGTACTCGTCGGTGTAGATCCCGGGCTCGATGGTGTAGATCTGGCCGGGGGCCATCGCGGCGTCGTCCTCGCCGACGTGCTCGTACTCGTCCCATCCCCGATCGATGTACGGAGGCTCGTGGCCGCCGAGGCCGATGTTGTGCCCGACGTGGTGCTGGGCGGTGTCCTCGATGCCCTGCTCCAGGAAGTAGTCGTGAACCGCCTCGTCGACGCCGGCGATCGACTGGCCGGGGCCGAGCGCGTCGATCGCGATGTCCTGTGCCTCCAGCATCAACTCGAAGTAGTGGACCTGCTCGTCGGTCGGTTCGCCGACGAACATCGTTCGCTCCAGTTCCGAGTGATAGCCGTCGACGTTGGCGGACGCGCCCGTGATCAACACGTCGCCCTCCGAGAGCCGTTCGTTCGGGGTGTGGCCGTGCGGAAGGGCGGTCTCCTCGCCCGAAATGTAGCCCGCGTGGACCGGGCCGCTCCCCCGGGTTCGCACCGCGTAGCGATCCCCGAGCGTGTCGAGCATCGCGCGCGAGGCCTCCGTCGTGGCTCGTTGGCTCACCGTCACCGGGTGGGCGCCGACCTCGGTGTAGTCCGCGAGGTGGCGGTGCGCGAGGTTCGCCCACTTCGCCGACTCGCGCACGAGGTCGACCTCCGCGTCGGTCTTCTCCCAGCGCATGCGATCGACCCACGACTGCGAGTCCACCTCGACGAACTCCGAGAGCGAGGGGCCCTCGTAGCCCATCACCCCGGGAGCGCCGTCGGCGTCGGACACGACCGAGTCGACGCCCATCCCCTCCAGCATCGCCGCCGCCGTCTCGATCGGCTTCCCCTGCGGGTAGTCGAAGTAGCGATGCACGGCGTCGATCCGGGGGTTCGGCTCCACGCGCTCGACCTCCAGGCGCGGGACCGTGATCTCCATGCGGTCCTCCGTCACCGCGAGGACGACCGGCCGCTCGGTCTGGATGTGGTGAAAGCCCGAGAGGTACTCGATGCTCGTCGCGCCGAGGAACGTCGCCGCGTCCGCGTCGGTGTCCGCGAGCCGCCCGCGCACCTCCGCGAGCCGCGCGTCGAACTCCGATTCGGGGAGCTTCGTTGCCATGGCTGCGGGGTTCGCCGCTCGCGAAATAAGCCTCGGGGAAGCGGCGCCGGGTGCTGCTGTGTCGGCCGGGCACAAGACGTAAACTAACTACTGCTATATCGAATGTCCGTATTGCGCGATCACGCGGCTCCGTCGTCGGCGTCGATGCCGCCGAGTTCGGGCGCCGCGTCGTCGCCGCGAGCCTCACGGACCTTGCCGACCGCGACGGCGACGACGTAGATCGCGACGGCGACGAGGACGATGACGCCGCCGGCGGTCGCCTCGCCGTAGTAGGAGAACCCGATGCCGAGCAGGACGGCGAGTTCGGCGAGGACGACCGACGTGAGCAGCGATCCCGTGAAGCTCCGGGACACCTGTGTCGCGCCCGCAACGGGGACGACGAGCATCGCGGCGACGAGGATGACGCCCATGATCTGCATCGCGCCGACGACCACGAGCGCCGTGAGCATCACCATCACGCGGTTGTACCACTTCACGGGGATCCCCGACACCTCGGCGGCCGTCTCGTCGAAGGTGACGTACAGCAGTTGGTTCCGCGTGAGCGCGACGGTGGCGACGATTATCCCGAACAGCACGAGGAGGATCGCGGCGTTCTCCGCCGACACCGTCGCGAGGTTGCCGAAGAGGTACTGGTTGATCCCGACCGCGAGGCCGCCGGCGTTGAGGCTTATCAGCACCGTCCCGAGCGCGAACCCGGTCGAGAGGACGATCGCCATCGACACGTCGTTGTAGGCGTCGGTCACCTCCGAGATCACCTCGATCAGCAGCGCGGCCAGAACGGCGACCACGACGGCGGTGAGGTACGGCGAGACGCCGAGGCTGAACACGCCGTTGAGGAACAGCCCGACGGCGACGCCCGCGAACGCGGTGTGCGCGAGCGCGTCGCCGATGAGCGCCAGCTGTCGGTGGACGAGGAACGTCCCGATGAGCGGCGCCATCACGCCGATGCACAGCCCGACGAGGATCGCGCGGTGCATGAAGCCGTACCGGAGCAGCTCCAGTCCGGTCGCGTCCCCGAGCGCGGCCATCAACAGCGACCAGAGTTCGAGGAGGAAGTAGATCGGCGCGAGGACGGGATCGAGCGGGCTCCCGCCGGACTGCAGGAGGATCGCCGCCGGCGACGCGGTCGGCGGGTCCGCGACGGCCGCCGCGAGCGCTCGGACGGCCCCGGTCGGGAACGTCATCGGTCGCCCCCGAGGACGCCGGCAGCGGCGCCGAACGCCCGCGCGAGGGCGTCGCTCCCGACGAACTCGTCGGTCGGTCCGTCGAAGTACACCTCGCGGTTCAGACAGACGACGCGGTCTGCATGATCGACGACGGCGCCGAGGTCGTGCTCGATGAGCAGGACGGTGATGCCGTCGTCGTTGAGCGACTCCAGCAGGTCGTAGAACGCCTCCACCGACTCGGCGTCGACGCCGACGGTCGGCTCGTCGAGCACGAGCAGGTCGGCCTCCCCCGCCAGCGACCGGGCGATGAACGCCCGCTGGCGCTGCCCGCCCGAGAGCCTCGTGATCCGGCGGTCCGCGAACGCGCTCATGCCGACCGTCGCCAGCGCCTCGTCGACGACGGCCCAGTCGTCGGACGAGAGCCGCCCGAACCCGACGTGCGGGAACCGGCCCATCTTCACCACCTCGCGGACGGTGATCGGCATCTCCTTGGCGGCGCTGGCGTGCTGGGAGACGTAGCCGACGCGCTCGCCGTCGTCGAAGGCGTGGGACGGCTCCCCGAACAGGCGGGCCTCGCCCTCGTCCGGGCGGAGGAGGCCGAGCATGAGCTTCATGAGCGTCGACTTGCCCGACCCGTTCGGACCGACGACGGCGACGTACTCGCCCGCTTCGACCGCCAGGTCCACGTCCTCGATCACCGGCGCGGCGGTGTAGCCGAACGTCACGTCGGACAGCTCGATCACCGCGTCGCCCTCGCCGGCGGCGCCCGGGGACGTCCCCTGTCCGTTGCGCTCGGCGACGACACGCCCCGCGTTCTCGCCGGTCGTCATTCGAAGTTCCTCCACTCCTCGTTCCAGCCGTCGTAGCCGGCCTCCTCGGGCGGCGTGTTCCCGAGAACGACCTCGAAGGTGGGCATGTTGATGTTGTACGCGATCTCCTCGTATCCCCACTCGTTCTCGACCCAGTTCTCACGCACGCCCGCGTACGGGGTCACCGGGTAGTACGCCTCGACGTCGGTCTCCGCGAGGAGCTGTTTCGCGGGACGGCGCGTCTCGAAGACGCCCGCGCCGATGTAGCGGATGTCGTTCTCGTCGATGACGCGCTTCGCATCGGTGATGTCGGACGGCTTCACGTCGCCGCTCGCGGCGAGGTTGACCACGAGCGGGCGCATCTGCACGCCGTAGCGGTCGGCGATGTACTGGAACGCGTTGTGCGCGGCCAACTGGACCACGTCGCGGTCGGTGGCATCGAAGATCGCCTCGTAGTCGGCGTCGATGCGGTCCAGCACCTCCGTCCTGTACGTCGCTGCGTTGTTTCGGAAGGTGTCCTCCTGATCGGGCGCCAGCTCGACGAGTCCCTCGACGATGTTGTCGACGGCGGCCTTCGCGCGCTGTGGGTCGAGCCAGAAGTGGGGGTCCCTCCCGCGTCCCTCGCCGACGCCCTCCTCGTCTCGGTCCAGGCTCTCGGCCAGCGGGACGAGCTCGATCCCCTCGCGGACGTTGATGAGCTGCGTGTCGACGCCGTCGTCCCGCAGCGTCTGAATGGCGCGATCGGCCCAGGGCTGGAAGTCCTTCCCGACGTGGATGAACGCGTCGGCGTCGACGATGTCGCGGGTGACGCTCGCGTCCGGCTCCCACCCGTGGCCGTGCAGCCCGGTGGGAACGAGGTTCCGAACCGTGATCGGCGTGTCCGCCGCCACCTCCCGCGCGAAGTCGTAGAAGCTGAAGAAGGAGGCGACGACCGTCGGGCCGTCGGCGCTCCCGTCGCCACCGGCGGTTCCGCCCGTGTCGCCGCCGCTCCCCGCCACGTCGCCCAGACAGCCCCCCAGCCCCGCCGCGGCGAGGCCAGCCCCCCCAGCGAGGACCCGCCGTCTGGTCGTTCCCGGCGAACCCGCCGGGTCGCGTGTGTCGGTCATACTCACTCGTACGAGCGCGACCGAACTGTATAGTTGTTCCGAACGAACGAAAAGATTAGACTAGTCTAACTCACCACCGATCGTGGACGTGTTCCGCCACGTGCTCCTCGTACACGTCGCGAACGACGCCGTGGAGTCGGTGGTGGAGCGGGTCGAGACCGGCGGCGGCGACGTTGCTCTCGATGTGCGCCGGGGAGGTGGAGCCGGGGATGACCGTCGAGACGGCGTCGAAGTCGAGGATCCAACGGAGGGTGAACTGCGGGAGCGTCATCCCCTCGGGGACGTGCGGCTCCAGCGCCTCGACGGCGTCGACGCCGGCGTCGAGGGGAACGCCGGCGAACGTCTCGCCCACGTCGAACGCCTCGCCGTCGCGGTTGAAGTTGCGGTGGTCGTTCTCGGGGAACTCCGTGTCGCGGTCGATCGTTCCGGTGAGCAGTCCCGAGGCGAGCGGCACGCGGACGATGACGCCCACGTCGCGGCGGGCCGCCTCCTCGAAGAACAGCTCCGCCGGGCGCTGCCGGAACGGGTTGAAGATCACCTGCACCGTTTCGACGCCGGGGTACTCGATCGCCTTCAGTCCCTCCTCGACGCGCTCGACGCTGACGCCGTAGTGCTCCACCTTTCCGCGTGCGCGCAGGTCCGCGAGCGCGTCGAACACGCCGGGGTCGTAGTACACGTCCGTCGGCGGGCAGTGAAGCTGAAGGAGGTCGAGGGTGTCCTCGCCGAGGTTCTCCCGGGAGCGGTCGACGAACCGCTCCAGGTTCTCCGCCGTGTAGCCCTCCGCCGTGTGCGGGTCGAGCCGGCGCCCGGCCTTCGTCGCGACGGTCACCTCGTCGTGGGCGTCGCGTTCGTCCAGCACGTGTCCGATGTGGCGCTCGCTGCGGCCGTCGCCGTACACGTCGGCCGTGTCGAGGAAGTCGACGCCGGCGTCGAGGGCGGCCCGGACGGCCTCCCGGCCAGCCTCGTCGGACACGTCGCCCCAGTCGCCGCCGATGTTCCACGTCCCGAGTCCGATCTCGGTCACTGCTCCCACGTCGCCGAGTTCGCGGTGTCGCATACCCGGGCGGTCGACGGCGACGTGTAAGACGGCTGGGATCGCGGCACCCGCGACGCCGCGACGACGGCGCGTGGACGCCACACGCGGTGGCCGTGCGACCGTCTTACGCGTTGGAGATGGGGCGCGTCCGTGGGAGGATCCGGACGGATCCGTGGGATAGATTGATATGCATCCTGTCGGAATTGGGCGGGTATGAGCAAGATAACCTTCCGCGCGGACGCGGACCTCGTCGACCGCCTCGAGGAGCTCGAGGGGTCCAAGAGCGAGGTCATGCGGGAGGCGCTCCGCGAGTACCTCGACGCCACGGAGGGGCGGAGCGACGGCGCCGACACCCCGGCTGCGGACACGCGCGAGCCATCCGGGGCCGACGCCGGCACCGCCGGATCGCTCGACGACGCGCTCGCGGCCCGCGTCGACGAGCTGGTGACGGCCCGGCTCGACGAGGAGTTCGGGACGCGCCGCGGAGACGCCGCGGCCGCCGGCCGAGCGCGGCCGTTCGGCGTCCCCGGCGGGGCCGGCGACCGCGTCCCGTCGGTGAACCTCACGGTGAACGTCGACGGGGCCGGCGCCGCGGTCGATCCGTCCGCCGACGCGTCGGGGCCCGCGGCCACGGCGGAGGACGCGCGACAGGAAACGACCGCGACCGACGAGCCGACCGCGAGCGGGGAGTCGCGCCCGGCGGACGCGGGGGCCGAGGCGTCCGACGGGGGAGCGAGGGGCTGCCCGCAGTGCGGCGAGGACCTGTCCGACGACCACGTCTTCTGTCCCAACTGCGGCGAGAAGGCGACGCGCCGCCTCTTCTGTGAGTGCGGCGACGAGGTCCGCTCCGACTGGGGGTTCTGCCCGGGATGCGGGCGTCGGACCCCCGCCGCGGACGTGCTCGACGCGCCGTAAGACGACCCGGCGGTTCGACCGCCCCCGCCGTCCGATGTAAGACAAGTTGACGGCATCGGTCATACAACCGCCGACATCTTTATATACAAACGGTATATTGGTACTGGTGCGTAAGACGACCTGTCTTACAGGGGCGTCGGGGCGGGGAAACTCCGACGCCGGCTGGGGGCCACGCATGTGCGTGCCGTCGTCTTACCGGGGGAATGAACCAATGGAGCGTGTGACACTACGAATCCCGAAACAGCAGATCGAGGAGGTCGAACAGATGGTCGAGACGGGGGAGTTCCCGAATCGCAGCGAGGCGATCCGGTCCGCCGTCCGCGACATGCTCAACGAGCAGGCCGACACGTCCGGCGAGCGCACGCGCGGCGAGCGCAGCAAGCGCAGCTGGGCCAAGGTGTAACCGATGCAGGACATCGTTCAGGACGCGCTGGCGAACGCGGAGGCCGAGCAGCGCGACATGTCGGCGGTCGGCGACGACGACGACGAGTTCGGGGAGCCCCGGATCGTCATCGTCGGCGCGGGCGGCGCGGGGAACAACACGATCAACCGGCTGTACAACATCGGCGTCGACGGCGCCGAGACGGTCGCGATCAACACCGACAAGCAGCACCTCAAGATGATCGAGGCCGACACGAAGATCCTCGTCGGCAAGTCCCTCACGCAGGGGCTCGGGGCGGGCGGCGACCCCTCGATGGGCGAGCGCGCCACCGAGATGGCCCAGGGCACGATCAAGGAGGTGCTCGGCGACGCGGACCTCGTGTTCGTCACCGCCGGCATGGGCGGCGGGACCGGCACCGGCGCGGCGCCGGTCATCTCGAAGATCGCCAAGGAGCAGGGCGCCATCGTCGTCGGCATGGTGTCGACGCCGTTCAACGTCGAGCGCGCCCGCACGGTGAAGGCCGAGGAGGGCCTCGAGGAGCTCCGCAACGAGGCGGACTCCATCATCGTCCTCGACAACAACCGCCTCCTCGATTACGTCCCGAACCTGCCGATCGGGAAGGCGTTCTCGGTGATGGACCAGATCATCGCCGAGACCGTCAAGGGCATCTCCGAGACCATCACCCAGCCCAGCCTGATCAACCTGGACTACGCGGACATGTCCACGATCATGAATCAGGGCGGCGTCGCGGTGATGCTCGTCGGCGAGACCCAGGACAAGAACAAGACCCAGGAGGTGGTCAACGACGCGATGAACCACCCGCTGCTGGACGTCGACTACCGGGGCGCGTCGGGCGGTCTCGTCCACATCACCGGCGGCCCCGACCTCACGCTGAAGGAGGCCGAGGGCATCGCCGACAACATCACCGAGCGCCTCGAGGCGAGCGCGAACGTGATCTGGGGCGCGCGCATCCAGGAGGAGTACAAGGGCAAGGTCCGCGTCATGGCGATCATGACCGGCGTTCAGAGCGCGCAGGTGCTCGGCCCGAGCACGCAGAAGCAGGCCGACAAGTCGCGCCAGAGCATCGAGGGCGGGGAGGCCTCGGAGCTCGACTTCGACGCGAAGGCAAACGCGGAGGCCGGCAACGGTCAGGAGGCCGCCTGGCAGTCCGACGGCGGCCGCGAGGAGTCCACCGAGCGGAGCAACGGTCTCGACGTCATCCGCTGACGGCGACGCCGACGCGTCGGCGGTGGAACCGGCGGCGGCAACGAGACGCGATCGACGGGACGGCGAACCGGTCCGGCCGGGAACGGCCGTTTTCCGGATCGACATCGACTCTCTATCGCTTTCCACGGGTGACAGCGACGGATACGGGCTCTCGAGCGACCTTGCCGTTTACGCCAACGAGACGGCCTTCGAGCGCGTTTACGCCGCGCCGATCGCGTCGACCAGCTCGCACTTGCGACACACGTCGCGGGCGGTCTTCGACCCACAGCGCTCGCACGGCGACAGGTCGGGGCCGTCGCCGTCGTCGTCGCGGTACTCGTCGGCGAGCACGCCCGACAGCTCCTCGTAGCCGGCCATGATCGAGTGGCGAACGCCCGGGTGGCGCTCCTCCATGTCGAGCAGGAGCTCCTGGATCTCCCCGCGGTACGCCTCGCTGGCGTGCGGGCACTCCGCCATGTGCGAGGGGAGGTCCCGGAGGTGACAGTACAGGGCGACCTCCTTCTCGGGCACGTCGCGCAGGGGCTTCGCCCGCGGGACGAAGTGATCGCTCTCGCGGCGCTCGGTGAACGGGCCGATGGAGGCGTCGAAGTGCTTGGCCATCTGGGCCACGTCGCCCTCGAGGAAGTTCATCAGGGCGGTCTGGGCCTCGTCGTCGAGGTTGTGACCCGTGAGGAGCTTGTCGGCGCCCAGGTCCTCGGCGTACGTCTCCAGCAGGTCGCGGCGGAACACGCCGCAGTAGGCGCAGGCGGCCATGTTCTCCGGGTCGTCCTCCACCACGTCGTCCATGCGGACGCCGAGCTCCTCCTCGTAGCTCACCACCTCGTGGCGCATCTCCAGATCGCCCGCGAGTTCCTCGCAGGCGACGAGGGACTCGTCGCGGTACCCCTCGATCCCCTCGTGGATGGAGAGGGCGACCAGCTCGATCCGCGGGTCCTCGGCGAAGGTCTCGTCGAGGATCGTCGCGAGGACGACGCTGTCCTTCCCGCCGGAGAGGCCGATCACCCAGCGCTCGGGGTCCTCGGGGGTCGCGTCGTCGGGGAGCAGGTCGTCCTCGCGGACGCGACGGCGGACTCGCCGCTCGACCGACTCCCGGAAGTGCGACTCACAGAGGTGTGCTCCCGAGTAGGCGGCGTGCATCACCGCGTCGGCGCCGCACCTGTCGCAGTCCATTGGCGGCAGGTTGCGGCGGCGCGGGCATACCCGTTTCGCACGGGCGGCGTCGGGGTCCGAACGTCGTCCGACGGAGTGGGACCGGAGCGCCCGTCGATTCAGGGCGCGACCGTCGCCTCGCCGTACAGCGGCACGGTGACCACGAGCAGGACCAGCGCGCCGCCGACCGCGATCGCGCCGGCCGCGATACGCACGGCCGTCGGCCGGGAGACGACCGCGCGGCCGGCGACGAGGATCAGCATGAATCGCGCGAGGAGTTCGACGTTGCCGCCGGCGTTGCCGAGGCCGCCGAGGCGAAGCACCGACACCGCGGCGGCGACGGAGCCGACCGCGACGGCCGCCGCGACCGCCGTCAGACGGCGGCCGCTCCCGGGAGCGGTGGCGACGAGGGCGACGAGCGTGACGTTCGAGAGGGCGATGAGGGCGACGAAACCGGCGACCGCGGCCGGCGAGGACCAGTTCGGGAACAGGGGTTCGAACACGGTCGCGGTCACGCGGCCCGTTCACTTCACCGCTCGGCCGGCCGGCGCGGACGGCGGCGCCGACGGCGGATCGGTCCCCGTCCGACGCCGGACGCGACGCGTAAGACGCTTCACCGGCGCGTGCCGAGGCGAGGGCATGGAGCGCGAGGCGGCCCTCGATCGAGTGGAGGCGATCATCGACGCCGTCGACGAGGGGCCGATGCCGGTGCCCGTCCGCGAGGTGTGGGTGTACGGCGACGTGGCGCTCGGTCTCGACCCGATCGAGCGGCTGGACGTGTACGTGACGAAGGACCTGCTCATGCGGAGCGACGACCCGGAGGCCGCCGAGGAGTTCGAGCGATCGCACGGCGTGAAGGGGATCGGGAGGTCCGTCTCCGCCGAGTGGGCGCGCGAGCACCCCGAGCACATCCGCGCCAACGACAACGGCCACGCCGCGCCAGAGAAGTGCCTCGCGGCGCACCTCCTGCCGGAGGACGAGCCGATCCACCTGGAGGTGTGCAACGCGCCGTTCGACCGGAACGTCAGACAGCGCCTGCGGAGCGCGCTCGACCGCGGGGCGTACGAGCAGGTGCTCGACCCGCGCGGCGTGCAGCTGTACGGCGAGGGCCAGCGCGCGGCGGAGACGATGGCGAGACTCCGGAACGGCGAACTCCCGTTCCCGACGCTGTCGGGCGCGTTGGAGATGCTCGAGGTCGACGAGGGGGAGGCCGCCGAGATCGCCGAGGCGATGGCGTCGTATCGCGAGCGACAGGAGGGCGCGACGGTCCGCGGCGACGTGGTGTAGGACGGCCACCGTCGACTCGGCCGATACGTGACACGTCGCCTCAGACCCGGCCCACGGTCACGTCGAACGGCACCGTCTCGACGCGCTCGTACTCCCGGTTCTGCGCCTGTCGTGCCGCTTCGCGACCCATCTCGCGCCACGCGCTCCGGAGCGCGTCGTAGCCGTCCCCGCCCCTGTCTTCGTCTCCGTTTTCGTTACCGCGATCGGTCCCGTTCTCGCCGTCGTCGTCGAGCGCTCGCCGGAGCTCCGTCTCGTGGTCGGCGAGGCCCGCGCCGCTGGCTTTCCTGGTGATATCCGTGAGGTCCGCCTCCGTGTACGGGGGCTCGACCCGCTTCTCGTGTCGGTAGCGGCGCGAGTCGATCTCGGAGAGGTCGGCCTCGGCGAACACCTCGCGCACGCGGTCGCCCATCGCCACGTCCGTCTCGACGCCGGCGATGTACGCCTCGCGGACGCTCGCCTCCAAAGAGGCCTCGCTCTCGACTGTCGAGGTCACCTCCACGTCGGCGTTGTCGGGTTCGACGGCCGCGACCAGTTCCGAGGAGACGCGGGCGAACTCCCGCACCGCCGCCGCGGGCTCGGGGAGGTTGATCAGAAGCGCCTGACAGACCACGAGGTCGAACGCGTCGTCCGAAAACGGGAGACGAGTCGCGTCGCCGGTACAGTAGTCGACGTCGTGGTCGACCCGACCGTCGAGGGTCGTCTCGTCGCCCGCGTCCCGTGCGGCCGCGAGCAGGTCCGCGTCGGCGTCGACGCCGACGACTGCCGCCTCCGGCGCCTCCTCGGCGAGCACGCGGGTGAGTTCGCCCGTCCCACACCCCACGTCGAGGACCCGGCGTCGACCGTCGAGATCGAGGGGCGCGAGCGCCTCGCGAGATTCCCACATCCCGCGGCGCGTGCGTTCGAGGTAGTCCGCAGTGAAGCGACGCATCGGCTGTTCGTCCGTTGCTGGCGGGCCGGCGGTGATAAGTCGGGGGATCGATCCCCGCGGTCGTCGCGATCGCCGCCGGGTTTCATGCCGGCTGTACGCGTATCGACGGTGATGAACCACGAGATACAGCGCGAGCGTGCGGAGGCGCTTCGCGCGCTCCATCACGCAGACGGGCCGCTCGTCCTCCCCAACGCGTGGGACGCCGCCAGCGCGATCCTCTTCGCCGATGCCGGGTTCGACGCGATCGGGACCACGAGCGCCGGGATCGCCGCCTCGCGGGGCGTGCCAGACGGCGAAGTCCTCTCGCGTTCGGGGATGCTCACGGTCGTCGAACAGATCGCCGACGCCGTCGCGCTCCCGGTCACCGCCGACATCGAGGCCGGCTACGGCGACACGCCGGGCGCGGTGTTCGACACCGTCGCGGCCGCCATCGACGCCGGCGCCGTCGGCGTCAACCTCGAGGACGGAACCGGCGACCCAGACGACCCGCTGGCCCCCGTCGACGACCACGTCGCGGCGATCCGGGCCGCCCGTGACGCCGCCGAGGACGCGGGCGTCCCGGTCGTCGTCAACGGGCGCACGGACGTGTTCTGGCTCGGCGTCGGCGACGAGGGCGACCGACTCGACCGCGCGGTCGACCGCGCGAACGCCTACGCCGACGCCGGGAGCGACTGTCTGTTCGTGCCCGGCGTCTCCGACATCGAGACGATCCGGGGGCTCGTCGACCGTCTCGATGCCCCGCTGAACGTCCTCGGGGGACCGGGGGCGCCGCCGGTCGACGCGCTGGCATCGGCGGGGGTCGCGCGGGTGTCGGTCGGGTCCGGTCCGATGCGCGCGACGCTCGGACTGCTCGGCGAAGTCGCCGCCGAACTCCGCGAGGAGGGGACCTACGAGTCGATGGCCGGCGGTATCCCGTACGACGACCTGGAGGCGTTGTTGGAGACGGCCGCCCGGCAGCGATCGTAACCGCCGAGGATCGGGACGGTCGCGAGTCGGGAAGGCGCTCGCGAACCGCGAAAGCACTCGTCGGTCAGTCCGTCGGCGAGGTGCCGCTCAGACCGATTCTTCGAGGTCGTACAGGTCGCCGTACTTCGTGGTCACGTAGTCGACGAAGTAGTCGGCGGTGAAGTCCTCGCCGGTGGCCTCGCGGACCAGCTCGTTCGTCTCGTAGCGGCTGCCGTGCTCGTGGACGTTCTCGCGGAGCCACTCCTGCAGGGCCTCGAAGTCGCCCTCGCGGACCGCCCCGTAGACGTTCCCGATGTCGTCCTCGGCGGCGTTGAACAGTTGGCTCGCCAGCACGGACCCCAGCGAGTACGTCGGGAAGTAGCCGAAGTTGCCGTGGCTCCAGTGGATGTCCTGCAGGCAGCCGTTCGCGTCCGTCTCGGGGCGGAGCCCGAGGTACTCCTCGTACTTGTCGTTCCAGACCTCCGGCACGTCCTCCACGTCCAACTCGCCCGAGATGAGGGCCTTCTCGATCTCGAAGCGGATGACGATGTGGAGGTGGTAGGTGAGCTCGTCGGCCTCGACGCGGATGAGGTTGTCCTCGTACACCTGGTTGGCCGACTCGTACGCCTCGCGGGCCGTCGCGTCGGTGTCGAAGCGCTCCGCGAACTTCGGCGTCACCAGCTCCCAGAACGCGGGCGAGCGACCGACGTGGTTCTCCCACAGCCGCGACTGGCTCTCGTGGACCGAGAGGTCGCGCGACTCGCCCAGCGGTGTGCCGAAGTGCTCCTCGGGCAGGCCGAGGTTGTAGAACGCGTGGCCGAACTCGTGGACGGTGGCCATCAGGCCGCCGAGCGGGTCCGACTCGTCGTAGCGGGTCGTCACGCGGCAGTCGTACACGTTGCCGGAGGTGAACGGGTGCGAGGAGGGGTCGAGTCGCCCGCGGTCCCAGTCGTAGCCGAGCGTCGAGAGCACGTCACGCGAGAGGTCCTCCTGTCCGTCGGCGGGGAACTCGCCGTCGAAGGCGTCGGTGGTCACGTCCGCGTCCGACTGGCGGATCTCGTCGATCATCGGGACGAGCGTCTCCTTCAGGGTCTCGAGGACGTCCTCCGCCTGCGAGAGGGGAAGACACGGCTCGTAGTCCTCGAACAGCACCTCGTAGGCGTCGCGGTCGGGGTCGATGTGCTCGGCGTACTCGCGCTTCAGCTCGACGAGCTCCTCGAGGTACGGCGCGAACTGCTCGAAGTCGTCCTCGGCCCGGGCCTGCTCCCAGGCGCCCAGCGCCTCCGTCGAGGTCTCGGAGATCTCCTCGACCAGCTCGGTCGGGACCGCGTTCGCGCGCTCGAACTCGCGGCGGGCCTCGCGCACGAGCGCCTCCCCCTCGGCGTCCAGATCCGTCGACTCGACCTCGTCGAGCAGCTCCGCGGTACGGTCGTCGGTGAGCAGCTCGTGGCTCAGCGACGAGAGCACCGACAGCTGCTTCGAGCGGGCGGGCGTGCCGCCCTCGGGCATCATCACCTGCTGGTCCCAGCCGAGGACGCCCGCGGCGCCCTGCACGCCGTTGATCCGCTCGAATCGCTCCACCAGTTCCGCGTACGCGTCGGCCGTCTCGGCCTCGCTCCCGCTTGCGTCGGTAGCCATCGCGCAAACCTTGCCGCCGACCTGCCTTCAACCAACCGTTACGCGAACGCGCCCGTGGCTCACACGAACGCTCCCGCGTCCTCGGCGACCCCGCGGTAGATCCGATAGCACCGGTCGAGCACCTCGTAGGACACGCTCTCTGTGTCGGTGTGTGCCTCGCCGGTCTCGGCGGCGCCGCAGATCACGCAGGCGGTGCCCGCCTCCGCGAGCCACCCGGCGTCGGTCGCGTGCGGCTTCACGACGTGTTCCGGCGCCCCCGACTGAGCGTCGCGGGCGGCCGCGAGCACCGCGTCCGCGAACGCGTCGTCCGAGCAGGCCATCGGCGGGAGGTCCTGATCGACCGTCCACTCGACGCCCTCGACCGACTCGGTTCGCTCCAGCGGCGCGCGCTCGCCCGGAACGGTCCGCTCGTCGACCGTCACCTCGCAGCGGTCCGGCACCACGTTCCACGCCGTCCCGCCGTCGATCTCGGTGACCGCGATGCTCCCCCGAACGCGCTCGCCCATGACGGTCGTCTCGGGGAAGTCCAGATCGCGCACCACGTCGACGGCGTCGCACGCGCGGTAGACGGCGTTCTCCCCCTTCTCGGGGATGCTCGCGTGTGTGCTCTCGCCGGCGGCGACGAGCGTGCTCGCGCGCCGACCCTTGTGCGCGACGACCACGTCGGTGACGCCCTCGCCGGAGTAGTTCGTCGACCCCTCGCCGACGACGGCGAACTCCGGCGCGAAGCCGTCCTCGATGGCCGCGCGGGCGCCGACGCCGCCCACTTCCTCGCCGACGAACGAGGCGAAACACAGCTCCACCCCGTCGGGGTCGGCGTCCCGGAGGGCGCACATCGCGGCGGCGACCGCGCCCTTCATGTCCGCGGTGCCGCGGCCGTACAACCGGCCGTCGCGCTCCGCGAGCACGTACGACTCGGTTCCGTCGTCGGCCGTCTCGACCTGTGAGTCGCCCGGCGGGACCACGTCGTGGTGGCCGACGAGCGCGACCGTCGGCGCGTCAGGGTCGCCGGTCCGGCCGAACACGTTGCCGTGGTCGTCGCGCTCGACGGCGGCGTCCGTCTCCGCGCGCAGCCACGACTCGATCGCGTCGCCGGCGGCGGTCGGGTCGTCGTGACTCGGGGTCGACACCAGCTTCCGCGTGAGCGGGCGGAGGCCGTCGGTCGCCGGCGCGTTCGTCCCGTCGTCGGGACCGCCGCTCGCGTCGTCGTCGCTCATACCCGTCCGACCGGCCGGCGCGAGCATAACTCCGGCGTCGCCGCGCTCGATCGCGATCCGGCCGACCGACCGCGTGCAAGCAGTCTTAAACCGCTCCCGACCCCACGTCCGGTATGAACGTCGTGCCGGACACGAGCGCGGTCATCGACGGCCGCGTGTCGGAGCGGGTCGCGGACGGGGACTACGAGGGGGCGACGGTGTTCGTCCCGGAGGCCGTCGTCGGCGAGTTGGAGGCGCAGGCCAACGCCGGCCACGACACCGGCTGGGACGGGATCGCCGAGCTCCAGCGCATCGCCGAGCTCGCCGACGAGGGGACGATCACCGCCGAGTTCGTCGGCCGTCGCCCGACCGTCGCCGAGCAGGAGGGCGCCGGCGAGGGCGACATCGACGCGTTGATCCGGGAGCTGGCGGTCGAACACGACGCCGTCCTCCTCACCTCGGACTTCGTGCAGGCGGAGGCGGGGAAGGCGACCGGCCTCGACGTGGAGTACGTCGAGCCGGTACCCCGTGGCGTCACGGAGGACGACGGGCTCGACATCGAGCGCTTCTTCACCGACGACACGATGTCGGTCCACCTCAAGACGGGCACCCACCCGAAGGCGAAGCGCGGCGACATCGCCGACCTCCACTACGTCCGGATCGACGATGCTGACGGGCCCAGCGACGAGGAGCAGATGGAGCAGTGGGCCGACGAGATCGAGGCGACCGCCCGGACGTCGACGCAGGGGTTCATCGAGCTGTCCGAGCCGGGGATGACAATCGTCCAGTACCGCAACTACCGGATCGCGGTCGCCCGGCCGCCGTTCTCGGACGCCATCGAGATCACGGCGGTCCGGCCGATCGCGAAGACGACGCTGGACGACTACGAGTTCGCGGACGAGCTTCGCGACCGCTTCACCGAGCGCCAGCGCGGCGTGCTCATCGCGGGGGCGCCCGGCGCCGGGAAGTCCACGTTCGCGCAGGCGGTCGCGGAGTTCCTCAACGACAGCGACTACGCGGTGAAGACGATGGAGAAGCCGCGCGACCTGCAGGTCTCCGACGAGATCACCCAGTACACCGCCCTCGACGGCGACATGGCCAACACCGCGGACTCGCTGCTGCTCGTCCGCCCCGACTACACCATCTACGACGAGGTGCGCAAGACCCACGACTTCGAGGTGTTCGCGGACATGCGGCTCGCGGGCGTCGGGATGGTCGGCGTCACGCACGCGACGCGTGCGATCGACGCGCTCCAGCGGTTCGTCGGTCGCGTCGAGTTGGGGATGATCCCGCAGGTCGTCGACACCGTCGTGTTCATCGAGGCCGGCGCCGTCGACACCGTCTACGACGTGACGACCCAGGTCAAGGTGCCCGAGGGGCTGACCGCTGAGGACCTCTCGCGTCCCGTAATCCAGGTCGTCGACTTCGAGACCGGCGTTCCGGAGTACGAGATCTACACGTTCAACAACCAGGTCGTCACGGTGCCGCTCGACGGCGCCGAGGGCGATCGGAGCGAGACGGGCGTCGACCGTCTCGCCAGACAGGAGATCGAGCGCGAGATCCGGTCGGTTGCGCGCGGTCACGTCGACGTGGAGCTCCAGGGGCAGAACGACGCCGTCGTCTACGTCGAGGAGGACGACATCAGCTACGTGATCGGCAAGGGCGGCGGCCGGATCACCGACATCGAGAACCGACTCGGCATCGACATCGACGTGCGCACCCACGCCGACCGTCCCGGCGGGTCGGGAAGCGCCGGCGGCGGCGCCGGCGCGGACGGCCCCGCGTCGACGCCGAAGCCGCAGGGCGAGACCGTCCAGCCGGAGATCACGAGCCGTCACGTCGTGATCCGGATGGACGAACACGTCGGCGAGACGGTCGAGGTCCGCGCCGACGACGAGTACCTGTTCACCGCGACCGTCGGCCGCGGCGGCGACATCCAAGTCTCGCGCGGGAGCGCCATCGCCGAGGAACTGGAGGACGCCATCGATCGCAAGCGGACGATCACCGTCGTCCCGGCCTGACGCCGACGCGGTCGCTCGTGCGTCGGGTTCGGTGGGGCTGACACCGGGGCCCGTCGGGATCGCACGCCGTCGGGTCCCGGGAGTTCGCGGGACGGCGCGCGGTCGTCGTCACCGCACGCGACAGTGTGGCCCCGGCTTCCGGTATGAACGTTCGTAGCGGTCGCTCCCCGTCGCGAACCGGTCGAGAACAGCGGAATCGCGTGGACGGTCGTCGGTCGGGGGCTACCGGCTCACTCGGCGCAGGTCGCTTCCTGGCCGCCGTCGGCCTCCGCCTTCTGGGGGCCGTCGAGCTGGTAGAGGTTCTGGCGGGCGTCGGCGAAGTAGACGTCCTCGTCGACGATACCGATGTTCTCGAGGCGTTCGAGAGCGTAACGGACGGTTCGAGCGGACAGCATCGACTCCTCGACGATGCCCTTCTGCGTCAACGGTCCGTTGTACTCCAGTACCTTGAACACGAGCTTCGCGCTGGGAGGGAGATCGTCGAGTGACTCCTCGTCGGTTCCGGCCATCGTTACGAATCGAAACACCGGGTACTGATAAAGGTTCACCGAATATTATTCGGTGTCCACGCTCCGGCACCGACCAAGCGAACCCCTTTTGTCGCCGGCTGGCACACCTACGTCCATGGCTACGGAATCAGCTTCGGGGCTCTCCGACCACCTGCGCGGGGTGACCGTCACCACCGTCGCGTGTCTGGCGGGGATCGCCGCGGCGCTCCTCTCCGCCTTCCTCCCGTTCCTCGGGGTCGGCGTCGACGCCGCGACGAACCGGCTCGCCCTTCTGGTGGTCGCGGCCGCGGTCTTCGTGCAGATACCGCTACTGAAGCTCCTCGGGGTGGCGATCGAGGACTTCGGCATCAAGGACAACCTGTACGTGGCGTTCATGACCTTCACGCTGTGGTTCATCTCCTACGGCATCATCCTCTCAGCGAACCTTCAATAGATGGCCGACGACAGCATCGCGGTCGTCGACCTCGATCGGTGTCAGCCCGACCGGTGCAACTACGAGTGCGCGAACTTCTGTCCGCCCAACCGCACCGGGAAGGACTGCATCGTCGAGCGCGGCGATCACTACGCGGAGGACGAACCGTACGACGGCGGCCCCGACCAGGTGTGGATCTCCGAGGAGATCTGCCTGGGCGAGACGTGCGGGATCTGCGTCGAGAAGTGCCCGTTCGACGCCATCGAGATCATCAACCTCCCGTCGGAACTGGAGAACGACCCGGTCCACCGCTACGGGGACAACGCGTTCGGGCTGTACGGCCTTCCGGTGCCCGAGCCCGGCTCCGTGACGGGGATCCTCGGGCCCAACGGGATCGGGAAATCGACGGCGGTGAAGATGCTCTCCGGGGAGCTGACCCCGAACCTCGGCGACCACGCGGACGAGGCGACGTGGGACGCGGTCCTTGAGCGATTCAAGGGGACGGAGCTCCAGAACTACATCGAGCGCGTCATCGAGGGGGAAGTCGAGGTCGCCCGCAAGCCGCAGTACGTCGACCAGATCCCCAAGCAGTTCGACGGCAACACCCGAGAGCTGCTCGAACGGACCGACGAGCGCGGCGTGCTCGACTCCCTCGTGGAACGGCTCTCGATCGGCCCGGTGATGGACCAGGACATCGACTCCATCTCCGGCGGCGAGCTCCAGCGCGTCGCGCTGGCTGCGACGCTCGCGCGCGACGCTGACTTCTACTTCCTCGACGAGATCACGCCGTATCTGGACATCGGCCAGCGCATGACGGCCGCGCGGCTCATCCGCGAACTCGCCGACGACGGCGAGCGCTCGATGATGGTCGTCGAGCACGACCTCGCGATCCTCGACCTGCTGGCGGACACGCTCCACGTCACCTACGGCGAGCCGGGCGCGTACGGCGTCGTCACGGATCCGAAGTCCACCCGCAACGGCATCAACGAGTACCTGAAGGGGTACCTCGACAACGAGAACATGCGGATCCGGCCGGACTCGATCACCTTCGACGAGCACGCGCCCCGCGAGATCACGCGCTCGCAGGTGCTGTTCGAGTACCCCGACATCGAGAAGTCGTACGGCGACGGGGAGTTCTCGCTCTCGGTCGACGGCGGCGCCGTCCACGAGTCGGAGGTGCTGGGGATCGTCGGCCCCAACGGTATCGGGAAGTCGACGATGGCGAAGCTGTTCGCCGGGCAGCTCGAACCCGACGAGGGCGAACTGGACTTCCAGCTCGACATCGCGTACAAGCCGCAGTACATCGAGATCGACCAGCCGATGCGCGTCGACGCGTTCCTCTCGTCGATCGCCGACGACTTCGGCTCCTCCTATTGGGACACCGAGATCGCCCGGCCGCTCCAGCTCAACCCGATCATGGAGCAGTCCCTCACCGACCTCTCGGGCGGGGAGCGACAGCGCGTCGCCATCGCGGCGTGCCTCTCTGAGGACGCCGACCTGTACCTGCTCGACGAGCCGTCGGCGCACCTCGACGTGGAACAGCGCGTGCAGGCGACGACCGCGATCCGCCGGTACGCCGAGAACCACGACGCGACGGTGATGGTCATCGACCACGACATCTACATGATCGACCTGCTGGCCGACCGGCTGATGGTGTTCGACGGCGAGCCCGCCGTGCACGGACAGGCGAGCCGGCCACAGGGAATGCGCTCGGGGATGAACGACTTCCTCGGCGACTTGGACATCACGTTCCGCCGCGACGAGCGGACGGGACGCCCGCGGATCAACAAGCCCGGCTCGCAGCTCGACCGCCAACAGAAGGGCGACGGCGAGTACTACTACTCCCGGTAGGCCGCTCCGCCCGTTCGATCCATGGCCGTCCGCGGGTCCGGAACGACCCGCCCTCGGGGAGGCGACGCGATCTACTCCCGCTTGTACTCCTTGCGGTACCCCTTGAACTCCGAGCGATGGGCCTCCTCCTCGGAGAGGATCGTCACCGCGAGGTCCTCGGTGACCGGGTCGTCGGCCGCCTCCGCCGCGTCGACGAGGTCGCGGTACACCGAGATGGCGCCCTCCTCGGCGTCGATGACGCCCTCGATCACCGACAGCACGTTCGTCGAGTCCTCCGGCGGCTGCAGCGAGTCCTGGCCCGCGGTGAACTCCGCCGACCCCGGCGGCCGCGCGTCGAGCTGCTTCAGTCGATTGCCGAGCTGTTCGGCGTGGGTCAGCTCCTCCTGAATGTCCGCCCGGAGGCTGTCCTTGATCTCCTCGGCGCGCACGCCGTCGAGGACGATGGCGTTCGTCTGGTAGTTCATCACCGTCTCCATCTCGTCGCCGTACGCCTCGCGCAGCAGGTCGATGACTTCCTCGGACATGACAACTCGATGTCGTCGTCCCGCGGCAATATAGCTGTCCGCCGGAGCGGGACCGTTGGAAACGTGAGACTGGAGGAGGGCGCCGATGGATGGACCGGAAGAGGGCGCCGATGGGAGAACGGAGGGTGCCGCTGGCGGGGGAACGCTACAGGTACTCGCGGGCGCAGGTGCCACAGAGGTGCTCCTCCTTCACGTCGACCTCGCGGACCGTCGGGGAGAAGGACATCACGCACTTGCTGTTGTCGCAGTGCTCTAAGCCGAGCGTGTGGCCGATCTCGTGGACGATCTCCTTGCGGACGCGGTCGGCGAACACCTCGCGGGAGGGCTTGGAGGTGACGCCGCCGTCCGAGGAGGTCTGGAGGCGGTAGGTGGAGACGACCGAGCCGTTGCCGTTGAGGTACGCGAGCCCGAACACGTAGTTGCGACGGCGGTAGTACAGGTCCTGCGGGGTGATACCGATGTTCTTCTCGCCGCTGCCGGTCCGCGAGACGAGCTCGATGAACTGCTCGGCGCGGTACTGGTTCCGGCTGCGGTCGTACGCGCCCTCCGGGATCGACTGCTCGTCGTGAACCGTCACGTCGCAGTCGTACACCGAGCGGAGACCCGCCGACGCCTCCCGCTTCACTTGGGCGGAGACGTCCCCGATGGGCACGATGTCGACATGCATGAGCGTGTTTATGACGGGTGCGAACATAAGTTACCCGCCCGTGTCAGACGATCGCCGCGCCGCAGTCCGCCGAACGCTCGCCGGATTCGAACGCGTCTGTGAGGTCGGGATCGGAACTCGCCACGGGGTCGCCGCCGGCCTCGCCGGCGACGGCCACGCGGTGACCGCGACCGACGTGGTCGAGCGCGATCCCCCCGGGGGCGTCGCGTTCGTCCGCGACGACGTGGTCGCCGCCGCCGACCGCGGGGACCCGGGCGAGCACTACCGCGTCGACTGCGTCTACGCGCTCAACTCCCCGCCCGAACTGCACCGGCCGCTCGTCCGCGTCGCCGACGCGGTCGATACAGCCTGCTGTTTCACGACCCTCGGCGGCGACCCGCCCGCCGTCGACGCGACGCCGCTGGCGCTTTCCGGCGGGGACACGCTGTACGTCGCCCGCGACCCCGACGGCGTGCTCGTCGAGTGAGTCGATCGCCGCCGCGTTCGCCGAGTGAGCCGGTCGTCGCCGCGGCGGAGCCGTCCGCCCGCACGGAGTCGCAACGCCCATACGCCGTCCCCCCGCTCCCGTTCGTATGCGAGTCGACACGGTCGTGTTGGACGTGGACGGCGTGCTCGTCGACGTTGCGGATTCGTACCGTCGGGCGGTCGTCGAGAGCGTCGAGCGGCTGTACGGCGACACGCTCGACCGCGGGGACCTCCAGCCGTTCAAGGACGCCGGCGGCTTCAACAACGACTGGGAGCTGAGCGACGCCGTCGCGCTGTACGTGCTCGCCCGCGAGCGCGGACTCGACGCCGACGTCGCGGGCTTCACTGACGCGATCGCCGCGAACGGCACCGGCCTCGCGGGCGCCCGCGAGACGATCCGCGACGCCCTCGGCGACGACGCTGCCGACGGGATCGAGGACGAGTGGGACCCCGACGCGCTGCGCGAGACGTTCCAGGCGCTGTACCTCGGGGCCGAACTGTACCGCGACATCGAGGGCGGAGAGCCGCCGTTCGAGGCGCCGGGGTTCATCCACGACGAGCCGGTGATCCTGACGGATACGACCCTCGAAGCGCTCACGGAACGCTACCCGGTGTGCGTCCTCACGGGCCGGCCCGCCGCGGAGGCGGACATCGCGCTCGACCGCGTCGGTCTCGACGTGGCCACGGACCGCCGCTTCACCATGGACGACTGGGAGGAAGGCAAGCCGCACCCGCGGGCGCTCGTGACGTTGGCCGAGCGCACCGACGCCGACACGGTCGCGTTCGTGGGCGACACGCTCGACGACGTGCGCACCGCGGTCAACGCCGACCGCGAGGACGACTCGACCGCCTACTACGGGATCGGCGTCCTCACGGGCG
This sequence comes from Halobaculum saliterrae, assembly GCF_009831625.1. Classification (GTDB taxonomy): domain Archaea; phylum Halobacteriota; class Halobacteria; order Halobacteriales; family Haloferacaceae; genus Halobaculum; species Halobaculum saliterrae. The sequence continues at coordinate 162,262 of NZ_WUUS01000009.1, read as the reverse complement.
GGCTCACCGGCGACGACGGCCGCGCGAAGTACGCCGACGCCGGCGCCAGCGCCGTCGTCGAGAGCGTGAACGACCTGCCGGAGCTGCTGGAGTGACCGCCCCGTGAGCGAGCGCGGCGGCCAGTCCGAGCCCGACGGCCGACGGGAGGGTGTGGACCGACGGACGCGGATCGCGCGGCTCGTTCGGTTCCTCACCCTCGTGGCGATGCTCGACCTCTTGGCGCTGGCGCTCGCGACGCGGTTCGTTCCGCCGGACCGCCTGACGCTCGCGCTCTCGGTCGGACCGATGCTGGTGGTGTCGCCGGTGCTGGCGTACTGGTTCGTCTACGAGCGCGGCGGCGAGATCGAGGGATAGCCGACCTGAGGCGGTCGCCGCCGGGTTCCCGGGACCGCCGCGATCACTCGTCGAGCGACAGCGGACGCGTCCGTCCCCCGGGATCGAACGCCGAGGGGTCGCCGCCGGCGGCGCGCGCCCGATCGCGGAGCGCCCGCGCGAGCGAGACGGCCTCCGCCCGCTCGTCGTCGGAGCGGAACGCCAGCCGGACCTCCTCGCTCCGGCCGTCGACGCGGAGGTGGAGCCCGAAGCCTGTCGGCCGCACGAACGGCGCGAGTCCCGTGAGGTCGCCGTAGCGGATCCGGAGCGTCTCCGGGTCGTGGACCGCCTCGGTCCGGGAGACGGCGTGCGGGTCGTACAGCCCGAGCGACTCGGGGAGGTGAGCGAACAGTCCGTTCACGGTGCCGGCGACGAACCGCGCGAGCCGCCCGTGGCGCGTCGGCGCCAGCAGGAGCTCGTCGTCGCCGAGGAACGCGCGCCCCGGGCGGGCGCGCTCGCCCGGGCTGAGTCGGAGGAGGACGTTGACGGCGTCGGGGACGGCCATGTGTTCGAGTCCACAGGGAGTCGTATGAAGCCGGCGGCGCCGTGGGCCCAGCGGCGTCCACGACGACCGGGAGGTGCCCGCTCGATAGCGTCATCCCTGTCCGGTCACGCAACGCTTACCGCGCGCCCGACCCCATGTCCGGCCATGCGAATCGCGCTGCTCGGCGGCACCGGCGACATCGGCGAGGGGCTCGCCGTGCGCTGGGGCCGCGACACGGACCACGAACTGCTCGTCGGCTCCCGGGACCCCGAGAAGGCACGCGCCGCGGCCGACGACTACGCCGAGACGGTCGCCGACGCCGGCGGCGACGCGACGGTCAAGGGCTTCGACAACGCGATGGCGGCCGACCGCGCCGACGTGGTCGTGCTCGCGGTGCCGCCGTACCACGTCTCGGACACGGTCGAGGCGGTCGAATCGAGCCTCGACGCCGAGGACGTGGTCGTCACGCCGGCCGCGGGGATGAAACGCGAGGACGACGGCTTCCACTACCATCCTCCGGGCGCGGGCAGCGTGACCGCGCTCGTGCGCGACGCCGTCCCCGACGGGGTGCCGGTCGTCGGCGCGTTCCACAACCTCGCGGCCGGGCGGCTCTCGGACCTCTCACAGGAACTGGGTATCGACACGCTCGTCCTCGCCGACGACGACGCGGCCGCCGACACCGTCTCGCGGCTGGCCGAGGAGATCGAGGGACTGCGCGCGCTGTCGGCGGGCGGGCTGTCGAACGCCGCGGAGGTGGAGTCGCTGACGCCGCTGCTGATCAACGTCGCGACGAACAACGAGGACCTGCACGACCTGGGCGTCCGGTTCGACTGACGCCCGATCCCGGGCCGCCCCCCGAGGGTCTCTCGACGCCGCGACTACTCCGACTGCCGGTCGAGATAGCCGTTGACCAGGAGCGGCGCGATCACGCCGACGCCGACCACGACGGCCCCGCCGACCCACAGCGGCTGTTCGCCCAGCAGCGTCGTCGCATACAGAAGTACGACGGCCGCGGCGATGAACACGAGGATGACGACGTTCTCGCGGGAGACCATTACTCGGAGTGTCAGGGCGTGGAAGTGAAACCCTGTCGGCCCGGCCGGAACGGACGGTCCCGCGTTACTCGTCCGTCTCGGCGACCTTCACCACCTGCTTGCCGACGTTCTCGCCCTCGAACAGCCCGAGGAACGCGTCGGGGGCGTTCTCGATGCCCTCCGTGACCGTCTCGCGGTACTGCAGGTCGCCCGCGGCGACCAGCCCGGCGAGGTGCTCGGTCGCCTCGCGGAACCGCGGGGCGAAGTCGCGCACGAGCAGCCCCTCGACGCGGGCACGCGTCTCGACGAGCTTGGAGAGCTTCCGCGGGCCGGTGGGGAACTCCTCGTCGTTGTAGAGGGCGATCTGCCCGCAGATCGCGACGCGAGCGTCGACGTTCAGCCGACCCCAGACGGCGTCCGTGACCGGGCCGCCGACGTTGTCGTAGTACACGTCGACGCCGTCGGCGACCTCGTCGAGACGGGCGCCCACGTCCTCCTGTTTGTAGTTGATCGCGGCGGTGAAGCCCAGGTCGTCGGTGAGCCACTCGCACTTCTCGTCGGAGCCGGCGATCCCCACCACGTTCGCGCCCTGCAACTCGCCGAGTTGGCCGACGACCGAGCCGACCGCGCCGGCGGCGCCGGAGACGACCATCCAGTCGTCGGCCTTCGGCTCGGCGACCTCGCGGGTGCCGAAGTAGGCGGTGCGGCCGGGCATTCCCAGCACGCCCAGCGCCGTCGAGACGGGGAGGCCGCCGGTGTCGACCGGCGTGAGGTCCGACCCGCTCGCGGTCGCGTACTCGGCCCACGGGAGGTTGCCGACGACCGTGTCGCCGGGCTCGAACCCGGCGCCGTTGGACTCGACGACCTCACAGACGGCGCCGCCGCGGAGCGGGTCGCCCACCTCCCACGGGTCGGCGTACGACTCGCCGGCGCGCATCCGGTCGCGCATGTACGGGTCGACCGAGAGGTACAGCACGCGCACGAGCGCCTCGTCCGGACCCGGGTCGGGCCGGTCGACCTCGCGGAGGTCGAACGTGTCTGTGCTCGGGACGCCTTCCGGTCGCTTCGCGAGGTGGAAGCGTCTGTTGTCGGACATGGACGACGCGACGGGCGCCCGGCGCGTAACCCTTCGGGAACGGGAGACGACGCGCCGGCGGTTTCCGTCGGCGACCCCTCCCGGAGCCGGCGTGCCGAAGCGGACCGCCAGTCGAACGTCGCGGCGAGCCGACCCGCCTCAGCGGTCGACCTCGCCCATGATCGTGTCCAAGCTTCCGAGGCTCGCGATGAGGTCGGGAACGTGTTCCCCCTCGGCCATCTCGGGCAGCGCCTGGAGGTTCGAGAACGACGGTCCCCGGATCTTGAACCGCGCGGGCTCGTCCGTCCCGTCGGCGCGGACGTAGATGCCGAGTTCGCCCTTCGCCGCCTCGACGGCGGTGTACACTTCGGTGTCGTCGTCGGGTTTGATCGTTCTCGGGACGTTCGCCTGCACCGAGCGATCTGCCTCCGGCCACCCTTCGAGGAGGTCGATACACTGCTCGATGATCTTCGCGGACTCCTCCATCTCTCGAAGCCGGACCTGCAACCGAGCGAAGTTGTCGCCGCCTTCCTGCGTGATGACGTTCCAGTCGAGCTCGTCGTAGTAGCCGTACGGGTCGTCGCGGCGCAGGTCGTAGTCGACGCCGGAGCCACGGAGGACCGGTCCCGTACAGCCGTAGTTCTTGGCGACCTCCGGCGGCAGCACGCCCGTGTCGACGGTTCGGATCTGAATGATCTCGTTGCCCGTGAGCAGGTCGTGGAACTCCGCGAGCCGGCGGGGCAACTCATCGAGGAAGTCGCGGGTCTTCTCGAAGAACTCCTCGCGGGGCTCGGGCAGGTCCCACGCGACGCCGCCGAGGCGGAAGTAGTTGAACATCAGCCGTTGGCCCGTCAGGTCCTCGAGGACGTTCTGAACCGTCTCACGCTCGGTGATCGCGTACATGAAGGTCGCGGTGAAGTCGCCGGCGACGTCGAGCGCGTACGCGCCAACCGCCAGCAGGTGCGAGAGGATACGCGACAGCTCGGCGCTCATGGTCCGAATGACCTGCGCGTACTCGGGCACCTCGATGTCCGCGAGCGTTTCGGCGACCCGGGCGTACGCCCACTCGTTGAGCAGCCCGCCGCCGCCCCAGTCCCAGCGGTCGGGGTACGGCATGATCTGGTGGCGGTAGGTGCCGTTCTGACACATCTGTTCCTCGCAGCGGTGAATGTAGCCGATGTCCGGCTCCACGTCGACGACCTGCTCGCCGTCCAGCGTCGCCTCCAGGTGCATCACCCCGTGAGTCGCGGGGTGGTGGGGACCGATGTTGAGCATCATCGTGTCCGTGGCCTGCTCGGCGCGGGTGTCCGCTTCGAGCGGGTTGGCGTTCTCGTCGTACCTGACGATCTGCGGACGGGTCTGATCGTAATCGAGCGACAACGGATGCCCCTGCCACGTCTCGGGAAGGAGGATGCGGCGGAGGTCGGGGTGGTCGTCGTACTCGATACCGATCAGATCGTACGCCTCGCGTTCGTGCCAGTCGGCCGTCCGGAACACGGGCTCGGCCGACTCGCTTCTGGGCGCCTCCGTGTCCGCGGGGACGACGACCGAGACCTCACGAGTCGGATCATCGTACGTCTTCAGGTGGTAGATGGACTCGTAGCGGTCCTCGTACTCCTGAGCGGTGACACACGAGAGGTGGTCGTATCCGGCCTCGTTCCTCAGCGTCGACAGTACATCTTGGACGGTGTCCGGCCGGATCACGTAACCGGGCGCGTTCAGGTGCTCCTCGCGACCGATCACACGATCGCCCAGCAGTTCGGCGAGCTCGTCGGGTGGCGCGATCGGGTCGTCGCTGTCGGGTCGTTCCGCTGGCGTCTGTGTGCTCATGGATGGGAGTGTGGCCGGTGGCCGCCGCGGGGGACGGCGACGGGTCGCCGGTCGTGTCCGACGATCGGTTCCGACGAACGCTGACCGTTTTCCCGCATATCTGGGATCGTTTATGTGTCGGGCACGTGATCCGGTCGGGCGTGAAGACGCTCGCCCTCCGGCTCGAACCCGACGAGGCGTCGACGCATCCGATGCACGCGTTCGTCGCCGAGCGTCCGGAGTTCGGTCCGACGCGGCTGCTCCAGTGGAACCCGCGGATCGGCGAGACGAACGTCCTGCTGTTCCACATCGACGGGCCGCCCGAGCCGTTCCTTCCCGCGCTGGACGGCGTCGACACGGCCGAGGTCGTCGAACCGTCCGCCGAGTCCACCGTCGACGGCTTCTACCTGTACGTCCGCGAACGCCTCACCGAACGCGACCGCGGACTCGTCGAGGCGTTCGCCGACGGGAACGTCGTGGTCGTCCCGCCCGTCGTCTACGACACCGACGGCTCGATGCGGTTCTCGGTCGTCGGCACCGGCGACGCGCTCGGACGGGCGATCGACCGAACCCCCGACGGCGTGGACGTGTCGGTCCGTCGGGTTCGCAGCGGCGCCGGCGCGGCGGTCGACCCCGGCGCGGGACTCACCGATCGCCAGCGCGAGGTCGTCGCCGCCGCCGTCGACGCCGGCTACTACGAGGAGCCGCGGGGTGCGACGGTGGCGGACGTGGCCGAGCGTCTCGACTGTGCCCCGAGCACGGCGGCCGAGCACATCCGGCGAGCGGAGGCCACGCTCGTCCGGGGCGCCGTCGACGATCGATAGCGACGGGCGGAACGCGACCCACGAACCGGCTCACTCGACGGTCGGAGCCGCACAGTCCACCGGCCGCCTCGCCGCCGGCAGGGCGCTTATGCCCGTACGGAAACGACAGTCGAGCATGACCGGACTCGCGCTCGACTCCACCCAACTCGACCGCTACTCGCGGCACATCATCCTCGACGAGGTCGGCCCGGCGGGCCAGCAGGCGCTCCTGGAGGGCTCGGCGCTGGTCGTCGGCGCCGGCGGGCTCGGCTCGCCGGTCATCCAGTATCTCGCGGCCGCGGGGGTCGGCCGTATCGGTATCGTCGACGACGACGAGGTCGAGCGGTCGAACCTCCAGCGACAGATCGTCCACGCGGACGCCGACGTGGGGTGCCCGAAGGTCGAGTCGGCCGCCGAGTACGTCGGCCGCCTCAACCCGGACGTGGACGTGGAGCCCCACGAGACGTGGCTCGACGCCGGCAACGCCGAGGAGTTGGTCGCCGATTACGACGTTGTCGTCGACGCCTCGGACAACTTCGGCACGCGCTATCTCGTCAACGACGTGGCGCGCCTGACCGACACGCCGGTCGCCCACGGCTCCATCTACAAGTTCGAGGGGCAGGCGACCACGCTGGTGCCCGAGGGCCCCTGCTACCGCTGTCTGTTCCCCGAGGCGCCCGAGCCGGGCGAGATCCCCGACTGCGCGAGCACGGGCGTGCTGGGCGTGCTCCCCGGGACCGTCGGCTGCGTGCAGGCGACCGAGGCCGTGAAGCTCCTGCTCGATGCGGGCGAGGTGCTCGACGGCCGGCTCCTGTTCTACGACGCCATGGACATGACCTTCGAGACGGTGCCGTACCGGCGCAACCCCGACTGCCCGGTGTGCGGCGACGACCCCATCGACTCCATCGAGGGGATCGATTACGAGCACGGCTGCGCCGTCACGGCCGACTGAGCGAGGGACGCCGGGAGCGGTCAGGGACAACGGAGCGACGAGCGCCTCGAGACGACCCGTCCGGCGTCGGTTCGGTCCGCTTTTGCTCCCCGACACCGACCCCGACCGTATGCACGACTCTCCGGGGCACGCCGAGCGGGGGGAGCGATGAGCGTCGCCGACCTGCTCAACGGGATGCCGTTCGCCGACCACCTCGGACTCGACGTGGTGGAGGCCGCGGACGGCCGCGCGGTCGTCGAACTCCCCATGCGCGACGAGCTGTCGTCGGTACCGGGGCGGCGGATCGCCCACGGCGGCGTCACGTACGCCCTGGCGGACACGGCCGCGGGCGCGGCGGTCATCTCCCTGCACCACAAGCCGACGCCGACAGTCGACATGCGGATGGACTACCTCGCGCCGGCGACGACCGACCTGCGCGCGGAGGCGACCGTCGTGCGCGACGGCGGCAGCGTCGCCACCGCGGAGGTGACCATCGAGGACGTCGACGGCACCCACGTCGCCGACGCGCGGGGGACGTTCAAGACGGGCGGCGGCGGCGACGGCGGCGCCTGGGGCGTCACGCCGGGCGACGACTCACTGAACGAGTGAGACGTCCGCGCCGGAGCGTACCCGGCGACGCGTGTGGGTTCTTCCCGAAAGATAACGCTTTTCGGCCGCCCCTCGGAATCCCGAGGTATGTCCGACGAACTCAAGCGGGGACTGGAGGGCGTCCTCGTCGCCGAGTCCGACCTCAGCTTCATCGACGGCGACGAGGGCAAACTCGTCTACCGCGGCTACGCCATCGAGGACCTCGCCGAACACGCCTCCTACGAGGAGACGGTGTACCTCCTGTGGAACGGCGAACTCCCGACGGAGTCGGAGCTGTCAACGTTCGCGGACGCGATGAGCGCCGAGCGCGCCCTCGACGACGACACGCTCGAGACGGTCACGCGACTCGCGGAGGCCGACGAGGAGCCGATGGCGGCGATGCGCACGGCCGCCTCGATGCTGTCGGCGGCCGACCCCGACACCGACGCCGACCCGACGGACCCCGAGGCGAACGTCCGCAAGGCGCGCCGGATCACGGCGAAGCTGCCGACGGCGCTGGCGGCGTTCGCGCGCGTCCGCGACGGCGACGAGCCCGTCGAGCCGCGCGAGGACCTGGGCCACGCCGAGAACTTCCTGTACATGCTCAACGGCGAGGTGCCTGACGAGGTCACCGCCGACGTGTTCGATCAGGCGCTCGTGCTCCACGCGGACCACGGCCTCAACGCCTCCACCTTCTCGGCGACGGTGACGGCGTCGACGCTCGCGGACATGCACTCGGCGATCACCTCCGCGGTCGGCACGCTCTCGGGGAGCCTCCACGGCGGCGCCAACGCCAACGTGATGCGGATGCTCCAGGAGGTCGACGAGGCCGACGAGGACCCCGTCGAGTGGGTGAAGCGGGCGCTCGATGAGGGCCGCCGCGTCGCCGGCTTCGGCCACCGCGTCTACAACGTGAAGGACCCGCGCGCGAAGATCCTCGGCGACCGCTCGGAGGAACTCGGCGAGGCCTCGGGCGACCGGAAGTGGTACGAGATGAGCGTCGCCATCGAGGAGTACATGGCCGAGGAGAAGGGCCTCGCGCCGAACGTCGACTTCTACTCGGCGACGACGTACTACCAGATGGGGATCCCGATCGACATCTACACGCCCATCTTCGCCGTCTCGCGCGCCGGCGGCTGGGCCGCGCACGTGATGGAGCAGTTCGAGGACAACCGGCTGATCCGTCCGCGGGCCCGCTACGTGGGCGAGAAGGACGCGAAGTGGGTGCCGATCGACGAGCGATAGATCGGATACTGGTAGACGTTCGATCGACTTCTCTCGGATATCGCTCCGAGTCTCGTGCTCACACGCGCCTGAGAAATGGTTATATCCACAGAGCGGGTATAGTGTGTATGGATCTAAAGATCAAAACTCCCCGAAGCGACGACTACAGCGAGTACGCCGAGAAGGTCCGAAGCGAGGCGCGAACTCGAGCCGGAGAGCGCGGCCAACTCGTCCGTCACGAGGTCGGCGAGCGCATGTTCGACCTCATGACGGACTACTTCCCCGAGGAATACGCTGCGCGACGCCGCAGCGGACTCGCCCGCGCGTTCGGCGCCGGCCTCGCGGTCGGCTTCCTCGGTCGCGAACTCGTCCGGTACGCGCGTCGCTGAGGCGACGACTCGGACCGCTCTCGGATGGCGCCGCCTTTCTGACCCGATCTCTCACCCGTCCGAGCCGACGCTTCCGCGCTCGTCGAGCATGGCCGTCGCCCGCCCGACCCAGTCGGTCCGAACGAGTCCCCATGCCGTCACGGCGAGCATGAGCGCATAGCAGGCGAACTGGCCGGCGTAGGCGGCCTCGATCCCCCACCCGGCGATCTCGTACAGTCCCCACGAGACGCCGACGTAGCCGCCGAACATCCCGACGACTCGCGAGGCGAACGGGATCCGCGTCTCGCCGGCGGCGTCGAGTGACGCCGAGGCGACGACGTTCGTGATGCCGAGCACTCCCGACAGTCCCAACACCGTGATGAACGGGGTGGCGGCGTCCGCGACGGCCGGATCCGCGGCCAGGAGGCCGGCGATCGGCGCGGCCGCGAGGGCGACTCCACCGCCGAGCAGGAGCGCGATGCCACCGCCGAGGACGACCAACGCCGTCGCCACGCGCGCGGCCGGGAGCCCGGGCTCGTCGTTCTCGGCGGCAGCGACGTCAGCGCCTCCGTCGTCGTCATCGCCGCCGGCAGCGTCGCCGCCTCCGCCGCCCGCATCGGCGGCGGCGCGCTCGCCGAGGCGCTGGCCGACGACGATGCTCGCGCCGCGGGAGACACCCCTCCCGACCGGCGCGAGGACCTGTGTGTACACCCGCCACGCGAGCTGATACCCCGCGTTGGCGGCGGTCCCGAACTGGAGGACGAGCGTGTTGAACGGGAACACCGCGACAGCTGTGACGAGCCCCGCAGCGCTCTGTGGGACGCCGATGCGGACGATCTGTCGGGCGATCGTGGGATCCCCCGGCCGGACGAACCCGACGGGGCCGCGCAAGTGCACGTAGCCCACGAGCACGAGCGACCGGACGGTCATCGCGACCAGCGACGCCGCGCCGATCCCGACGATCCCGAGCCGCGGCGCGCCCAGCAGACCGAGACCGAACACGAGCGAGGCGGCCGCGTTGAACACGGACGCCGGCACCGAGACGTACGTCGGAGTTCGGGTGTCACCGGTCGCCTCGAGCGTCGCGCTCGACACCGCGGCGAGCGCACCCAGCGGCATCGGGACCGACACCAGCGCGAGGTAGCGCGCCCCCTCGCGGGCGGACTCCGCGTCGGCCCCGACGATCCCGAGTACCGCCTCGCCGAACGCTATCCCGACGAGTGCGAACGGGAGCGTCACCAGCGCGGCGAGCAGGGCCGCCTGGGTGAACGCCTCGTCTCGGTTCGCGTCGGCGCCGGCGCCGGTGTCCTGACTCGTGAGAGTCGACGACGCACCGATGACGCCGCCGCTCGCGCGGAACGGGAGCGAGGCGAAGAGGTCGGCGATGCCGAGGCCGACGACCGCGGCCGGCGACAGCGCCGCAGAGATCACGACGTCCGTCGTCCGCATGAGCTGGCCGACACCGTTGCGGGCGGTCACCGGGATGCCGAGGCCCAGCGCCCGCCGCCAGGTCGGGTACCACCCGGTCGGGAGGGCGTCGTCGAGGCCCGCGGCGACGCGCGAGCGGAGGGACACACCGGACCGCCGCGGCTCGCCCACTTGTAAATATCGGACCTTAGACAGGAGTTCCCGCGGCGACGGCCGGCGTCGGCTACGATCCGCCCGGACCGCCCGCCGGGTCGCCCTCGCCGGCCCCGTCCGCCTCGTCGCCGCCCTCGGCACTCCCGCGCTCGGCCATCATCTCGGCCGCCCGCGACGCCCAGTTCGTGTAGCGGAACCCCCAGAGAACGATCGCGGCCATGCAGACGTACTGGAGGGCGACCGCGAGATACGCGCCCCGTGCGCCGAAGCCGAGCACCTCGCCGACGAGATACGTCGTTCCGAGCAGGAAGCCGAAGGTCCCGACGAGCCGTCCCACGAGGGGAACGCGCGTCTCGCTTGCGCCCTGAAGCGCCCCCGAGAGGACGGTGAAGGCGACGAGGAACGCGGCGGTCGCGCCGTACACGCGGGCGAACGCGACCGCGTGCGGGACGGTCCCGGCGTCGTCGGTGAACACCGAGACGAACGCCGGCGCGAACGCGACCAGGAGGACGCCGATGACGCCGACGGTCGCGAGGCCGAGCCCCGCCACCGCGTAGCCGTTGTAGCGGGCGCCGTCGGCGTCGCCGTCGCCGAGCGACTGCCCGACGACGACGCTGGCGGCCACGTTGTAGCCGCGCGAGAGCGGGCCGGTCACCTGCTGGTACATCCGGCGACCGATCTGGAAGCCGGCGTTGACCTCCGTCCCGAACCCGAGCAGCAGCGCGTTGAACGGGAACTCCGCGATCGTCGCGGAGAAGCCCTCCAGCACCCGCGGCGTCGACACTCGGAGGAGTTGTCTCGCGATCACCGTGTCGCGGGGACGGACGAGGCTCGCGTCGGCCCACGAGGTCGCCATCGCCGCCAGCAGGAGCGCGGCGGTGAGCACGTTCGCGGCGGCGGTCGCGACGCCGACGCCGACGATGTCGAGGCGCGGCGCGCCGAGGAGCCCCAGGCCCAGCACGAACGACCCCGCGATGTTGAGCGCGTTCGCGAGCACGTTCACGTACATCGGTGTGCGGGTGTCGCCGGTGCCCTGTAGCGACCGCGCGCCGATGAGCGCGACGTGGCGCGCGGGCGCGGTGGCGAACACGATGGCGAGGTACGTTCCCCCCAGCGCCGCGGTGTCCGCGTCGGCGCCGAGGAGCGCGATGATCGGCTCGCCGAGGAACAGCCCGACGAACACGAACGGGACGCCCGCGAGCAGGCCCATCAGGAGCGCCTGCGTCACCGCCTCGTCGCGGTTCGCGTCGGCGGCGGCGCCGGTGTCCTGACTGGAGAGCGCGATGGCGCCGCCGCCGAGGCCGAGGCCGATCCGGAGCGGGAACCGGGCGTACAGGTCCGCAAGGCCGATGGCGACGACTGCCGCCGGGGAGAACTGCGCGGTGACGATGATGTCGGTCGTCCGCATCGCCGTGCGGAACGTCTGCTCGGCCATCACGGGCCACGCGAGCGAGATCACGCGCCGCCAGACGCCGAGCAGGCGCTCCCGGCTCATATCCACCCCTCGAACGGCCGCGGTTTGGCGGTTCCGGAAGCGGAACGCCCCGGAACGACCGAGGGCGCTGCGGTGGCTCCGGCGCGTCCAAACAGCCAAACCCACGGGCGGACTGTGGCTCCCATGGACGTGTTCGTGTACGGCACGCTCACGGAGCCCGACCGGGTGCACGAACTGCTCGACTCGTTCGCGTTCGTCGGCGCCGCGAGGCTGGAGGGGCTGCGCGTCGTCGAGGGTCGCTACCCGACGCTCGCACCGCCCCTCCGGGGCGAGGACGCCGGCGGGGACCGCATCGGCGGCGACCGCGTCGACGACGGTATCGGCGCCGACGCGACGGTCGGCGGTCGACTGCTGCGCACCGACGAGATCGCGGCGCTCGACGCGTACGAGGGGGTCGACGACGGGCTGTACGTGCGGGTGTCGGTTCCGCTGGTCGCCCCGGACGGCGAGCGACGGGGCGAGGCCGCGGTGTACGTCGGCGACCCAGGCCGACTCGACGCGCCGGCGACGTGGCCGGGGGACGGATCCTTCGAGGCGCGGGTCGTACGCGCGGTCCGTGACCGCGGCGTCACGGTGCGGGTACAGCCGCAAGGTTGAAGCGCGCGACGGGAGGCGGACGAGCGTCTGACGCCGACTGGAGGTGGCTGCTGTCTTGCGGTTTCACTTCCACTCCGCGTGAATTACTTTTATATACTCGGGGTGCCTGTCTGCTCTTGCACGTCACACGCGTGCATTCCCCCTCTTTCCCCACTTTCCGCTCGCGAGCCGTCGGCTCGCTGGCCCGTTCGCCCGGAGCGGACGTGGAGCCCGCTCGACCAGCTCGACTCCCGTCCGACCGACTGCGGTGACCACAACCGATACACCGGCGACCGGCGAAGCCGGTGTATGCTCGACTACGAGGACGTGCTCGCCGCCCGCGAGCACGTCGAACAGGTCGCGGTACGGACGCCCCTGAACTACTCACATAGCTTCTCGCGACTGACGGGGGCGGAGATCAATCTGAAGTTGGAGAACACCCAGCGAACCGGCGCGTTCAAGATCCGCGGCGCGATGAACCGGATCGCCGCCCTCACCGACGAGGAACGCGAGCGCGGCGTCGTCACCGCCAGCGCCGGCAACCACGCGCAGGGCGTCGCGCTGGCGGCGACGCGGGCGGGCGTGGACTCGACCATCGTGATGCCGAAGTACGCGCCGGTCTCGAAGGTCGAGGCGACCAAGCGCTACGGCGGCGACGTCGTCCTGCACGGCATCGACTACGACGAGGCGCAGGCGCACGCCCACGAGCTCGAACGCGAGGAGGACAGGGTGTACGTCCACGCGTTCGAGGACGAGCGCGTGATGGCCGGCCAGGGGACGATCGGCCTCGAGATCGCCGAACAGTGCCCCGAGGTGGACACCGTCGTCGTTCCGATCGGGGGTGGCGGCCTGATCTCGGGGGTCGCGACGGCGATGAAGGGCGCGCTCGACGACGTGCGCGTCGTCGGCGTGCAGGCCGCCGGGGCCGATTCGGCCGCCCGGTCGATGGAGGAGGGGGAACGCGTCGAGTTGAGCGGCGTCGACACGGTCGCCGACGGCATCGCGGTGCGGGAGGTCGGCGAGCACACGTTCCCGTACATCCGCGAACGGGTCGACGAGGTCGTCACCGTCGACGACGAGGCGATCGCCGAAACGCTCACTCTCCTTCTGGAGCGCTCGAAGACCGTCGTCGAGGGCGCGGGCGCGGTGGCACTCGCGGCGGTGCTGGAGGAGCGGTTCGACTACGAGGAGGGGGAGGTGATCGTCCCGGCGCTGTGTGGCGGGAACGTCGACATGAACACGCTGATCACGGTGATCCTCCGCGGGCTCGTGCGGATGGGCCGCTACCTCAAGGTCTCGCTGGAACTGAAGGACCGTCCCGGCGAACTGGAGCGCGTCGCGACCATCATCGCCCGCGAGGACGCCAACGTCTACGCGTTGACCCACGACCGCACCTCCCGCGACATCGCCGTCGATGCCGCGGACCTGGAGATCGAACTGGAGACCCACGGGCACGAGCACGCCGCGGAGGTCGTCGCCGCGCTGGAGGAGGCGGGCTACGAGGTCGAGGTCGAGGCCTGACGTGACGCGACGCCGTCGCCGGGAAGACGGCGGACGCCGTGTCCGACGAACTGACTCCCCCGCGATTTATGCGCCGCCCGGTCGCACTCTCGGGTATGAAGCGCGTGGTCTCCACCGACGAGGCGCCGGCCGCGGTCGGCGCGTACAGCCAGGCGACGACGAACGGCGACCTCCTGTTCACGGCGGGGCAGATCCCCCTCACGCCCGACGGCGAGTTGAAGGACGACGCGCCGATCGCCGAGCAGACCGAGCTCGCGCTCGACAACCTCCTCGCGATCGTCGAGGAGGCCGGGGGCGACGCCTCGGACGTGCTGAAGACGACGGTGTTCCTCGCGGACATCGACGACTTCGAGGAGATGAACGAGACGTACGCGACGTACTTCACCGAGGAGCCGCCGTCGCGCTCGGCGGTGCAGGCGGGCGCGCTCCCGAAGGGCGTCGGCGTCGAGATCGAGGCGGTCGTCGACGTGTCGTAGGCGGTGTCCCGCGAGAAGTCGGCGCTGCTGTGGGGCGCGGTCGGGCTGTTGCTCGTGCTCGTCGGCGGGCAGGCGCTGGTGCTGGTCGGTCCGGGCCTGCCGTTCGGGTTCGCCGGGCTGTTCGCGCTCGCGGCGGTCGCGGGCGGGGTCGTGGCCGTCGCCGCCTATCGGTTCGAGTATCGACTGACGCGGAAGGGACAGGCTTAAAACTCACAGCGGGGAAGGATCGGTGCGAGCCAGGATGGCCGAGTGGTAAGGCGCACGCCTGGAAAGCGTGTTCCCCTATGGGATCCAGGGTTCAAATCCCTGTCCTGGCGTACTTCTCGGGTCGACAACGCGAACGAGCGTAGCGAGTGAGCCGTCGACCCGTGTATGCCCTTCCGACGGGGATTTGAAATAGACGAGTCGCAGCCTGCGCAGCGAGCGACGCGAGCCGTGGCTCCGTGAATCCAGCCGCTGACGGCGCCGATGGGGAGGGTCAGCCAGAACGTGGTGAGGGATCCGACGGCGCCGACGAGCAGACCGAACTCCACGGACACCCTCGGTCGGGAGGGGCTGCTGGCGATCGAGAGGGGGACGACCAGCAGCGTCGCGCCGACGTCGGTCAGTACCGTCGCGAGCAAGCCGGCGAGGGGCCCGCGGTACGACATCGACCCGGGAAGCAGTCGCCACGCCACGGCGCCGCCGGCGAAGTCGACTCGGACGACGAGTGAAATCGCCAGCAGCCCAGAGTGATCGCTCTCTCTAACCCACAGCGACCGCGAGATGGAACAGCCCGATGAGCGTGAACCCGGCCGCGACCAGCCGATCGCCCGGTCGGGATCCCATATGACGCTGTGTCACCGCGCGGAGGAACCACCAGCCAGCGATCCACACGAGCAGGTACGGTGCGAACCACGCCGCAAGCCAGCGCGACGCCAGTAGATCGACAACGCCGATCGAAACGAGGGTGTAGCTGACGGCGTGATTCATGATCTGCGCGATCCCGCGGAGATCCGACCGCTTCGTCCGGTATGTGACGACGAACAGATCAAGCGGACGCAACGAGTCTCCATCGAGCGGTATCGCGCCGTCAAAGTCCAGTAGCCACGGCATGGCAAAGTGAACGATCCCCAGAACAACGGTGAACGTGCCGCAGATGAGGAATCCGGCCGCGAGAACTGGATCGGGGACCATCAGTAGACAGGCATTTGACTGGAGGGATATTGGAAGTGGGCATTCTCTCGGTCTACAGCTTAGAACGGAGTAAGGTGGGTGTGCCGAGTACACGGTATCACAACGCTATTGAAACCCTATTTGATAGACATATCCCCGTCTGAAACAGCTGATCCCTGAAAACTGCTTAGCGATCACTCACGACTAACGATGAACTGGCCGATAATTCGCCCGGCTCCACGGCGAATCGTCTCGCTGGCACTCGATTTGTCCACACCAAATGCATCTGCCAGTTCAGCAAGGGTACACTCCCGGGGTACCTCGAAGTACCCACGGCGGTACGCGACAGTCACGTATTCCCACTGCCGGTCGGTCAGCAGGCTGTCCTGTTCATCAGTATGGACGAGCGTCAAGAGTTCGTAGTCGCGGTTGGTCTCCTCGAGTGCTGAGC
Organism: Halobaculum saliterrae; assembly: GCF_009831625.1. Classification (GTDB taxonomy): domain Archaea; phylum Halobacteriota; class Halobacteria; order Halobacteriales; family Haloferacaceae; genus Halobaculum; species Halobaculum saliterrae. The sequence continues at coordinate 146,319 of NZ_WUUS01000009.1, read as the reverse complement.
CAAACGCCTCGAACTGTTTCTGTGTCGCGGTCAGGTCGAACTCCATCTCGCCGTTCTCGACGATGATCGGAAACTCCGGCGGGAGTGAGGAGTCCCAAAGGAACGCGTAGAGACTCTTCTCGTCGGCTTCGTACTGTCCGATGGCTCTGTGCTCGTCCACGTACAACTCGTCGTAGTTGAATATATCCGGGTGGGCCCGGATCACATCGGCGACTTGCTCCGGATCGTCGGCCCGTACTTCACCGAGTTCGAGCGCCCGATCACCCTTCGGGACGCCGGTGAGCAGTCGGAGCGTCGCTTCTGGAAACGACATTGACACCTCAGTGACCCAGATATCTTCGGACAGTGGCATGCGGAACCGTGCGCGAATCACGTCTCGCTCACCTGGTACGACCGACGTGACTGAAACGAAGCCATTGTAGCACACCCCTCCCGTTGTGTTAAAAAACAATCTCTTCACTAGCCCGTACTACGGTGCTCACATCTCCGGCTTGATCGCTCCGGTATCCCTAGTCACGGGGCGTTCCGGTACCACAGAACTGCCCCGTATATGGATCCGATGACGACTGATGCGATGAGTGCGAGCACGATCCCAAACGCAAGATAGCCGGCGACGGGATTCGCGTACGGCACCATCACGTCCTGTGGTGGTTCCACGGCCCACGGACTGATATGGAAGTACGCGAGCATCCCGGCACTGAACGCGAAGAACCCGGCCCAGTACCTGGCCTCGACACGCCGAGTCAGCGTCAGATAGATACTCATCACGAGCAGCGGATAGATGACAAGACTGTACGTAAACGCGTTCACCTCGGGAGTGATTGGCCAGCCGACGTGATTGCCGCGGATGATGTGATCGATATGATGTGCTATTCCCAGCACCGTCGGCACCAGTACGAACAGCGAAAACGCCCGCGTCAAGGTGGTGTCTGTCGTTGGCAGGTCGATCGGAAACGCGTCTTTGAGTTCCATATCTGGATATCGTCGGCTACCGCAGTCAGATTTTGCCCAACATGTTGGTTCGTGTTGAACAGATACGACGCGCAGTTATGAACGGTCGCTCGGCCGTTGCAGCCCAACATATTGGGCGAAGGCACACCCGGAAAGAACCTCTTTTCCATCACGATGTCGGACGACCACCATCGCACTGACGAACCTATCGAACAGAAGGTTGCTGCGGAACGTGACGAGGAGTTTGTCGTCTTTCATATCGGGGTCCGAATCAACGCGTTCTGGAAGATCCATCGTTGGCTGCCGATCCTCCTACTCGCGCCACGAATGGTTCGGGAACTCGTCTCGGATCCGGAATCGGGTCTACTCGGAAGCCGAACAGTAGTCGGGCCCGGTATCCGAAACGTCGGATTCATCCACTACTGGGACTCTTTTGAGGCCCTGCATGAGTACGCACGGGATAGTGATCGCCTCCATTACCCTGCTTGGCAAGACTACTACGAGGCCGGGAGGAAGGAGGATGCGGCCGTCGGAATCTGGCACGAGACGTTCATCGTGGGTCCTGACGAGTACGAGACGGTCTACAACAATATGCCACCCCACGGCCTTGCCGCGAGCGACGGCACGAAGATCGCCCCTGCATCGGGCCAACGGGATACGGCAGCAGGCCGATCGGGACATACTGACGGGACTGATTCCCCGCTCCGAGCAACCGACTCCGCGTGAGAATTGACTAGTGTGTCACCCGTACTTACCGAGGACCTCAACCCTATCACCAGCCGAGGATCGAACAGAGCCGGCTACCCGATTCCGACGATGCTCGCGTCGATTCGGACGGGAGGCCTGACATCGACGGGATGGCTGTGAAAGCCCCACCCGACTGCCGCCTCACCTTCCCCGGTCGATTCGCCCGTCGATCACGACTCACTCATCCCTGCATCAGCGTTCGCTGTGCTGTGCTCACACGGCCCTGTTCGCGTGACCGGAAGTCGGCCGACACGCGCCGTTCACGAGAGCACAGCCCTCGTGAACGACCGCAGAACGCTAATCGTCCGCCGACGGCGCCCGCTCCGGCGCGTCCAGCAGCGACTCCGCGTACCCCTCCAGCATCTCCTCGACGTACTTCGCGACCACGTCGACCTCGACGTGCACCGGATCGCCGACCTCCTTCCCGCCGAGGTTCGTCAACTCGTAGGTCGTCGGAATGATCGCCACGTCGAACTCGCCGTCGCGCTTCTCGGCGACGGTCAGCGAGATACCGTCGAGCGCGACCGAGCCCTTGTCGACGACGTAGCGCCCGAACCCCTCGGGGATGGAGAAGGTGAACCGCCAGTCCTCGCCCACGCGCTCGATCTCGGTGATCTCGGCGGTGGTGTCGACGTGTCCCTGCACCACGTGGCCGTCGAAGCGGCCGTCCGCGGCGAGCGCGCGCTCGATGTTGACCGCGTCGCCCTCGCGCAGGTCGTCGAGGTACGTCCTCGCGACGGTCTCGGCGGCGAGGAATACGGAGAACCACGAGCGGTCGTCGCCGGGGGCCGGGTCGTCCGCGTCGATCGCGCCGAACTCCTCGACGGTGAGACAGACGCCGCTGACGGCGATCGACTGGCCGTGATGGAGGTCGTCGAGCCCGCCGGCCGCGACGCGCAGGCGGAGCCCGTCGGGCGTCTCCTCGCGCCCGACCACCTCGCCGGCCGTCTCAACGATTCCGGTGAACATGCCCGACCGAAGTATCTCGCGAGCGGAAAGCGTTCCGATACCGAGACGGCCGCGGAGACGCGTGGACTTATTTGGGTCCGCCCGCGTCGACCGGTATGGACGCGATCGCGCGGCTGCGTTCGAGCTTCGTCGCGGGGCTGTTCGTCGTGCTCCCGTTGGCGGTGACGCTGTTCGTTCTCGACTGGGCGGTCGACCGGCTCACCGTCACGCTCGCGCCGGTCGTGAGCGGCACGGGCCTCGCCGAGGTGGCGGGCAACGAGGCGCTCGCGACGGCGCTGGCGATCGCGCTCGTCGCGCTGGTGATCACACTCGTCGGCTTCGTCGCCTCCCACGAGGCGGGGCGACGGCTGTTCGGCGGGTTCGAGCGGGGCGTTCGGCTCCTGCCGGTGATCCGGGCGGTGTACTTCGGCGTCCGGCAGGTGAGCGAGTCGCTGGCGACGCCCGGCGACGGCTTCGACCGCGTCGTCGTCGCGGAGTTCCCCCACGACGGCACGTGGTCGATCGGCTTCGTCACGAACCCCGCCCCGCGCAGCGTCCGCAGGGCGGCCGGCGAGGAGCTGATGACCGTCTTCTTCCCGCACAGTCCCAACCCGACCGCGGGGAAGCTCGTGATGATGCACCCCGACGACTACGCGGAGATCGACATGAGCGTCGCGCGTGGTCTCCGGCTGCTCGTCACGACGGGGCTGTCGGTCGACGACCCGAACCGGCTCCCCCCGGCGGTCTCCACGGCCGAGTGATTCCGGTGAGGGTGTCCGACGGCCGGACCCGGGCGACAGGGTTTCAACGCCCGCCGCTGTACCGACTCGCGTGGCGCTCGGCATCCTCGAACAGGTCGGACTCGCGGCGACGCTGATCTTCGCCCTCCCGGTCGCAGTCTACGGGATCCAGACCATACTCAACGGCGGAACCGTGTTCGGTACGCTGGCGCTGGTGATCGCGGTCCTGATGGTCGTGTTGCCCCGCCGGCTCACGAGTCCCGACGACGTGCCGGCGAAGGCGGCCGAGACGGCCGTCGGCGCCGTTGTCGACGAGCCCGACGACGCCGACGAGCGATAGCGCCGGGACCCGACTACTCGCGCTCGCGCGGTACCAGCGAGAACGGGTACTCCCCGAGGAACTCGAAGCCGTCGTCGGTGACGACGATCAGGTCCTCGAGGCGAACGCCGCCCTCCTCCGGGTCGTACACGCCCGGCTCGATCGTGACCACGTTGCCGCGCTCCAGTTCGTCGTCGCCCCCCAGCGACGGCCCCTCGTGGAGCGAGACGCCGACGCCGTGGCCCGTCGAGTGGGTGAACCCCACCTCGGGGGAGTCGACGCGGAAGCCGTGGGCCGCGAGTTCGGCGGCGGCCTCCTCGTGGACGGTCGAGGCCGGGACGCCGGCTGCGACCTCCTCGAGGGCGGCCTCCCGAGCCGCCTCGACCGCGAGGTAGGCCCGGCGCTCCCAGCCGCCGTCGGGGGCGACCGCGAACGTCCGCGTCACGTCGCCGTAATAGCCGTCGGGGCCGCGCGGCGACACGTCCAGCAGCACCGTCTCGCCCGGCCGGATCACGTCCGTGCCGGTGTAGTGCAGGTCGGCGGCGGTCGGTCCCGCGCCGATCACGGTGTTGTCGGCGTCGCGAACGCCGTGGGCCGCGAGCACCTCGTTCACCTGTCGCCGGAGGCGCTCCGTCGAGAGCACGCCGCCGTTCCAGCGCACCGCGCCGGCACCGTCGCCGCCCCCGGCCGCGTCGTCGCGTCCGTCCGCGGCGGCGTCGACGGTCGCCTCGGCGAGTATCTCCTCCGCGCGGGCGATCCCGCGGATCGCCGCGCGCTGGACGCGCCGCAGTCGGTCGATCTCCGCGTCGGTCTTGGTCTCCCGGGCGCGTGCGACGGCGTCGGTCGAGGCGACCTCGTAGCCCGCGCGTTCGAGGTAGACGGCGGCGTCGTGGGGGATCCCCCGCGGGACGAGCACGGTGCCCGACTCCGCGCCGCGGTCGGCGAGCGCGCCGGCGGCGCGAACGCCCGCCGGATCGCCTTGGTCGTCGACGCGGACCGCGTCGCCGGGGAACTCCCGCCGCGCCTGCTCGTCGAACAGCGCGGGCGCGCATAGTGAGGTGTGAACGCTGTCGCCGTCCGCTTCGGCGCCGTCGCGGTCGTCGTCACTGTCGCTCGCGGGCGTCGCCACGAACGCGTAGTCGCGGTCCGGACCGGAAAATCGAGTCAGCCACCGGAGGTCGTCGTCGAAGCGGTCGCCGACGGCGACGAACCCGACGGCGTCTCGCGCGGCGAGTTCGGCCGCGAGCGGCGCGTAGTCGGTGTCGAGCGCGTCGTCGGTTCCGGACGCGGGGCCGGCTCCTTGGCCGGGCATCTACGCTTCGACTTCGGGGTCGGGCGCCTCGACCTCCTCGACGATCTCGTCGACGATCGCCTGGGGGTCCTCCTCGCGGATCTCGTTGTGGAGGACGACCGAGATGGGGAGCGTCGGCGCGCCGGTGACGAGGTTCTCCATGAGGACGAGCCGCTCGCGAGCGCGGGACATGCCGACGTAGAACACCCGGCGCTCGTTGTTCGTGAGCACCGGCACGGGGCTGGTGGACTTGGTGAACTCCTCGCCGTCGACGCCGGTCACGTCGAGGCCCTGCTGCTCGGCCTGGGCGGCCATCTGTTCGACCACCTTCTCGGTGAGGTCCGTGTTGACGAACACGTGGTCGGCCTCGCGACCCTTCGCGGAGTGGATCGTGCCGAGGCGGACCCGGCTGGGGTCCTCGCCCTCGTAGTCGCCCGCGAAGTACGCCTTCACCGACTTCCGCTGGAAGCTGGTGATCTTGCGGGCCATGTCGGCGGCGGCGGGACCGTCGGGCATGAACGGGACGTACTCCTTCACGTCCTCGGGCGACAGCGGGATCTCCGCGAGGTCGTCCTCGTCGGCGGTCTCCTCCACGTCGTCGAGGAAGTCGTACAGCTCGTCGCGGTCGTTGCTGCCGAACGCCGAGTCCTGCAGGATGTCCGCGAGGCGTCGGGCCTCGAGCGCCGTCAGCGCCTCGCCCCTGTCGACCGCCTCGACCGCGCGGACGTAGTCGGTGAGCCGGTCGGTCCACATCCGCTGGTCGGTGAGACAGGAGAAGGGGATCCCCTCCGACATGAACTCGTCGATGAAGTCGAACATCTGGTAGCGCGCGCGGAACAGCACCATCACCGTCTCGTCGTCCGAGCTGCGGACGGTGTGGCGAACGTTCCGCACGAGGTCGAGCATCGACGGGGAGTCGACCGCCTCGACGGTGCCGCCCTCCTTTCGCGGCTTGAGGTCCTTCTCCTGTCGCTTGTCGATGTGCCGGATCTCCGTGTTGACGACGTTGAGGATGTTCGAGGGGAGCCGGTAGGAGTTCGGCAGCACCTCGTCGTTGTCGACCTCGGTGTCCAGCAGCAGCGCGGGGTCGGCGCCCTGCCAGGCGTACACGACCTGGTCGTCGTCGCCGGCGATGAGAGCCGACTCCATGTGCGGCTTCCACTCCTCGTACACGTCGTACTGGAGGGTCGTGATGTCCTGGAACTCGTCGATGACGAGGTGGTCGACGCTGGGGAGCAGCGAGCGCTGTGCCACCCGTTCGAGCATGTCGGCGAAGCCGACAAGCCCCTCGTCGCCCTTGTACGCGCGCCACGCCCGGATCGCCTCGGGCACGTCGAGGCGGTCGTCGTCGCCGGGCCACGTCGGGGTGTACTTGTTCCCCTCCTGTGCGTTCGGGTCGATATCGGGGGGCAGCCGGACCTCCTCCACGTCCCACTGGAACGGCACGTCGTACCAGTCGGCCACGTCGCGCTTCGTGCGCTGGAGCCACTGGGAGGTGGCGATCACCTTGTTCCCGAGCGTCGTCGACCGCGCGGTGCGGCGGCCGCCGCCGGAGTACTCGTCCTCGTACTCGACGCCGTAGTCGTCGCAGAACGCCTCCTTGTCGTCCTCCCCGACCACGTCGCCCCGGGAGAGGTTCAACAGCTCGTACGCCTTCGCGTGCATGGTACAGACGTTCCCCTGAAGGTGACGGGGGGTGGTGTCGAGACGTTCGGCGAGGCGCTCGCGCACCTCGGCGGCCGCCGCGCGCGTGTACGAGACGACGAGGATGTCGCGGACGTCCGCGCCCTCGTCGATGAGCCCCTCGACGCGGTCGAGGAGCGCGGTCGTCTTCCCGCTGCCCGGGCCACCGAACAGGCGGGTCACCGTCGGGTCGCTCATTACCGTTCCCTCTCGGGCGCGACTCATAAGCGCCGTGGCTTGCGCTCGCGAACGGACGCGTGTGGAACGGAGAACGCGATATCGATGCCTCGCGAGGGTCGAACCGACGGCCTCGGGCCGCGCGGTCGGCGACCGGGGCGGTTCTCCGGTCGAACAGTCGGCTCGCCCGGCCGTCAACTCGCGGCGCGGTCAGGGGGACGGCTCGGGTCGCCAGCCGCACACCGAGCACTCCACGGCGTCGTCGTCGTGCAGTCCCCCGCAGTCGGGACACTGCTTCTTGTTATAGGACTCCTCCCATCGGGCCGGCTCCACGTCGTGGCCGCGGCTGGTCAGGAACTCGTCGAACAGGTCGCCATCGGGGCTCGGTGCCGACGCCATACATGTTATGCTATACCACACCACTACATATACCTTCTGGCGAGTCTCTCGTTCGTGAAATCGCCGGAAGGGGGTTGGAACGCACGGAACGACGTCCGGAACCGGTCGGATCGCGGTTCACCGGTGGCGATCCGATCCGTCGTGAGCGGTCGGGGTCGGCAGTGAGCGATCCGGTCGGCCGTGGGCGGATCCGAGTTCCCGGGGAACGTGACCGTCGCGCCTCGTCCGTCGCTCAGAGGTCGTACAGATCGCCGAACTTCCGTTCGACGTAGTCGAGGAAGTACTCGGCCGTCAGCGGCTCGCCGGTCGCCTCCTCGACCAGCTCGTCGGTCGGATACCGCCGGCCGTGGCTGTGAACGTGTTCGGTCATCCACTCCCACAGCGGTTCGAGGTCGCCCTCGCGGATCAGCGCGTCCACGTCGCCCAGGTCCTCGCGCATCGCGTGGTCCAACTGCGCCGCCAGCACCGACCCGATGGTGTACCCCTGGAACGCGGCGAAGCGGCTGCTCCAGTGGATGTCCTGCAGACAGCCCTCGGCGTCGGTGTCGGGGACGACGCCGAGGTAGTCGTCCATCTTCTCGTTCCAGACCCGCGGGACCTCCTCGATCGAGAGGTCGCCCTCGACGACCGCGCGGTCGATCTCACACCGGAGGATGATGTGGAGGTGGTAGGTGAGCTCGTCGGCCTCGACGCGGATCAGGTTGTCCGGGTAGATCTGGTTCACCGCCTCGTACGCCTCCCGCGCGGTCGCGTCGGTGCCGAGGTGGTCGTTGGCCTCGTCGACGAACCCCTCCCAGAACGGCTCGGTTCGGGCGACGTGGTTCTCCCAGAACCGCGACTGCGACTCGTGGACGCCGGAGGACAGCGACGCGCCGATCGGCTCGCCGAAGCGGCCGTCCGGCAGGCCCAACTCGTAGCTCGCGTGGCCGAACTCGTGGACCGTCGCGGTGAACGCGTCCATCGGGTCCTCGGGCTTGAACCGCGTCGTGATCCGCGCGTCGAACTGGTTGCCGGAGGTGAACGGGTGGGCGGACACGTCCAGTCGACCGCGGTCGTCGGGGTAGTTCAGCAGGTCCAGTACCGCCTCCGAGAGCCCGCGCTGGGTCCCCTCGTCGTACGGACCCGCCGCGACGAACGGCGACGCGAGATCGGCGTCCGAGGCCTCGATCTCCTCGATGAGCGGCACGAGCCCCGCCTTCAGTTCCTCGAATATCTCCTCCAGCCGCTCCAGCGGGAGGTACGGCTCCCCGTCCTCGTACATGACCTCGTAGGCCGGCCGGTCGGGCGCGATCGCCTCCGCGCGCTCGACTTGGAGGTCGCGAAGCGTCTCCAGCGCGGGCGCGAAGTGGCCGAAGTCGTCGTCGGCCTTCGCCTCCTTCCACACCTGCTGGCTGTGCGAGCGGTGCTCGGTCAGCTCCTCGACGAGCGACTCGGGCACCGAGCGGTTGCGCTCGTGGCGCCGCCGGATCTCGCGGACGTTCGCCGCGCGCTCGTCGTCGAGGTCGGCGTCCTCGGCGGCGTCGAGCGCGTCGGCCATCTCGTCGCTCGTCAGCTTCTCGTGGGTCGTCGCCGACAGCGCCGCGAGCTGTTTCCCGCGGGCGGCGGTGCCGCCGGTCGGCATCGTCACCTGCTGGTCCCAGTAGAGGACGCCGCTGCCGCTCTCGAGGTGCGAGACGCGGGCGTATCGGTCCATCAGATCGCGATACGCGTCGGGGGCGTCGTCGGTGACCGTCGAGTCGAGGTCGGCGGATGGAGGTGCCATGCGCGTGGGTGTGTGCCCCGCGCTATCAAGGTCCGGGTGGCCCGCACGGATGGCCGACTTCCGCGTCGCGGACGGCTACCGATCCCCGGCGAACGTCGCCGCGCCGTCCTCGACGACGACGCCCCGTCGGAGCACGCCGTCGAGGGCCCAGCCGGCCGTGTACGCGAGCGCGACGAACACGGCGTAGCCGGCGACCAGCGAGATCAGCTCGTTCGTCGTCGCCGCGCCGGCGCCGAACGCCGCCGTCGACAGCGCGGTGAGGAGGCCGGTAGCGACGAGGACGCCGACGATATCACGCCCGTAGACGGACAGCGACGACGCCGCGACGCCGCCGGCGGCGACGCAGGCACCGACGAGTGCGGCGTCCGCGAGCGCGGCCGGGTCGAACACGCTCTCGGGCGCTCCCCACGAGACGCCGAGAACCAGTTGCACGCCGACGGCGCCGGCGGTCCAGAGGACGAACTGGCCGAGCAGGGAGCGGGGAGCCCGGGTCATCGATTCGGGGTCGGTGAGTGAGCGAGTAGGTGAGCGAGTGGATGGGTGTGGTGGGCGCTGAGGATGCGGTGTCGGTCGGTGACTGGGTTACTCCCGAAGCTCGCGCACGCGCTCGATGTTCCACGCGAAGGACTTGCCGTCCTCGGTGGGCGTCTCCAGCACGAGGGGCACGTCGCGCAGGTCCTCGTGGTTGATGAACGTGCGCATGCCCTCCTCGCCGATGAGTCCCTCGCCGACGTGGGCGTGCTCGTCCTTGTTCGTCCCGCACTCGTGTTTGGAGTCGTTGAGGTGGACGCACTCCAGGTGCTCCAGCCCGACGACCTCGTCGAGTTCCGCGATCGTCTCCTCGACGCCCTCCGCCGTCGAGAGGTCGTAGCCCGCGGCGAACGCGTGGGCCGTGTCGAGGCAGACGTCCAGGTCCTGCTCGGAGCGTTCCAGCACCGCCGCGAGGTGCTCGAAGTCGCCGCCGAGCTTGGTGCCCGAGCCCGCGTCCGACTCGACGAGCACGGTCACGCCGTCCGGGATGTCGAGTTCGTCGAGGGCGCTCGCGGCGTTGTCGAGCCCCTGATCGACGCCCGCGCCGGTGTGGGCGCCCAGATGGACGTTGACGTACGGGATGTCGAGCTTCGCGGCGGCGTCGACTTCCTCCTGCATGGAGTCGACCGACTTCTCGCGGAGGTCGTCCTTCGGCGTGCAGAGGTTCACGAGGTACGACGAGTGGATGACCCACGGGCCGACGCCGTGTTCGTCGCTCGCGGCGCGGAACCGCTCGGCCTCGTCGTCGTCGATGTTCGGGCTCTGCCACACCTGCGGGGAGTGAGTGAAGATCTGGCCGCAGTTGCCGCCGTCGTCGACCAGCGCGTCGACCGCGTTGTACGTGCCGCCGGCGATGGACTCGTGGGCTCCGATCCGGAGCGTCGCGTCGCTGTCTGCGCTCATACCCACTGGTGGCGAGTCGGGGGGCAAAGCGGCTTCGGAAGCGGCCGCTCGCGGGAGTTCGCAGACGCCCCGGCGGTCACGGAAGTTCTCAACCGCGAGAGGTGGATGCGCACGCTTATTCCCCGAGCACCCGCAGGTCCGTCGAATGCTATCGTCCGATCCGCCGCAGGCTCCGGGCGACCCGCTCGACGTGGGCGATCCGGCCCCGGAGTTCGCCGCGACGCTCGTCACGCCCGAGGGGGAGACGCGCGAGACGTCGCTCTCGGAACTACTCGACAAGCCCGTCCTCCTCAGCTTCTACACGGTCGATTTCAGCCCCGACTGTATCGAGGAGTGGTGTGCCTTCCGCGACTTCGACTGGTTCGCCTCCGGCGAGGAGGTGAACGTCGTCGGCGTCTCGAAGTCCGGCCCACGCCTGCATCGCCAGTTCATCGACCGCCTGAACCTCGGGTTCCCCCTGTACGCCGACACCGACCTGTCGATCTCGGAGTCGTTCGGCGTCGCCTACCGGACGTTCGGCCTCTTTCGCCGCTCGCGGCGCTCGTGCTTCCTGATCGACGAGGACGGCGTGATCCGCTACCGCTGGCTCGGCGAGCACTGGCTCGACCCGACGCGCGACACGCCGCCGGTCGCGGAGATCCACGAGGCGGTGCGAGCGGAACTGGGCGAGGTGCCCGAGACGTTCGGCTTCTGACTCGGCCGCGCGCTCGCCGTCGGCGAGACCGAGTACGACGCCGACGTGGGCGACGCGACCGCGGTCGTCGCCGCCGGCGACGCAGTCAACGACCCCCGGGACGCTCGCGAACCCAGCCGTCGTCGCGGTACTTCTCGTCCGCGACCTCCTCGGCGCGCGCGAGTTCGTCGTCGGTCCACTCGCCCTCCTCGGCGCCGGCCCACGTCGCCAGCGCGTCCTCGAACGCGGCGACTGCCTCCTCGCGGGTCGCGTCCGCGTAGTCGGTGATCCCGCCGACGCGCTCGGCGAACCGCTCCTCGCTCACGCCGTGGTCGCGGAAGACTGCGAGGTGATCGCTCGGCTTCGCGTCGAACGTGACCGAGCCGTGCTGGATGACGCTCTCCTCGCGGCGGTACTGGGCGTTGCCCGACAGTTTCCGCCCCGCACCCCCGTCGGCGCACACGTCGTGGGCCGGGTGGAGAGCGCGGAGGTAGCACGCGGGCTGATAGATCGCCGGGCGCTCCTCGTCGGCGTAGTCGGCGTCGACGCCGAGCGCACGGAACGCGGCGAGGACTGGCTCACACAGGAGGTGGTAGGCGTCGAGGAGTTTCCCCGGAAGCTCCGCGGCGGGCGCCGTGATCGAGTAGGAGATGTCGCCGTCGTGATCGTGATAGATGCCGCCGCCGCCGGTCTGGCGACGCGTCACGTCGACCCCGGCGTCGGCGCAGCGGTCCCAGTCGACAGTCTCCGGCTCCTGGGCGTAGCCCATCGAGAGACACGTGGGATCCCAGCGGTACACGCGGACCGTGCGGGGACCGCCCGCCGCGGCGGTCTCGGCGGCGACCTCGTCGAGCGCCATGTTCAGCGGTCCGGGTCGGGACTCCTCACGGATCAGGCGCCACTCCCGGTCCGCGAGCGGGCCCGCGGAGCCGTCGCCTGACCCGACCGCATCGCCCTCGGCGTCCGAATCGCTCATGGCGGGAGTCCGGCGTCGGGGGCCAAAGAGCCGCCGGTCGCGAGCCGACGGACCGAGGATCGAGCGTAGGCGACCGGTGAGTCGGGGGACAGCGGGCTGGCGACCGACGGTCGGCGTTCGGGACGTCGATCGGTTCCCGCCACGAACCCCTTTTCACCTCGCGGCGACGACACACGGGTAATGGTCGGGAACGTCGCCGAGACGATGGCCGAGCTCGAGCCCGAGGACTTCTATCTCCTCTCGGGCGTCGAGCAGGGCATGCGTTTCTCGGAGTGGGTGAACGTCGAGAAGATCCCGGGGTACGCCGGGCTCTCCGAGGAGAACGCCGAGTACCGGATCGACCGCTGTTCGGATCGCGACCTGATCCGGCGCAAGACGATCCAGTACGAGGGGTACCAGCTCACGTTCATGGGATATGACGCGCTGGCGCTGCACACGTTCGCCGAGCGCGAGACGGTCACCGGGATGGGGTCGTCGCTGGGCGTCGGGAAGGAGAGCGACGTGTACGAGGTGGAGACGTACCGCCCGATGGCGCTGAAGTTCCACCGCGAGGGGTACACCAACTTCCGCGAGGTGAACAAGGAGCGCGACTACACCAGCGACAACAACCACGTCTCCTGGCAGTACACCGCGCGCAAGGCCGCCGAGCGCGAGTACGGCGCGCTGGAGGACCTGTACCCGCAGGTGTCGGTGCCGCGGCCGATCGACCACAACCGTCACGCGATCGTGATGGAGAAGCTCCCCGGTCCGGAGCTGGCGAACGCGAAGCTCCGCTCCGAGCAGGTCGTCGGCGTGCTCGACCTGATCCTCCGCGAGATGGATCTGGCGTATCGCGCGGGCTACGTCCACGCGGACATCTCCGAGTACAACGTCGCCGTCAGCGACGACGGGATCGTGATCTTCGACTGGCCCCAGTCGGTCGAAACTGACCACGAGAACGCCGACGAACTGCTCGCGCGCGACGTGGACAACATCGTGAGCTACTTCGTTCGGAAGTATCCGAGCGAGACCCCTGACGTCGACGCCGACGCCGTCGCCGACGCGATCGTCGACGGCGAGTTCGAGTCGGTGCGGGCGTTCGCGGGATCCGAGGCGTAGGCGCCGAACGCACGGCCCTGCGGCGGACTTTTCAGGGATCGTCGCGAGCACCGGGCCGTGAACGAACTCGTCGCGGCGGCGCTGCTCGTCGGCGCCGTCTGGTCCCCACGCCTTCTCGATCGCTATCCGAAGCCGATCGTTCGCCCGGTCGTCGCGGCCGTCGGAACGCTCGCGCTCGCGTACGGCGGCCGGGAGTTCCTCCGCGGGCTCGGCGGCGGTTACTACTGCTGCTCGCAGGGCTACTACGCGTTCGCCGGCGCAGTGCTCGTCGTCGCCGGCTGGGTCGCGCTCGTGCCCGCACTCGGCATCGCCGAGCGGATCGGTCCGCGCCTGTTCGACGGTGACGACTCGAAACGCAGCCCTTAACAGCGCCTGCGCGGAACGATCCGTAACTCGCTGGCAGGTGGGCCGCCAGTGGGCACCCGGTACGCCGGGACGAAATGTGACCGCTCGGGGGTTCCCCGACGCGGTTGAATCGCAAGCGCCCGCGGAGACCACCAATGGCACGAAGCTTCTACTCCCACATCAAGGAAGCCTGGCGGAACCAGGACGAGGGCAAGCTCGCGGAACTGCAGTGGCAGCGCAAACAGGACTGGCGCGACGAGGGCGCCATCGTCCGCATCGACCGACCGACCCGCCTCGACAAGGCGCGCGAGCTCGGCTACAAGGCCAAGCAGGGCGTCGTGATGGCGCGCGTCTCCGTCCGCAAGGGCGGCGCACGCAAGCAGCGCCACAAGGCGGGCCGCCGAACGAAGCGGCAGGGCGTCAACCGCATCGGTCGCCGGAAGTCGATCCAGCGCATCGGCGAGGAGCGCGTCTCGCGGAAGTACCCGAACCTTCGCGTGCTCGCCTCCTACCCCGTCGGGCAGGACGGCTCCCAGAAGTGGACCGAAGTGATCCTCGTCGACCCCGAGCACCCCGCGATCCAGAACGACGACGAGCTCAACTGGATCTGCGACGACTCCCAGAAGGGCCGCGCGTTCCGCGGTCTCACGAACGCGGGCAAGAACAACCGCGGCCTGAGTCAGCGCGGCAAGGGTACCGAGAAGACTCGCCCGTCCATCTCGCGCGGCGACCGCGGCGGCAAGTAACGGCCGCGACGCGACCGGATCCACGTTCTTTCGACGCCACGCCGCACAGCGGCGGCCACAGCCTTTGCCTCCCTACTGTCGCCAGCACCGGCTCTCCCCGTGGCTGCCACGTGTCGAGGAAGTGCTAAGGGCGTCTGTCCCCGACCACCGTCCGATGGAGCCAGCGGACCGACCGGCGCCGACCGCCGACTGGCGCGCGTTCGTCTCGACCCTCCGGCGCCAGTACCGTGCGGCACGGACGCGGACGACGATGACGGTCGTCGCGCTCACCTCGACGGTGTTCCTCCTGCAGGCGGTCGCGGCGTGGGCCACGGGGGCGCCGTCGATCCGCGCGCTGACTGCGTTTCTCTATCTCGAGGGCGGCGACGCGGTCCTCCTCCTGTCGCCGTTTCTCCACCGGGGCGCCCCGCACTTCCTCTCGAACGTGCTCGTCCTGCTGGTGCTCGCGCCCCAGGAACGACACTTCTCGCCCGGGGGCTACTGGGTGTTCCTGCTCGGGGGGCTCGCGCTCGCGCTCGGCGTCGGCTACGCGGTGCTGTCGGCGTACAGCCCGGCGTCGAACGTCGCCGTCTACGGGATCAGCGGGCTCGGCTACGCGCTCGGCGGGTTCGCGTTGACGCGGGCGGCTGGGAACCCCGAGGACCGCTCCGAGTTGGACCTGATCGCCGCCGTGATCGGCGTCTCGTCGGTCCTCACGGTCGCGGTCGACCTCCTCACGAACCTCCCGGGGGCGCCCGCGGCGGTGAACGGCGGACACCTCACCGGCCTCGTCTTCGGCCTGCTCGTCGGCGCGCTGTGGCGCGGTCCCCCCGACGGATCGCGGGAGACCGACGCCTCGTAGTGCTCGCTCCCGCCCGAACTCAGTAGTCGCCCAGCGACGCCTGCCCGCCGGAGTCGCCGTCGGCGAGCCCAGCGAGCTCCGCCGCCGTCCGAACCGTCTCCTCGAAGGCGTCGGCTTGACTCCGGTCGTACAGCGTCGCCGCCGGATGGAGACACACCAGCAGGCGGACCGCGGTGTCGCCGACCCGGGCGTCGAACACCTCGCCGGACTCGCTCGTCACGGCGACCGAGCGACCGAGGAGGTGCTGGGAGGGTACCTTCCCGAGCGTGACGACGAGCTCGGGATCGACGCGCGCGAGCTCCTCGGCGAGATACCCGCGGCAGTCCTCCAGCTCGTCGCTGTGGGGGTCGCGGTTGTCCGGCGGACGACAGCGCACGCAGTTGGTGATGCGAACGTCGGCGCGGGCGAGGCCGGCGTCGCGCAGCGCGTCGTCCAGCACCGTTCCCGAGCGGCCGACGAACGGCTCCCCCTGCTCGTCCTCGTTCGCACCCGGCGCCTCGCCGACGAACACGAGGTCGGCGTCGGTCGGCCCGGCCCCGTTGACGATCCGCGATCGCGACTCCACGAGCGCCGGACAGCGCTCGCAGTCCGACACGCACAGATCCGCGTCCAGCGACTGCTCGCTCATACGCGAACCCGGCCCGCCGCGGAGGTAAACCTACTCGTCTCGACCGTCGTTCGGCGCCGACTCCGGTGCGGTGTTCGAGGAGGCGTCCGTGCGACGATCGGCGTACGAACGGCCGGCGCGCGCCGCGAGTCGCGCCACGCGGAGGGGCTCCGGGCGACCCTGTCCGTCGGGGGTGTGGGCGGCGACGATCCGGCGAGCCGCGGCGGCGTCGACGCCGACGGGGCGGACCCACAGGTCCGGTTCGCGCTCGTCCTCCGGACCGCCGCCGCTCCCGTCGCTGTCGACCTCGTCGCCGCCGACTCCGCCGCTCCCGTCGCCGTCGAGGGACACCGGTTCCCGATCGGGAAGCGACTCGTAGACGGCCAGTCGGCGGTCGAGCGCCCCGCCCGAGAAGTGCTCGCGGAGGTGCGGTCCCAGCCCCGCGCTCGCCTCGAACGAGACCGCGAGGACGGGTCGGTCGGCGGCCTCGTGGACGCGGCGGAGATCGATCAGGTTGAACCACGCCGGAGCGACGCCGGCGAGCAGGAGGTGGCGCGCGTCCGGGCGGCCGAGCCGGTCGACGCAGTCGACGACGGCGGCGGTCGCGTCGCTCCCGCCGACGGTGCACGTCGAAAACGAGAGTCCGTCGACCACGCGGTCGGCCCGGACGACCGCGGCCGCGACCGTCGCGCGCGCCGGCGGGTACTCGTCGGATCGCCCGTCGGCCGAGACGGCGACGCCGAGCGCGCGGGTTCCGGGGTTCACGACGTGGTCCGGCACGATACGACGGCGTCCGACGATCTCGCGGCCGTCAGTCCTTGATGTCCTCGAGCTTGTCGAGGAGCTCGTCGTTCGAGGCTTCGAACTCGAACTCGATGTCGCCGTCGTGGTCGGCCTCGCCGCCGTCCACGGTGTCCTGATCGAGATCCGAATCCAACTGCTGGTTCTCCTGTTCGGATTCGTCGTAGCTTCCGAAGCCCATACCATCTGTACGTAGCCGATACCGACAGAAATATCTGGGGGTCGGTCCGGTCGACGCGACGGCTCCGCGACCGCGTCGCTGCCGCGGCAGGTCGGCTTTTACGCGCGGCGCCACAGCGTTCGACCATGGACGCGGTCAACGTCACGGCCGACGCCGAGGAGTTCACCTGCAACGCGTACCTCGTCGACGGCGCGGTGCCGACGCTCGTGGACGCGGGGACGATGCCGGGCGTCGTCGACGTGCTGACAGAGCACACCGACGACCTCGATCGGGTGGTTCTCACGCACCAGCACCACGACCACGTGGGCGAGTTGGACGCGGTGCTCGACGCGTTCGACGCCGAACTGTACGCCCACGGCGATCACCCGCGGCGCGACCACGCGCTCGACGACGGCGACGAGGTCGAGATCGGCGACGAGACGGCGGAGGTCGTGTACACGCCGGGGCACGCCACGGACCACGTCTCGCTGGTCGGGGAGACCGCGCTGTTCTCCGGCGACGTGGTCGTGTACAACGACGGCGCGTTCGACGACGGCTCGTTCGGCCGAACCGACATGGCGGGGCAGTCGCGCGAGCGACTCATCGAGAGCCTTCGGGACCTGCTCGACCGGCTCCCCGACTCCGTCGAGTCGCTGTACGCGGGTCACGGCGACGCGTTTCACGCCGAGGCCGGCGGCGACTCCGTTCGCGACGTGATCGAGCGGGCGCTTGCGCGCGCCGAACGCCGCGAGCCGAAGTATCCGGAGGAGTAGCACGCGCTCGGCGTCGCCCATGATGGGTCGGTAGCCGCGGGGGGCGGTAGCCACGCAGAACCGGTAGCCCCGCAGCTGGCGACACAGCGGATCGGAGGAGTGGGCGGCGTTTCCGGGCGTGACGCCCGATCGTCGAGTTATGCGGTGCGCGGTTCCTTCGCCTTCGGGCGGAGGTTCCCGTAGCCGCACTTGCGACAGTTGTCCGCGCGCTTCGGGTTCCGGGCGTTGCACCGCATGCAGACGAGTTTATCGAGCGTACGGCGCTCGGCCGCCTCGAAATTTGCCATACGTGTCGAAAGCGGCCGCGCCCGTGTTAACGGTTGCGAGTCGGACCGGGACCCCCACCGTGGCGGTCGTCGTCATGGAAGCCCGGCGGACCCCCGTGCGGCCAACCGGTGTCGGCGGCCGTCCGGCCCTACGCGCCGGCCTGCGCGAGCGCCTCCTCGAGGTCCTCGCGCTGGGTGACGCCGACGAAGCGGTCGACGACGCCGTCGTCGTTCTCGACGATGAGGGTCGGGAGGGAGCGCACCTGATACTGGTTCGCGATCTCCTGTTCCTCCTCGACGTCCACCTTCTCGAAGCTCACGTCGGGGTAGTCCTCCTCGAGCTCGTCGAGGATCGGGTCCTGGGTCTTACAGGGGCCACACCAGTCCGCGTAGAAGTCCTTGAGTCGAACGCTCATACCGACCGCCAGTTGCGACGGGCCGCGCATAAGGATTACTCACTGGCCGTTCCGACGGTCGGCCGCCACCGATCCGGCCACGTGCGAGCGCCGGTCGAAAGGCTTAGGCCGGCGACTCACGATGACCCGGATATGAGCAGCGGACAAAACAGCGGCGGCCTGATGTCCAGCGCGGGGCTCGTCCGCTACTTCGACGCGGAGGACCGCAACGCGATCCGGATCGACCCGAAGACCGTCGTCGCCTTCGGGCTCCTCTTCGGCATCCTCGTGTTGATCCTCGGGTTCGCGTTCTGACTCGGTCCGAACGACAGCTTTTCACTCGCAGCCCGTCGATTCTCTCCCATGAACGCGGGCGTTATCGCCGTCCAAGGCGACGTCTCGGAGCACGCCGACGCGGTCCGCCGCGCGGCCGCGAGCCACGGCGTCGACGTGGAGGTCGTCGAGATCCGCGACGCCGGCGTCGTCCCGGAGTGTGACGTGTTGCTCATGCCCGGCGGGGAGTCGACGACGATCTCTCGGCTGCTGCGTGAGGAGGGAATCGACGAGGAGATACGCGCGCACGTCGCCGCCGATAAGCCGCTGCTCGCGACGTGTGCGGGGCTCATCGTCGCGTCCCGCGACGCCAAGGACGACCGGGTGGCGACGCTCGACGTGCTCGACGTGAGCGTCGACCGCAACGCGTTCGGTCGACAGGCGGACTCCTTCGAGGCGCCGCTGTCCGTGGTCGGGCTCGACGAGCCGTTCCCGGCGGTGTTCATCCGCGCGCCCGTCATCGACGAGGTCGATGAGGAAGTCGAGGTGCTCGCCGAGTGGGACGGCGACCCGGTCGCCGTCAAGCAGGGCTCGGTGATCGCCACCTCGTTCCACCCCGAATTGACGCCCGACTCCCGGATCCACGATCTGGCGTTCTTCGGGCAGGAACACGCGGCGCTCCCCGTGGACGCCGACGCGGACGCGGGGGTCGACACGTGAGCGACGACGCCGCGGCCGACGCGGACCCCGAGGTACCCGACGACGACGTCGCCCCGGAGTCGGCCGCGGTCGCCGACGAGGAGGTGCTCGACGCGCTGTTCGCGACGATCGAGGACCGAAAGGAGCGCCTCCCCGAGGGCTCGTACACCGCCTCCCTGTTCACCCACGAGAAGGGCGAGAACGCGGTGCTCGAGAAGATCGGCGAGGAGGCGACCGAGACGATCCTCGCGGCGAAGGACGACGACGTCGAGGAGCTGACCGCGGAGGCGGCAGACCTCGTCTACCACCTGCTCGTGCTGTTCGCGCGGAAGGACCTCGACGTGGCGGACCTCCGTACGGAGCTGCGCGACCGCTTTTGAGCCCCGGACGCCGCTCTGACTCGCCGGTGTCGTGTGGAAGTTCTGACGGACCCGGTGTCCTTATCGGGGTCGCCGGCGCACGGCGGGGTATGCAGGCAGTCACGCTCGGTCCCGCCGGTACGTACTCCCACCGCGCCGCGCGGGCCGTCGCCGACGACGTCGCCTTCCGCGAGTCGGTCACGGCCATCGTCGAGGCGGTGGCCGACGGCGAGTACGACCGCGGCGTCGTTCCCGTCGAGAACAGCATCGAGGGCAGCGTCACCGAGAGCCTCGACGCGCTCACCGAGGCCGAGGTGTCCGTCGTCCGCGAGATCGTCACGCCGATCCGCCACGCGCTGTTGGCGCAGGCGGAGACGTTCGACGTGGTCGCCTCGCACTCCCAGGCGCTCGCACAGTGCCGCGACTACCTGGAGCGCGAGTACCCCGACGTCCGACAGGAGGCGGTCGCCTCCACGGCCCGCGGCGTCGAGCGCGCCCGCGAGGACGCGTCGGTCGCCGGCATCGGCCACCCCGCGAACGCCGTGGCCGACGACGGCGGCGTCGACCTTCGCGTGCTCGCGGAGGACATTCAGGACCAGTCGTCGAACGCGACCCGGTTCCTCGTCGTCGCGCCCGAGGCCGAGCGGAGCGAGGCCGGCGGGAAGAGCTCCGTCGTGGTGTACCCGGGCGCGAACTACCCGGGGCTGTTGCTGGAGGTCCTGGAGGCGTTCGCCGACCGCGACGTGAACCTCTCGCGCATCGAGTCGCGCCCGAGCGGCGAGCGCCTCGGCGACTACCTGTTCCACATCGACTTCGAGGCCGGAATGTACGAGGACCGCGCCCGGGCGGCCGTCGACGACGTGGCGGCGATCGTCGACGACGGCTGGGTCCGCGTGCTGGGGTCCTACGACACCGAGCACGTCGTCTCGTAGCGTCGGCTCCGGACTGTCCTCGATCGCGGTCGGATCCGTCCCCGCCGGTCCACTCCCTCCGACGGCGTTCGGTGGCTGACAGGCGACGCCTCGACCCGCCGCTTCCCGACGGCGGCGTCGCACACCCGCTGCCCGCCGGGGGCCGTACTTACCGCACGGCGTCCGTGGTCCCGTCATCCGGTTTCAATCCTCGCCTATTCCGACCCTTCCCCGGCGACAGGCTCAAGCCGCCTACCGGTCTACTCGTCGACATGACGGAACGGACGCCGTTCGACGACGTCACCGACCTGCTCGAACAACTGGGCGAGGAACTGGACGAGGTCGACACGACGCTGGGGAACCCCGGTCGTGGCGACGTACCGGTCGACCTGCTCGAGCGCGACGGCGAGTTCGTCGTGGTCGCAGACCTCCCGGGGTTCGGCGACGAGGACGTCGAGGTGACCGTCTCCGGCCGCACGCTGACGCTGCGCGCGGAGTCCGACGACGAGGAGACGAGCGCCGGGGCGGCTCCCGACGGACAGTACCACCGCCGCGAGCGGCGTCGTCGCTCTGTGACGCGACGAGTGCAGCTTCCCGACGAAGTGAACGAGTCGGAGGCGACCGCCACCTACGACCACGGGGTGTTGACCGTGACGCTGCCGAAGCGGGAGCCGGACTCGGGGGATGGGACGCAGATCGACGTCGAGTGAACGATCGACGTAGGGGATCGAGACGTCGGTCGGCGGTGCGGACGACGCGCCTCTGCGCCGTCAGTCCGCCGTCGCGACCTCGCCGGCGTGGTACGCCTCGGCGTAGTCGACGAAGTTGCTCAGGACCTGCAGGCCGGTCTCGCCGCTCTTCTCCGGGTGGAACTGTGTGCCCACGACGTTGCCGGCCTCGTTGGCGGCGATGGCGGCGAAGCGTCGCCCGTACTCGCAGGAGGCGATGGTGCGGTCGGTCACGTCCGCGCAGTACGAGTGGACGAAGTACGCGTAGTCGCCCTCGCTGATCCCGTCCATGATGGGGTGGTCGCGCTCGGGGGTGAGCTCGTTCCAGCCCATGTGCGGCACCTTCACGGAGTCGGGGAGCCGCTCGACGCGCCCCGGAATGAGGCCCAGCCCCTCGACGGTCTGGCCCTCGGACGCGCCCTCGGTGCTCTCCTCGTACATGAGCTGGAGCCCGACGCAGACGCCGAGGATCGGCGTGTCCTCGGCCTTCTCGATCAGCACGTCGTGGAACGGCTCGGAGTTGGCGACGCACTCGCGGAAGGCGCCCACTCCCGGGAGCACGAGCGCCTCCGCGTCGCGGATCGCGTCGGGGTCGTCGGAGACCGCAACGTCCGCGCCGGCCCGTTCGAGCCCGCGGCGAAGGCTTCGGAGGTTGCCGACGCCGTAGTCGATGACGGTGACGTTCATACCGGACGTGGGGCGTGGCCGGTGAAAACCGTTGCCCGTCGGTGTCCGGTCCGCGGGTACCGGCGTCGGGGAGACCGATCATGGGCCGTGAAGCGAGCTACCACGCGTCCAGCGGTGTTTAATACCTGACGAGACGTGGTATAACTCGGTGATATTCCATGAGTAACATGACTCCCTTCGACGATATGAACCGGATGTTCGACCGTATGTCCCGCAACGTCGGGCGGATGGACTTGGGCGAGTTCGACCGGATGCGACGCTCGGGCGTCGACGTCGACGTGGCCGAGTACGACGACGAGGTCGCGGTGATGGCCGACCTCCCGGGCTTCGAGACGGAGGACATCGACCTGACCGTCCGCGACGGCGTCCTCTCGATCCGCGCCGAACGCGAGATCAGCCGCGACGAGGGCGACGACGCCGGCGCGTACCTGCGCCGCGAGCGCCGTTCCGAGTCGATGCGCCGGTCGATCACCCTCCCCGCCGAGATCCACGAGGACGACGCGAGCGCGACCTACGCCAACGGCGTGCTCACCGTCACCCTCCCCAAGGTCCACGCGGACGAGGAGGGCGACGAGGGCCACCGGATCGACGTGAACTGATCCGACGGCGGTCGCGACCCCGTTTCTGACGATTTCTCCCCCGTCGTTCTCGTCCTCGCTAGTGCCCCGTCGTCACTTCCCGACCGATCCGGTCGCCCACGTTCTCGACCGACTCCCGCCAGTCCTCGGGCAGGTCCCCGCCGCGTCTCGGCGGGTCGATCCCGAGCGTGACCGCCGTGAACGTCGCGGCCGGCACCGTCTCGGCGACCCGTTCGCCGACGAAGACGGCGTTACGTCGCTTCGTGCTCACTCCCCCCGACGCGAGGTCGTAGTAGCGACTGAACAGTTGGACGACGTGGACGGAACCGAACGACGACGCCAGGTCCGTCTCCGCGAGTTCGCGGAACAGTTTCACCGTGTTGTTCGCGGGATCGGCCCGACGCCACTCCAGTTCGACGAGCACGAGCGCGTCGCCCACGCCCGCCACGTCGACCGGGGTGTCGCCGACGACGTGCTCCTCGTGCCACTCGTACCCGGGAAGCGCACACGCGAGGCGTTCACGTAAGTGGTGTTGGACCCGGTTCGCCGCCTCGCCCATGGTCCGCCCTCTCCGGGCACGAGCTTGAATCCGACGACCCGACGGCGACGCGAGTCGACCGAGTCGGTCGGCAACCCCTCACTCACCGCAGTCGACGCCGACTTGGGCCCCGCCCGCGTTCGATCGCTCGTGTCCGATCCAACGCCGTCGACCGAGCGGACCCCCGGAACGCCCCGCGACCGCGCGGTCGGCGCGGCCGCGTGGGGGCTCGCGGCTGTCCACCTCGGCGTGTCGCTGTCGGGCGTCCTCGCCTTCCTCGCCGCCCCGGGCTGGCCCGGCGGCATCGCGGGGCCCTTCGACGGCGCCCTCCTCGCCGGCGTCGTCGTGCTCGCGAGCCTCGCGGGCGCGTGGCGCGGGGGCGCGTCAGCGACCCCGACGGCCCGCGCCCGCCGGGTCGAGGTCGCCGGCGGCCTGATCGTCCTGCCGGGCGCGTGGGTCGCGCTGCTGGCGGCGTTCGCTCCGCGGACGGTGTTCGTGGACCTCCCGTTCGTCCTGCTCCCGCTCGTCGGCAACCTCCTGCCGGCGCTCGCGGTGCTCGTCGTGGTGTACGGCTTCGGTCCGTTCGCGGCCGACCCCGGCACGCGACGCGACGTGGATCTCGACTGGAACGAACGGGACTGAGCGAACGGGAGGTGAGAGTGTGAGGGGGCGTCGCGCCCGTTACTCCGCGATGTCGATCGCCGGACGCCCCGGCTCGGCCTTGTTCGCGACCGCGTCGTCGGCCTCCTCGGCGGACAGCACCCGAACCGGCGCCCCGAACTCGCGTTCGACGAGCCACGCCGCCGCCTCCAGCGCCTCGCGCTCGCGCTCCGGCGCCAGCGCGGGACGCAGCGCCTCGCGCTCGGCCTGCAGGTCCTTCGCGTAGTCGGAGGCGGCCGAGCCGTGCCGCTGGATCTCCGGCTTCTGCATCAGCTCCCCCACCAGGTTCGGCGCGTCGCTGTCGATGGCGGTCTCCAGCGCCTCGTGCATCCACTCGGGTGCGACGACCACGTCGACGCGCTCGGGGTCCTCGATCCCCGCCACGTCGACGATGTTGCGCACGTCCTCGCGAGTGTTCTCGACCAGTTGGCGGCGCCTGTCTACCTCCGCCAGGTCGACGTCGGCGGTCGGCCACTCGGCGTCGACCAGCAGCCCGTCGTCGTCGCTCAGCTCCGCGTACAGCTCCTCGGTCAGGTGCGGCGCGACGGGCGCCAGTAGTTCGATCGCCACCTCCAGCCCGCGCTCGAACGTGGGCGCGTGCACCTCGTCGACGTACGCGCGGTAGCTCCGCAGGGTCCCCACCAGCTGCTGCGCCTCGCGCGTCGCCAGATCGAAGCCCAGGTCGTCGAAGTTCTCCGTGGCGACGGCGACCGCGGCGTCGACCTCGGAGCGGACGTACCGGGCGGCAGGGTCGGCGTCGCCGTCCGCGTCGGCGTCGTTCCCGGCGAACGAGCGCACGGTCTCGGCCAGCCGACCCAGGAACCGGTGGGTCGACTTGACGCCCTCCTCGGACCAGTCGAAGGCGGTGTCCGGCCGGGCGGCCTGCATCATGAACAGGCGCGCGGTGTCGGCGCCGTAGTCGTCGACGATGCGCTGGGGCGAGACGGTGTTCCCCTTCGACTTGGACATCTTCTCGCCCTCCAGCTGCACCATGCCCTGCCCCAGCAGGTTCGTGAACGGCTCGCGGTGCTCCAGCATGTCCATGTCCGCGATGGCCTTCGTGGCGAAGCGCGCGTACAGCAGGTGCATCACCGCGTGCTCCAGCCCGCCGACGTACTGGTCGACCGGCATCCAGTCGTTCGTGCGCTCCACGTCGAACGGCGCGTCGTCCAGGTCCGGCGAGACGTAGCGCAGGAAGTACCACGAGGAGTCGACGAAGGTGTCCATCGTGTCCGTCTCGCGCACCGCGTCGGCGCCGCAGTCGGGACAGGTGGTGTGTTTCCACTCGGTCGCGGCGTCCAGCGGGTTCCCGGTCGTGTTGACGAACTCCGGCAGCTCCACGGGCAGGTCCTCCTCGGGGACCATGACGGGGCCGCAGTTGTCGCAGTGGATCACCGGTATCGGGGTTCCCCAGTAGCGCTGGCGGGAGATGAGCCAGTCGCGCAGGCGGTACTGCGTGTGGAACGCCGCGGAGTCGATGTCGGCGGTCAGCGACTCGCGCGCCTCCGCGCTCGACAGGCCGTCGTACTCGCCGCTGTTGACGACGACGCCGTCCTCGGTGTAGGCGCCCTCGCTCACGTCGGGGATCTCCGGATCGGCGTCGCCCTCGGGGTCGGGCGCGACGACTGGGACGATGTCGACGCCCATGCGCTCGGCGAACGCGTGGTCGCGCTCGTCGTGACCGGGCACGCCCATCAGCGCGCCCGTCCCCACGTCCGAGAGGACGAAGTCCGCGACGAACACGGGCACCTCCTCGCCGGTCGCGGGGTTCGTCGCCGTCAGGTCCGTCCGGATACCGTTCGGCTCGTCGCCGTCGGGGTCGGCAACCTCCTCGACGAAGCGTCGGATCTCGTCGTCCTCGGCGACCAACTCCTCCGAGATGGGGTGATCGGGCGCCAGCGCGAAGAACGTCGCGCCGTGGATCGTGTCCAGCCGGGTGGTGAACGCCTCGACCGGGCCGAAGGTCCGCGGCTCCTCGTCGTCGCCGCTCCCCGAGGCGCTTCGCGCCTCGCCGACCTCGAACTCCACGGTCGACCCCTCCTGCTTGCCGATCCAGTTGCGCTGCATCTCGCGGACGCTGTCGGGCCACCCCTCCAGGTCGTCGATAGCCGAGCGCAGTTCGTCGGCGTACTCGGTGATCCCCAGCGTCCACTGGTCCAGCTCGCGCTGCTCGACCAGCGTGTCACAGCGCCAGCAGTGTTCGTCTTCCCCCTCGACCTGCTCGTCCGCCAGGACCGTCTCACAGGAGGGACACCAGTTCACCTCGGCGGCGCGGCGCTCGACCAGTCCCTCGTCGTGGAACTGGTGGAACAGCCACTGGTTCCAGCGGTAGTACTCCGGCTCGCAGGTGGTGATCTCCCGCTCCCAGTCGTAGCCGAACCCCATCGACTCCATCTGCCCGCGCATGGTGTCGATGCAGTCCATCGTCCAGTCGCGCGGGTTCGAGTCGCGCTCCTTGGCGGCGTTCTCGGCGGGCAGCCCGAACGAGTCCCACCCCATCGGATGGAGCACGTCGTCGCCCTGCATCCGCCGGTAACGGGCGTACGCGTCCGTGATCGTGTAGTTCCGGACGTGGCCCATGTGGAGCTTCCCCGACGGGTACGGGAACATCCCCAGCACGTACGTCGGATCCTCGGCGTCGTCCGGCGTCCGGTAGGCGTCGGCCTCCGCCCACGCCTCCTGCCAGCGTCGTTCGACCGCCGCGTGGTCGTAACCCTCCTCGGACATTTCTTACGTGGTCGTTCGGCCGCTTCCGCCCCTATACCTTTCCATCGAACACGGCGGTAGTTGCCAACACGCGACACGGTCTCAGGGTGTGCCAACCGACACAAGCGATATGCTGTCATCGAACCTATATATGTACGTGAGTTCCGATACCGACACCCGCGACGCGGACGACGATGCCGGTCTCCTGAAGACGACGTACCGGACGGTCACGCCCGGCTACACATCGCACTCGGACGACGGGATGAACGTGATCGGCTGGGCGGTGTTTCTCGGCATGTTCGTGATCCTGTTCCCGCTGCTCCCGTTTGTCGCCCTTGTCTGGGGTGTGAGCAAGGTGATCGAGGCGTTCTCAGGCGAGGCGGAGTCAGGGGAGTGACCGGGCCCGAACTGTCGATCGAGTGGCCGGCGCGAGTCTACTCGTCCAACCCCAACAGATCGAACTCGTAGCCGTTGTCGCGCTCGTTCGCGTGCTCGTACACGACGTGGGCGGCCGCGACGTCCTGGATCGCGAGGCCCGTCGAGTCGAACACGGTGACACCGTCGTCGGCCGTCCGACCCGCCTTCTCGCCGACGACGATCTCGCCGATCTGGCCGTAGATGTCGTCGTCGTCCAGGACGCCCGCCGCGTAAGGGACGTTGATCTCCCCGGAGTGGGTCGTCTGCTCGTAGTCGTCGATGACGAGCTTCGCGTCGAGCAGCACCTCGTCCGCGAGTTCGTGTTTCCCCTCGGCGTCGGCGCCCATCGCGTTGATGTGGGTGTGGTCGCCGACGGCGTCGCGGGAGACGATCGGGTCCTCGACGGGAGTTACCGTCGAGAGGACGTCGCAGCCGGCGGCCTCCTCGATGGAGCCCGCGCGCACGTCGAAGCGGTCCTCGAAGGCGTCGATGAACCGGGCGACGCGCTCCTCCGAGAGGTCGGAGATCACGACCTCCTCGATGTCCCGGACGGACGAGATGGCCTCCAACTGGGTGTACGACTGGACGCCGGCGCCGACGATCCCCAGCGAGGAGGCGTCCGCGACCGCGAGGTGGTCGGTGGCGACGGCGGCGGCCGCGCCCGTGCGCTTCATCGTCAGCTCCGTACCGTCGAGGATGGCCAGCGGGAAGGCGTTCCTCGGGTCCGAGTAGATCATCGTCCCCATCACCGTCGGGAGGTCGTACTGTTCCTCGTTGTCGGTGTGGACGTTGACCCACTTGACGCCCGCCGCGTCCCACTCGCCCGCGTCGAGGTACGCCGGCATCGAGCGGAAGTCGCCGTTGTACTTCGGGAGGTCGATGTAGCTCTTGGGGGGCATCTGGGCGTCGCCCCGCTGGTAGGCGGCGAACGCCTTCTCGATCGCGGGGACGAGCTCGTCCATCTCGGCGTTCTCGTGCACGTCGTCGCTGTTGAGGAGCAGCGTCTTCATGGTCGCAAGAATTGCGCGGGCCGATTAGAAGCCACCGGTACGGCGCCGCGATCGACGCGACACCGCGCGCGAGTCGGCCACGTGAGTACGGATCGGTCGGTCCGGTGTCGAATCGCGTCCGCGACGGGGCGATCCCGGATTAACTCGGGTTAATCGAGCTTATCGAGCGCCGAAACGCCCGAACTCGGCTTTCGGGTGTTCCCCCCTCTTTACCCCGGAGGCCACACGGACGAGTGCAACATGAGCCGAACGAAACTCGCCGCGATCGCGCTCGCGGCCCTGCTCGCAGTGACCGGTGTCGCCGCCGCGGCCCCGGGGAACGCCCCCGCGGACGCCGGCGCGAACGATGGAACGGCCGGACAGGCCGGCCCGCCGTCCGAGCTGCCTGACCCCGTACCGAACTTCGTGAGCGACATTCACGACCAGATCCGCTCGTTCCTCGACGGGGGCGTCGAGAACCTCGGCGACGCCGTCTCCGGGATCGCCGGCGACGACGCCGACGGTGCTGACGACGGCGGTGCCGACGACGGCGGTGCCGACGACGCCGCGGACGCGTAACGTGCGGAACCTGTTCGCTGACCCGCTGCTCGGCCCTCACGCGGCCTGACCTCGTTTTCGCGGACTCAGAGACGGTCAGACGACCGTTTGTGCCTCCGGAAGGAACTTTCCGTGCTGTGCTGTACGACGGAGTGTCATGCCCTCCAGATCGACCCCGCTGGCGGCCCTCCTCGTCGTCGTGATCGTCACGGCCGGCTGTCTCGGAGGCCCGGCGCCGGGCGCCGGAACGACCGCCGACGGCACACCCACGCCGACCACGTCGCCGACTCCCACGTCCTCGCCGACGGCGGCGAGCTCGACACCGACGGACACGCCGCCGGGGACGGAGTACGCCTCCGAGCAACCGGACGCCTCCCACTCGGTCACCCTGACGAACGAGTGGAACCGGAGCGTGACGGTCCAGGTGACCGTCGTTCGTGAGGCGACGAACGAGACGGTCCACGAGGGGACGTACGATCTCGATGCCGGCGAGGAGCGCGCCGTCTACGACACGGCGGAGGCGGACCCCGACGGGATCGAACGGTTCACGATCACGGCGACGGCCGTGAACGCGACCGGATCGGTCACGATCGAGACCTCCCGGTGCTACGGGAACGCCCACGTCGAGATCACGGCGGACGGGGAGTTGTATCCGTACTACGTGATCTGCTGAGCCTCGGCGCCTCCGAGCAACGCTGTCGCTCGCGAGTCGGTCGCGGCGTCGAAAGAAGTCGAAGGTTCGGTCGAGAGCTGTGCGGCGGTGGGGTGCGTGTGTGAGTGGTCAGGCTGTGCCCGGTTTCACATCGCGCCGCCCATGCCGCCCATGCCGCCCATGCCACCCATGCCGCCGCCGGGGGCGCCGCCCTCCTCGTCGTCGTTGCCGCCGGTGGACAGGTCGCCCGCGGCGATGATGTCGTCGATCTTGAGGACGAGGTTCGCGGCCTCGGTGGCGCTGGAGAGCGCCTGCTCCTTCGCGTGGGCCGTCTCGACGACGCCCGACTCGAAGGTGTCCTCGATATCGCTGGAGAACACGTTCAGACCGGCGTTCTCGTCGCCGGCCTCGTGCGCGGCGCGCAGGTCGACCAGCGTGTCGATGGAGTCCAGCCCGGCGTTCTCGGCGAGCACGCGGGGAACGAGCTCCAGCGCGTCGGCGAACGCCTCGACTGCGAGCTGCTCGCGACCCTCGACGGAGTCGGCGTAGTCGCGGAGGCGCGAGGCGAGTTCGACCTCGATGGCGCCGCCGCCGGCGACGAGGCGACCGTCGGAGACGGCCGTGGAGACGACGTCGAGCGCGTCCTGAACGCCGCGCTCCAGCTCGTCGACGACGTGCTCCGTGGAGCCGCGCAGCAGCAGCGTGACGCCGTGGGCGTCGTCGCCGCCCTCGACGTAGAACAGCTCGTCGGCGTCGTCACGGGAGACCGAGCCGTAGCCGAGGTCAGCCTCGGTGGCGGCGTCGACGTCGGAGACGATGTTGCCGCCGAGGATGTTCTTCAGGAAGCTCAGGTCGGACTTCTTCACGCGGCGGGCCGCGAGGATGCCCTCCTTCGCGAGGTAGTGCTGGGCCATGTCGTCGATCCCCTTCTGACAGAAGACGACGTTGGCGCCCGTCTCCTTGATCCGCTGGACCTTCTCCTTGAGCTGGTTCTCCTCCTGATCGAGGAACGACTGGAGCTGGTCGGGGGAGTCGATGGACACCTGCGTGTCCACGTCGGCCTCCTCGACCTCGATCGGGTCGTTCAGCAGGAGCACCTTCGCGTCCTCGACCGTCGAGGGCATGTCGTCGTGGAGCGGGTCCTTGTCGACGACGGCGCCCTGCAGGAGCTCGGACTCGCCCGCCGAGCGGCCGGTCTGGGTCTCCATCGCGACGTTCTCGAGGTCGACGACGAAGGAGCCGTCGTCCGCCTCGACGGTGACCTGCTTGACCGCGCGGTAGATGAGGTCCGCGAGGACCTCCTTCTCCAGCTCCGCGCCCTTGCCGGTCATGGAGGTCTCGGCGACCTTCCTGATCAGCTCCCCGTCGTCGGGGTCGACGTCCGTGGCGATGTCGTCGACCTCGGCGCGGGCCTGCTCGCTGGCGAGGTGGAAGCCCTTGATGATCGCCGTGGGGTGGATCTCCTGTTCGAGGAGGTCCTCGGCGTTCTTGAGGAGCTCGCCCGCGATGGCGACGGCCGTCGTCGTCCCGTCGCCGGCCTCGTCCTCCTGCGTCTCGGCGACCTCGACGATCATCTCGGCCGTCGGGTTGTCGATGTCCATCGTCTGGAGGATGGTGACGCCGTCGTTCGTGATGGTCACGTCGCCCATCGAGTCGACGAGCATCTTGTCCATCCCCTTGGGGCCGAGCGTCGACCGAACGGCCTCGGCGACGGCACGCGCCGCGGAGATGTTGTATTCCTGTGCGTCCTTGTCCTTCACTCGCTGAGAGTCCTCACCCATAATGATCATGGGCTGACCCTGCATACGTCGCTGACTCATGTACAGGAGTTAATGAGGTTGTGATTCTACATAAAACCTTGGGTCTCCTGTGGTTGCGGTTCACGGGTGCCGAGATCGCTCGTCTCACAGAGATCGCAATACAGCGGCCCTATTATGGGTGACAACTGGTGACAATATCCACGGATATACCGACCGCAACAAGACGACAGAATCGCATCTTTATATATCCATTCGGCGGTCGCTAGCAGTCGACCCGTTCCGTCGAGGGGTCGCCGTCGACGGGCTCCTTCCAGTGGACGCGGATCGTCCCGACGGCGAAGGCGTCGCCGGTGTCCGTGTCGCGCGCGATCGCGAGCGTGTTCGTTCCCTCGCGAAGGTCGACGCCGGTCACGGTGTCGCTCCACAGCTGCCACCCCTCGTTCGGCGGGATATCGAACCCCGACAGCGGCTCCCCGTTCACGATGACGTCGTGGCCGTACTCCGCGACGTCGAACGCCTGGATCTCCAGATACGCCTCGCGGGGTTCGTCGGTCGACACCGCGAACTCGTGGTCGTCGGTCCGGGCGCCGGCGTCGTCGGCCCAGTCGAGGTCCAGGCTCGACTCCGCCGGCGAGAGCTGCGCGCCGAGGTAGACGGTGGCGTACGTCGCACGCTCGGTCATCGACCGAAGTTGGCGACCCCGCGGCAAAAAGGCGGCTCCTCGTGCGGGCCCGGCGTCACTCGGCTTCCTGCGGCGGCGCGGACAGCAGCTCCGAGTCGGCCTCCTCGGGCGGATACTCCGGGAGCGCCTCGTCGTCGTCGAGCGTCTCCACCGCTCGCTCGGTGAGGTGTTGTTCCAACTGCTCGAGCTTCTTCCGCCCCTGCCGTTCGCGTCCGCGCTTCGTGTCTGGCATTGACAACCGTGTCAACTACACCCATGGTAATGAATCTTTCCGCCACCGACCCGCCTGTGGACTTATGAACCGATCGCGCGTCCCGCCGCACGTGACCGAACGTTCAGTCGACACGACGAGGCGGGCGCTGCTCGCGGCCGTCGCCGGCGGCGCGGCGACCGGCGGCTTCCTCGGGCCGGTTCGCGGCTATCTCTCGGCGTTCGCGCCGCTCTCAGGGGGAGCGTGGAATGCCGCCGCTGACGATCCGCCCCTCCGGATCGCGAGCGATCACGGCGACGCCACGCTCCGCTACGACGGCGAGGCCGTTCCTCGGATCGAGGCCGATGACGAGGCCGCGATCTACTTCGCCGCCGGCTACGCGCACGGCGCGGACCGACTGTTTCAGATGGACCTCCAGCGCCGGCAGATGCGGGGCCGGCTCTCGGCGGTCGTCGGGGAGGCGACGCTCGACTCCGACCGCTTCCACGTCCGGATGGACTTCGCGGCCGCCGCCGACGCGACGTGGGACCTCGTTCGCGACACGGAGGCCGGCCCGCTCGTCGAGGCGTACTGCGAGGGGGTGAACCGCGCCCGTACGGACCTCCCGAGGTCCGTCGAGTTCGAACTCCTCGACTACGAACCGGGGCCGTGGACGCCGGCGGACGTGATGCTGGCGGAAAAGCAGATCGCGTGGACGCTCACCGGAAGTTTCCGGACGCTCCGTAGGGAGACGATCCGGGCGGAGTTGGGGCTCGAGGCCGCCGAGGAGATCATGCCTGGACGACCGGATCACGACGCGGCGATCCTCGGCCATCCCGGCGCGACCGACGACTGGAAGGTCCCCGACGGCGACGCGATCCGTGGCCGGGTGTCGGATCCGGGGGACGCGAGCAGCCGCGCGTCGACCGCGACGGGTCCCGACCTCGACGGCTGGCTTACGGGCGTGGAACCGCCCGCGTGGGCGGGGTCCAACTCGTGGGCGGTGGGCGCCGAGCACACGGAGAGCGGGGACCCGATCATGGCGAACGACCCGCACCTCTCGCTGATGGCGCCGCCGGTGTGGTACGAGCAGGTGCTCCGTCATCCCGACTATCGGACCCGCGGCGTCACCTTCCCGGGGGTCCCGTTCGTGATCATCGGCGAGAACGATCGCGGCGCGTGGGGGTTCACCAACGCCGGCTGCGACGTGATCGACTTCTACGAGTACGAGACCCGCGCCGATGGGACCGAGTACCGGTACGGCGACCGCTGGCGGTCGTTCGAGACCGAGAGTCGGACGGTCGAGGTCGCCGGGGCGGCCGACCGGGACGTCGAGGTAAAGAAGTCCGTCCACGGCGCGGTGCTGAGCGCGGGCGCCGGCGGCGACGAGTTCCGGAACGAACTCGGCGTCGCGTGGACGGGGCTCTCGGCGACGAACGCGACGAACGGGATCCTCGGTATCAACCGCTCGCGCGACGCCGAGGACGTCGACGAGGCGCTGCGGGAGTTCGGCGAGCCGACGCAGTGTTTCGTCTACGCCGGCCGCGACGGCTCGGTCCGCTACCGGGTCACCGGCCGCGTCCCGATCCGTCGGACCGACGGCGAGATGGTCCGCGGGACGCGCGTGTTCGACGGCTCCGCCCGTGAGGGGGAGTGGGCCGGCTACACTCCGTACGGCGAGTCGTCGTGGAAGGGGTTCATCCCGTTCGAGGAGATGCCTCACGACGACGACCCCGACTACGTCGGCACCGCGAACCAGCGGATCGTCGACGACGCGGACTACCCGTACTATCTCGCGGAGGACTACAGCGAGCCGTTCCGTGGGATCCGGCTGTGGGACCGTCTCGACGCACTCGTCGACCGCGGCGACGTGACGCCCGCGGACCTGCGCGATCTCCAGCGCGACGTGCACGACGGCCGACTGGAACACTACCGGCCGGTACTGGAGGACGCACGGTCCGGACTCTCCGGCGACGCCCGTGGCGACCTCGACGCCGTTCTGGAGTGGGACGGCGAGGCCGAACGCGACGCGCGGGCGCCGTTGCTGTTCGTCCACTTCCTCGACGCCTACGAGGGTCGGTTCGTCTCCGATGCCCTCGGCGGTCTCGACGGCCGGCGTGACGCCGCGGCGTACGCCCCGAACCAGTGGGTGCTCGCGACGCTCGGCGACGAGTGGTTCGAGCCCGACCGCGCGACCGCGGCGGCCGACGCCTTCGAGGAGGCGCGCGACCGGATCGAAGCGGAGGGCTGGGAGACGTACGGCGACTACAACCGCACGGCCATCGACCACCCGTTCGACCAGTCGTGGCTCAACTACCCGCGCTACCCGACCGATGGCTCGGCGGCAACGCTGTTCAACGTCCGCGTCGAGGCGGGCGCCGGCAGCAGCTGGCGACAGATCTGTCCACAGGACGGCTCGACATCGCGGTGCATCCTCCCCGGCGGCAACGACGGGAACGTCTACAGCGACGACTACGACAGCCAACTGCGTCGCTGGGCGAACGGCGAGTACAAGCCGATGGACCGCGCGATGCGCGGCGAGCTCGCGGTGCGGTTCGCTGGGGGTGACGACGAGTGACTCCCGGCGGCGACCGTCGGAACCGCTGGATCGCGACGGCGCTGGCGCTGATCGCCGGCCTCGGTCTCGCGTCCGTCCACTGGCTCGGTCTGGTTGCAGGGGCGGCGCTCGTCGCGCTTCCGCAGCGAACGTGGCCCCGTGGCGTCGGCGCCGGCGTCGCGTTCGGGGTGCTCACGCTCGCGGCGACGGCGGCGTCGCTGTCGTTGGCCGGCGGACTCGACGTGGCGCTCGCGATGACGCAGCCGCTCGGCGTCGCCCTCGGCGTCGCCGTCGTGGGAGGCGCGGTCGGCGGCCTCGTCCGCGGCGTGGTGTAGGGGGCTGACAGGCGGTCACTCGATCCGGGCGCTCGTCGGGCCGGATCGTCCCGTCGGCGGTGGACCGCGCACTCGCTGTGGCCGCCGACGGCGCCGTTCAGGTCACACGACGGTTGGTCCCGTTTCGGTACTTGAACCCGCGCGAGCGCCGTGGAGCCGGATGACGCGCCCGTTAAGTGGTTCCGACCCCAGATCGCTCGTAATGACTGGTAGAGCCGTGCGTCACCGACCCACACCCCGATCGCGGGGTGACGCGTAGTGCCCAAGGAGTTCATCGAGGTCCGCGGCGCCGAGGAGAACAACCTCAAGGACCTCGACGTGGAGATCCCCCGCGAGCAGTTCAACGTCGTCACCGGCCTGTCGGGGTCGGGGAAGTCGTCGCTCGCGTTCGACACCGTCTACGCCGAGGGACAGCGCCGGTACATCGAGTCGCTGTCGGCGTACGCCCGGAACTTCCTCGGACAGATGGACAAACCGCAGGTCGAGAGCGTCGAGGGGCTCTCGCCGGCGATCTCCATCGACCAGAAGAACGCCGCCAACAACCCCCGCTCGACCGTGGGGACGGTGACGGAGCTACACGACTACCTGCGTCTGCTGTACGCTCGTGTCGGCCACCCCCACTGCCCCGAGTGCGGTCGCGAGGTCGGCGAGCAGTCGGCCCAACAGATGGTCCGGCGCGTGTTCGATCTGCCCGAGGGGACCCGCGCGATGATCGCGGCGCCGGTCGTCCGCGACCAGAAGGGCGCCTTCGAGGACCTGTTCGACGAACTCGTCGGCGACGGCTACTCGCGCGTCGAGGTCGACGGCGAGCAGTTCGACCTCTCGCTGGACCGTCCCGAGTTGGACGAGAACTACGACCACACGATCGACGTGATCGTCGACCGCGTGAAGGTCCGCGAGGCGGACCGCTCGCGCATCACCGACTCGGTCGAGACCGCGCTCGATGAGGCCGAGGGCACGCTGAAGCTGATCCTCCCGAACCCGCCCGAGGAAGGCGATCTCGATCTCGGCGGCAACGAGTCGCGGTCGACGGGGGACCTCGCGGGCGACGGCGACGACCGCCTCGTCGTCGAGTTCTCCGAGGACCTCGCGTGTACCCACTGCGGCATCGACTTCTCGGAGATCGAGACGCGTTCGTTCTCGTTCAACTCCCCCCACGGGGCCTGTCCCGAGTGCGAGGGGATCGGCTCGACCAAGGAGGTCGACGAGGACCTCGTCGTCACGGACCCGAGCCAGCCGATCAAGCACGTGTTCGAGCCGTGGAGCTACAACCGCTCGTACTACCGCACCCGCCTCGACAACGTCGCCGACCACTTCGGCGTGAGCGTCGAGACGCCGTTCGAGGAGCTCTCGTCCTCCGAGCGGCGCCAGTTCCTCTACGGCACCGACGCGGAGGTCGAGTTCGAACAGCAGACGAAGAACGGCGTCCGCCGGAAGACCCAGCGGTTCGAGGGCGTCATCCCCAACCTGGAGCGGCGCCACGTCGAGACCGACTCCGATCGGACGCGCGAGCACATCGAGGAGTTCATGGCCGTCACCACCTGCCCCGAGTGCGAGGGGACGCGCCTGAAGCCCCAGTCGCGCTCGGTGTACGTCGACGGTACGTCGATCACCGACGTGAACGAGCTGTCGATCGGCGACGCGCTGGAGCACTTCGAGGGGATGGAGGAGACGATGAGCGAGCGCGAGCGCACCATCGCCGAGGAGATACTCAAGGAGATCCGCGCGCGCCTCGGCTTCATGGAGGAGGTCGGACTGGAATACCTCACGCTCGACCGCGAGGCCTCGACGCTCTCGGGCGGCGAGAGCCAGCGTATCCGCCTCGCCACGCAGGTCGGATCCGGGCTCGTGGGCGTGCTGTACGTCCTCGACGAGCCCTCCATCGGCCTCCACCAGCGAGACAACGACCGTCTGCTCGACACGCTGGAGGGGCTGCGCGACCTGGGGAACACGCTGCTGGTCGTCGAGCACGACGAGGCGACGATGCGGCGGGCAGACAACATCATCGACATCGGCCCGGGGCCGGGCAAGCGCGGCGGCGAGATCGTCGCGCAGGGCGACTTCGACGACATCGTGAACACCGACGAGTCGGTGACCGGCGACTACCTCGCCGGCCGCGAGGTCGTCGAGGTGCCCGAGAGCCGTCGCGACAGCGACGCGGCGCTCACGATCGAGGGCGCGCGCCAGCACAACCTGAAGGACGTCGACGTGGACGTCCCGGTCGGGCAGTTCACCGCCATCACCGGCGTCTCCGGCTCCGGGAAGTCCACCCTCATGCACGACGTGCTGTACAAGGGCCTCGCCCGCGAGATGAACGACAACACGGAGGTCGACCCCGGCGAGCACGACCGGATCTCGGGCATGGACAACATCGAGGGCGTCCGGCTCATCGACCAGTCGCCCATCGGGCGGACGCCGCGGTCGAACCCCGCGACCTACACCGACGTGTTCGACTACATCCGCGAGCTGTTCGCCGAGACGAAGGTGGCGAACCAGCGCGGCTACGACAAGGGTCGCTTCTCGTTCAACGTGAAGGGCGGTCGCTGTGAGGAGTGCGGCGGGCAGGGAACGGTCAAGATCGAGATGAACTTCCTCTCGGACGTGCACGTCCCCTGCGAGGAGTGCGGCGGCGCGCGCTACAACGACGAGACGCTCGACGTGACGTACAAGGGCGCGACGATCGCGGACGTGCTCGACATGAGCGTCGAGGAGGCGTACGACTTCTTCGAGTCCCACTCCGGCCTCGAACGCCGCCTCGGACTCCTGAAGGACGTCGGGCTCGACTACATGCAACTGGGTCAGCCCTCGACCACGCTCTCGGGCGGCGAGGCACAGCGGGTGAAGCTCGCCGAGGAGCTCGGGAAGAAGGACGCCGGCGACACCCTCTACCTGCTCGACGAGCCGACCACGGGGCTGCACAAGGCGGACGAGCGGAAGCTCATCGACGTGCTCCACCGGCTCACCGACAAGGGGAACACGGTCGTCGTCATCGAGCACGAACTCGACCTCGTGAAGAACGCGGACCACATCGTCGACCTCGGCCCCGAGGGCGGCGACGGCGGCGGCGAGGTCGTCGCCGAGGGGACGCCCGAAGAGGTCGCCCGGATCGAGGTGTCGCACACGGGCCGGTACCTCCGCGATTACCTTCCGACGGTCGACGTGGAGGGGCCCCGAAGCGACCGACGGATGCCCGCGTTGGCGGCCGAAGCAGCGGACGACGCGGAGGAGGCCGTCGAGGCGCCCGCGACGGACGACTGACCGGCGCACGCGCGGACTGCCGGCCGACCTTTTTCGCTTGCCGTCGCGAACGGACGGCTATGACCACCGTCTACGCCGCAATGCGTGACTGCTTCCGGGTCGTCGATCCCGACGCGGGGACGGCTATCGCCGCCGCCGACCTCGACGGTCGCGCGCTCGAATCCGTCGCCGTCCACCCGGACGCGCCCGACCGCGTGTTCGTCGGCACCTTCGAGTCCGGACTGTGGCGCTCGCTCGACGCCGGCGAGACGTTCGAGCGCGTCGGCGCCGAAGCGATCGAGCAGGACGCGGTGACGGCGACGACCGTCTCTCCACAGGACCCGGCCGTGATCTGGGCGGGAACGGAACCGTCCCGCGTCTTTCACTCGACCGACGGCGGCGACACGTGGGAACGCCGCGAGGGCCTCGTCGACCTCCCGTCCAGCGACGAGTGGGCGTTCCCGCCGCGTCCGCACACCCACCACGTCCGGTGGATCGAGCCGGATCCGGACGATCCCGATCACCTCTACGTCGCCGTCGAGGCGGGCGCGCTCGTGACCACCCACGACGCCGGTGGGACGTGGGAGGACCGCGTTCCGGGCTCGCGACGAGACACGCACTCGATGGCGACCCACCCCGACGCGCCGGGCCGGGCGTGGTGCGCCGCCGGCGACGGCTACGCCGAGACGGACGACGGCGGCGAGACGTGGACGCACCCGCAGGACGGACTGGATCGCACCTACTGCTGGAGCGTCGCCGTCGACTCGGGCGATCCGGATCGCGTGCTCGTCTCGGCCGCGCGCGGTGCACGCGAGGCGCACACGGCGGGGCGTGCGGAGACGTACGTCTACCGGCGGGAGGGAAGCGAACGCTGGGAGCGACTGGATGACTGGGGCCTCCCGCTCGGTGAGGGCGTTACCCGACCAGTGCTCGCCGCAGGCGACCCCGGCGAGTTCTACTCGTTGTCGAACCGCGGGTTGTTCCGGAGCGACGACGCGGGCGGGTCGTGGTCCGCGGTCGCCGTTGAGTGGCCCGAACGGACCAGCGACCAGACGGCCCGCGGACTCGCCGTGCTCGCGTAGGTTCAAATCGGATGCCGGGTCCAGCACCTCCATGACCTGAGGACTGCCGCGCGGCGGTTCGCGGGTGTGCGGTCGCCCGTCGCGCGTCCGATCCGACCGCCTGTCAGCCCGCGACGACCCACGAGATATATCTCCGTTCGCACGAACCGAGAGGTATGTACGACTTCGTCGTGGTCGGCGTCGGTCCCGCCGGCGCGCGCTTCGCCCGGCGGGCCGCGGAGGCCCACTACGACGTGCTCGCCCTCGAGAAGGGGACGATCGGCGAGCCGTTGGCCTGCTCGGGGCACGTCTCCACCGACATCTGGAGCTACGTTCCGGACGACGCCAAGGAGCGACTGTTCCAGAACCGGGTGTACGGCGCGGACTTCCACGTCGGCGGCCCCGACTCGCCGAGCAACCGCTTCTACAAGCGCGAGGAGGTGTCGAACGTCATCGACCGCGTCGAACTCGATCGCACGCTCGCGGACGCCGCCCGGGCGGCCGGCGCCGACGTCCGCGAGGGCCACACCGTCACGTCCGTCGAGGAGCGGCCGGGCTACGTCGAGGTGACCGCCAGCGTCGGCGGCGACGAGGAGACGTTCGAGGCGCGGATGGTCGCCGGCGCCGACGGCCCCGTCTCCAGGGTCCGGAAGCAACTCGACCTCCCGGAGCCCGACGAGACGCTCCACGGCGTGCTCGCGTTCACCGACGAGGAGGACCACGGTGACCACGTCGACGTGCACCTCACCGCGCCGCGGTTCTTCGCGTGGCGCATCCCCCGCGGCGACGCCGGTGTCGAGTACGGCCTCGCCGCGCCGCCGGGTCACGAGGTGAACGAGCTGTTCGACCG
Organism: Halobaculum saliterrae; assembly: GCF_009831625.1. Classification (GTDB taxonomy): domain Archaea; phylum Halobacteriota; class Halobacteria; order Halobacteriales; family Haloferacaceae; genus Halobaculum; species Halobaculum saliterrae. Next base: position 106,760 of record NZ_WUUS01000009.1, on the reverse strand, counting down.
GCTCACCGCGGAGTACGGGGTCGAGACCGACCGATTCTGCTCGGGCGCGATCCCCATCGGGCCGCCCGAGCGCACCGTCGCGAACCGGGGATTCCTGGTGGGCGACGCCGCGGCTCAGACGAAGCCGTTCACCGGCGGGGGCATCCTCTACGGGATGCGCGCGGCCGACGTCGCCGCCGATGTTATCGACCCGCAGGACCCGAACACGCTCGCGCGCTACGAGGAGGGGTGGCGCGAGGAACTGAGCCGGGAGATCCGGCTCGGCCACTGGATCCGTCGCGCGTACTCGCTTCCGGAGCCGGTGCAGCGGGCGGGGCTGTGGGCGCTCTCCGGGGAGATCGGCGTCCACATGGACGAGCCGAGCTCGTTCTTCTCTCGGGAGCACCTGCGGAAGCTATTCTCCTGAACCGCCCCGTCCCGCTTCGACGTTCTATCGGTGAGGCGGGGACGACGACTGCGGGAGTCTTAGCGTCGCTACGCCTGTTCGGCGGCCTCCGGGTACGTCGGGATCCGGCCAGAGCGCGCGCCCCCCTCCACGAACGGGAGGTCGGTGCGCTCGGCGGCGACCTCCTCGCCGTCGACCCGGACCGTTAGGTCGTCCGTCTCGGCGCCGGAATCGAGATACGCGAGCGCGATCGGGGCGTCCAGCGACGGGGAGTCGACCGCTCGGGTCACCTCCCCGACCGAGGCGTCGCCGGCGAACACCGCGGCGTCGGGTTCGGGGGTCTCGGCGGGCAGAAGCCCGACGAGGCGCTTGCTCGGTCGCCCGCGGTTCTCCACCTTCGAGACGACCTCCTGTCCGACGAAACAGCCCTTCTCGAAGTCGACCGCCGAGCGGACGCCGGCGACGTTCGGGAGCCGACCGCGCAGCTCCGTGTCGAACAGCGGCGTGCCGGCCTCGGCGGTGAGCGTGTCCAGCGTGGCGTACCCGAACGGCGCGGCGTTGAGGCCGCGGGTGAGGAGCGTATCGAACACGTCCTCGGCCTCGTCGGCCGCGCAGACGACCTCGTACCCCTCCTCGCCGGTGGGGTTGTCGCTCGCGATCACCGTCACGCCCACGTCGTTCATCCGCCCGCGGACGAACGTCAACTCGGGCTCGGGAGAGCCGGCGCCGTTGAGCACGGAGGCGATCTTCTCGGTCGAGGTCGGGCCGTGAACGCCGAAGACCCCGAACTCGGCACTGGCGTCGCGCAACTCCACGTCGTCGATGAATATCTTGTCCTCCCAGTCGTCGACGAGCGGTTCCGCGCGTTCGGGCGGGGTGAACAACAGCAGGCGCTCGCCGGCGTTGTAGACGAACAGCTCCGTCTCGATGGCGCCCTGCGGGTCGAGCAGCAGCGCGTAACAGCCCACGCCGTTCTCGCTCGGGACGCGATTCGAGACCGCGTTGTCGACGAACTCGACGCGGTCGTCGCCCTCGACGATGACGACGCCGTAGCCCATCTCGATCACGCCCACGCCGTTGCGGACGGCACGGGCGGCACTGTCCGGACGACCGTAGTCGGCGACGACCTCGCGTCCGCCCCGCTCGGTGAAGGCGGCGCCGTGGTCGGCGTGCACGTCGGCGACGAGACTCATACGCCTATGCAGGCCCGCGGCCGGCAAAAGGGGACCGGAACCCCGTTCGCCGGAGCACGAACGGGCCGGGACCCCGAACCGTCGTCCGTCGGCGGGGGTGGCCGACCTCGAACGGCGCTCACAACCCGAGCCTGCGTCGGATCGCGTCCAGCAGCCCGGCCTCCTCGTCGACGTGCTCGCCGGCGTCGGGAACGACGCGGTCGTCCGGATAGATCCGGACTCGACCGTCCGTCTGTTCGACCTCGATCAGGCCGGCCGACTTCAGCCCCGACAGCGCCTCCTCCACCTCGTCGATCGTCGCGTCGACGCCCGAACGGAGTTCCAGCACGGTCATTCCGTCGTCGGCGCGGCCGACGAGCGCGTCGAGAACCGCCACCTGCGTGTCGTCCCTGTCCCGGAACTCGGGCGGCACCCTCATGCCCGAGCGAACGCCCGGGTTCGGCTTACGTGTACCGGCGGCGGGTCCCGGTTCGACGGACCGAACCCGCGCAACATCCCCGGCGTCACGGCGCGCGTGCCACGCGTCCGACGCGAGCGAACCCTTTTATGGAATTGGGCGATTCGTAGGCACAATGGGACTCAGATGTCTCCTCGGTCACGACTTCTCGGAGCCGAGGACGGAACGGGACCGCGAGGTGCGGGGGGACGAGGTCATCACCACGATCACGGAGGTGAAGGAGTGCAGCCGGTGCGGCGAGACGCGCGTGGTCTCCGAGAACAAGGAGGTGACGTCGGCGGCCCCGGGCCGGGACGACGCGGACTCGCCGGGCGTTCAGTCCGGCGAGCGGACGGCCGACCGATCCGGGTCGGAGCGCCCGCCCGACACGGGATCGGCCGACGGAACCGAGGACGTCGCCGGAGCGACAGCCGACGGGAGGACGGCCGAGCCGTCGGACGTGACGGACCCGGGTCCGTCCCTCGGACCGGGCGACGGCACGGTCGCGTCCGGTGAGGGCGGCGACGACGCCTCCGTCGGCGACGAGGGGACCGCGACCGAGGACGGCTTCGACCACCCGGCCGCGGACGCGGCCGACGGTGCTGTCGACGCCGACATCGAGGAGGACGCGGAGATCATCGACGGCGACGACGACGAGTCGCCGCAGCGGTCCGAGGCGGAGGGTCGGGGGCACGGCGAGTGGCCGGACGCCGACGCGAACCGCGGCGGCGACGGCGCGCCGGAGGGCGACCCCGAGCCGACGGAGTGGCCCGACGCCGACGGCCCGGCGAGTCCGGTCGAGGGCGAGGACGAGGACGTGGAGTTCATCGGTGACGACGGGGATCCGACGGTCGAGGACACAGCCGCGAGCGAGGCCCGGACCGACGTGGTTCCGGACGCGAAGCGCGCCGACGAGCCGGGCGCGGCCGCGGACCCGGCCGACGAGGACGCGGAGTTCATCGACGGCGACAGTCCCGGCGACTGGCCCGATCAGGCGGGTGAGGACGAGGGATACGACGCCGAGCTCGACCACGCCGACGCCGGCGCCGACGTCTCCGTCGACGGCAACCTCACGCCGCAGGTCGACGCCGAGGCCACGCGCGGGGAGGACGTGGAGTTCATCGAGGCCGACGCGGACGTGACCGAGAGCGGGGATCCCACCGCTCCCGCCCCCGCCGACGACGGGCGCGGCGACGTCGGCGGCGACGGCAGCGCCCGAGACACCGCCGATACGGCGCGCCAGACGTCCGATTTCGAGTTCCGGACGACCGTCGACGACGTCGACACCGTCTACGTCTGCCCGGAATGCGGAAACAACGAACCCGTCGGCGGCTCCTCGATGCGGGCCGGCGACATCTGTCCCGAGTGCAAACGCGGATACATCGACGAGCGCGAGCTCCAGTAGGCCGGTCGCTTCGTGAGCCCGATCGGTTCGACACGACTTCTCGCGTCGGCGTCGCGTTCGGTCGCTCCGAGACGGCGGACGCGCTGGATCACACGGCTGCGACGGACAGACTCGTCGCAGCGGCGGCTGACGAAACGTGTTTACGGTCCCCCGGCAAACGGGCGGGCATGAAGGAGTACAAGATGCGTCGCGGCGAGCATCTCGAGGACCGGATGCCCGACCTGAAAGCCGAGATCGAGGAGCGATTCGGCCCGGTTTCCGGAACCGAGGAGTGGCAGGGACACGAGCTGTACGTCGTCGAGGACCCCGAAAACGCGGTGTTCGAGCGCGTCGTCGCCGGCGCCGCGTCCTACTCGGGCAAGAAGGACAAACTCGCCGTCCACTTCGAGGAGCGACCCGCCGAGGACGTCATCGCCGAGGGCAACGCGGACGCCGCCGCCGACGCCGTCGACGCGAAGAACTCGTTCCTGCTCGACGCCACCGGCCGCGACGCCAAGTCGCGCCGCGACTCGATGAAACGCGACGTCGAGGACGACGCGCCCGACTACTGAGACCGCGACTCCACCGACCCCGTTCTCCGGTCTCCTGACGAAAAGACCGACCCATCGTCCGTAACTAGCACCCTCGTGGTCCGTGGTCACATCCGTCGAGAGTGGCACGAGCGGATGTTTCAGACCGTGATAAACATTACTTCGAACCTGAGTAAATTGGCGCCACGCTTTTCACCGCCAGGGGTGTAGTGGAGGTATGACCATCGAGACGATCCTGCTGACGGTGAAGCGCGACGACGGCGACCGACTGGACTACATGACGGAGGAGGCGATCGGCCTCGCCGCCCAGGTCGGGGCGGACGTCGTCGTCGCCCACGTGTTCGAGAGCCAGTCGTCCGTGAACGAGTCGCTCGCGCGGCTGGAGGGCGTCGACGGCACGCCGACGGACGTGGCCCGGCGGCTCGGGAGCGTTCGCCGCGCGACGAAGGCGATCGAGGCCGCCGGCGTCGAGTTCCGGGTGGAGGGCGTCGTCGGGGACCCCGGCGAGGCGATCGCCGATCTGGCGACGCGAGTCGGCGCCGACCGCGTGTTCGTCGGCGGTCGCAAGCGCTCCCCGACGGGGAAAGCGGTCTTCGGCTCGACCGCCCAGCAGATCCTCCTGTCGGCGCCGTGTCCGGTGACGTTCGTCCGCGAGGAGTGACCCGCGATCGGACGCTCGTCGGCAGCCGATCGACCGTCCCCCCGTCGTTGACGGTCGCGCCGCCGTCGAGGGCCCGACGTTCACTCGCCTCCGTGTGAGAAAACGGTATCCGTAAGTGCGGGCGCCCGAACCACCGTGGTGATGGCCTACTACGTGGGCGTGGACCTGGGGGCCACGAACCTCCGTGCCGTCGTCGGCGACGACCGCGCGGAGGTCCTCGCGCGTGCAGAGACCGCCACTCCGCGAACGTCCGGCATCGCGATCACCGAGGCCGTCCTGCGCGTCGTCCGCGAGGCGTGTGGGGAGGTCGGTCTCGACCCCGCGGACGCGACGGCGGCGGGGATCGGCTCCATCGGCCCGCTGGACCTGGCCGAGGGCGCCATCGACGGTCCGGCGAACCTTCCCGGCGTCGGCCGCGTCCCGCTGGTCGGACCGCTCTCGGAACTGCTCGACACCGAGGAGGTCCACCTCCACAACGACACGATCGCGGGCGTCATCGGCGAACGCTTCCACAGCGACCGCAACCCCGACGACATGGCGTACGTCACGATCTCCTCGGGGCTCGGCGCGGGCGTCTGCGTGGACGGGCACGTCCTCTCGGGCTGGGACGGGAACGCCGGCGAGGTCGGACACATGGTCGTCGACTCCGACGGGGCGATGACCTGCGGATGCGGCCGCGACGGCCACTGGGAGGCGTACTGCTCGGGCAACAACATCCCGAAGTACGCCAGACACCTCGCGGAGACGACCGACGACCACCTCTCCACGAACCTCCCGCTCGACGACCCCGACTTCTCCGCGGTCGACGTGTTCGAGGCGCACGGGTCGGACCCGCTCGCCGACCGCGTCGTCGACCGCGTCGCCGACTGGAACGTGATCGGGTTCACCAACCTCGCGAACGCGTACGCCCCGCTGGTGGTTCGCGTGGGCGGCGCCGTCGCGCTCAACAATCCCGACGTCCTGCTCGACCCCGTCCGCGAACGGCTGGAGGAGACCACCTTCGTCAACGTCCCCGACGTGCGACTCACGGACATGGGCGACGACGTGGTCGTCAAGGGCGCGCTCGCGTCCGCCATCACCGGCGGCACCGGCGAGCGACCGGCGTAGCTCCCGGGTTCGATCGCTTCGTCCCCTCGACGGCTGTCGGCGGTGTTCTCCCGCCGCCGGCTGTCGGCCGTGTTTCCCGCCGACGGCGGCCGTCGCTAGCCATATCCGGCTCGGTCTCGACTCTCCGGTATGCGACGCCGTCGCGTCCTCCGCGCCGCCGGGGCGACCCTCGGCACGAGTACTCTCGCCGGAATCGCCGGTCGGTCCCCACCCGTCTCCGTCGCGGGCGCACACTCGGGGGTCGACAGCGACGGCACCGGTGCCGCCGACAACGACTCCGCAGACACCGGCGACTCCGCCGACGGGGCGTACGGCCCGCTCGGCTCCGTCGAGGTGGCGGGAACCCGCGAGGGGGTCGTCTCGGCGGACGGTCGGACGGCGTACCTGGCGCTCGGCGACGGCTACGCCACGGTCGATGTCTCGGACCCGGCCGAGCCGACGGTGCTGGCGGAGCGGCGCGAGCTCCTCGCCGACCGCGAGAGCGGGCCCTTCAGACAGGTCAACGACGTGAAGGTCTCGGGGGATCGCCTCGTCGCCGTCGGGCCCGCGCACCCGGGGCAGGAGAGCCCCCACGGCGTCCTCGTGGTCGACGTCTCGGATCCCGAGGAACCCATGGAGGTGGGCTTTCACCGGACGGGGTTCCCGATCCACAACTGCGACCTCGACGGCCGGCACTGCTATCTGACGGGCAACGGCGAGGAGGGGAACCCCCTCGTCGTCGTCGACGTCGAGGACGGCTCCGAGGTCGGCCGGTGGTCGCTGTTCGACGCCGACGAGTCGTGGCGCGACGTGCCGCGCCCGGTCCGCCCGATCCACGACGTGACCGTCCGCGACGGCGTCGCCGCCGCCGCCTACTGGGACGCCGGGACGTACCTGCTCGACGTGTCCGACCCGTCGGATCCGACGCTCCTCGGCGCCGTGGACCCCGGGGACCCGGCGGACCTGCGCGACCCGCCGCCGCGCTCGGCGACCGTGCCGCCCGGGAACCACCACGTGGCCGCGCTCGCGCCCGGCGGCGACACCCTCGCGGTCGGCCGGGAGAGCTGGGCCGTCGAGCGCGACGGCGACCTGATCGGCGGGCCCAGCGGCGTCGACCTGTACGACGTGTCCGACCCGGTCGACCCCGTCCACCTGTCGAGCATCGATCCCCCCCCGTCGCCCGATCCGACGTTCCGCGGGACGTGGACGACCGCGCACAATCTCGACCTGACCGACGACACGCTGTACACCTCGTGGTATCAGGGCGGCGTGAAGCGCCACGACGTGTCCGACCCCAGCGACCCGGTCGAGGAGACGTGGTGGGCGGACCCCGGGGAGGCGCGCTTCTGGGGAGCCGTCCTCGCGGTTCCGGGGGAGTTCCTGCTCGCGCCGTCGATGGGGACGCGCGCCGGCGCCGCCGCGGGCCTGTGGACGTTCCCCGACCGTGCCGGCGTCGGCGGCGACCGCTCACGGCTGACCGAGACGGCCAGGGACGGGAGCGAAACGACGCCGCCGCCGACGACCGGTCCGACGCGGACGGCGACGGATCGGCCCCCGGAGACGCCGACCGCGTCGCCGTCCCCGTCGCCGACGGACACGCCGTCGGAGGCCGCCGCCCCGGGGTTCGACGTCGCCGGCGCGCTCGCGGCCCTCGGGGGCGCCGTGGCGCTGGCGGCCCGGCGGGGACGTGGCTGCGACTCGGACCGCGACGACGACTGACCCGCGTCCGGCCCGACCCGATCCGGATCGGACCGCGAGCGCGCCGGCGCGCGAATCCGTCCGCAACGACCGTGAGGGTGTTTCTTCCGCCTCCCTCGGGGGCCGGGCAACCGCAAGCTTTCAAGCCTTCGGCGACCAACTCGAAGTAATGAGCGACCTCGCGGAGCGCGTCGAGACGTGGATGGTCGGACAGATGCCGATCATCCAGATGCACGGCGGGACGAGCGTCGTGCGCGAGGCCGACGCCGAGGAGGGCGTCGTCGTCGTCGAGCTCGGCGGCACCTGTTCGGGCTGCGGCATCTCCGACCTCACCGCACAGAACATCAAGCGCGACCTGATCATGGACTTCGACGAGGTCGACGAGGTCCACGTGAAGGTGCCCGACACCGGCGAGATGGGCTCCAGCACCGTCGAGGGCGGCCGCGGCGGCGACCTCCAGTACTCGACGGAGTCGTCGGACCACTTCTGAGGCGGCCGCGGCGGTAGCGCTTTCACCCCGGCCGCCGCCGGTGCACGCGTGCCGAGCGAACGCGACCGGATGGTGGCCGGCGAGCCGTACGACCCCGACGACCCCGAGCTGGTCGCCGCCCGTCGGCGCGCGCGAACCCTCACGAGCGAGTACAACGACACCACCCCCGAGGAGTCCGAACGCCGCCACGACCTCCTCGCGGACCTGTTCGGCGCCCTCGGCGACGGTGTCGCGATCGAGCCGCCGTTCCGCTGCGACTACGGCGACAACATCGCCGTCGGGGACGAGTTCTTCGCCAACTTCGACTGCGTGGTCCTCGACGTGGCGCCCGTCGAGTTCGGCGATCACTGCCAACTCGGGCCGGGCGTTCACGTCTACACCGCCACGCACCCGATGGACGCCGAGGAGCGGCGAGGGACGGAGTCCGGCGAGCCGGTGATCGTGGGCGACGACGTCTGGATCGGCGGACGTGCCGTGCTCAACCCCGGCGTCACCGTCGGCGACCGCGCGGTGATCGGCTCCGGGGCGGTGGTGACCCGGGACGTGCCGGCGGACACGTTCGTCGGCGGAAACCCGGCGCGGGTGATCCGCGAATTGGACTGATGAACGTGTGATTGGATCTTGTCTGTGTCGTTCCGTACCTTTTATATCACCTATTCTTCCAGATCTCTCAATATGTCTCAGGGAAAAACAGATCTCCAACGGGAGATCCTTCTCACGTGGCATGAACACCCCAACGCAACGAACGCCGAAATCGCCGAGGCATGTGATTGTTCGGCGTCTTACGTGAGTCAGGTGAAGAACCGATTCGACGGATACGACGAGATGGAAGCGATGTTCGATCGACAGGACCGCGAACTCGAACAGATGTTCGGAGACGGTATTCTCGACGGGTCGTCGCAGTCTGTTGGAGGAACGAGTTCGCCGTCGGCTTCAAGCCTCAACGGCGAGCCGGGGATCGCCGAAATGTACGAGGATCTCCCGGACAACGCCGCTGGGAACCTCATCCGGGTGATGATCCTTCTCGTTCTCCTATACGTCCTCTACGAGATCGTGATGGCTCTGGTTCTCTGAAGGGGCGCTATTCCCACTTACAGCGCCCGCTCCAGCGCCGACGCGACGCTCCGCGCCTTCTCGGCCAGTTCCTCCGTGAGTTCGCCGCGCTCGACCGCCTCGTCGAGCTCGTCGTCGTCGACGCGCTCGACGCGGCCGTCGCCGTGTTTCACCACGTCGACGTGGAGGTCGACGTAGCGCAGGGAGTCCGGGAACGCCTCGACGGGCGTGCAGACGTTGACGTAGGTCCCCTTCCGCTCGCCGTCCTCGTCGCGGTAGACCGTCGGGTACCACCACCGACCCTCGCGGAACGTCGTCGTCGCCACGTCGCCGGCCTCCCGTCGGGCGTCGAGCGCGTCGTAGCTACCGCCGGCGCTCATCCGGCGCTCGACCGTCACCGAGCCGTCCGACGGGTCGAGGTCGGTCACCTCGCCGCGCCCGAGGACGATGAGTCGGCCGTCGGGCTTCCCGTGGCCGATGGCGACCCGGTCGCCCACGTGCGGGCCGAACTGCTCCGCGACGACGCCGAACGGGAAGTCCGTGTCGTCGTCCGGGTCGCGCGCGAACTCGTCCGACGCGACGAGCGCCTCCGCGAGGTCGACGCCGGCGGAGGCGGACCGCGAGGCGGCCTTCGTCCGGTGGTGACCGGGCATCGTCGTCGTCACCGCGCGACGCAGGTCGTCCAGCGCGAAGCGGCAGTCCCGGCCGAACCACACCCACGCGCCCGCGGTCGGCGCCGCCAGCAGTCCCGGCTCGTCCTGCGGTTCCTCCAGCGCGCCGTCGAGCGTCCGCGCGTGGTCGCTCGCCCGCGTCAGCGCGTCGCCGAGCGCGTCCATGTCCGCGTCGCGGGCGTCCCGGCTCCACTCGATCCCCCAGCCGTCGGGCACGTCCACCGAGAGCAGGTCGGTCATCCCCGCGAGTTCACGCGCCGCTGCGTCGTCTGCACCGTCGACGCGGACGCCCTCGCGGCCGGGGACGAGCGTGGCGAGCCCGGCCATCGCGCGGACGTGGGTGTCGAGCGTCGGGCGGTCGTCGGCCCACGGCGCCGCCGGGGCGAGCACCTGCACGCGGAGGGTGTCGTCCTCGCCGACGTAGCCGTCGGCGTTGTCGAACGGGAGATACCCCTCCGCGCCCGATCCGCCCAGATCGACGACGGCGCCGCCGCCCAGCGTCTCGCTCACAACGCCGTCGAACACCGCACCCAAGGGTGCGGGGTCGTCCCACGCGAGCGCGTCCAGCCCCACGTCGAGGAGGTGATCGCGAAGCGTCGCCACCGCGGCGGGGTCGCCAGCGACGCCGACGCCCTGTCGGTCGTCGGTCGTCTCGACGCTCGCGTCGTGGTCGGCGGCGGGCAGGTCGGCGTCGAAGCGTCGCCGGATCGGCGGGCTCGCCTGCACCACGTCGTGGCCGGCGTCCAGCAGCGACCGGGTGAGCGCCGTCGTGTAGATCCCACGGACGCGGACTCGGTGACTCGCTGCGTCGGCGCCCCCACGGTCGTCGCCGGCGCGGTTCTCCTCACCGTCACTCTCCTCGCCGTCGCCGCTCATAACGCGTCGGGGTCGGTCGCGAAGCGCACGCGGTCGTTCACGGTGTCGCCGAGCGTGAGCTCGACGGTCTCGTCGTTCAGCACGCGGCCGTCCTCGACGGGGACGCCCCAGCGGTCGAACTTCAGGTAGCCGCGGAGGTCCGCCGCGTGGGTGTACACGTCGAGGTGGTCGACGTCGTGCTCGCGGACCCCGCCGTCGCCGTGGGCGGTGTCCATGTCCGAGTAGTAGGGCCCGCCGCCCTCGAAGAAGTCGGCGAGGTCGGCCGCCGCCTCGTCGACCGCGTCCGCCACCAGATCCGAGGCGGCCGCGAGGTCGTCGGCGTCGAGCCCGACCTCGCGGAGCGCCGCCTGTTCGCGCGGGTCGAAGTGCATACCGCGGCTTCGGCGGGGCGCGTGTCAAACGTACCGGTCCGGACGCAACGGGGTGCCGGGTCGACGATCGGTCGGGACTGCCGAGTATCTGACCTTGCAACAAGACACAAGTCTCCGGCGCGTCTCGAACCCCACACACGATGGCCAGGAAGGAGCGGACTGATCCGATCGAGGAGGCGGCCGACACCTCGACGGACCTGTACGACGTGGCGACGTGGGAGGAACGAACGTCGCTCGACGGGCTCGCCGTCGCGATCTATCGGCTCCTCTCCGGGTCCGCCCGGTGGGGAACGATCCTCCTCGCGGCGCTGTTGTTGGTCGGGATCGGCGGGTTCTCCGCGGTGACGAACCCGGCGATCGGCGCGCTCACGCTCCTGTCGGCGATCCCGGCGCTCGCGCTCGCCGCGTACGTCTATCGCTCGGACATCACCACGAGCGAGCCGCTCTGGCTGCTCGTCGCGACGTTCCTGCTCGGCGTGCTCACCGCGAACTTCGCGGCGATCCTCAACTCCGTCGCGCAGCCGTACTTCCGACCGATCGGCTTCCTCGGCACGGTGCTGTTCTTCTTCCTGATCGTCGGCCCCGTCGAGGAGACGGTGAAGCTGCTGGCGGTCCGGCTGTACGCGTACGGCCACGACAGCTTCGACTCGGTGCTGGACGGCGCGGTGTACGGCGCGATGGCGGGGCTCGGCTTCGCGTTCATCGAGAACGCGCTGTACATCTCCCGCGGCATCGAGCAGACCGGCCTCGACCTCGGGCTCGGGCTGATCGGGATCGGCGGGGGGATCACCTTCACCCGCGCGCTCGCCGGGCCGGGACACGTCATCTACTCCGCGTTCGCGGGCTACTACCTCGGGCTGGCGAAGTTCAACCCCGAGAACCGCGGCCCGATCGTCGTGAAGGGGCTGATAATCGCCGCGCTCATCCACGCCACGTACAACTCCACCGTCGGGATCGGCTCCGCGGTGCTGAACGCGTTCGTCGGGCTGCCGTCGCTGGCGTCGTCGTTCGTCTACATCGCGCTGTTCGACGGCGTGTTCGCGCTGATCCTCCTCGGGAAGATCAACCGGTACCGGACGGCCTACCGCGACGCTCACGACTCGGACGCGTCCGCCGAGGAGGAACAGCGCTCGGAGCTGACGGAGTTCGACGCCTGAGAACCGAGGGTGGATCGGTCGCCGGCCTACTCGCCGAGCTTCTCGCGGCTCACGGTCACGCCCGTCGGCGTGATGATGAGCTGGTCGTCGCCCTTCTGGACGATGTCGCCGTCGACCTCGCCGACGACCTGTCGGAGCTCGTCGATGATGCGCTCCACGGTCTGGTCGGTCGTCGAGTGCCGGGTGATGTCGGCGATGACGAAGTCGCCGTCGTAGACGGCGTCCTTGATGTCGATGACGTCCCGCTGCTCCGAGATCTCCGCGATGTGGACCTGCATCCCGGCGCCGCCTCGAGCGTTCTCGAAGTCGTCGAGGTCCAGTTCGACGTAGTCCTCGGCGCTGTGGGTCCCCCCGCTCCCGAGGATCTTGCTCATGATGCCCATGTACCCCACCAAACTCCCTCCACCCATAAGTCTGTACGTCGGACGCGACGCGGACGCGCGTCGGACTCCGGCGTCCCGCGTTCCGGGACCCCCGACTTTTTGCGTCGACCGACCCCACCGACGGACCACATGACGTTCAGCGTCTGCGTCCGCGAGGAGTACACCGACGACGAGGGCGAACGACAGACCCGGTTCGGCGTCGCCGTCACGACCCGCCTCCCCGGCGTCGGAACCCTCTGCCCGTTCGTCTCCGAGAACGGCGCGGTCGCCACGCAGTCGCTCGTGAACGTGGAGTTGGGACGCAAGGGGATCGAGTACGTCGACGACGGCCTCGCCGTCGAGGACGCCCTCCAGTCGCTCCTGAACGCCGACGACGGCGCCGAGCAGCGCCAGCTCCACGGCGTCGACGCGGACGGGACGTTCACGTTCTCCGGCGAGGAGTGCAACGACTGGTACGGCCACATCGACGGCGAGAACTACACCGTCGCCGGCAACCTCCTCACGGGCGAGGCTGTGATCGAGGCGGTCGCGAACGCCTACGAGTCGGACGCCTTCGGCGACGCCCCCCTCGCGGAGCGGCTGATCGACGCGCTGGAGGCCGGGCACGAGGAGGGCGGTGACAAGCGCGAACACCTCCCGATCCAGTCGGCCGCGCTGAAGGTGGAGACCACCGAGGAGCGCGAGGTCGGCACCTACTACGACGACCTGCGCGTCGACGCCACCGAGACGCCTATCGACGACCTCCGGGAGACGTTCGAGGAGGCGCGACGAGGCCGGGAGATCCTCATGGAGGAGTACGCCGACGAGTTGGAGGACGACGGGGACGGAGACGAGGCGGACGCCGGGGAGGAACCGGACGACGGCGCCGACAGCGAGCCGAACGAGGACGCCGAGGCCACCGCCGAGTGATCCACGACGACGGCGAGCCCGCTCGCCGGGGTCGCAGGCGGCGACCGTCCCGGTCGAACCAGTTTTGTCGACACGCGATCACGTCGGCGCATGGACTGGGCCCTCCTCCGTCGCGGACTGCTCCGCTACAGCCTCCTCGCCGCCGGCGGGACCGTCGCCGTCCTCGTCGCGCTCGCGGGCACGGCCGCGGCGGTCGTGACGTTCATCGCCGGCCTCGCGACGCTGCTGTGGGCGGCCGGGGGCGGCGGGAACGTCCGTACGACGACGGCGATCTCCAACGCCGACTCGATGGGCGTCGCCGGGAGCATCAGTGACGCCGCCGACAACGCGCCCGAGTCGCTTCCCTCGGACGTCCGGCTGTTCTTCTACGGGATCGGTCTGCTGGTGTGGAGTCCCGTCGCCATCGCGGTCACCGTGTTCGTCGTCTGATCGGCGGTCGACGGCGCCGTCGCCCCCCGATCAGACCGAGAACTCGTAGAGGTCATCGCCGACGTGGTGGAGCGACTTCACGACCTTCCCGGAGTCGCCGGCCATCTCCGCGCCGTCGACGAGCGCGCGGCCGACGCCGAGCACCTTCCCGTGGGTCTCCTCGGCGACCGCGACGAGGTCGCCCTCGGCGATCGAGTCGTCGGCCTCGGTGATACCCGGGCGCATCACGTCGGCGCCGTCGGAGACGAACGACACCGCGCCGGCATCGACGGTGACGACGCCCCGTTCGGGCGGGTGGTCGTTGGCGCCCCGAACCGTGAGGAACGGCTCGCGGTCGCCGTCGCTCTCGTAGTACAGCACGTCCGGCTCGCCGTCGACGAGCACCAGATCGAACGGGGAGTCGGTCAGTTCGACCAGCTCGAAGGACTCCCCCTCCAGATCGACCCCGAGGCGGTCCGCGAGCGCGTCGCGGATCTCCGAGACGGCGTCGCTCCGGAGGTGGTGGCGTGACTTGACGTCCATGTTCGTCCCTCCGCGCGTCGGCGGATAAATCGACCGCTCGGCGTCGGGCCCGGCCGGTCGCCCTGAACTGACCGGCGTGTGTGCCGATCACACGATAAACGCTAAGTCGGCCGACGCCGGAGTACGGTCCATGTGGGGATCCCGGCGGGACCGGGACCGGTCCGCCGTCGTCTGTATCGCCTGCGGCGAGTCGCTCTCCCGCGAGGACGCTCGCGAGTACGACAAGCAGGGCGACCGCTGGAACCGACGCGACAAGGAGTTCGAGTACCTCTGTAAGGAGTGTTATCGCGACCTCTCACACCAGCCGCGCGACGACCTGGAGGCGCTGTTGGTCGACGTCGAGGCGGCCGCCGGCGGCGACTCACAGGAGACGTACGTCGAGGCGTACCAGCGCGAGGTCGCTCGTCGCTACGGCGACGCGGAGGCCGACGCCGAGGACGCCGAGGACACCGGGGGTCGCAGGGACTGAGAGCGCGCCGCCGTCGGCTCGCGGCGCCGTTCCTCCGTGGTCTCGGTCGCTCACTCCGTTCGCTCCGTCGACCACGCACACCTCGTGGGCGGCGCATCTCAAAGCGCGTCGCCCTTCGACCGTCGCCTCACTCACTTCATTCGTTCGGCGACGCACTCCCCGAAACCCTCACGTACCACACCGCCGTACCCCGCGCCATGAGCGACGCACAGTCGGAAGAGGAGCCGGCCCAGGGCACCGCCGAGGACCAGGGTCCGGTCACCATCACGCAGGGCCTCGCGGACGCGCTCGCCGAGAAACGCGAGTCGCTGTTCGCGGAGTTCGAGATCCGCGACGAGTTCCCGCCGGAGGTGATGCGCGAGGCGAAGGACCGCACCGAGGGCGTCCAACAGGAGATCCAGGACGAGATCGACGAGCGACGCGATCTGCGGGACCTGACCGCGTGGACGACGGACCCCGCCGACGCGCAGGACTTCGACGACGCCATCTCCATCGAGGACGAGGGCGACGAGTACCACCTGTGGGTCCACATCGCCGACGTGAGCCACTACGTTCACCCGGACTCCGCGATGTGGGAGGAGGCCGTCGAGCGCGGCAACACCGTCTATCTCCCGGGCTACACGGTTCACATGCTCCCGCCGATCCTCGCGGAGACCGTCTGCTCGCTGGTCCCCAACGAGGACCGGCTCGCCCACACCGTCGAGATGCGCCTCGACAAGGAGACGCTCTCGTTCGAGGAGCTGGACATCTACAAGTCCGTCATCAACTCCGACGAGCGCCTCACCTACAAGCAGTGTGAGGCCCGCCTCGAGGACCCGGACGCGCCGTTACACGAGGAGTGCGTCCTCGCGTACGACGTGGCCGACCAGCTCCACGAGCAGCGCAAGGCGGACGGCTCGCTCGTGCTCAACCCGAGCCGCGACCGCGCCCACACCATCATCGAGGAGTGCATGCTGAAGGCGAACAAGGCGGTCACCCACGAGCTGATGTGGAACCGCGGCGTCGAGGCGATGTACCGCGTCCACCCGCAGCCGACGCCGGAGCAGTGGAACGAGGCGCTCAAGGAGATACAGGAGCTCGACGGCGTCTCCATTCCCGGCGACGCGTGGGGCGACGACCCCCGCATGGCGGTCAACGCCGCGCTGGAGGAGGCCCCGGACCGCCAACTCAACAAGATCCAGCGGGCGGTGCTGAAGGTGATGCCCCGCGCGAAGTACATGAACGACCCCTTCGGCGGCCACCACGCGCTCAACTTCGACATCTACGGGCACTTCACCAGCCCCATCCGCCGGCTCTCGGACCTGATCAACCACTGGATCGTCCACGAGAACGACGTGCCCGAGAACCTCATCGAGCTGTGCGACAGCGCCTCCGACAAACAGAAAGACGGCGAGACGGCCGAGCGACTCTACAAGCAGTTCATGCAGGAGGTCGGCCTCGACTCCTACGCGGTGAACAACCGCGGGGTCGAGGTCGTCGACGACCCCGAGGACGCGCAGTACGACCGGCCGGATACCGTCCCGGAGTAGTCACACCAAGACGGGGCTGCGTCCGTCCGATCCCTTCGTCTCCCGTTCCACGATCCGCCCCTACCGTCGGTCAGCGACGACCACCAAGTCGGTCGTCGCGCCGCGCCGCTCGAAGTAGATCCGGCACTCGTTGCGCCGCAGGAACGATTCGACCTCGTCCACGCTCGTCTCGGTCACGTCGATGCGCGCTCGGGTGCTCGACTCCACGTCGACGCGCTCGGGCGAGGCGACGGTCGGTGTCGTGCTCATACTCACACCTGTGGGGGAGACAACTTGTACGCGAGCCATGCGGAGTGAAAGTGAAACCGAGGGACTGCGGACACGTCGGCACGCTGGACCCGACGGGGACCCGCAGTCGCTTCTGGCCCCGTGACCGGCCGGATCAGAAGGGGGCTCCACGCGGAACGGCGCGACGGACGCGGTCGATCGCGTCGACGCAGCCGCCGACGCCAGCCGAGAGACCGCCACGCACCGACTCGGTGGCGCGCCGCCCGGCCCGACCGAGCAGTCCGCCGGCCGTCCGAGCGACTCCGCCGATCCGAGCCGCCGACCGCGCCGCGCGCCGGCCGGCCCGCGTCGGCGAAAGGACGCTCCCCGTGGTGACCAGACACGCCGCCGCCAGCGCCGGCACGGCTGCCAACGACGTGAGTCCGGATCCGGTGGCGACCGGAGCGCTCGCGGTAGCCAGTTCGGCGGCCCCGTCCGGATCGACCGTCGGTTCCTCAGCCGAATCGGCCGCGTACGGGTCCGGGTCGCACAGGTCGGTCGTGACCCGGCGAGCCACGAACTCCGCGCCGTTCTCGAACGCCGGGGGGTCCGGCGGGTCCGCGACCGCGTCGAGCACGTCGATCGGATCGGGCGCGACGGCGAACCCCGTCACGTCGTACCGGTCCAGCCAGTCGGCGACGGCGTCCTGCTCGTCGGTCGCCGGATGTACGACGCAGGGCGTCCCGGCGACGGCGGCGTCCATGACGGTCGAGTACCCGGAGCAGACGACCGCGTCGGCGCCCCGAATGTACGGCAGGAGCGACTCGACCGGGTCCCACGACTCGTCGGACACGTCCAGCACGTCGTACCCCTGCCGCCGGAGGTGGGTCGCGATCCGCGACAGCGACGAGTAGTGGCTCGGCACGACCACCACGTCGTACCCGTCGCGAACCGGCGGCTCGCCGTCGAGCGCGACCGGGGGGATCCGGGTCGCCCGCGACGGGTCCGCGCCCGACTCCGGCCACACGACCGGGTAGAAGAACTCCCGCGCGGCCGACAGCTGGAACCGGGTGTGGAACCCGGCGCCGGTCCGTTCGATGAGGTCGTCGTACAGCCCCGGCATGTCGTGTTTCAGCACGTACAGCGGCACGTCGCACCGGGTCGCCGCGATGGCCGCGAACATGTCGTCGGTAACGAGCGCGTCCGGCTCGGTCGCCGACAGCCACGCCCGGTAGTCGACGACCCGGTCGAGGCTCGCCGGCAGGCTCCGGGTCGCCGTCCGCCACAGCGACCCGCCCTGGTAGTCCCCGATGTAGTCGACGACGGTCGGTTCGAACTCGTCGTAGCCGTTGAGCGTGACGAACTCGGTGCCGGCGCCGCCGCCGGCCATCCTGACCGTCCCACCGGCGTCCTCGATCGCCTCAGCGATCGCGAGCATCCGCGTCGCGTGTCCAGCCCCCTCAGGGTAATGTGCGACGGCTACCGTCGGTGCCATGGTGCGTTCGTCCGAGGGTACGGTCGGCGCTGTATGGGTCTTGTGCCGTTCCCAGCGCTCCCCCGTACCCCTCCCCGTCCGCTCCCCCGTACCAGCCCCCGTCGGGACACGACCGCCGATCCGCTCGGGACGGGCGTATCGTGCACTCGCGAACGAGCACGAGGTCCGGACCGGACTGGAATCCCCGACCGCTCGGACGAACTCGAACCGATCGATCCCCGGGTCTCCCGGCGAAGGGTGCCGCCGTCGGTCGAGCGGGTGTGTGATCAGGAGACGCTCGACGGCCTCCGGTCGTCGTCGAGTCGGTTCGCGTGGAGGACGCCCCCACGAGACCTCGTACGCGAGCGGTGCGGAGTGGCTGTGAAACGGAGGCACGGCCCCGTGGTCGTCCGCGGACCCGTTCGACAGACGGGCCCAGTCTCACGGGCGGCCGAAGCCGCCAGTCTGATGCGGTCGGCACCGCTGGTGACCGCATGGACTACGACGCCGTCGTGTTCGACATGGACGGGGTGCTGATCGAGCGGTCGCCATCGTGGGTGTTCGACGACGCCGCCGAGCGGACGTTGGCGGAGGCTGGTATCGACGACCCGACCGCCCGAGAGTTCCGCGTCGTCCGAACGCTGGAGGGCGGCCTCGATACGGCCAGCGAGCACTTCGAGTCGACGCACGGCGTCGCCTTCGAGGACCTGTGGCGCCGCCGCAACGAACTCGTCACCGAGAACCAGGTTGCCGCGATCGAGGACGGGGAGAAGTCCCTCTACGACGACGCGACGGCGCCCCTCGAGCTCCCGGGTGCCCGCGGGATCGTGAGCAACAACCAGCACACGGCCGTCGAGACGGTTCTCGATCGGTTCGAGCTCCGCGATCGGTTCGACACCTGGTACGGCCTTCGACCGGGGATCGGGGACGTCGGGGCCGAGAAGCCGGCGACGGGATACATGGAACGCGCTCTGAGCGACCTCACGGCCGACCGCGCCGTCTACGTCGGCGACCGCTCCTCCGACGTCGCCGCCGCCCACAACGCCGGCATCGACGCCGCGCTCGTCCGACGGGAGTTCAACGCCGACACCGACCCCGAGCCGACGCCCGAGTACGACGTCGGTTCGCTGCACGAACTCGTGGAGCGACTGACCGCCGCGGACTGAACGGGGCGCGGGGCGACGGCGGTCCGCCGTGACTCGACCGCCGGAACGAACGGTCCGTTCCACCCCCGCCCTCGGAACGGTTCCTCCCCACGGACGACCCGTCAGGCGTCTCGGCCGACGACGTCGACGTCGGTTATCTCGAACCGCGCGCCGCCGTCCCGCCCCTCGGTCGCGGTGATCTCCCAGCCGTGAGCGATGACCAACTGGCGAACGCTCGCCATCCCGAACCCGGCATCGGTGCCCTTCGTGGAGTATCCCGCCTCGAACACGCGATCGCGTTCGCCCTCGGGGATCCCCGGTCCGTCGTCCTCGACGTAGAACCCGTCGGGGAGCGACCCGACGGTCACGGCCACCTCGTCGCCGCCGTGTTCGACCGCGTTCTTGAGGAGGTTCTCCAGCAGGCGTCCGAACGCGTCCCCGTCCGCGCGGATCCGGCCGTCGGTCTCGACCGTCAGCGTCGCATCGCCCGTCTCCAAGGAGTCCCACACGGAACGGAGGCTGTCGCTCATGTCGACCTCCGTCGGTTCCCGTACCAGCTCCCCCTCCCGCATCACGTTCGCCAGGTCGTCGACGAGTTCGTCGAGGCGATCCAGCGCGATCTCGGCCTTCTCGAGATGCACGTCGTCGTCGGTCTCACGTGCCAACTCCAGGCGCCCCCGGGCCGTGTCCAGCGGCGTCCGAACGTCGTGTGCGAGGACGCTCCCGAAGTGTTCGAACTGGTCCAACTGCCGCTCCAACTGCCGCTCGCGACGCTTGCGCTCGCTGATGTCGCGCCCGATCCCGACCAGATAGACGTCGCCGGCCTCGTCGACGAGCCGACGCTTCCGGAACTCGAACGGGACCGTCCGTCCGCCCTTCGTCCGGAGGTCCGCCTCGATCACGGTCGAGCCGGTCTCGAGCGCCTCCTCCAGGTCCTTCCGTATCCGCGGTCTGTCCGCCGGCGTGAACAGGTCCGTGGGGGACATCGCCAGCAGTTCCTCGCGGCTGTAGCCCGTCACCGCCGTCGCGCGGTCGGTCACCCGGACGAACGCCCCCTCGCTGTCGAGCACGTAGAAGACGTCCTCGAGCACGTCGAGGGCCCGTTCGAGGAAGCCCTCTCGGGCGTCGGTCGTTCGTTCCTCCCCCCACGGTCGGCTCGTGTCCCGTGTGACGTTGGTGAACCCCCGATGGTGACCGTCGTCGTCGAAGACGGCCGTGATGACGGCGGTCGCACGGAACGTGGTCCCGTCCCGGCGGACACGCCAGCCCGTGTCCTCGACGGATCCCTCCGCGAGTGCGGTCTCCAACAGCTCCGCGGGATCCCCGGCGTCGACCCGCTCCGCGGGATAGAACTCCGAGAAGTGTTCGCCGAGGATCTCCCCGTTCGAGTACCCGGTCAGCTGTTCGGCTCCCCTGTTCCAACTCGTCACGAACCCGTCGGGGTCCAACGAGAAGACGGCGTAGTCCTCGACGGCGTCGACGAACTCCTCGAACCGCTGCCGCTCCTGTTCGAGGCTCCGCTCGGTCGCCCGCTCCTCCGTGATGTCCCGGATGAGACACAACAGCGTCCCGTCGTCGGCGTACGTGAGCGCGTGACTCACGACGATCCGTGAGCCGTCCCGGCGGACGTGAACGTTCTCCCCGTCCCAGGTTCCCGTCTCCGGCACGGCGGGGAGGATCTCCTCGTACACCTGCTCCACGTCCTCGTCGGGGTAGAGCATCTCCCAGTGTTTCCCGATCATCTCCTCGCGGGTGTAGCCGTACACGTCGGTGTAGGCGGAGTTGACGTAGCGTATCGTTCCCTCCTCGTCGAGGAACGCGATCCCCTCGCGGGCGGTCTCGATGGCGGAGAAGCCCCGGTGGATCTCCCGGTTGGCCCGGGACTGTTGGACGGCGTTCTCGACGCGGTTCGCGAGCAGGGTGTACTGGTCCGTCCCGCCCTCCTTCTGGAGGTAGTCCGTGACGCCCGCCGAGATCGCCTCGCTCGCGATCTCCTCGCTTCCCTTGCCGGTGAACAGGAGGAACGGGAGATCGGGGAACTCCTCCCTGACCGCCTCGAGGAACTCCAGTCCGTCCGTCTGAGGCATGTCGTAGTCGCTGACGATACAGTCGACGGCCTCGGTCTGGAGCCGATCGAGCGCCGATCGAGGGCTCGTCTCGGTGATCACCTCCAGGGTGTCCGCCTCACGCTCGAGATAGATCGAGACGAGGTCGGCGAACTCTCGGTCGTCGTCGACGTGCAGTACCGTCGCCGGCCGTCGTCGGGTCAGGGTGTCCAATCGTTCGTGGAGAGCCGGCGACCCTGGCGGCGGTGCCATGAGGTCCCCTTGCCACGCATCGCATATGACTCCTTGCAGGCCTCGACGCGATCGACCTCGACCCGCCGAGGCTGGCCGACGGGCGCGAACGCGCGGCGTTCGGCGTGTCCCCTCGTCGATGACCGGCGGACCGGTTCACCGGTCTCACGGTCCGGTCCCCTCCCCTCGGGACGGTGCGCGACGGCTGTCGTCGGTGCAACGCTGAGCCCGTCCGAGGGGTCGGTCGACGCCGTAGGGGCATGTGGCTTCCGAGAGCTATGTCGGTCCCATGCGGCGGTCGCACCCAGCCACGTTCCGTCCCTGCGCACGATCTCGCCACCGCCGCAGTCCGTCGTTCACTGATAACCCCCCTGCAAGCGAAAGGCGCACGCTCACCACTGACAGCCGACAGTGATCCCGCATGGCGGAGTCAGAAGGCGGCCGCGAGGTGGTTGCCGAGCACGACCAACGCCGGGGGGGAACCGAACGGCCAACGATCGGGGAGGGCGTCGAGGTGGTCGTCGTCTCGAACCGGCAGCCCTACCGGCACAGCTGGGGCGACAACGGTATCGAAGTCGACAGGCCGACCGGCGGCCTGACCGCGGGGCTCGACACCGTCGTCCGCCGGATCGAGGGGAGCTGGATCGCGTGGGGCGACGGCGACGCCGACGCGGAGGCCGTCGACGAACACGACCGCGTGTCGGTCCCGCCGGACGCCGAGGACGGCTACCCGCTCCGGCGCGTGTGGCTCACCGAGGACCAGGTCGACGGCTACTACTACGGGTTCAGCAACCGCGTGCTGTGGCCCATCTGTCACGGCGCGTTGACGCGCGTCCACAGCGAGAGCGAGTACTGGGAGGCCTACGAGGCGGTGAACGAGCGGTTCGCCGACGCCGTCGGCGAGCGGGTGGGTCGCGGCGACGTCGTGTGGCTCCAGGACTACCACTTCGGGCTCCTCCCGCAGATGCTTCGCTCGCGCGTCCCCGAGGACGTCCTCGTCACGCACTTCTGGCACATCCCGTGGCCGGGCTGGGACACGTTCCGCGCGTGCCCCCACGGGTCGGAGGTCCTTCGGGGACTCCTCGGGAACGACCTCTTCGTCGTGCACACCGAGCGCTACCGACAGAACTTCCTCGACTGCGTCGAGGCGGCGATCCCGGACGCCGTCGTCGACCGCGCCGCCGGCCGAGTGTTCCACGAGGACGGCGTCACGACCGTCGAGGCGTACCCCCTCGGCGTCGACACCGAGCGGATCCTCGAGCTCGCGACCGACGGCGACGCGGACGAGCGCTGGCGTCGCATCCGCTCCCGGTACGGCATCGGCGAGGGCGTCCGGGTGGGCGTCGGGGTCGACCGCCTCGACTACACCAAGGGTATCCCCCAGCGGATCGACGCCGTCGAGCGCCTGCTCGAGCGCCACCCGGAGTGCCGAGGGACGTTCACCCTCGTCCAGATCGGATCCGAGTCGCGCTCGCGGATCCCGGCGTACCGGGAGCTACAGACGGCGGTCGTCGAGGGGGTCAACCGCGTCAACGCGCGGTTCCGCACCGACGACTGGCGGCCGATCGTGTACACGACCGACCGCCTCTCCGATCGGGAGCTGTACACCCTGTATCGCAACGCCGACGTCGGCGTCGTCAGTCCGATCCGAGACGGGATGAACCTCGTCGCCCAGGAGTACGTCGCCGCCCAGGCCGACGGCAACGGGGTCCTCGTGTTGAGCCGGCAGGCGGGCGCACACGACCTGATCGGCGAGGACGCGGTGTCGATCACCCCCCAGGACACCGACGAGTTCGCCGGGGCCCTGCATGCGGCGCTCACGATGCCGGAGGAGCGGCGCCGCGAGCGCATGGGGGCGCTCGTCGAGACGTGCCGCTCGTTCGACACCGAGGTGTGGATCGAGGACGTGCTCGGCAGCGTCGCGCGACTGCGCGAGGAGGGTCACGGGGGCTGATGACCGCCTCCGACCGGCCGCCGTCCTCGGCGGACTCCCTGCCGGAGGGCGTCCGTGACCTGCTCTCGGGCGCCGAGGGCTTGCTGTTGGGCCTCGACTTCGACGGAACGCTCGCGCCCATCGTCGACGATCCCGAGGCGGCGACGCTCGCGCCCGCGGCGCGCCCGGCGGTGGAGCGGCTGGCGACGCGGCCCGGCGTCGCGCTCGCGGTCGTGAGCGGGCGGGCGCTCTCGGACCTCGAGAAGCGGGTCGGGATCGACGGCGTCGTCTACGCGGGCAACCACGGGCTCGAACTCGGCTACGGAGGCGAGCGGGCCGTCCACCCCGCCGCCTTCGATCGACTGGGAGAGATCGACCGCCTGTGTGCGGATCTCGCCGACCGGCTCGCGGACGTTCCGGGGTGTCGAATCGAGAACAAGGGCGTCACCGCGACCGTCCACTTCCGGACCGTCGCCGGGGAGGCCGTTCCGACCGTCGTCGACGCCGTCGAACGGGCGGTCGGCGAGACGGAGGGGGTCCGGATGACGGAGGGCGACTGTATCCGCGAGATACGCCCCGCGGTCGCGTGGGACAAGGGGGACGCGATGCGGTCGATCGCGTCGGTCCTCCCGGACGACCGGCCGGCGATGTACGTCGGCGACGACGCGACCGACGAGGACGCCTTCGCCGCGATCCAGCCCGAGGGCGCGGGCGTGCACGTCGCCCGCGAGGGCACGACGTTCGAGACGGTCGCCGCCTGCCGCCTCGACGGCCGGGCGTCCGTCCCCCCGTTCCTCGAACTGCTCGCGGGGGCGACAGCCGACTTCGACGCGGCGCCGGGCTGGCGGGGAACCGATCCGCTCGCCGATCCCTTCGGGCGGACGGAGTCGTGAGTCGGCGGGCGACCCACGACGCTCGATCCATGGCGAACCGGCCGCGCTGTCCATCGGTTGGACGCGACCGCGGTGGCCGGAAAGCGGCGCGTGTCCTCGACGTATCCGTTCCGGGATCGCACCGCTCTCAGGAGTCCTGCTCCCGAAACCGCCGCCTCGCGAACCCTGCCAGTCCTCGGAAGTAGCCCGAGCCGCCCGCCGCCACGATGACCCCGCCGAGCGTGTTGAAGATCGTGTCGGAGACGATGTCCTCGACGCCGTACACCACGAGCGGCGCGTCGATGCCGAGGAGCGCCGGAACGGTGCCCGAGGCGAACTCGATCAGCTCCCAGACGACCGACATCGCGAGGACGAACACCACGATGAACACCGCACGGAACTCGGACGGGACCTCGAGCTCGTCGGAGTGGCGTTCGAACCCGCGGAACGTCGCGTACCCCGCCCCGGCGATGACGATCGAGGACATCACGTGTGTCACGTTGTCGTACCACGAGAACCACGAGTACGGGCCGAGCGAGCCGACGCTGTGGAGCCAGACCGCGGCGGTTATCCAGAGCACCAGTCCGGGGCTCATCGAGTAGCTGTACTCCCTGCGAATGGCTGCCGGCAGCAGCGTCAGGGCGAGACCGAACCCGCCGTTCGCGGCCATCCCGAGCCGAAACGTCGCGAGCCCGTACAGACAGATGCCGGCCAACACCGCCTGCAGCAGCCGTGTGAGGAGCCGTTCGCGGCGATCCGTGACCCCGATCTTCTCCCGCAGCGTCACGGGTCCTCCTCCGGGACGACGGGTCGTTCCCAGGCGCCGACGTGGTCGACGCGGTCGAAGTACCACAGGAAGAACCCGCCCATGACCAGGGCGACCGCCGCGACGGCCACGAGGTCCCACTGCAGTTCGGCCTGCGACTGGATCAGGTCCGTCGCGAACCACCTGTCGGAGTAGTACTGGCCGACGATCCACCACGACTGGAACGCCAACGTCGTCAACGCGGCGAGGACGACGGCGACACGCCGGCTCATCACGACGGCGGTGAACGCGTTGATCTCGACGACCGCCACGAGGGCGAGTCCGGAGACGGCGACAAACCCCGCCAACTCCGGAGCGAACCCCAGCGCCCGCATCGCCACGGGGACCGTCACGAACGCGGCGAGCGGCCACGGGATCATCACCTTCCAGTCGCCCGTCAGGACGGGCGGCAGTGCAACGAGGGCGACGACGATCAACGCGAAGACGCCCCACGCGGTGGCGTTCGTGAGAAGGCTCGCCCCGGCGACGAGGATCACCACCGCGAGCAGTCCCCAGCTGACCACCGCGTTCGTGGTCTCGTTTCGCGCCAGCGAGTGCGTGATGGCCATCCCCGCGTTACCCCACCGACCGACTGCGGTCCCCCCGTCGAGTCCAACGAACCGCCCGTGAACTCGCAGCACGGCGACGGGCAAGCGCGGGCGGTGGACCTCGAGCTCCCGTTCGGGCGGTACGGGTACCGCTCGTCGTCGTGTGGTCCGGCGTTGCCCGTGTCCGCGTCGTTCGACGACCGGGTAGGTGAATACCCCATGCGTACGCCCCGGACGTGGTAGTTATTCGCCGGATACCGCGACCGCCTCAGTGACCGTTGCCGGACGAGGCGTCTCTGATGTGGAGAAGACCTCCGCCTCCAGGTAGCGGGCTGCTGTGAAACAGTTCCGCCGCGGCGGGAGTCAGTCGGTGGCTGCGGGGGGTTCCCTCCCCCTCGGCGCTTCGCGAGGGGACCCTATCGGACGCGTCCGTACCGGCGTGTGACGAGCGCGATCCCGACGAGGGTCGAGACCGTGATCGCGGCCCCGAACCCGGGACCGGACGTCGACGTCTCCGCGGCGGTAGCCGTCCCCGTCGGAGACCCGGTTGCGACGTCGGTTCGCTCCGTCGCGGTCGGTGTCCGAGTCCGCGTCGTCGTCCCCGTCTCAGTCGGTGTCATAGTCGACACCTCCGTTGGCGTCGCGGTCGCCGTCTCCGCTGGCGTCGCGGTCGCCGTCGCGGTGTCGGTCGTGTCGGTGTCGTCGTCCGTCCCGTCGTCCGTCGAGTCGGTACCACTCGTCGAATCTGTACTGTCCGTCGAGTCCGTGGAATCGTCCACGTTCTTTGCGATCGACACTGTCCCGCTGGAGTAGTGGAGTGAGAGGCTCACGTACACGCCTCCCTCGACCTCGTTCACCGACATCGAGACGTCGGAGGCCGAGTAGGTCGCCTGAAGTTCCGTCTCCGGATCCGTGACGTTCCACGCGTCCAGCAGCGAGTCGGGAATGAACGTCCGGTAGTAGCCCTGGTGGACGTTTCCGTTCACGGTCTTGTGAGGCGCGGCGAGCGAGATCTCGAGACGTGACTCCGTGTCGGCGTCGCCGGAGTAGTACCGCGGCATCTCGAACAGCTGGGCGTTCGTCGAGAGGGTCATCCCGTCGAGGTCCGACGGCTGAGCGTCGAAGAAGTCCCCCTCGGCGTTCCCGACCGCCATCAGAACGGCGGATTCCAGCTCGACGTTCGCGCTGTCGTTCTTGACCGCGGATTCCCACTCGGCAGCGTTGTTCGGGCGGTTCCCCTCGAACTCGCTCTTGTAGTTCAGATCCGAGGGGCTCACCTCGAGGGTCACCTTCGTCTCGTTTCCGCCGACGTCGGTCGTGTTCCAGGTCAGATCGCGGCCGGTCGACAACAGGACCCGCGGAGTGTAGTTCTCGACGCGGAAGCTGACGCGGAACACCGTCGAGTTGTCGGCGCCGATGTCGTCGAGCTCGATGCCGCCGTTCGGATCGCGGAACTCGACACTGATGGAGCCGCCGCGGAACTCCGCGTCGACGGACGGGAGCTGATCGGGAGTGGTTCCGGAGACGTGCTCGACTGTGACCGACGAGTCGTTGACGACATCGCCTCGCACCTCCACCTCGAACTTCTTCGAGTCACTGCCGTTGATGTAGACCGTGTGGTTCCCCGTCTCGGTGAAGCGGTGTTCGAGGAAGACGAACGAGGACTCGTCCGGATCGACGTACACCTGATAGGAGTCGACGACCTTCCCATCGACGTTCAGCGTCACGTTCTGTATCCCGGAGGCGTCGCCGGTGTTGACGGCCTCCGCGAGGAAGTACGTGCTTGAATCGTTGACAGTCATCTCGGGAGTGAACGTCCGGGACAGGGAGACGTTCGCGGTCCCGGTCGTATCGCCCATCACGAACAGCGTCTCACGCTGCCCGTTGACCCAGAGGCTCTTGCGCCCGGTCTCGCCGTAGCTGACCGAGAACGAGACCGTCTTCTGCGAGTTCGCGGCCACGGTCACCCGCTTGCTCTGGCTCGTTCCGTTCCAGACGGAGACGTACTCCTCGCGGTCCGTGCTCGTCGGATTGTCGAGCGTGATGTCTACCGTCGCCGTCTCCCCGACTCCGATCTCCCTGCTCGAGAGGGAGACGTTCGTCATCGACACGGCCTGCTTCACCGTGACCGTCGTCCCGGTCTGGTCGTTGATCGTCAGGGTGTGATCGCCGGTGCGGTAGAACTGAACGTCGAGGGTGACCTGCTTGGTCTCGCTGGCGTTCACTCGAACCGTCCTCTCCCCACGGTACCCGGACCGGTTGCTCCAGGCGCTGAGTTTGAAACTCTTATCGGTGCTACCGGCATTGCTGAGTGTGACATCCACCGCCAGCGGGTCGCCCTCGTACACCTCGGTCGCCGAGACCGAGACGTCGTCGACAGTGATGTCGGAGTCGTTCACCAGCACCCTTCTGTGGTTCCCAGCACCCGCGGAGATGGCGTGTGCACCGCCGACGTTCAGCGTCCGGTTGAATTCGACGGTTGCCGTCTCATCACCGGCAACTGTGGCCGTCGACGTCGCGAGCGTCCTGAAGCCGGATCGCAACTCGGTGACGCGCTCCGTCGAACTGGAACCCGTGTTCTCCAGCGAGACGTTCGTTCGAACGGTGTCCCCGACCGACACCGACGTCGCGTTGACTGAGGTGTTGCGTACCTCGACCGGATTTGTAGCGACAGACACTGTCGTTATGTTCCCGTCGCCGACCCGGAGGTCGACGTCGCCATCGTACCGGAAGTACGTGACGTAACTGAGGTTCTTCGTCTCACCGGCCGTGAGCGAGACCGATCTCGTGTCCAACCGGCGGTCACCATCGTAGAGGGAGATGTACCGGTTCTCGGTCGAGCTCCCCCGGTTCTTCACCGTGGCGTTCACCGTGACGTTCTGATACGTGTGTAGGGACGTCTCTGAGACCGTCGTGTTCGTCACGGTCACCGGATCCTCGACCGAAACCGTCGTCGTCGGCTCGTCGTTCACCCGGATGTCGTACTGGCCGGTGTCCTTGAACGACACGTTGAGACCGATGGTACGCGACTCACCCGCCGTGAGCGTCACTTGGGTCGAGTTCCGTGGGTACGGACTGTTCCCGTACACCGCCAGCGTATACGTTTCGCTCGTGTCGGCGGTGTTGTTCAGCGTCGTCGAGACGGTCTCGGTCTCGTCAGGGTACGTCGTCGTCGCGGAGACCGTATAGCCGTCCAGATCGACCGGTGATGTGACGGAGAGCGCGGCCGTGTCTCTCGCTTCAGTCTCGCCCGTGCTCTCGTTCACCATCGACGCCGCTAGGGTGACGTTCCCACCGCCGAAGGTGCCGGCGGGAACTGTGACGTTGAGAACGTCCTCGGCGGCCGTGACGTTCGACTCGACGTTGTACGTCGCCGTCGAGTTCGACCGGGCGGAGTACCCCGGTCCGAATACTGTTATCCTTGTGTCGTTCGTCTCGACGACGCCGGTCGCGTTGTAGGCGACCTGGATCGTCGAGTCCGTGCTGTCGTTGATCGTCGCGTTCGCGAGTTCGATCGACGGCGCGCCACCTGCCGCGCTCACCGACGTCGTTCCGCCGTCGGTCGTTTCCGCGCCAACGGGTATCGAACCGAACGTCGACCCTACCATCAACACAGCGAGGAGAACCGCAAGCAAAGCTCGTGTTCCAGCCGAATGAGACATGCATCCGATGTGTCTGGCCCCCGATAATAAGGGCTGTTCATCTTTTCAATTCCATCTATCGGTAACGATATCTGTGGTGGTTCCTCATGCACGATCACGTCGGTTCGGGGCGTCGAACCGGTCATCGAGTTCGGGTTCGGTGAGATCTCCCCCATCGACGCCATCGCCGGCAGTAGCACGGGCTTCCACCGAGACGTGAGTCCGGCCCGCACGGAGGATCGCCCGAGGCTGATCCTGACGGGCGTATACCCTCCAACCGTCTCCTTCGAGGGGAACGTGGTCGGACCCACCCGTCGCGTTGTACGCACGCCGTGAGGAGAGTCCCCCCTGCCAGTCGCTTCCGCCACCCTCCCAACGAGCAGCAGTCACGAATCGATGGGTAGCCAGTGCCACGCGTCGGCAGTCACGGTCCCGAGCAGTTCCCGTCGCCGCTCCGAGAGCGCATCCAGCGCGTCGTCGAACTCGCCGTCCCCGACGGTCGGGACTTCGTCGTCACGGAGTCGATCCAGATCGCGTGTTCGCTTCCCTGACCGAACCGAGTTCGCAACGGGTCCGCTGCGAGACGATTCACTCCGTCCGCTCCCCGGCACGCTCTATGGGGGACGAAAATATCGCGTCGAAGACCTTCCCCTGGGCCTTTCGAAGGTGCTGATGGAAGGTCGGCGGGGCGACGCCCATCGACTCGGCGACCTCCTCGCCGGACGTGTCGCGAGGCCAGCCGAAGAAGCCGGCGTGGTAGGCGGCCTCCAGTGTAGCGCGCTGGCGGTCGGTGAGCTCCCTCATGAGGCGACGTTGGAAGTGGTGCAACTCATCGCGGTCCCGGCTGATCTGCTTGCGACGAACCATCTCGGCCGATGGATAGGCCGTTTCGACAGCCTCGATGACCTGTCGCACATCGACAGTCGGTGGGAGGTGGATCGTCATCCGTAGGTTGCCGTCCTCGATGACAGCACGGACAAGGTAGCCACCGTGAGAGGCGACGGCGGAGAGTATCGAGGAGTCGGTTACCCGAAGTTCGAACCGAGCGGGGTCGCCGTCCGAACGAACGGTGATCGATTCCCAGTACGGACGGACCTCGACGAGGGCCGTCAGGCTGTCGAGCCCCTCAGGAGTCGTCGTTCCGTAGATGAGATATTCGCCGTCGCCGACTGCGACCGCCTGGTCGAACGTGACTGTACCGGCCATTTCGACCGGCATGTCGTGGTCCGAGTAGACATCCGGAACCTGGAAGGTGAGTTCGACGAGCGTGTCGCTCATCAGCGCCTGTTTCCGTTCCGCGGCGGCGATGGCGTGGCCGATGATCTCGCCGACTTGGCCGATCATGACTCGTTCCTGCCCGGTGAACGCGTTCGGCCGCTCGGCGTAGACGTTCAACACCCCGTAGACCGTGCCCTCGTGGACGATCGGGATCGCGGCGGACGAGCGGAACCCGTGACTCTCGGCGTGGTCGCGCCACGGCTCGAACTGGGAGTCCGCCTGGACGTCGTTGGCGACCTGTATCTCGCCCGTCCGGAACGCTCGCCCCGTCGGTCCCTGACTGTGTTCGTCGTCGGGATCGACCGTGATCACCACGTCATCGAGATACCCCTCTACACCCGCCTCGGCGCGTTGCCTCACCACTTGGGAGTTCGTCTCGACGGTGCCGATCCAGGCGAACAGGTACGAGTCCGACTCCGCGAGCCGCTCGCACGCTATCGCCTCGATCTCCTCGCGCGTGGACTGCTCGATGACCGCGTTCGTTATCTCCTGGACGACCCGGTTGAGGCTGTTCAGTGCCGCCAGTTGATCGCGTTGGTGACGCACCTCCTGCTCGCGATCGTGGCGTTCGATAGCGGCGGCCAGGACGTTCGCGACGGACTGGACGAAGGCGGCGTCGTGCTCGGAGAAGTCCTTGACGTCGGTATCGTGGGTGCCGAGGATGCCCCACGGGTCATCGACGGGACCGATGATCGTGCTGATACCGCTTCGTACGTCGTGATTCCTGAGGAGGTCGGGGCCACTGAACCGCGATTCAGTGGACAGATCCTCGACGATGACTGGTTGTTCCGTCGCTAATGTGTAGGCCGCCTGAGAATCGTCCTCGACGGCAGAGATCGTCGCTTCGTTGACGGTCCCTTCGTCCCACCCGACACCCTGTCGAAGCAGGAGTTCATCAGATTCCGTGTCGAGGTCCAGCACTTTACAGTAGTCGTTGTCGAGCGTCTCCGCAACGAGGCGGGTGGCTTCGGCCATCAGCGCGTTCAGGCTCGACCCTTCGAGTGCACGTGTGCCGAGATCGGTAACCACCTTCTGCTGGCGTATTCGGTCCTGAAGTTCCCGTTCGCGCTCCTCCCGCTCGCTGATGTCCCGAACGATGCCGGCGAAGTGATGTCGCCCGTCGTGTTCGTATTCGCTGAACGAGATCGAGAGCGGGATCTCGGTGCCGTCAGCGGTGACGCCGGGGAGCTCGACGTGGTCCCAGTTCAGGGTCCGTTCGCCCGTCCGGAGATACTGGGCGATTCCGGTGTCGTGGGCGACAGCCAACCGTTCGGGCATGAGTTTCGTGAGCGACTCGCCGAGCAGTTCGTCGGGCGGATAGCCGAACATCTCCTCCACCGCAGGGTTGACACTCCGTATCCGGCTCTGGTCGTCGATGCTGAGGATACCGTCCGAGGCGGTTTCGGTGACCGACTCGTACCGTTCGAGGGTGCGCTCGCGTTCCTTCCGCTCGGTGATATCTCTGAAGTGGACCGACACTCCCGACTCCGAGGGATAGATGGTCGACTCGAGCCAGGCGTCGAGCGATCCGTCGTACCCCTCGCTCTTGACCGGGGTCTGCTCCTCCAGGGCTCGGTGGAGGGCGGCCTCGAACCGGTCGGAAAGGGGGATCGTCTCCCTGATGTCCTGCCCGACCACCGATGACTCCTCCAACCCGAGAAGCGTCTCTGCGTGGTCGTTGACGTACGTGATCCGGAACGCGGTATCGAGCGCGTAGAAGCCGTCCGAGATCCGCTCGAACACCTCGTCCAGTTCCGTCTTGAGTTCCTCACGCTGGCGTTCGAGGTGACGGGTCTGCTCCTTGAGCTGCGTGATGTCCTCCCCGGTCGTAACCACTCGCTCCACCTCGCCCTCGGAATCGAGAATCGGGGCCGCGTTGAGTCTCAGCCACCGATGGCCACCGTCGGGAAGCTCGACTCTGAATTGCGCGTCGAACACGGCTTCGCCGGTGGTCAGCACCCGTGAGAAGGGGAGGTCGGTCGGGGAAACGCGTTCCCCATCGGCATCGTATATCGGGCTCTCCGCGGCTGAAGCGGATCCGGAGCGACTGTCGAGAACCTCGAGGATCTCCCGCGCACGGTCGTTCATCCGCGTTATCTCCCCGTCGCGGTTCGATACTTGGATCCCGATCGGGCTCACCGCGAGGATCTGGTCAACGACGGCCTGCTCGTGTTTCCGCTCCTCCTCGGCCCGTCGCCGAACGACGAGATCTCCGAGACCCGCGGCAACGGACGAGACGGTCTCGACCAGTCGCTCGTCGGTGTCTCGGACCTCGCCCATGAGGAAGGTAAGCACGGCAACGACTTCGTCGTCCGCGAGGACCGGAACGCCGAGCGAGGACCGCAGGTCGGCGTCGGCGGCCCGCTCACGCCGTGGGTACGCCTCGAACGACCCACCCGGAAGGTCGGACGCCCACTCGAACTCGCCGCTCGCCCACACGCGCCCGGGGAGGCCCTCGCCCCTCCCGAACGTGTGCTCCGCCGAGAACACCGAGAACTCGGCGAACTCGTCCTCGTAGTAGTCGATGTCCGTCCGCCGAAGCTCCCCGTCGTCCGTCGGGAGCCAGACCTCGGCGTACTCCCAGTCGGTCAGCTCGCAGACGTCCCGTAGTGCCGCCCGCAACCCTTCCTCGAGGGTCTCGGCCTCGGCGATGTCGCGCGTCGTCTCGTACTGCAACTCGCGTTCGGCCTCCCGACGCTTGCGGTCGGTCATGTCCCGGGTGACCTTCGCATACCCTCGGAGGTCACCGTCGTCGTCGCGGATCGCCGTGATCGTCACGTTGGCCCAGAAGCGTGAGCCGTCCCGTCTCACGCGCCACCCCTCGTCGAGTGTCGAACCGTTCGCTGCGGCCACTGCGAGGTTCTTCTGGGGAACACCCGCTGTACGGTCCGCCTCCGTGTAGAACCGTGAGAAGTGTTCACCGAGGATCTCGTCCGACTCGTACCCTTTGATCCGCTCGGCACCGGGATTCCACGTCCGGACGTGGCCGTCGGGATCGAGTGTGAAGATGGCGTACTCCTCGACAGCATTGACCAGCGATTCGAACTCGCGGCGTTCATCCCGACGCGCTTGCTCCGCGTGCTTGCGGTCCGTGACGTCGTAATACAGCTCGACTCGACCACCCGCATACGCGCCAGCCTCGATGGGCTTGCTCCGGTGTTCGAGCCAGCGCTGTTCGCGCCCGTCGCCCGCCGTCACGTGGCACTCGAACCGCTCGGTGTCGGTGTTGTCGTCGTAGGTCGCCAGGACCGTCTCCACGAACGCGTCCGAGTTCTCGATCATCGGCGCGATACGTTCATCGACGAGGGTACGCTTATCGCGGCCGAGAACCTCCCGACGGTCGAGTCCGAAGTACCGTTCGGTCGCACCGTTCATCCAGGCGACCCCGAAGTCTTCGTCGAGAACGAAGACGCCCATCGCGACGTCGTCGAGAACGTCGTCGACGAGCGATTCCGCGGCAGCCGGCCACTCCGGCGCGTTCACACCGGAGTCTGTCGATGGTCGCCACCAGACCCGTGCGTTCGCGCCGACCTTCTTCGTCTCGAGTCTGCCGTGTTCGACGAGCGTTTCGAGGCGCTCGTAGGTACTCCGGCGACCGACATCGAGCGAGTCCGTCACCTCCGCCGTCGTCAGCGGCTCTCCTCCCTCGTGAAAGACCGCGAGGGTTTCGCGGAGGCGGTCAGTCAGTGTCTCCGGAGCCATTCTAGTGCCACACGGTCGCTCGCTACTAACCTCCGTCGATGGAAATCACGGGAACCAACGAGATCACAGACAGTCGGCGGTTCCACGTACCCACCACGCAGCTATCGAACGCTACCTGGTATGGAAACCGACCGTCCATCGCGTTGACCGCTCCCTAATCACTTCTAGAATCTCCTTACACCAGTGTGGGATCTCGGAATGAGTACGGAGGAACTCGATCGAATATGACCAAGACACAACCCACGGACGCCGACAGCGGGGAAGAACGGACGCCAAATGCCCTCTTCGAGTGCCTGGCGAGCAGTGACCGTCGTCGACTCCTCGGGGTCCTCGACGAGCAGGCGCCGCACTCGTTGAGCCGGAGAGACCTCGCCACGGTTCTGGGTTCGGGCGATCGCTCGGACGAGGAGGGGTCGGATTCGGACACGGACGTTCGGCAGGCGGCGCACGCGATCCACCACACACATCTCCCGAAACTGGACGCCGCTGGACTGATCGAGCGCGGTACGGACGGGGAGACGGCGACGATCGCCGATCACCCCGCGCTCGAGGACGACGGGATCCGTGCCGTCCTCGATCCGGACTCGGACACCACCACTGACTCGCTCTCCGAGGTCTTCCGGGCGCTCGCCAACGCTCGCCGCCGGACCATCCTCGACGTACTCAGCCACCAGCTCACACCCATCCACACGGAAACGCTGGCGCGTGAGCTCGGCGCAAAGGAGCTGACCATCGCCGAGTCCGAGGTCCCGGCGGACAGGGTCGACGAGATCCTCGTCGATCTCGCTCACGTCCAACTCCCGCATCTGGCGGACGCGGGATTGATCGCGTACGATCCCGACGAGCAGAGAGTCGCGTACGAGGGACATCCACGGCTGTCCGTTCCGTGGATGCACTCCACGTACCAAGGGGAGTTTCGTCGGAGTCTCACCGGCGAGCCGGAGCCGGAAGGGGTCGGAGAGATCGAGGGTCGCGAGCGGGTGATCTCGTTCGGACAGTCGCTGTGCGACCGGGCGGAAGACGAGCTGTTCGCCATGTTCACCGATACCGACCTGCTCGAAGCGGGCTGTCTCACCCGTCTCAGGGACGCCTCCCGACGCGGCACGGACGTGTATCTCGGGACGCGGGACCCGGACACTCGGGCGTACGTCCGGGAGAACGCCCCGGAGGTCGTCCTCTGGGAACCGGACACCGACTGGCTGAACCTGCCCGCCGCGGGTGACCGCGTCGGGCGCCTGCTGTTGGTCGACCGGGAAGCAGTCATGCTCGGGACACTGAACGAAGAAGGGACTGACGGTGTCCACGAGGAGCAGGCGATCGTCGGTGAGGGCGAACACAACACCATGGTCACCATGGTCTGCCAACTCGTGACCCCTCACATCGAGGAGCTCGACGAGAGCACCGCGGACATCGAAGCCGGGCTCTCGCTCTGAACTTGGTCTTTAGCCACCCGAATATGGTCTCCGTGGACGAATTCGCGATTCCGCCCGATGCGGTTCCCTCGGGAATCCTCTCCGCAGAGCTTCCCGAAGTGACCGTCGAACCGGAGCGCGCCGTATCGACCGACCACGCGCTCGTCCCGTACGTGAGGGTTCGGGGAGCAAGCCCCCGGACGGAACAAAACAGATCTACAGCATGTGTGACATCAAAACCGGCATCGAACTGGAGCTATGGGTCGTTGATCGCTCGGGACGACTGTGCGACGGCCAGAAGATTCCCCACTCTCACGAGCGAATCAAACCCGAGTTTATTGGGCCGCTTATCGAGGTACAGACGGAGCCACACGAAACCGAAGTAGCACTGCGGCAGGACCTTCAGACGACGCTTCAAACGGCGATACGAGCGGCAAGCGCGGAGGGAAAGCACCTCGTTCCGCTCGGGACGCCACTGACAGCTTCAGACGCGTCAGTTCACTCTGAGCGAGGGCGACTCTTCGAGACAATCTATGGGTATAACGTAACGAGCGCGAAAAACTGCGCCGGAACGCACGTCCACTTCGAGAGGGACGACTCCATCGACCAGATCAACCTCCTGACAGCGCTCGATCCCGCGCTCGCGCTGTTGAGTACGTCGCCGTACTACTCCGGCGAGAACGGGAGCGATTCCTCCCGAGCACACGCTTACAGAAGGAAGTGCGGCCCCAAGTTCCGTGGATACTGCGATCTGTGGGACTACGCGGACAGCCTCGAGGAATGGAACGGACGCGTCGATCACATGTACGAGGTCTTCAAGCGACTTGCCAGCGAGCGCGGCGTTCCCACGGAAACCGTCGAGAGATTCTTCGAACCGGAGGACACCGTATTGAATCCCGTTCGCCTCCGTGAGTGCCAACCGACAGTCGAATGGCGTGCCCCCGACGCGGCGCTACCGAGCCAGATCGTCCAGATCGCGACCGATGTCGGTCGACTCGTCTCCCAGACGAGCGACAAACGTATCGAGTTCGGAACCCCGGGCGTTCACTCCGATCGAATCCGACTGCCGGAGTTATCCGAGCTCCGAGACCTCAGCCAGCAGGCGATCCGATCGGGGCTCGGAGCCGTCCCGGTCAGAGAATATCTGCGGGAGATGGGGTTCGACCTCTCGAAGTATCAGCCGCTCTCACCGCAACTGAGCGGTCCACCGACCCTTACGAGATCGGAGGCCCGGAAGCTCCGACTCGAACAAGCGCAACGGTTCCGTACCGACGTCCAGCGGCTGACGGGGGAGTCGACGGTCTCGGACTCCACGGCCCAGTTGACGTAACGTCGGTTCCGTAAGGAGGTCTCCAACACGGGGAACGAACGGTGGATCCGCTATCGTGGCCGGTGGACGATCGAACGCGAGACGTCGTCGACCGCCTGTGTGAATCGAACTCAGCAGCGACGACGTGGTATCCGAAGCAGTCGCGCAGTCGCCGCCGCGCCTCCGGCTGCTTGATGGGAATGGTTCAGGCGGCGTGCTCGGTCTTTGGCGACCATGCGCCCTCCTGTGGCGGTACACGGATCCGCTCGTTCTGCCATCAACCCAGTCGCCGGTCATGTGCGCGAGCTCGTCGGCACGCATCCCGGTGTGGGCGAGCGTGTAGATCGTCACCCGGTGGTCGAGGTCGCGCTCGTCGGCGGCCTCCAGGAGAGTGCTCAGTTCGTCCTCGGTGAGGGGTTCTCTCGTCCACGCCATGGTTCGCTGTCAAATCGTTTGACTGCAAGCCCTAGAAACGCGGGGAGGACTCGGGCGTGAGCGGATCCGGTTTTACAGACGTGCATCTCTGTAAACCGAGAAGAATCCAAATATAGAAATAATGACAGTGGTGTCAGTTCGTGCTTGAGTCGTCCAAGCTATCTATCAACCAATCTCTCACAGATGGTCGCTCTTCCTCACGGAACCAGATCGGGGCCGCATATGTGACGTATCCAGTGAGTAGCAGGATAACAGCAATACCCAGCCCAATGAGGAGTAGGCCTGCTACAGAAAACCCGAAACCGGTTCTCTGTACAAATTCTGCCGCAATACCACCGGACGCACCAACGATAATCAGTCGAACGCCAATAGCGAACTCCTGACTAATTTTAACAACTGCCTTTTTTAGCACATGTCTATTTATATTAGCAAATAATTTATTCTTGTCCTTTTAGCCCGATGATGGCTCTCGCTCAGTAATTAGAACACCTCCTCGATTGGCACCTTCGCCTGCTCGTCCCACTCCTCGTGACCCGACGGTCCCCAGCCGACGGTGTCCTCGACGAGATCCCGCGCGGTCCGCGCGTGCATCCGCCGACGTGGACCGGCGTATCGCCGTCGAACAACACGAACGCGACCCACGTCGTCCCCGACTCGTCCGCGAACCGCGACGCGACGAGGCTCCGGATCTGTCATCGCCACAGCCGGAACCGGCCCTCGGCGGGATACTCGTCGTCCACCTGCTTGTGGGCGGACTTCACCTCGATCTTGGTCGCCGTCCGCTCGACGACCACGTCGTACCAGTCCGCGCGGTCGGGCGCGTGCGTCCCGTCGACGAGCGCCGCGACGAGTCGCTCCGCCAGCTCGGCGTCGTCGCCGCTGACGGCGTCCACGACCGTCACCTGGGCGGCGTCGGGAAGCGTGCGGCCGTTGTCGTCGAAACGGCTCACCGTGCGACACCTCCGAACCGGGAGAGGTGGGGTGGCCGGTCCCACGGGACGACCCGAGCCGCTCCGCCGCCGTAGGCCCACACCGTCGCACCGTGGACGTGTTCGCGAGCGATCGACCGCGTCACCGGCCGTCACCTACGGAACACTCGGGGCAGACGCGACGCGGGATCCCGCTCCCGGGCGGCGTCCGGCTTGAAACCCGGACGCCGTGTACGGGGCAGGACCTCACGGCGAACGCCTCCCGTCGTCGAGGGCCGGGCACCGCTTGTCGGGCTCGTCGATGGGACAGCCGCACCACTCGCACACGAGCGGTCGGGCTCGGCGCTCAAGTAGCACCCCCGCTGAGGGCCGCGTTCCTTCGCCCGACGGCGTGGGGATCGCCGGGAGTGTCGGTGAACTCTCTGTCGTTCGCGACTTCGTTTCGCATCGCTACGGAGAAACCATCCGGTTCAGAGTTGTTACTCGCCGTTTTGTGGTCCTTCGAGAGCGAGCCGCGACGGGATGGACTCGCTGGGATTTGAACCCAGGGCCTCTTCCTTGCGAAGGAAGCGATCTACCACTGATCTACGAGCCCGCACCCTATTGTGGCCCGGGATCGCACTTGAGGGTTCCGTTTCGACCCGTCCCCGTTCGTTCTTCACACACGGAGAAGCCGTGTCCGGCCGGCGCCCAGCCCGCACGCTAGCCCCACGAAGTGGGCGATCAGCGCGCTTCCGGGACCGCTGAACGCGACGGCGACGAGGAGCGCGAGGACGGCGACCGCGCCGACCACGACGCGCGGCGACACCCCCAGCCGCCGGGCGAGTCGTCCGAGCGCGTCGGCCGCCGGGTTGGCGGCGACGACGTAGCCGACGAGCGCGAACGCGGCGCCGCTGCTGCCGACGACACCGACGCCGCCCGGGAAGAGCAGGCCACCGAGCCACACCTGCGCGAGTCCGGCGATCGCGCCCGTCGCGAGCACGAACGCGTGGAA
Source organism: Halobaculum saliterrae (assembly GCF_009831625.1). GTDB lineage: Archaea > Halobacteriota > Halobacteria > Halobacteriales > Haloferacaceae > Halobaculum > Halobaculum saliterrae. The sequence goes on along the minus strand of NZ_WUUS01000009.1, from coordinate 67,526 downwards.
TCGCGCTCTGGTCGTACTCGCGGCCACCGGGAGCCCGGCCACCGCCACCACGACGGCGTTCGCGAGGAGGTGCCCGAGACCGGCGTGGGCGTAGACACTCGTCGCCAGCGTCCACGGCCGTGCGAGCGCCGGCGTCGACAGAACGAACAGCAGGCGCGCCAGCGGCCCCGCGACGACCCCGGCGAGCCAGAAGGCGCCGGAGACGACCGCCATCGCCGCCAGCGTCTCGACGACCGGACGAAGCGGGGTCGAGCGGGACCGCGTCGACGCCGTCCGAGAGCTCATACCGACCGCTGGCGTCGGCGGCGCAAAACGGTGGCGTCGCTACGGGACGGAAAAACGATGAGAACGGTGTTCGGAGTCGGACCGTGTGGTCCGGTCCGGTGCGCCTCAGGTCAGTCCTCGAGGACGATCTCGATGGAGACGTCGTTCGGGACCTGGATCCGCATGAGCTGACGGAGCGCGCGTTCGTCGGCGTCGATGTCGATCAGCCGCTTGTGGACGCGCATCTCCCAGTGCTCCCACGTCGCCGTCCCCTCGCCGTCGGGGGACTTGCGCGACGGAACCTCCAGCGTCTTCGTGGGGAGCGGGATGGGGCCCGACAGCGCCACGCCGGTCTTGTCCGCGATATCGCGGACGTCGTCGCAGATGGCGTCCAGGTCGTCGGGGCTCGTACCCGCGAGTCGGACGCGCGCTTGTTGCTCGGGCATTTACCGCTCGTTGACGGAGAGCACCTTGCCGGCCGCGATGGTCTGACCCATGTCGCGGACCGCGAAGGAGCCCAGTTCCGGGATCTCGCTGGACGGCTCGATGCTGAGGGGCTTCTGCGGGCGCACCGTCACGATGGCCGCGTCGCCGGACTTGATGAAGTCCGGGTTCTCCTCGTCGACCTCGCCCGACGACGGGTCGAGCTTCTGGTCGAGCGACTCGATGGTACACGCGACCTGTGCCGTGTGGGCGTGGAAGACGGGCGTGTAGCCGGCCGTGATGACCGACGGGTGCTGCATGACGACGACCTGCGCCTGGAAGGTCTCGGCGACCGACGGCGGGTCGTCCGCGGGACCACAGACGTCGCCGCGGCGGATGTCGTCCTTGCCGACGCCGCGGACGTTGAAGCCGACGTTGTCGCCGGGGCCCGCGTAGTCGACCTCCTCGTGGTGCATCTCGACCGTCTTCACCTCGCCGCCGACGTCCGACGGCTGGAAGGAGACGTTGTCGCCGGGAGTCATCTCGCCGGTCTCGATCCGTCCGACGGGGACGGTCCCGATACCCGAGATGGTGTACACGTCCTGAATGGGCAGCCGAAGCGGCGCGTCCGTCGGCGGCTCCGTCTCCGGCAGGCCGTTGAGGGCCTCCAGGAGGATCTCGCCGTCGTACCACGGCGTGTTGTCCGAGCGCTCGGCGATGTTGTCGCCCTCGAACGCCGAGATCGGAATGAAGCTCGCGTCCTCGGTGCCGAACCGGACCTGGTTGAGCAGGTCCTCGACCTCGGAGACGACCTCCTTGTACTTGCCCTCGTCGTAGTCGACGAGGTCCATCTTGTTGATCCCGATGATCAGCTCGTTGATGCCGAGCGTGCGGGCCAGGAACACGTGCTCGCGGGTCTGGGGCGCGACGCCGTCGTCGGCCGCGACGACGAGCACCGCGTTGTCGGCCTGCGAGGCGCCCGTGATCATGTTCTTCACGAAGTCACGGTGGCCCGGACAGTCGACGATGGTGAAGTAGTACTCGTCGGTGTCGAACTCCTGGTGGGCGATGTCGATCGTGACACCGCGCTCGCGCTCCTCGGCCAGGTTGTCCATGACGTAGGCGAACTCGAAGCCGCCCTTGCCCTTCTCCTCGGCCTCCTCTCGGTGCTGCTCGATTACGTGCTCGGGGACGCTCCCTGTCTCGAAGAGGAGCCGCCCGACGAGCGTAGACTTCCCGTGGTCGACGTGGCCGATGATGGCCAGATTTTGGTGGGGTTTGTCGCTCATAGTGGAATCACGCGCTGAGGCGCTCTGTAAGGACTTGTAACGTCCGAACGCCCTAAAACCATTTCGATACGCTGAGCAGGCTATCCCCGCGCCTTCGGGCGGTTTTGCGTGTGTGTCCCTGTCGTGCGTCGAGTTTGCATGGCCGATCGATGACCGGGTCGGCGTCCACCGGCCGGCCGTGGCCGACGACGCGCGGCGTCAACTGGACCCGGCTACTCCAGGCGAGCCACGTCGGCCAACACCGCGCTCGCGGTCTCCTCGCCGCCGGCGCCGCGGCCGGAGATGGCGAGCCCGCCCGCGTACTCGTGGTCGATCTCGACGATGTTCCGGGTGCCGGTCACCGACAGCGTCCCGTTCTCGGGGACCAGCCGCGGACCGACCGTGACGCCGTCGCGGGTCGCCTCGCCGACGAGCCGGACGGTCCGGCCGTCCTCGGCGGCGAGCTCCAGCGCGCTGCCCGGGATGTCGCGGATCCCCTCGACCTCGGCGTCCGCGAGGGTCACCTCGACCTCTCGAAGCTCGTCGAGGGAGTCGCAGTCGGCCTCCCGCAGCACGTTCGCGAGGATGACGCACTTCAGCGCCGCGTCGGTCCCCTCCACGTCGAAGGAGGGGTCCGCCTCGGCGACACCGAGGTCCTGCGCCTCCGCGAGCACGTGGTCGTAATCGAGCCCCTCGGCGGCCATCCGCGAGAGGACGAAGTTCGCCGTTCCGTTGAGCACGCCGCGGACCGCCGAGACGTGCTCGGCACCCAGGTCGTCGACGGTCGCACATACCGGGATGGCGCCGCCGACAGTCGCCTCGAAGTACACCTCGCCCGCGGAGTCGGCCTCCAGTTCGCGCACGTCCGCGTAGCGCTCGGCGACCGGGCCCTTGTTGGCGAGCACGACGTGGTTGTCGCGCTCCAGCGCCGTTCGCAGGTGCGAGAAGCCGGGCTCGGCGTCCCCGAGCGTCGTCGGCGTCGCCTCCACGAGTACGTCGTACTCCGCCGCCAGCGCGTCGCCCGGCGAGGCGTCGCCGAGCGCCTCGTCGGCCTCCTTGCGCGCGAGCGCCGTCTCCACGTCGAGGCCGTCCGGGTCGACGACCGCCGACGAGGAGTCGGAAAGCGCCGTCACCGTGTGGCCGTACTCGGGCGCCAGTTCCGCGACCGAGCGGCCGACCGCGCCGGCGCCGAGGACACAGAGCCTCATCGACGGCCCTCCAGCGGCGCGATGACGTCGATGTCCTTCTCGGCGACGACCTCCCGGACCGTCTCGATCACGCTCGCGGTCTCGCCGGCGTGGGCCCGCAGGCGGAGCCGGGCGCTCGAGTGGGCCGACGAGCCGGCGCCCGCCGGCGCCGACAGGTCGATGTCGGCGACCGACGCCCCCGAGCAGTCCTGGATGTTCTTGAGCGTGTCCGACAGATCCGTGTCCACGAGGTGGCCCACGAGGACGAGCGTCACTTCGTCGCCGTACTCCTCCGCGTCGGCCTGGATCACGTTGACGCCGCGGTCGCGGAGGTCCTCGAGGATCCCCTCGAAGCGGTCCGGCGGACACTCGATGTCGACCTCGACGGGAATGCGTCCCCGCGGCGTGAGACTGCCGCGCTCGTGGAAGATCGACAGCAGGTTCGCGCCGTTGTCGGCGATGGGCTTCAGCGCCGCCAGCAGCTGGCCGGGTTCGTCGACCAACTCCAGTCTGATGGTGTGCGCCTGCAACTCGGTCTCGTGGCCGCCGTCCGTCTCCGCCGCATCCTCGGCCGTCTCGTCGGAGTCCACCGGCTGCTCGCCGGGGGCTGGCGTCGACTCCGACGGCATCTACCGCGCCCTCCGTTCGCCAGCGCTCGTCCCCGGCGAGGCCGCGCCGCCGTCGACGCGACGACGAGCGCCTGCCCCTTTGCCCGCGTCCGCCGTCGACCGTGTCCCGCCGGGGGATGTGGCTCCGGACCCGATAATTGTGATCGGCGTGCGGGGCTGGGTCGCTCGTTCGCAGCCGTCGCGCCGACCGTGGGTCGTGCCACTTGGCATAGTTGCCCTGTGTAGGTGGGGAGGTGATAAGCCTTCCACCGTGGCGATCCTTGCCAGTGTGTGAACGATCCTGTTGAATCGGCGACGGTCCGTCGGAGGAACGTCGTGATCGCCGAGAGGTCGTCACCGAGACGGACGCTCCCGTGCCGCGGCGACGCCGTCGCTCTCGGGAACGGGGCGTCGAAAGAGAACGCGGATCGCGGATCGGCCGCGACGGCCGGCGTGCTCCCTCAGATGTAGTCGATCGACTGCGGCAGCTCGAGCTTCATGCCCTTGCGCTCGCGGATCTCCATGATCTTCTCGCGCTGGAGGTTGTCGACCAGCACGCGGAAGCCCGCGTTCTCCGTGTTCCAGGAGGCGCGGCCCTCGGTGGCCGAGCGGATGTCGCTGGAGAAGCCGATCATCTCCTCGACGGGCGCGATGCCCTCGATGACCATGAGGTCGCCCTCCTGGTACATGTCGTCGACGCGGCCGCGGCGGCCCTGGATCTCGCCGGAGGCGTTGCCCATGTGCTCGCTGGGCACGTCGATGCGGACGTCCTGGATCGGCTCCAGCAGACGGATCTCGCCGTCGATGAGCGAGCGGTGGACCGCGTCGCGGACGGCGGGGATGACCTGCGCCGGACCGCGGTGGATGGTGTCCTCGTGCAGCCGCGCGTCGTGCAGGCGCAGCAGCGCGCCCTGCACGGGCTCGGCGGCGAGGGGACCGTCGTCGAGCGCCTCCTCGAGGCCCTCGATGACCAGCTCCATCGTCTCGTTCAGGTGCTGGATCCCCTTCGTGTCGTCGATGAGGACGTTCGTCCCGTGGATGTGCTCCACGTTCTGGGACGTGTCCTTGTCCATGCCGGCCTCCTGCAGCGCCTCGCGGCGCTCCAGTTCGGGCATGTCCATCGAGGCCTCGCCCCGCTGGATCGTCTCGACGATGTCGTCCGACATCGGCTCGACGGTGATGTAGAACTTGTTGTGGCGGTTCGGCGAGACGCCCTCGACCTCGCGGGAGGAGCCCTGGGGCTGCTCGCGGTAGACGACGATGGGCTCACCGGTCTGAACCGGGATCCCCTGGTTCTTCTGGATGCGCTGGGTGATGACCTCGAGGTGGAGCTCGCCCTGCCCGGAGATGAGGTGCTCGCCCGTGTCCTCGTTGATCTCCACGCGGATGGTCGGGTCCTCCTTGGCGACCTGCTGGAGCGTCTTGATGAGCTTCGGCAGGTCGTCCATCGACTTCGCCTCCACGCTCTTGGTGATGACCGGCTCGGAGATGTGCTCGATCGACTCGAACGGCGTCATCTCCTTGTCGGAGACCGTGGAGCCGGCGATGGCGTCCTTGAGGCCGGTGACGGCAGCCACGTTCCCTGCGGGGACGCCGCGGTCGAGCTCCTCGCGCTCGCCGCCCATGTAGATCCCGACCGACTGGACGCGGTTCTTGCCCACGGTCCCGGAGACGTACAGCTCCTGTCCCTTCTCGAGGGTGCCGGAGAAGACGCGGCCCGTCGCGATCTCGCCCGCGTGGGGGTCCATCCCGATGTCGGTCGCCATGAAGACGATGTCGCCGTCGCGGTCGACGGTCCGCATGCTCTCGGCGACGTCGGAGTCGTCGTCGCCGCGCCAGATGCGCGGGACGCGGAACGGCTGCGCCTTCAGCGGGTTCGGGAAGTGCTCGGCGACCATGTCGAGCACGACGTCCGACAGCGGCGTCCGCTCGTGGAGCTCCTGCCGCTCGTGGTTCTGCTCCAGCTCGATGATGTCGGCGAACGACATGCCGGTGCGCTGCATCGACGGGAGCGACACGCCCCACTTGTACAGCGCCGAGCCGAACCCGACGGTCCCCTCCTCGACGGAGACCGTCCAGTCCTCGTCGATGTCGTCCATCTCCTCGGTCATCCCGCGGATCAGCTCGTTGACGTCGCCGATGACCGCCTGGAGCCGCTCCTGCATCTCCTCGGGCCCCTCCTGGAGCTCGGAGATGAGGCGGTCGACCTTGTTGATGAACAGCGCCGGCTTGACGCCCTCGCGCAGCGCCTGCCGAACGACCGTCTCCGTCTGGGGCATCGCGCCCTCGACGGCGTCGACCACGACGAGCGCGCCGTCGACGGCGCGCATCGCGCGGGTCACGTCCCCGCCGAAGTCGACGTGGCCGGGCGTGTCGATGAGGTTGATGAGGTGGTTCTCCCCCTCGTACTCGTGTGTCATCGAGACGTTCGCCGCGTCGATGGTGATCCCGCGCTCCTGTTCGTCCTCCTCGGTGTCCATCACGAGCTGCGTCGCCTCGTCCGCGTCGGCGATCATGCCCGCGCCGGCGAGCAGGTTGTCCGTCAGTGTCGTCTTCCCGTGGTCGACGTGAGCAGCGATGGCGATGTTCCGGATCTGCTCCGGCTGGTCCATCAGTTCCTCACATTCCTGTACGATTTTCTTTCGTCGGCCCATTACCGACCGGTATTCCCCGCCCGGGCAAAAGGGTAGTGCTTTGGCGGCGCCGAAACCCCCGAATCCACGGTTCACACCGCGTGGTACGCCGTCTCGTGGCCCGGTCGTCGCCGCGCCCCCGTCCGATCGGCACAAGAGTCAAACCGATACGGACCATGCCAACTCTACACATGGATATCCGAGTCCGCGGCGCCGTCCCGCCCGATCCCTTCCTCGGGGCGGCGACGCTGTTCGAGACGGAACACGACCTCTCGCTTCCGGTGGAGGTGCAGGTTCGCGACAACCCCGAGGAGCGGACGTGGGCGGGCCACTACGACGACCGGCACGTCCTCAACGTCTCCCGGAAGGCCGCGACCTCCGCGATGGCGCGCGAGCTCGCCCTTCACGAGCTGTCGCACATGGCCCGCTACGAGGAGCCGCATCCGTCGCACCACCAGTCGACGGACGAGGCGCTGTTCCTCGCGCTGTCGGGGGCGTCGGTCGAGCGCCGGAAGGTCCACCACTGCTACCAGATCGCGAACCACATGAAGGACGTGTACGCCGACGACATCACGCTGTCCGTCGGTCCGGGCGGGAAGCTGGCGACGTTCTTCGAGTCGCAGTTGGCCGCCGCCGTCGCCGACCGACCGCGCGACCACCCCCACCCCGACTCGCAGCGCATGACGCCCGGCTCCGATCCGGACATCACCGCCGTCAACGCCGCCTTCGCGCTGGCGATGTGCGAGCGCCACGACCTCGTCGACGACGGGCATCGACTGTACGATCTGGTACACGCCGCCGCCGACGACGCGCCGGGGGTCGACGTACAGGGGTTCACCCGGCTGTTCCGGTCGCTCGCGACGGACCCGTCCGAGTCGGAGTACCGCAAGTCCCTGGTCGACGCCGCGCGGCTGTACGCCGTCGACGCAGGCGGCGGTCCCGCGGCCGCCGACTGACCGCCGAGGGCGTTCTCGTCGCGACGGAGGCCGCGTCCCCGTCGCGACCGAGGCGGCGGGAACGGGGCTCGCCAGTAGCTACTTCGTGAACGGCCCCGAAACGACCGACCATGGGATCCGAGCCCTCCACGGAGTCCACCGGAGCCGATCGGCCGGACGGCGACGCGTCCGATCCGCGCGCGACCGTGACCGACGGCGGCGAAGCGACTCGACCGCCGTACTCGCCCGCGACGCTCCTGCGTGACTGGGTCGCCGCGGGCGTCGTCGTCGCCGGACTGTACGCGCTCCTGTACGCGGTACCGCTGCCGCCGTTCGGCGTCCCCGGGTACCTCCTCATCGTCGCGTTCGACTGGCTCGAAGCGATCCTCCCGACGTTCCCGAGTTCGATCGCCTACGACGCGGCGTTCGGCGGGTTCCTCGCCGCCCTCGCGGCCGCCGCCGCGGTCGGCGGATCGGCGGCCCGGTCCCGCGGCGCGCGGGACGGCTGGCGCGTCGGCGCGGGGTCTGGGCTCGCGACCGTCGGGGCGGTCGGCGCCGTCCTCGCGGTCGGCGTGTTCGCCGCGAACGCCCGCGGCGACTACGTCCCGTTCCTGTTGGTCACGGGGACGAGCCTCGCGCTCCTCGCTGGCGGCCGCGTGCTGGCGTTCGGACGACTCGGCCGCCGGTCCGCCTGAGACCGGCGCGGGTCTGCGGGAACCGAACGGCTCGCGAGCCGGACGGGCGCGCCCATCGCCCGTGCTCGCACTGGTCCCGCGTTCGTATTTGAACGTTCGCCGCCGAGAGAGTCCCCGCGGCACCGACCGCGCCCGCGACGAGTCACCCCAGCAGCAGCCACCCGCCCGCGGTCGTCGCGGTGAGGGTCGCGAGAAACGCCGCGAACGTGACGGTGGCGTCCGTGCGTGCCTCGCCGGCCGGCCGCCACTCGACCCCGGCCGACGGCAGCCACGCGGTCGCGGCGGCGACGCCGAAGGCGAACGGGAGCAACAGCGTCAGCGTGAGCCCGAGCGGTCCCGCGCCGACGGCGGTCTCCCCCGTGAGGACCACGAGCCCGGCGTACGCGATCGAGAGTCCGACGAACACGCCCGCCGCCGCGTACGGGTCGTCGCCGTCCGGGCCGCCGCCGAACGGCCGCAACGCCCGGCGGGCCGCCGCGGTCCCCATGAACGGGACGCCGGCGGCCGCGCCCGCGAGCACCGCGACCGCGACGCCCACGAACGGGGCGGTGAGCGGTTCCATGCCCGAACCGGCGGGTTCGCCTGGTAAATGTCTCGTCCCCCGTGTATCAGCGACGAGAACGGATCGATCGAGTCGGACCGTGAGCCGGACCGGATCGCGGGAGTCCGCCTCACCTGTCGAAGGGGGGTTCGACGTCGGCGTCGGGATCGGACTCGGGAAACTCCACGGCCGTCCGAGCGCCGTCGGCCGCACGCCACTCCTCGCGGGTCACCGAGAACCGGTGGTGGTCTGCGGGCTCGTCGTACCGGCCCGCGTGGTTCCGCAGGCGTCCCTCGTAGCGACCGCCGTGTCGGTCGACGTACCGCTCCACGGCGGCGTACGACCGGTCGTTCTCGCCGTGGAGCGGCACCGCGGCGACCCCGAGGTCGAGTCGGTCGAACGCCACCTCGAACAGCGCGTCGGCGCGCTCGCCCGAGTACCGCCTCCCCCAGAACGGCTTCCGCAGCCAGATCGCGAGCAGCGCGAGGTCGCGGTCCCACCGGAGGATGAGGCCGGCGGTCCCCGCGAACTCGCCGGCACCCGGCTCGCCACTTCGGGGACGCACGACCCACTCCGCCCGTTCGCGCTCCTCCCACTGCCGCTCGAACCCGGCGAGCCGTTCCTCGGCGTCGACGAGCGTGTCCAGCGGGGACCACGGGAGGTACTCGGTCTCGGCGTCGATCGTCGGGCTCCGGTCGGAGGCGGCCTCGTACAGCGCACGCGGGGAGATGTGATCGGCGGAACACCGTTCGAGCCGGAGCCGGTCGGTTTCGATGACCTCCGGGAACACGTGCCCCGCGTGACCGACCGCGGACATAGTCGTTCCCCCGGTGCGACAGCGCTTCACGACCGAACACCTATGCGGCGTGGGGACGCAGCGCCCGGCATGGCTGTCGACGCCGTGTTGTTCGATCTGGACGACACGCTCTACCCGTACGATCCGTGTAACGAGGCCGGCACGCGCGCCGCCTTCGAGACCTACCGCGACCGCGGCGGCGACCTCGACGCGGAGGCGTTCGAGGCGCGACGTGCACGTGCCCGACGGGCGACGAAGCGCGAGGTCGGCGCCACCGCCAGCAGCCACAGCCGCCACATCTACTACAAGCGGCTGGTCGCGGACCTCCCGCGACCGTTCGACGCCGACCTCGCGCGGGCGCTGGGCGACGCCTACTGGGACGCGTACCTCGACGAGATGACGGCCTTCGACGACGCCATCCCCACGCTCGACGCGCTCCGGGAGGCCGGCGTCGACGTGGCGGTCGTGACGAACCTCACGACGCGCGTCCAACTGCGCAAGCTCGCGCGCCTCGGAGTCGACGAGCGCCTCGACGCGCTCGTCACCAGCGAGGAGGTCGGCCGCGAGAAGCCGGCCGCGCCCGTGTTCACGGCGGCGCTCGCCCGCCTCGACCGGACGCCCTCGGAGGCGCTCGTCGTCGGCAACTCCCCCGCCAACGACATCGAGGGCGGAAACGCGCTCGGAATGGAGACGGCGCTGTTCAACGGGCCGGGGGGAGACGCCGACGGGGACGGAGACGGCGCCGGCGCGACGGGGGAGAACCCGAACCACGTTCGAACGCCGGACCACCGGCTGGACTCCCTGGGCGAGGTGACGGAGGTGGCGCTGTGAGCGACGAGGCGAACCCGGCGGTCCTCCGCGGGGCCCGCGAGGCGGTCGTCGAGCACGCGCCCGAGCTCGCGCGACTCACGCCGGGGCGAACCGGGAACCTCAGCGTCCGCGACGGCGACCGCTTCGCGGTCACGCCGACGGGCGTCGCCTACGACGCCTTCGACGCCGACGACGTGCCGGTCGTGGATCTGGAGGGCGAGCGAGTCGCCGGGCGGATGAAGCCCTCCAGCGAGGTGCCGATGCACCGGCACATCTACCGCGGCTACGGCTCCGACGCCATCGTCCACACCCACTCGCCGTGGGCGACGACGATGGCCGTGCTCCACGAGGAGCTCCCCCCGATCCACTACATGATCGTCACCGTCGGCAAGCGCGTTCCCGTCGCCGAGTACGCCCCCTACGGCACCGAGGAGCTGGCCGCGAACGTCGTCGCCGCGATGGAGGAGGCGAACGCCACCGCCTCGTTCATCGAGAACCACGGCCTCGTCGTCACCGCCGACGACATCGAGACCGCGCTGGAGCACACCACCCACGTCGAGGACCTCTCGCGGCTGTACCTCCAGTCGTCGGCCGTCGGCGAGCCGACCGAGCTCCCCGAGTCCGAACTCGACACCGCGATCGAACAGTTCCGAGGGTACGGACAGGACGCCGATCAGTAGGACCTGTCGGCTGACATGTCGGCAAGGACTATGCGATCCCGCGTCGTACGCTCGCGCATGCCCCCGGCGACCGTACTCACCTGCGACGGCTGCGGCTTCGAGGCACCGACCGGGAACGACGCGTGGGATCGCGTGAGCGACCCCCGACTCGGAACGCTCACTCGCTGTCCCGAGTGCGGCAGTACGAACGTCCACAACAGGGACTGATCCCCGTTCGACGGACGGGAGCGGGCCGCCGCCCGACGGGACGTTCGCCGGAGATCGCGCTCCCCGGCGCGGCCGCTCGGAACGTGAACGAACGGAACGAAAGCGGTCCGCCGTCGTTAGCGGGCGGCGGCGGCGACGCGTTCCGTCTCCTCCTTCTGGGAGATGGCGTACGTCTGGACGTCGTAGCGGGCGGCGCCGATGAGCTGGTCCGCGAGCGCGTCGGCGGCGCTGGTCGTCGTCTTGTAGCTGGCGCCGCGAACGCCCTCGGCGATGAGCTTCAGCGACTGGTCGACGCGGCGCTGGGGCGCGACGTCGACCGCCTTCGGCACGGAGATGCCGCCGTACTTCAGGCGGACGGTCTCCTCGCGCGGGGCCGCGTTCTCGACGGCCTCGACGAGCACCTGCACCGGATTGTCCTCGGTGCGCGAGTGGATCGTGTCGAAGGCGTCGCGAACGATGCGCTGGGCCTGCTGCTTCTTGCCCGTGTTCTCCTCGGTCTGCATCAGGCGGTTGATGAGCCGCTCGACCAGCGAGATCTCGGACTTCTGGAACTGCTTGGACGCGTGACGACCCATCGTGTGCGCGATGGGGGTCACGTTCATGTACTTCCGGGTGGACGGGTCGGAGTACTCGATCTCCGAGACGTCCCACTCGCCGAACAGCAGCGCGTTCTCGACGGCCTGCTCGGAGTCGGCGGGCGCGTCCGGGTCCGGTGCCTCGGCCTCGGCGTCGACGTCGGCGTCTTGCTCTGACTCGCTCATTATCGGACGGGCTTCTCCGCGTTGCCGCGGACGAGTTCGATCATCGACACGCCGTTCACCTTCTCGACCTTGTAGTTGACGCCGGAGAGGTCGCCCATGGCGCGACCCTTCGCGCCGCCGATCCCCGCGATGGTGACCTCGTCGTGCTCGTCGATGAACGAGATGGCGCCGTCGCCGGGGCAGAACGCCGTGACCTGCTTCCCGTTCTTGATGAGCTGGACCCGCACGCACTTCCGGATCGCCGAGTTGGGCTGCTTCGCCTCGATGCCCACCTTCTCCAGGACGATACCGCGACCCTGGGGGGCGCCCTCGAGGGGGTCGGACTTCTCGGAGAGACCGCGCTCGCGTCGCGCGTACTCGGAGTCGGACCACCGCCGCTTCTGGCGGTCCTTCTTGAGCTTCCGCGCGGCGTATTTGCCGTTGGCCATCGTGGACTTCCGTTCTCAGCGGAGCTACCTAAGGGTTCCCTTTCCGTGTCCCCGAGACGACGCGAGAGACGATTAGCGGTACCTCTCGCGGGATCTACGTCCGTTTCGCACGCTCGATGACGGGCGCAGCGAACGTTTCCGCTCGAATGAGGCCCGCAGCGAGCGTCGTCGACCCGGACTCCGATCGCCGGTCACTCCGCCCCGTCCACGGCGACCGCCCCGGAGAGCTCGCGGCCGGCCGGCGGCCCGGGCGTCGCCCCCGCGGACTCGAGCGCGTCGACGGCCCGCTCCCTGACGGTTCCGCGGACGTGTAGCACGCGGGAGACCGTCGGGTCGTCGATGTGGTACTCGACGGTCAGGGACACGCCGTCGTCGCCGAGCGCGTCGACCCGCACACTCGGCGCGACCGAGTCGGCGACCCCCTCGACGGCCGCCACGGCGTCGCCGAGTTCCCGCGCGGCCGTCGCGAGGTCGTCGTCGTATGCGATCGGGACGGTCTCTCTCGCTCGGATCCGATCCTGGGCGTACGGGCGGACGACCGTGTCGGCCGTCAACACCGTGTTCGGAACGGTGACGACCGCGTTCTCGCCGGTCCTGACGCGCGTCGATCGGAAGTCGACGCGCTCGACGCGACCCTCGCCGCCGGGCCACTCGATCCAGTCGCCGACGTTGAACTCCGGGTCGACGACGAGGAACAGGCCGCTGACGAGCGAGCCGATGAGGTCCTGTCCGGCGATCCCGACCGCGAGCGTCGCGGCGGCGACGACGACCGCCGAGCCGCCGAGCGTCGCTCCGTACCCGCCGGCGATGAGCCCCAGGACGACCGCGACGATCGTCGACGCCACCCCCACGTACGTTCGCGTCGCGTCGACGATCGTCGGGTTGTTCGGGTTCCGCGAGCGAACCACGCGGGCGGCCGCCGGGGCGATCAGGAGTCGACCGACGGCGTACACCGGGAGGGCGACGGCGAGCACCCAGCCGGCCGTGGCGAGCGCGCTCGCGAGCGCGTCCGTCGCGGTGCCGACCGGCACGGGAACCGGTACCGGGTCGGGCGGCTCGATCTGGAACGGCGTCATCCCGGCGTGGCTCGCGGTCGGGACGGAAAAACAGTCGGCGCGTACCGGCGCGAGGCTCAGGCTAACTCACGTTCAGGCTAACTGCACGTCGTCGATGTCGAAGTGACGCGCCGCCAGCGTCCGCGCGGTCTCGATGTTGCGCCCGTCGGCGCCGATGGCGACGCCGCGGTCGGCCTCGACGACCTCGGCGTACGCCACGACGTCGTTCTGCCGGCTCACCGTCACGCCCCGAACCGCCGCCGGCGCGAGCGCGTTCGCGACGAACGCCTCGGGCGTGTCGGCGTCCTCGACCAGCTCCACCGACGCGCCGAGCTGCTCCTCGACGCGCTCGACGGTCCGCCCGCCGGGACCGACCGCCTCGGCCATCTCGCCCGCGGGGATGAGGAAGACCAGCCGATCGCCGTCCTCGAAGACGAGGCAGTCCGTCGGCGCGACGCCGACGAGCTCGTCGAACGTCCCGATGTACCGCCGGGCCTCGTCGGTGATCTCGACGCGCACCGTCAGTCGTCCGCGGACGTCGTGTCGGGCGCCGAGCCCATCCGCAGGTCGACGTCGCCGGTGCCGATCGACACCGGCTTCCCGACGATGACGTTCTCGATGACGCCGTTGAGGTCGTCGGCCTCCCCGTGGATCGCCGCGTCGAGCAGGTGGTTCACCGTCACCTCGAACGCCGCGCGCGCGAGCACGGAGTCCTTCGACCCGGAGATGCCGTGGCGGCCGATCGACTCGACGGTGCCGCGGTTCGTCATGATGTCCGAGACGAGCATCAGGTGGCGGATGTTCACGTCGTCGAGGCCCTGCTCCTCGAGCGTCTCCATCGTCTCGTTGATGATGGTCTCGCGGGCCGCCTCGACGCCGAGCGTCCGGTAGATCTCGTGGATGTTGTTACACGTGGTCCGGGAGGCGTCAACGCCCTCGATCTCCAGGGCGTCGGCGAACGCCGACCCCTCGGTGTAGAGGACGTACTCCTCCTCGCCGTCATCCACTTCCTCCTTCCGGATAACGACGCGGGAGACCTCCTCGATCCCCTTGAACACGATGTCCCGGAGCTCCTCGACGAGCTGGAGCAGCTCGCGGTAGCTCGGCTCGTCGGGCCCGAACTCGATCGTCGTGCCCGAGTGGCGCGTGGAGACGCCCAGCGAGTCCTCGACGATGTCGGCGACGATGCCGGCGACCTCCGTCGGGTCCTCGTGGGTGGGCCACCGCTCCAGCAGCGTCTCCTCGTTCAGGTCGACGCGGACGACCATGTCCGCGACGTTCGTCGACACGTCGCCGAGCGCGAGGATCTTCGTCGCCTCCAGCTGCCAGACGACCTCGTGGGCCTTCTCGCGGTCGGTCGCGTGCTCCTCGTCGAGGTGGACGACCATGATCGGCGTGTCCGGCGTCTTCCGGGCGTCCACCAGCTCGATGAGCCGGGGGAGCCCCTGCGTCACGTCCATCTCCGCGACGCCCGCGTAGTGGAACGTGTTCATCGTCATCTGCGTTCCGGGCTCGCCGATACTCTGTGCGGAGACGGTCCCCACGGGGTCCAGCGGGTCGACCCGCGTGTCGAGGTAGCGCGACTCGGCGGCCTGCGCGATCTCGTCGGCCTGCTCGGCCGTCACGCCGCCGCGTCCGTCGATGTTCTCGTAGATCTCGTCCCGCAGTCGCCGCGGCAGCTCGGTGTCCTCGACGATCAGCGCGATGTCCTCGGTGACCGCCTCGTGAGCGTCGACGAACCGGTCGACGGACTCGACGGCGTCAGTCATCGCTCACCCCCACGCCGCCGGCCTTGTCGAGACCGGGCCCGGCGTACTCCGAAAGGTTCGTCGGCTCCTCGCGCCGGCCGAGGAAGCGCTCCTTCTCCTCCTCGGAGGCGAACTCGGCGTCGACGACGCGGTCGGTGATCTGTTCGATGTCGATGGGCGTGTCCTCGTTGGAGGACACCTTCACCGGCGAGGTGCCGTCCTCGCCGAACTCGAACTGGACGATGGTGTCGGAGGTGTCCCGCACCGTGCCGTCGTACTGCGCCTCCAGTTCCGAGAGCGCGTTGATGAGGCGACGCTGCAGGTATCCGGACTTCGAGGTCCGGACCGCCGTGTCGACGAGTCCCTCGCGGCCGCCCATCGCGTGGAAGAAGAACTCCTCGGGCGTCAGGCCCGAGCGGTAGGAGTTCTCCACGAACCCGTGGGCCTCCGCCGAGAGGTCGTCCGGCTCGTAGTGGGCGAGCGTCCGGTCCTCGTAGCCGCGGTTGATGCGCTCGCCGCGAACCGCCTGCTGGCCGACGCAGCCGGTCATCTGGGTCAGGTTCAGCATCGACCCACGCGCGCCGGAGCGCGCCATGACGACCGCTGGGTTGTCGTCGGCGAAGTGGTCCTCGGCGATCTCGCCCGCGGAGTCGCGGGCCTTGCCGAGCGTCTGCATGATCTTCATCTCCAGCGTCTCGTCGACCGACCGACCGGGCAGGCTCTCCAGCTCGCCGGCCTCGTACGTCGAGATCAGCTCCTGAACCCGTTCGTACGCGGACTCGATCGCCTCGTCGACCTGCTCGTTGGCCTGCGGCGGGATCGACTCGTCGTCGATGCCCAGCGAGAACCCGAAGTGCATGATGGCGCGCATCGCCAGCGACGCGACCTCGTTGACGAACACGCGGGCGCGGGTCTTCGAGTACACCTTCGTGAGCGTGTCGACGATCTCGCCGCCGAAGCCGCCGACGGCGTCCTCGTCGATGGTGCCCTCGACCAGCTGGCCGTTCTCGATGCGGACGGTGTCGCCCGCCGAGGAGGTGAACTCGAGGTTCAGGTCCTCGGGCAGCAGCTCCGAGAACACCGTCCGGCCGGTCCAGACCGGCTCGCCGGCGTCGTTCGTGCCGTCGGCCTCGGGGAGCTCGTCGACCGAGGTCGCCCGCAGGAGGTCGAGCGCCTGCGTCTCGGTGAACTCGGGGTTGTCGTGCGTCAGGAGGTACGTCCCCGAGATGTGGTCCTGGATGGCGCCGATGATGTTCTCGCCGAACCGCGGCGAGAGCATCTGCTCCTGCACGCGCATGAGGACGCGCGCCTCCGCGCGGGCCTCCTCGTTCTGGAGCGCGTGCATGTTCATCTCGTCGCCGTCGAAGTCGGCGTTGTACGGCGGGCAGACGGTCGTGTTCAGCCGGAACGTCTTGTACGGCATGACCACGACCTCGTGGGCCATGATCGACATCCGGTGCAGCGAGGGCTGCCGGTTGAAGATCACGATGTCGCCGTCGACCAGGTGGCGGTTGACCTCCCAGCCGGGCTCGACCTTCTCCGCCAACTCCTCGCAGTTCTTCTCGGTCACCTTCAGCCGGCGGCCGTCGGGCCGCTTGACGTAGTTGGCGCCGGGGTGGGCCTCGGGCCCGTTGCGGACGTACTGCCGGGCGCGGTCGATGTTGCGCTCGGCGACGTTCATCACCTGCGTCATCTCCTCGGCGACCCGCTCCGGGACGCCGACCTCGTTCAGCGAGAGGGTGGGGTCGGGGCTGATGACGGTCCGCGCGGAGAAGTTCACGCGCTTGCCCGACAGGGAGCCGCGGAAGCGACCCTCCTTGCCCTTGAGGCGCTGGGAGAGCGTCTTCAGCGGGCGGCCGGACCGGTGACGAGCGGGCGGCGTGCCCGAGATCTCGTTGTCCACGAAGGTGGTGACGTGGTACTGGAGCAGCTCCCACAGGTCCTCGATGATGAGCTGCGGGGCGCCGGCCTCGCGGTTCTCCATGAACCGCTGGTTGATCCGGATGATGTCGACCAGCTTGTGCGTGAGGTCGTCCTCGGAGCGCTGGCCGTTGTCGAGCGTGATCGAGGGGCGGGTGGTGACCGGCGGGACCGGAAGTACCGTCAGGATCATCCACTCGGGGCGGGACTTCTGCGGGTGGATGCCGAGCGGTTCGAGGTCCTCGTCCGGGATGTCCTCGAACCAGTCGCGGATGTCGCTCGGCATCAGCTTGTTCATGTCCTCGACGGTGAGGTCGATGCCGAGCGCCTTCTCCAGCGCCTTGCGGTCCTCCTTGCGCGGGCGGAACTCGCCCGAGAGGATCTCGTTGATCCGGTCGAGCGCGATGCCCGTCTCGTCGGCCAGATCCATCGGGGACATCGCCTCGCTCTCGTCGACCTCCTCCTCGTCGTCCTCGGGCTCGTCGGGCTGCATCGCGCGGGTGATGAGCTCCGAGTAGTCGCCCGAGAGCACGTCCTGCACCTCGTAGTAGGTGGTCGGCTTCTCGTGTTTGATGTCCGCCTGCGGCTCGCCGCAGTGCGGACAGTTGTTGGCCTTGCGGGCCTGTCGGACGGCCGACTTCAGCACGTCGGTGGGGTCGCCGCCGAGGTCCTTCGTGCGCTGGAGCTTCTCCTTGTACTCCTCCTTCTCCTCCTCGGTGAGCGCGAGGCGGCCGCAGTTGCGGCACGTCGCGCGCAGCAGCCGACGGATGAGCTTCGTGAAGCCCACGTGGATGACGGGCGCGGCCAGCTCGATGTGGCCGAAGTGCCCGTTACACGACCCGGAGTGCTTGCCGCAGGTGCGGCACTCCAGTCCGGGGTCGATGACGCCCAGTCGCGGGTCCATCAGCCCCATGTCGATGGGGTAGCCGTCGTCGTCGTACGTGTCCGCGGTGATGACCTTCGTCGCGGACATGTCCCGATACGTCTCCGGGTCCATCAGCCCGAAGTTGATGCCGCCGATCTCTTTGGGTGTCTGGCCTGCCATAGTTAGACTGCGTCCTCAAGTTCGAGGGTCGGTCGAATGCCGAGCGCCTTCATCTCGTCGAGCAGCAGCTTGAACGCGTAGCTGATCTCCATCTCGTGGATGTCGTCCTCGTCGCCCGTGATCGGGTCGTAGATACGACGCTGCTCCACGTCCTCGACGGCCACCATCCCCGTCTCCTCGGAGATGTACACCGTCTCCTTGTCGGAGGCGTCGAGCAGCCGCTCGTTCAGCGCCATCGCGGCGCCGTGCCCGATGAGCACCTCGCGCTCCATCTCGCCGACGCGGAGGCCACCCTCGCGAGCGCGCCCCTCGGTCGGCTGACGGGTGAGCACCTGCACCGGCCCGCGCGAGCGGGCGTGCAGCTTGTTGCTCACCATGTGGTACAGCTTGTGGTAGAAGATCGTCCCGACGAAGATCTCCGCCTCGATCTTCTCGCCGGTGACGCCCGAGTACATGACCTCCTTCCCCGAGGACTTGTACCCGTGCTCCTCCAGCGACGAGCGGAGCGCCTCCTCGTCCTCGCCCTGGAACGCCGTGCCGTCGACGCGGCGCCCCTCCAGCGAGCCGACCTTCCCGCCGAGCATCTCCAGCACGTGGCCCACCGTCATGCGCGACGGGAGCGCGTGCGGGTTCATCACGAGGTCGGGAACGAGCCCGTCCTCCGTGAACGGCATGTCCTCCTGCGGGGCGAGGTGGCCCACGACGCCCTTCTGGCCGTGGCGGGACGCGAACTTGTCCCCGAGCTCGGGGATCCGCTCGTCGCGCACCGAGACCTTCGAGAGCTTCGAGCCGTCCTCGCCCTCCATCAGCGTGACCGTGTCGACGACGCCCGACTCGCCCGAGCGCATCGTGACGCTGGTCTCGCGACGCTTCTGCGGTGAGAGGCCGCCCATGTCGTCGGGCTCCTCGAGGAACCGGGGCGGGCTGGTCTTCCCGAGCAGGACGGAGTTCTCGTCCACCTTCGTCTCGGGGTTGACGAGGCCGTCCTCGTCGAGGTGGGTGTACGCGTCCTCGCCGCGGGCGCCGCGCACGTCCTGGGACGGGACCTCGAAGCGGTCCTCCTGGCCGCCGGGGTAGCGGCGCTCCTCGCCCTCGTAGGTCCGGAAGAAGTGCGAGCGCTGCATCGCGCGGTCGACGCTCCCCTTGTTCATGACGAGCGCGTCCTCGATGTTGAACCCCTCGTAGGACATGACCGCGACGACGAAGTTCTGCGCCGACGGTCGCTCGTCGAACCCGATCTGCTCGGTGGTCTGCGTCTTGACCATCGACAGCTGCGGGTAGTGCAGGAGGTGCTGGCGCGTGTCCGGCCGGATCCGGTAGTTGGCCGACGGCAGCCCGAGCGACTGCTTCATCATCCCCGCGCCCATGGTGATGCGCGGCGAGGCGTTGTGCTCGGGGTACGGGATCATCCCGGCGCCGATGCCGAAGATGAGCTGCGGGTCGATCTCCAGGTGCGTCGTCCGCGAGTTGAGGTCCTCCTCGTCGGTGGCGACGTAGATGTCCTCCTCCTCCTCGGCGTCGATGAACTCGACGATGCCGTGGTCGACGAGGTCCTCGAACTCGATCTCGCCGTTCTCCAGCGCCTCGATCGTCTCGTCGTCGAGGAGCGGCTCCCCGTTCTCCACGACGATGAGCGGCCGCCGGGCGCGTCCAGCGTCGGCGTTGACGATGACCTCGTCCGTTCGGTCCTTCACCGAGACGTTCACCATGTCGGAGACGTCGCCGCGGCGGCGCGCCTCACGGATCTGTGCCGCGAGCTGGTTCGGGTCCGGGTGGGTCCCGACCAGGCTCCCGTTGACGTAGACTTTCGCTTCTCGTTGTTGGCTTGCCATGTGTTAGTCGTCCGCGGATGCGCGGTCAACGCCCTCGATGCCGGGGATCCCCTCGACACCCATGGACGCGAGTTCTCGCTTCAGTCCCTGTTCGTCCTCGATGTTCTGGCTCAGCTCCATCGCCTGCGCGAAGTTCTTCACCAGTCCACAGTTCGGGCCCTCCGGCGTCTCGGAGGGGCAGATGCGACCCCACTGGGTCGCGTGCAGGTCGCGCGCCTCGAAGTGCGGCTGCGACCGCGACAGCGGCGAGCGCAGGCGACGAAGGTGCGACAGGACGCCCATGTAGTCCGTCCGGTCGACGAGCTGGGAGACGCCCGAGCGGCCGCCCACCCAGTTCCCCGTCGCGATGGGGTGTTCGAGCCGCTCGGTCAGCACGTCCGAGCGGACCACCGTGTTGACGGTGAGCTGCCGGTTGCGCATGTTGGCGCGCTCCAGCTGGTACTTCACGTCGCGCGCCAGCTTGTTGAGCGCCGTCCGGAACAGGTCCGTCATCAGGTCGCCCGAGACCTTGAGGCGCTTGTTGGCGTAGTGGTCCTTGTCGTCGGACTCGCGGCGGTCGAGCGCCAGCTCGAAGCACGCCTCGGCCATCCGGCAGAGGTAGTACGCCTTGTTGATGCGGACGTCCTCCTCCTCGACGCCCTCCTCGTGGAGGTGCGGCAGGAGGTAGCGGTCGATGACGTAGTTGGCCCGCTTGAGCTGGTAGTTCTTCCCTTGGCCCGAGGCGACGCGCTCGCCGAGGGTCTCGATGGCCTCCTCCTCGGTCTGCACGTCGGCCTCCTCCAGGTTCTCCAGCATGAACTTGACAATCTCCGGGTCGTCGGAGACGCGGTGGACGATCTCCTCGTCGGATTCGAGCCCGAGGGCGCGAACGAGCGTGACGAAGTTGACCGAGCCGGACACAGAGGGGAAGCTCACTTCGAGTAGCCCCTCGCGGTTGCGCTCACAGAGGACGAGCGCGCGGTAGCCTCGCCGCTGAGAGAACGTCTTGGCGACCTGGATCTCGTCGCCGTACTTCGAGTCGTACTCCGCGAGGATCTTGTTGGGCGCGAGGTCCTCGCTCGTCATGAGCACGCGCTCGGAGCCGTTGACGATGAAGTAGCCGCCGGGGTCGACGGGGTCCTCGCCGATCTCGATGAGCTCCTCGTCGGAGAACCCGGAGATGTTGCACTTGTTCGAGCCGACCATGATCGGCATCCGGCCGACTTTCGTCTCGGTCTGGTCGACGACCGTCTCGGGCTCGTCCTCGCCGCCGCGGATGATCTTCATCTCCATGAAGACGGGGGCGGCGTAGGTGATGTTGCGGAGGCGTGCCTCCTGCGGGTACAGCAGCTCCTCGGAGCCGTCGGCCTCGCGGACGCGCGGCGTCGTCATCCGCACGTCGCCGAGCTCGACGTAGACGGGCTCCTGCCCCTCCTTGTCGCCGATGTCGGTCTCGATCGTCTCCTTCTCGTCGACGACGCGCTGCATGCCGCGGTCGAGGAAGTTGTTGAATGACCGGAAGTGGTGCTCCGCGAGCCGCTCCTGGGAGAAGTACTCCCGGGAGACGGAGCGTCGTGCCTCCCTGTTCATTCTACCACCAGTCGATAGACGACCGCGACGTCGGTGGTTCGTGAGTCCCGTTCGATGCGGACCACGTCGCCCGTCTCGGCCTCGTCGGGCGTCGCGGGGTCGGTCCGCTTGATCTTGGGGAGATCGGTCCGTTTGACGTTGTACTCGTCGAGCACCTCCTCGATTTCGTCCTCCTCGAGGAGCGTGTGATCGGGCACGAGTTCGTGTTCGCTTACGTTTACCATGGCTTGGGAGAGTTCGTAGTCGCGCGCGGCCGTGTTTGCTGGGGAGAAGTCTTCACGAGATACTACGGCGGTATATACGTCCCGGCCACATAACGCTTGTCAAACGAGTTGGGGACCGGCGGCTGGCCACCTCACCGCTTGCACGACTGCGATATCCGTCCCCGCCGATATGAACGTTACGGCGTACGGTATCGCGGGGCACGGTGGCGTCGGATGAGAAGTCTTAATTATGTACCCGGGAAAGGAATGGATGCGCAGAGGCGTGGTGGAAACCCGCCGACGCGATGCATGCCCGGATGGTGTAGTGGCCCATCATACAACCCTGTCACGGTTGTGACGCGGGTTCAAATCCCGCTCCGGGCGCTTTCTGTTTCGACCGAATGACGAGCGATGAGTGTCGCGAGCAGTCCGTGCCGTAGTGGACGCATATCACACGAATTCGAATGAGGTGGCACGGACAGGTCGACTGAGGAATCTACCCCTCTGGCGTGTTCACCTCGTCAGAATTCGGAGTGACTCGCTCAACTTTACATCCGATAGAGGCCCGATCGACGGTATGAACCGTGGCTCGGTGAACTCGAAGCAGGTAGGTGACGAGACCGAGGCTGCTGCGCTCCGAACCCTGATCTCGAACGGATACAACGTCTCGATCCCGTTCGGTGACAACGACGCGTACGATCTGGTCGTCGACAACGGGGACCGACTGCTCCGTGTTCAATGCAAGACTGCTTGGCAGAACAAGTCGGAGACGATACGATTCAATACCCACTCGCAAACGACGCGGGACGGCGAGTATCACGAGATAACGTACGTCGATTCGGTCGATGCGTTTCTCGTTCGATATCCCGAGACGGGAACGCTCTATTGGATCGGAGTCGACGAGGCAACGTCACAGAAGATGGAACTTCGATTCTCCGCCGACATCGACCACCCCGCGATCAACTGGGCTGAGGAGTACGAATTCGACGGATCTATTCCGTCCGAATAACGGATTCTACGTAGTTCTCGTGGCAACTGCCAGCCCGGCCACCGTTTCCTATTCTATTCCATTCCTTCCCCCCGTGAGATCGATAAGCACATGCCGACGACGTCAACAACGACGCCGACGGCACGAAGGACCTCTCCGCTGCGTTCGATCGGATCCTGCCGCTGACGGGGGTCAATTTCGACATTTCCGTAAACTGACCCGTCGCATCCGGGGCATGACGGATCGTCGGGGTCGCTCGTCACTGCCGATGCCGTTCTGACGATCGACGCGACCCGACTCAGAGGACGAACAGCAGGAACGAGACGAGGAACCCGACGGACATCAGCAGCATCACCACGACGAATACGCCGAGCACGGGCTTCTCGACCGCGCCGGCGAGGAGTTTCGCTCGGACCGTATCGTCCCTCCCGCCGCTCACGATCGGATCACGTCCATGCCCCCGCTTGTGCGTCGGCGCGGATAACCCTTCACTCGTCGGGCTCGCATCGATCGGCTCGATCACAGCTCTCGCCGTCCGTTCCGCCTCGACCGCGGTCGCTCGCCCTGGGACTGACACCGTAGTCCGGCGTTCGTCGCTCGCGGATCCGCACCGCAGTCGCGGTCTCGGTCGCGTCGTCGACGACCAGGGCCTCGCCGACGCCGGTCGGCAGCCGCTCGCCGAGATCGTCGTCGACCGCGAGCGGTCTGGCGGCCGCGAGCGTGTCGATGTCGGCGCGGCTGTGCAGTCGGTGGGCCACCAGCAGGTCCGCCTGCGAGACCGCGACCGGCGGCAGCGCCGCGGGCCGCTGGGTGGCACACGCGAGGGAGACGCCGGGCGTCCGGCCGCGGGTAAGCAGCGTCGCCAGCGCGTCGCCGGCGACGCCGTCGAAGAAGGCGTGCGCCTCGTCGACGAACAGCCACGGCAGGCGCTCGATCGACTCCCGACCACGCGCGTCGTACAGTCCGCGGGCGACGGCGGCACAGACCGCCCCGGCGGCCGCCTGCGGGAGTCCGGAACAGTCGAGTACCGTCGGCTCGCCCGTGGCCAGCGTCCGCGGCGCGAGCCCGTCGGGATCGAAAGCGTCCCACTCGGCCGCGAGCGCGAGGTGCGTGTCCGCGGCGCGACGGGTCGCGCGGGCGGCGTCCGCGTCGGCGACGTACTCGCGCGCGGCGGCGATCGAGACAGCCGACGACTCGGCGACCGCGCGCCACACGAGCGATCCGACCGCGCCCGCCGGATCCAGATCCAGCAGCGCCGGCCACGCCGGCGGCGGAACCGCGTCCGGCTTGACCCGGGGACGGCGGTGAACCGTCCCGCCGTCGGCCGCGAGTCCGGCGAGCACGCCCATCGGATCGATCGCCACGGGCGCGAGCCCCTCGGCCGCGGCCACACCCTCCGCCAGCACCGCGAGGGTGTGGGTCTTGCCCGATCCACGTTTGCCGACGACGAGCGCCGCATGCGGGCCGTCGATGTCCACTGCGACGCGGGCGCCGACGCTGTCGTCCGTGGCGCGAAACCGCCCGAGCGGCGCGACTGGGGCCGCGCCGTCCCGAGCGACCGGCTCCCGCCAGTCGTGGCTCTCCGGCTCACACCCGTATCCGGTTCCGCCCTTCTCGGTGCCGATCACGTGCACGGCGGGTGTGGTCCCGGGATCCGTGATGAACTCTCGTCCGAGCGTTCAAATGGGAAACCGGGTCCACCGGGACGTGTGTCTCCCGACAGCACCTCTCCGACCCGGGACCGACTCCGCCCTCGACTCTCTTCGGCCGCGACGACGCAGCGTCGCCGCCTCGCCGAACTCCGTCGTGACGACCGCGCCATCGAGGGGCTCCCGGTCAGACTGGTGATCGCCCTCGTCGTCGGCGTCGCCAGTCTGAGCGTGATGCTCAACATGATCAGCGGCGTGCAGGGGCTCGCCGTTACCGAGCTCGACGCGCGGCCGACGCCGGAGGTCACGACGCCGGGCGAGCAGGAACTCTCCGTCACGGTCGTCGATCCCGACGGTCGCCCCGTCGCGGGCGCGACGGTCGTCGTCGCCGGCGACACGGCACGGCTCGACGGCGTCGCCACCGCGCGAACGGGGGCGAACGGGACGGCGACGGTTGCCGTCGCCCCGACGCTCGGCCCGAACCGGGAGCAGGGGACGCTCAGCATCTCGATCAAGCCGCCTGCGGGCGGTCAGTACGAGGACAGGCGAGGGAACACGCGGGTGCTCGTGGTCGCCGAGTAAGCGCGACGCTACTCCGACGGTATCGGGGCGATGGAGATCTCCCCGCCGCTGCGGACCAGAACCCGGTGATCGAGGTACGAGAACTCCACGTGGACGTCGTCGTCGCCGCTGCGGTCGCAGATCCGGTCGAGGGCGTCCGGGTCGATGACCTCGAACAGCGGCGCGTGACGATCGGGCTCCTCGCGACGGATCGCCGCGGTGGCCTCGACGACCGCGATACTGGCGTCGAGGACGTCCGGATCGAAGGCGCCCGTGTACTCGCCGGTTTCCGGGTCGTAGCTGACCGACACCGACTCCGCGGGGTCGGGATTCACCGCCCGCCCCCGTTTCGGGTCGAACGCTGATCGGTGTCGGGGAGGCCGACGGAGCGCCCGGCGGGCCTCCCGGCGTCGAACGCGCCACCGCCGATCCGTCGGTGGGTCACGACGGCCCCATCGAACCCGCGGCGATGGCTATCGACGCGTCGATCGACATCGTCCATACCTGATCGAACGTCGGACTCGTGATTGACTCTTTCGACTCGACCGGACGATCCCGCGGAATCGGCTCCGTCGCGCATCGCGGCACCGGCCGTTCCCCGCCGTCGGTTGCCGCCGGTGCCGCGAGGGCTAACACCCTGTGGTCCCAACGGACGGTGTTCGAATGCTCACCGACACCCCGGGCATCCATCACGTCACGTCGATGGTCGGCGACGCACAGACGAACCTCGATTTCTACGTCGGAACGCTCGGACTCCGGCTCGTGAAGCGGACGGTCAACCACGAGGACGTGCTCCGCCATCACCTGTACTACGGAAACGGCGCCGGCGATCTCGGCACCGTCTACACGTGTTTTCCCTATCCGAACGAGCCGCCCGGACGCCGCGGGCGTCCCCAGATAACCGCGGCGTCGTTTGCGGTTCCCGAGGGCTCGCTCGACTACTGGACCGACCGCCTCGGCGACCGCGGGATCGACACCGAGCGACGCTCTCGGTTCGAGGAGTCGGCGCTCCGGTTCGAGGACCCCTCGGGGACCCGTCTCGAACTCGTCGCCGCCGATCAGCCGGTCGAGCCGTGGAGCGAGGGCCCGGTTCCCGAACGCGCCGCGATCCGCGGCATCCACGGCGTCACGGCGCTGCCGACGAATCCGTTCGCGACCGCGACCGTCCTCGAAACGCTCGGATTCGACCTCGTTGCCGAGGACGGCGACCGTATCCGCTACCGCGCCGGCGGCGACCACGCGACGGTCATCGACCTGCTGGACCGGACGGCGGAGTTCGCCCGCGAGGGGAGCGGAAGCGTCCACCACGTCGCCGTTCGCGTCGCCGACGAGGCGGAGCTGCGCGAGTGGCACGACCTGTTCCGCGAGCGCGACATCGACGTGTCGCGCATCCGCGACAGGCACTACTACAAGGCGATCTACGTCCGCGAGCCCGGCGGGATCCTGATCGAGCTGTCGACGGAGGGGCCGGGGTTCGGGGTCGACGAGTCCCCGGAGTCGTTCGGCGAGTCGCTCGTCCTCCCGCCGTGGGCCGAGGAGGACCGCGAGATGATCGAGGGGCAGCTCCCGCCCGTCGAGGTGCCGACCGGGGGCCGTCAAGCCTGATGTTCCCGGGCGGAGCGCTGCCGGACGACCTCCCCCGTCCCCACGCCGGACAGCCCGTCGTCACCGCCGGCGCGCCGCGGGGCGCGGCGGAGGCGGCGGTCGTGTGTCTCCACGGCCGCGGCGCAACCGCGCAGGGCGCGATCAACCTCTACGACCCGATCGCCCGCCACGGCGTCGCGTTCGTTGCGCCTCAGGGCGCTCGAAGCCGGTGGTCCCCGCACGCGGCCGACGCCCCGCGCGAGCGCAACGAGCCCCACCTGTCGTCCGCGGTGGCGGCCCTCGACGCGGTCCTCGAGCGGACGCGGGAGGTGCTCGATCTCCCTCCCGAGGCGGTCGTCGTGACGGGGTTCTCGCAGGGGGCCGCCGTCGCCGCCGAGTACGCCGCCGGGATCGGCGGCCGAAGCCCGTCGGCGCTGCTCAGCGGCGGGCTGGTCGGACCGACTGTCGACCCGGAGTCGTACGCCGGCGATCTCGACGGTGCGACCGTGCTCGTCGCCGGCGGCGCCGACGACGACCGGGTCCCGATCGAGCGCGTTCGAGCGACCGCGGGGGTCCTGCGAGCGCTCGGCGCCGACGTGACCGAACGGGAATACGAGGGCGTCGGTCACGAGGTCACGGACGACGAGTTCGACTGGCTGAACGGTCTGCTCGCGGATCTGCAGATCGAGTGAGATCCGCCGCGATAGCGTTTCTGAGCGCGTGTGTGGGGGACGGCTATTGGAGAGCGAGTGTCGGAGACGGCTGTCGGGGTACGCCCGCCGGAGAACGGGATCGCGGTCGCCGGGTCACCGCATCGCGTCGAGCGAGCGGACCGTATCGGACATCAGGTACGCCTCGGGGCGCTGCTCGTCGCAGATCTCGAGGGCGTCGAACGTCTCCCGCCCGTCGTCGACGGTGATCCGGTACGCGTGGCTCGAGAGGGAGACGGGCCGGTCGGCCGTATCGAGGTCGGTTCGCGTCACACTAGCGGGTTCCACCGAGCGGGTATAACTGGCGCGATTCGAGCGTTACAGACACGAACGCGCCGCTTTACGGCGATTCGAGAATCGGAAACATTCACCGCGTCGACGCGGGCGTGCGATCTGATCCGCGGTTCGAGGGCGGCGCCGTTCGTCACCCGTCAGCTCCCGAACAGCTCCCGGTACAGCGTCGCCTCCGCGCGCCGGAGCCGTTCGAGGAACGCGCTCTTCGAGATGCCGAGGCCGTCCGCGACCGTCGCGGAGTCGGTCGTTCGGGGCACGTCGAAGTATCCCGCCTCGACCGCCGCCCGCAACGCCTCGACCTGCGGCGGCGTGAGCCCGAACCGGCCGCCGACGGGCGCGGACTCCGCGCCGAGGGGAGACGTCCGGGTCAACTGCACGCCGACCGTCTCGCCCGCGGTCCGCATCACGCCGCGAAGCACCTCGTGGCCGACGACGGCCCCCGTGACGGTGGCGTCGCC
Organism: Halobaculum saliterrae; assembly: GCF_009831625.1. Taxonomy (GTDB): domain Archaea; phylum Halobacteriota; class Halobacteria; order Halobacteriales; family Haloferacaceae; genus Halobaculum; species Halobaculum saliterrae. The sequence continues at coordinate 39,674 of NZ_WUUS01000009.1, read as the reverse complement.
GTCGCGGTAGGTCACGTCCTCGACGAGCAGCCCCGCGGAGACGAGTTCGTGGACGACGCACGGATGCTTCGAGAGGCACCGGTACGTGTCTCGCTCGCCGGCCCGCGAGCGGTGGAGGTAGCGGACCCGGTCGTCGGCGTCGAGGTGCGCCGCGAGGTCGTCGTCGCGCGGCGCCCCGAACCGCAGGAGGACGTTGCCGTCGGCGCGCAACTGCGGCGGCTCCGCGCGCACGGCCACCCGCGTCGCCGCCGTCGCCTCGGCGAGGGGGCAGTCGTCGCCGCTCACGCGGACCTCGACGGCGAGACACTCCTCGATCACGGGTCGGTCATGAGTCGGTCATGGATTGGTTCGGTTCGATCAGGGGTAGATCGTGTGGGGTGATAGCGTGGGTAGAATATAAAACACGTACATGAACGGGTGAATCGGTAAGTGTCACAATGTGAAGGATCGATCATCATGGACATCGAGGAGGTCACGGAGCGCGCCGGACCGCGGCAGTTCGGCCCGAACGACGACATGCCCGAGGAGTACCGCCGGGCGGCGACCCGGATGATCCAGTTCCACGCCAACAGCGAGGTGATGGGCGGGTACCTCGACAAGGAGTTCACTCGACACGCGCCCTCGCTCGACCGGAAGCTGGCGAACACCGCGAAGGTGCAGGACGAGATCGGCCACGCGCAGTTGCTGTACCGCGCCGCGGAGACGCTCGGCGTGAAGACGCGCGACGAGATGCTCGAGGAACTGCAGAACGGCGAGGGGAAGTTCCTCAACTGCTTCCACTATCCGGTGGACTCGTGGTACGAGGCGCCGATGATCGACTTCTTCGTCGACGGCGGCGCGATGCGCCGACAGGCGACCCTGAAGTCGACGAGCTGGACGCCGTACGCCCACGCGATGGACAAGGTGTGCTTCGAGGAGGGGTTCCACGTCAAGCACGGCGAGTCCATCCTGCGGGAGCTGATGCGGGGGTCGAAGGCGACACAGGAGCGCACACAGGAGACGTTCGAGGAGTGGTGGCCGCGCATCCTCCAGTTCTTCGGGCCGACGAACGACGAGTCCACCCACAACGACTTCGCCCAGGAGGTCGGCCTCAAGACGACCTCCAACGACGAGCTCCGCAACTCGTTCCTGAACATGTACGTCCCGAAGGCAGAGAAGTACGGGCTGGAGATCCCCGAGTACCCCCGGATCTTCGAGCGCGACGACGGGACGATGGCCGTCCGCGAGGACGACCTCGACTGGGACGAGTTCTGGACCATCGCGAGGAACGAGTACGAGGGAAGCGACGAACAGATCGGCTCGCGCGCCCGTCGGCAGGAGGCCGTCTCGTGGGTCCGTGAGAGCCTCGACGACTGGGAGGGGAGCGCCGCGGGAACGCCGCAGGCGGCCGATTGATCATGATCTGGGAAGTGTTCAGACAGGAGAAGCCGGGGGACTACCACCGCCACGTCGGCAACGTCCACGCGCCGGACCGGGAGATGGCGAAGCTGTTCGCGCAGATCCAGCACGCCCGCCGGATGCAGACCAACTCGCTGTGGGTCGTCCCGCAGTCGGAGATCGGCGAGGTCGACGCCGAGGAGGCCGCCTTCGGCGGTCGCACTGACAAGTCCTACCGCTGGGCGATGACGTACAACGACATCGACGCGTCGTTCGCCGAGGAGGTGGAGGACAGCGAGGCCGAACAGCGCGAGGCGGCCCGGAAGCGTCGCGAGCAGTTGGAATCGGAGGGCGAGGTATGAGCGAACGCGACTCGGACGCCGGCACCGACGAGACCGACGCGCCCGCCGCCGCCTCGCTCGACCGCGACGACCTCACCCCCGAGGGGCAGATCGCGCTGGAGGAGTTGCTGTTCCGGCTCGCGGACGACGAGTTCGTCCACGCCGAGCGCCTCACCGAGTGGCAGATATTCGCGCCGACCATCGAGTCGGACCTCGCGCTCGCCAACGTCGCGCAGGACGAGTTCGGCCACGCGCGCCTGTGGTACGACCTCCTGCAGGAACTCGGCTACACGGAGGAGGAGTGCATCTGGCGGCGTGACCCCGACGACTGGACGCACGCGACGCTCGTGGAGCGACCCTTCGCCGACGACGGCTGGGGCGACGACGTCGTGCGAACGTACCTGTACGACGTGGCCGAGCGCATCAGGCTGGAGGCGCTGGTCGACACCAGCTACGCCCCGCTCGCCGACCGGGTCGGCAAGGCACTCGCCGAGGAGGAGTACCACCGCGAGCACGCGCTCAGTTGGCTCGAACGCCTCGCGAGCGACGACGACGCCCGCGAGCGCCTGCAGGCCGCCCTCGACGACCTGTTCCCGCACGCGCTGTCGCTGTGGTATCCCGGCGAGCACGAGACCGAGATCCGGGCCGCCGGCCTCCGCCGCGAGACGCTCGCGTCGATGCGCGAGGAGTGGCTCGATACGGTCGTCCCGACGCTGGAGGGGTACGGCCTCGTCGTCCCGGAACCGGACGACGTCTCCCGTCCGGACGCCCGCGGCCGCGACGGGAGCCACACGGACGACTGGTTCGACCTTCAGGAGGCGTTCACGGCGACCCACCGCGAGGTCGACTTCGACCGTCCAGCCCGCCTTCGCGGGGAGGAGGCGTAGATGCCGACGAACATGCCGACCGACGTGCCGGGCGGGTCCGCCGGCGACGCCGCCGCGGACGACGCCCCCGGCGCCACCGCCGCCGACGCCGAGGCGTGCGCCCACACCTCCTACGAGGACGGCGAGGCGCCCGAGGAGTTCCCGAAGACAGGCGCGGGTTCCACCGGCGTCGAGGCGGACGTGTGGGACGCCCTGTCCGAGGTCGAGGACCCCGAAATGCCCGTTAGCGTCGTCGACCTCGGCCTGATCTACGACGTGGCCGTCGACGGGGACGGGCGCTGCGAGATCGAGATGACCCTCACCTACACCGGCTGTCCCGCCCGCGACATGCTCACGAACGACGTGCGCTGCGCCGCCGAGACGGCGCCGGGCGTCGGGTCGGCCGAGGTGCGCCTTCGGTACTCGCCGGAGTGGACCGTCGCGATGGTGACCGACGCGGGGCGGAAAGCCCTCCGCGAGTTCGGGTTGAGCGTCTGATGCGTCGGAACGCGCCCGACCCGAGCGTCGCCGCGGGCGTCGCCGGAAGCGACGCGGACGACGACCCCGCGGAGTGCCCGTACTGCGGCTCGACCGACACCGAGCGCGAACACCCGAAGGGGCCGGGGCTGTGCCGGTCGATGCACTTCTGTCGCGGGTGCGGCGAGCCGTTCGAGCGGTTCGGGTAGCCCCACCGGCGTGCGACGTGCGGCGGCGACCGCGGGCGCTCGTGGCCGAGAAATTTATACCGATTTGACGGGACGATCGAACCGATGTCCGTACGAACCCCCGCCGGGCGGATCCGCTACCCGCTCGCCCTCCTCGCGGTCGTGGTCGGCGTGCTCCTGCTTGAGTTCCTCGTCGAGGTCACGCTGAACCGATACGTCGAGACCGGATCGATGTGGTTGCCGACGGTCGGGACGATCGGCGAGACCGCGACCGCGTACCTGCTTCCCCTGAGCCTCCTCTCGACGTTCGTGGTTCCCGCGGTGGCGTTCTACCTGGGCGTTCGCTACGCCCGGTCGGTCTGACCGTCGGCGACCGCTTCCGCCGGGCGTTCAGAACTGCCGACCGATCCCGAGGGAGTCGAACCGACGGCCTCGGCCGCTCACGCGTGCGGGTCGTCGGCTTCCGCGCGCGTCTTGATGAGGAACTTCATATCTCCCTGCAGGACGACGGTGTCGTCCTGGTTGGTCACCTCGCAGTCGATGACGACGAGGCCGGCGTCGTCGCGGCTGGACACGTCTTTGGTCTCCGTCACCTCCATCTCCATCGAGATGGTGTCGCCGATGAACACGGGGTTCGGGAGGTCCATGTAGTTCATCCCGAGGAACGCGAGGGCGGTGCGCTCGACGATGCCCGTCCGGTAGACGAACCCCGTCGCCTGCACGAACGTCATCGGGCCGTGGGCGATGCGCTCGCCGAAGGCGTTGTCCTCGGCGTACTCGGCGTTCGTGTGCAGCTCCGTCCAGTCGCCCGTCAGCGCCGAGTGCATCACGAAGTCGGACTCGGTGACGGTGCGCCCGACGCTCACGAACTCCTGTCCCTCCTCGAAGTCCTCGAAGTAGTGCGGCTCGTAGCTGTATGCCATGCCGACGTGTCACAGGATCAGGTGAAAGTCGTTTCGCGTGACCGGGGGGTCGATCGGACGGGACCGTCCGAGCGGACCGCCGACGCCGGCGACCCGCCTAGTCGGGGGCCATGTCCTTCTCCGCGAGTTCGGCGAGCGCCTCCGCGGTCTTCGCCCGCGCCTCCCCGTCGACCCCCATCCCGTCGAGGACGTGCGGGGCCTTCGTGAACTGGATCGACCGGTACTCGACCAACTGGATCCGATTGCCCCACGGATCGCGGACGTCGAACCCGCCGGTGTCGAGGCGTTCGCCGTCGACCTCGCTCAACCGGTCCTCGACGGCGTCGAGGTCGTCGACGACGAGCCCGAAGTGGCGGTGGTGATCGGCGGTCCCGTCACCGTCGGCCGTCTCGCTCAGCGCCACGAACTGGTCGCCCATGTCGAGGAACGCCATCCCGGGGGCGGTCCCGCGCAGTTCGACGGCGAACAGCGACCGCCACCACTCGACGGCCGCGTCGACGTCGCCCACCTCCAGGGCGACGTGGTTGATGCCCAGCGCTCGCGCCCGGTCGTCCGGTTCCGTCATACCGGGCCCACGGGCGGCGACGACGTAGCCGTGGCGACGTCGGCGACCCCCGCCGTCTGCAGGCCGCAATACGAACGCACAAACCGCTCCGGTCGAACATCGAGCCATGTACGACGTGGGGATCGTCGGCTGCGGCGTCATCGGCACCAGGCTCGCGGAGTCGTTCGCGGAGCACCCGGACACGACCGTCGCGGCCGCCTGCGACGTGGACGCCGAGCGCGCCGAGTCGTTCGCCGCCGAGCGCGACGCGACCGCCTACACCGATCACGGGACGATGCTCGCCGCCGAGGATCTGGACGTCCTCTACGTCGGCGTCCCGCCGGTCCACCACCGCGAGATCGCCGGCGCGGGGCTGGAGGCGGGCGTCAACGTCATCTGCGAGAAGCCGATCGCCGAGGACGCCGAGACGGGCGCGGAACTGGCCGCGATGGAGGCGGAGGCGGACCTCGTCACGGCGGTGAACCTCCCGTTCCGCTACACCCCGGGCTTCGTGGAGCTTCGCGAGCGCGTCGCCGCCGGCGACGTGGGCGAGCCGCGACGCGTCTCGCTGGACTTCCGCTTCCCGCAGTGGCCTCGGGAGTGGCAGGACGTCGACTGGCTCCGGTCGCGCGAGCAGGGCGGCCCGACCCGCGAGGTCGGCACGCACTTCCTGTTCGGCGTTCGGGAGCTGTTCGGCGGCATCGACCGCGTGAGCGCCGAGGTGCAGTACGCCGGCCCCGACGCCTGCGAGGAGTCGGTGGTCGGGTGGTTCGAGGCCGGCGGCGACGCGGGAGGGGCGGTCGACCGCCCGGTTCACGGCACGATCGACCTCCTCACCGACCACGAACAGCCGGAGGAGAACGCGATCACCGTGACCGGGACCGAGGGCGAGTTGACGCTCACCGAGTGGTTCCGCCTCACCGCGAACCCCGGCACCGACGCCGAGGAGGAGTTGTGTGCCGAGCGGGAGTCGACGACGCTGACGCTCGTCGACGAGTTCGTGACCGCGCTGGAGGGCGGCGACGCGGACCTCGTCTCGTTCGCGGAGGCGACGGCGGTCCAGCGCGTCGTCGACGCGGTGTTCGACTCCGGGGGCGACCCCGTCGACACCTCGACGTAGCTCGGCCCCGGATCGGCGTTCGACCGACCCCCCCGATCGACTCCCGACGGGGACCGCTCTGCCCGCGCGTCGACGCCGACCGCGCTTCGGGTGGGCCGATGGTGGCGAGCGGCTCACAGGGAATCTGACACGTTCACCCCACGATTAAGTGCGTAACGCCCGTTTCGACCCCATGACTGGCCTCCCGCGGCACGACCCCGGTGTCCCGGATCACCGACGGCGTCGTCCTCGGCGAGCCGACGACCCGAGGTCGGGGGATCCGACCCGGCCCCCCGACGGCGGTCGATGAGTGACGACCCGACGGCCGACGCGAACGGAACGAACGTTCACGTGAGCGACGGGGCCGCGCCGTCGGAGCCGTCCGTGGTCACGGTGCTGCTCGTCGTCGACGACGACGCCGACCGCGGGCGGCTCCGGGAGTTGCTCGCGGACCACGACGGGTTCGAGCCGCGGGTGGCCGACCCCGACGCTCCGACCCCGTTCGAGGTCGCCTTCGACGTCTGCCTGTTCGACGTGGGTGGGCTTCGGGGCGTCGCCGACGCGCTCGCCGCCCGCCGCGACTCGACGGAATCGCACACGCCGACACTGCTGTTCGTCCCCGAGCGGCACGGCGACGCCGAGTCCGTCCTCTCCCGCCTCGGCGACGCCGGCGACCGCGTCGACGACGTGATCGAGGCGCCGATCCGACGTGCGACCCTCGCACGGCGGCTGCGGGCGCTCGCTCGCACGAGGCGGCTCTCGACGCAACTCGAACACAGCCGCGAACGCACTCGGCGACTCGTCCATCGACTGCCGGACGGCGTCTTCGTCTGCACCGACGGTCGGGTGACGGACGCGAACCCCGCCGCCGGGTCGATGCTCGGGGTCGATCCGGAGGCGCTTCTGGGCCGCGACTTCGTCGACCTCGTCCCGTCGGTCGACCGCGACCGCGTCGCCCGCGCGCTCGAGACGGCGACGAGGAGGGGACACAGCGACCCCGTCGAGACGACGCTGTGTCGCGGCGCGCTCGGTGACGCCGACGGGGACGCGGCGCCGACCGGGTCCGCATCCGAGGACGACACGCCGGCCGAGCCGGCGCCCGAGGGCGCCACCTCGACGGACAGGGCCGACACGGCGAACCCGGCACCCCCTCCGTTGATCGATCCGGTCGAGGATGGAGAGGGGCCGGTTCCGGTCGAGCTGCACGCGATCGACGCCGGCGCCGGCGACGTGCAGGTGATCGCCCACGACATCAGGGAGCGCCGGGAGCGCGAGGAGCGACTGGCGCTGTACCGGCGCGCGATGGACGAGGCGACCGTCGGCATCACCATCGCGGACCACGACGACGACGACGAGCTGCTCGTCTACGCCAACGACGAGTTCAAACGGCTCACCGGGCTCGACGACGAGGCGATCCTCGGACACAACCCTCGAATGCTCCAGACGGACGCGACCGACCCCGAGCCGGTCGCGCGCCTCCGGCGCGCCATCGACGCCGGCGAGGAGGCGTCGGTCGTGTTGTTGAACAGGCGCGGCGACGGCCGGAAGTGGTACAACGCGCTCGACATCTCGCCCATCCGCGGCCCCGACGGGGAGGTGACCCACTACCTCGGGTTCCAGCGGGACGTGACCGAGTGGGTGTCCCGCGAGCAGCGGCTCACGGTGCTCGATCGCGTGCTCAGACACAACATCCGGAACCGACTGAACGTCGTGATCGGCTACGCCGACCGGGTCGATCAGGCGCTCGCCGAGCTCGGTGTCGAGACCGGCGCCGGGGCGGCGGACGGGCGGGCCGGATCGGGCGATCCGACGCCGTCCGTCGACGTCGGCGCGCTGCGGGCCGACGTCGACCGGATCCGCGACGCGGCCGTCGACATCCTCGATCTGTCCGACAGCGCCCGCCGGTTCCGCGAGGACATCGCCGGCGCCGGCGACGCGGAGCCGGTCGACGCGGCGGCGGTCGTGGTCGACGTCGCGAGCGCGCTCGCGGCCGACGCACCCGACGCCGAGGTCCTCGTGTCGACCCCGGACCGGCCGGTCGCCGTCGCCGGGGCCGCCCCGCTCTCGCTGGCGGTCGACGAGCTGGTCTCGAACGCGCTCGAACACGTCCCGGAGCCGACCGTCCGGGTCTCGCTGTCGGTCGACGGCGACGACGCGATGCTTCGCGTCGCCGACGACGGACCGGGGATCACCCCCGACAGCCGCGCGCCGCTGGACACCGGCACCGAGACCCCGACCGAACACGGGCAGGGCGTCGGCCTGTGGCTCGTGCGCTGGACGATCGACGCCGTCGGCGGGACCGTGGAGTACGGCGAGGGGCAGGACGGCGGCGCGGTCGTCACCTGCCGGTTCCCGATCGTCGACGACGCCGGCAGCGATGAGTGATCAGCGCCCGTCGCGTCTCGCCACGTGGCCAGCGGTACCAGTACCTGTCGAGCGTCGCTGTGACGGCGCCCTCGGCGAGACCGTAGTCGTCGCGGCGAGGCGGTAGTCGGCGGCGGCGCGAGCGCCGCGAGCGCGGGCCGTCCGACTCAGCGATCGGTCCCGGTGAGCCGGTCGTCCCAGTCGATCCACTCCTGTTCCCAGCCGGTCTTCGCGAAGTACCCCTGCTCGGAGAACTCGGCGTCCTCGCGGCGGGTGCGGTTCCGGACGCCGGCGCCGGCCTGCTCGCCCTCGACGAGCAGGGGCGACAGCGACACCGGCCCGGCCGTCTCGGCCTCTCGGAGTTCCCCCGAGTCGTCGGGCTCGTAGGCGACGACCGACTGGTCCGCGCCGCGGCCGCGTGGGAGCACCAGCCGGCCGTCGGACGCGAGCTGGTCGGCGAGGTCGTGCGGCGGCTCGACGGCGGCCGCCTCCACGAGGATCCGGTCGAAGGGCGCGTACGCCGGCAGCCCGCGCGCGCCGTCCGCGCGGTCGACGAGCACCGCGTCGTAGCCGGCCGCCGAGAGGTTCTGGCGCGCGTCGTACACCACCCGCCGCGAGATGTCGATGGCGTGCACGTGGCGTGCTCCCGCGACCTCCGCGAGCACCGCCGCGGTGTAGCCGACGCCCGCGCCGACGACGAGCGTCTCCTCGCCCGCGTCCGGGTCGAGCGCCGACAGCAGCCGCGCGACCGTCGCCGGCGAGAGCACCCGGGTTCCGCCCTGTTCGCCCGCGCGGTTCGCGTACGGCGCCTCCCCGACGAACTCCTCGCGGGGAACCGTCGCCATCGCCTCGCGGACCGCCGGCGCGATCGACCGCCCGAGGCTGTGCTCGACCGAGTCGAGCATGTCCTCACGCAGCACAGTCGGGTCGGGTCCGTCCATTGTCGAGCGATAGCGCTCCCGGAACATGAACCGCACGCTCGCCGACGGCCGCCGCACGAGCGACCGAGCGGCGACGGTTGTGCGCGGCCTGCGCACCCAACGGCGAGCGTCTTTGTGGTGCCGCCGTTGAACCGAGACGATGGAGTCAGATCGACGCGAGGCAGTCGCCGACCTCCCCCCGAGCGCGAAGCTCGTGTTCGTGGTGCTGGAGAACCACGAGCGCCTGACGCAGTCGGCGCTCGCCGAGGAGACGCTGCTCCCCCAGCGCACCGTGCGGTACGCGCTCGACGAGCTCCGCGACGCCGGCGTGTTGCGCGAGGAGCTGAACATCATGGACGCCCGTCAGCGCTTCTACTCGCTCGGCGACGCCGAGGGGTCCGCGGAGGAGCCGGGCGTCGGCATCGCGCCGGAGTCCTCGGCGTCGGCTCGTTGAGACCTCTCGATCAGCGATCCGACCCGACGCGGCGCCGCACCCCCCGAGCGACGGCCACGACGACGACCGCCTCGACGTAGCAGCCGACGACCGCCAGCGTCCAGAACCCCGCGTCGCCGACGGCGACGCCCGCCTCGTTGTACAGCGCCGTGTCGAGCAGGAACGCCGCCGCGAGCGCCGGCCACGCGACGACGGTCGCCTCGTCGGGGAGCGGCGTGAACCGAGCGAGCCCGACGAGTGCCAGCAGTGCCGCGGTGACGGCGAGCGCCGCGCGGGCGGTCGCTGCCGCCCGGAGGGCCGTGTGGAGGGGACGAGGCATCGATCCGACGTGTGTCCGAACCGACAAAGCGGTGCCGGGAGACGGGAGGGGCCGACGGGAGGCGTGTGGGGCCGCCGGAACCCGTGGGAGTGTCGAACGGCGGCGCTCAGTCGGCCACACACGGGGCGACCCGGGTTCACTCGGGCGGCAGGTGACACGCCGACGAGCGATCGCCCTCCCCGCGCTCGGGGTTCTCGCGGACGCACGGCGATCCGAACGCCTCGCGGATCCGGCGGACCGCGGCCGCGTCGTCGCCGACGACGGCCTCGTCGACGGCGGCCGAGAGCGCGCGTCCGGCGTCGCCGTCGGGGTCTGGGAGGTCGTATTCCGCCCGGAGCGCCCGTGCGAGCGAGTCCGCGTCGGCGCCGTCGACACGCGTGCGGAGCCGATCGAGGCCGACCTCCCCGTCGGCCAGATCGACGCGGAGGTCGATCACCGCGCCGTACTCGGCGCTCGTGAGGTCGGCGTCCTCCGGCGGGATCACCTCCGGGCATCGCGTGTGGAACCGGCAGCCATCGGGCGGGTCAGCGGGGTCCGGGACGGCCCCGGAGAGGGAGTGGCGGGGGCGGTCGGCGCGGGGATCCGGCGTCGGGACGGCCGCGGCGAGCGCGCGCGTGTACGGGTGGGCGGGGTCGTCCAGCACGGCGCCCGTCGGTCCGGTCTCGACCACCTCGCCGGCGTACAGCACCGCGACGCGGTCGCACGCCCGGCGGACCACGCTCACGTCGTGGCTGATGAACAGCATCGAGAGGTCGAACGCGTCCCGGAGGTCCGCCAGCAGGTCGAGTATCTCCGCCTGCACGGACACGTCGAGCGCGGCGGTGGGCTCGTCGAGGACGACGAACGCCGGGTCCAGCGCGAGCGCGCGAGCGATGCCGACGCGGCGCTTTTGCCCGCCCGAGAGCTCGTGAGGGTATCGGTCGCGGTGGTCGGCGGTCAGGCCCACGCGCTCGAACAGCGTCGCCACGCGCTCGCGGCGGCGCCGGCGGGCGACCCCGCGGACCCGCAACGGCTCGGCGGCCGACTCGCCGGCGGTCGTCCGGGGGTCGAGGCTCGACGAGGGGTCCTGAAACACCATCGCGGTTCGTCGGCGGAGGTCGTCGACCCCGTCGCCCCCGTCGCCGACGGGCCTGCCGTCGAACCGGACGGTCCCGCCCGTGGGCTCCTGCAGGTGGAGCAGCGTCTCGGCGACGGTGGACTTGCCGCTCCCCGACTCGCCGATGAGCCCCAGGGCTTCCCCGCGTTCGATCGCGAAGGAGACGCCGTCGACCGCGCGAACCGTCCCGGTCCGCCGTCGCAACACCCCCGACCGGACCGGGTAGTGCTTCTCCAGTCCGTCGACGACGACCAGCGGTTCCCGGTCGGCGTCGTCGACACCGTCGGCCGTGGATCCTGAGTCCGCGGCGCTCGATTCCGAGTCCGCGGCGGTGGCTTCCCGGGCCGCGGCTCCCGGATCCGCGGAGGAGTCCGGTCGGTTCATCGCGGCCCTCCGTCGGCGCCGCAAGTCGACGTGTCGGCGTCGTGCGTCGGATCCCGCTCGGAACGCGGTTCGGGACCCGCCTCCACGACGGTCGAGTCCCGCACGCCGTCGTGGAACACGCAGGCGGCCTCGCCGCCGCCGTCGACGCCGTGTAACGGGGGTCCGTCGCCGCTCCGGCACTCCCCGACCGCGTGTGGGCACCGAGGGTGGAACCGACACCCAGCTGGAGGGTCGAGCGGATCCGGAGGCTCGCCGCCGATCCGCTCGCCCCCGCGACCGGGCAGCGAGTCGAGCAGCCCGCGGATGTAGGGGTGCGCCGGGCGCTCGAACACTCGCGTCACGGACCCGCGCTCCATCACCCGGCCGGCGTACATGACGACGACGCGGTCGGCGATGCCGGCGACGACGCCGAGGTCGTGGGTGACGAACAGCGTGGCGAGTCCCTCCTCGTCGCCGAGGTCGGCGAACAGATCGAGGATCTGCGCCTGGATCGTCACGTCGAGGGCGGTCGTGGGCTCGTCGGCGATCAGGAGGTCGGGATCGCCCGCCAGCGCCGTCGCGATGGCGACGCGCTGTTTCATCCCGCCCGAGAGCTGGTGCGGGTACTCGTCGGCGCGCGCCGCCGGGTTCGGAAGGCCGACCCGGTCGAGCAGGTCGACGGCGCGTTCGCGCGCGGCGGCGCCGTCGACGTCGCGATGGTAGCCGACCGCCTCGGTGACCTGCTCGCCGACGGTGTACACGGGGTCCAGCGAGCGCTGTGGGTCCTGGAACACGTACGCGATGCGGTCGCCGCGGACCGCGCGGAGGTCGCGCTCGGCGCACGCGAGGAGGTCCCGGTCGTCGAAGCGGACCTCGCCGTCGACGACCTCACCCGGCGGGTCGACCAGCCGCGCGATCGACTCGCAGGCGACGGTCTTGCCGCTGCCCGACTCGCCCACGAGACACACCGTCTCTCCCGGGTACACGTCGAATGAGACGCCGTCGACGGCGCGGACGGTCCCCTCGACGGTCGGGAACTGCGTCCGGAGGTCCCGCACCGACAACAGCGGGGCGGCGTCGCCGTCACGTTCGGGTGTCGGTCGGCTTCCGTCGCGTTCGGACGCCGGCCGCCCGGGGTCGCGGCTCACCGTCGCACCTCCGTTCGCGGGTCGAGCACGTCCCGGAGCGCGTCACCGAGGACGGACATCGCGGCGACGGTGCACACGAGCGGGATCGCGGCGAACGCGACCGTCCACCACAGCTCGGGGAACTGCGAGAAGCCGATCGCGATGGTCGACCCCCACGACCGCGCGAGGGGGTTGGTGAACCCGAGGTAGGCGATCCCCGCCTCGACGAGCACGAGCGTCGGCATCCGGTTCGCGACGGCGGCGACGACGGTGTCGGAGACGTTCGGCACGACGTGTCGACGGACGATCTGCGCGTCGCTCATGCCGGCGTCGCGGGCGGCGCGCACGTACCCCGCGTCGACCCGCGAGGCGGCCGCGCTCCGGACGAGCCGGGCGGTGCCGTCCCAGTCGAACAGCCCGAACACGACGACGATCGTCACCAGGCTCCGGCTGAACGTCTCCTGGACCAGCAGGACGACGAACACCGCCGGAACGACCCGCTGGAGGTCGACGTACCGCATCAGGACCGCGTCGATCCGGCCGCCGTAGTAGGCCGCGACCGTCCCGACGAAGACCGCCGTCGGGACGACGAGCGCGGCCGTGACCAGCGACACCTGCACGGCGACGCGGGCGCCCTCGACGATCAGGTGGATCATCCCGTGGCCGTCGACGGTCGTCCCGAGCGGGAAGTGCCACGTGCCGGGGCAGACGTCGCCGTCGAGCGACGCCTGACAGTACGGGATCGTCGGCGACATCTCGACGCCCGTCCAGGCGGGCGGCTGCGCCGCCGGCACGCCGTAGCGCAGGTCGTCGGCCGACTCGATCCCGAGCAGCGACAGCGTCCGCTCGCCGAACGTCGCCGCGTACCACAACAGCAGGAGATATGCGGCGGACACGAGCGCCGCCGGCCTCCGGCGAAGCCGCCGCCAGTACCGCCGCCGGAGATCGGGGCGGCGGGCCAGCGGCGCCAGCACCCACCCGACGACCGCGAGCGACGCGTAGTAGAGGTACTCGATGATCCCGGTCGTGACGCCCCAGAACGGGACGAGTCCGGTCGGCGTGACGAACGCCTCCCACAGGGCGGCGGCCGCGAGCACGGTCCAAGCGACGAGCAGCGCGAGCGTTCGCGGGGCGACCGCGAGTCGATCCGCGACCCCGCGGTCGCCGGGGTCGACGGCGAATCGGTCGTCGGAGGAGTCGTGGGCGCGGCTCATCGCGGTCCCTCCGAGCCGGCTCGCACGTCGCATCCGCGGGACGCCATTGCGGCTCGTCGTCGAACGGAGACCATCGATATGTCACGGCGACAGAGTGAAACGATAAATGGGTAGCGGAGGGTAAAACCGCCGTATCAGCCACGGAAACAGTTATCGTATTGTCACCGGGATGCGCCCGGTGTGCAGCCCCCGTCTCACGAGGCGCCCCCGGCCCGCCCCCGGCCGCGTTCGCGTCCCCGTTCGCGTTCTCTGCCCACCCCTCCGGTGTGTTCCCGCTCGCCGGGCGGCCCGGCGCGCTCTCGGTCGTGGCTCTCCCGCCGTGCAGACCTCGACCCCCGCCGGCGACGCGGCGGGCGCTCGCGGGTCGCCGGCCGCGACGGAGGTGGTCTCCCGTGAGCCGTCGCGCGTTCCTCGCCCGCCGGCTCGGCTGGGCGGTGTTCGTCGTCTGGGTCGTGCTCACCGGGGCGTTCCTCGCGTTCGTCGGCGCACCGGACCACAACCTCAGCCTGCTCCAGTACGGGCTTCCGCCGGACGAGGCGCGCCGTGTCGCCGAGCAGTACCGCGAGCGGTTGCACTACGACGAGCCGCTGCTCCGCCGATACGCCCACTGGATGTGGGAACTGGGGACGCTCCAGTTCGGCCGGTCGTACGTGCAGGGGCGATCGGTGAACGCCATCCTCGCGCCGGCGCTGCGGCTCACCCTCGCGTACCTCGCTCCGGGGGTCGCCCTCGCGGTGCTTCTGGCCGTGCTCGGCGGACTGGCGGCCTCGCTGTGGCGCGGACTCGTCGGTCGCGCCGCGGACGCGTTCGGTCACCTCGGCGCCGCGTCCCCGGCGTTCCTCCTCGCGGAGGGGATCGCGCTGCTCGCGGTCGGGGAGGCGGACGTCGTCGCGCAGTGGAACCCCGAGGTGGGTCCGTTCGCCGGGTCGAATCCGACGGTCCTCGCGGTCGCCGTCGCGGTCGTCGCGACGACGCTGGGCGCGACGTTGCTGCGGTATTCGGCGGCCGAGACGGCCGCCGTGGCGGGGGAGCCGTTCGTGAAACGGCTTCGAGCCAACGGCGCCCCGCCGCGACGGATCGCCGCGCACGTGCTCCGCAACGCGGCGCCGCCGCTCGTCGCGCTGTTCTCGATCCGCGTGCTCGCGGTCCTCCTGCTGGGCGTCTATCTCGTCGAGACGGCGCTGGGGATCCCCGGGTTCGGCGAGGTGACGCTGACGGCGATCCGCGACCGCGACGTCGCCGTCATCCTCGCGGCCACGCTGATCACGACGCTGCTGGGCGTGCTCAGCACGCTCGTCGAGGACGTGGTAACCGTCGCCATCGACCCCCGTACCGGATCGGAGTGACCGGTCGCGGGGGCGGAGACCACCCTCCAAGACTCTCCCCCGTCAGTCGGCGGTACCGACCACGGCACTGCGGTCCGTTCCGGGGATCGCCGACACCCGCACGTCGGCGAGTCCGGCGTCGACCAACCAGTCGCGGACGTCCTCGGGCGGGTGGGCGCCGCCGTGGCCGGCGGCGAGTCCGCGCACCTCCGCCGCGACGGCCGCCACGTCGTCGCCGTCGGCGAACACGTCCGCGGCGACGACGGCGCCGTCGCCGTCGAGGAGGTCGGCGGCGACCGAACAGGTCGCCCGCGCCTCCGCTGAGTCCATCGCCGAGAGGGCGTCCCCGAGGAACGCCACGTCGAAGTCGGGGTCGAGCGCCGCCGGAACGTCCGCGTGGATCCGGACGCGGTCGGCGTGCACCCGGCCGAGCCGCTCGGCAGTCGCCGGCGACGCCACCAGCGTCGCGTCGAGGCCGCGGGCGACGAACTCGCGGGCGTACACGCCCGAGCCGCCGCTCAGGTCGACGACGGACCCGGCGTGGGGGGCGGCCCGCACCGCCTCGGTGACGCACGCGCGAACGGTGGCCTCGGCGGTGGCGTAGTCGGCTCCCAGCGCGTTCGCCTCCCAGTCGCCGCGCCGCTCGGGCGCCACGCCGGTCTCCAGCGTCTCGGGCAACTCGACCAGCTCGTCGAGCCGGTCGAGCTCGTGGGGGAACGCCCCGATCGACCGCACGTCGCGCTTGGCAAGCAGCCCGAGCGCCCGGTTCGTCGGCTCGTACTCGTCGCCGACGCGCTCGAGGAACCCGACCCGCGCGAGCGCACGGACGACCCGCTCGGCGGCCGGCTGGGCGACGTCCGTCGCCGCGGCCACCTCCGCCGGCGTCCCAGCCGTCGACAGCAACGCCTCGAGTATCCCCGTCCGTCGGGCCGCCCACAGCAGGAACAGCTCGTGGATCTCCGGCCCCGTTCGCTCGTCGCTCGGCATGGCTCGTCCACGAGGCTATGCCGGACCGATAAAAGGCCATCCCTCCGACGGGACCGGGACGCCCCCCTTCCGGAGTGTCACCCCGCTGACCTCCGCCGATCAGGGCGTGGTCATCCCGCCGATCACCTCGCGGAACCCGGCGCCGTCGAGCGCGAGCGAGGGGCCGGCCCACGCGGCGTACCGGGTTCCCTCCTCCTCCCACAGCGCCTCCCACGCGCCGTACGTCTCGTCGAGAGCGGCGTAGTGAACGTCGGTGCCGCGGCGGTCGATCCGCTCGCGACGCTCGCATGACTGGTCGGCCGGCTCCGGGGGGACGGCGGGCGCGAGCGGACTCCCCTCGGCCGCGGCGGTGATCCAGAGGTGGTCGCTCCCGTTCGCCCGGCTTCGGAAGAGGACCTCGACCGCGTCCGCGTCGGGGAACGCCAGCGCCGAGTCGAGGACGAACGCGTCGTCGTCCCCGGGAACCAGCGGCCGGGCGGGCGGGTCGCTCGCGAGCGCGGCCATGGAAACGGGTCGGCTCTCGTCGTACGGTCGCGGTCCGGGGTAGTCCCACAGGCCGTGGGGGACGCCGGGCGGCCGACAGCCGTACCGAACCCAGTAGTTCAGCGCGTGAAACGGCGCCTCCCGGACGCCGCGGCTCGCGGCCGCGTCGGCCGGGGCGAACCCGCGCAGGGTCGCCGCGAGCTCGTCGTCGTCGAACGCGCCGTCGGTGACGGAGACCTCCATCTGGGCGCGCTCGCGCTGGAGACACGCGCCGCGCCGGTCCTCGTAGTCCGTGCCGAGCCAGCCGACGGCGTCGCCGCAGTCGACGGGCATCGGGTCGGCAGTGCGCCACAGCGGTGCGATCCCGGCCGCCGGCGGCGCCCAGTCGTAGAGGAACTGCTTGATCCGCAGCGCCCGCCCGTCGCCGCGGACGACCGCCCGGACGCTCGCGGGGTTGCCGTCGCTCCACGGCGTCTGCCCCATGTCGGCCGCGTCGACGCCCTCGGGCCTGCCCGGCGGCTGTTCGGGACGGTACGTCACCGTCTCGATCGCGCAGTCGTCGGGGAGCGCGGTCGGCTCGTGGACGACGAAGTTCGCGCGCGCCGCCGCGTCGGCGAACGCCGTCTCCCGCGGCCTCTCGGCGGCGTCGGGATCGGTCAGGCGGGCGCTCGGATCCGCACGTCGCCACGCGCTCATCGTCGGCCCCCGCGGGCGGAGGATCGGCGGGTTCGGGAACTGTCTCGCATGTTCCGTCGGTGAGCGGGGCGGGTGAAAAGCGCTCGCTGAAGCTCGTTTCTATCGAGAAACCGAGAGGAGTCGCGGGGGCGGGGACGAGCCCTACCAGGCGGACCAGGCGGCCGTCTTCGTGTCGCGGGCGTACACGCGCTTCACGTCCTTGGCGTACACCATGTCGCCCTCGTGGTCGAACTTCTCGTGGCGGTAGGTGTCGGCGGCCTCGTCGCGCACCTGCACGCCCTCGATCTCGATCTCGTCGTCGCCGAACGAGACGGTCTCGCCGACCGTGAACTCGTAGTCGCCGGGGACGTACACCTTCAGGCTCCGGGTCTCGTCGCGGCGGCCGTCCTTCGGGTGGACAGTGATGTTGACGGCGACGTTGTCGACGACGCGCGTCCAGACGGTCGCGGCGTGGTCGAGGTCTGACTCCTCGACGCGGCGGTCGCCCGACAGCTCGATCGAGGTGACGCGCACCTGCTGGATCGCCTCCTCGGTCTCGACGATGAACTCGTCGCCGGTCGCGACCTGCTGGTCGGGTTCCCCGTCGAGCGTCGCGGTGTAGGACTCGCCGTCCTGGGAGACGACCACGTCCACGTCGACGGTCGTCGGCTCGGGCACCTCGACCTTGTGGGTGTGGCCGCAGACCGTACACTGCACCGTGGCGTGACCGCCGGGCTTCAGCACCTCGTGGGCCGTCTCCTCGCCGCAGCCCGGGCACTCCACGGGCACCTGCGAGGGAACGTCGGAATCGCTCATACCGTCGATACCGCGTCGCGCCGTAAGAAGCCTCGTTTCCGCGGCTCCGCGTGTGGGGGCCTGTCGTAGGGGAGCGGAGCGCCCCCGGCCCTCGATCGGTGAGCGTTCGGAACGTGCCAGCACGTACGGAGGTGT
The DNA here is from genome assembly GCF_009831625.1 of Halobaculum saliterrae. Lineage (GTDB taxonomy): Archaea > Halobacteriota > Halobacteria > Halobacteriales > Haloferacaceae > Halobaculum > Halobaculum saliterrae. The sequence goes on along the minus strand of NZ_WUUS01000009.1, from coordinate 21,581 downwards.
AGCGATCACGTCGGCGAAGCGGTACGGGACTCGCTGCACCGAGCGGAACCTCAGGAGTCGTTCAGCGCGGAGAACGCCTCCTGAACGTCGTTACGACGGACGTAGAGCACGACGAGTCCGACCACGAGGAGCCCGATTCCCCACCAGAGCGAGTCCCCGGGGATCAGCCAGAGGACGATGCTCACGACGCCCGACGTCAGGAGCGACCAGCCGACGGTGGTCTGGTATGACACACGCGTGATACGTGTCCGCGGAGGTAAGGGGTGATGTCGCTTCCTGTCCTCGTGGAACGGACCTCCCGGTCGCGCCGATGGCCCGTGCCGGGAGCCGAACCGCTATACGCCGGGCGACCGTCGGCTCCGACAGACCGATGCCGACGGCGCCGTCCGACCCCGACTCAGATCCCGACGTCCGGCTCGCGATGACGACGCGCGCGGAGACGTTCGAGCGCCTCCGCGAGCGCCTCGCACCGCACGGCATCGCCGTCGACCACGTCCGGCCGGACGAGCGCGTGCTCCGGGTCGCGGACGGGGACGAACCCGAAACCGCCGCCGACGCGGACGCCGAGACGGAGTTCGACGGCTTCGACGCCGGCTGGGTGTACCCGTCGCGGCTGATGGAGGGGGCGGTCGTCGACGCCCGCCTCGGGGTGCCGTGGGTGAACGGCAGGGACGCGGTGCTGGCTTCCCGTAACAAGGCCGGCGCGCTCGCGACGCTGGCGGACGCGGGGCTCCCCGTTCCGGAGACGCGGCTCGTCTCGAACCCCGCCGACGAGGAAGCGGTGCTCGCAGCGGCCGACGAGATCGGCTACCCGCTGGTCGTGAAACCGAACTCCGCGACCCGCGGCGTCGGCATCGCCAAGGCCGCCGACCCGGACTCGCTGCTGGGCGTGACGGACTACCTCGACCTCGTCCACGACTACCGCGCGACCGGCGACAAGTCGTACCTGCTGCAGGAGTTCCTCCCCGCGGCGACCGACTACCGCGTCATGGTGCTGGACGCCGTCTACGCCGGCGCCGTGGAGCGCCGGCTCCCCGAGTCCGCGCTGGCGGAGGGCCGGTGGAAACACAACGTCCATCGAGGCGCCGTCGCCGAGGGGGTGGACCTGGGCGAGGAGCCGCGGCGGCTCGCGGAGCGCGCTGCCGAGGCGTTGGGCATCCCGCTGCTCGGGGTCGACCTGCTGGAGTCGGACGGCCGACTCGTCGTCTCCGAGACCAACGCGCGGCCGACGATCGACTCGGCCGAGAAGTACCGCGAGGGGTTCGACGCGGACCTGGCGGCGCTGATCCGACGGACGGCACGGCAGTAGCGAGAGGGAGCCGAGCGAGCGTGCGAACTACTCCACGTCGATGTCGGCGGAGGGCTCCAGCGCGTCGAAGGTGACCTCGAGCACGCCGTTGTTGAACGACGCGGACGCGGAGTGCTCGTCGACACGGACGGGGAGTCGAACCCGCTCGTCGAAGCGGCGGCCGGCGCCCTCCGCGGAGATCGTGAGCGTGCGGCCGTCACACTGGAGGTCGATGCCGTCCTTCTCGACCCCCGGCAGGTCGGCCACGAGGCGAAGCGTCTGTCCCTCCTCGTACACCGACACGTGGGTCTCGTCGCCGAAGCCGGCGTCGCCGCCGGACTCGCCCGCCGCCGCCGCGCCGGACATCTCGTTCATCATCCGCTCGATCTCGTCGAAGATATCGCGGAACGGATCGTCGCGGTCGTCGCGCATTCTGGCCCGAGGTAGTTCGCTCCCCCGAATAAGCCTTCTCCCCCCGGCGGCGTCCGGACCTGTCACTGACACGGCGAGCGCGCCGCCGTGGCGACTCCCGCCGCCGTGTGCCGCTCGGTTCGCTCCGATGCACCCGCAAGCGATAAGTCGCCGGCCATTGGTAATTCGGATATGAGTAAATCATACCTCGCAGCCGGCGACGACGTCGACGAGCCGGTCCGCGTCGGGCTGAACGGGTTCGGTCGGATCGGCCGCAACGTCTTCCGGGCGGTGCTGGAGGACCCGCGGGTCGAGCTCGCGGGCATCAACGACGTGATGGAGGGGGAGGAGATGCGGTATCTGGCGTCCTACGACTCCGTGATGGGTCGGCTCGACGGGGTCGAGTACGACGCCGACGCCCGGGAACTGAGCGTCGGCGACACCGCCGTTCCGATCCTCGACGAGCAGGCCCCGGCGGACCTCCCGTGGGACGACCTCGACGTGGACGTGGCGCTGGAGTGTACCGGCGTCTTCCGCACCAAGGGCGACGCCGGGAAGCACGTCGAGGCGGGCGCCGACGTGGCGATCATCTCCGCGCCGCCGAAGGGCGACGAGCCCGTCAAGCAGCTCGTGTACGGCGTGAACCACGAGGAGGAGTACGAGGGCGAGTCGGTCGTCTCGAACGCCTCCTGTACGACCAACTCCGTGACGCCGGTCGCGAAGGTGCTCGACGAGGAGTTCGGCATCGCCTCGGGGACGCTGACGACGGTTCACGCGTACACGGGGAGCCAGAACCTCGTCGACGGACCGAAGGCGAAGACCCGGCGCGGCCGCGCGGCCGCGGAGAACATCGTGCCTACCTCGACGGGCGCCGCGCAGGCGGCGACGGAGATCCTCCCCCAACTGAAGGGCAAGCTCGACGGCATGGCCATGCGCGTGCCCGTTCCGAACGGCTCGCTCACCGAGCTCGTCGTCGACCTGGAGTCGTCGCCCTCGGCCGACGAGATCAACGAGGCGTTCCGCGGCGCGGCCGATTCCGGCCCGCTCGCGGGCGTGCTCGGCTACACCGACGACGAGGTCGTCAGCCGCGACATCCTCGGGCTCCCCTTCTCCTCGTACGTCGACCTGCAGTCGACGAACGTCGTCGGCGACGACGACGAGGGGATCGCGAAGGTCCTCACGTGGTACGACAACGAGTACGGCTTCTCGAACCGCATGCTCGACGTGGCCGCGTACGTCGACGCCTACTGAGCCCCCGAGGCGGGGGGCTCGCGTGCCGCCGAGGACCGCGTTGCCGACTGAGCCGGCTCGGTACACGCCCTCTCCACCACCAGCTTGACCCCGTCGTCGTACTCGGCGTCGACGGTCGCCGTCCACCCGTGGACCCGCGCCAGCGTCCGCACGTTCGGCAGCGCGATCCCGGCCTCGGCGTCGGGAACGGCGCCGCCGTACTCGAAGAAGCTCTCGGGGTCCATGTCGGGGTGTTCGTCGCCGTCGCCGGCGACCGAGAACCCCTCCTCGTGGAGCCGAACGGTGATCCGCTCGGCGCCGTTGTGAACGAAGAAGCGGAACGCGCTCTCGAGCAGCGAGGCGAGGCGGTCGGCGTCGGCCTCGACCGTGCCCTCGGCGTCGCGCACGAGCTCCGTGTCGGCCGTGTCGACCCCGGCCCACGCCTCCCCGACTGCCACGTCGAACGGCACCGACTCGGTCGCCTCGACGGTCCGGCCCTGCCGGGCCACGTCGGCGAAGTCCTCGACGAGCTCCCGCATTCGCCGGGCGGTCCCCGAGGCGGTCCGCAACGACTCCCGGGCGGACTGGACGTCTCCGGACTCCAGCTCCCTCCCCGCGATGTCGACGCGACCGGCGACGATCTGGAGGGTGTTGAGCAGCTCGTGGCGCATCGCGGCCGCGAGCGACTCGAGCTGGTCGTTCTGGCGCTCCAGCTCCCGCCTCCGCCGCTCGGTGTCGGTCACGTCGCTCACCATCGCCAGCCTCCCGACCGCGCCGCCGCCGCGGACGAACTCCGTCGTGGAGACGAGGTAGTAGCGCGCCCCGCCGTCGTCCCGCCGTTCGAGTATCCCCTCGTCGTCGCCGAGGGCCGAGGCGACGTCGGGGAGGACGGCCTCCAGCGCCCGGCCCCGTGCGCCGCGCAGTTCGGGGAAGCGCTCGCGGGCGAGCCCGTTCGCCTCCCGGATCCGGCCGTCGCCGTCGAGGTAGATCAGCGCGTCGTCGACGCCGTCGGACAGCTGTATCGAGAGGAACCGGTCCTCGAAGACGAACAGCGTCCCGACCGCGAACACCGCGACGCCCACGGGTTCGAGGCTCAGATCCGGGATCGTCGTGCTCGTCATCTCGACGATGTCGAACGTCACCGGGAGGGCGGTCGCGGCCAGGAGCGCGGCGAGCGGGCGGGTGTCGAAGTCCGCCTCGAGGAACAGGTCGAACAGCATGAAGAAGCCGACCGCGACCAGCGAGTACGACAACCCCGTGACGACCCAGTGGGCCAGCCCCGGCTGGATCGCGAGGTGGGGGAACGGCGTCGTCATGGGTTCGGCGGTGAAGTACAGGCCGTGGAACGGGTTGGTCAGTTTCACGGCGACGATGGCGACGTACACGGCCACGGCGAGCCGGCGGTACGTCCGGTTCCGGTGGAACGACCGGCCGGTGTACGCCGAGCAGAAGTAGAGCCACCCGCCGATGGTGGTGAGTCCGACGATCAGTCCGGTCAGGTACAGCGCGTACTGGGGCGTCCCGGTCGGCGCGACGAGGTACCCCAACTGTGCGGCCGCCCAACTGCCGCTCGTGACGAGCAGCGCCACCAGCCCCACCCGGGTCTCCCGGTCGTCGACCCGTCTCGCGCGTCGGAGCGCGACGGCGCAGCCGACAACCGCGAAGACGTAGGCAAGTACGTACCAGTAGAACGATCCGCTGCTCACGAGTTCGACCATTCGTTCGGGTACGGTCCTCCGGTCGACTTAGACGATCGCCTCGGATTATCAGGATGGATTGACAGCGGACGGGGATCGCCGGCGGACGGGACTCGCTGGGGACGGGGCTCACCGGCGACCCGAATACCAAACCATTACTCGTCCCCGACCGACCTCGCGGGTATGACGCTCCGGAAGCCGCCCCTCCGCGAGGCCCACGCCGAGCGCGACGCGAAGTTCACCGAGTTCGGCGGGTGGGACATGCCCGTGGAGTTCGACTCGATCCGCGCCGAGCACGCGGCGGTGCGCGAGTCGGCCGGCGTCTTCGACGTCTCCCACATGGGGGAGATCGAGGTCGCCGGCCCCGACGCGACGACCCTCCTGAACCGCCTCACGACCAACGACGTGACCGGCCTCTCGCCGGGCGACGCCCAGTACGCCGCGATCACCCGCGAGGACGGCGTGATGCTCGACGACACCGTCGTCTACCGGCTCCCCGACGAGGAGCGACCCGGCCACGGCGCGAACGGGGACGCCGCGGTCGGCGGCGACGGGGTCGGCGAGACCGGCGGCGCCGACCGCGGCGACCACGAGACGGTCCCCGCGTACCTGTTCATCCCGAACGCGGGCCACGACGCAGAGATGCACGAGCGCTGGGTCGACCACCGCGACGAGTGGGGCCTCGACTGCGAGGTCCGAAACGTCACCGAGGACTGGGCCATGTTCGCGGTTCAGGGCCCCGACGCGCCCGATCTCGTCGCCGACGCGGTCGACGACGGCGGCCCGGACGTGCGCGACCTCTCGCGGTTCTCGGCGACGTTCGCGCCGCTCGCAGGCGCGGACTGCTGGGTCGCCCGGACGGGCTACACCGGCGAGGACGGCTTCGAGGTGCTGTGTCCGTGGTCGGACGCCGAGGCGGTGTGGGAGCTGTTCGCCGCCGACGCCACGCCGTGCGGCCTCGGCGCGCGCGACACGCTGCGCATCGAGGAGGGGTTCCTCCTGTCGGGCCAGGACTTCGACCCCGAGGACGAGCCCCGGACGCCCTACGAGGCCGACATCGGCTTCGCGGTCGATCTCGACGCCGAGTTCGTCGGGCGCGACGCCCTCGCCGCGCAGGCGGAGGCGGGCGTCGAGGAGACGTTCGTCGGGATCGAACTGCTCGACCGCGGTGTCCCGCGCCACGGCTACGACGTGACCAACGAGGACGGACACGTCGTCGGGACGGTCACCTCGGGGACGATGAGCCCGAGCCTCGACAAGCCGATCGCGCTCGGCTACCTCCCGGTCGACCTCACAGACCCCGGGACCGAGGTCAGGGTGGTCGTCCGCGGGCGCGAGAAGCGCGCGAAGGTCGTCTCGGTCCCCTTCGAGTAGCGCGCCGGTTCGGATACACCCAAGTACCCCCGTCCCCGCAACTCCGATAGACGATGAGCTTCGACGTTCCCGACGACCTTCGCTACCGCGAGTCACACGAGTGGATCGATCCGGAGACGGGCCGCGTCGGCATCTCCGACTTCGCACAGGACGAACTGGGCGACGTGGTCTTCGTCGAACTCCCGAGCGAGGGCGACGCCGTGGACGCGGGCGCCGAGTTCGGCGTCGTCGAGTCGATCAAGGCCGTCTCGGACCTGTATTCACCGATCACCGGCGACGTGGTCGCGGTGAACGAGGCCCTGTTCGACGCGCCCGAGCTCGTCAACGAGGACCCGTTCGGCGACGGCTGGATGCTCGAACTCGACGTCGACGAGGGCGACCTCGACGACCTGCTCTCGGCCGACGAGTACCGCGACCAGATCGCCTGAGGGTCGACCGCCGGAACCGACGGTCGGATCGCCGGAACCGACGACCGGTCGTCGGGGTGGGTCGTCGCTCGCTCGGATCGACGCCCGGTCGCTACAATCGCCGCTTTCGCCTCCGGATACTTCTTGTCGATCTGTCGTGTACGCCGACCATGGAACTCGATCGCCGGTCGTTCCTCGCGACGACGGCGACGCTCGCGGCGACGGCCGCCGGCGGCTGCACCGGCTGTGCGGCCTCCCCGACCGCCTCCCTCCGAATGACCGCCGAGAGCGACGCCGGGCTCGCGCGGGAGGCGCTGACGACGTTCGATCCTGACACCGAGCCGGACCGACCGGAGCGGGAGCGAGCCGCCATCGCCGAGCGCGTCGTCGCGAACGGCTCGGCGGCCGTCGAGGATACCGATCCTCCGCTCCCGACCGACCGGCCGGTCGTCGTGAACGACGGCGTGTACCGGTTCGACGCCGAGGCGGTCGACTCCCGAGAGCTGCGCTCGTTCTCCGTGACGATCGATCCGATCCGGGTCGACGACGGCGAGGAGACGCCCGGGCCGAGCGACTGGATCCGGTACGGGGACCTCCCGGCGGTGGACCGAGAGGTGCTCGCCGAGCGGGGCTACGACGACGAGCGACCGATCGGGATCGGAACCAGCCTCTCGTACCGGCCCGAGGCCGTCGAGGACTCGGTACTCGTCCCCGATCCCGAATACTCGGTCGTCGTCTGGCCGGACGGGGCCGCCCGCTTCGAGGCCGACGACGCGTCGACGTACAGCGTGTACACCTACGAGTTGACGGCCGAGCGCATCGACTCGGCGCCCGGGTTCGGGGCCGACCTCCGCGAGCGGTTCGGCTTCTCGCTGGCGGTGCTCCCCCGGGAGGAGCGCGAGATCCTCGACGCCGCGGTCGCCCCCGAGACGCCGGCGCCCGACGCCGACGACCGCTCGGGGTACCACGTCGCGAGCGACGAGGAGCCGAGCGAGGCGCTTCGCTCGCTCGTGGACCGGTTCCGCGAGCGCGACCCCGTGGTTCTCGGGTGGGAGCACGAGTCTGAGCCGTGGCGCGCCAGCGGCGAGTACGTCGTCCGCTACGACGGGGCGGTGTACTGGGCGTCGCTACGGGTGGAGGAGTCGTCGTTCACCGAGACGCCGACGACGGAGGGCTAGGGAGTCGTGCCCGTCAGGCCCACCGAGCGAGCAGGAACCGCTCCGCCGCCTCGCGGCCGTGCTCGTCCACCCAGTCCTCGGCGACGGGCCTCGCGCAGTCGCGCGCCTCCATCACGCCCGTGACGAGGTCCGCGTACGGCCGCGGCGACACCGACGTCTCCTCGTCCACGTCGAGCGGGTCGGCCTTCGGCGGGTCGATCGGGTCGGTCACGCCGTCGCTCGGCGCCGCGAACGGATACGCTTCACGCCAGCGCCGACAGCCGGCCGCACCGCCCGGGAACGAACGACTCTTGGTGGGCGCGCCGTAGGCATATCTATGGACAGACGTGGACACGTGGCGGCGATCAACCCGCACGGACGTGTCGGGGAGGTCCCCCGATGAGCGGACGGTCCGCGGGAACGGGCGGGTCGCCGTTCGCGCCCCACACCGCCGACGAGACGGCAGCGATGCTGGACGCGCTCGGCGTCGACGACGAGGCCGAGCTGTTCGACATCCCCGAGGCGGTCGCCTTCGACGGGGAGTTCGGCATCCCCCAGCGCGACGAGCGAACCGTCAGGGCGGACCTCCGGGACACCTTCGCCCGCAACGACGACCTCACCGAGTTCCTCGGCCGGGGACACTACTCCCACTACGTTCCGGCGGTCGTCGACGACCTCTCGTCGCGCTCGGAGTTCCTCACCAGCTACACGCAGTACCAGCCGGAGATCACCCAGGGGTTCCTCCAGGCGCTGTTCGAGTACCAGTCGATCCTCGTCGAGCTGACGGGGCTGTCGATCGCCAACTGCTCGATGTACGACGCCGCGGCCGCGCTCGCGGAGGCGGCGCTCCTCTCCGACCGCGTCCGCTCGACCTCCGGGTCGACCGTCCTCGTCCCCGAGGACCTGCGCGACGGGAAGCGCGGAACGCTCGACAACTACGTCGACGGCTCTGACCTGACCGTCGAGACGTACCCCTACGCCGACAACACCGCGGACCTCGACGCGCTCGCGGACGCGGTCGACGAGGACACCACGTTCGTGTACGCGGAGACGCCGACCGTGACGGGCGCCATCGAGCCCGATCTGGCGGCGATCGGCGACCTCGCGGACGAGCACGACGCGCTGTTCTGCGTCGGCTCGGACCCGGTCGCGCTCTCCCTGCTGGAGGAGCCGGCGTCCGTCGGCGCCGACGTGGTCGTCGGCGAGGCCGGCGCGCTCGGGCTCCCCGCGAGCTACGGGATGGGGCTCGGGCTGTTCGCCTGCTCGGAGGAGTTCCTCCGGCAGGTGCCCGGCCGCCTCGTCGGGAAGAGCGAGGACGCCGACGACCGCCGGGCGTTCACGCTGACGCTGCAGACGCGCGAGCAGCACATCCGGAAGGAACGGGCCACGTCGAACATCTGCACGAACCAGGCGTGGGTGGCGCTTCGGGCGGCGATGCACGCGGCGTACCTCGGCCCGGATGGGCTCGTCGGCCTCGCCGAGGACTGCGTCCGCGACGCGGCGTCGGTGGCGGCCTCCCTCGACGCGCTGGACGGGGTCGAGGCGCCCCTGGACGACCGCCACCACTTCCGCGAGTTCACCGTCGGCGTCGACGACGCCCCCGGCGTCGCCGCCGGACTGGAGGAGCGCGGCTTCGCGGTTCACGTCCTCGACGACGAGACGCTGCAGGTGTGCGTGACCGACCTGAACGTCGATGCGGCAGACGATCTGGTCGCCGCAGTCGCGGAGGTGACGGCATGAACTACGTCGGACTGCGTCCGACGAGCTCACCCTCGCCACGGAGGTGGCTCGCGTGAACTACGATCAGGCCCGCTACGGCGACGACGAGCGCAACGAGCCGCTGCTGTCGGAGAAGGACTCGACGGCGCTCGACCCCGGTGAGGGCTCGGCGCTGCCGGACGACCTGACGCGCGACTCGCTGGAGCTGCCCGGCCTCTCGGAGCCGGAACTGGCGCGCCACTACACCCGGCTGTCGCAGATGAACTGGAGCGTCGAGGCGGGGCCGTACCCGCTGGGGTCGTGCACGATGAAGTACAACCCCTCGTTCGCGGACGCCGTCGCCGCCGATCCGAACGCGGCGGTCCACCCCGACCGTGACCCCGAGACCGTGCAGGGGAACCTCGAACTCCTCCACGGCCTGCAGGAGTACCTCGCGACCATCGGCGGGATGGACGCGGTGACGCTGCAGCCGCCCGCCGGCGCCGCCGGCGAGTTCACGGGTATCGCCGTCGCCAAGGCGTACCACGAGCACCACGGCAACGACAAGTCCGAGGTGATCATCCCGGCGTCGGCCCACGGCACCAACTTCGCCACCGCGGCGATGGCCGGCTACGACGTGGTCGAACTCCCCTCCGGCGAGGACGGCCGCGTCGACGTGGAGGCGCTCGAGGCGGCCGTCTCCGAGGACACCGCCGCGCTGATGCTCACCAACCCCAACACGGTTGGGCTGTTCGAGCGCGACATCACGGAGATCGCGGACATGGTCCACGACGCTGGCGGCCTGCTGTACTACGACGGCGCGAACCTCAACGCCCTGCTCGGCCGCGCCCGGCCGGGCGACATGGGCTTCGACATCATGCACTACAACGTCCACAAGACGTTCGCCACGCCCCACGGCGGCGGCGGTCCCGGCGCGGGGCCGGTGGGCGTCGTCGACGAACTGGCGCCGTTCCTGCCCCGTCCGCGGGTCCGCGAGGCGCGGAGCGCCTCGAACGGGGACGGGGAGCGGAGCGACCCGTCGGAGCGCGACGCCGACGACACCGCCACCGCCGCCGACGGCGGCGCGCTGACGGGTCACGACCACGATCACGGTCACACGGACGACGCGGCGCAGGACGACGAGTACGAGCTGTTCGATCCCGAACACAGCATCGGCAAGGTGCACGGCTTCTCGGGCAACTGGCTCGTGTTGATCCGGGCGTACGCGTACATCCGGCGGCTGGGCGACGAGGGGCTGCTCGACGCCTCCGCGAAGGCGACGCTGAACGCGAACTACCTCGCGAGCCTGCTCGACATGGAGGTGCCGTACGGGCCGTTCCACCACGAGTTCGCCGCCACCGCCGGGGACCGCGACGCCGCCGACGTGGCGAAGGGGATGCTCGATTACGGCGTCCACCCGCCGACGACGAAGTGGCCCGAGATGGTGCCCGAGGCGATGCTGACCGAGCCGACGGAGGTCGAGAACAAGCGCTCGCTGGAGGACCTGGCGAACGCGTTCAACGAGGCGGTCGCCGACACCGACGAGGAACTGCACGCGGCGCCGACGAAGACGACCGCCCGGCGGGTCGACCAGACCTCCGCGGCGCGGAACCCGCGGCTGTCGTGGCACGCGCTGGGCGAGGCGCAACGCGCCTCGGAGAACGCGAGCGGGGAGTGACACGACCCGCGAGCGAGGGCGACGGGGAGTAGCCCCCGACCCACCCGAACGGTCGGCGTCACGTCCGCGGTCCCGGACGCGAACGGACACGGTCGCGGTCGTCTCCGACTTCACCTGCCGTTTCCGGCCTACTCCTCTCCGGTGCCGTGAGGCTCCGGCGGCGCCATCGCCGTCGCCGGCGGCGCCATCGCCGTCGCCGGCGGCGCCCTCCGTGAAACCGTCGGCGGTTACGATCGTTCCGTGGCGGAAGAAACTATATACGTGTCCTGTTCATCGTGCGGGTCGTGTGTCGTGAGATGAGACGCGAGCCGGCGTGGGTCGCGGCGATCCGGCTGGCGATGCTCCGGGGACGGGTCACCGTCGAGGCCGTCGTCGAGGAGGCGAACCTCCTGGCCGGTCGCGAGCGGACAGTCCGCGACGTCCTCGGGACGATGGCCGAGCGCGACCTCCTCGACGCGGCCGGCGACGGGGCGTACGTCCCCGGGCCCGTCCTCATCGAGTCCGACCGCTACGACCTCGACTTCTCCAAGGCCTCCGACAACGGCACCCACCGCTGGGAGTCGGGCGGGCCGACCCGGTCCGACGCCCGCTCGGGCTCCCCCTCATAGCGAAAGCTACGTATGCGCTACGTGTCTACTCCGGACCGATGGGTACGCTGACGGACACGAAAGTCTCCGAGAAGAACCTCACGACCGTCCCGAAGTCGGTCAGGAACTTCCTCGACGTCGGCGCGGGCGACCGAGTCGAGTGGCACGTCCGTGACGGCGAGATCGTCGTCGAGAAGCTCGACCCCGACGGATCCGACGGGGAGTGACACCGTCGAGGGCCGCGCCGCCTCACAGGTCGGTCGGCTCGTCGACGTCCCGGCGGACCCCGGGGTCGTCGACGGCGACGAGCGCCGAGTCGTCGCTCCCGAGGAGGACCGCCCGGCCGCCGACGTCGCCGTCAACGTCGGTCAGGGGATCGAAGAACCGTCGGTCGAACAGCACCGGGTTCCCCCGCCGACCCTCGTGGGCGGGCGCCAGCGCGCCGCCGACGCCGGCGGCGTAGGCGTCGACCAGCGTCCGCACCGTCGCGGGGTCGACGAACGGCATGTCGCCGAGCGCGACGACCGCGGCGTCGACCGGCGGCTCCGCCGCCGCGACGGCGTCGATCCCGGTCCGGACTGACGACGCCTGTCCGCTCTCGAACTCGTCGTTGCGGACCGTCCGCACGTCGAGCCCGTCGAGGGCGTCGACGACGCGGTCGGCCTCGTGACCGACGACCGCCACGACCGGCGCGAGGCCCGCCTCCAGCAGCGTGCGGGCGGCCGCCCGGACCAGCGGCTCGCCGCCGTCGCCCCCCGCCGGCGCCACGAGCTTGTTCCGCTCGCCGAAACGCGAGCTCGTTCCGGCGGCGAGGACGACGCCGGCGACGCGCGGGGCGTCGTCCCCGTCCCCGTCCCCGTCCCCGTCCCCGTCCCCGTCCTCGGCGTCGAACGGGGGCGACACGACCGGGAGGTCACCGCCGCTCATCGTTCGACCGCCGGGTACGGGACGACGTCGACGGCGTCGCCAGCGGCGAGTCCCGACTCCGTGAGGACGAACCCGTCCGCGCGTGTCGCCCGCGTGGACGATGAGAGCACGCTGGGGTCGAACGTCTCCTCGTACACCTGCAGGGCGGAGTCGGCGTGTCCAAGCGGCGTCGCGGTCTCGTCCTCGAGGACGACCGGCACGGCGTAGGTGAACCCGGCCGGACCGATCCCCACGTCGGTCGAGAGGGTCGCCTCGACGGTCGAGAGCTCGGACTCGCCGGTGAACAGCGGTCGGGCCACGAGCGTCGTCACCGCGTGGGCGCCGACCGGCTTGCCGGGGACGGCGACGGCGACCGCGTCGTGCTCCGGGAGGTCCGCGACCGCGATGGGCTTGCCCGGCCGGAGGGCGACGCGGTGGAACAGCACCTCGCCGAGCGCGTCGAGCGCGCGGACGACGTAGTCCTTGTCGCCGACGCTCGTTCCGCCCGTGGTGACGACCACGTCGTGCTCGGCCGCGAGCGCGGCGATCCGCGACTCGACGCGCTCGTAGTCGTCGGGGACGGAGCCCTCGTGGGTCGGCTCGTGGCCCCACGCCGAGACGAGGTTCGCGAGCATGGGCGAGTCGAGGTCGCGGCTGCGGCCCTCGTGGATCTCCGTTCCCGTGGCGAGCAGTCCGACCGAGAGCCGCTCGCGGACGGTCACCTCGTCGACGCCCAGGTCGCCGAGCAGGAGGGCGTCCCGGGGCGCGAGTCGCTCGCCGGCCTCGAACAGCCGCTCGCCCTCGGCGACGTTGCTCCCGCGCTCGTAGACGTAGGTACCGGGGTCGAGTTCGGGCCCGGTGAGCCGTCCGTCCTCGACGGCCGCCTCCTCCCGCTTGAGCACCGCGTCCGCGGAGTCGGGCACCGGCGCCCCGGTGGCGATCCGCACCGCCTCGCCGGCGGCGAGTTCGGGCGGGTCGTCCTCCGGGAACACGTCGGCCTCGATCACCGCCAACGGGTAGTCGTCGCCGGCGGCGAACGCGTAGCCGTCCATCGTCGAGTGGCTCCGGTCCGGCACCGCCCGGGGCGCGTCCAGCCCCTCCGCGAGCGTCCGGCCCGCGATGCGGTCGATGTCGACGGTCCCGGTCCCGACCCGATCGAGCAGGCGACCGCGGAGGTCGCCGACGCGGTCGGCGCCCTCCCGCCACCCGATCAGCCCGTCGTGATCGTGGTCTGACCCGTGGTCGTGGTCGGGTTCGTGGTTCTGGTCCGACCCGTCGTCGCTGTCGGACGTGTCGTCACGGCCGGGTCCGTGGTCGCGGCCGGGCTCGCCGTCTCGGTCGCCGTCGGTTCCCCCGGTCGCGCGGTCATCGTTCGTCATCGTTCCTCCGGGTGTCCTGCGTCATCGTTCCCGAACGCCTCTGGCGCGCTCGCGGGTAAACGTCCGGCGACGGTTCCGAGGTCATGAACTTTTATTTGGGTGCTACCGCATACCATAGGCCGAGGTAATAGTATGCACATAGTGGGGTGCTATAAAAGATGACGGGCACGGGACAGCGAACGACACCGACGGCGGAGGTGGACGGCTGATGGAGTTCGACGGCGAGTTCGAGCTCGACGGCGTCCCGCCGGAGAAGGCGTGGGTCGTCCTCTCGGACCCGATCGCGGTCCGGGACTCGCTGAAGGGGTGCGCGTACATCACCCCGATGGACGACTCCTTCGAGTGGGACTCCTACGAGCCCGAGGAGGACATCGAGACGCTGCCGGAGGCGGACCCCGACGAGGTCGCCGCCCGGGCGTTCCGGGGGGGACAGAAGTACGCCGCGCTGATGCAGGTGGGCGTCGGCAGCGTGAAGCCGAAGTTCGAGACGACGGTCACCATCGAGGACCGCGACGAGGAGGAGTTCGTCATGACCGCGACCGGTTCCGGCTCCGCGAGCGGCAGCAGCTTCAGCATGGAGTCGGGGATGCACATCCACCCGCAGGAGGAGGGCGACGGCTCCCGCATCGAGTGGTGGACCGAGGCCGACATCTCCGGGCGGATCGCACAGCTCGGCGGTCGGGTGATCAACCCGGTCGCCAACAAGATCGTGAACAACTTCTTCAGCGACATCGAGGCGCAGATGACCGACGTGGAGGAGACCGACTCCGGCGTCACCGACAAGATCCGGGGGATGTTCTGATGAAGTCCGCACCGTTCGAACACCACGAGCCCGAGAGCGTCTCCGAGGCCGTCAGCCTGCTGGAGAGCCTCGACGACCCGACGATCCTCGCGGGCGGGCAGAGCCTCGTGCCGATGCTGCGGTTCCGCCTGGCGAACCCCGACGTGGTCGTCGACATCAACGGCATCGACTCGCTGGAGTACCTCCGCGAGGAGGACGGCTACCTGAAGCTCGGGGCGCTCGCGCGCCACGCCGACGTGGAGGACTCCGACCTGATCGACGAGCGCTACGGTAGCTTCGCCGACACGGCGCCGCTCGTGGCGGACCCCCAGATCCGAAATCGCGGCACCGTCGTCGGCTCCGTCGCGCAGGCGGACCCCAAGGGCGACTGGGGGAGCGTCCTCATCGCCCACGACGGCGAGGTCGTCGTGGAGGGCCCCGACGGCGAGCGGGCGATCCCCGCGGACGAGTTCTTCCTGCTCCCGTACGACACGACGCTGGGCGAGGAGGAGCTCATCACGGAGGCGCGCGTCCCCACCCCGGCCGACCGGGAGGGAAGCGCCTACCACAAGCTGAAGCGCAAGACCGGCGACTACGCGATGGCCGGCGTCGCGGCGCGGCTGCGGTTCGACGACGACGGGCGGATCGAGTCGGCCGGCATCGGCATGACCGCCGTCGACATCACGAACGCCCGCGCGAGCGAGGCCGAGGAGGCGCTCGAGGGCGAGCGCCCGAGCCCGGAGCTGTTCGAGGAGGCGGGCGAGCTGGCGGCCGAGGCGTCGAACCCCGAGTCCGACGAACACGGCGACGCCTCCTACAAGGAGCGCATGGTCGACGTGCTGGCACAGCGGGCGCTCGGCGACGCCGCCGAGCGGGCCGGCGCGGTCAAACGGAGGGTTACACAGTGAGCGACGAACGCGAGATCACGCTGACGGTCAACGGTACCGAGCACACGATCGAGGTCGAGCCGCGGCGCCTGCTCGTCCACGCGATCCGGGAGGACCTGGGCATGACGGGCACCCACATCGGCTGTGACACGGGCAACTGCGGCGCCTGCACCGTCCTCGTGGACGGCGAGCCGATCAAGTCCTGCCTGATGTTCGCGGCGCAGGCCGACGGCAGCGAGATCCTCACCGTCGAGGGGATGGAGGACCTCCCGGACGCTGGGCCGGAGCTGCACCCCCTGCAGGAGGGGTTCAAGGAGGAGCACGGCCTCCAGTGCGGCTACTGCACGCCGGGCATGCTGATGGCCGGGAAGGCCCTGCTCGAGGAGAACCCCGACCCCGACGAGGAGGAGATCCGCGAGGCGATCAGCGGGAACCTCTGTCGGTGTACCGGCTACCAGAACATCGTGAAGGCGATCGAGTACGCCGCCGACGAGCTCGACGACGCCGAGCGCGTCGCCGCCGACGGCGGGGCGCTCGCGGCCGACACAGCCGGTGACGGCGGCCCGGACCCGGCGGACGGCCCGCTGTACGAGGCCGACGCCGGCGACGCGGACACCTTCTGCGGCCGCGAGGACTGCTGTGGCGGTCCGTCGACGGACGAGACCCATCCCGGCGAGGACCCGCCCGCACAGTTCGACACCGAGCACATGGGAGGTGACGACGAATGAGCAGCGAACCCGACAACCCGGACGTTCCGGACGCGGAGACGGAGTACCAGCACCCGGAGGACGACGGTCCCGACCCGGAGAAGCACTGCGGCCACGGCCGCGGCGGCATGGGCGAGGAGGTGAGTCGCAAGGAGGACAAGCGGTTCATCACCGGCCGCGGCGACTACGTCGACGACATCAAGAAGCCGGGGATGCTCCACTGCGAGATCGTCCGGAGTCCCCACGCGCACGCCCGAATCGAGGAGATCGACGGCTCCCGCGCGATGGCGATGGACGACGTCGTCGCGGTGCTCACCGCCGACGACCTGCTGGAGCACGACCTGGCGACGATGCCCACCCTGATGGACGACACCCAGGACGTGCTCGTCAACGACAAGGTGAAGTTCCAGTCCCAGGAGGTCGCCGCCGTCATCGCGAAGGACCGCTACGCCGCCAAGGACGGCGCCGAGAAGGTCGAGGTCGAGTACGACGTGCTCGACCCGGTCGTCGACGCCGAGGAGGCGCTGAAGGAGGACGCTCCCCTCGTCCGCGACGAACTGGAGGACCAGGAGGACAACCACATCTTCGACTGGGACACCGGCAACGAGGAGGAGACCCAGCGCGCGTTCGACGCCGCCGACGTCACCGTCGAGGAGGACATGGAGTACCAGCGGCTCCACCCCGCGCCCATCGAGACGTGCGGCGCGGTCGCCGACTGGGACCCCGGCAAGGACAAGATGACCGTCCACATGACCTCCCAGGCGCCCCACGCCCACCGCACCCTGTTCTCGCAGGTGTCGGGCATCCCCGAGCACAAGGTCCGGATCGTGAGCCCGGACGTGGGCGGCGGCTTCGGCAACAAGGTGCCCATCTATCCGGGGTACGTCGTCGCCGCGGCGGCGTCGTACGTGCTCGAACAGCCGGTGAAGTGGGTCGAGGAGCGCTCGGAGAACATCCAGACGACCGGGTTCGCCCGCGACTACGAGATGACCGGCGAGATCGCCGCCACCGAGGACGGCGAGATCGAGGCGGTCCGCGTCGACGTGCTCGCCAACCACGGCGCGTACAACGCGGCCGCCCAGCCGTCGAAGTTCCCCGCGGGCTTCTTCAACATCTTCACCGGCTCCTACGACATCGACGCCGCCTACGGCTCGCTGACGGCGGCGTTCACGAACACTGCGCCCGGCGGGGTCGCCTACCGCTGCTCGTTCCGGGTGACGGAGGCGGTGTACCTCATCGAGCGAATGGTGAAGGTGCTCGCCGACGAGCTCGACATGGACCCGACGGAGGTCCGCAGGAAGAACTTCATCCCCTCCGACGCCTTCCCGTACGAGTCGGCGACGGGGTGGAACTACGACTCCGGCGACTACGAGAAGGCGCTGGACAAGGCGCTGGAGATGGCCGACTACGAGGAGTACCGCGAGGAGCAGCGTCGTCGCATCGAGAACGACGCCGACAAGCTCCTCGGCATCGGCGTCTCCTCCTTCACGGAGGTCGTCGGCGCCGGCCCCGGCAAGCAGTGTGACATCGCGGGCATCGAGATGTTCGACTCCGCGGACCTGCGGGTCAACCCCACGGGCAACGCCGTCCTCCGGGTCGGCGTCCAGACGCAGGGGCAGGGCCACGAGACCACCTTCGCCCAGATCGTCGCGGAGGAGCTCGGAATGGACGTCGACGACATCGTCGTCGAGCACGGCGACACCGACACCGAGCCGTACGGGCTCGGCACGTACGGCTCGCGGTCGACGCCCGTCGCGGGCGCGGCCGCGGCCGTCGCCGCCCGGAAGGTGCGCGACAAGGCGAAGTCGATCGCGGCCAACGAGCTGGAGGCCGCCGAGGAGGACATCGAGTGGGACCGCGAGTCCGGCGAGTTCCACGTCGCCGGCGCGCCCGACCGCTCGATCACCATCACCGAAATCGCCGCGGGCGCCTTCATGAACCACCCCGACCAGGAGGAGCCCGGACTGGAGGCGACGAACTACTACGACCCGCCGGAGATGACGTACCCGTTCGGCTCGTACGTCGTGGTCGTCGAGGTCGACCGCGAGACCGGCGAGGTCGAGTTCGAGAAGTTCGTCGCCGTCGACGACTGCGGCAACCGCATCAACCCCATGATCATCGAGGGGCAGATCCACGGCGGCCTCGCCCAGGGGATCGGCACCGCGATGCTCGAGGAGGTCACCTACGACGACAACGGCAACGTCACCGGCGGCGACTTCATGAACTACCTCCTCCCGACGGCCAACGAGATCCCGAACTTCGAGACGGGCCACACGGTGACGCCGTCGCCGCACCACCCGATCGGCGCGAAGGGGGTCGGCGAGTCGCCGACCGTCGGCTCGCCGCCGGCGATCGTGAACGCCGTCACGGACGCGATGAGCCACGCCGGCGTCTCCCACGTCGAGATGCCGATGACGCCCGACCGGGTCTGGAAGACGCTCTCCGAGCACGGCCTGGATATCGGCCCGGCCGACAACGTCGCCTTCGAGTTCGACGACGACGGCGCGGGCGAACCGGCCGACGACTGATCGCCTCCCCGAACGAACCCGGTCGACCCCGTCGACCGGGTCCTCCCGACGCGCCCCACCACACTACTCATGACACACGACACCGACGAGGAACCGACCGCGACCCAGCACAGCCCCGGCGACGCCGACGGCGACGTCGCCGCCCTCGAGCGCGACCTCGCCGCCGCCGGGGAACCGTACGCCCGGGTGACGGTCGTCCGCCGGGAGCCGCCGGTGTCCGCGAACGTCGGCGACCGCGCGGTCGTCACCCGCGACGGCGAGCTCCGCGGCTGGATCGGCGGCGCCGCCTGCGCGCAGACGATCGCCGCGACGCAGGCCGCCGAGGTCATCGAGGCGGGCGAGCCCCGGCTGATCGGGATCGCGCCAGACCCCGACGACGTGGACCGCCCGGGACTGGAGGCGTTCCCGATGACGTGCCACAGCGAGGGCGTCCTGGAGCTGTTCGTCGAGCCGGTGCGCCCCCGGCAGGAGCTGGTGATCGTCGGCGGCTCGCCGGCGGCGCGGTCGCTCGCCCGGCTGGCCGCGGAGCTCGCCGTCGACGTGGTCCTGGTGGACCCCGACGGCGACGAGTCGGGCCTGCCCGACGGGACGCGCGTACTGACCGACACCGAGCCGTCGGCTGTCGCCGACGCGGTCGGTCCCGAGCCGCTGGTGGTCGTCGCGACGATGGGATCGTTCGACGCCCGCGGCGTCGCCGCCGGCGTGCTCGCGGACGCCCCCTACGTCGGCTTGGTTGCAAGCGACACCCGCGCGGGAGAGGTCGTCGAGACCGCCGCGGGGCTGGTCGACGCCGATCCCGAGGCGGTCGCGGATCGAGTGACGAACCCCGCCGGGGTCGACGTCGCGGCGTACACACCCGCCGAGATCGCCGCCAGCCTGCTCGCGGAGGTCGTCGACGAGCGGCCGGGCCGCGGGGGCGGCGGCCAGCCGGTCGCCGGCGCGGCCGCGGGCGACGACTCGGGGTCCGTGGAGTCCGACGCCGACACGGACGCCGACGACGGGGCCGATACGGACACCGATGACGAGGCCGACACGGACGCCGATACCGACACCTCGGGCGAGGCCGAGGAGGCCGTCGACCCAGTCTGCGGGATGACCGTCGACCCGGCGTCGGCGGCCGACACGGTCGAGTACGACGGCGAGACGTACCACTTCTGTTGCCGCGGCTGTGCCGACTCCTTCGCGGCCGACCCCGACGAGTACCTCGACGCCGACACGGAGGGCGCCGCCACCTCATGACGCGGGGAGACGACGACCCGTTCGGCCGGGTGTCGGAGGCCGACCTCGCCGAGCGGTTCGAGGCGGCGGACTACGTCGCCGACGACCGCACGGTGACGACGGTCGACCTCGCGCTGCGGCTGGAGCGGCCGCTCCTCGTCGAGGGGCCGCCGGGCAGCGGGAAGACCGAGCTCGGGAAGGTGCTCGCCGAGGCGTTCGACACCGAGCTCATCCGCCTGCAGTGTTACGAGGGGCTCACCGCCGAGAACGCCCTCTACGAGTGGAACTACACGAAGCAGCTGCTCGCCGTGCAGGCTGACGAGGGGAGCGTCGCCGGGGGGACCGCCGACTCCGCCGCAGCATCCGCCGTCGACGAGTCGCCGCCGGGCGCGGCCGACCGACACGGCTCCGTGTTCGACGAGGAGTACCTCCTCGAGCGACCGCTGCTGCGGGCGCTGCGCACGGAGGGCGGGACGCCGCCGGTGTTGCTCATCGACGAGATCGACCGCGCCGACGAGGAGTTCGAGGCGTTCCTGCTGGAGCTGCTGTCGGACTTCCAGGTGTCGATCCCCGAGCTGGGCACCGTCACGGCCGAGCGGCCGCCGGTCGTGATCCTCACCTCGAACCGGACGCGAGGGCTGAGCGACGCGCTGAAGCGTCGCTGTCTGTACCTCAACGTCGAGCCGCCGTCGTTCGAGACGGAGTACGAGATCGTCCGGCGGAAGGTGCCCGAGCTGGACGCCGCGGTCGCCGCGGAGGTGTGCGCGGTCGTCGCGCGCCTGCGCGAGGAGGCGTTCCTGAAGCGGCCGGGGGTCGCCGAGACGCTCGACTGGGCCCGCGCGGTCGCACACCTCCGCCACGACGACGGCGACAAGCCGCTGTCGGGCGAGGAGATCGAGCGGACGATCGGCTGCCTGCTCAAGGAGGTCGAGGACGTCGAGCGGGTCGACGCCGACCTGCTGGAGACGCTTCGGGCGGCGGCCGCCGAGGCCGGACCGCTCGGCCCGACCGCGGAGTGAGCCACGCATGATCCCCCCGTCCCCGCCGACGGACCCCGAGCCCGACCCGCCCTCGAACGGCCTCGACGAGCCGACGGGCCGCGGCGGCGGTCCGAGCGCGGACGACGGGGTCCCCGACTTCCGAGCGGCGCGGCGACACGTCCTGATCGAGCTCGTCCGGCTGGCGGCCGTGCTCCGGGACGACGGCGTCGAGGTCCCCCCGAGCGCGACGCTGTCGGCGGGCCGGGCGCTCTCGGTCGTCGGGCTGTCCGACCGCGAGGCCGTCGAGGCGGCGCTGCGGGCGTCGCTGCTCTCGTCGGCGGAGGACGCCGACGCGTTCGATTCCGCGTTCCCGTCGTTCTGGCACCGGCTTCGGTCGGGGATCTCGGCGGTCGCGACCGACCACGACGGGCCCGAGGCGGGGGGCGAGGACGGTCCGGACGACGACGGAGCCGGGCCGGACGCCGACGACGGGGCCGCGGCCTCCGACGCCGATACGCTGGAGGGGGCCGAGCCGCCGGATATGGAGGGCGGCGACGCCGACGGCGACGTGGAGGTCCGCATCCCCACCGGGCGCCGCCACGCGACCGGCGAGCGGGCGGCCGACCCCGGCGACGGGGACCGCCGGCGCGCGAGCGCCGTCGAGAGCG
>NZ_WUUS01000008.1 GCF_009831625.1 Halobaculum saliterrae | reverse complement strand
CGCCAGCGTCAGCGTCGCCGCCAGCGCCCCGACGACGCGGAGTTTCTCCGGTGTCGGTTCGGTCGGGAGCGTCACGGGGACGCCGAGGGCGCCGGCGGCGGCCACGATAGCCGGCGGCGCGGCGACGCCGGCGAGCACGCCGGCACCGACACCCACGCCGGTCACGGCGGCCGCCCGCGCGGCGATGAGCCCGCCCACGCGGAGCGGATCCGCACCGGTCGCGCGGAGCACCCGGACGGTCGTCCGGCGGTCTCGAACGCTCATTCGAGTCACGCTGTAGACGACGACGAGCACGACCACGCCGCCCGCGACGCCCGCCAGCGAGAGGATGCGGAGCACGTCGCGGATGCCGAGCAGGATGAACGGGATCGTCCCGATGAGCGGGACGCCCGTCCGATAGCTCGCATCCCCGTCGTCGCTCCCGGGGTCGAGGACGAACGCGCCGCTCGTTCCGAGTTCCTCCGTCGTCGACGGGCGGTCCGCGTACCACCGCGCCGGGAACACGGACCGGTTCTCCGGCGGGCGAACGTCCCGCGTGACGGTGCCAGCGGTTCCCTCGATGACGACCTCGTGTCGGTAGGCGACCGGCCCGACCGCCGTGTTCGCCGTCGGTTGGGGCAGCCGTGCGGCTTTCCAGGCCACCGACGCGCCCGGGATCTCCGCCGGGGCGTCGGACGGAACCCCGACGACGCGCGTGTCGGTCCCGTCGACCGTCGCCGGCGACACTGGAACGACGATTCGGTCCCCCTCGGACGTGACCGTCGCCGGCGATTCAGTGTACTCGACGGTGGCCGAGGTCGCGAGCCCGCCCTCCAGCGTCGACGTGTAGGCGCCGGCGGAGGTGAGCAACAGGGCCGTCCCGACGAGGAACGCCGCCGTCGTGGCGACGACGGCCGCGCTCAGCCAGTCGCGGCGCGACCACCGGCGGACCAGTCCGGCGTCGCGCATCTCACTCGCCCCCGTCGCTCTCTCCCATGCGCGCGCGACTCATATGGGTGTGAGGGCGCCGTCCGCGAGCCGGAGGCGGTCGTCGAAGCGGTCCGTGAGCCGCCGGTCGTGGCTGATGACGACCAGCGCCGTCGACGCCTCCGCGCGGACGTCGAAGAGGAGGTCGAGCACGCGGTCGGCGGTGTCGGGGTCGAGTTGCCCGGTCGGCTCGTCCGCGAGCACGACCGAGGGCCGATTCGCCAGCGCCCGCGCGATCGCGACCCGCTGTTTCTCCCCGCCCGACAGCGTCGCCGGGAACTGGTCGCGGAGGTCGTCGATGTCGAGGGCGTCGAACAGCTCCCCGAGCCACGCCTCGTCCCGGTCGCCGCCGTGGTCCTGCGGGAGGACGGCGTTCTCCCACGCCGTGAGGTCGGGGACGAGCTGGAAGTCCTGGAAGACGAACCCGATCG
Source organism: Halobaculum saliterrae (assembly GCF_009831625.1). Classification (GTDB taxonomy): domain Archaea; phylum Halobacteriota; class Halobacteria; order Halobacteriales; family Haloferacaceae; genus Halobaculum; species Halobaculum saliterrae. The sequence goes on along the minus strand of NZ_WUUS01000008.1, from coordinate 229,260 downwards.
TGTCCCGGCGGATCCGCGCTCGGGCTCGCTCCCCGAGCGACTCCGTCTCCTCGCCGTTCACGTACAGTGTGCCGGCCGTCGGCGGCTCCAGCAGGCCAAGCACGTTGAACAGCGTCGTCTTGCCGGCCCCGCTCGGCCCCTGGATCAGCAGCCGGCCGTCGGCGGGAACCGTCACCGACACCTCGTCGAGGATGCGGACGCCGCCGCGGTCGACGCTGAGGTCGACGCCGCGGAGGACCGGTTCGGTCATCGTCGGTCTCTGGAGGGGCGACGACTGTAACGATACCGCTCCCGTCGGGCCACCGGCCGCTCCAGGACCCGACCGTTTTTATCCGCGAGCGTCCCACGGATCCCCAATGCGACGCCACGCCCGACCGTCCTCCCGCTCTTCCGGGGGTGCCGAATGAGGCCCTCGGGCGGTTCCGACCGCGGGTGCGACGGTCGGTCGTCGCTCGTGGTCGCCGCCGTCGTCGCCGTCCTGGTCGTCGCGTCGGTCGTCCCGGCCGCGCTGGCGGCGACCGACCCGAACTACTCGGTCGCTATCGACGGCGCCGTGGCGGTTCCGGCCGTCGAGTACACCGCGGACGGCGAGACGGTCGAGGTGACCGATATCGGCCGGTACACGAGTCAGGACACCCTGCGGTTCTCCGTGGACGCCCCGGACGGCGAGTACTACACCGTCAGGATCGTCGACGGCGACCAGACGGCCGTCGAGACGGAGGCCGGCCGCGGCGACGACGACTTCTCGGTTTCGCTCCGGTACTACGACGTCGGCACCTACGTCGTCGCCGTGACCGACGAGTCGGGCAACCAGCGCGAGCTGCTCGCCGCCCAACCGTTCGTCGTCGGTGGGTACACGGTCGATCAGTCCGTGCCGGAGCGGGTCGACCCCGACGACACCTTCACCGTCACCGCGACCGTCGAGGAACGCGGGAACGCGCCGTCGTTCACCGACGTCACCGTCGCGGTCGGCGACGACTCGACGCGGGTCGTTCGCAACGCGACCCGGGTGAACGACACGGCCTGGAGCGCCACGTTCGACGCGAGCACGTTCGGGACCGGGGAGTTCACCGTCGTCACCGGCGTCCGCGGCGACCCGGCGTTCGACGACACGACCCGGGAACTGCTCGGCATGAGCGGCTCCGGAACCGTCTCCATCCGGGAGACGACCCCGACGCCCACGGCGACGGCGACGGCCACCCCGACTGCGACGACCACGGCGACGACGAACACGACCACGACAACCACGAACACGACCACGGCGAACACGACTACTACCGAGACTGCCACATCGAGCGATGGGACCGCCACCTCGACGGCGACGGCGACCGCCGGGACCTCGACCACACCCCCGCCGACGACCGGGCCGACCACGACGGCGCCGGGGACCGACGCCGACGGGACGACACCGACTCCCACCGCCGGGACGACCGTGACTCCGGACTCGAACGCGACTGTCGGTGACGTGACCACGCGGGCGGACACCGACGGAACTGGGGACGGCAGGAGCGACGGAGACGGGTCGACCGCGACGAGCGCGCCGCTGTTCGGTCCCCTCGGCTACCTCCTCGCGCTCGTCGTCGGGCTGTGTCTGCTCGCCGTCCACGATCCGTGACACGACAGTGAACGGATCTCCAAATAGCGCTCCTCCCATCCGTCTGCTCGATCGGTGACACTCCTTCGTTGGACTGCTGGACGACGGTCGCAGTGACGTCTGAGAACGGTCGACCCCGGCGAGCGAACAAGGAGGGCACCTGTGACGTGGCGTTGTTGCCTTCTCCACCACCGATGCTATCCCAGTCGGCACAAGGAGCCACTCGAACGAAGCGTGATCTGGCTCTCCATGCGTTCGGAGCTGCGAAGAACAGCCGGGACGAGTTGGGGCCGGGAAGGACTCGGAATCGACGACCCCGTGCGCTCAGTCGCGTCTGATCGCTACGAGTCCGGCGAACAGCAGCGCGAACACCGAGAGGACCACGGTGAACCCGGGCGTCTCCGTCGTTGTCGTGGTCGTCGGATCCGCCGTGATCACCTGATCTGACCTGTTGACGACGACAGACCTGGGTTCGAGTCCGTCGATAGCGACCTCGTAGTTCCCTGCGTCGAGGGAGGTCGAACCGACGGAAACGGTTCTCGTCTCCCCCGGTTCGAGGGTCACGGTCTTGGTCGCGTTGACGGACCCGTTCACCAGCAAGTCGACCGAGACGGTCCCGGCCTCGTTACCGACGTTCGTCACGTTCACGCTCCCCGTGACGCTCAACGGTTCCGTTCCGCTCTCGGGGGTGACGCTGAAGTTCGAATACTCGAACACCGAACCGTTGACCGACGCGTTGGCACTCCGTGGATCCACCGTCACGGAGTCTCCGTTGTCGTCGATGACACGTTCCGGGACGACTGTCAGCGTCGTGTTTCCGGGCGAAACGCCGGTCACCTCGATCTCCGCGAGACGGACATTCGTGTCCCCGCCGGTGACGTTGTCACCCAGATCGGTGGCGTTGACCTCGACCGCGATACCGCCATCGAGAGTCCTGACGTTCGCATCACCGAACTGTGCGGCAATGGTCGCCCCGCTGACGGCCGCGGTCGTGTTGTCCTCCGTCTCGACGACGATCTCGAACGAGTCGAGTCCGTTCGGAACCTCCGAGATCGTCAGGTTCGTCGTGGCCGTCCCTCCGAGTCCGACATCGACCTCCTCGAGGGCCACGATGGGGGTGGCAGTTCCTCCGTCGCCACCGCCGTCTCCACCGTCGCCGCCGTCGCCACCGCCACCACTGCCGCCGTCGGTCGTACTTTCGGTCACGTTGACCGACCCTCTCCGCGTGTCGGGGGTGAACTCCCCGCCGCTATCGTCCTCGAACAGAACGGGCTCGACCGTCAGGTTCGCCTCGCCTGCGTTGACGCCGGTCACCTCGACCTGTGCGAGTATCCCTTCGCCGTCGCCGGCGGTGACGTTGTTGTCGTCGTCGGCGCCGAACAGTACGATCGCGTTGCCTGCGTCGCGTATCTCCACGTCAGTGCGGTTGAGCGTCGGGTTGACGGTCGCACCGGTGATGTTCGCCGTCGTGTTGTTGTCAGTGAACACGGCGAGTTCGAAGTTCTGTAGACCGTTCGGCACTGCCGAGAGCGTCACGTTCACCGTGGACGTGTTGCCCTCCTCGACCGTAGCGTCCTCGACGGCGACGGTCGGTCCGGGTTCGGTTTCGGAGTCGGTCTCGTTCAGCGTGACCGTGACGTTCGTCTCATTCGTGACGGTGAGGTCACGAACGTACGTCCGGTTCTCGAACCGACTGGCGTTCTCCGGCGGCGCGACGTAGACCGACACCGGGCCGGTCAGCTCGTTCACGAGCTGGCCGTCGGCGTCCGTCGTCTGATTCTCCGTGATGAAGCCAGCCTCTCGGTCAGTGCTGTTCCAGTGGCGCGCGACGAGCACCGCGTTCTCCACCCGGTCACCGTCCTCGTCGACGACGCTCACGTTCACCCGGTGGCCCTCGGGGAGCGTGATCGTCCCGAGAGAGGTGTTCCCGCTCACGTTGAACCCGCCGTAGGAGTACAGGTCCGGCACACCGTCGGCCGAGACGTTCGCGCCGCCGACGCCGCCGCGCTGCCGGTAGCCGACGGCGGCACCGGTGTCGTTGCGCACGGTGGCGCTGAAGTTCCCGGTCGCGTCCGTCTCAACCGTGTCGATCGAGTCCGAGGCCTCTGTGTACACGAGCACCTCGTCACCCTCCAACGCCGTGCCCGTCTCGTTGACGAACTGACCGGTGACGTTCACTCGGTCGTACTCGTCGAGTTCGACCGTCACGTTCGTCGCGTCCGTGACGGTGACCTCCCTGACGACTACGTCCTGTCTGAAGCGGTCGGCCGTCGGCTCAACCTCGACTGTCGCGTCGCCGGCCATCTCGATGCCAGTCGCCGACGCGTTGGGGAACTGTAACGTCCCGTTCGCGTCGGTCGGTAGGTCGGCCGCTCCCGCTCGCGTATCCGGCGAGAAGCCGGGCACCGATGCCACGCCGAGCGTGAACTCGTCGGCTGGAACAGGGTCGCCGTCCTCGTCGACGACGCTCACGTTGAGGACGTATCCCTCGGGAAGCTGTCTGTCGAGGTTCTCTCCCGACCCGGCAACGAAGTTACCGAACGAGTGGACGTCCGGGGAACCATCCCGAACGTTGAGCGACGACTCGTTGTCGAACTCCGTCCCGTAGAACGAATAGGTGTACTCGGCCCCATCGTTCAGCGTGACGTTGAACCCGCCGCTCGCGTTCGTCGTGGTGACCATCGTCTGGCCCGTAGAGTCGCGCGACCACAGCGCGACCGTGCCGTTCGCGGCCGGCGTCCCGTCGGGCTCAGTTATCGTGCCGTTGACCGTCACCTGTTCGGTCGTCTCGACAGAGCTAAATTCGCTCTGCAGATCGGTGGCGCTCGCGTTCGCCGTCGCTGCGCCGACATTGTACTGGAGGAACGCCGCCGAGACGCCGTCCGGAACAGTGACCGAGACATCGAACGTCACAGTCCCGTTCGGTCCGGTGACGCCGACGCGAGTACTTCCTGGCCGCTCGGACGGCACACTCGCCTCGTAGCTCCGGTCCATCTCGTAGCCGACGACGTGGCGCCAGGTGACGGCTGCGCCCTCAACCGGGTCGCCGTTACGGTCGGTGACGGTCACCGTGACCGGGGTCGATCCACCGGCGGTGAAGCCGCCCTCGACGTTCGTCTCGACCTGGAGGCCACCGAGCTCGAGGTCGTCGATCCACAGCACGTTGTCGTCGACGCTGGGAGTCCGCGCACCGAGTCGGTACTCGGCGGACTCCTCAGGTCCGGGACCATCGGTGTCGGTGATGTTCCGAGTGATCGTGCCGTTCGTCGGCTCCTCGAATCCGACGAACACGTCGCGGACGTTGTCGAAGGACCGTCGCTCAGTGAGGACAAGCAGCGTCCGCTTGCCGGAAGCACTGTTCGTGGTCTCGTTCTCGTACGTTACCGACGCCGCCAGCTGGCCGTCGCGGTACCCCAGATCGGGGTCGGGACGAACTCCGTCCCCGCCCGTCGCCTCACGGATGGTTGGATAGATGTAATCGGTCTCCGCGACCGCCGTCCCGTCCGGACGGGTCGCGTTGTTCACGACGCCGTACACCTGCTGTTCGCGCTCGTCGAACGAGGCGTTCACCCAGTCCGTGTCGGGTGCGTCGACAGTGACGACCGTGTCACTCCCGTTCAGCTCGACGGTGTACACGTCGCCGCCGTCGGTGTAGAGGTTCACCGTCTTGTTGTCGACGTAGCTGTCCGTCTTGTAGTCGTACAGCGAGACGTGGACGTCGTACGTGTCGTTCGGGACGAGGTAGTCGCCCTCCTTGTGTTCGCCCCAGTCGTTCGAGTACGAGTAGACGTCGAGGTTGTACCGCCTGCTGTCCTCTGCCGGCTCCGTGCGCCGGTCGTAGTACTGCGAGGTCCGCCCTTCGATCGCCACCACGGCGGTCGTGGGTTCGGCGCCCTCCGTGGCCGCCTGCGCGGTGACGAAGCCGTACCGGGCGTCGACCGGGGCCTCGACCGAGAAGGTGCCGACTCCGTGGCGTTCGGGCGCGGCGCTACCGGTCACGACCGTCCGTGCAGTCCGACTGGCGGAGATGTTCTCGAGCGCCGTGCGGATCGCCCGCCGGTCGGCCGAGGTCAGTTCGCCCTGCTGACCGCCCGTCTGGACGACCGTCTTCAGCCGGCCGAGTGTGGCGGTCGGGAGCTCGCTCGATAGTGACGCGACCATCCGGTCAGTGATCCACGTCACCTCGTACGCCGCCGTCGCGTTCACGGCGTTCCCGTCCCGTGCGGCGTGCTGGAAGCTGAACGTCGCGGTTCCGCCGGGCACGACGGTCGTCGTCTCCGGACCGAGGCGCGTCTGGACCGCCCCGTCGGCTGCGATGTCGATGTACGCCGCGGAGACGTACTGTGACGCATTGCTGTAGTTTCCGGTGAGGGCGAGACGAACGTTGATGTCGTCGTCGAGTTCGTCGAGACGATGCTGCGAGAGATCAACGGTGAAGGTGACGACGCCGTCGTCAGCGACGAGATCGTTCACCGTGAACCCGGCGTCCGAGTACGGCCCGACGGCGACCGATGCCGGACCCTCGTACGGCGTCATGGACTCGTTATCGGCGTACACGGGGACGTTGACCGTCAGCGTACTGTTAGACTCCACCGTGTAGAGGCGGTCGTCGACCGAGTGGTTCGGGAAGCCATCGGGCTGAACCAAGGATTCCACACGAGCGTCACGGAGGCTGTACGACTGCGTGATCCGGTTGCCGCGCTCGTCGGTCACCTCGACTCGGTAGTCGCCGACCCCGACCGAGAAGTTCCGGACGGCACGACCCTCCGAGTCCGTCAGCATGGTCGCGTTCGCGACGACCGTGTCCGGGTCGGTATCTTCATCGATTACTCGGAACGTCACTGGCGCGTCAGTGGCCGGCTGTCCCGCGGAGGAGTTCCACGCCACAGCGACGGTCTTCAGCGTCTTGCTTGCGTTTCCGTCGGTTAGCTGTCCCGAATCGGGGAGCCTGTCCGAGGCGCTCCCGGACTCGTCGCTGGAGACGACATGGAAGTCGACGGGGCCAGTGTTCTCGTACGGACCGTCGGTGATGGACGGGAAGAGCGTGATGAACTCGCCACTGACAGTCCTGTACTGCGCGGAGAAGTTCCGGGTAGACTCGTAGGCGCCCGCCGTCTCGTTGTACTGCCGGCTCCGCACCACCGCGCCGTAGCTCGTGCCGTCGAACGTGCGATTGATTATCGCTCTGAACTCGGCTCCGGACTGGTCGGGATCGCCGGTGGAGTCGTTCTGGTCGGCATCAATGTACACCTCGACGGTCGCGTTCGCGGTGCCGGCGTCGGCGAAGCCGAGTTCGAGACGGCTGCCCAACAACTGCTTGTTCGCGTACCGCAGGTCGGGCGCACTGCTCGAGTCCCCCGCGGGATCGCTGACGGGGTCCACCCGGAGATCGACGAACTCCTCGCCGGTGTCGCCGATACCGGCGAACAGATCACGGATACCCTGCGGCGGCGTCCCGGTCTCGTTAAGTCCGCTGGGGGCGGACGCGTTCGCCGCCGCCCAGGCGTCGGTGACGCCGGCGCCCTCCGCGGCGTCCGGGGCGGGCGTGTCCTGCGCGGTCGCCCGGAGCGTATCACGGACGTCCGAGCGCGTCATGTTCGGGTTCGCCGCCAGCATCAGCGCGATCGTCCCGGAGACGTGCGGCGTCGCCATCGAGGTTCCGCTGAACGACTCGTATTGTCTTCCGTTCCCGTCTTCCAGGGACGATGTTGAAAGGACGCTCGTTCCGGGTGCAGTGACGGTGACACCCGGCCTGGCTTCCGACCCGTACCCGACCGGCCCGCGGCTGGAGAAGGCCACAACGGCCTGCGAGCGGAACTCGGTCGCGCCGACGGTGATCGCCGTTTCGGCCGCTCCCGGGGTTTCGATCGTCCGGTTGCCGAAGAGCGCTCCGGAGTTGCCGGCCGCGATGACCGGAACCACGTCGTGGGTCCGGGCGATCTCGTTGACTGCCTCGGAGACGATGTCTGAGCCGTTCGTCGGGTAGACGGTAAGCGTCGTGTACTGGTACGTGACATTGACGTCGTTGTTGTTCTGAACCGAGAGCGTCCAGTTCCCGGCTTCGTCGATCCGGCCGCTCGACGGCTTGAACTTCCGGACGATGAGCCCGGGAGGCACCTCCCCGGTCCGGAAAACCAAGCCGGCGGAGGACTGATCGAGCGAGCGGTCGCCGTTCGGATCCAGCGCTCGTACGGAGAGGTTCCGAACGGCCTGACCGGCACGCTCCGGCTCCCGGCTGGCGTCGATTGTGGTGCCATTGATCGCCGTCGGCTCCAATATCACGAGTACGTACGACGGCTTGTAGGCGGCTCCGTCGCTACCGTTCGTTCCGACGGAGGCGTTCGACACCACCTCGAACTCGTGACTCGATGTGCCACCGACGCCGGGAGCAGTCGCGTTTCCGGCCGTCTCGGAGGTGAGTGGCGGTGCGCCGAGCGACGCGGAGATGACGTCCGCGTCCTGCTCGGCGCTCCACTCGAAGGCCGCGATGACGTCGGAGAAGTTGCCGCTGCCGTCGGCACCCAGCGCGCGGGCGCCGAAGAGGTTCGCGCCCGGAGCGACCCCGACGGCGCGCTCGGCGTCCGGACGGCCGGCGACGGTCCCGGCGACGTGCGTGCCGTGCCCGTCGGGGTCGACGGGCGAGGAGGCGTTGTTCCCGGTGAAGTCCTTCCACTTCACGACCTGTCCCTGCAGCGCCGGGTGGTCGTCGTCGATCCCGGTGTCGACGACGCTGACGTTGACACCCTCACCGGTCACACCGCGCTGTTGGACCTCGTCGGCGCCGATGTACTCGACGCCCCACGCGGCCTCACCGCTCGTCGAGCGCTCGTAGCCGGCCGGCGTCGCCGACGTGTTGTAGTCGGACAGGATCCGGTCGACCGCTGGGATCCCGGTCGAGTTAGCGTCCGACACCGTCACCTGCCGGTCATAGACGATCCGTTCGACCGACTGAAGCCCGGCTAACCGCTTGATGACGTCCTCGGTCGCACTGACCGCCAGTGCGTTCCGGCTCCAGAAGGTCGTGACCTCGCCGGCCGAACCGGCGGCGCGCTCCTCGGCGAGGACGCTCCGGGCGCGGTCCTGTTCGCTCCGTGCGAGCTGCTTCATCTGCGTTCGTGCCTCCGTCGCCGAGAGCGATCCCAACGGGAGTGACTCCTCGGGCTGCGTCTCGAAGACGACGAGCACGGGGATCCGCTCGCCGTCGTCGACCTGCGACAGTTGTAGTCGGAGCGGATCGGACAACTCCGCTCGGTCGGCGTCGGTCGAGTTACGCGTCACGTCGTTCGTCGAGGACCCGCTCGAATCAGCTGTCGCCTCGGAGCCGATATCGCTCGGCCCCTCAACCGGGGACTCTCCCGCTCCCCCGGCTCCGACCGCCGGCGCTGCCGCGCCGACCACCATCAACAGACACGCGAGGACCGCCCCGACACGGCGTCGCGTTCGTGTCACGGCCGAACACACCCCGAGACGTTCCCGTTCCGCAGTCGTTCCCCAGCGAGTACTCCCCGGACCCTGTCTACTGCTCCCATTTGCCGGCGGCTGACATACATCAGATATTAAAACTACTGTACTGTGACGCTAATTGACATATGTCCCGAACCTGTCAGGGTAAAATGTAGTTATCCGAAACTGATTATAGATACTGAACACTCGAGTTGAAAAAGAATCCGGGCACTGCACGGTGGTCGTCGTCCGAACACCCCGTCACGATCGACTCGTCGAGACGGCGCGCGGCGACGACCGACCGGCGGGTGCTGCTGCTGTCTCAAACGGATCGTGTTCAGAACAACCGGGTGGCTGACAAGAATGGTGACGACGCGTGACCCCTCGTGAGCGTCCCTGCCTTGCTCCCGCGGATGGGGTCGTCGGTCGCGTCGGGGTCGGCTACTCGTCGTCGAGGTACGGCGCGCACACCCGCCGGACGCCCTCCTCGAAGCCGATCTCGGGCTCCCAGCCGGTCGCTTCGCGGATCCTCGTGATGTCGGCGCAGGTGTCGTGGACGTAGTTCTCGAGCGGGATCGGTTCGTACTCCGGCTCCACGTCGGTGCCGAGCGCGTCGTTGATCAGTTCGATCATCTCGTTGAACGAGTACGGGTCGCCCGTCCCGATGTTGTACACGCCGGCCACCTCGTGATCCGCGATCGCCTCCAGCCCGCGGACGATGTCGTCGACGTGGGTGAAGTCGCGCGTCTGTGACCCGTCGCCCCACAGCACGGGCGACTCGCCGTTGGCGATGTCGTCGGTGAACTGCGAGACGGTGTTCGCGTACTCGCCCTTGTGCCCCTCGGCGCCGCCGTACCCCTGATACACCGAGAAGAACCGCGCGCCCGCACACGTCAGGTCGTCGTAGAAGTCGTTGTAGTACTCGGCATAGCGCTCGCGCCCGAGCATCGACGCGTCGTACCCCGTCGACGCCTCCAGGTCCATGTCCTCGGGGCTCGGCTCCGTCCGGCTACCGTACGCCGAGGACGTCGAGGCGTACACGATCGTGTCGCAGCCGTCGTCGTGGGCCTGCTCGACGACGTTGACGAACCCCTCGATGTTGACGCGGGCGCCCTGCCGGGGGTTCTCCTCGAGCATCTGTCGCGAGGACAGCGCCGCGAGGTGGAACACCACGTCCACGTCCGTCGGGAGGTCGTCGTCGAGCACGTCCGCCTTCACGTACTCGACGGCGTCCGAGAGGTTCTCAGGGGTTCCGAGGTACTCGTTGTCGAGCGCGATCACGTCGTTGCCGGCCGCGGCCAGCGTGTTCGCGAGGTTCGATCCGATGAACCCCGCGCCGCCGGTGACCAGCACGCGTGCGTCGTTCATACTCGGCGTGGGTCCTCCCGGGCAAAAAGCCGTGTCGGTTGACTGATGTGCCATACGGTCCCGGAGGCGATGACGCCGAGGGTCCGTCGGCCGAGGAGGCCGATCCGTCCTCGATCGAGGGATATCTGACCGACCCCCGGAAACAGTCGTCGTCGCAGACGGTGTGACTGCGACGGCTCGCCGTCGTCAGATCTGTCTCCGCGAGCGTCGAACCGAACGTCGAACCGATCACGTCCATGAGGATCACCCTCTCGGGTGGTTCGGGTCCGTGGTTTTAAGCGGGTTCCCGGACGACCATGAACAAATGTCGTCCATCGAACTCACAGACAGTCAGCGGAAGATCCTCAACGAACTGGTGAACCTCTACCGCGAGGAGGAGGACGCGGTGAAGGGCGAAACGATCGCCGACGCCGTCGGCCGGAACGCGGGCACGATCCGCAACCAGATGCAGAGCCTGAAGGCGCTGCAGTTGGTCGAGGGCGTACCGGGACCGAAGGGCGGGTACAAGCCGACCGCGACCGCCTTCGAGGCGCTGGACCTGCAGAACCTCGACGAGCCGGCGGCGACGCCGCTGTTCCACAAGGGCGAGCGCCTCGACGACGTGAACGTCCAGGAGATCAACCTCACGTCGGTCCACCACCCGGAGCTGTGCCGCGCGGAGATCCACGTCCAGGCCTCGGTCCGCGACTTCCACGAGGGCGACTCCGTCAGCGTCGGTCCGACGCCGCTGTCGAAGCTCGTCATCGACGGGACGGTCGACGGCAAGGACGACACCGCCTCCGTGCTCATCCTCAAGATCGACGGGATGGAGGCGCCGGCGGAGCCGTCCGCGCACTGATCGCGAATCGACGGGAGTACCCCCCGAATCGCTCACGGATGACGGACGACCGACCCACGGATCGGCAGTCGGGCGTGCTCGGGCGAATCCGCGAGCGAACGCGAGCGATCGTGCGGTTCGTGGCCGACGTGTTGCGCGGCCATGCCCGGAGCCGGCACCTCGACAACCGGGAGAAGTAACTGTCGGAGCCCCGCGTCGACGGCGGCGCGGCTGAGGGAGAGACGGACCGCGAGAACGGACGGCGCCGCGCGTCAGCGGCTACTGTCCTGTGAGTTACATGTCGTTCCAGGCGTTGAGCGCGCGCCCGTACCCGGAGACGTCGGCGATCCAGCGGCTCGCGACCGCCTTCTTCAGGGCCTTGGCGGCCGGGCCGCCGAAGGTGTTGATCGGGAACTCGACCCCGCCGGCCTTCACGTCGTGGGCGACGGCCTCCTCGCCGACGGAGATGAGCGTCCCCTTGTCCTCGTGTCGCCACGACTTCAGCGGCGCGCCGCGCACGGCGCGTGCGAGGTTCTCGCCGGCGACCTCGGCGGCCTGCCAGGCGGCCTGCGCCGTCGGCGGGGCGACGTCGTCGTCGCCCTGGTCGACGAGCGCGGTGTCGCCGATGGCGAACACGCGGTCGTCGCTCGTCTCGAACGTCGACTCCGCATACACGCGGTTGGAGCGGTCGTCGGCGTCGAGGTGGAAGTCGTCGACCTCCGGCTGGCCGGTGATGCCGCCGGTCCACAGCAGCACGTCGTAGTCCATCACGAGGTCGTCCGAGAAGTCGATGTCTTCCTTTTCGGGACCGTCGCCGTCGCCGTCCTCGCCGTAGTACTCCTCCTCGGCGCCGCCGAGGTAGACGGCGTTCTCGTCGACCTTCGAGATGAACTCGCCCGTCGAGACCCCGATGTCCTTCCCGTCGAGACGCTTCCGGATGGCGCCCTGTACCTCGGGGTCGTTGTTCGGGAACACGGAGTCGAGCCCCTCGACGAGCTCGATGTCGATGGGCGCCTTGTGGTCGTCGCGGTACTCGGCGATCTCGCCGGCCGACTGGATCCCGGAGAGGCCGGCGCCCCCGACCAACACCTTCGCGGGATCGGTCGTCGTCGCCTCCTGCCCGGCGGTCTTGACGGCCTGATGGATCTCGCGGGCGTCGTCGAGCGACTTGAGCGTGAGCGCGTGCTCGCGCAGCCCGTCGATCCCGAAGAACGCGGTCGCCGAGCCGACGGCGACGAGGAGGTAGTCGTAGTCGATCTCGTCGCCGTCGTGGGTGTGGACCACGCGTTCGTCGGTGTCGACCTCGGTGACGCGCCCCCGAACGAAGTCCGTGTCGTCGCCCTTGATCTCCTCGACGGGGATGGCGACCTTGGACTCGACCTCGGGCTTGCGGATGACTCGGTGGGCCTCGTGGAGCACGAGGTGGTAGTCGGTGTCCGACACCCACGTCAACTCGGCCTCGCCCGGTTCGATCGCGTCCTCGAACGCCTTCACCGTCCCGGCGCCGGCGTACCCGGCTCCGACGACGACGACCTGCTGACTCATGGCTGTCCGTTTCCGGTCGGAGGATAAATGCGTGTTGAAACCGCCAGCAACGGGCGGTTCAGGGTTGCGATCAGACGTGGCCGCCGACTACTCCAGCGACAGGCCGGCGTGCCACCGGTCGACGCCCGCATCGCGCTTCACCTCGTCCATCCGTGCGAGCAACGCGGCGGCGAGGCTGGCGCACTCGGCCGCCCGCGACTCCCCCTCGGTACGGAACTCCCCGGTGACGCGGTTGGCGTACACCGTGCAGACCGCGCCGGCGCGGAGCCCGTACACGTTCGCGATCGTCGTGATCGCCGCGGCCTCCATCTCGATGTTCTTCACGTTCGCCTCGCGCAGTTCGTCGACGAGCGCGTCGCTGCCGGCGGCCTCGAACCCCTCGAAGCCGGGGCGGCCCTGGCCGGCGTAGAAGGAGTCCGCGGACATCGTGATACCCACGTGGTAGTCGTAACCGAGGCGCTCGGCGGCGGCGACGAGCGCCGAGACGACCTCGTGGTCGGTCGCGGCGGGGTAGTCCTCGCGGACGTACTCCTTGCTCGTCCCCTCCTGACGGACGGCGCCGGAGGTGATGACGAGGTCGCCCACGTCCATCCCCTCCTGAATGGCGCCACAGGAGCCGACGCGGATGAACGTGTCCGCGCCGACGCGAGCCAACTCCTCGACGGCGATGGCCGCCGAGGGGGATCCGATCCCCGTCGAGGTGACCGAGAGGGGCTCGCCGTCGTAGCTGCCGGTTGCCGTTCGATACTCGCGGTGTTGGGACACCTCCTCGTGGTCGTCCCACAGCGCGGTCACCTTGTCGACGCGCTCGGGGTTGCCCGGGAGCAGGACCGTGTCGGCCACGTCGTCGGGGCCGACCTCGATGTGGTACTGGACCTCGTCGTTCGGGTCCTCGCTGTCGTCGCTCGGGTCGCGATCGCTCATGTCCTCGCCCTTCTGTGAGGCGCCTTGTAAGTCCGCTCGTTTCCGACGGTCCCGGGCTCGGCCGTCCCGGTGCGATCCCCGGGGTCGCCCGCCGGCTTCCGGGTTCGATCCCCGGTGTCGTCCACCGGCTCCCGGCGGTTTTTGTCCCGGCGCCGGAACCGGGGGGTATGGAGTTTCCAGACGCCGGCGATGCCGGCTTCGACGCCGTGGACCCCGAGGCGGTCGGCCTCGACCCCGACGCCGTCCGCGACGCCGTCGAGTTCCACCTGACCACCGGCACCCCGCCCGAACAGGTCGCGTACGACTTCTCGAACCAGGAGCCGTGGGACGAGTCCGAGGGGGAGATGGGCTACACGCTCGGGCCGATGCCCGACCGCCGCGGCGGCCCCGCGGGGGTGATCCTGAAGGATGGCCGACTCGTCGCCGAGTGGGGCGACACCCGCCGCGTCGACCACTCCTTCTCGGTGGCGAAGTCGTTCCTCTCGATCGTCGCGGGCGCCGCGTGGGACCGCGGGCTGTTCGAGTTGGACGGGCGCGTGGCCGACGCCGAGGGTCACGGCGACGACGGCGGCTTCGAGTCCGACCAGAACGCGCCGATCACGTGGCGGCACCTCCTGCAGCAGACCAGCGAGTGGGAGGGCACGCTGTTCGACCGCCCGGACAGCATCGACCGCAATCGCGGCGTCGGCAAGACCGGCGGCCCGGGGAAGGGCGAACATCGCGACCTGGAGGCTCCGGGAACCCACTGGGAGTACAACGACGTGCGGATCAACCGCCTCGCACTGTCGCTGCTCCGGCTATGGGCGAAGCCGCTCCCACGCGTGCTCGCACACGAGGTGTTGGACCCCGCCGGCGCGACGCGGACGTGGGAGTGGCACGGCTACCACAACTCCGACGTGGCGATCGAGGGCCGAACGATGAAGTCCGTTTCCGGCGGCGGTCACTGGGGCGGCGGCTTCTGGGGATCGGCTCGCGATCTGGCGCGGGCCGGTCATCTCCTCTTGAATCGAGGGCGCTGGGGAGAACAGCGGCTCCTCTCGGAGGAGTGGGTCGAACGCGCGACCGACCCCTGCGAGGTGAACTCGAACTACGGGTTCCTGCTGTGGCTCAACGCCGATCGGACGCTGTGGCCGTCGGCGCCCGAGTCCGCCTACGCGATGCTCGGCCACGGCCAGAACGTCGTCTGGGTCGACCCGGACCACGACCTCGTGGTCGTGCTGCGGTGGCTCGCGCTGTCGGACGACCGCGACGAACGCGAGGACCTGCCGAATCAGGATCGCTTCCTCCGGCGGCTGCTTCGAGGAGTCTGACCTGCACGGGACCGCGATGGGCGGTGACTGATCGACCGCCCTGGGTCGCGACCGACGGCAGGTACATACTGCTCGCGACCGTACGTTCCACCATGACGGAGACCGCGACGTTCGGCGGCGGCTGCTTCTGGTGTATCGAGGCGGCGTTCGAGGAGATCGACGGCGTCGACGGGGTCACCTCCGGCTACGCCGGCGGTCACGCCGAGGACCCGTCGTACCGCGAGGTCTGCGCGGGCACGACGGGACACGCGGAGGTCGTTCAGGTGACGTACGACCCGAGCGTCATCACCTACGAGGAGCTGTTGGAGGTGTTCTTCACCGTCCACGACCCGACGCAGCTGAACCGGCAGGGGCCGGACGTCGGAACCCAGTATCGGTCGATCGTGCTGTACCACGACGACGAGCAGCGCGAGCTCGCGGCGTCGTACATCGAGGCGCTCGACGAGGAGGGCGGATACGACGACGAGGTCGTCACCGAGCTCGAACCGCTGGAGACGTTCTACCGGGCCGAGGAGAAGCACCAGGACTACTTCGCGAAGAACCCCAACGACGCCTACTGTTCGATGCACGCCCAGCCCAAGATCGACAAGGTGCGCGAGAAGTTCGCCGAGAAGATCGAGGCGTGAGCCCGTCGGGCGGGCTCGCGAGTCCGGCCGCGGAGGCGCCGTCTACGATCGATGCGAACTGACGCCCTCGAAGTACCGGTCGTAGTGGGCCGCGCAGCCGGGATTGAACGGGGCGTCACACGCCGGACAGACGAACTCGGCGTCGAGGTACTCGTCGACCGAGAGCGTCGATCCGCAGACGCCACACAGCACCGCGGGCTCGTCGAACCGCTCGCGGGGCCACGGCTCGGGGTCGTGGTCGGCGACGGCGTCGTGGCACTCGACGCACGGGAAGAACCGCCCGCAACAGCCGAAACGTAGGGCGATCACGTCGGTCCGTCCGTCGTAGTGGGCACACCGGGTTTCGGGGCCGACGTCGACGCCGCGGACGGTCGTGTCGTGGACCTCCAGTCGCACGGACTACGCCGGGTGCGGAGGCGACAAAACGGTTCCGTCACGGGGAAGACCGCGCGCGAACCGACCACTCCCGCGGTGGCGCGCTCGTCCGGATACCGTCCGCGTTCGTCCGGTTATGCACCCGATTACTATGCGTCTCCGGGGCCACCGAACGTTCGCTCGCGGCGGTGTGCTCCCGCGCCGGCCGCGAGAACCCACGGCGACCACGGATCGCGGTTCGGACCCGGAAGTGGTCGCGACAGGCCAGCATGGACACACGGTAGCGGATCCGGACTCCCCAACCCGGCCCCCATTCTTTCCGACGACGGCGTCGATGATCGCCGTCGACGCGCGCCAGGTCGTCCGACAGCTCTGTGAGCGACGCGCAGCGGACGGATCCAGGTCGGAGCGAGGGAACCCCCGCCGTCGCCGCCGGGGGCCCGGTGGAGGGAACCGCCGCGCAGTTCGTCCGGGACGCGTTCGGCTTCGTCCGCGAGCCGCCCCCGAACGACGTGAAGCGGCTCGCGAGGGTGGCGGTGCTCCGCGGCGACCTCGCACCCTGAACTGCCTCGGGGTCAAGCCCCGAGGCACTCGCCTTGCTCATCTGTAGATGACCACACAGCCCGACGGACCGGTGACGATAGGTGTCACCGACCGAGACTGGTGGCTCTCCTCGCGGCCGGAGGTCTGCGGGTTCCTACGGCGTGGCCGTCTCCGTCTCCGATTCGTTCGCCTCGGGCGTGGCCGTCTCCGAATCGGCCGTCTCGGGCGTGGCCGTCTCCGAATCGGCCGTCTCGGGCGTGGCCGTCTCCGAATCGGCCGTCTCGGGCGTGGCCGTCTCCGAATCGTCCGCCCCCGGCGTCTCCGTTCCCTCCTCGGTTCCCGAGGCTTCCGTTTCGTTCGTGTCACCCCCGGGCGTTCCCGTGCCCGTCTCGGTTTCCTCCGGAGTACCCGGCGTCGCGGTCGCGGTCGCAGTTTGATCGTCTTCGGGGGTCGCCGGCGTCGCGGTTTCGTTGTCCTCGGGGGCCTCCGGCGTCCCAGTCGTGGTCTCGGTCGTGCCCTCCTCTTCGGTGTCGAGCGTGGACTCGAGCGGGACGAGGACGCCGCCGTCGTTGACCGTGGCCGTGAACTGCCCGTCGGTCACGGTTCCGTCGGCGACTCGGTGCCAGTCGTCGCCGTCGTACCGCCAGAGGTCGACGGCATCCGGGTCGGCCGTCCCGTCGAGTTCGAACGAGAGTTCCGTCGGAACGGCCGCCCCCGAGACCGACAAGGCCTCCCTCGCGACGGGAGTTCCCGGCGGGTCGCCGGGGAGTGACTCGCGCTCGAGCGTGTCGAACTCGAACGGGTCGTCGCCGCCGAAGCCGAGGTCCGCGACGCCGTCGACGAACGAGACGGTCAGGGCGTCTCCGACCGCGAGCTCCGTCACGCCGAGTTCGCCGCGCTTCACGCGGAGTTGCGCGTCGCCGTTCCCCCGGATCGTGACCCGCTCCAGCCGGTCGGCGCCGGCGAAGTCGCCGACGACGCCGGGAGCGACGTTGTCCTCGATCGTCGTGTCGCGGACCACGTTGTCGCGGCTGTCGGAGAACCCGATCCCGGGACCGCCGTTGTCCGCGACCACGCTGTCGACGATTCGGTTGTCCACTACGTCGGTACTGAGGCGGATCGCTGCGCGGTTGTCGTCGCCGTCACCGTTGCCGACCGCGCGGACGTCCGAGAACGTGCTCCGACCGACGTTCTGGGCGAGGTAGAGGCCCTGAGCGTCGTTGTCCTCGACAGCGAGCCCGCGCACCTCGATGTCGTACGTCTCCCACAGGTGGACGCCGATGCCGTTGTCGCTGGCGGTCACGTTCCGGAGCGTCGAGTCGTCAACCTCGTTGAAGTAGACCCCCGAGCCCGCGTTGCCGGAGGCGTTGACCTCGACGAGCGTGAAGCTCGTCCCGACTGCGTCTAACGAGCCTGCCTGGACGCCGGTGTCGAACCCTGTTACGCGCACGTCCCGCACCGTCACGTTCGTCAGCGGGTCGCCCACGTCGCCGCTGCGGGGAGTCCCGTTGAGCAGGAGGAGGCCGATGGAGTCCTCGCTCCCGTCGCCGACGACCGAGTTCCCGTTCCCGTCGAGGACCACGTCGGGGGCGCGAACGTGGAGGCAGACGCCGTCGTCGCTGTCGCCGCCGTCGCCGTCAACCCCGAGGTCGTCGGCCAACTCGTACCGCCCCGGCTCGTCGACGACGGTACAGGCGTCGATCTCGCGGGCGGGGGAATCGCCGGACTGGTCGGAGGTGTCGTCAGGCGTCTCGGCGGGCTGGTTCGGATCCGAGTCCTCGCCGGCCTCCGGAGTCCCGTCCTGCTGATCCGGGGTGTCCGTCGGTGGTTCCGTCGTGCTCGCCGGCGTCTGGGTGTCGTTCTCCGGAGGGTCGGGATCGGCGTCGTCGGGAGCGCCTGCATCGCCGTCGTCCGGGGGGCCCGCCTCACTGCCGTCCGGTGGCCCTGACTCGCCATCGTCGCCGGCGTCGGGCGTGTCGTCGTCCTCGTCGACTCCGTCGCCGTCGCCGTTGCCCGCGTCGCTTCCGTTGGCAGCGGGCAGGGGGTCGTCGGTCACACGTTCCCCGTCCAGTTCGATCCGGTACTGCGAGACGTTGCCGAACACCTGCACGGAGCGGACCTCGCCGGTCACGACGTAGGCGTCACCGGACCCGTCGCCGGTCGCGCCGTCGATCGTGACCGTTCCGTCGCCGTTGTACCGGATCGTGTCCTCTCGGTCGGCGGAGTGACCGTCGACGACCGCAGGTCTGGCTCCGCTCTCGACGACGATCCGGTACCTGAACCGGTCGCCATCGGCGGCGATCACCTCGAGCGTCGACGTGTTCTCGTCGGGGAGACCGCCGCGGTCGGCGTCCGCCTGAACGGTGTCGAGGTCGGCGAGCGCGGTGTCGTCGACCTCATCGGACCCGAACACGGTGGATCGGACGTTCTCGACGGAGTCGGTGCCCTCGACGGCGTCGGAGACGCCGACGATACCCGCCGCGAGCACGACACAGAGCGACACCGCCACGACGGCCACGAGCGGCGGCCGGCCGGGACTCCGATCGCTCATTCGTCCCCCCCTGTCGTTCGCGTCGCCAACGGGGGCGTGCCCCCGCCTCTCTCGGGGGACGAGCGGACGTGAGTCCGCTCCTCGGTCGGATTCCGGCCGTCGACGGCGTCGACGGGGCTTCGCGTGCTCGGTCGGATCGACGGCGTGTCCGTATGCGGCATGATGGTGTCGCACGCCCGGCCCCGGACGTGTCGGGTCCGGCGTTCGAAACGCCCATGGAAAGTTATGACACCGATACGGTGCGGTAGTTCGACCCGACCCGAACCGCGTCGCTCGAAAGCCGAACCTACCGGGAACGCGGGAGTTCTCGACGCAACGATCGGATGAGTCGATCCCCGACACCCGTCTCGGTGGGGGCGTTCGGGCCAGCGATCGCTCCCGGGTGCGGATCGGTACCCGAACGACGGGAGTGGGACCTGACCCCCCTCCGGCGGGCGTTCACATCTGTTCGTTCGGCAGAACAGCCGGGGGCGGGATTCGAACCCGCGAAGTCTCGATTACAAGTCGAGTGCATGCACCGCCCATGCTCCCCCGGCGCGTACTGGGGGCGTACTGGCCCCTCCGTTTAATCGGTATCGCTTCCGTCCCCCCGGACCGGCTTCTCCAGTTCGACCCGATGCGGACGGTATCCGTGCCGCTCGTAGAACCGTCTCGCGTCCTCGTTCTGGGCCATCGCCTCCAGCGAGACCACGTCGACGCCCGCGTCGGCGAGCGAGGACTCCGCGGCCGAGAGCAGCCGGGATCCGACGCCCGCGTCACGGTGCCGCTCGCGAACGAAGAGGTTGTACACGACTCCGCGCGTCACGTCGAGGTCGTACCGTCCCGACTCGACACCGAAGGACACGAACCCGACGATCCCCCTGTCGTTCGTTCCCGACATGTCAGCGACGTCGGAGTCCGACGCGTCCGGGTCCCCGGGCTCCGTGGCCGTCGACTCCGTGTCCCCCACCCGCGCGACGACGAGCCCGTCGGTGACGACCGCGTGGGCCGCGGCGTCGGCCGCGTCGGGGCGGTTCCCGGCGGCCATGAGGTGGGTGCCGTGCGATCGTTGCCCGTCCGCGAGGGCGACCCAGAGGTCGGCCACCGCGTCGACGTCGTCCATCGTTCCGTCCTCGATCCGGACGCTGTCGGCGGGCCCGTCCGTCTCCTCCTCGTCGGTCTCACCGTCCTCGCTTTCGTTCCCGTCGGCCCCACCGGTGTCGAGCCGGGAACGGTCGCGCGCGTCGGCGTCCGAGGGGTCGGCGGGCATCCTGTCGATCGGACGGCCGCGTTCGGCTTGGCCCTTGTGCCCGACCGTCCGTCGTGTCGACTCGACGACGCTGAGATGCGGGTGAGAGAATGGTTAAGTGCGTCGGGCTACCTCTCGATTCGTGAGAAGGAATATCAATGGGCATTAGCGAAACGTACACACGCGGCAGGGACCTCGTCACCTCTCGACCGTCGGTCCTCATCGTCGCCGGCATCGTCGCGCTTCTGGCGCTGGATCTCGTTCGCCAGATCGCGACGCCCGGGGGCCTCTCGACCACACAGCTCGTCGGATACTTGTGGGACGGGCTCGTGGTCGGGCTCTCGATCGGGTTGGCCGGCGTCGGCCTCTCGATGACGTACAGCATTCTGAACTTCGCGAACTTCGGCCACGGCGACTACGTCACGTCCGGCGCGTTCGCCGGCTGGGCGGTGACGTGGGTGATCGCCGGCGCCGGACAGTTCGACCTGACGACGCTGCTGTTCATCGGCTCCGTCTCGACGAGGGACCTGGGCGTGTCGGCGTTCGCGACCCCGCTCGCGATCGTCGTCGGGCTGCTCGTCGCCGCGGCCGCCACGATCGTCCTCTCGCTCGTCATCGACCGGCTGGTGTACAGACCGATGCGCGACGAGGGCGGTATCTCGCTGCTCATCGCGTCGATCGGCGTCGCGCTGGCGCTGCGATACACGATCTACATCGTCTTCGGGCAGCGCACCCGCGGACTCACCGACGCGCAGTCGGTGCCCGACATCGCGATCGCCGGCGGGTTCGGGGTCGGCGGACACGAGGTCGC
Organism: Halobaculum saliterrae; assembly: GCF_009831625.1. Lineage (GTDB taxonomy): Archaea > Halobacteriota > Halobacteria > Halobacteriales > Haloferacaceae > Halobaculum > Halobaculum saliterrae. Next base: position 208,125 of record NZ_WUUS01000008.1, on the reverse strand, counting down.
GCTCGTCGTCATCGCGGCGGCGCTGATGCTCTCCGTGCACTTCCTGCTCCAGACGACGAAGCTCGGGAAGGCGATGCGGGCGATGGCCGACAACGAGGACCTCGCGCGCGTCACCGGGATCCCGACCGAGCGTGTCGTCCGGTTCACCTGGATCATCGGCGGCGGCCTCGCGGGCGCCGGGGGCTTCCTCATCGCGCTCGAACGCGGCGCGATGAACTTCCAGTTCGGGTGGGTGCTCCTCCTGTTGATCTTCGCGGCGGTGATCCTCGGCGGTATCGGCTCCATCTACGGCGCGATGTTCGGCGGCATCACGATCGGCATCGCACAGAGCATCTCGCTCGTGTGGCTGCCCAGCGAGTTCTCGACGGTCGCCGCCTTCGCCGTCATGATCTTCGTGCTGCTGTTCAAGCCCGACGGCCTCTTCTCGGGGGTGACCACCGCGTGAGCTCCCCGACGGAGTCCGTCGACCCGACCGAGGACGCCGCCGGCGACGACGCCGCTGCCGGCGACGACGGCCGGGAGATCCCCGGCTGGACGCCGTACCGCGAGTGGTTCCGCGACCGGTGGAGCGAGGGCGGCGCCACGGCGTGGGCGACCGCGCTGGGCCACCTGCTGGTCGGGGGCGTGCTGTTCGCGCTCGTGGCGGGCTTCGACCTCGGGACGCTCCCGATCGGCGGGAGCCTCGTCTGGTTCGTGTACCTCTCGGTCACCGTCGCGGCGCTGTACGTCGCCACGGCGCCGCCGGCCGAGCCGTACGTCGCGTGGCTCGAGGACCGCTGGATGGAGTCCGACGTCGACAAACTGCTCATCGTCCTCGGGCACGTCGTCGTCGTCTTCTTCGTGTTTGCGGTCGCGCTCGGCCTCCCGTTCAACGGGCTCATGGGCGCGCTCAGTTCGGTGCTGTTCTTCACCGCCGTGTACGCGATGATGGTGCTGGCGTTGAACCTCCACTGGGGGTACGCCGGGGTGTTCAACATCGGTATCGCGGGGTTCATGGCCGTCGGCGTGTACGCGATGGCGATCCTCTCCTCGCCCACGGAGGCCGGCGCGGCGTCGGTACCCGGACTCGGGCTCCCGCTCCCGATCGGCATCCTCGGCGGCGTGCTCGCCGCCGCGATCGTCGGGCTGGTCGCGGCGCTTCCGGCGCTCCGACTGCGGGCGGACTACTTCGCCATCGTCACCGTGGCCTTCTCGGAGATCATCCGACTCACGTTGAACTCGCGAACGCTCCAGGAGTTCACGATCGCCGGCGTCACGACCGGCACGGGCGGCGCGACCGGCATCACGATGCCGGGGAACCCGGTCAGGCTCCTCTTCTACGACGGGTTCGGCGCCGGCGCCGAACCCGCGCTGTTGGGGTCGGTCCTGTTCCCGCTGTTCCGCGGCCTTCGGATCGAGCTGATCCCGCCGGGGTCGTCGTGGCTCGGGGTCGTCCCGCTGCCGGCGTTCACGCTGGATCTGGCGGTCCAGCCGTCGGTCATCAGCAACTGGGCGTACGTGGTCGTGCTCTCGGCGTTCGTGGCGCTGTTCTACGTGCTGCTCGTCCGTACGGGGAACTCCCCGTTCGGTCGCGTGCTGAAGGCGATCCGCGAGGACGAGGTCGTCGCCAAGTCGCTCGGCAAGGACACGAACCGCTTCAAGATCGTCGCGTTCATGTTCGGCTGCGGGCTGATGGGGCTGGGCGGCATCCTCTGGCAGGGGAGCCAGGGGTTCACCAACCCCGGCGCGTTCCGGCCGATCATCACGTTCTACATCTGGGTCGCGCTGATCATCGGCGGCGCCGGCTCCAACACCGGGAGCGTCCTCGGCGGCGCACTGTTCGCGGGTGCCCTCTGGGAGGGGCCCGTGTACGTCCGACGGGTCGTCACCAACTACGTCGACTTCGGCTCCACCCCGAGCACGTTCCCCGGGGCGGTCGCGCCGTTCGTCGAGGGCGAGGTGCTCCCGTTCCTCGCGTTCCTCCTCGACAACGTCTCGGCGCTGCGGTTCATCCTCGTCGGCGTCATCCTCGTGGCGCTGATGCAGCGGCGCCCCGAGGGACTGCTCGGCCACCGGAAGGAGGAGGCGGCGGCGATATCGCTGACCCGACCGGGCGGCGGCGGGGGAGGCGGCTCGACGACCGCCGACGGCGACGCCGTCGCGGACGGCGGACGTGAGGCCGACGGCGACGGAGGTGCACGATGAGCGCCGACGACTCGGTCGCCGCCGATGCGACCGACGGCGACGCCGCCGACGCTGAGCCGTCGGAGGCGACCGCACAGGGTGCGCGCGACGCCGCCGATCACCCGCTCGTGGTCGAGAACCTCCGCAAGACGTTCGGCGGGATCACCGCCGTCGACGACGCGAGCTTCTCGGTCGCGGAGGGCTCGCTCACCGGGCTGATCGGCCCGAACGGCGCGGGCAAGTCGACGACGTTCAACTGCATCACCGGCGTGCACGAGCCCACCTCCGGACGGGTGACGTTCCACGGGACGGACATCACCGGAATGGCGACCCACGAGATCGCCCAGCAGGGGCTCGTGCGGACGTTCCAGATCGCCCGCGAGTTGCCGGAGATGACCGTGTTGGAGAACATGATGCTCGCGCCGAAGGGACAAGTCGGCGAACGGCTCACGAACGCGCTCGTGCCGGGGCTGCGCGATCGCGTCGTCGAACAGGAGGAGGAACTCCTCGAGCGGGCGTGGCAGCAACTGGAGTTCTTCGAGATCGACCACCTCGCCGAGGAGTACGCGGGCAACCTCTCGGGCGGTCAGCGCAAGCTGCTGGAGATGGCGCGCGCGCTGATGACCGACCCGGAGGTCGTGCTGCTCGACGAACCGCTCGCCGGCGTCAACCCGACGCTGGAGGAGAAGCTGCTCGACCGGATCCACGAGCTCCGCGAGCGTGGGAACACGTTCCTGCTCGTGGAACACGACATGGACGTCATCATGAACAACTGCGAACACGTCATCGTCATGCACCAGGGGTCGGTGCTCGCGGAGGGCACCCCCGAACAGGTCACGAGCGACGAACGCGTCGTCGAGGCGTACCTCGGAGGCGACGTATGAGGAGCGAGGCCGACCGCAGGGAGGCCTCGAACCGAGCGGGGAGCGGACCGACCCGCGAGGCCAGCGAGGACGAGCAGCGCGAGTCCTCGACGCACCCGACCGCCGAGACACCGGTCGTCGCCGACGGCGGAACCGCGACGGCGGGGGCGACCCGCTCGGCCGACGCCGCGCTTCCGGAGGAGAGCCTGCTCCGCGTCCGCGACCTCGACGCCGGCTACGGCGACCTCCAGATCCTCACCGACGTGGACCTGGACGTGGGCGACGGCGAGTACGTCACCATCGTCGGTCCGAACGGCGCGGGCAAGTCGACGGTGATGAAATCGGTGTTCGGGCTGACCAGCTACATGGGCGGCACCATCGAGTTCGCGGAGACGCCGATCCACGGCCTCCAGCCCGACGAGATCATCCACGAGGGGATCGGCTACGTGCCCCAGAACGACAACATCTTCGAGAGCCTCTCCGTGCGCGAGAACCTGGAGATGGGCGCGTACATCCTCGACGAGGTCCCCGAGGACCAGATCGAGTGGGTGTACGACCGCTTCCCGATCCTCCGGGAGCGCTCGGACCAGCGCGCCGGGACGATGTCCGGCGGGCAACGACAGATGCTCGCCATGGGCCGCGCGCTGATGCTCGATCCGGATCTCCTGTTGCTCGACGAGCCGAGCGCCGGGCTCGCGCCCGATCTGGTTCAGGAGATGTTCGACCGCATCGACCGCATCAACGAGGAGGGCACCGCGGTCCTCATGGTCGAACAGAACGCCAAACAGGCGCTGCGTCGCTGTGACCGCGGCTACGTCCTCGTCAACGGCGAGAACGCGTACGTGGACGAGGGGGACGCCCTGTTGAACGACGAACAGGTCCGCAAGGACTTCCTCGGCGGGTAGCTCCCTCGGACACCAGTCGAGTCGATTCGTCCCGATCCGGACGGGCCGACCCTGTTCCGGCTTGCCCGCCTATGCCAGCGCGTAGCGGCCGTCCGCCTTCTCGACGTGCCCGGCCTCCCGGAGCGCCCCCAGGATGGAGTACAGCGAGATCCGTTTCATCGACAACCCCTCACAAAGGTCGTCCTCGCGGACCGCGCCGTGGGTCGCGAGATAGAGGTACACCAGCTTTCCCCGGGGGGAGGAGACTCCGTCGGGAAGCGTCGTCATCGGCGTCTCCGCGTCGCCGTCGGCGGTCGCGGTGTCGGCGGTGTCGGCCGCATCCGCGCCGTCAGCGTGCGTAGTAACCATCGTGGATCCGACGTGGGATTCGACACCTGTAAAACTGTGGTACGTCGTTCGTCGAAATCCGTTCGAGAGCCCCCCGAAACTGTCGAAACAACCGGATAGAGAGATGTACTCCGTCTCGAAATAATACTCGACCGACCGTCAGCGGTCCCCAGTTTCGACTCCTGACGGCGAGGCGAACGGGGAGAATCGGAACTCAGCTCCCGTGAGGTGCGACGGCGGGACGACTCAGTACGAGCGGATCTTCGGCTCGTACTCCTTGTCCTCGCCCTCGAGGAGGACCGGCTTGTACCAGAGTTCTGGCGTGCCGTCGTTCCACGACAGCATCGTGTGCTTGAGCCACTCCTCGTCGCGGCGCTCCTGGTGTTCCGCGCGCCAGTGGGCGCCGCGGAACTCGTCGCGTGCGAGCGCGCCGAGGGTGATCGCCTCCGCCAGGTCGAGGATGTTGCGCGTCTCCAGCGTCTGGATGAGGTCGGTGTTGAACGTGCGCGAGGGGTCCTTCACGAACACGTCCTGATACCGCTCGCGCGCCTCCGCGATGTCCTCGAGCGCCTGCTTGAGGCCGTCCTCCTCGCGGAAGACGTTCACGTGCTCGGTCATCGAGTCCTGCACGTCGGAGCGGATCTCCGCGTGCTGGACGCCGTCGTCCTTCTCCATGAGCGACTGGACGCGCTCACGCTCGCGGACGACCGCGCGTTCGACGATGTCGTGGCCGTCACCCGAACCGGTTTCGGCGGCCACGCCGCCGTCGGCGACCGCGTCTCCCTCGCCGCCGGCGGGCTCGACCTCGCCGGGCTGGACCGGGGTGTCGAGCTCGCCGAGCTCGTAGTCGCCGCGCTGGCCGGTCTCGATCTCGGCGGTGCCGAGGTCCTTGCCCGCGGCGTGGGCGCCCGCTCGCTTCCCGAAGACGATGAGCTCCGGCAGCGCGTTGCCGCCGAGGCGGTTCGAGCCGTGGACGGACGCGCAGGCGCACTCGCCAGCGGCGTACAGGCCGCCGACGCACGTCTCGCCGTTCTCGTCGGTCTCGATGCCGCCCATCGCGTAGTGCTGGCCGGGCTTGACGGGCATCGGCTCCTCCAGCCCGTCGACGCCCTCGAAGTCCTTCGCGAGGTGGAGGATGTTCTCGAGCCGGTCCGTGATGCGTTCCTCGCCGAGGTGGCGCATGTCCAGGTGGACGTACTCGTCGTCGATGCCGCGGCCCTCGCCCACCTCGTTCAGCTCCGCGCGGGCGACGACGTCGCGGGAGGCCAGCTCCCCGTCGTTGCTCGCGTAGCCGTACTCGTACATGAAGCGCTCGCCCTCCGCGTTGTAGAGGATGCCGCCCTCGCCGCGGACGCCCTCGGAGATGAGTACGCCCGTGCTCGGCAGGCTCGTCGGGTGGAACTGGATGAACTCCATGTCCTCGATGGGCACGCCGGCGCGGTAGGCCATCGCCACCCCGTCGCCGGTGTTGGCGACGGCGTTGGTGGTGTGTTCGAACACCTGCCCGAGCCCGCCGGTCGCGAGGATGACGCCCTCCTTCGCGCGGAATCCCGACAGCTCGCCGCTCTGGATGTCGTAGGCGACGACGCCGTGACAGGTGCGGTCCTCCGGACGTTCCTCGTCCGTGACGGCCAGATCCGAGACGTACCACTCGTCGTAGACGGTGATGCCGCGCTTGACGAGCTGCTCGTACATCGTGTGGAGCAGCTGGTGGCCCGTCTCGGCGCCCGCGTACGTCGTCCGCGGGAACGAGAGGCCCCCGAACGGTCGCTGGGAGACGCGACCGTCGTCCTCGCGGGAGAACGCCATGCCCCAGTGTTCGAGCTGGATGACCTCCTTCGGGGAGTCCTTACAGAGCGTCTCGATGGCGGGGGCGTCGCCGAGGTAGTCCGACCCCTTCATCGTGTCGTAGGCGTGGTCCTCCCACGAGTCCCCCTCGCGCAGGGCCGCGTTGATGCCGCCCTCCGCGGCGCCGGTGTGACTGCGCACCGGGTGGAGCTTCGAGACGATGGCCACGTCCGCGCCTTCCTCCTGGGCGGCGATGGCCGCGCGGAGACCCGCGCCGCCGGCGCCGACCACGATGACGTCGTGTTCGTACATGTGTCGTGTGTTGTGTCCGTGTTGCTGCGTTCGGTCGGTGTCGCTGCGTTCGATGGTCGTCCGTCGTCGCCGAACCCCACGGTTCGTCGTTGGATCCGCTTGGGGTTCGGGCTACTTCAATCGCGTGCCGGTTCGGGTGGCTGACCGGGGTGAGCCTACCAGAACTTCAGGTTGTTCTTGACCGCCTCCCGCTTGAGCTCCTGGATGTGCTCGGTCAGCGGGATGTCCTTCGGACACACCTCGGTGCACGAGAACTGGGTCTGACACCGCCAGACGCCGTTCTCCTGCTCGAGGATGTTCAGCCGGTGCTGCTTGCGGTCCTCGCCCTCCCGCTCGTCCATCGCGAAGCGGTACGCCTTGTTGATCGCGGCGGGACCGAGGTACTCGTTGTTGCCCGCGGCGATGTTGCACGAGGACATGCACGCGCCACACCAGATGCACCGCGTGGACATCTTCACCTTCTCGCGGTTCTCCCGCGTCTGCCGCTGCTCCTCCAGTTCGCCGTCGGGAAGCTCGTCGGCGTCGAAGTACGGCTCGACCGCCTCCATCTGGTCGTAGAAGTGGTCCATGTCGACGACGAGGTCCTTCTCCACGTCCGCGTGCGGGAGCGGCTCGACGCGAACCGGCTGGTCCAGGTCGGACAGCTGCGTCTTGCAGCCGAGCCGCTGGCGACCGTTGATGAACAGCGCGTCCGACCCGCAGATCGCCTGCCGGCAGGAGTGCCGGAACGTGAGCGAGGAGTCGAACGTGTCCCGGGCGTAGATGAGCGCGTCGAGGACGGTCATCCCCTTCTCGTAGGGGACGTGGAAGTCGTCGAAGCGGGGCTCCTGTTTCCCCTCGACCTCCGGGTCGAAGCGGAACACCTTCAGATGGTAGGTGTCCTCGTCGTCGTCCGCACGCTCGGCGGCCTCGCGACGTGCGCGCTCCTCGCGGTCGGCGCGGGCCTCGGCCTTCTTGCGCATCCGCTCCTCCTGTGCGGGCGCGAGCGGCTCGCTGTGCTCGACGTCGGTCTCTGCCTCGGTTTCCGTCTCCGTCTCTGGAACTTGCGTGCTCATTGTCAGAAGGTGGGGAGGCCCGCCCAGGCGTTCGCGGTGCGGATCCCCTGCACGACGAGCACCACGCTCGCCGCGATCAGCGTGTACTTGACGACCCGCTTCTTGGTGCCGCTCAGTCCCTGGTTCTCCAGCGCGTTGTAGACGCCGTTGACCCCGTGGAACGTCGCGGTGATCAGGAACAGCACCATCAGCGAGTAGTAGGTGAGGTCCGTCATCCGCGCGCTCGAGGCGAGGAACGACACCTCGTCGGCGTGGTTGACGAAGTGCAGCAGGAAGAAGTGGAACGCGAGCACCACCACGAGGAACGCGGCGGTGATGCGCTGCCACAGCCACCGCCGTCCGCCCTTCTCGAACGAGGAGTAGCGCTCGGCCATCTCAGAACACCCCCGCGAGGAACGTCGGCACCGACGCGACGACGATGGCGCCCGTCAGGATCAGCGACGCGTAGAAGCTCTTGTCCTGGCTCTCGAGGCCGACTCCCAGATCCACGAGCAGCAGGCGGCAGCCGTTCAGGATGTGGAAGACGGCCACCGCGAGCAGCCCGACCTCGAGGATGCGAACGACCAGCAGACTCTCCAGCGCGACGATGACGGTGGTGTACACGTCGTTCTCGGCCGCGATGGCCTGCGTCTGCCCGGCCGCGGAGATGGCGGTACTCAGCACGGCGATGTGGGTGAACAGGTATCCCACGAGCACCCAGCCCGTGAACTTGTGGAACACCCAGGCCCACATTCCCGCCGAGAACTCCCGCCACCGGCCGAAGTCCTCGACGAGGCCCCTGTCATACGACTGGCTCATACGTCCGTCGCTCGGTCCTATGGGGGTATAGTAGTTACGTGACGCACTCGCACGCGCGAGCGACGGATCGGCGTGTCCGCGCCACGGTTCGGCGGCGGCCCCGTCCCGAGCGCCCCGCACCCGCCGACGCTCCGATCGATCGGCGAACCTGTCCGACTGCGTGACTGTTATGACGGTGTACGTCACACGCCAGACAGTGACCGATCGCCCGACCGACCGCGCCGTCGACGCCTTCTCCTTCCTCGGTGACGGCCTTCGACTCTCGATCCTCCGCACGCTCGCCGACCGCGAGTCGCGTGCGGGCCCCCGAACCGACCCGATGGCGTACAGCGACCTGCGGCGCGCGGTCGGCGAACGCGACAGCGGGAAGTTCAGCTATCACCTCGGGAAGCTCACCGGTCGATTCGTCGCGAAGACGCCCGGCGGGTACCGGCTGCTCGAACCGGGCTGGGAGACGGTCCGACTGCTGGAGCGCGGTATCGTCGACGACGACATCGATCTCGACGCCGAGCAGGTCGACGCGCGATGTCCCCGCTGTGGCGGCGACGTCCACGTGATCTACGCCGACCATCACCTGTTCACCTGCTGTTCGGCGTGTGAGGGGCTCTTCGGCGCCGACGAGTGCCCGCCCGGCACGCTCACGGGGATCGTCCTTCCGCCGACGATCGTCGAGCGGCTGGATCCGACCCCGCTGTTCCGTCGGGCACACCGGGTGCTCGAACGGCGACTCCGACCCATGATCGACGGGATCTGTCTGGAGTGCGGCGGCGACGTCGACGGCCGACTCAGGCGGTGTCTCGATCACGAACCCGAGGGGATCTGTCCCGACTGTCTGGCGTCGTACCCCGTCCTCGCCGAGATCGTGTGCGAGACGTGTGGTCGCGGGCGCGTGACCCATCCCCTGTTCGGGAACCCCGGAGCCGACGGGGTCGGCGCCCGTCGTCTACCGAACGACGACGGATCAGCGTCGGGGACGGACGCGGCGAGCGGCGAACGGGACTCGGACGACTGCGCCGCAGCGGGGAACGACGAGGGCGATGCCGCCTGGCGACGGTTCGGGGCCTTCCTCTCGTGGTCGGCGGATCCGCAGGGCGACGGGTCCGTCGCCTTCGACCCCCCAAACGGCGGGGACCGGGTCGTCGTCGCCCCCGATCTGGGCGTCGTCGATTGACCGGGTCGATCCGCGGCGTCGTTGTCGAGTCATCGCGGGGAAACACGGAGCCCGCCGCGGGCTATCGTGAGGAAACGGGCGACTCGCGACGAGCGGGAGGCTATCGGGCGGTTCCGGACGGGCTCTGGTTCAACTCGACGACCCGCCGGGTCCGCTCACCGAGTTCCACGAGGTGGCACAGCGGGTTTCCGGGGTACACAACGGGGTTCTCCAGCACGCCGACGAGGAGTCCGGTGAACGGGGCCTCGACGGCGACGTTGTCGTTCTTGAACGGGTTGGTGATGGTACAGACCGCGTCCCCCTCGTGGACCAGCGCCCCCCGTTCGAAGTGCATGTCGACCATCCCGCCGGTGTCGGCCCGAAGCCACGTCTTCTCGCGTTCGTCGGTGATGACGGTGCGCCAGCCGGGCCACCGGACCTGCTCGGCCTCGAGCATCCCGTACTCGGCGAACGTCGAGCGGACCCCCGCGAGCGCCTCGTCGATGAGCGCCCGCTGGAACCGGTGAGCCTCACCCATCTCGACGGTGATCGCGGCGATACCGTCGGTGACCGCCTCGGTTCGGAGCATCCCGGAGGAGCCCTCGCTGTCGATTATCACGTTCGTGCCGTACGCGCGGGCGAGGCGGGCGGCGTCCGGGTCGCCCATGTCGGCGCGGGCGTGGATCATGTTGGTCCGCCCCCGCGTCGACGTGTGGAAGTCCAGCCCGAAGTCGCACGGATCGATGAAGTTGGTGTAGATGCGCGCGGCCATCCGCTTCGCGCTCGTCGAGTCGGCCGAGCCGGGAAACGAGCGGTTCAGGTCCCGGTCGTACACCGGGAGGTAGCGCTGTTGGGCGAGGAACCCCGGGACGTTCAACACGGGCAGACAGATGAGCGTGCCAGCCAGCTCCGTCAGATCCCACTCGTGGGCCACCTCCCTGACGACCTCGATCCCGTTGAGCTCGTCCCCGTGGGCGGCCGCCGAGAGGAACGCCGTCGGTCCCGGTCGCTCGCCGTTGATGATCGTCACCGGAATACGGACGGGGTCGCCGAGATACGTCTCCGACACCACGAACCGGATGTTCTGTCGCTCCCCCGGATCCACCCGGCCCCCGTTGTACGTGAAGGCGTCGGCGGCAGTCATGGTCGTCGGTGTGCGACCGAGCGGTATAAAGGACGGCGTCGCCGCCGGAACGGCGTCCGACCGCCCGGGTACCCGACGTGGACGCGTGCCTCGGATTCGCACGCCGTTCGGCCGACCGGGACACATTTGATACTTCCGGCAGAGGCGATCGGTATGACTGACGATCCGGTGCGAGTCGGGGTGCTCTCGCTTCACACGAGCAAGGAGACGAAGGCGATCTGCAACGCGGTCGAGGCGCTGGGGCACGAGCCCGTGTGGCTTCGTCGCGAGAACGCGGCCGTCAGCATCGAGGACGGCGAGGTCTCGGTCGAGCCGGACGTCGACGTGGTCGCCAACCGAATGCTGCTGTCGAACATCGAACAGCCGGCGGAGGGGCTCGGGCTCGCGCACACGTTCGGCCGCGCCCGACCGATCCTCAACGACCCCTCGGCCGTCCTCACGGCGATGCACAAGTTCGCCTCCGCCGTCGCGCTGGCGGAGGACGGCGTCCGCGTCCCCGACGCGCTGCTCGCGCTGTCGAACGACCGGCTCAACCGGGGCCGCGACCGCTTCGGCACGGAGGGCGTGTACAAGACGGCGATCGGCACCCACGGCGGCGGCACCTGGAAGATCGACCTCGAGGAGCCTGTCAATCCGATGGTCGGGAACCGACAGGCGTTCCTGCAGGACCTCATCGACCGCGACGACGCGCGGCACCACGACACCCGCGTGTACGTCGTCGGCGGCGAGATCGTCGCCGCGATGAACCGGTACGCCCCGGAGGGGGACTGGCGAACCAACGTCGCGCTCGGCGGCGACGTGGAGGACGCCACGGCCTCGCTGGACGAGGAGGCGAGCGAGATGGCGCTGCAGGCGGCCGAGACCGTCGGGCTCGACTTCGCCGGCGTCGACCTCGTGCAGGGGTACGACGGCTGGTACGTTCTCGAGGTCAACCCGACCGCCGGGTTCAAAGGGCTGTTCAAGGCCAGCGGACGCTCGCCGGCGCCCCACATGGCCCGGCTCGCGATCGAGCGCGGCGGCGGCAGCGTCGACGACGAGCGCGTGACGGAGCTGTCGGCGGTGTTCGACGACTCGACGCCGGCGTGTATGCCCGCCGCTCGGCGGATCAACGACGGGCAGACCCCGATCATCGGCTACATCGAGCAGGTCAACGTCGCCGGGACGCAGGGAGCGACGCAGGCGTACGCGAAGTCCGACACCGGCGCGACGCGCTCGTCGATCGACACGAAGCTCGCCGCCGAGATCGGCGCCGGGCCGATCAAGAGCATGACCCGAGTCAAGTCCGGCTCGGTGAAGTCCGGGAAGGCCCGGCCGGTCGTCGACCTCGTCGTCGGCATCGGGGGCGAACAACACACCGTCACCGCCAGCGTCGAGGACCGCTCGCACATGGAGTACCCGCTCCTCCTCGGACGCGACATCCTCCAACACTACCGCGTCGACGTACAGCGCCGCGCCGACGAGGGACGGGACGCGGAGAGCGACGAGGAGGAGGAGGAGGGGACCGAGGAGTAGCACGCGACAGCGACTCACACGGGGCGCACGGGCCGGACCGCTTTTCCCTCTCGGGTCACCACGGTATGACATGGGCTTCGGGAGCTACGATGAATCCGAGCAGGAACGGCAACAGAGCGACGGCGCCGACGCGGCCGACGGCTCGACCGTCGACGCTCACGAGAACGACCACGAGGGCGAGGCGAGCTTCGAGGCGGGCGCGTCCACCGACGATCTGGTCTCACAGCTCCAGACGATGAAGGACGACGGCGACGACGACGAGGAGTGACCGGCGGGCCGGTCCGGTTCTGACCGCACCCGGACCGAGGTCGCGCACCCCGGCCGGCGGCGCTCGACCGCCACGCGATGTCGTTCAGTTCTCTCCTATTCCGACGTCGGAGACGCCCGTCCGAACTCGACCCCGTCCCCCGAGTATCGTTCTTGAAATCCGGCGGAGAAGGTATATCAACGTGCTTGGCCCCTTTCTCGATATACCCGGACGCCGTCGCGGACGGGTCGAAACGAAACCAATGTTCGAATTCATCACGGACGAGGAAGAGCGCGGGCAGGTGGGGATCGGGACGCTCATCGTGTTCATCGCGATGGTGCTGGTGGCGGCGATCGCCGCCGGCGTCCTCATCAACACCGCCGGCTTCCTCCAGAGCAAGTCGCAGGAAACGGGACAACAGAGCAGTAAGCAAGTCAGTGACCGCGTGCAGGAAGTCGCCACCGTCGGCAACGTCAACGGCAACCAGATCGACATCGTCAACGTGACGGTGACGCAGGCGCCCGGCGCCGGCGAGATCGACATCCAGAACGCCACCGTCACGTGGATCGGTCCCAGCGGGACCTACCAGCTGACATCGACGACACAGAACTACTCACAGACGACCCTGAGTGGAGATCAGTTCTCCTACATCTCGGTGAAGGACTCCGACGGCTCCGACAACGTCCTCAACGACGCAGATGACCGACTCAACCTCGTGTTCGATGTCAGCACGTTCGCCAGTGACCTAAACGAGGGCGACGAAGTGACCATCAAGATCAACACGATGGCTGGTGCGACCACCAGCATCCGCTTCACCGTGCCCGAATCGCTCAGCAACAAGCAGGCCGTCGAGCTGTAAGCCGGCTTCCGTTCTTCCGTTCTTTCGCACCGTCCGACGCCAAGTAGCGGTGCCACCGGCACGGCGAGTGTCGTCTCGGTGTCCCCGACGTTACTCCTCCCCGACGACCTCGTCGACGCTGGCGGCGATGTCCTCCTTCGCGCGCCACAGGTACAGCGACGCGTAGCTGCGGTACGGCGCCCATCGCTCGGCCTCCTCGACCATCTCTCCACGGCTCATCTCGCGGCCGTACAGTTCCTCCATTCCCTTTCGGACGCCGAGGTCGCCGACGGGGAACACGTCGGGCCGGCCGAGCGTGAACAGCAGCTGCATGTTCGCGGTCCACTCGCCGACACCGGTGATCGCTGTCAGCTCCGCACGTACCTCGTCGTCGCTCATCGCGGCGAACGTCTCGGAGGTCCAGTCGTTGTCGGCGAACGCCTCGGCGACGTTTCGGACGTACCGCGTCTTCTGTCGGGACAGTCCCGCGTCCTTCAGCGTCGCCTCGTCGGCCGCGAGCAGTCCCTCAGGCGTCACATCGACGGCGTCGAACAGGCGTTCGCGCGTCGCCTCCGCGGACGCCATCGACACCTGTTGACGGAGGATCGACACGACGAGCCGTTCGAACGGGTCCGGGGCGGGGTCGATCGTGAGCGGACCGTGTCGGTCGATCACCGGGCCGAGGAGCTCGTCCCCGCGGAGCGTCCCGAGCGCCTCGCGATCCGACGGGTCGAGGTCGTCGAGCGCGTCGGCGTCTGCGTCCACTGGCATACGCCGTGATGCGTGCGCCGGCGAGAAACGGCTTTCGGGGGAGCGACTGCGCTCCCGCGCGGACAGTCGACGAGGCGACGACGGCCCCCCGGGACTCCGTGGCGTGCAACTCCGGAAAACTGGTGTCGTGTTTGCGTCGCGACGGAGGGAAACGTTGAATCGGCGGGACTCCGACGCGACGCACATGGACGTTGATGACGTAGAGACGGTCGCGGTGCTGGGCGCAGGGAACATGGGTCACGGGATCGCGGAGGTCGCCGCGCTCGCCGGGTTCGACGTGAACCTGCGGGACATCAACGAGGAGTTCGTACAGAACGGCTACGACCAGATCGAGTGGTCGCTCGGCAAGCTCGCCGAGAAGGACCAGATCTCCGAGAGCGACGCCGACGCGGCGCTCGACCGGGTCACGCCGGTCGTCCCCGTCGAGGACGCCGTCGCCGACGCCGACCTCGTGATCGAGGCGGTGCCGGAGAAGATGGACATCAAGAAGGACGTGTACGCGGAGGTCGAGGAGTCCGCGCCGGACCACGCCGTGTTCGCCTCGAACACCTCCAGCCTCTCGATCACGGAGCTGTCGGAGGTGACCGACCGAGAGGAGCGCTTCTGCGGGATGCACTTCTTCAACCCGCCGGTGCGCATGCAGCTGGTCGAGGTCATCTCCGGCGCCCACACCGCCGACGAAACGATGGATCTCGTCGAGGACGTCGCCGAGCGGATGGGCAAGACGGCGGTGCGCGTCCGCAAGGACTCGCCCGGCTTCATCGTCAACCGCGTGCTCGTCCCCCTGATGAACGAGGCGGCGTGGCTCGTCCACGGGGGCGAGGCGACCGTCGCGTCGGTCGACTCCACGACCAAGTACGACATGGGCCTCCCGATGGGCAGCTTCGAGTTGGCCGACCAGGTCGGCATCGACGTGGGCGTCCACGTGCTCGAGTACATGCACGAGGTGCTCGGCGACGCCTACGAGCCGTGTCCGCTGCTCACCGAGAAGGTCGACAACGAGAACCTGGGTAAGAAGACTGGGACGGGCTTCTACGACTACGAGGACGGGTCCGGCGCGGAGGTCCCCTCTGACGAGGTCGACGAGGACGTCAAGCACGCCCTGCTGGCGGTGATGGCCAACGAGGTCGCCGGCCTGATCGGCAACGACGTCGCCGACGCCGGCGACATCGATCAGGCGGTGAAGCTCGGGGCGGGCTTCCCCGACGGCCCCGCGAAGATGGCCGACGCGGCCGGCCTCGACGCGCTGCTCTCGACGCTCGACGAGCGCCACGAGGAGACGGGGGCCGAGCGGTACGAGGCCGTCGACCACCTCCGCGAGCTCGTCGAGGAGGGTCGCGGCTTCCACGGCGACGGCGACGACGCCGGGGACGCGGTCGACTTCGAGACGATCCGGATCGAGCGCGAGGGCCGGGTCGGCCACATCGTCCTCGACCGTCCCCACCGGATGAACACGATCTCCGGCGAACTGCTCGACGAGCTCGGTGTCGCCATCGAGGAACTGGAGGACGACGACGGGGTGCGTGCGGTGCTGGTCACCGGCGAGGGCGAGCGCGCCTTCTCCGCCGGCGCCGACGTGCAGAGCATGGCCGGCGGCGGCGGAGACCCGCTGCAGGCGGTCGAGCTCTCCCGGAAGGGCCAGTCGACGTTCGGCAAGTTCGAGGCCTCGGACCTGCCGGTCGTCGCGGGCATCGACGGCTACTGCCTCGGGGGCGGCATGGAGTTCGCCACCTGCGCGGACATGCGGGTGGCCTCCGAGCGCTCGGAACTGGGCCAGCCCGAGCACAACCTCGGCCTGCTTCCGGGCTGGGGCGGCACCCAACGCCTCCGTCACATCGTCGGCGAGGGGCGCGCCAAGGAGATCATCTTCACCGGCGACCGCTACGACGCGGAGACGATGGCCGACTACGGCTTCATCAACGAGCTCGTGGCGAACGACGAGCTCGAGGAGGCGGCGATGGATCTGGCGCAGGATCTCGCCGCCGGCCCGCCGGTCGCCCAGCGCTACACGAAGCGCGCGATGCTCGCCGGGCGCGACGACACCGACGCCGGACTGGAGATCGAGGCGCAGGCGTTCGGCCAGCTGATGAACACCGAGGACCTCATGGAGGGCGTGATGGCGTTCATGTCCGACGAGGAGCCGGAGTTCGAGGGGAAGTAAGCGAGATTCGCGGCAACGCCGCGAACCTCGGGAAGCGGCGGAGCGGTCCGTGTGCCGCTCCGCCCAGTAAATAAGCGAGACCGAGTGAGCGGAGCGAACGAGGTCTCGGTATAGCGGCGTTCACAGATCGCTGCGCGCTCTGTGAGCTCACGAGACCGCAGGTCTCGTGAACGGCGAGGTCCCCGGGCCGAGCCGCCCAGTAGATCGGTAAGACGACTGAGACCCGCGGTCCCGTGAACGCTCCCGACGGCCCTATGCTAGCTTGAACGCCCGGATCGTGTCGCGCTTTGTCGGCTCGTTCACGACCTGCACGCCGCCCAACCCGGAGAACACGTCCCGCCAGTTCCGATGGTACAGCGGGAACTCGTCGTTGACGTAGCTCACCTCGGCGCCCTCGCGCCCGCGCCTCGCGCCGTTGCCCTCGTTCTCGGCGGTGACGAGCAGGTCGCCACAGATCCGCACGACCTCCTCGAACACCCACGTGTCGTCGGGGTGGACGTGCTGGAGCGTCTCGACGGAGTACACCGCATCGAACTCGTCGTCGTCGAACGCCGGCAGGAGGTCCTCGATGGCCCCCGTATGGAACTCGCCGGTCTCCGCGAGCGTCGGGAAGTACTCGCCCATCACGTCGAACGACTCGTCGTTGATGTCGACGCCGGCGAGGCGGTCGAAGCCGCCGCGGCGGAGGTGTTCGAGGTGACGACCCGACCCGCAACCGAGTTCGAGCACCCGTGCGTCCGTGCCGACGTAGAACTCGATCGCCGACCGGATCGTCTCGCTCACCTCGTCCGGTCCCTTCTCGGCGTAGTAGCGCGGGGAGAACTCGCCCTCGCGCTCGGCCCAGTCCTCCCGGACCTCGTCGGGGTTCATACCCGCCGAAAGGAGCGCCGGGCGTAAACCTTCGCCGGAGTCGTCGGCGCTCGGGTCGCCCACGATACGCGGCGATCCACCCGCCGCTCGCGGCGACTCACTCCTCGCGGCGACTCACTCCTCGCGGCGCTCGCGATAGTCCGGTAGGAAGTCGTCCTGCAGCACCGCGGACCGCCCGCCGTCGATCGTGAGGCTCGCGCCGGTGACGAACCCCGCCTCGTCGCTGGCGAGGAACGCGACCGCCGCGGCGACGTCCTCGGGGACGCCGATCCGGCCGGTCGGATGGATGCTCGCGAGCTCCTCGCGGCGCTCCTCGTCCATGTCGCCGGTGGTGCGGTCGATGGCGACCCACCCGGGGTTCACCGTGTTGACGCGTACCTCGGGGCCGAAGTCGATCGCCATCGAGCGGGTCATCCCGTTGATGCCGGCCTTGACGGCGTTGTACGGGAAGATGCTCGGCGTGGTCGCGAACGCGTGGTTGCTGGACATGTTGACGATGGCACCCTCGTCCATGTGTTCGCGGGCGTGTTTGGCACACAGCCAGTACGAGCGGAAGTCCGTCTCGAGCACGAAGTTCCAGTCGTCCAGCTCCGCCTCGTCGGCGGCGGTGTACGTCTCGACGCCCGCGTTGTTCACGAGCACGTCGAGGCGACCGAACTCCTCGACGGTCGCCTCGAACAGCGCCGCGATGTCGTCGGGGTCGCGCATGTCCGCGCGGACGAAGACGGCCTCGCCGCCGGCGTCCTCGATGTCGGCGACAGTTTCGGCGCCGGCGTCCTCGCTGCGGCCGGTCACGACGACGCGGGCGCCCTCGGCCGCGAGGCGTTTCGCGACGCCCGCGCCGATACCGCGGGTCGAGCCGGTGACGACGGCGACCGTCCCGTCGTATCTGGATCGCGGTTCGAGTTCGTCGATGGCGGAGGTGTCGAAGCTGGTCATCGAGTGTGTACGCTGTCTCGGTCGGGTGACTTGATGATTGGTTCGCGCTCGGCTCGTCGGCGTCGGCTCACCACTCGGCGACGCTCCCGTCCGGGCGGCGCCAGACGGGGTTGTGCCAGTCGTCGTGGCCGTCGCGTTCCCGCAGCACGTCCTCGTCGATGTCGACGCCGAGTCCCGGCCCGTCCGGAACCGGAACGAAGCCGTCCTCGTACTCGAACACCGACGGGTCCGAGAGGTAGTCGAGTACGTCGCTCGTCTCGTTGTAGTGGATGTCGAGGCTCTGCTCCTGGATCAGGGCGTTCGGCGCGACCGCATCCAGTTGAAGACAGGACGCGAGCGCGACCGGACCGAGCGGGCAGTGCGGCGCGACCGACACGTCGTAGGCCCCGGCCATCGACGCGATGCGGTGACACTCGGTGATGCCGCCCGCGTGGCTCAGATCCGGCTGGATGACGTCGACCGCGTTCTCCTCCAGCACCTGCTTGAAGTCGGTGCGGTGGAACATCCGCTCCCCGGTCGCGATGGGGGTGCTGGTGCTCGCGGCGATGTCGGCGAGCGCGTCGTTGTGCTCGGGGAGCACCGGCTCCTCGATGAAGAAGGGGTCGTGGGGTTCGAGCGCCGCGGCGAGCTGTTTCGCCGCGGTCTTGCTCGCCCGTCCGTGGAAGTCGACGCCGATGTCGACCTCCGGACCGACGGCCTCTCGGACCGTGCGCAGGCGCTCGGCGGCCTGCTCGACCGTGTCGGGCGACTCGACGCGCTCCAGTTCGGGCGTGGCGTTCATCTTCAGCGCGGTGAAGCCCGCGTCGACCTTCTCGGCGGCCGCCTCCGCGACGCCCTCGGGGCGGTCGCCGCCGACCCACTGGTACACCCGGACGCGCTCGCGGACCGGGCCTCCGAGAAGCTCATGGACGGGGGCGCCGAGGTGTTTCCCCTTCAGGTCCCACAGCGCCTGGTCGATCCCCGCGATGGCGGACATGAGGACTGGGCCGCCGCGGTAGAACCCGCCGCGATACAGTCGCTCCCAGTGGTCCGCGACGGGCGCGGGGTCCTCGCCGATGAGGTACTCCTCGACGAGTTCCTCGACGGCGCCCCGGACGGTCCGCGCCCGTCCCTCGACGACCGGTTCCCCCCAGCCGACGGACCCGTCGGCACACTCCAACTTCAGGAACAGCCACCGCGGCGGCACCGCGTACAGCTCGTAGTCGACGATCTCGGTCATGTCCCCGAGTTCGCGCCACGAGTGAAAACTCCACAGGTGTCGCGTCGGCCTCTCGGGTCGCCCGAGCTATCGGAGTTCGACCGCGAGCGCCTCCCGCGCGTCGCGCTCGATCCGTCGGTAGACTGGGGAGTCGCCGACGCGGTCGACGGTGAACACCCTGACCGTGACGACGAGGCGTCCCGCGTCGGGGAGCGTCGCCCGGACGACCGGCCCGGTCGCAGTCACGACGAGGTACGGCGGCGCGGCGACCGGCGACGCCGGGAGCCCGACCCCGAGCGCGTCGGCGCCGGTCGCGAGCAGCCCTGGGAGATGTTCGAGCGCGCCCGCGGCCTCGAGCGCCTCCCGCATCGCGGGGACGACGGCGTCGCGGTCGTCGGTCGTCGTCCGTCCGTCGGCGGTCTCCCCGTCGGTCCACCGGTCCGCGACCGCGTCGGCGACGGCGTCGACGGCGTCGAACAGGGGGCCGTGTTCGGCCAGCAGTCGCTCCCGGACTGCGGCTTCGGGGCCGGCGTCACGCCCGTCCGCGGTCATGGTCGTCCGGTCATTGGGTAACCCGGTCAACGCCGCCGATTGTAAGCGCATCGGGAACCGCGGCACCGGGGTACCGCGACGGGGCGCCGCGGCGTCCGCCGCCACCGACCACTTTTTGCCGCGGCGACGCCGACTTCGAGGCATGAGCATGAGCACGGACGAGGTCGAGGCGGCCATCGAGGCGGGCATCGAGAACTGCGAGGCGACGGTCACGACGCCGCGGGTGCCCGACGAGGACCACGAGGACGCGCACTTCGCCGCGGTCGTCGTCTCGCCCGCCTTCGAGGGGAAGTCGCTCGTCGACCAGCACGAGTTGGTGTACGACGCCGTCGGCGACGCGATGACGCAGGAAGTGCACGCTCTGGAGATCAAAACGTACACGCCCGAGGAGTACGAGAAGCACGGGCAATAGGCACCCGTCTCGGCCACACAGTAGGCACCCGTCGCGGCCCCACCGATCGGCGGTCGACGCTACTCGGCCTCGGTGCCGAGGGTCCGAACGTCGTCGCCGACGCGGAGCGACCCGCCCACGCTCCCCTCGGGAACGACCGTGTTCACCATCAGCCGGAAGGCGTGGTCGAAGCGGTCGCCGCCGCTCCAGTCGGGCATCGTCTCCTCGCGTCGCTCGATGAATCGGGTTCGGAAGCCGTCGAGTTCCGTCCCTGTGTCGGGGTTTCGAGAGGGGACGACGCAGCGCTGGCAGGGGTTCACCCCGAACAGCTCGGCGTCGCCGACGCGGACGCGAACCCGCTCGCCGAGGTCGGCGACGAGTCGGTCCTCGGCGAACGGCTCATCGCTCGCGAGTTCGACGTTCGCGCGGAGGCGCCGGCGCATCGAGTCGACGCCCACGCCGTCGAACCACGAGGCGACCTCGCGGAGCGTCCCAAGCGATACCACCGTCGGTCCCGTCAGCTTCGTGTCGTCAGGGTAGCCGCCCGTTCGCTCGCCGATCAGATCCACGTCGTAGCCGAGGAACTCCCCGACCCACGACGCGATCTCCTCCCGGTCGACGGGGTCGTCGAGGTCGAACGCCGCGGCCGCGGGGGCGTCGGCGTCGTGCGGGGCGTCCAGCGTGACGGTCCGCGCGTCGAGGTCGAACGACGCGGACACGCGGTGGATCCGCCGCTCGTTCTTTCCGTTCACGTAGTCGCCGTCGGCGTCGACCAGGGCGAACTCCCGGTCCCGCGAGAGCCCGCCTCCCGGCGCAAGCTCGGCGGCGTCCACGTCGACTCCGTCGAGCGACTTGATCGGGAACACCCGGATCCGATCGAGCGTCGTCGCGAGCGCGTCCTCGGTCATCGTCCGCTGTACGACGCCGTCGCGGTTGAATCGGTCGGTCGGCGGCGATGGGGTCGTCGCTGTTGCCGGCGACAATGGAGCCGTCGCTGTCGACAGCGTGATCTCAAGCGCCGACAGCGCCGTCGCCGTCTACGGGGCGCGGATCGGAAGAACGGGAACCGGATCGGACCGCGTCGCGGTCGGGTCGGCGGAGGTCGCGTTACTCCTCGTCGTCTTCGTCGCCGTCCGCGTCCTCGTCGGTGGCCAGGTCGAGACCCTCGACGAGGTCCGCGATCTCGTCCGCGGTGAAGGCGGTGTAGCCGTCGGCCGAGACCGTCGAGAGCGACACGTCGTCCGCGGTGAGCTCGTCGTTGATCTCGAACAGCGCGCGCAGCGCGAGCCCGATGCCGTCGTCGAGCGTGAGGTCCTCGTCCCACTCGTCCTCCAGCAGCTCCTGGATCTCCTGTCTGGAGCCGCCGATGGCGGTCGCCTTCCACTCGTGGGGCGTCCCCGAGGGGTCGGCGCCGAACAGGCGCGGGACACCGTCCTCGAAGCCGCCGATGAGGAGCGCGGCGCCGTACGGGCGCGTGCCGCCGCGCTGGGTGTTCTCCTGAATGTGGTCGGTGATGTACTTCGTCAGCGTCTCGACGCCGACCGGCTCCTGGAACCGCAGGCGGTTCCCCTGCGCCATCCGACGCGCGTAGTCGATGAGCTGACGGGCGTCGGCGACGTGGCCGGCGCTGGCGGTCCCGACGTGCTCGTCGAGCTTGTGGAGCTTCTCGATCGATTCCGACTCCATCAGCGAGGAGGACGCCTGCGCCTGCGCTGCGAGCACGACACCCTCGCTCGTTCGAACGCCGACCGAGGGCGCGCCGCGCGAGACGGCCTCGCGGGCGTACTCGACCTGATAGATCCGGCCGTCGGGGGAGAACAGCGACGTACCGCGGTCGTAGGCCTGCTGGTCGTTCCCCCTCATCGGTCATCACCGACGTGAATCGTCGTCGCGAGTGCGGTCATCACTTACCGGTATGGGTCCACGCGGGAAAAAGCCTCCCTAAACGGAGTTTTAGCGGACGAGCGAAAACCGCGGGACTCGGCCGCCGACTCGGTTCCTCGCGGCCGGCGATCCGCTCTCATGGAACCGACCCATCGCCGACCGCCGCCCGTCGACTCGGCTCTCACCAACACCCACCGACTCGGCCTCACCCGGCTCCTCCACCCGTCGATCGCCGTGTCCACCGAGGGATTCAGGCGGTCGGGAACGGGGTAACCGACCACCGACGCCGGCGTCGGGCGCCGATCGAATACACGTACTTATCCCACTCGGTCACCTACCGATGGCCATGAGCGACGACACAGGAAACCGGAAGCCACTCAGGATGCCCGACGACAACCAGGTGTTCGCCACCGTCACCGACATGCTCGGCGGCCGGCGCGTCACGCTTCGCTGTGCGGACGGAGAGGAGCGCATGGGCCGGATCCCCGGCCGGATGCGGTTCCGAACGTGGGTCAAGGAGGGCGACATCGTCATCGCCGAGCCGTGGGACTGGCAGGACGAGAAGGCCGAGGTCGTCTGGCGCTACGAGTCCGACGACGCCCAGCAGCTTCGCGAGGAAGGCCACATCCAGTAACGCCGGCGACCCGGTTTTTCAGGCCGTTTCCGCTCCGTCAACCACCCGTACCGGCTCCAGTCCGCGCTCCGACAGCTCCGCCTCGATGCGCTCCACGCGGGGGGCGATCACGTCGGGCCGATGGCTGTCCGTCCCCACCGCGACGGCGACGTCGTGGTCGGCCAGCGCGTCGAGGAACCCCGGCGTGGGATGGAACTCGCCGTACTCGTCGAGCACCCGCCCGGCGTTGAGTTCGGGGACGGTCCGCGACTCCGCGAACGCCGCGGCCGCGCGCTCGTAGTGCTCGCGGGTCGCGAGCCCGCGCAGGGCGGGATTGCGCTCCACGAGGTCCGGATGCGCCGCGATCGCGAACAGCTCCGACTCGGCGAGCGCGACCAACTTCTCGAAGTACTCGTCGACGAGGGCGCGACGCTCCGGTTCGGACTTGTCCGCGAAGTAGTCGCGAACGTGGACGTTCACGTCCTCCAGGTCGTGGACGCTCCCGATCGCGTAGTCGAACCCCGCCTCGTCGAGAAACGACGCGATCGCGGCCTCGTCGCGGGGCTCGTAGTCCAACTCCACAGCGTCGAACAGGCGCACGTCAACGCGGTCGCGCAGTCGCTCGATCGCGTCGCGGCGGCGTTCGTAGGTGAGATCGAGGTTGAACCCCATCTCGCGGCGGTAGCGGTCCTCCGCCGACTCCTCCGAGACGACGCAGTGGTCCGCGATGCCGATCCCGGACAGCCCCGCCTCCGCGGCGGCGTCCGCCATGAACTCGATGAAGTACCCGTCCGAGTACGTCGAGTGGACGTGGTAGTCGTGGTACACGACGGGGTCGAGGGCGGCCCCCCTCACGAATCTTCGGGACCCGTGCCACCGCTTCACGACCGCCCGATCCTCAGAGGTCCGTGTCCACGTCGGTGCCGATCAGGGCCGCGACTTCGGACTCCACGAGCGCGTCGGCGAGCGCGGCGTACTCCTCCGTCGCGTCGAGCTCGTTCAGCCAGCGCGGGGGGATCGCGTCCGCGTCCGTGCCGAAGCGCGCACCCGCGACCGCGCCGGCGACGGCGCCGAGCGCGCTCGCGTTGCCCCCGCGGCTCACCGCCGAGACGATCGCCTCCTCCGCGTCGTCCGCGGCGACCGCCTCGTGGAGCGCGGTCTCGAACGTCGCCGACCGGTCGCCGTGAGGATCGATGGCGACGGCGCCGCGGTCGCCGACGACCGACAGGCTCTCCCGCAGCGTGACCGGGGCGTCGCGCGCCACGGCGACGGCCATCGCCGTCGACACCGCATCCGCGACCGACTCGCCGTCGACGAGTTCGCCGACGATCACCGCGAGCGCAGCTGCCGGTTCCGTCGCGTCGGCTCCGACGGCCGCCCCGGTCGAGGCGGCGCCCTCGGCTGCCGCTGCCGCCCGGTCCTCGGCGTCCCCCGTGAGAACGCCGTAGGGGACGCCGGCGAGGAGCGACGCGGCATCCGTCGCCGATCCGGAGCCAGTCGGAGGGATCGACTGGGGACCCCCGGATCGGTCGAGAAGTCGGTCGGCGGCCGCGACGGCGGCGGCCGTGGGAGCGGTGGTCGTCCCCGCCCGACGGCCGTCCGCGCCGAGCATCTCGGTCACGCGGCCGTAGCGGTCGCGGACGGCTGCCGCGGGTTCCCCGGCGACGGGGCGGCCGAGCGCGTCGCCGCAGGCCAGCCCGAGCAGACTCGCCCGA
The DNA here is from genome assembly GCF_009831625.1 of Halobaculum saliterrae. Lineage (GTDB taxonomy): Archaea > Halobacteriota > Halobacteria > Halobacteriales > Haloferacaceae > Halobaculum > Halobaculum saliterrae. Next base: position 183,929 of record NZ_WUUS01000008.1, on the reverse strand, counting down.
GCGCGGTCGCGGCGGGCCTCAGACGGGTCCATCGCCGGCGGCGGTTCGGAGTCGGGATCGCTCATGGCCGGTGGCTCGGGGTTCCGGGGACACAACCGTGTCGGTGCCGGACGGGCGGGTTCTCGGGAGAGGAGGATCGGGCGGGCGGCGCTCGGACGAGTAGGGTCGGCAGAACGGGGATTCAGGCGAACTCGACGAGCGTGCCCTCGTACCGGCAGTCCTCGAGGGCGTGTTTCGCGGCGTAGCCGGCCTCGTGGGGGGTCTCGCCCGAGCCGACGCCGACCTTGAGTTGGACGTCGGCGTCCGCGGCCACGTGGTCGATGGCGCCCATGTACTCGTCGTGTGAGAGGTCCGGGCACGCGGCGATGACGTTGTCGCCGCCGACGAAGAAGGAGAGCGCGCCGTGCTCCTCGCGCATGTACTTCATCAGCGAGGCGTACCCCTGCTCGATGTTGATGAACGAGTCGAACTCGTTGAGCCGGTCGGTGTACTTGCCGGTCGCGTCGTTCACGTCGAAGTGCGCGACGTGCACGTCCCCCTCGCCCTCGTCGTCGCCGTCGCGGAACTCGCCGGCGAGCGCCTCGCTGCGGTCCGACGACTGCGCGGAGCCGGCCGCCTGCACGCGCTCGGTCGCGGTCTCCAGAGCCTCGATCGGCACCTCGTCGACGCCGACGCCGAGGCTCACGGTGACGGGGTATCGGTTCCCCACGGACTCCTGAAGCAGTTCGTGGTCCCGCCGGTCGAGCCCGTTCGTCACGGCGACCATGTTGTCGAAGCGGGTGAAGAAGACGTACCCGCCGCGGTTGCCGATGTACTGTGCCAGGTCCGCGAAGAGACGCGACTGGAGGGTCTGGAGGTCCATCTCCCGACGGGGCTCCGGCGTCACTGTCCACGGGCCGTAGTTGTCGATCTGCACCAACGTCAGCTGCGCGGCGGTCACTGTGTTCCGATCCCGGGGGCGGCGACACATACGCGTTACCGTTCACGGATCCGTGACGGTCCGGTCCCCGACGCTCGCCCCCGCCGGGCGTGCGCCCCGGTCGTCGACCCGCCGTCGCCCCGTTCCCCCGGCGACGGCTTCATGATCGTCCCGTCCGAAGGAGCGATCGTGATACGCGGAGTCGTGCTCGACGTGGACGGGACCGTGGTCCGGGGGCGCGACCCGATCCCCGGAGCGCCGGCGGCGATGGGGCGCCTGCGCGATGCGGGGTTCGACGTCTGCTTCTGCTCGAACAACCCGACGAAGGGACCGGCGGCGTACGTCGACCGCCTCGACGCCGCCGGCATCGACGCGGACGAGACGGAGGTGGTGACCGCCGCCGACAGCACCGTCGCGTACCTCCGTGAGCACCACCCCGACGACGCGCTGTACGTGCTCGGCGAGTCCGGGTTCGTCGAGCAGCTCGAGGCGGCGGGCCTGACGGTCGTCGACGACCACGCCGACGCGGAGGCGGGCGTGATCTCCGTCGACCGCGAGTTCGACTACGACGACCTCTCGCGGGCGCTGTGGGCGCTCGAGGACGGCACGCCCTACGTCGGCAGCGACCCGGACCGGGTGATCCCGGGGTCCGACGCGTTCGTCCCCGGGTCGGGTGCGGTGATCAACGCCGTCCGTGGCGTGCTCGACCACGACCCCGAGGCGGTGCTGGGCAAGCCCTCGGCGGCCGCCCGCGAACTGGTCCTCGACCGGATCGGTCGCCCGGCCGAGGAGTGCCTCGTCGTCGGCGACCGGCTCGACACGGACGTCGCTCTCGGCGCCGACGCCGGGATGACGACCGCGGTCGTCCTCACGGGCGTCACCGACCGCGCCGACGTCGCCGACTCGTCGTACGACCCGGACTACGTCCTCGACGACCTCAGCGAACTCGACCGCGTGCTCGACGCGGAGGCGGCGGCGGACGCCGGAGCTGACCGCTCGCTCGACGGGTCGTCAGTTGCGGACGACAGGTAGTCGATCCCCCGGCGACCCGTGGACGGCCGGGAGTCGATCCGCGAGCGAGCCGCGGCCGACCCGCCGATACAGTTTTGATTGCTCGATTGATACGATCGAACGGGATCCGATCATGAGCGGCAGAACCGTCCTCGAACTCGCGGGCGACTTCGTGGAGGACTACGAGGTCATGGTACCGTACCAGGCGCTGGAGACGGTGGGCCACGAGGTCCACGCCGTCGCGCCGGAGAAGGACGAGGGGGAGTCGGTGAAGACGGCGATCCACGACTTCCGCGGCGACCAGACGTACCTCGAGGAGCGCGGTCACGACTTCGTCGTCGACGGCGCGGTCGGGGACGTGGACCCGGCCGACTACGACGCGCTCGTCGTCCCCGGCGGGCGCGCCCCGGAGTACCTCCGGACGAACCCGGACGTGCTCGACGTGGTTCGGCACTTCTTCGAGGCGGACAAGCCCGTCGCGGCCCTGTGTCACGGCCCGCAGATCCTCGCGGCCGCGGGCGTGCTCGACGGTCGAGAGATCACCGCCTACCCCGCGCTCGAGCCGGAAATGAAGGCCGCTGGCTGTTCGTGGGTCGACGAGGTCGTCGTCGACGGGAACCTCGTCACGGGGCAGGCGTGGCCCGACCACGCCGAGTGGCTCGCGGCGTTCCTGGACGTGCTTGGCACCGACATCGACCACGGGGTCGAGCCCGCCGCCGCGGACGAATAGAGCGACCGGGCGTTCTCGGGAGGATCTCGGGAGGACGACGGGAGGCCCGTGAGCCGAGCCGTCCACCCGCGATCGAACCCGCTCGCGGAACCGTGAACAGTCGCCTCGCCGAGAATCATGTGTGGTACTGTCTGACGAAGGTTTATATGAGATAGCGTGTTATTTGTTGACATGGAAGAGCGCGACTCACCGTACGTCTTCCGTGACGAGCCTGACGACCCCATCGGGGTCGTGAGCGACCACACCGACGAGGAGGTCGTGATCATCGACGGCCGCGCGATGACGTACCGGTCCTACCGGGACGACGACGTCCGCCGCTGAGTCCGCAGGCGGCACGGGTCGCTCTCGGACGGTCGATCTCCGAAAAACCGGGAAACGTTCGCGAGCGGGAGCGCTCGCCTCAGCGGGAGCGCTCGCCTCAGAAGGCGTCCGCGCGGGCCCTGATGTCGGCGTGGAGCTCCTCGCGCAGCGCCGCGTGGACGTGACAGATGCCCTCGGCACGCTCGACGACGTCGGCGAGCGTCTCGTCGTCGAGGTCGGCCTCGACGTGGATGTCGAAGCGGATCGCGGCGAGGTCGTCGTCGTCGTCGAGGTCGGCCTCGGCGTCGATCTGGACCTTCCCGAGGTCCTCGTGCCCGCGCTGCTTGGCGCCGACGCGGAAGGCGGGCAGGAAGCAGGAGGCGTAGTCGGCAACCAGAACCGAGTTGGGATCGGGGCCGTCCTCGCCGAGCGCGTCGATGGTGAGCGAGAAGTCGCCGACCTCGCTCGTGCTGGTGAAGCCCTCTTCGCTGACGGTTGAGGTTTCGATGTCTGACATGCGTCCGAGACCACGGGCGGTTCGCGCGTAAACCTTGTTACTGCGGTGTGTGACCCACGCAGGAACGGTCTACCCTTCGGGGGCCGGAGAGTCGGGACCCACGGACCGGGGAGCAGAGCTGCCGCGGACCGGGAAGTCGACCGACTACTCCCCGATCGTGAACGTCTCGTCGCCGTCGAGGACGACGGGCTCGGCGTCGCTGCCGGTCGCGCGCACCTCACGGACGAAGTCGTCCGTCTCGATCTCGATCGGCGGGAACGAGTCGTAGTGCATCGGGAACGCGTAGTCGACGTCGAGCCAGTCGACGGCGATGGCCGCCTGCGCCGGACCCATCGTGAAGTGGTCGCCCGCCGGCACCGCCGCCGCGTCGGGCTCGAGGAACGGCGCGATCACGTCCCTCATCTCCGACATCAGGGCGGTGTCGCCGGCGTGGTAGAACGTCGTGCTGTCGGGGTCGGCCTCCTGTGTGGGCTTCGTCTCGGAGATGACGTAGCCCCCCGGCGTGCCGCCGGAGGCGCCGTACCCGGTGTCGAGGCCGTTCGTGTGGTCCGCGCGGACCATGGTCACGAACGCGTCGCCCAGCTCGACGGTCCCGCCGAGGTTCATCCCCGTCGTGTCCTCGACGCCGTACTCGTCGGTCACGTAGCCGGTGACTTCCGGCGTCCCGACAACGTGGGCGCCGCGGAAGCGGTCCACGTCGCCGATGTGGTCGGCGTGGCCGTGGGTGAGGAGGACGTGGTCCGGGTCGACCTCCTCGGGGTCGGTGTCGGTGTGCGGGTTGTCGAAGAACGGGTCGATCAGGAAGGTGGTGTCCTCGATCTCGACCGTCCAGGTGGAGTGACCGTGCCAGGTGAGGTCCATGGGTGTCATGCACCCGTGTGTTCGGTCGAATTACACATAAATCCGTTCGCCGTCGGCGGAACCCGCCGGTTGCGGCGGTCCGCCCGCGGCCGGTTCTCCGCGACCCGCGAGCCGGCCACGTTCAGTCGGCGGCCTCGGCGACCCGGACGGCGCTCGGCCGCTCGGAGAGTCGGTGGACGTAGTCGTCCAGCGCCAGCGCGAACTGCCGGTCGCGCGCCTCGTCGATGTCCACCCACGAGAACTCGAACTCGCTGCCGTGCTCGTCGCCGCCGTCACGGACGACGTGCGTCCAGCTGTCGCGGGGTTCGTGGACGCTCGCGTGGTAGAAGTGCCGCACGTACGCCTTCGGGGGCGACTCGCGCCGGTTCCATACGTCCGTCGCCACCCTGTCGACGCTCGAAAGCGTCGCCAGCCCGCTCTCCTCGCGCACCTCCCTGAACAGCGCGCTCCGCGGACGCTCGCCGGGTTCGATCGTTCCCTTCGGTATCTGCAACCCGTCGTGCCCCGGTCCCTCGAACACCAGTAGCTGCGAGCCGCCGCGGGTGATGTACGCGCACGCCTTCCCGACGTACGTGGTCTCCGGCTCGGTCATATGAGTCGGTTGACTCGTTCGGTGGTAAAGGTACCCCTGAGGGTGTATAAACACCTACTAGGTGATCGCGGTGGACGGACGACAGATCGCCGATCCGAGAGGCGACCGGGGGTCGGAGGCGGGACCGAGAATCGAAGCGGGAAGGACCGCCGGACGCGACGCTCAGACCGTGAACCGGGTGACCGTGGTCGCGGCCGTCTCCAGATCCTCGTCGCCCGCGGCGGCGACGGTGATGTCGTTCTCGCCGTAGCCGATGTCGAGCGTCGCCTCGAACTCCCCCTCCTCGGGGGTGACGACCGCGGAGTCGACGGGCGTCGTCACGGCGACGCGCACGCCGGTGGTCTCGCCGGAGACGACGACGGTGTTGCCCTGGAAGTTCGTGTCGACGCGCAGCGCGGGCTTCGCGTCGCTGTCGTGGAGCCGCCTGTCGAGGAAGCGCTCGCGAACGAACGCCGGCGTCTCGACCGGCTCGCCGGCCTCCACGCCGTGCGCGAGGCGGACGAACTGCGCCATCGACCACGCCAGCGGCGTCGCGCTCCCGGTTCCCTCACCGTAGCCCCAGTCGTACTCCGTCCGGTAGTCGCGGTCCCAGACCTGCTCCGCGATCATCCGGCCGGAGTTGGCGAACCGCTCCATCGTTCGCAGGAGGGCGGTCGGCTCCAACTCCGGCTCACGGTCGGTCTCCGCGGGGTCCGCCCGGAGTTCGTACTCGCCGCGCTCGCCGGTCAGGAGGGGCCACAGGCGGCCCTTCCCGTGGTTGTCGACCGACCACGGCGCGCCCACGTCGCCCTCGTCGCGCTCGCCGTAGCCGTCGCCGTTGTAGCGGTAGAAGGCGACCCCGACGGGGAGGTCGACCCGGATCGTGTCGTCGACCTCGCGCACGGAGTTGCGGACCGTCTCGTCGTCCCACGGCTTGATCCCGAGGCGAACGAGCTCGAGGAAGCCGGCGTCGATGACGTCCCGCTCGTCGAGGCGCGGGCCGTCGTTGGCGAGCGTCCGCAGGTGGCCGGCCTCCGGATCGCCGTCCTGGGTGACCCGAACGTAGTACGGCGTGTGCGTGTGCCGGGCGGTGCCCGAGTCGGTGGCCGTCCACGTCTCCACCTCGTCGGTCCAGCGGTCGGCCAGCGCGAGCCACACGAGCGCGTCGGCGTCGTCGCCGACCTCCAGCGCGAGCTTCCCCGCACACGCCAGTCCCGCGATCTCGGCGGCGATCGACGACGGCGAGTAGCCGGCCTCCTCCTCCCAGCGCTCCTGCCCGCTGGCGGGACCGTTGCGGGCGACGTAGTCGGCCGACCGGCGGACGTGCTCGTAGTCGTACGGCGTGTCCGCGAAGTCGACGCCCGCCGCCCACAGCTGGTAGGCCATCACCGCCGGGAACGAGATGTTGTCCATCTGTTCGCCGCCCCACCGGGTGATGCCGTTCAGGTAGGTGTTCTGGGGGATGAAGCCGTCCTCGTCCTGCTGGTACTCGTAGATGTACCCCAGCTGGTCGACGGCGGTGTCGAGGTCGTCGGTGAGCAGCGACGCGGTGAACACCTGATACAGGTCCCGCGCCCACACGAAGTTGTAGCCGTACCCCTTCTGCTCGTCCGCGTGGACCGCCTCGCCCCACGGGACGGACGGCGACGCCACGGAGGCGCCGTGGTACGTCTTGTCCTCGACGGCGCGCAGCGTCATCAGCGCCGCGCGGTACTGGTTCGCGAGGTCGTCGTCGCCGGCGACGGCCTCGGGCAGGGGCCGGTCCGCGAGGAACGTCCGCCACGACTCGCGGTACGCCGTCGCGACCGACTCGTACCCGGTCGCGAGCGACCCGACCGCCTCGCCCAGCGCCGCCGAGGCGTCCGCCTGTCGTGCGAACCCGAGCGCGAGCGTCTCGCTGGTGTGTCTGCCGGCGCCGAGGCGCCCCACGAGGACGACGTTGTCGTCGTCGATCGACGAGCGCGTCCGCGGCACCTCGCCGGTCGCGAACAGCGCCGACAGCTCGTCGCTGCCGGCCGCGCAGACGGTCGCCCAGTCGAAGCGGTCGGCCGTCGCCATCGCGACGGCGACGGAGTAGCCGTCGCCGTCCTCGTCGACGAGCCGCGCGTCGTCCCGCTCGCCGGTGTAGGCGCCGGGGTCGCGGGCGACCAGGTGGTGGCTCCCGGGCTGGCCGAGGCGCAGGCCGCGGTCGCGCGTGCCCGTGTTCGTGAGCGCGGTGTCCGCGGCCGCGAACACGTGGTACTCGGTCCCGTCGTCGGCGCGGAAGTCCACGTCCGCGACGAGCGCGTCGTGGGACGGGTCGACCGCGTACTCGACGCGGAGCTCCCACTCGTGGCCGCGACCGTCGCCCGTCTCGGTGATCACGTGTTCGTACGCCAGCGCGTCGTCCGCGGTCGGACGAACGCGTCGATCGACGGTGTCCTCGTCGCTGCGCCGGCCCTCGACGTGCGTCCGAACCGTGTAGTCGTCGTCGGCCGCCGAGACGATGAAATCCAGCGTGCGCAGGTTCATCAGGTCCACGCGGGGGAACCGGACCTCGGTGAGCGCCCCCTCCGTCAGCGTGTACCAGACGCGGGAGGCGTCAGGCTCGCCGTGGTCGGCGACGGTGCCGACGCCGAACTTCTCGCCGGTGGTCCAGCGCGGCCGGTCGGTGGGCGCCGACGGCGCCGCGGCCGCGCTCGGCAACGCGTCCCGCTCGGCGAGCGCGGCTGTCGCGCCCAGCCGGAAGCAGTGGGCGTACCCCAGCGGCGTCGCGCTGTCGGGCGTGCCGTCGTCGTACCACTGCTCCGGGAGGTAGCCCATCGCCGTCGTCAGGGGCCCGCCGTCCTCGAGCAGCCCGTACAGCTCCGCCGCGCGGTCGAGCAGCCCCGCGCCGGTCTCCTCGCGGCCGCGGTCGCCCAGTAGTCCCCCGAGCGTCGCGGCCGCGTCGGCGCCCATCGCGGTCGCGAGCGTCCACACCTTCTCGCCGTCCTGGCCGTCGGTCCGCCACTCGTCGCCCTCGTAGCGGATCAGTCCCTCGACGGCCGACTCGCTCGGGTCGCGATACAGTTCCTCGATCGACGTCCGGACGTGCTCTGTCACGCGGTCGAGGGTCCCGTCCCCGACGTCGATCCCGTCGACGGCATCGACGGCCGCGAGAGCGTCGACGAGCGAGAACGTCGAGGCGTCCAGCCGGTCGTCCCGTTCGCCGTCGGCGAGCCGGACCGCGTACGCCCCGCGGTCGGCCACCCACAGCGCGTCGAGCGCGTCGAACGTCTCCTCCGCGGCCGCCCGCGAGCGCTCCGCGAGCGCGTCGTCCACCGGCGCGCGTGCGACGGCGGCGTACGCCTCCACGAACGTCGCGGCGGTGTGGGCGAACCGCCCCGACATGTCCTCCCAGAGGTTCTGACAGCGCCGGGGGAGTCCGTCGTCGCCACGGGCGTCGTCGAGCGCGTCGACGCCGGCGGCGACGCTTTCGCGGATCAGCCGCTCGTCATCGGCCGACAGCGCGTCGCCGTGCTCGCGAAGGAGCGCCGCGAGGAACCCGACGACGATCGCGGTCTGGTCGGCCTGGTACTCGTCGGATCCCTCGCGCCCCTCGACGCGCGCGTTTGCCCACCCGGGCGCGAGCGACCCGTCGACGGCCCACACCCGGTGTGGCCAGGAGCCGTCGGGCTGTTGTGCCCCGCAGTAGAACCGGGCGCTCCGCACGAGCGACTCGGGGTCCAGCTCCAGCCCGAGCGGCTCGTTCGTCTCCAGCAGGTGGCGGGAGATCCGCGCGTCGTCGCGGAACCAGGTGTAGCCGTACCCCCCGGAGTTACGGAAGAACGGGTCGAACTCCGGGCCGGCGATGCGAGCGCCGCTGGGCGCCTCGAGCAGCGACAGCGCCCGCATGTCGGCGCGGACCGTCGCCCGCCGCGGACCGGCGTCGGCGACCGCGGCGGCTGCGGCGCGCTCGCGCGCCACGGTCCGAAGCTCGTCGGCGTCGGCGTGGTCGCTCGCGCACTCCCGGAGGTCCGCGAGGGCCCGCTCGCGCTCGACATCGCCGTCGGTCAGCGCGGTCACGAGCGTCGTTCGGAGCCCGCGACCCGCGCGCTCCAGGGGGGCGGCGACGACCACGTCGCCGCTGAGGTGCGTGTCCTCGTAGCGGTTGAGCGCGCCCTCGCGCGGGAGCGCGATGGGGTCGGGATCGAGCAGCTCCTCGAACCGCTCGGGGATCTGCGCGCGCACGTCCTCCAGGCCCGTGGAGGCGGTGACGAAGTCGTGTTCCTCGCGGTGGAACACCTCCACCGCGTCGCCGTCGACCGGGCCGTCGCCCTCGTGGATGAGCCGGCCGACGCGCGTCTCCTGGCCCTCCGGCGCGAGCGTGAGGAAGGCGACGAGGTGCGCCTCGGGCGGAATCGACCCGCGCAACTCGACGTGTGTGACGTGCTCGCGCCCGAGGGTGAGGTCGTACTGGTGGACGGTGAACTCGCCGGCGTCGTACTCCGTCTCCACCAGGGTCGTCTCCCGGTAGTAGTGCTGGCGGACCGTCTCCAGCTCGTCGAACCAGTACGTTCGCTCGCCCGTCTCGATCCCGAACCGGGAGCGGTCGATGCCCGAGAGGCCGGACAGCGCCGACGAGAAGTCGCGTATCCCGCCGGTCGGGGCGACGTGGACCAGCCGGTCGCCGCGTCCGGACAGCGCGCCGTGGACGGTGCTGGCGGTGCCGGCCGAGCCGTGACCCCGGTCGCGCTTGTAGTCGTTGAGTGCCGTTCGCAGCCGCATTCACCCGTGAAACTACTCGCGTGGTTAAAGTCTCCGCGGTACGTGAGCAGTTCACACTCCTTCCCCTCCCCTCTGATCGGGTCGCGAACCCGCCCGAACCGACCGGAGCCACCCCGAACCGACCGACGGGGGACGATCCTCGCGTTCCTTACCCGTGGACCGGAACGACGACCACGTCGTCGACAGCCACCGCCCCGTCGCCCGTCCCGACCGTCGACCCAGTCACGAGGTCCTCGTCCCCGACGGCGGCGTCGACGGCGACCGTCGCGACGCCGCCGGCGAAGTTGAGCGCGACGACGACCGCCTCGCCGTCGGCGGCCTCGCGGCGGTAGGCGACGACGGCCTCATCGGCTCCCGTCCGAACGTCGTAGTCGACTCGCGACAGGTCGGCTCGGTGCTGGAGCGCCGAGTGCTCGTCGCGGAGGGCGAGCAGGCGGCGGTAGTGCTCGGCGAGGTCCTCGCGGGCGTTCTCGTAGTCCAGGCGGTCGCGCTTCCCGAGTTGGCCGGTCTCCTGGCCGGCGTACACCATCGGCGCGCCGGGGAGCGTCGCCAGCGCGCCGGCCGACGCGAACGCCGCGTCCTCGCCGTAGGAGGCGAGATAGCGCGACTCGTCGTGGTTCTCGTGGTACAGCATGAACGAGGCGTGGTCCGGAAACCCGACGCGGCGGCGCTGCTCGACGGCGTCGAGGACCTCCTCGGCCCGCTTGTTGCCGTCGCCGACCTCCCGGAGACAGAAGGCCGTCGTCGAGTCGAAGTGCATGTCGAAGAGGCCGGCCTGGAAGTCCGGGATGTACGGGATCGTCTCGTCGAGGAGGAAGAACTCCGAGTCGTGCGCCTTCACCCGGTCGTGCACCTCCCGCCAGAAGCCGTCCGGAACCGCCCACGCCATGTCGCAGCGGAAGCCGTCGACGAGCGGCGCCCACTCGTCGACCACGTCGAGGAGGTGCCGGCGCACCGCGAGCGTGGTGAAGTCGAAGTTGGCGATCAGTTCCCAGTCGAAGTAGGTCCCGGGCTCGCCGTTCTCCTGCCACTCGTACCACGAGCGGTACGGGCTGTCGGGGTCGACGTAGGCGTCCTCGAAGAACGGGTGGTCGCGCGCGGAGTGGTTGCATACCAGATCGAAGAGAACCCGCATGTCGCGGTCGTGGGCCGCCTCGATCAGCGCCCGATACTCCTCGCGGTCGCCCAGGTCCGACGCGATCGCGAGGAAGTCGGTGATGTTGTAGCCGTGTGGCGCCCCGTCGTGTTGGAGGACGGGCGTGAGCCACAGCGTCTCGACCCCCAGCTCGTCGAGCTCGTCGAGCCGCTCACGGATCGCCGCGAACCGAGACCGCTCGGCGTCCGCGTCCCCGAACGTGCGCACGTACACCTCGTAGATGGTCGAGTCGAGCGCCCACGACGGCGGGTCGTACGGTCGGTCGACGCTCACGGTTCCGGTGCCGCGAGCGCTGTCGACGGCACCGTCGTCATCACCGGCGGACGGAGACTGCCGCACGTCGACGGCGTCGGGGACGCCGTACGCGTCGTCGGTGAGGGGGACGGCGTACACCCGAGCGCGCTCCGCGAGCACGGATCGCTCGAATGTGAGCGTCCGCCCCTCGACGGTCACGTCGGACTCCTCGATGTCGTCCCGGTCGTCGAGCAGGAACTCGACACGGCTCGTGGACGCCGGATCGAGCCTCGCGTGGATCCGGACCTCCTCCCCGTCGACGGCGGTCTCCAAGCGGACGCGGGGGCGGTCCGGCTCCCCCTCGCGGCTGACGGCTCCCGCGTGCCTCGCGGATCCGGCCTCGTCGCCGGAGCCGGCCCCGTCCTCGCGCCGTTCCGTTCGCTCGTCGCCGCCGGCGTTCCCGCTGGCGGACCGGCCGTCGTCGGCGCTCGGGGCGGTTCCCTCGCCGAACGCCCGGACGGTGAGATCGTGGGTCGTTCGACCGTCCGCGAGGCGAAGCAGGTACGTGCCGGGAACGTCCGGCTCGAACCACTGGACGGGCTCGTCGCCGAGTTCCGCCCTCGACCCGGACGGCGCGGTGACGACGCTCCACTCGTAGTCGACGCTCGGGTCCGGATCTCGCGGCGCGAGTTCCACGGCCTCGCCCGCCGCGCACACGCGCGGTTGCCCCGGGTGTTCCATGGCAGGCCGCTCGAACGGGAGCCGTTTCGCTCTTTCGCCGTCCGGTTCGCTCTCTCGTCGTCCGGTTCGGTCGTCGACCGCCGTGGTCTTCGCCGTCGGGAGGGCGGTTCCGCTCCAATCGGTTCCGGGGAATCGCTAAGTGCCCGCCCGTGGATCCTCCGGTATGGACGCGAACGCCGGGGACGCGGGAGGGGGCGAGCACGGAGGAGACTCCGAGCGCGGAGCCGACGCTGTGGGCGACCGTCCGGTCTCCGTCGACGTGGAGATCGCCGACGGCCGGACCGTCATCGTCGTCGAGGGCGACAGGGACGCCGCGGTCGTGGTCCAGTCGGCCTCCGGCGAGCGGATCTACCTCCCGCCGGAGGACTTCGACCGGCCGCCCGAGTCGGCGGGCGCCGGGGGACAGGACGCCCGTGGGACGGGTACTCGATCGTCGGACAGCCCCTACCAGTCGGCGAGCACCGACAGCCCGTACCAGTCGGTCGACACGGACAGCCCCTACCAGTCGCCCGGCCAGTCCGACAGTCCGTACCAGCGAGGCGGCCCGGCGACCGACCGGGTGGGACTCGAACCGACCGCCGACGGATTCCGGATCGTCCACCCCGAACCCGTCACCGATTTCCGCCTGCTCAGGTGAGGGCCCGAGGGGTCACTGTTTCTCGTCGCGATCGTCGCGTTCCCCGTCCAGGACCCGCTCGTAGAACGCCATGTGCTCGTCCGCGACTTGGTCCCACGTCCGGTCCTCGTACTCGATCGGCGTATCGAGCGAGAGCGCGTGCTCGATGCCGGCGGCGATCGCCTCGGAGTTCGGCTCGACCTCGATGAGGCAGTCCTCGGGGAGCACCTCGGCGGCGCCGCTCGGGCCCGCGACGACGCGCGTGCCGACGGACAGCGCCTCGACGATGGTGATACCGAACGGCTCCGCGAGCGACGGTGAGACGAACAGATCCGCGCTCGCGTAGTAATCGCCCAGCTCCTCCTCCGGGACGTAGCCGACGAACTCGACGCGATCCCCGAGCCCGAGCAGCTCGACGAACCGCTTCAGCTGGTCGGTGAGGTGACCGGTGCCACCGATGACGAGGGTCACGTCGTTCCGGCGGACCTTCGGCAGCGCGTACAGGAGGTACGCCAGCCCCTTCTGGTCGGTGTGGCGGCCGACGAAGAACAGCATCTCCCCGTCGATCCCCAGTTCGGCCTTCAGGTCGCGCCCCGTCGGCTCGACCCGCGAGAACCCGTTGTAGATGACCTCCGCGTCGCCGCCGTACTCGTGGGCGATCTTGCGGGCGGTGAACTCGCTCACCGCCAGGAGGTGATCCGAGCGGTTCACCACCCGTTCCTCGGTGCGCTTCTCGCGTTCGGGCGGATCGGCGTTGCGGTCAGACGACAGCGAGTGGAACGTCGTCACCCACTCGACGTCGTGGGTCGACTGCGCGCGCGATCCGGGGTTGTAGCCGAACCAGTCGTTCGTGTGGACGATGTCGGCGTCTGCCGCGCGCTCGACGAACGTGCCCGAGAGGCGGCCGATCCGGGTGATGATGTCGCCGTCGCCGGTCGGAACGCCGTGGATCCCGTCGCGTCCCTCGGGGGCGTACTCCGCCGGCAACACAAGCTCCACCTCCACGCCCTCCCGACCGCCGAGGCGCTCGAACAGTTCGCCGACCGCCGTGTCCAGTCCCCCGGTCACGTTCGGCGGGAACCCCCACCCGAGCATCAGGACGGTATACGGCATCGAGTCGGACAATGCGGGTGCGACACTTAGTCACTTGGCGTCGATCGGGAGGATCGATCCGTCGGAACACTCCGGACTGCCCGCGTGACAACCCGATAGTTGATACCGATCGCGCGTGAGTGCACAGCCGATGCGGTTCGACAGACGAAGCGGCGTCCTGCTCCACCCAACCGCGCTGCCCGGTCGCCACGGGATCGGGGATCTCGGCGCGGGCGCGCGCTCGTTCCTCGATTTCCTCGACCGTGCGGACCAGTCGATCTGGCAGGTGTGTCCCCTGGGTCCCACCGTCGGGATCCACGGCCACTCCCCGTACCAGACGTTCTCCGGGTTCGCCGGGAACCCGCTGTTGATCGACCTCGTCGACCTCGCGGACCGGGGGTATCTGACCGGGGAAGAGGTCGACCCGGACGCCGGCGACGAGGCCGACTTCTCGCTCCACGAGGTGCGCTACGACGCCGTCGAGTCGTTCACGCTCGAACGCCTGCGCGCGGCCTTCGAGCGCTTCCGCGAGACCGCGAGCGAGAACGAGCGTTCGGGGTTCGCCGAGTTCCGCGACCGCGAGGGTGACTGGCTCGCCGACTACACGCTGTTTCGCGCGCTCAAAGCCGAATTCGACGGGACGCTGTGGACGGAGTGGCCCGAGCCGGCTCGGACGCGCGACCCTGACGCGCTCGCGGAGTTTCGCGAGGACCTCGCCGACGAGATCGAGTTCCGGGCGTTCTGCCAGTGGACGTTCGACCGGCAGTGGCGCGACCTGCGCGCGGACGCCGCCGACCGGGGTATCGAGATCCTCGGCGACCTCCCGATCTACGTCGCGCTCGACTCCGCGGACGTGTGGGCCGCGCCCGAGGCGTTCGACCTGACCGACGACGGTCGTCCTGCCGCCGTCGCGGGCGTTCCGCCGAACGCGGGGGACTCCGGACAGCGCTGGGGGAACCCGGTGTACGACTGGGACCACCTCGCCGAGACCGGGTACGAGTGGTGGCTCGACCGGCTCCGCCGCCTGTTCGACCTCGTCGATTACGCCCGCCTCGACCACTTCAAGGGCTTCGACGAGTTCTGGGCGATCCCGGACGACAGCGACGACCCGGCCGACGGCGAGTGGCGCGAGGGGCCCGGGGACGCGTTCTTCGAGGCCGTCCGCGGGGAGTTCGATCGCCTCCCGTTCGTCGCCGAGGACCTCGGCTTCCTCGACGCCGGGAGCACGGCGCTCCGGGAGGCGTTCGATCTCCCGGGGATGCGCGTTCCCCTCTACGCCGACTGGTGCCAGCAGGGGCACCTGTATCAGCCGATGCACTACCCGGAGGACTGCGTCGCCTACACCTCCACCCACGACACCGACACCGTCGTCGGCTACTACGACTCGCTCGGCGACCGACAGCGTGACTGCCTCCACTACAACCTCGGCACCGACGGCGTCGAGATCGAGTGGGATCTCGTCGAGGCGGTGTGGAACTCCGAGGCGACGCTCGCCGTGACGACGTTGCAGGACCTGCTCGGGCTGGACAGCCACGCCCGTTTCAACACGCCGGGGACGACCGACGGAAACTGGCGGTGGCGCGTCACCGAGTCGGGTCTCGACGACGCCGTCGCGGATCGGCTCGCGCGGATCACGGACGCGACCGTCCGGTGAACGCTCGTCCTCCGCCGCCGCCGATATTCAGACTTGATTCTTGGCGGCGGAGATATATGTGGAAGAATCGCTTTCCGTCCGATAACCGGCGCGTGAAGGCGCGCGGGAGTACAACCACAGATGTTCGAGTTCATCACGGACGAGGAAGAGCGCGGGCAGGTTGGGATCGGGACGCTCATCGTGTTCATCGCGATGGTGCTGGTGGCGGCGATCGCCGCCGGCGTCCTCATCAACACCGCCGGCTTCCTCCAGAGCAAGTCGCAGGAAACGGGACAACAGAGCAGTAAGCAGGTCAGCAACCGACTGCAGGAGGTCGTCACGACGGGCACAGTCAATACGACCGACGATACGATCAAGAGCGTCAACGTGACCGTGACGCAGGCACCCGGTGCCGGCGAGATCGATCTCGCGAACGCGACGATCAACTGGATCGGCCCGCAGGGGACTGAGACCCTGACGCATGACAGTTCCAGCGGAACGGACTGGCAGTTCTCGACCTATCAAGTCAAGAACACCGATAACTCTAACACAGTCCTCAACGACGCCGATGATCGGTTCAACATCGAGTTCCAACTGAACGACAACGGGTTCGGTGACACGAACGCACCGAATAACCTCAACGAGGGTGACGAGGTGACGATCAAGATCAACACGATGGCCGGCGCGACCACGACCATCCGCTTCACCGTCCCCGAGTCGCTCGGACAGAAGGAAGCGGTCGAACTGTAAGCACGACGGTCACCGCGGTTCTCTCGGTTCTCTCGTTTCTCGCGTTCCCCTCGCGGCCTCGCCGCGAGGGGGGCTCGACTCACAACGCATAAGCCCCGCCCAGTCGAGTGGCCGACGATGCGCTACGCACGGATCCGCGACCCGGCGGGCAGCGTTCGCCGCGGCGCGTACGAAGACGGCACCGTGACCGCGGGCGGCGAGACGTACGACGTCGACGCCGACGCCGTCGACCTGCTCGCGCCCTGCGAGCCGTCGAAGATCGTCTGCGTCGGTCGCAACTACGCCGACCACGCCGAGGAGCTCGGCAACGAGGTTCCCGACCGTCCGCTGCTGTTCCTCAAGCCGCCGAACGCCGTCGCCACCCCGGGCTCGACGGTCACGCTGCCGGCCGGGAAGGAGCGCGTCGACCACGAGGCGGAGATCGCGTTCGTGATCGGCGAGCAGGCGCGCGACGTCGCCGCCGCGGACGCCATGGACTACGTGGCGGGCTTCACCTGCCTCGACGACGTGTCGAACCGCGACGACCAGAACGAGGAGCAGAACTGGGTGCGGGGCAAGGCGTTCGACGGCGCCGCGCCGATCGGCCCCTGTATCGCCGATCCCGAACACGTCCCCGACGACGCCGCGGTCGAACTCCGCGTGAACGGCGAGACGAGGCAGTCGTCATCGCGCGACTACTTCATGTTCTCCATCCCCGAACTCGTCGAGGAGATCACGACGTACATGACGCTGGAGCCGGGCGACGTGGTCGCGACCGGGACGCCGGCGGGCGTCGGCCCGCTGTCGGACGGCGACCGCGTCGAGGTGGAGGTCGAGGGCGTCGGCGTCCTCGACCACGAGGTTCGGCAGGGCTGAGCCCCGATCGGGGCTCGGTGGGAATGACAGCGGTCGGAACACGACCGACAGCTCTCCCCTCTCCGGGGCCGATCTACAGTCCCGAAACGAGGTCCCGAAGCACCGCCTCGGGGTCGTCCGCCTTCGCCACACCCGAAGCGAGCAGTACGCCGGTCGCGCCCAACTCGCCCGCGGCGGCGACGTCCTCTCCCGTGGAGACGCCGGCGCCACAGAACAGGTCGACGTCGGCGTCGACCGCCTCCACCGCGGCGACGGAGTCCTCCACGATCGCCGGGTCCGCGGTCGCAACCGACACGTCCCCGCCGATGAGTTCGGGCGGCTCGACGGCGACTGCGTCGGGCCCGAGCGCCGCGGCCGCGCCGCACTGCGTGGGGTTGTTCGCGCACACGACCGTCTCGAGGTCGGCGCGCTCGGCGGCCGCGAGCGAGGCGTCGATGTCGGCCAGCTTCAGCCGGTTCTCGGAGTGGTTGATCAGCGTGCCCGTCGCGCCCGCGTCGGAGACCGCCTCCGCGAGCGTCGACCCGGTGTGACTGCCGTGCTCGACCGGCGAGACGTGTTGGGCCCACGTCTCGACGCCGGTGTCGGCCACGGCCGAGAGGTGCGCCGCCTGCGGCGCGACTGCGACGCGCGCGCCGGTGTCGTCGGCGACGGTCGCGCACGCCTCGGCGATCTCGACGGGGTCACACGGGTACGCCTTCAGGTTGACGAGGATCAGGGTGTCGGAGTCGCTCACGGGGTCACTCTCGTGCGGACGCGTGAAAAGTCGCTTCGGTCGCGACAGCGGTTGCGATTGGCGGAGGCCACACGCCGCGTCGTCCCGCGGCGGCGTCCGTGTCGGCCTCGGTGGCGGGCTCGGCGCTGGCGTCGAGGACGACTACTCGTCGTTGCGCTTGACCACGTCGCCGAGGGTCATGCTTCCCGACGAGGAGCTCTCCCAGTCGGCGTCGTCGACGTCCTCGCCCTCGATCAGCGAGATCCCGAGCTTCTTCTCGAGCTTCTGCTGGACGCCGTCGGAGGGGAGGATGTCCCCGCGCTCGAGCTTTCGGATGACGGAGGCCTTCTCGTTGATGTCGCTCGCGAGGTCCTCCTGGCTCAGCCCGGCCGACTCGCGGGCCTCCCGGATCAGGTCGTCGTAGTCGCCCGTGACCGTCTCCATGTCGTCGAACATGTCGCGTCGGCGCTGTGAGGACGACGACGAGGACGAAGAGGAGCCCCCGCTCCCGGAACTCGACGAGGACGAGGAGGAGGATGAGGAGGTGGAGTACTTCGTGGAGGCCGAGGAGGAGCTCTCCGTGCGGACCTCGGTGCCGAAGTCCGAGCAGTCCGAGCACAGCTCCAGCTCCGCGCCCTCGACTTTCGTGGTGGTGAGCGACGCCTTCTCCGCGCCGCACATCTCACACTGGGGCATACTCCGTCCTAGCGTGGTGGCCGGTATAAAACGTGTGCCACCGTCGTCGCTCACGGGGGGTATAAGTACCCGAAATATCAGACGTTGGTTGGAGCTGTTTGGTATCAGAATATTTCCGATATCTTGATTTTGAAACCAACTGTTGCTGGAAATACAATGTCCGAAAGTGACGCAACGATGTCGCACTGGCTCGCCGACCACCCGCGGATGATGGGCGCCCTGTTCTCGCTCGTGCTGCTTCTGTCGAGTGCGGGCAGTGCAGCCGCAGGAAATGTTGTTACGTCAGGTCCGTAGACAGCAGATCTTCTCTTGTGATATCCCAGTTCCAGAGGAGTTCCTTCTCAATCTGAATTGGGAAGCGATCAGACGCCAGACAATCTAACAATGAGTCCACAGAGGTTGTTATCTCTGATCCACTTCCGCTAGCGATCCACTGACAACTCAGACCCAACATCGTCGGTCTAGCCATTCCACCTAATTTGTGGCGACCTGTCGGGTACCAACGAGGAATCAACGATACCGATTCGTCAGACAGGTCAATATTAATTATTTCTAATAAGAATCCAACCCCGGTCGAGCACTGACACAACTGCACCATCGGGTCCCCAGCGATGCTGTACGCGCTCTCGGCGAACGGTCCCGTTCCGACCACGTCGAGCGCGGCGTACAGGGGGAAGCCCGCGTCGAACAGCCGCGCCAGGTCGCGGCCGACGCGCGTCGCAAGCGAGTTCGGCAGGTCCGTCAGCGACACCACGCCGCCGAGCGCGCCCGCCTCGACCAGCCCCATCCCCTGCTGGTAGGACGTGCAGGCGTTGAGGAGGAACGCGTCGACGCCGGTCGTCTCGAGCGACCGGAGGTCGAGGAAGCCGTCCGAACACTCCATCCCGCGCTCGTCGACGTGGCCGACGTAGTGGAAGAAGTCGTGCTCCTCGGCGAGCAGGTCGCGGAGCTCGTCGCAGTCGAGATCGCGCTCCTCCCGGATGTCGAAGGTGACGTGATCGCGGAAGCCGTAGGTGTCGCCCAGCTCGTCGATCATCGCCTCGTCGTTGCAGACGACGGTGAC
Organism: Halobaculum saliterrae; assembly: GCF_009831625.1. Taxonomy (GTDB): domain Archaea; phylum Halobacteriota; class Halobacteria; order Halobacteriales; family Haloferacaceae; genus Halobaculum; species Halobaculum saliterrae. The sequence continues at coordinate 164,726 of NZ_WUUS01000008.1, read as the reverse complement.
GCTGATGGTGAGGTCCTCCGCCGGCGTGCGGTCGAGGCGCCGGCGGTACGTCTCGACGGTCGGCTTGGCCGCCCGCATCGGGAAGCCCGGGCCGATCCACGCCTGCGCGATGCTGTCCGCCGGCTCTGGCGTCACGATCGACTCCGAGTCGTCGAGGAGGTTCTGAGTCGGGCCGCGGTACGTCTGTCGTGTCCGCGTCGCGGGGGGTTCGGACCCTGCGCTCCGCGTCAGCGTCGCCCCGCGGACCGCCTCCCGCGAGGCGCGGACGAAGTCGTCCAGTTCGGTCACGCCGCCGTCGCTCGTCGGCGCGGTCCGTGGCGGCGGGGAGCGAACCACCGACAGGTCGGCGGCGAGGAACGGCAGCGCCGAGTCGTTCTCGGCGGCGGGCACCACGTCCGTCGTGTGGGGCCACTCGAGACAGTCGAGCGTCGCCTCCGTCGGCACCTCGAGGTAGGCGGCGGTCCGCCCGGCGAGGTCGGCCTCGTACCACTCCGTCCACGGCGGGTCGAGCCGTTCCGTGAGCACGTCGTGGACGTGGAGGTTCACGTCGTACAGGCCCACTGCGCAGGCCCGCGTCGCGCAATCGAGGGTGAAGCAGTGGCGCAGGAGTTCCCCCAGTTCGGCGGCGAGCGCGTCCGGGTCCCGCGGCAGGTCGTGTCGGTACTCGCCCGCACGGAGGTACGGGTCGGCGCTCTCCTCGACCGTCGCCGCGAGGTAGAACGCGAGCGGCGTCGCGGAGAACAGCGCGTCGTACTCGAACGGCAGTCCGAGGGTGACGCCCGTGTCGGCGCGCTCGACGAACCGCGGCGTCTCGAACGTCTCGCCGCGCTCGATCAGCGGCGGGTGGCCGCGCAGGGTCGGGAACGAGCGCTCCGGGGAGGTGGTCGCAAGCGCCGACCCGAACGTCGAGATCGCCCGCGCGAGCCCCGTCGGCGACTCGGGCACCGTCACGGTTCCCGCCGGCGACGTGCGCCGCGACCGCGCGCCGAGGAGGATCCGCCCCGTGCCGTCGTGGCGACCGCGGTCGGCGGCGACAGCGTCAGTAGCGACGGCGCCGACGGCGGAACCGACGTCGCGCTCCGGGACGTCGAGCGAGACCCGGGGGTATCGGTCCTCGTAGGAGACGCGCGCCGGTCCGTCGACGGCGACGTACGTCTTCACGGGGGCCGTCGACAGCTCGAGGACGTGCGGCCCCGGGGGGATCCGTGCGGGCGCCTCGGCCGTCGCGGTGGCGACGAGGGTGTTCTCGTCGTCCCGGACGTACACGTCCGCCGTACAGAGCGGCGTCACCGACGTTGCCTCGACGGCCCAACAGCCGTCGACCGGCGCGCGAAACCGATCGGTCGTCGCGAGCCGCGTCGCCGTGGGACCGGAGTCGACGCCGGGATCTCCCGTGGCGACCGGGAGACGGACCTCCTCGATCGCGTCGACGAGTTCGAACGACCCCGGACCACGGCCCCGCGCCGGAACGAGTTGGACCGCCGTCGGGTCGGCGTCGGCTTCGGCGTCGACGGCTGCGTCCGACGCGGTCGGCGAGGGGGAGTCTCGTGCCGTCATGCGGTCACCGGAGGGCGTTCCATTCGGTCGTTCCCCAGCCGATGATGTGCCAGCGCTCCTCGGGAGCGGACGCGGTCTCACGACACCGAAGCTCGACGATCACGTCGAGGTCGTCGTCGAGCAGTTCGACGAACTCGGCGACCACGGAGTCGGAACGGGGGTCCCCGCCGACGGGACGAGGGAGGTGGAAGTGCGCCATTCCGCCGCGGTCGTGGGTCGCCCTCGACACCTCGCGCAGCAGCGACCCCGTCGCGTCGGCGCCCAGCGTCGCACAGAGCATGTCGACCCGGAAGACGCCCACACGAAGCCCCAGCCGAGCCGGCCGGTCCTCGTCGACCTCGTCGATGGCGTCCAACAGCTCCGCTCGGACTGCAGCGGCGTCCCCGTCGGCCGTTCCGCCCTCGCCGGCGGCTCCGTCGAGGTCGATGCGGTCCGGTCCGGCGTCGGGCTCGGTTCCGGAGGCCGCACTCGTCGGGTCGGTCACGTCGGAGGTCAGGTCGGTCACGTCGGAGGTCGGGTCGACCGCGTCAGTGGCGCTCGCGTCCGATCCGGAGGCGACGGTCGGGTCCCGGACGGCGCCGTCGAGTCGAACGACCGCGGCGTCGTCGTCCGCGGCGTCGACGCCGTCGGGGAGCCACGCGTCCGGCGCCTCGGCGCCGCCGGTCGTGAGCGCGAGCACCCGCTGGCGGCGTCGGTGCGGCGCGCCGAAGTACCGCGACGACGCGACGCGGTAGGCCTCGTCCGAGACGTCCCCGGTGACGAGCACGGAACACCCGTCGTCGAGTTCGGCCAGGGCCGCCGAGAGCGTGGACTCCGGTCCGCGGATGGTCGCTCCGTCGGAGCCGGGGTCGTCCGTCGTGCCGGTCATGCCTTCGCCATTCCGTTCGGAGGATAAAAGTATTCGTCCACGCACACGTCCCGCCCTGTTTGGACCCGCCGGCGCGCGATCACATGCGTGTCCACAGGGAGGTGGGTACTCTCGGCGCTCGGATGGCGGTCACCCGATATCCGCCCACGCGCCCCGGAAGCGCTGGAGCGCGGTGAGGTGACCGACGATCGCGAACACGACGAGCAGCAGGCCGACCACGCCGAGTCCGCCGACCAGCGGGTCCGGAACCGCCGCGGCGACGACGCCCACGATCCCGACGAGGGCGAGCCGGTCCGCACGACCCAGCAGCCCGCCGTACTCCCGACCGATGCCGACGGCCTGGATCTGCGTGCCGAGGTACGACGTCATCAGCACGCCCGTCACGGCGGCGAGCCCGAGTCCGTAGCGACCGATCCCGGCGGCGAGCCCCACGAGGACCGCGATGTCGGCGTAGCGGTCGAGCACGTGGTCCAGCAGGTCGCCGCCGGAGGAGTCGGTTCCCTGGGCCCGCGCGAGCGCGCCGTCGACGAGGTCGAGCCAGCCGTTCGCGAGCACGAACGCGGACCCGGCGACGTACGACAACGGCGCCTCCGAGGGCGGCGCGAGGCCGAACGCCACGCCCGCGGCGACCGCGCACGCGAACGCGATCACGCTCACGCCGTCCGGCGAGAGGCCGAGCGCGTTGGCCGCGCGGACGAACGGCGACAGTCCCTTCTCCGCGAGGGGCCTGAACTGGTCCAGCGTCATAGGTACTCCACGAAGTCGACCTCCCCTGCTGAGGGCTCGCGCTCGCCGTCGAGCACCCGCCCGAGTTCGGTCGCGACCTCGTCGGGATCCGAGTCCGTCGTGTCGATCTCGTACACCCGGTCCTCGCCGAAGCGCTCGACCGCCTCGCCGAGGATCACGTCGAGCGCCTCGCTCTCTCGGTTCTCCCGGGCGCTCGCCTCGCCCTCCCCGCGCTCGACGAGCCGTCGTTCGAGCACGTCGGGCCGGCACCGCAACACCGCGACGCGGTCGGCGTCGAGGTAGTGGGCCAGGTGGGAGTCGACGACGCCGGTCCACTCGCCGAGGTGCTCCGCCGCCGCATCCAGGTCGGCGACGAGCGAGTCGCGCTCCTCGTCGCGCTCGGTGTACAGCCCCTCCTCGCGGATCAGGTCGTTGAGGTGGACGACCCGGACGCCGCGCTCCTCGGCGAGCAGATCCGTCGCCGTCGTCTTGCCCGTCCCGGGCGTACCCGTGACGACGAGGCGGTCGACGCCGTCGGTCACGCTTCGACCCCGGGCTCCAGATCCGCGAGCACCTCGTTGAGCGTCTCGACCGCCTCGCGCGTGTCCTCCTCGGTTCCACAGGAGACCCGGACGCACTCGGGAAGGCCGAACGAGCCGGTGTCGCGGACGATAACGCCCCGCTGTTGTGCGCGCTCGGCGACGGCGCTTCCGTCGCCCACCTCCGCGAGGACGAAGTTGCCGGCGCTCTCGAACGTGGGCGCGTCCAACTCGTCGGCGATGTACTCGCGGGCCCACTTCGCCGACTCGACGCTCCGTTCGACGTGTTCGTCGTCGTCGAGTGCCGCGAGCGCGGCGTCGAGCGCGACGGCGTTGGCCGCGAACGGCGTGTTCACGCGGGCGTACGCGTCGGCCCACGCCTCCGGCACGAGCGCGTAGCCGATGCGGAGGCCCGCGAGGCCGAACGCCTTCGAGAACGTCCGCGTGACGGCGACGTTCTCGTACTCATCGAGCAGGCCCGCCGCGGAGGGCGTGTCGGTGTACTCGCCGTACGCCTCGTCGGCGACGACGAGCGTCTCCTCGTCGACCGCCTCGAGCAGCGCGACGAGCTCCTCGCGCGGGAGTTCGGTTCCGGCGGGGTTGTGCGGAGTCGTCACGTAGACGATCCGCTCGCCGTCGTAGGCGTCGAGGATCGCGTCGGCGGTCTGCGCGAACCCGTCGGCCTTCTCGACGGGGTACGTCGCCACCTCGCCGTGGTGGTAGCGGGCGCTCATCGGGTAGTACGCGAACCCCGGCTCGGGAACGAGCACTCGGTCGCCGGGCGAGAGCATCGCCCGCGCGAGGTAGTCGAGCGCGCCGTCGGCGCCCGGACTCACCCACACCTGCTCGGGAGCGAGGTCCCACCGCTCGGCCAGCGCCTCCGTGAGGTCGGCGTGGGCCGCCTTCGGGTAGACGTGGGCGGACTCGGCGGCCTCCCTCGCTGCCTCGACGGCCTTCGGCGAGGGACCGAACGGGTTCTCGTTCGAGGAGAGCTTCACCAGTTCCTCCGGGTCGAGCCCGAGATCGCGGGCCACCTCCTCGACGCCGCGGCCGGGGACGTACGGCGCGTTCGCCGAGAGGTCGCGCGTGTTCATGCGCGAGAGAAGTGGTGGACGCTTCATAAGCGTGCCCACACCGGGCGACCCGACGCCGCGGTCGGCCCCGGGAGCGACCGCCCGACCGCCCCCGAATTCACCATCCTGCAGTCCCTACCGAACACAATGACGGACACGGATCCGACGGCCCGGCGATCCGAGGCGGTGCGGGCGCTCGTCGATCGGGACCCCGCCGGGGCGGCCGACCTGTACACGGTTGTCGGGCGCGGCGCCCTCGCCGGCCTCGAGGCGGAAGCGACAGACCGCGAGGTACTCGGGGCCGACGCGACGTACGGCGGGTACGGCCTCAGATATCTCCTCCTCGCGACGTTCGCGTATCGCGCCGCCGGTGCCGACCGACGTGCGAGCCTGCGCGCTCGCGAGGGCAACGCCGTCGCGGCGGACTACGCGAGCCTCCTCGACTCCGAGGCCGAGCGCGCGTGCTGTTTCGAGGCGATGGGCGACTTCGGCGCCGCCGGCGGGCTCGGCGACGACGGCGCGGACGCGTACGAACGGGCGACGGAGCTGTACCGTGAGGCCGACGACCCCGATCCGCTCTCGCGGGCGACCGAACCGCTGTTCGAGGCCGTCCGTCTGGGCGCACAGCAGGCCGCCCGGAACACGACTCACGCCTTCGACTGGGACGACCTCCACGGGTCGGACCCGAGTTCCGGCGACTACCTCGCCCGTCGCGCCCGGGTCAAGCGCTCGCGGATGCCGAAGGTCGCCGAGACGGTGTCGGAGACCGGCTTCCTCGCGCCGCCGCGGGGCACGACCGAGCACAACAACGCGGTGTACGTCTGCCCCGATTGCGGACGCTCGGAGGTGAACTGGATCGCGGGTATCGAGGTGTGTCTCGACTGCGACGTACGGATGCGAGAGAAGTAGAGGTCGCTACCGGCCGAGCGCTCGCAGGACACGACCGAGAACACCGTCGCTTCCATCACGACCGCCGCCGCCGAACAGTTCCCGTTCCACCGCGTCGAGTTCGTCGTCGCCGAAGCGGTCGTCCGACCGGGCCTCGACCAGCCAGTCGCGCCACTCCTCGTCGGAGCGGACCCCGCGCGACTCGGGGCCCCACTGTTCGCGAAGCTCCGCGCGGTCCTCGAAGGGCACGTCCATGTCCCCGCCGCCCCACACCAGCGGCGAGAGCGCGAACGCGTACTCCGCGTGATCGAGCGGTCGGAACCGGTACGGGTAGCCGTTGAACTCGAACACCTCGTCCGTTCCGACCGTCTCGCCCGTCGGAAGTTGGAGCGTCGCGTCCATATCGCTGGAAGGCGCTCGACGCTGATGTGCCTTCGGCTACTCCTCGGTGCTGTCCGGGCGGATATCGTCCGTCCGAAGATCGGCCGCCCGTCGCTCCACCTCGTCGACGACGGACGGCTTGCCCGCGAACGCGACCTCGATCGATTCGGGCCCGTAGGTCACGTCGGCGTCGCCGCGCTCGTGGAGCCACGAGACGAACGCCTGTGACTCTCCCGACGGTGGCAGTTCGAACGTCGCCGTCGAGCCCGGCAGCGCCCCGACAACCGACTCGCGGAGGTCGTCGGTCCCGGTCCCATCGAGCGCACTGATCGCCACAGGCTCGCGGGTTTCCACGTCGGCCTCGGCGAGCACGTCCGAGACGATCTCGAGCGCGGCCTCGCGACCTGCGGCGTCCAGTCGATCCACCTTGTTCATCACGGGGATCACGGGACCCGTCGCGTCGGCCGCGAGCACCTCGACGGTCGTCTCGACGCGCCGGCGGAGCCGCTCCTCGTCGGCGCCGGCGTCGACCACCGCGAGCACGGCGTCGGCGGCGCCGATCTCGTCGAGCGTCGCCGAGAACGAGCGCACGAGGTCGTGCGGGAGGTCCGCCACCAGTCCGACCGTGTCGGTGAGGAGCACACGGCGCCCGCCCAGCGTCGCCCGCCGCGTCGTCGTCTCCAGCGTCTCGAAGGGGCGATCCTCGACCGTCACCGACTCCGCGAGGTCGTCGGTCCGGTTCTCGTCGCCGGACACCTCGCCGGACGAGTCGTCGCCCGAGGGGGCCGAGGGCGCCGATGACTCCGCGTCGAAGTCGTCCGCCAGCCGGCGCAGCAGCGTCGACTTCCCCGCGTTCGTGTAGCCCGCGAGCGCGACCAGGTCGAACCCCTCCGCGCGTCGTCGCGCCCGGCGGTCGGCGGCCGCGTCGGTCAGCTCGTCCAGCTTCGCCTCCATCGCGTCGATACGCTTCTCCATGTCGAGGACGGGCGAACCCTTCTCGGTCGCCGCGTTCAACAGCGACCGCTCGGTCGCGCGGCGCACCCTCGGAAGCTCATACCGCAGCGTCGCCAGCTCGACCTGCGTCGTCGCGGCGGTCGATCCGGCGCCGTCGGCGAATATCTCCAGAACCAGTCGGTAGCGATCCGTCAGCGTCGTCCCCGACGGGAACAGCTCCAACAGGTCGGTGTACTGCCCCGGCGAGAGCTCGCCGTCGAAGACGACGGCGTCGGCGTCGCGCTCGGCGACCACGTCCGCCAGTTCCCGCGCTTTCCCGCCGCCGAGGTTGTACCGCAGGTCCTCCGTGCGCCGCTGTGTCACCTCGCCGGCCACCTCGTAGCCAGCCGCCTCCGCGAGGCGTCGGATCTCCGTCGTGTCGGGCGTCTCGTCCGCGTCGCGGGCGGCGACGACCGCTCGCCCGCTCTCGAGTCTGTCTCGTACGTTCACTGTGTGTCGTGACCGCGCGCCCGTCGTCCTCGGGAGGGGAGTCCCGACGACTCAGGCCCGCGGTCGGTCGTTCGATCGGCCGTCCGTCTCGGGGTTGGCGTCACCCCGCCGTGCCGACCGACGCGTCCTCGCCGACGCGGCGGTCAGCGGGACGAGTAGGAGGGCTCCATACAGTCCGATGTCCGGGCCCGAGTATGAGCGTTCTCCCGATGTGTGGTATGGTCACGACCAGCGTACCGATCGCAGCGAATAAATGTTCGATGGGTTCCTTTCAGTTCAATGTACTATTATTACAGCCTACTTGTTTCGTATATTCGCAATGTCAAACCATAACAGGCGGACCGTCCTGAAGGGTATCGGGGCGACCGCGGCCGGTCTGTCGTTCGGTGTCGGATCGGCCAGCGCGTCGGCCGCCGACGAACGGTTCCTGATCAATCTCCGAAAGGTCTCGCGGGGCGAGATCCCCGACGACGTGGAGATAATCCACGACCTCTCGCGGGCGGACGTGCTCGTCGCACGCGGTGACCAGTCGGCGGTGGGCGGGGCGACCGCGACCGCTCCGGACCTCCGGATCGACCTCAGTGACGACGAAACCGGCGCGATCGTGGAGGAGAAGGGTCCCTCCGCCTCCGGGAAGAGCGCGAGCCACAACCACGACGGGGCACCGAGCAATTCGGAGTACCAGTGGGACAAGCGCGTACAGGACGTGAGCAACGAACTCACCGACAAGCCCGGCGGCGGCCGGTCGATCCACGACACGACGACGGGCGAGGGGACGCGCGTCGCCGTCGTCGACTCCGGCGTCTACGACGGCCACCCGGACCTCGAGGGCGTCGTCAACGAGGAGCTCTCGATGAATATCACCGGCGACGGCTTCGACTTCCGTCCCAACGGCGCGGGCAGCCACGGCACCCACGTCGCGGGCACGATCGCCGCGACGAACGACAACGACGGTCCCGCCGGCGGTGTGCTCGGGACGGCGCCGGACACGGAGATCGTCGCGGTCCGGATGTTCTCCGGTCAGGAGGGGTACGCGGGCGACGGTCTCGCCGGCTGGGAGTACGCCGCACGGGTCGGTTGTGACGCGATCAACTACAGCGTCGGCTACACGGTCGCCGACACCGTCGAGTATCCGAGCCTGATCGCCCTTGAGCAGATCATCAGCCAAGTCGCGACGTCGGTCCGCGACCAGGGGACGGTCATCGTCAACTCCGCGGGCAACTCGTCGCTGGACATGGACGCCGAGAACATCCTCAGCCTCCCGACGGAGGCCGACGACGTCTTCGGCGTCAGCGCGACCGGTCCGATCGGCTACGGCTGGGGTGGGAAGCACAGCGACAACGAGGCGAAGTGGCTGACGGGCAACCGTCTGGAGGAGCCGACGACCGAACCCGCCTTCTACACCAACTACGGGAGCGCCGTCGACGTGAGCGCCGCGGGCGGCAACGCCGACCTCGACGCGATCGCGTCGAACCCGAGGGCGTACAACGACCTCGTGTACTCGACCGTCAACGAGACCACCGAGGACGGGGAGGTCGTCCCCGGCTACGGCTGGAAGGCCGGCACGTCGATGGCGGCCCCGCAGGTGACGGGCGCGGTCGCGCTCGTCAAGTCACTGCGCCCGGACGCCACCCCCGACGAGGTCGAAGGACTCATCCGGGAGACCGCCTCGATGCCCGAGGAGGGCGAACGGTATCACGGCTCTGGTCACCTCGACCTGGAGGCGCTCGTGCGCGCTGCCAGCGGCAAGGGCGGCAAGGGCAACGGAAAGTAGCGACCCCGTCAGTCCGGGGTGGGGGTCACTCCTCCACGGCCTCGATCACGTAGTGGTGCTCGTCCTGTTTCACCAGGTCCGCGGACTCACGCATGCTGACGGCGTAGCCGGTCGGCCCGCGTTCGAGCTCGTGTTCGGCGTTCACCCGGACGAGGTTGCCGATGAGCTGTGCCGAGGGGGGCTTCTGGGCGGCGCCGCAGTCGTACACCGTCAGGAGCTCGTTACCGTCCTCGGTCTCGTAGACGATCACTCGGGCGTGCGTCGCGAGTCGCCAGCGGTTCTCGCCGCTGGGAGGCAGCTTCAGCGTCACGGCGCCACGTCCGGGTCGAGGCCGGCGCGTGCCTCGATCTCCGCGATCACTTCTACGAGGTCCTGTTCGTCGGTGTGCTCGCCGTACACGCGCCGGACGAGGGCCGGGAGCGCGTAGGCGTACTCGCCGCGACTGCGGTGCTCAACGAAGCCGGCGCGGCGGAGCACCTTGTTCCGGGCGTACGCGTACCGGCGGTCCCCGGAGCCGTCGGCGGCGCGGTGGGCCTCGACGGGCGTCGCGCGTCCCTCGCGCCGGTACGCGCCGAGCATCTCCCGGGTCACGTCCTCCAGCGACTCCACCGCACGGGCGAACCCCGCGACGACGGCCTCGCGGTGGCGAAGCTCGTCGCCGTCGAGGATCGCCGACGCGTCCTCGACGCCGTCGAACCCCGAACGCGAGCGCGCCGGGGAGATGTCGACCTCGTCCGTCGGCGGCACCGCGTTCGCGACGCGCTCGTGGCTCGCGCCCGTCTCCACACCCCCGTCGCCGTTCGCGGCCTCTTCCGTCCGCTCGGCCGAGGACTCGGTCGTCTCCGAGCTCTCGTGGTCGTGGTCGGCGGCCGCGGGTGCCGCCGCGCCGTTCCCGGCGGGCGCGGCGGCCGGTCGTTTCCGGTCGTCCCCGGCGCGGTCGACCCCGTCGTCGCCGCGAGCGTCGGCCGAGGCGGCCTCCGGGTCCTCGTAGTCGTGAAGCTCGGCCTGATCGTCGGCCGGCCGTCCCCCGAACGCGGCGTCCCCGTCTCGACGCTGCGGTTCTGGCGCGGAGCCGTTGTGCGACCCCGGTGCCGTGGCGGCCGGTCCCCCGCCGGGTGACCGCCCGTTCCCGCCGCGATACGGCGCGTCCGCCTTCTGCAACAGCGCCTGCGCGAAGGTGTCGGCCATCTCCGACATGTCGCGCGCCTCCTCCAGCTCCCGTTCGAGCTGGGTGATCCGCTGCCTCTTCTTGTCGAGCTCCTGCCGGAGGTCGGCGAGCTCCGATTCCGTGCGCTCGCGCTCGTCGGTGATCGACTGCAGCTCCGAGACGAGGTCCCCGGACACCGACTTGAGGTCCGGGCGCTCGAAGTCGTCGAGGCCGGGCGTGGCGCCCGCGTCGAACGTCTGCTTGCGGTGGAACTGCACACGTCGGATGGACTCGGCCCAGTCGGTCATCAGGAACGCCTCCCCGTCGCCCATGTCCTCGATCGCGTCGCCGTACTCGCTGCCGAGGATGCGCGAGACGACCTTGGTGTCGTTGTCCCACGTGAGCCGGTGCCAGCACAGCCAGTCGCACTGGGTGATGAAGTCCTTCTTCACGTCGGCCGGGCGCTGGGAGATGCCGACGATTCCGAGGCCGTGTTTGCGTCCCCGCTTCCCGATCTTGATCAGCGTCTTGCCCGTCTTGTCCATCCCGGCGCCCTCGGGAATGTACTCGTGACACTCCTCGACGAGCATCAGGAACGGCTTCTTCAGCTTCTTCTCCTTGGCGAACAGCTGTCTGGCGGTCTCGCGGATCAGCTCGGACGCCTCGTCCTCGTCGAGGTAGCCCGACACGTCGAGGATGATCGGGACGTTCTCCTCGAGCGCGAGCGCGGCGAGCTTCTCGGCGTGCTCGGCCGAGACCTGGATGTCACACTCGTCGTCCGCGCCGGCGTGGAGTATCTCGTACTCCTCCTTCAGGCCGTAGTACTCCCCGTCGCTGTCGACGATGAGACAGGGGTATCCGCCGTCGAGGAGCTTCTCGATGACGACCGAGGCCGTGTTCGACTTCCCGGAGCCGGACTTCCCCGTGATGAACCCGCGACCCGTCAGGATCTCGACCACCGGAAGCGAGATCGGGGTTCCGGCCGACAGCTCCGACTCCCCGCCGGTTCCGTCGCTCACGTCCGCGACGGTGATGGTCTCGTCACTCATTACCGAACCCTGACTCCCCACCGGGCTTAAACTTCTGTAGTCTCGTCCGACATGTGTCTGACGAGGAGTTGCCGGCGGCGACGCCGCTCCGTCGGACCCCGAACAGCGATAAGACCCGCTGCCGAACGCCGTGCCATGAAGATCTCCGAGACCGAGCTCCCCGGGGTCGGTCGGCGGTACACGGCGTCGTTCCCCGGGGGCGGGCAGTTCGTGGTCGTGATCCACAACGACGGGCGGCGGCGGACGTACTGGCGAGGGTCGGCAGACGACGACAGTGAACCGCTGTTCGAGCTCACCGAGCCGCAGGCGGAGCGGCTCGCCGAGGTGTTCGACGGCAGCTACTTCACCCCGGTCTCCGAGGACCTCGAGGACGCCTTCGACGACGCTCCGATCCGGTGGATCGATATCGACGGGAATTCGCCGGTCGCCGGCGCGTCGATCCGGGAGACGCGCCTGCGAAGCGAGACCGGCGTGTCGATCCTCGCGATACGCCGCGACGACCGGACCGTCTCGAACCCCGACCCCGACACCGAGATCCGCACCGGCGACACCCTCGTCGTGGTCGGTACCGAGGAGGCGTACGACGAGCTCGATCGCGTTCTCGGCCGATAGGATCGGGCGCAGGCAGGGGGGGCGGTCGGGTCGGCGCGTCGGGCAACCTCTATTACGCCCGGGTCTGTCGTCGCGCCCACGTGGTCGAGTTCACCGTCCTCCTCACGGCGGGCGTCGTCCTCTCGGCGTTGGCCGTCGCCGGCGCGCTCTCGCTCCGAATAGGCCAGTCGGTTATCCCGGCGTACATCCTCGTCGGGATCCTCGTCGGCCCGGCCGCGCCGTCGATCGCGGGAGTCTCGCTCACGCTCCTGGAGGGGCCCGAGACGATGCGGCTGCTCGCCGATCTCGGTGTCGTCCTGCTGTTGTTCTTCGTCGGTCTGGAACTGAGCCTCGACCAGTTGTTCGCGAACCGGGTTCGGTTCCTCCGCGCCGGCGCGGCCGACGTCGGGATCAGCCTCCCGCTCGGGTTCGTGCTCGGCCTCGCGTTCGGGTTCACGTGGCTGGAGGCGGCCTTCCTCGCGCTCGTCGTCTTCAACTCCTCGACGGTGATCATCGCGAAGTCGCTCGTCGACCTCGGGTGGATCGCCGACCGGGAGAGCCAGGCGATCCTCGGCGTGGTCGTGATCGAGGACGTGTTGACCGCCCTCGGGTTCGCGGTGCTGTCGGTCCTCCTCGTCGGCGGAAACGACGTGTCGACCGTCGTCGGATCGGTCGGCCGATCGTTCGCGTTCCTGCTCGCCCTCCTCGCGGCGGCCTACTACGGAGCGAGCCTGCTCGACCGTACCTTCGACGTCGATTCCACCGAGCTGTTCGTGCTGGGGGTGCTCGGCGTCGGCGCACTCGTCTCGGGCGCCGGCCTGCTCGTCGGCGTGAGCGAGGCCGTCGCCGCGTTCCTCGTCGGAACCGCCTTCGGTCGGACCGGCCACGCCGCCCGGATACAGCGACTCATCGCGCCGAGCCGCGACCTCTTCGCCGCCGTCTTCTTCTTCGTCATCGGACTACAGACGGATCCGCGGCTGCTGACGGCGACGCTCGGCCTCGTGCTCGCCGCGGCCGTCGTCACCACTGTCGGCCAGCTCGTCAGCGGCTACGCCGCCGGACGGGCGTACGGGCTCGACCACGGACGGTCGGTCCGCGTCGGCTGTGCGCTGACGCCCCGCGGGGAGTTCTCGCTCGTCATCGCGGCGTTCCTCGTCGCCGCCGGGACGACCCCGGCGCTCCGGGAGACGATCCCGGCGTTCACCGTCGGCTACGTGCTCGTCACCAGCGTCCTCGGGACGGTCCTGATGCGCAACGCAGACCGGATCGCGGCGAGGCTCCCCGTCCAGTTATCGACGGCCTGATTCCCGTCGGATCCCAGCGGAGGTCCGGGCGGCGGGCGACTGCCCCCGTCGCCGGAACCCGCGCCGGTTCGATTACAATCCCTCCCTGCGAACTGGCCGCATGGACACGAGTCTGGAACTCCACGCGAGCGACGCGACCGGCTGGCGGGCCGGCCTGTACGACGACATCAGACACACCTTCCGCGCGCCGGTGGTCAACTGGATCTGGCGGACGGCGACCGCGAACCACCCCGAGCTCGTCCGGTACCTGTGGGGCCAACTGAAGCCCGCATTCGAGACGCGCGCGTTCGCGGAGGCCTCGGTGGCGTATCGCGACGCCGTTCTCACGGCCGTCGACGGCCCGCGCTACCGCCCGGGTGAACTCGACCTGGCGCCGGCTGAGGCGCGGGAGCTTCGCGGCCAGATCGCCACCTTCGATGCCGTCGCGCCGCGGCTGGCGGTGCTGTTCGAGCTGGTCGACCGGTCGATGAACGGCGGCGACGTCGGGACGACGGTGCCCGACGACCGAAGCGCGACCGAGCCGTACCCCGAGGGACTTGACGCCGGACGCGGGCTCGACCCGTCGATGGTCGCCGTCGACGCGGTCCCGGAGTCGGCCGCCGAGACAGTCTCGTCGATCCGGGAGTTCCACGGCTTCGACGACGACAGCCTCCCGAGCGTCTACCGCTGTCTCGCCCAGTGGCCCGGCTTCCTCAACCGCGTGTGGGACGACTTGGATCCGGAACTACGCTCGCAGGACTTCGAGACCGCGCTCGCCGACGCGTCGACGGTCGTCGACGAGTACGTCGAGGGGTTCGCCTACCGCCCGTCGCTCTCGCGGGAGGCGGCGCTGGCGGCCGGATTCGACGGGGACGCGGTCGACGACATCGCCGGGCTGTTCGCCGAGTTCAACGGCGGGCCGGTCGAGACGGTCATCCCCGCGCTGCCGCTGTTCGCCGACAGCGTCGGCGCGACCGGACGGCGCCGACTGTAGTCGCCGCGCCGAGGGCCCGCTTCCGACGCGAACTACTCGAACTCCCCGAGGTCGACCTGCCCGCGCCGCCGTCGCCTGCGACGCTCGCGGGTCGCGTCCGGGTCGCCCTCGTCGGCCCACTCGTCGAGGGTCGCGTCGCCGGTGTGTGTGCGCCCGTCGGCGCCGTCTCGTTCCCCCTCGGCTGTGGTTCCGGCGGCGGGTGCGGCGCCCGCGTCGTCGCCGGCGGCGCCCCCGTACCCGCCGAGGGTCGCCTGCTCCTCGGCGGCGAACGAGAGGTTCGACACCCGAACGCCGAGCTTCCGAACGTCCTCGCCCGCGAACTCCTCGAGGAGGTCGAGCGCCACCTCCTCGACGAGGTCCGGATCGTCGACCGGCCCCGGCAGCGAGTCGGCGCGCGTGTTCACGTCGAACGGCGGGCGGACGACCTTCACGCCGATCGTGCGGTACATCGCGCCGCGCGAGCGTGCACGCTCCGCCACGTCGGCCGCGAGGGCGCGAACCCGCTCGCGCTGGGCCGCCGCGTCGGCGGTCCGGCCGGCCGACTCCCGCGACAGCGACTTCGGACGCCCCGCCGGCGTCACCTCGCGGTCGTCGCGGCCGTTCGCGCGGTCGTGGAACTCCCTGCCGCGCGAGCCGAACCGCGCCTCGAGCTCCGCCGGGTCCGCCGCCGCGAGGTCGCCGGCCGTCTCGATCCCCATGTCCGAGAGCTCGCTCGCGGTGACCGGACCGACGCCGTGGATGTCGGAGACCGGCAGCGGCGCGAGGAAGTCGGCTACCTCGCCCGGTTCGACGACGGTGAGCCCCTCGGGTTTGTCGTAGTCGGAGGCGACCTTCGCGGTCGCCATGTTCGGCGCGACGCCGACGCTGGCGGGCACGCCCGCCTCGCGTTCGATACGCTCGCGGACGTGGCGGGCGAGTCCCTCCGCGAGCGGGGCGTCGCTGGGTCCGTTCCCGGTCTCCCAGGAGGTCCGGTCGGTCACGTCGAGGTACGCCTCGTCGATGCTCACCTCCCGGACGGTGTCGGCCGCGTCGTGGAGGACGCCCTTCACCGTCGAGGCGACCTCCTCGTAGAACGCCATGTCGACGGAGCGGTAGTGACCCGACTCCGCGGGGTCCGGCGCGTCCGGGTCGGCGGGATCCGCATCGGCGACTCGGGGGAGTCGATCCAGCGCCTGCGAGATCGGTTGTGCCGACTCGACGCCGAACTCGCGCGCCTCGTAGCTCGCCGTCGCGACCGCCCCGATCGTCTCGCCCGGCTCGTACCCCATCCCGACGACGACGGGGTCGCCCGCGAGGTCGGGCTCTCTCAGCCGCTCGCAGGAGGCGTAAAAGCAGTCCATGTCGACGTGGAGGACGACGCGTTCGCCGCCGTCGTCCGGCGTCGGCGCCCCCGGGAGCGTCTCCTCCATACTCGTCTGTGGGTGGCCGGCCGTCGAAAACCTTCGCCCCGCGCGGCGGAACTGAAGCCGACCCGGTCTCGCCGGCCACCCGGCCGAAGGCCGGTACTCCAGTTGATACTTAGCGTGGAAGAAGAGCAGGGCTTATCATGCGCAGCGAGTTAGGTCGGCCTAAAATGTCGGACCACGCCGAGCAGCTCGTCGGGACCCTGTTTCGCGTCCTCTCCGAGGAGGGGCACCCTGAGGTGCGGGAGACGTTGCTGCGTTCGTATCACTCCCACGCGACCACCGATCGGGAGGAGCTGACCGACGACCTCTTTTCGGAGCTGATCACCGTTCTGCACGAACGGGTCGACACCGCGACGCAGGTCGACGTGCTCGGTACGGCGGTGGGTCGACTCCTAGACCGGTTCACGACCGTGATCGAGACCGCTCCCGTGGCGATCCTCACCGTCGGACGCGACGGCGACGTACAGGTCTGGAACGACGGTGCCGAGCGGATCTTCGGGTGGAGCGACTCCGAGGCGCGCCGACGGCCCTACGACCGGCTGCTCGCTCAGTCGTCCGAACGCGTCGAGGGGTTGCTGGATCGGCTCCGGGACGGCGAGCGGTTCCACGGCGTCACCGTCCGGTGTACGCACAGGGACGGACGCGTGCTCGACGTGCGTGTCTGGGGCGCTCCGATTCGAACGGGGGACGGGTCGTTCAGCGGCGCGGTGTTCGTCGCCAGCGACGTCTCCGAACGGAAACAACGGGAACAGCGACTCGCCGTTCTCAACCGCGTTCTCCGGCACAACGTTCGCAACGACGTGAACGTCGTTCGCGGACACTTGGAAATGCTGGCCGAGGAATGTCCCGGCGGCGAGGAGCACGTCCGCGTGATCGACGACCGGCTCTCGCGGATGGTCGAACTGAGCGAGACGGCACGGAAGATCGAACGACTCCGGGGTGAGGATGCGGCGGAACGGACGACGATCGACGTGGCCGAAACGCTCCACGAGCGGGTGGAACGGCTCCGCTCCGACTCGTGCGACGCCCGCGTCAGGAGCGACGTGCCGGACTCGCTCCCCGTCGTGGCTCACGAGCTGTTGCCACACGCGCTCGACAACGTCCTAGATAACGCGGTCGAACACAACGACTCCGACGTTCCGGTCGTCGAGGTCACCACGAACCGTGACGCCGAACGGAACCACGCCGTCGTGAGCGTCGTGGACGACGGACCGGGGCTCCCGGCCACCGAGCGGAAGGTGCTCACGTCCGAGACCGAGACACAACTCGACCACAGCAGCGGCGTGGGGTTGTGGCTCACACGGTGGATCGTCCGGAGCTCCGGCGGGTCGATAGCCGTCGAGGAAAGCGAGTACGGCGGCACGCGGGTCTCGATCCGTCTCCGAACGGGGTCCGGGTGAGGCGTCGGGTCCGCCGTGGTCGGCCGGGGAGTCAAGGCCCGCGAATGGAGCGGGGACGTCGGGTCGGCGATCGGGCCCCTCGTTCCGGACCGTCCCCCCGACCGTCCGCCAGTTACTTCAGCCGCTCCTGGAGCACCGACGGGTGGGCCGCGGTGACGCCCTCGACGCCGCCTATCTCCTCGGATATCACGTCGCCGAGCTCCTCGCCGTCGGCCGCACGGACCTCCGCCATGAACATGTGGTCGCCCGAGGACGTGTACAGCGAGACGACCGACTCGAGCTCCTTCAACGCACGCGTCGCCTCGACGTAGCGCTCGCTGTCCACGTCGATCCCGACGAGCGCGATCGTTTGCCCGGAGAGCTTCTTCGGGTCGATCTCGGCGGAGTACCCGACGATGACGCCCTCGTCCTCGAGCTGGTTGATGTACTTGCGCACCGTCGGCTTCGAGACGCCGGCGCGGTCGGCGATCTCGGAGTATGATGCCTGCGCATCCTCCTCGAGTGCTTCGAGGATGCGGTCGGCCGTCGAGGAGGTACTCATTGCCATGTATTTCGCGCCGCAGAAAAAATACCTTGCGAATGAGAAAACGGGAGTCGCGTAGCCGACAACCCGGTCGGGTGAACGGAACGACCGTGCCGCAGTCGTGCGGTTCGGCCGCTCACCCCCGCCGCTTTCTCACTTGTGCTTGTCGATGAACCGGTCGTACGAGCGCTCCCACTCGTAATCGTCGTCGAAGTACCGCTCCGCGAGCGGCTCGTCGGGCATCTCGCCGATCTCCTGCTTCTCCTGCTGGTAGGAGGGGCGGTCGTCGTCGCGGTAGTACACGCCGGTGAGCACCTCGCCCTCGTACAGCTTGTCCTCGGTCTCGCGCATCAGCTCCTGGGCCTCCGCGCGGTTCGTCGGATCGAAGTCGTAGTCGTCGGACTCGTTGATGTCCGTGTACGGGACGTACTGCTTGGCGTCCTTGTTCCAGGTCGGACACTGCGTCAGGAAGTCGATGTGCGCGAACCCGTCGTGCTCCATCGCCTCCTTCAGGATGCGCTGGGCCTGGTTCGGGTTGACTGCGGCCGTCCGGGCGACGAACGACGCGCCCGAGGTCAGCGACATCGACAGCGGGCGGATCGGCGTCTTCGCCGACCCGTGGGGCTGCGTCTTCGACTTGTGCCCCTTCGGGCTCGTCGGGGAGGTCTGCCCCTTCGTCAGCCCGAAGATCTCGTTGTTGAACACGATGTACGTCATATCGTGGTTCTCCCGGGCGGTGTGCATGAAGTGGTTCCCGCCGATGCCGTAGCCGTCGCCGTCGCCGCCGGCGGCGATCACTTCGACGTCGGGGTTGGCGAGCTTCGCCGCGCGGGCGACCGGCAGCGAGCGGCCGTGGATCGTGTGGAACCCGTAGCTGTCGAGGTAGCTGTTCAGCTTCCCCGAACAGCCGATCCCGGTGACCAGCAGCGTCTCCTCGGGCGTGCGACCGACCTCGGGCAGCGCACCCTTCAGGGACTTCAGGACGCCGAAGTCGCCACAGCCCGGACACCACGTCGGCTGCGGTTCGATCTCGGGGGTGTACTCGTCGCGGTCGACCTCGCGTTCCTCGCCGATTGCACTGAATGCGCTCATTGTCAGTCACCTGCCGCGGGCACGAACTTCGTCTCGTTGCCGGGGAGCTCCCCGTCGTCGACGATCTTCGTGGAGAACCCTTCGACGATCTCCGCGGGCTCGAAGGGGTTGCCGTTGTACTTCAGCAGCGAGGAGAGCTTCTCCCCGTGCGTGCCGAGCTCCTTCTGCGTCAGGCCGCGGAACTGCGCGGACGCGTTCATCTCGACGACGAGCGCCTCCTCGACCGAGTCGAGGAACGTACGTACCGCCTTGACGGGGTACGGTGCGAGCTCGGAGACCGTCAGCACCTTGACCGACGTGCCGTCCTCGTTGAGGCGGTCGACCGCCTCCTCGACGGTCCCCTGCTGGGAGCCGAACGTGAGGATGCCGTACTCCGCGTTCTCGGGCCCGTGTTCGACGAGCAGGCCGTCGTCGTCGAGGTCCGCGCGGATGGCGTCGAGCTTGCGCTGGCGACGGTTCATCTGTGCGACGCGGTTGTCGGGGTCCTCGTCGATGTGGCCGGCCGGGTTGTGTTCGTTGCCGGTCGCGAGGAAGCGACCGCCCTTCTGACCGGGCACAGAGCGCGGCGAGACACCGTTCTCGCCCTCGTGCTGGAAGCGGTGGAACTTGCCGTCGCCCGTGTGCGGCTGGTCGGCCAGCTCGTCCTCGGTGAGCGTCATGCCGATGTCGCCGTTGGGCTCGCGGTCGAAGTGCGAGGCGGGGACGTTCGTCAGCTCGCCCGACAGCTTCTGATCGTAGAGGAGCATCGTCGGGATCTGGTACTCGTAGGCGAGCTGGAACGCCCGCCGCGACGCCTCGTACGCCTCGGCGACGGTGCCGGGCGCGAGCACGACGCGTTGGGAGTCACCCTGCGACGTGTACAGGACGTGCTCCAGGTCGGCCTGCTCGGGCTTCGTCGGCATCCCGGTCGAGGGGCCGGCGCGCATCGCCTCGATGAGCACCAGCGGCGTCTCGGTCATCTCCGCGAGGCCCAGCGGCTCGCCCATCAGGGCGAACCCGCCGCCGGAGGAACCGGACATCGCCTTGACGCCCATGTGGGAGGCGCCGATGGCGAGCGCGGCCGCCGCGATCTCGTCCTCGACCTGCTCGGAGATCCCGCCCAGTTCGGGCAGGTTCTGACTCATGATGGTGAACACCTCCGTCCACGGGGTCATGGGGTAGCCCGCGATGAAGCGGCACCCCTCGTCGATAGCGCCGTAGGCGATGGCGTCGGAGCCGGACATGAGCAGCTGCTCCTCGTCGTGTTCACCCGTCGGAACGGAGATGTCGGGTGCGTCCACGTCGTACTCCTCGTTGACGATGTCGTATCCCGTCTGGAGGATCTCGAGGTTCGGCTCGAGGATCTTCTCGGGCATCGCGTCGCGCATCAGCTCCTCGATCGCCGACAGCGGGATACCCGTGATGGCACAGGTGACGCCGACGCCCGCGGTGTTGCGCATGACCTCCCGACCCTGCTCGCGCGCGAGCGAGCGGAGGTCGATGTCGTACACGTGCCAGTCGTTCTCCTCGACGCGCTCGTCGAAGTTCGGGACCTCCGAGGGGTCGAGCAGGCCCGAGTCGTAGACGATGACGCCGCCCTCGCGGAGCTCGTCGAGGTTCTCCGCGAGCGGTTTGGCCTCCTCGTTCCCGTAGTAGGCCTCCTCCTGGGGGTTGCGAGCGAAGGAGTCGCCCAGCGCCAGCAGGAAGTTGTAGCCGTCGCCCCGTGACTTGACGGGGTCTGCGGAGGCGCGTACCTCGACGTAGGTGTGGCCGCCCCGGATGCGCGAGGGGTAGTGTCGATGCGTGAATACGTGTAGCCCCGACCGCATCAGGGCCTTGGCGAAGTTCTGACTGGTCGAGGCGATACCGTCGCCCGACCCGCCAGCGATCCGCCAGATGAGTTCGTCGTCTGACATAGGTACTGATAGGCCCTCCGATGGGCAGTGTCCGAAGATTGTTCTGCCCGGGACAAATGCCTTGCTATAGGTTCGCAAAGGGTCGATCGTGAGGGTTTCGGAGATCGATCGCGCCAACGAAGGACCGACCGTCCGGTCGATTCGAGACCGCCGCGGTCGATTCGATTCGCTGGCCGCCGCCGACATCGACTGGGGTCGCCCCCTATCGAGCTCGACCGTCGCGAGACACCGGGAGAAGAGTTCCGTCACCTGGGCCGTAATTTATTCCAATAAATTCTAAAATCTTATAACGGATTCCGATACATCTCGGGTCAGGACATGAGATGCGTTCCCTGGGCCGTCGCGGCACTCCTCGTCGTGGCGGCCGCCCCCGCGTCGGTCGCCGCACACGAGGTGGCGGAGAACGATCCGCCGCTGGCAGACGCCGGTCTCGATCAACGCGTCGAGCGTGGTACCGTAGTGTGGCTGGACGGCGGCGGATCGGTCGACCCCGACGGCGAACTCGTCGCCCACGAGTGGTCGATCCGGACCCCCGACGGCCGGGAGATCGAACCCGACGACCCGACCGCGGTCTCGACGACGTTCACCGCGTCAACGGTCGGTCGATACGAGGTCACCTTGACGGTAACGGACGATCACGGTGTCGCCCGAAGCGACACGCTGTACGTCGACGTCGGCGATCCTGACGGGTCCGAGTCCCCGACGAACTCGACCGCGACCGCACAGCAGAACCAACCGCCGACCGGCGGTATCGACGGACCGGACAGTATCGTCCGCGGCGAGCGAGCGACGTTCACCGCGGACGTGTACGATCCCGACGGATCGGTCACGTCGTACGCTTGGTCCGACGGCCGATCGACCCGCGAGATCGAGCGCACCGTCGACCTTCCGGCGGGCGAGACGTTCTCGTTCAGCGTTCGCGTCACCGACGACGACGGAGCGACGGCGACGTTCCGGAAGTCCGTTCGCGTGTTGGCACCGGGCAGTGACACCGAGGACGCCTCCGCCGATCCGAATAACGAGGATCCGACCGCCCGGATCGAGGGACCGGATCGCGTCGCCGTCGGCCACGACGCGACGTTCGTCCTTCGAGGGAACGACCCGGACGGGACCGTCGTTCGACGACTGTGGCCCGATCGCTCCACGACTGGCGCGGTCGTTGAGCGCACGTTCACACGGACAGGAACGTACGCGCTGCGCGGCGTCGTCGTCGACGACGACGGTGCGCGGGCGACGGCGACGAAGACCGTGGAGGTGTACGACGAGGGCCCCCCGGTGGTCTCGATCGACGGCCCCGATACCGCGTCGGCGGGGAGTACGCAGGAGTACACGCTGGAGGCGTACGACCCGGACGGCGGAGAGTTGACGATCAGTTGGGACCCAGATCAGACGCGGTTAGAGCGAGAGTCGGATCGGTTCGTGAACTACGTCGGGATCGATGGCGCCCTGGGCGAGACGGTGGAGGTCTCGGCGACGGTTACGGACGATGAAGGGAACACGGTGACCGCAGTGAAGGAGACGAGTGTGGTGAATTCGATCGAAGCTTTACCCGGCAAATCGGTTCCACATATTTCCGAGATCTCCTCAGAGTACACGCCGGATGATAGTTCGCAAACAAGCGAAACAGATACCGTAGAACTCAGTTCTTACAAATTCTCAGCTACAGTCACACACGAGGAATCAAAGATTGTCCGCGCGACTTGGCGAGTAAACGATACGAACCAAGCGGTAACCGTCGATACGCTCGGTCGGTTCTCCGGTACCCGCGACACGGAGATCCGTCACATGTTCGTCTCTGACTACGGCGGGAAGGTTACGAGAGAAGTCTCGCTCACGGCGGTCGATGCGGACGGCGACCGTAGTGAACAGAAATGGGTGAGCCGCGTCCACTCTGTGCAGACGCACGACGATATCTTATTCTATGCGCGGGGGTCAGAGAGTTCCTCACGGAAGACCAGCCTAGAGACTGAACCCGGTGAGCAGGTCGAGTTCATCGTCGGGTCGAACCAGAACTACCGTCTCGCGTTCGGTGACGGGAGTACTGCGCGCGGATCGGGGACCTCGGTACTGCGAAACGTCGAAATTGCTCACACGTACGACGACCCTGGAACGTACAAGGCCAGACTGATCTCGACACAGGGTTCGAGCGGTGAGGCGTTGAAGACTGTCGATGTCACGGTCCAGCCAAAATCGTATACTGAGTACTGGTACAAAGTTACAGGGACTACGATAAATCAGGTCGTTTCGAAGGAGAAACCGAATGGAATCGGTTGGCAGAAAAAATCAGTTCACGATTCTGGAACGGATTTTACTGGAGAATCAGTTACCGTTAGAGTTGACCAGGGTCGTCCCTCGATGCTCGGAGACGATTGGGTATCGATAGGCACGACCGTCGAGAAACGTTCGCGTCGGATCACTCGGGTCAGACAGTCGGATCCTGACGGAGCAGGGGACGACTGGCAGCTCGTGGAACGGAACGTTCGGACCGAGGAGCGGACGTATTACGAAGACAAGTACCGATGGCTCTCAAGCAAGTTCCAGCGCCCGGGGTGGAGTTACACCGGCGAGACCAGGACCGAGCGCGTGGTCGTCGGCGATGGACACGACCACGACCGCGAGCGACACACGCGAACCACGAGGACGTGTACGAACTGGGATCTCGAGCCGAGTCCGTACGGCGGGTTCTCACGCGAGTGTTCCAACTGGAGATACGACACCGACGTCTGGTACACCGGGCACGACCACAGTGGTTCCACGTACTACGACACGGACTACCGGTACAAGACCGAAATCGAGCGGACGCGGATGGTTCAGTATCACGAGTACGCGAGCGAGCGCGAGTTTACGGTCACGACGGAGACCTTCGCGAAAACCGACTCGTGGACCGAGTGGCTGTGGGAGCGGGAAGGTAGTACGATTCGACAAGAGTACTCGATCAAGAAGCCAGCTCCGAACTCATATGTTTCTGGATCGCTCCACGTCGTGGAAGTCCGCTGCGGGTCCGATGATAGCCATCACGATTCCGTCATGTGCTGATATTGAATGCAAATATATTTATAGAACAAATTAGCACTATATCTATGATAATTACAAGGATTCAAATTGAAGTATACTCCCATGAGGTGCTATCATGAGCCACAAGTACAATCTCATTGTCGCTCTAATCGCGTTACTCTTGTTGAGTGGATGCCTCTCGCCGGTCGGTTCGAATTCGGAACCGGTTGTCCGTACTTATACTCCATCCCCGATGGTTGATGCCGAATCAGAACTCCCAAATTTCGGCCATAATCAAACTAATGATGAGATAACCACCCCGAAAAAATTAGATAATAAGACTACACGAAGCGATCTAAATGTGACAACTGTTGAGATTTTACTAAATCAGAAATTGAACTCCCATAGAAGGAATAATGATCTCTCAAGACTGGTTTCAGATCCCCGTCTTGCACGCATTGCTCGCCATCACTCGTACGATATGGCGAACAGAGAATATATTAATCATACATCTCCGGACGGGGTGACTTTTGGTGACAGGCTTCTGAACGCAAATTACGATTGTCTCAGCAGCCGAGAGAATATCGCCGGAAGATATTGGAAGGCTGAAAATACTCAAACAGAGGAAGAACTCGCGGAAGCATTCCTTCGCGGATTCATTCACTCCCCTGAGCACAATACCGCGATGGTCAATCCCGACATGACTACTGTCGGAATCGGCATCTACGTCGCAAAAGACGGCCGTGCCTACGTCACGATGAATCTCTGTGACGCCGATCCCACGAACGAGGGTGAAAAATGATGGACGCCGACAGGAACGTTCGCTCGTCACGCAGACAACTCCTCACGGCCACAGGTACCGCGGCACTCGCCGGATCGTCCGGCTGCCTCGGCTGGCTGCGCGGAGGCTCGGAGAGCGACGAACCCCGCGGCGGCTGGCACACCGAGGAGTTCACGACCGCGGCGGCCACCGAGACCTTCAGCCATCGCGAGGGGACCCGTACGCCCTATCCCGGCGTGAAGCAGATCTACGCGGGCGGCGGCACGCTCGTGCTCGTCTGCTTCGATTACGCCCACGAGCCCTCGATCCGATGGTGGCGCGAGGAGTTCCCGAAGCTGTCGGACCTGCTCGCTGACGGCTCCTTTCGACCGACGCTGCTCATGTATCCGCTTCCGGTGAACGAATGGTCGATGCTGCTCCCGAGCGCGGTGTTCGAGGTCCGCGCCCGCGGCACCCGCGCCGACGCGTGGCGGTTCCACGAACTGCTCGTCGAGGCGGCCCCCGACTACTCGTTCGAGCTACTGCGGGAGTCGGCCGCGGCGGTCTCCGTCGATGGCGACGCGGTGGTCGAGGCGGCAGAGACCCGCCGGCGCCGGAACCAGACGCTGTCCGATCGCGAGTTCGGCCGCGACAGCGGCGTCGACGCCGATTCGATCCCGGCGTTCCGTTGGGGAGCCGACCCGATCGAAGGGTCCTCCGCCGCCGATATCAGGGAGTTCGTCGAATCGCGAAACTGAGTCGACCAGACGGACGCGGTCGATGACTTCCCCGCCAGCCCTCTACTCCTCGTTCTCGGGACTGCTCGGGTGGTATTCCGTGTCGTACTGCCCCACCTGTCCGTCCAGCCGATCGGGATTGATCCGCCCGCCCAGCAGCATGAAGTCCAACACGGTGCAGTACAGCATCGCCTCGACGACCGGTACAGCCCGGGGCGGAAGCACGGGATCGTGGCGCCCGACGACCTGGACCTGCTTCTGCTCGCCGGTCTCCCAGTCGGCCGTCGTCTGTTCCTTCGGGATGGAGGTCGGCGCGTGCCACGTCACCTCGCCGTAGATCGGCTCGCCGGTCGTGATGCCCCCCTGCAGGCCGCCGTGGTCGTTGCCGACGGGCACCGGGTCGCCCTCCTCGCTGACCGTCTCGGGGTGGTCGCCCTCGTCGAACTCCCAGTCCTCGTTGCGGTCGTGGCCCGTGACCTCGCGGGCGTCGCGACCGAGGCCGAACTCGAAACCCGTCGTCGCGGGGATGGACATCATCGCCTGCCCGAGACGCGCGGGGACGGAGTCGAACCGCGGCGCGCCGAGGCCGCGCGGGACGCCGCGCGCCTCGAACTCGATGGACCCGCCGATGGAGTCGCCGGCCTGCTGATACTCGTCGATCGCTTCGCGCATCTCCGCGGCCGTCTCCGGGTGCGCGCAGCGGACCTCGTTCTCCTCGCTGTGTTCGAGCATCTCCTCGAAGCTCACGTCGGGGGCGACGATGTCGCCGATCTGATTGACGTGGGCTTTGATCTGCACGTCGTAGTCGCTCTGGTCGAGCACCGCCTTGGCGACGGCGCCGGCGGCGACCCAGTTCACCGTCTCGCGCGCCGAGGAGCGGCCGCCGCCGCCCCAGTTGCGCGTGCCGAACTTCGCGGAGTAGGTGTAGTCGCCGTGGCTCGGGCGGGGCGCGGTGACGAAGGGTTCGTACTTGCCGGAGCGGGCGTCCTTGTTCTGGATCACCATCCCGATCGGCGTTCCCGTGGTGTAGCCGTCCTGAAGCCCGGAGTTGATCGCCACCTCGTCGGGTTCGCCGCGGCTGGTCGTGATCATCGACTGGCCCGGCTTTCGGCGGTCGAGTTCGCGTTGGATGCGCTCCTCGTCCAGTTCCACGCCGGCCGGGACTCCCGAGACCGTACAGCCCATGGCCTCGCCGTGGCTCTCCCCGTAGGTGGTCAGCCGGAACAGCCGGCCGAACTCGTTGCCGTTCATGCCCGTGTTCGGTGGTTCGGCGGTATAAAATGCGGCGAAGGTGCGAAGAACCGCCGGCGGGGTGCGGCGGGAGCGACCCGGCTCGACTCCGCCGGGTCAGCGCTCGTGGAGCCGCATCCTGACCGGGCCCGTCGGGCGCGTGGTGATGCTCGCCTCCAGGTTCGCCTCGAGGTCGACCGGGTCGACCACCTCGAACGCGAACCGCCGCAGCAGCGTCGCGAGGATCAGCTTCGCCTCCAGCAGCGCGAAGCGGTCGCCGACGCACCGACGCGGCCCCGAGGAGAACGGGAAGTACGCGAGGGGATGCAGTTCCCGCTCCATGTCGTCGGTCCACCGCTCGGGCCGGAACGCGAGCGGGTCGTCGTAGTGGTCGGAGTCCCGGTGGACGATCCACTGACTGATCGCCAGCGGCGTGCCCTCCGGGACCCGGTAGCCGCCGAGTTCCACGTCCTCGGTCGGCTCCCGGAGGATCCCGTGCACCGGCGGGAGCAGCCGCATCGACTCGGTGACGACCTTGTCGAGGTACTTCAGATCCCGAACCGTGTCGAATCCGGCGGGTTCATCGCCGAGTTCGGTCTCCAGTTCGTCGAGCAGCCGTTGTTCGATCTCGGGGTGACGTGCGAGCAGGTGAAGCGTGAACGTCAGCGACAGCGCCGTCGTCTCGTGACCAGCCAGCAGCAGCGTCTTCACCTCGTCGCGGACCTGCTCCGCGGCCATCCGCTCGCCGTCGTCGTCCTCGGCGGTGAGCAGTGCGGAGACCACGTCGGCGTCGGGCCCGATCTCGCCGTCACGCAGCGCGCGCCGCTTCTCCTCGACCAGTTCGTCGACGATGCGGTCGAGCGAGGCGACCGCCTCGCGGAGTTTCTCACGCCCGGGCGTCGGCACCGACGGCGGGAGGAGATCGAGCAGGCTGCCGCCCGCGGACTGCTCCATCACGGTGTCGAGCGCGCCGCCGATCGCGGGCGTCCGGTCGCGGATGTCGACGCCCATCAGCGCGCGGGCGACGATGTCGAGGGTCAGCCCCATCATGTCTCGGTGGACGTCGCGGACCTCGCCGTCGCGCCAGCGGCCGCTCGTCCGCTCGGTCACGCCGACCATCATGTCGGCGTACCCCGCGATGCGGTCGGGCGTGAACGCCGGCTGGATCAGGTGTCGCTGCCGGCGCCAGAAGTCGCCCTCGCTGTTGAGCAGGCCGTTGCCGAGCACGGGACGGAGCTGCTGCTGGAACAGCTCTCCCTTCACGTACCGTTCGTTCTCCGTGACGAGGACCCGCCGGATCGCGTCCGGGTCGGTCAGCAGGAACACGTCCTGCCCGAGGATCTCGTAGCGTGCGACGCCGCCGTGCTCGGCGGCGACGCGGTCGCGAAACGCGAAGAAGTCCCGCCGGTTCTCGAGGAAGGATCCGAGGAAGGGCAGCCCGTCGGGACCGGGCGCCGCCTCCGGAGGGCGTGCGGAGGAGGGGTTCGTATCGCTCATGTCGAACGACATGCGCCAGTCGCTCATAGCAGTTGGTGAACGCCCAGTCGGTTGGGCGAGGTTTGTCCGTCAGCGGCGACGCTCCAGTCGGTGGGATGACCCGATGGCGGGGCGCGGCGGGAGGCGGTGGGGACGGCCCAACGTTATTACTCGCGTCGCCGTGGCGGTCCCCATGCTGTCGTCGCAGCCGGTTCGAGAGGGGATCGTATGACCGAGCGGGAGGAGTCACCCACCGAGGAACAGGCACGCGACGCGCGGTTCGTCGGCAGCGCGCGCGAGCGCCGGGAGGACCCCGCGCTCCTCCGCGGGGAGGGACAGTTCACTGACGACATCGATGCGCCGGACGCGAGCCACCTCGTGTTCGTGCGGAGTCCGCACGCTCACGCCGACGTCGTCGAGGTGGAGACGGCACGGGCCGAGGGGATGGACGGCGTCGTCGCGGCGTACACCTGGGCGGACGTCGAGGCGTCGGACGCGCACGGACGGATGGGCGCCCCGACCGAGCGGCTGAACGGCGACGTCCCCGGCCATCCCGTCCTCGCGGACGGTCGCGTCCGCTACCAGGGGCAGCCGGTCGCCGCTGTGGTCGCCGAGTCCCCCTACCTGGCGGCCGACGCCGCGGAGGCCGTGGCCGTCGAGTACGACCGGCTCGACGCCGTCACCGACGCCGCCGCGGCTCGCGGCGACGACGCCCCGACGGTGTTCGAGGGGTGCCCCGACAACGTCGCCGCCAGCGGCGAACTCGGCGACGAGGCGGCCACCGACGCGGCGTTCGCGGACGCCGACCGCGTCGTCGACCTCGACCTCGTGAACAACCGGCTCATCCCGAACGCGCTGGAACCGCGCGCGGCGCTGGCGCGTCCTGAGGGCGACCGGCTCCGGGTCGACATGACCTCCCAGAGTCCGCACGGCCACCGGAGCGACCTCGCGGACGCGCTCGACGTCCCCGAGCGCGACCTGCGCGTCGTGGCGCCGGACGTCGGCGGCGGGTTCGGCCACAAGGGCCACCATCACCCCGGCGAGACGATGGCCGCGTGGGCCGCCCGCCGCCTCGACCGTCCCGTGAAGTGGACGGCGACGCGGTCCGAGAACTACCTGGCCGGCGCCCACGGCCGCGACCACGTCACGACCTGTGCGCTCGCCTTCGACGACGACGGGCGCATCCGGGGGCTGCGCGCGGAGACGGACGCGAACGTCGGCGGCTACCCCCTCGGCTCCTCCCCCCTCCTTCCGCTGTGGTACGGCCGCCTCCTCGCGGGGCAGTACGACGTGCCCGCGATCCACTGCGTGACCCGGAGCGTGTTCACCACCACGGCGCCCGTCCACTCCTACCGGGGCGCTGGTCGCCCCGAGGCGATCTACGTACTCGAACGCCTCGTGCGGCGGGCCGCGGACGACCTCGGCATGGACCCCGCGGAGTTCCGCCGGCGGAACCTCCTGCCGCCGGACGCGTTCCCCGTCGAGACGGCCGCGGGGGCGACGTACGACTCCGGCGACTACGAGCCAGCACTGGAGAGGGCGCTCGACGCGGTCGACTACGAGACGCTCCGCGAAACGGAGACCCGGGACGACGGCCGCCTCGTCGGCGTCGGGCTGGCGAGCTTCGTCGAGTCGACGGGCGGCGGCTTCGAGAGCGGCGTGGTGCGCGTCCACCCGGACGGCGGCGTCACCGCGTTCGCGGGGACGCACTCCCACGGGCAGGGCCACGCGACGACGTACGCGCAGGTCGTCGCGGACGAGCTCGGGATGAACCCCGACGACGTGGACGTGGTCGAGGGCGACACCGACCGCATCCCGCGGGGGACGGGCACGTTCGGGAGCCGAAGCGTCGTCGTGGGCGGCGGCGCGATCGTCGAGAGCGCGCGCGAAGTGCGCGAGAAGGCCGCCCGGATCGCGGCGGACGAACTGGAGGCCGACCCCGGGGACGTCGAACTCGCGGACGGCGAGTTCCGGATCGCGGGCGCGCCCGAGCGGAGCGTGTCGTTCGCGGCGGTCGCTGCGGCGGCCCACGGCTCCGACCGTCCGGAGGGAATGGACGCCGGGCTGGAGGCGACCTCCTTCTTCGAGCCCGAGCGGTCCGCGTACGCGTTCGGGACGCACGCGGCGGTCGTCGCCGTCGACCCGGAGACCGGCGAGGTCGAGGTCGACCGCTACGTCGCGGTCGACGACTGCGGCGTCCGGGTGAACCCGACGCTCGTCGAGGGGCAGATCCACGGCGGGGTCGCCCAGGGGATCCGACAGGCGCTCCACGAGCGGGCGGTGTACGACGAGGACGGCACCCTCGCGTCGGGGACGATGGCCGACTACAAGGTCCCCGACGCCGGACACGTCCCCGAGATCCACACCGAACATACGGTGACGCCGAGCCCGACGAACCCGCTCGGGGCGAAGGGGATCGGCGAGGCGGGGACCATCGCCGCCCCGCCCGCGGTCGTGAACGCCGTCGTGGACGCGCTCGCGCCGTACGGCGTCGACCACGTCGACATGCCGGTTACGCCGCCGCGGGTGTGGCGGGCGATGCGGGACTCGTGATCGGGCTCCTCCCGTCCCGGGCGCTCAGAACGCCGCCTCCAGCACCGCCCGCACGTCCGCCTCCGTCAGTTCGTATCCCTGGGGGGCGTACGCGAGCAGCGAGTCGCCGGCGGTCACCCGCGCCGCCTCGTTGAGCCCGGCCTCGTCGACGCCGTCGATCGCCGACAGCGACGCCGGCAGGCCGAGGGCGTCGCGGATGCGTTCGACCTCGTGGATCGCCTCCTCGACGGTCTCGACCTCGAACGCCGACGTGAGCATCGAGAGGTCGACGCCGGCGTCGGCCATCGCCCGGAGCGCGTGGGGCGCGACCGTCGCGTGCGCGAGTCCCTGCTGAACCCCGAACGCGTCGCGCAGGCCGTGGCCGAACGCGTGGATCACGTTGATCGTCATCTCGCCGGGCCGCGAGATACCGTACTGTGCGAGCACGATCCCCGCGACCGCGCGGTCCATCGCGCTCCCGTCGTCGGTCATCCCGGGGAGTCCGTCCGCGAGCAGCCGAACCGCTCGCGTCGCGGTCGCGTCCGTGACCGCGGTTCGATCGCGGGCGTACAGCGACTCGATCGCCTTGTCGAAGCCGTTCATCGCCGACCCCGCGAGCACGCCAGCCGGCGTCGTCTCGAACAGCGCCGGGTCGTAGAACAGCGCCTCCGGCATCAGTTCGCGGCCGCCGACGCCCGTCGAGACCACCTCGGTCCCTCCGGCATCGTCGTCGACCTCGGCGGCGATGCCGGCGATGACTGACAGGTCCGCGCCCGCGAGCGTCGTCGGGACCGGGAACAGCGGCGTGAGTGAGGTCGTGTCCTCGGGGGTCGCGATCCCGCCCGTTTCGGCCACCTCCGCGCGGGCGTCGTCGAGCGAGAGGTCGCGGGCACGAAGCACCGACGCGACCGTCGCCACGTCGAGGCTGGAGCCGCCCCCCACGGGTACGAACGCGTCGGCGCCGAGGTCGTCCGCGCGTTCGACCGCGCGGGCCGCCTCGCGGAGGCGCTTGTCCGGGGTCGTGCCCGCGAACACCTCCGCGAGGCGGTCGCCGAGGCCCTCGTCGACGGCGTCCATCAGGGCCGCGTTGCCGGCGACGTTGGAGCCGCAGACGACGAGCGCGGCCTCGCGGTCGCGTTCGGCGAGCGCGTCGCCGATGTCGTCGATACACCCGCGACCGTAGTGGATCGCGCCGGGGTCGTAGTCGAAGGCGAACGGCGGCGTGTCGAGCGAGGTCATGTCGTCGAGAGTCGGCCGCCCGGGCGAAAACGGCATCGGCGGCGGAAGGGGGGAACGACTCCTGCGGCCTCCGGGTGGGGGATCGTCGAGACGTGTCCGAGGCCGTACGGTCGCACGGCGGAACCGAGGGCGTTCGAACGGGCTGCTGGCCTCGTCCGCTCCGTCGTTCACTCCCCGACTACTGATCCCCTCCGTATCGGATCCGTGGACGATACCGAGGGTTGCAACCCGGTCGGGAATACGCCTATGGCCGTACCGCCCGTGGATCCGTCTCCAGCCATGGTCGGATTCAACAGACGCACGGCCAGCAAGATCAGCATGATATCGACG
This sequence comes from Halobaculum saliterrae, assembly GCF_009831625.1. GTDB lineage: Archaea > Halobacteriota > Halobacteria > Halobacteriales > Haloferacaceae > Halobaculum > Halobaculum saliterrae. The sequence continues at coordinate 132,799 of NZ_WUUS01000008.1, read as the reverse complement.
GGGATCGACGCGGCGATGGCCTTCGCACGCGGACGGAGAACGGAGGGGCTCGTCCTTCTCGGTGCGGCCGCGCTCTCCTCGCGCGTCCCGGGGATCGGAACCGCGGTCTCGATACTCTCTCGGGTCCTCCGTCGGCTTCGGTGAGTCGGCGGAGCGTCGACCCGCTCTCACCGTACCGCTGTTGCACCCCTCTTCACCACTGTTCGCCGCTGTCCGCCCCCGCTCCGCTCCCCTACTCCGTCGACACGCTCGCCCCCAGCGACGCCATCGTCTCGAAGAAGCCCGGGAACGACACGTCGACGTGTTCCGCCCCGGTGACGGTCGTCTCCCCCTCGGCGACGAGGCCGGCGACCGTCAGTGCCATCACGAGCCGGTGGTCGCCGCGGCCGTGGACCGTCGCACCCGACAGTTCGGTGTCGCCGCCGTGGACCGTCAGCGAGTCCTGCTTCTCGGTCACTTCGGCGCCCAGCTTCTCCAGCGACTCGGCCATCGCGGCGACGCGGTCGGTCTCCTTGTAGCGGACGTGCTCGGCGTTCACGATCCGCGTTTCCCCGTCCGCGACGGCGCCCAACACGGCGATCGTCGGGAGCAGGTCGGGCGTGTCCCCAACGTCGACCTCGACGCCCGAGAGCGACGACGCGCGGACGGCGATCTCGCCGGCGTCCCGGTCCCAGTCGATCTCGGCGCCCATCCGGTCGAGCACGTCGACGATGGCGGAGTCGCCCTGCGCGCTCGGACGGGCGCCCTCGACGACGACCCCCTCGCCGTCGGCGGCGGCGACGGCGCCCGCCGCGAGCAGGTACGACATCGAGGAGAAGTCGCCGGGGACGGCGTACTCGTCGGCCCCGTACGACTGCCCACCCGGCACTCGAAAGCCGGTCTCCGTGCGCTCGGTGTCGACGCCGAAATCGGCGAGCACCTCGCGCGTGATCTCGACGTACGGCGCGGACTTGAGTTCGGTCTTCAGGTCGATCTCGATCCCCTCCTCGGTGACCGCGCCAGCCATCAACAGGGCGGTGACGAACTGCGAGGACACGTCGCCGGGGATGGCGACCGTCCCGCCGGCCATCGCCTCGCCGACGACCAGCGGCGCCTGTCCGTTGCGTCGGGTCGACTCGGCGCGTCCCCCGAGGGACTCGACGGCGTCGAGGAGCGGCCCCTGGGGACGCGAACGAAGCGATCCGTCGCCGGTGAGAACCGCGAGGCCGTCGGTCAGCCCCGCGGCGGCCGTGACGAGCCGCATCGTCGTCCCCGAGTTCGCGCAGTCGATCACGTCGTCGGGGGTGTCGGGTCGGCCGCCGAACCCCTCGACCTCGATGGCTCCGGCGCCGCCCTCGCTCCCGTCGTCCGCATCGCCCTCGCCCGTCCACACGACCTCCCCGCCGAACGCCTCGACCGCGCGGCCGGTGGCTCGCGGGTCCGCGGAGTCGAGCGGGTCCGTGACGGTCGTGCCCGACCCGTAGCCGGCCGCGAGGATCGCGCGGTGGGTGTAGCTCTTCGACGGCGGGGCGCGCGTTCGCCCGGCGATCCGGGACGGGGAGACGTGTGCGTCCATACGCCGGGGATGCGGGCGGCCGGGCAAGTGTGTACCGAACGCGACACCCGTTGCGGCGTGTGTTCTCCTGCCGCCACCCTCGTCGGGGAGCCTCACGAGCGCATGTGTCACACCGTATTAGTTTGGCAAAAACAATACAACTATTGTAGTAAGTATTAGTACATGGACGAAACGCACGCAGAACGTCTCCTCGAGGAGCTTCTCGACCGGGGCCTGGTTCCCGACGAGCGCATCGAAGAGGTGGAACGGCTCCGCGACGCCGGGGAGATCTGGGTGGCGCTCGAGTACGCGCTGAAGGGCGAGATCAGCGACCCGTGGCGACCTGCAGTCGAGATCGTCTGACGGTCGGAGGCGACCGCCGGATCCGAGCGCGGCTCGCTCGGCCGATTCCCCGCGACGAAAACGACTATCCCGTCCGTCGCCGCATCGTCCGGTATGACACGCACGCTCGACGCCCTCGACGACCGCCTCGCGGCGGCGGACGCCGACGCGTACTGCATCGAGGCCGGGAGCGACGACTCGAACCAGCTGTACCTCTCGGGGTTCGACGCCCCCGACCCGTTCCTCACCGCGTACACCGGCGAGGAACTCGCGGTCCTCGTCTCCGGGCTCGAGTACGGTCGCGCGAGGAAGGAGTCGCACGCCGACACCGTCGCCCGGCTCTCCACGTACGACTACGCCGACCGCGCCGACGAGGAGGGACGCGCGACCGCCCTCGCCGGCGTGTACGCCGACTTCCTCGCCGACCTCGGCGTCGAGTCGGCGCTCGTCCCCGAGCGGTTCCCCGTCGGGATCGCGGACGGGCTTCGCGAGGCCGGGATCGCGGTCGAGGTGGACCGCGACGACGTGGTCGAGTCGGTCAGGGCGACCAAGACCGACGAGGAGTTGGAGGCGGTCCGCCGGGCGACCGACGCCAACGAGGCCGCGATGGCGGCCGCCGAGGACCTGATCGCCGCCGCCGACGTGGCCGACGACGGCACGCTCGTGATCGAGGAGGACGGGGAGGAGACGCCGCTCACGAGCGAGCGCGTCAAGGAGGAGATCGAAGTCACCCTCCTCCGACACGGCTGCGCGCTCGACGAGACGATCGTCGCCTGCGGCGCCGACGCCGCCGACCCCCACGACCGCGGGTCGGGACCCCTCGAAGCCGGCGAGAGCGTCATCGTCGACATCTTCCCGCGCGAGAAGGCGAGCAAGTACCACTCCGACATGACCCGCACGTTCGCGAAGGGCGGGGCGAGCGACACGGTCGCCGAGTGGTTCGAGCTGACCGAGGAGGCGCTCTCGGCCGCGCTGGAGGCGGTCGAGCCGGGCGCCACCGGCGCCGAGGTGCACGCGGCCGCCTGCGACGTGTACGAGGAGGCGGGCCACCCGACCCTCCGCTCGGACCCCGACACCGAAACCGGGTTCATCCACTCGACCGGGCACGGTGTCGGCCTCGACGTGCACGAACGGCCGGGACTCAACCCCCGCGGGGAGGAACTGGAGCCGGGACAGGTGATCACGGTCGAGCCCGGCCTGTACGACCCCGAGGTCGGCGGCGTTCGCATCGAGGACATCGTGATCGTCACGGAGGACGGCTACGAGAACCTCACGGCGGACTACCCCGTGGAGCTGGTGGTCGAGTGATCGTCCGCTCGTACACCACGCCGACGAACCGTGCTCCCCGGCGCTCGACGGGGGACCGACCCGCGAGCGACCCCCGACGGGGCTTTGGTCGACGCGGCCAATCCATTGGCCATGAGCCTGTTCGAACGCGTCGCCGACGCGTTCCGCGAGCCGGGAGCGGACGACGAACCGGAGGCCGACGTGACTGACCCGGACGACGCAGTCGGGTCGGGAGACGATCCGGCGTACGAGCCGGCAGCGCGCGACGCGGACGAACGAACCGCCGCCGTCGTCGCGGTCTGCCAGCAGGCCCCCGACGGCGTTCGAACCTACACCATCGAGATCGACGCCGGGGACGCCGATGGCGCTGAGATCACGGAGGTCGCACCCGGGTTGCTGGAGGCGCACTTCGAGGTCGTCGAGGGCGGCGTCGGCACGGACCACGTCACGGTTCGCGCGGTCGACTTCCGCGGCGAGGCGCGGACGGTCGAGGCGGAGACGCTCGTCGGCGTTCGGTTCGCCGAGCCGGTATCGCTGTCGGACGTGCGGATGCGCCTCCTCGGCGCCGAGGACCACGGCGGCGACACCCTCCCGTCGGAGTGGTTCCGGATCTCGGCCGTGAAGTAGCGGTCGGCGACCGACGCCGTTTACCCGCCCGGCGTCGGCGCGACCTCCCCCGCCGCCCTCGCCGCCCCGACCGATACCCTTTCGGTCGCCACACCGATAGCGGGAGGCATGAAGCTGCTCGTCGTCGGCGCGGGCGAGATGGGTCGGTGGGTCGCACACACCCTCAGGCCGGCCGTCGACCGGGTCGCCCTCGCGGACACGAACCCGCAGGCCGCGATGGACGCCGCCGAGGCGGTCGTCGACGGCCGGGTCGTCCCGCTCGACACCGACGAGCCGTTCGACTGCGTCGCCCTGGCGGTCCCCATTCCCGTCGTCGGCGAGGCGGTCGCCCGCTACGCGGACAACGCCGCCGACGGGGCGATCGTCGACGTGTCGGGCGTCATGGGCGACTCGCTGGCCGCGATGGACGAGCACGCCGCCGGCGAGTACGCCAGCTTCCACCCCCTGTTCGCCCCGCCGCGCGGCCCGGGTCGCATCGCGTACGTCCCCGGCGAACCGGGACCGATCGTCGAGCGCGTCCGCGACCGGTTCGCCGCGGTCGGGAACGAGGTGTTCGAGACGACCGCGGGCGAGCACGACGAGGCGATGGAGAAGGTCCAGACGGGCGCCCACACCGCCGTCCTCGCGTACGCCCTCGCCGCCGGCGACGTGGACGAGCGCTTCCACACGCCAGTCTCCGAACCGCTCTCCGAGCTGGCACGCACCGTCACCGAGGGCGAGCCGCGCGTGTACGCCGACATCCGCGAGACGTTCGACGGCGCCGACGCGGTCGCGGAGGCGGCGCGGGCGCTCTCGGCCGCAGACCGCGACGAGTTCGCGGCCCTCTTCGAGCGCGCCGGCGACGCGCTCGGCGCCGAGTCGAGGGTGGACGCCGACGGCGACGGACCCGACGGGAGCGCCGACCGCGACGAGTCCGAGGGGACCGCCGACCCGCCGGCGTCGTCCGAGCCCGACGACTGAGGCGACCGAGACAGAACCGTTACCCCCGACGACCGAGTAGCCGCGAGCAATGAGTCACCCGCCGCACCGGCGTCCGCGGCCGCGACCGTACGCGGCCCGCGGAGGCTCCTCGGCGTCGAAGTCGCCGCGGTCACCCCTGCCGCAGCTGTCACCCCTGCCCCCGCGGTCGACCCTGTCGCCCCCGTCGTCGACGACCGCGAGGTGGTCGCCGTGAGCGTCGACCGCGAGGCGCTGCGCGACACCGCGAAGTACCTCCGGAACGTCCGGCCGATCGACCCCGAGGAGGTGTACGAGTACCTCCCCGACCGACCGCATCCGGCGGTCGTGCGCACCGCCCTCCGGGAGGAGGCGTTCGATCTGGGACTGTTCGAGCGCGGGGACGGCACGTTCGTCCCCGCGAACGGGGAGCCGGTCGATCCCCCGGGCTGGTCGCCGGAGGCGTTCCCCGACGACCACGCCGAGGCGATCGAGGACCTGCTGTTCGACCGATACGGCCTCGACTGGCACGAGGGCGACTCCGGCGACGCGCTCCGGGAGACGATCGACCGGCTGAAGGAGGACTACTACCGCGGCAGACCCGTCGAGTACGACGCCGACGCCGCCCTCGCGTACGCGATCTATCACCAGCCGGACTTCTACGCCGCCGTCGGCTACGTCCTCGACCGGCTCGCCGACCGTGGGTTGCTCCCCCGGACGCTCCGCGTGCTCGACGTGGGTGCGGGCACCGGCGGCCCAGCGCTGGCGCTCCACGACTACCTCCCCGACGACGCGCTCGTCGACTACCACGCGATCGAACCGAGCGAGAACGCGGACGTGCTCGACGAGGTGCTCGACGACACCCGACCGAACTTCCACACCTCGGTCCACCGCGAGACCGGCGAGGCGTTCGATCCGGAGACGGCCGGCGAGGTCGACCTCGTCCTCTTCGGCAACGTCATCTCGGAGCTGGACGACCCAGAGGCGGTCGCCTCCCGGTATCTCGATGCCCTCGCAGATGACGGCTCGTGCGTCCTGCTGGCGCCGGCTGACCTGAACACCTCGACGGAGCTTCGCCGCGTCGAGCGCGCGCTCACCCCGCCCGACGGCGACGTGAGCGTGTACGCGCCCGACCTGCGACTGTGGCCCGGTGACGCCCCCGACGACCGCGGGTGGTCCTTCGAGGAGCGCCCGGATCTGGCCGTTCCCTCGTTCCAGCGGAAGCTCGACGACGCGGCGGCGCGAGCCTACGACGAGGAGCCGGGCACGTACGTCAACACGGACGTGAAGTTCTCGTGGGCGATTCTCCGTCCGGACGGCGAGCGCCGCCACCCGGTCGTCGCCGGCGCGGAGCGCCACCACCGGATGGCCGACTCCGAGGACCACGTCACCGACCGGGTGAACCTCCTCGCGGTGAAGCTGTCGGACGACCTCGCGCCCGACGACGACGCGAACCCGCTGTTCAAGGTCGGCGACGGCAGCGAGCGGCTGGAGCACTACCTCGTGCTCACCGGCGAGTCGTCGCTCAACCGCGACCTCAGGGAGGCGCCGTACGGCGCGATCCTCTCGGTCGAGAACGTCCTGATCCTCTGGAACGACGACGAGGGCGCGTACAACCTCGTGTGCGGGAAGGAGACGGTCGTGGACGTGGTCGCGGTCTGAGACGGAGCGTTCTGGCGGCGAGTCGCCGGCGGATCGGGTCGGTCGCCCGGTCGGTTCAGGCCGGGCCGTAGCGGGAGACCCCGACGCGTGCGACCGCGACGGCGACGCCGCCGGCGACGAGCACGGCGACGACCGCGAGGTACGACGCCGGGTCGGCGCTGCCGACGGCCAGCTTGGCGGCGACGTTCGCGGGGTTCACGGGCGACAGCGCAGCCGCGCCGAACAGCCCGAGCACGCCCAGCGAGTACACGGTCTGTGCGGCCCGCCTGTCGGGCGCGGTGAGCGCCAGCGCGGCACCCAGCGCCGTCACCAGCGCCGCCAGCCCCGCGGTCAGCCCGAGCAGCCCCAGCACGCCCGCGACGGTCGCGAGCGCGCTCGGCGAGGGCGCGATGGCGGTGCCGTTGACCGACAGCAGCGCGAGCCACAGCGCCGCCTGGATCGGGGCGAGGCCGGCGGCCGCCAGCAGCTTCCCCTCGACGATGTCTGTCATCGTGACGGGGGCGACCCGGAGCAGTTCCAGCGTCCCGCGCTCCAGTTCCTCGGTGAGCGAGTCGACCGTCACCGAGCCGGCGATGAACACCGGGAGGAACAACAGCAGCGGGACGAGCACGGTGTAGGTGAAGCCGAAGTACGGCGACGAGCCGGCCCGCGGCGGCAGTTCAAGCGTCTCCGCGGTCAGCGAGGCGGAGCGCTGGTCGCGCTCCAGTCGCTCGAACGCCCGCAGCGCCTCGCGGGCGCGGACGACGACCAGCGTCGTCCCGACGTTGCCGTCGGGAACGAGCACGCGGACCTCCACGGTGCCGCGCTCGGTCGCCGTCGACAGCATCGCCGCGTCGACCCGGCCCTCGGAGAAGGCGTCGACGGCGGCTTCCCGGGTCGGGTACCGCCGGGCCTCCATCCCGTCGGTTCCCCCGACCGCGGCCGCGAGATCGCCGGCGTCGTCGCCGGCGACGGCCGTCTCGACCGAGTAGCCCGCCGCGGCGCCGGGATCGTACAGCGAGACGAGCCCGACCACGAGGAACGACGAGAACGCCGCCACGAACAGTTGGATCAGCAGCGCCAGCAGGATCGTCTTCTCCGAGCGCAACGACGCCAGCTCCCGCTTCGCGATCGTCCAGCGCGGGTCCCGGTTCGCACGGTCGCCCGCGGCGACGGTTCCCGGGATCGGGTTCGGGGCGTCCCGGGGAGCGTCCCCCGCGTCGTCCCCGCGATCGCTATCCAAGGGTGCTCACCACCGTGAGGTCGTAGCCGAAGTGGATCGCCATCGCGACGAGCAGGGTCCCGGCCCACGCGCGCCGCCCTCGCGTCGCGCCGACGGCGCCGATCGCCGCCGTGACGACGTGGAGCGCGAGCGGGAGCGCCAACAGCGCGAGGCCGGCGGCCGGGCCCAGGCCGGACCCGACGCCCGAAGTTCCGAAGGCTGCCTGACCCAACGGGAGCGAGCCGAGCCCGACGACCTGTACGACGGCGGTCGCCTTCTCCGCGACGAAGAAGCCCGCGCCCGACAGCGCGCCCAGTTTCAGCGCCGTGGGGAGGTCGCGCTCGAAGCGCGACTGGTGGAACCCGGCGTACACGCCGACGCCCTTCGCGACCTCCTCGACGACCGCGACGACGACGAGCAGCGCGACGATCGCGGCGCCCTCCGGGAGCGCGAACAACACGGCGATCCCGAGCAGCTCGGCGACGAACACGAACGGGATCGACAGCGCCGCAAGCAGCGCCACGTCGCGGGGGCGGTGCAGGTGCACCGCGAGCGCGTCGAGGAACTTCAGCGGCACCGCCCGCTGGGTGAACATGTCCTCCTCGCGGTAGACGCCGACCCCCATGGCGAACAGGGTGCCCGCGACGAGGTAGAACGGCCCCGTCGAGAACAGGTACTCCGCGATCGACACCGCCTCGCCCTGCAGGTCGCGGACGACGAGCGTGAGCGGCGAGATGAGCGCGACGGGCGTCACGGTCGCGAAGATCGCGGGAACGAACGCGTACGTCGTCAGCGCCACCGAGACCGTGACCGTGACGAAGGTGAGCTCCTTGAACGACCGCGCGAACATCGCGCCGACGAACGTTGCCGCGAGGAACACGAGCGCGATCGGGAACACCGCCGCCACCGAGAGGGGCCCGCCCCCGACGGCGACGGCGATGATCGTCGTCGCCGCGAGCGCGATCCCGGCGTACGGGAGCGTCTTGCCCGCGACGATGTCGGTCCGCGACAGCGGCGCGACGAGCAGCAGCTCGCCCCGTCGGTTGATCCGCTCGTTGAGGATCGTCGACCCGTACGCCTGGATGACGAAGTTCATCGGCACGAGAAACGCGAACGCGAGCACGAGCGAGGAGAACGGGAACGGCGGCGATATCTCCGCCGGCGACCCGGTCGGCTGGCCGCCGAACAGCGACCCAGCCGCGCCGCCGAGGTCCGGGACGCCGAGCCCGCTCCCGGCGCCACCGTCACCGGTCCCCGACCCGTCCGCTCCGTCGCCCGCCTCGCCCGCGTCGCCCCCGCCGGCGTCACCGGTTCCGTCGTCGCCGGTCGCGTCGTCTCCGCCCGCCCCTGCCGTCCCGTCGTTGGCGCCGACCCGCTGGGTCGCGCGCTCGACGTAGCTGAGGGTGACGCCGACGGGGAAGGCGGCCGACTGGTTCTCCTCCGCGAGCAACAGCCGGTTGTTGTGCCGCTCGACGGCCGACCGGAAGGCGCCGAGTGCGGCCTGTCCCTTGCGCGTGTTCGCCACCGAGACGGTCGCCTCCCGGTCCGACGGGTCCCTGTCGTCGACGTACACGTCGGCGTTCGGCGCGCCCGCCGGTACCGCCTCCAGCGGGGTCGAGTCGCTGACCGGCTCGTGGTACGGGCTGTCCGGGCTGACCGCGACCGCGTAGATGTCCTCGTCGAGCGCGACGCCGCCGGCGAGCACGCCGCCCGCGGCGACGCCGAGGGTCAACAGGAGCGCGACGGCGCCGAGGACCGCCGTCCTCCGGTCGAGGCTGCCGGTCGCCCGGGACACCTCCCAGCGTGCGACCCGGAGCAGCTTCCGGGGAGAGACGCTCACTCCGCGGCCTCCGGCGGCTCGGGCGGCTCCGACGGCTCGCGCCTCCGGTCACCGTCGGTCGCGCCGGGGGAGACACGCCGGCTCCCGGGCATCGGCTGGCCGGCCACGTCGAGGAATATCTCCTCCAGCGTCGACTCGCGGGTGCGGATGTCGACGACCTCGCCGCCGGCGTCGGCGGCCGCCTCGCGAATCCCCTCGACGGCGTCCATCGAGTCGACGGTCGACACGTGGCGGTCGCCGTCGGGCTCGCTGCCGTCGACGGGGACCGTCGTGAACACGCGATAGGTCGTCTCGCCGTGTTCCGCGCGGATCTCCTCGACCGTGCCGCGTGCGACGATCTCGCCCTCGTTCATGATCACGACGCGGTCGCACACCGACTCGACGTGATAGAGGTTGTGCGCCGAGAACAGTACGGTCTTGCCGGCGTCGGCGAGCTCGCGCACGTACTCCAGCACGTAGTTGGTCGTGAGCGGGTCGAGCCCGGAGGCCGGCTCGTCGTAGATGAGCACGTCCGGGTCGTTGACCAGCGATCGCGCGATCGCGACCTTCCGCTTCATCCCCTTCGAGACGTCCCCGAGCCGTCGGTCGCGGTGTTCAAGTTCGAGGTCGTCGAGCGCGGTCTCGATCCGCTGGTTCGCGGTCTCCCGCGGCACGTCGTACAGGTCGGCGAAGAAGCGGAGGTAGCTCCGCGCGGTCATGTCCTCGTACAGCGGCGATTCCTCCGGGAGAAAGCCCAACGCGGTGCGCGTCTCAGGGTCGCCCGCGGGCTCGCCGGCGACCCGGACTGCGCCGGCCGTCGGCTCGATGAGCCCCGCGAGCGTCTTGAGCGTCGTCGTCTTCCCGGCCCCGTTCGGGCCGACGACGCCGAATATCTCCCCCGGCTCCACGTCGAAGGTACTCCCCTGTACGGCGACGAAGTCGCCGTACACCTTCCGCAGGCCGTCGACGGTTATCACACCGTCCGATTCGCATGCGGCGACAAGAGGCCGTCGCCGCGCCTATCGGGCGTGAGAACGCGTCGCGGTCGTCTCGCGTCCGCGGTCGTCGCGTTTCGCCGACCGGAGCGCTTCGATCGGCCGATACGACGTGGCGGCCGCTCCGGTGCAAGTAGTCGCGAGGAGGCCGATCAGTCGCCGTGAGAACTCAGTCGTCGTCGCGGTCGTCGCGGTCGCCGCCGTCCGCTCGGGGTTCGGGTTTCTCGTTGCCTCGCTCCCAGACTCGGTCGGCGGAGGCACCGTGCGGTGCGGTGTGGCTGACGTCTGCCATGGTTCGTTCTGTCATCGTGGCTCTGAAAAGCGTCTCCCGGTATTTGAGCGTTGCATGAATCTCCCTTAGACACACCATACCATATTAGGAAGATAATATACATTCGAGAGACGACCACACGTCCGATCAGATCCGGGAGGTCGATCGGCCGGGATCCCCCGACGGTGTCCAGCCTCGCCGGATCGAGCGTACCTTCTCGGCGCCGACGGGTCGGCCGGGGACGAGCGTGCCCTCCCGTCCCTCGATTCAGCCGGTGGCGAACGCGCTCAACCCGCGACGAGGCACATATTTGTAGCCGGACGCGAACCGTGCCGCCATGAACCGGACGGTGGTCGAGTTGCTGGCCGACAACGCCGAACACGCCGACGCCTTCGCCGGTCGGTTCGACGAGGTGCAGGACGGACAACATCCCGAGGCGGTGACGGTCTGCTGCTCGGACTCGCGAGTGTTGCAGGACCAGCTGTTCGGCAACGACACGCCCGGGCGACTGTTCACCTGCAGCAACATCGGCAACCGCGTCGTCCAGCGCACCGACGCCGGCGAGGTCGTCTCCGGCGACGTGTTGTACCCGCTGGCGCACACGGGCACTCGCACGGCCATCGTCGTCGGCCACACCGGGTGCGGCGCCGTGACGGCGACGTACGGCGTGCTCACGGGCGACATCGACGCGGACAGCGAGCCGCCGGGGATCCGCCACTGCGTCGGGCTGCTCGCTCCCCACCTCGAACCGGGCGTCGGACTGCTTCCCGAGGGGCTCGACCGCACCGAGGCCGTGAACCGGCTCGTCGAGTACAACGTCGACCGGCAGGTCGACCACCTCGTCGGCAGCGACGACGTGCCCGACGACGCGAGCGTGGTCGGCGTCGTTTACGACTTCCAGGACGTCTACGGCGCCGAGCGCGGCGAGGTCCACGTGATCAACGTCGACGGCGAACGCGACCCCGATGCGCTGCGGACGGAGCACGCGGAGGTCGCCGACCGGATCGGCCGACTCTGGACGTACTGACTCATTCCATTCCAATCCACTCCGGGCTACTCCGCTCCGCTTCAGTCTGCTCCACTCCGTTCCGTCCCACGTGGAACGTGACCGAAAGTCACGGACCCGACCGATTGAACACGGCCCGGACGCACCCCCGTACATGAACGAGCTCCCTCCCTCCGACGACGCGGCGTTGATCGCCGGCCGATCCGACTGGATCGGCGACGACGCGGCCGCGCGCCTGACCGCCCATCCGCTCGACGGCGTCGACACCGAGTACCCGCACGCGACCGGCGCGATCGACGGTCCCGAGGACGTGACGCCGCCGCGTGAGCGGCATCCCGTCTTCTACGGCTGCTTCGACTGGCACTCGGCGGTCCACAGCCACTGGTGTCTGGTGCGCGCGCTGCGGCTGTTCCCCGACCATCCCGACCGCGACGAGATCGCCGCCGGGATCGACGAGCGACTGACGTCCGAGCGCGTCGCCGGCGAGGTCGCGTGGTTCGAGGAGCACGGAACGTTCGAGCGGCCGTACGGCTGGGCGTGGCTGCTCGCGCTCGCCGCCGAACTGGACCGGTGGGACGACCCGCGGGCCGCCCGATGGGGGGACACGCTCCGCCCGCTGGAGGAGCGGATCCGTTCGCTCGTCCGCGAGCGCTTCCTCCCGATGGATCGTCCGTTCCGCGTCGGGACGCACGGGAACTCCGCGTTCTCGCTCTCGCTGGTCCTCGATCACGCACGGTCGGTCGACGACGACGCCCTCGAACGGAGCGTCGTCGAGACGGCGCTGGCGTTCTACCGCGACGACGCCGACGCGCCCGTCGGCGACGAGCCGCGGGGCTGGGACTTCCTCTCGCCCGCGCTCGCGGAGGCGGACCTCATGCGACGCGTCCTCGACGCCGACGAGTTCGCCGCGTGGTTCTCGGAGTTCCTCCCGGAGGTCGACGCGCTTCCCGCGCCCGTCTCGGTCGCGGACGGGGAGTCCGGCGTCGCGCTCCACCTGGTCGGGTTGAACGTCTCGCGGGCGTGGATGCTCGCCGGCGTCGCCGACGCGCTCCCGGCCGGATCGCGCGCGACCGCCCTCCGCGAGAGCGCGGTCGAACACGCACGCCGCGGCGTCGACGAGGCGTTCACCGACGACTACGACGGGTCGCACTGGCTCTCCTCGTTCGTATGCTACCACCTCACGAGGAACGAGGGCGGGATCGGCATCGTCGAGTGACCCGAGCGCGGATCCTGACCGAGGCCACACCGGTCACCCGAGGGCGAGAGGGAGGGAGACCGGCCGACGTGCGGCTACCGGCTCTCCCGCTGTTCGACCTTGTTCAGCTCGATCAACAGTCGGAAGATCGCCTTCACGAGGTTCGCGTCGACGTCGAACCGCTCGGCGTTCTCGCCGGCGCGGTCCATCACCGCCTGCTCCTGCGTCTCGTCGGTCGTCGGGAGGTCACGGCGCTCCTTCACGCCCGCGATGGTGTCGGCGACGTACGTCCGCCGGGCGATGAGTTCGACCAACTCGCGGTCGATGTCGGCGATCTCCTCGCGCAGTTCGTCCAGACTCATCTCCTCGAGTTCCTCGGGGGGTTGGCTCGTGTCGTCGTAGCTCATTGTGTGATGTCGTGCGTTCGTCGTCCGGTCACAGCACCCGGACGCCGGTCTCGCGAGTCTCGGTCAGTCGCGTCTCTCCGTCCCGTTCGTCCCACCGCTCGCGCACCGTCGCCAGCGCCTCGCGCTCGCCGACCGCGACGACGCTCGGGCCGGTGCCCGACAGCGAGACGCCGGCGCAGTCGGCCATCGCCTCGACGGCCGGGTCCGTCGGGAACCCCAGCGCCGCCGAGAAGGCGAGGCCGTTCACCGTCATCGCTCGGGCGTGGTCGCCATCGAGCGCCAACTCGGTCGCCAGTTCCGCCATCGGCGCGACGCGTTCGCACGCGGAGACGTCCGCGTCCGCGGAGTACGCTCGCTCCGGCGGCGTCCACACGAGCGCGTGCTCGGCGAACGGGTCGTCGCTGGCGAGGAGTTCGTCCGCCCCGTTGTCGGTGACGGTGACCCCGCCGAGCATCGAGGCCGAGGCGTCGTCGAACGCGCCGGTGACGGTGACGCCGGCGTCGCGCGCGGCGCGGACGCCGACGCGGCACGCCTCGGTCCTCGTCACGTCGGCGTCGGGGTCGTCCGCCACCTCCAGCCCGAGCGCCGACAGCGTCGCCACGACGGTCGCGTTCGCGGCCGCGCTCGAGCTCTTCAGCCCCGCCGCGGTCGGCACCTCGCTTTCGGTCTCGACGGCCCCGCCCTCGTCCGCGCCGTAGCGGTCGACGACGCGCTCGACGCACCGCTCGATCAGCGTCGTGTCCCCGTCGGGCGCGCCGGCGATGGTGCCGGTCACGCCCTCGGCGTCGGGGTCGAGCGCGACCGTCGCGGTCGTCTCCAGATCCAGCGCGAACGCGGCGCCGCGGCCCGTCGCGAGCGCGTTGACGACGGTCCCGGCGCCCGGCGCGGCGGCGCGTTCTTCCATGCGTCGAGGCGTGCGTTCGCCGGGGTAAAGCGTGGCGGTCGCGTCAACGCCGCGTTCGCGAGGCTGGGCGTTCGGACGCCGGTCGCCGTTCCGGGCGCTCGGTTCGCTCCCAGCAGACGCAGGGAATAGCCGGAGCGGCACAGGACCGCTCCGCCGCCGTCCCGGGTCCTCCCTCCGGTCGGCCTCGCTCTCGCCGCGCTTATTCGCGTCCGCCACCCATTCGGAACCATGAGCGCCCCGCACCGCAACGACATCGCGCCCGCGAGCGTCTCGGTCGCCCTCCGGGAGGAGGGCGTCGAGGTCGAGTACCTCGACGGCCGCGTCACCTTCTACCGCGGCGTGCCGCAGGTCGTCGAGGACACTCTCACGACCGCCCCCGGTAAGGAGACCCACGTGCTCGTTACCGACCCCACCGAGACGGAGGGGGTCCTGCTGTACGTGAACGACCTGAAGACCCACGACGACATCCTCGAACAGACCGGCGTCGGTCGCGTCATCCTCGGCGAGGGCGACGAGGAGGAGCTGTTCCCGGGCGTCACCGCCCGGCGCCCGGGTGGTCAGCGCACCGAGATCGAGGCCGACCCCGAGGTCGCCGGCGGCCGCGTGTTCGCGTTCGTCGAGGACGACTGGGGCGAGGAGAGCTACGAGTTCGTCGCGGGCGACGACGTCAGCGACGCGAACGGCGAGGGGGACGAGGACGAGCGATGAGCCTTCGGAAACCGTGGCGCGATCTCGACCGGTCGGCGGCCGCCGCGGCGCCCGATCGCTACGGCGTCTACGAACTGGGCGATGGCGACGGGGAGTCGGTCGGATACGGCGTCGGCGTCCTCCGCGACGAGGTGAAGGAGGCGGTGGCCTACGGCGACGCCGCGAGGGTCCGATGGCTCGTCGCGGAGTCGCGCGACCACGCGGAACGCCTCGCGGACGATCGCTTCTGATCGCCCGTCGGACCGCCCACGGCGCGATGGCTCGGCCAGCGGGCCCTACTGAAGGTAGGAGGGGTCCTCCGCGTCACAGTGCTCCTCGTGCTGTTCGGCGTCGTCGGGATCGTCGAACAGCAGGCCGCAGGCGTCACACTGGTACCAAGTCATGTCGTCACGCTCCGTTGCCGTGACCATAGGTAGCATTCGGCGCGCCGAGGGTAAATCGCTACCGGCGCCGTGCGGTCATCGGCGTCGGGGACGACGCGGTCGCCGAGTCAGAAGTCGGGGAGGTCGTCGGGGGCCTCGAACTCGCTCTCCCAGTCGACGTACTCCTCCTTCAGCACCTCGCAGACGACCTGTCCGAACTCGGTCAACGCGGCGTTGATCGCCGACACCTGCTCCCAGCTCCGGAGATCCGGGTGGAGGTCGCGCTCCTTCCAGTCCTCCGGGAGCCCGGGCGCGTGGTAGCCGACGCGGTCGGCGAAGTCGTCCCAGAAGAAGTCGAACCGCTCGAACAACGCCAGTTCGCCGGCGATGCGCCACGTGTCGGCGTCGATGTCGGCGTCCGCGGCCCACCGATCGAACGCCGCCTCCCACGCGCCCTCCTGGAGGAACGACTCCAGCTCCTCGCGGTGGTACTCGTCGCCGGCGACCTCCGTGTCGTCGTACTGGCTCGGGTCGACCGTCGAGAGGGTCGGCGTCGGCGGGGTGTCGGCGTCGAGGCTCATACCCGTCCGTACCGCCGGACGGGGCAAATGCCTGCCGGAGCGGACGACGGACCCGGCGGGATCGCGTGACGCATGTGCGGAGAGCGCCGGAGTTATTCGGGTCAGGGCCGTACCGTGGTTCATGCCAACACGACGCGACGTTCTGGCGGGACTCGCGAGCGCGGGCGCCGTCGGCGCCGCAGGCTGCGTGCAGGTGGGCTCCTCGGACGCCGCTCCGCAGGCGGGCGACTCGAACGGGACGGCGGACTCCGGTGCCGGGAGCCGCGGCGACGCCGCGGCGACCGAGACCGAGGTGTACCGGTCGACCATCCAGTCGGTCGTCGGCGTCCTCAACTACGGCCCGAACGGCCCGCAGGGCAGCGGCTCCGGCTTCGTCGCGGGCGACGGCTACGTCGTCACGAACCAGCACGTCGTCGCCGGCGCGACCGAAGTGAAGCTCCGCTTTCAGGGCAACACGTGGCGAGACGCCGAGATCGTCGGCACGGACGCCTACTCGGACCTCGCTGTGTTGCGCGCCGAGGACCGCCCCGAGTTCGCGACGCCGCTGTCGTGGGTCGACACCGACCCCGAGCCGCCGGTCGGGACCCCGGTGATGGCGATCGGATCGCCGTACGGCTTCAGCGGCTCCGCCTCCACCGGCGTCATCTCCGGGATCGACCGGGTGCTGTCGGCGCCGAACAACTTCACCGTCGCCGACTCCGTACAGACCGACGCCGCGCTCAACCCCGGCAACTCGGGCGGTCCCGTCGTCACCTTCGGCGGGGACGTCGCGGCGGTCGCCGCCCGCGGCGGCGGCGACAACCTCGGGTTCGGCGTCTCCGCCGAGCTGTCGAAGCAGGTCGTCCCCGCGCTCGCGGCGGACGGCGAGTACCGACACTCCTACATGGGCGTTCGTCTCCTCGAGGTGACACCCGTCATCGCGGAGGCGTACGACATCGACGACGTGGGCGGCGTGCTCATCGTCGAGGTGCTCGAGGACGGGCCCGCCGCCGGGACGCTCCGCGGGACCGACGGCGAAACCACCGTCGACGGCGTCAGCGTCCCCACCGGCGGCGACGTGGTCGTCGGGATCGGCGGCACCGACGTGGAGGTGCAGGCCGACCTCTCGAACTACCTCGCCCTGGAGACCGATCCCGGCGATGCCGTGGAGTTCACCGTGCTCCGTGACGGGTCGGAGACGACCGTCTCGTTCGAACTCGGGGAGCGACCCGACCCCGGCATCTGAACCTCGGTCGACTCCCGTCGTCGCGGTTCGATTCGGCTCCGTTCCGTGCGGTTCAGTCGGTTCTGTTCGTTCAGTTCTCGTCGCTCCCCGTCTCGGCGGCGTCGTGGGCCGGCTCGTCGGGTGCGCCGCCGTCGGCGACCGCCTCGCCGTCGCCGAACTCGAAGTCGCCGCGTCCGTCGACCGTGCCGTCGGCCTGCCGAGGCTCGACGCCGCCCTCGGCGTCCGCCCCCTCGTCCGTCTCGAAGCTCCCCGCCAACTCCCGCAGGTCGGCCGCCCGCCGGGCGAGTCGCTCGACCTCGCCGCTCACCTGGTTCAGCGACGCGGACTGTTCGGCGGCCGCCGCCGACACGCTGTCGGCCTCCGCGGCGGCCTCCTCGCTCACGCTCGCGACCTCGTCGGCCATGGCGACGACCTCCTCGGCGCTTGCGGCCTGATCGTCGGCCGCGGTGGAGATGGACTGGACGCCGTCGTTGGCCTCCTCGACGGCATCGACCACGTCGCCCAGCGCGTCCAGCCCCGCCTCGATCGTCTCGGCGCCCTCCTCGACGCGCTCGGTGGTCTCCTCGATGTCCTCGACGGCGTCGGCGGTCGACGACTGGACCGCCTCGATCCGGTCCTCGATCCGGCCGGTCGCCTCGCGGGTCTCGGTGGCGAGGGTCTTGACCTCCTCGGCGACGACGGCGAAGCCGTCGCCGTCGGCGCCGGCGCGGGCGGCCTCGATGGAGGCGTTGAGCGCCAACGTGTTCGTCTGCTCGGCGATGTCGTCGATCAAGTCGACGATGTCGCCGATCGCCGTCACCTCGGACTCGAGGCCGCGAACGACCTCGGCGGTCGACTCCGTCTGTTCCTCGATGGCGGCCATCTCATCGACGGCCTCGTCCGCCAGCTCGGCGCCGCGGTCGCCCCGCTCGGCGGCCTCCTCGCTCACGTCCGCGACCTGGTCGGCCGTGGCGGCGACCTCCTCGACGGCCGCCGAGAGGTCGGACATCTCGCCGGTCACCTCCTGCAGGTGGCTCACCTGCTTGTCGACGCCCGCGGCGATCTCGTCGGTCGAGTCGGCCACCTCGCCGGCGGCGCGCTCCGCCTCGGCGACGCCGGCGTCCGCCTCCTCGCTGGCGTCCGCGACCACGGCGGCGACGCGGTCGACCTCCCCGACGGTCGCCGACAGCTCGTCCATCATCTCGTTGAACTCCGCGGCGATCCGCGCCATCGCCTCGTCGTCCACGTCGGCGTCCATCCGGGCGGTGAGGTCGCCCTCGGCCGCCCGCTCCATGGTCTCGCCGTACGACTCGGCGGCGGTCGCGAGCGCCTCGTTCGTCGCCCGCATCTCCTCGATCAGCGACTCGAGGTCGTCGCGCATCTCCGCGAGCGCCTCGCCCAGCTCCCCGGGGACGTCCCGGTCGAGCACGGGCGCGTCGAACTCGCCGTCGGCGACGACAGTCGCCTGCGCGGTCGCGGTCGCGAGGTAGCGTCGGACCTCCTCGAACGACTCCTGGACGGCGCCGACCTCGTCGATCCGGTCGTCGGTCTCGCCGGCGGCCGAGCCGGTGTCGCCGGCCGCGAGCGCCTCGGCGCGGGCCGCGAGGTCCCGCAGGTTCCGCGAGGTCGACCGGCCCATGGTCACGCCGATAACGATGAACCCCAGCGCGGCGATACCGATGACTGCGCCGAGGGCGAGCCGGACCTGCGACACGACCGCGTACGCGGCCGACTGCGGCACCGATCTGATGACGACCCAGTCGGTTCCGTCGACCGGCGCGTACGCCATCACCGTGTTCATTCCCGCCATGTCGTGGGCACCAGCCATCTCGGTGCCGTGGTTGAGCGCGTGTGAGTCCTCGCCCCCGCCGAACTGTTCGCCCATCGCTTCGGCGTCCGAGCTGAACATGACAACGGCGCTCTCGGCGTCGACGATCTGGAGGTTCCCGCCGGTCCTGGCCGTCGCGTCACCCGCAACGGCGGCGGCGTCGACGGTCATCACGAGCGCGCGGTCGGTTCCGGGAACCCAGCTCGCGAACGCCATCCGGTGAGCGCCGTCGGACTCGTACGTCGACGAGACGACGGCGCCGGTCGGCGGGAGCGCCGAGAGGTCCGTCTCGCCGGTCTCCCACTCGATCCCGCTCAGCGTCGTGCCGACGGCGTCGTCGGTCGTGCTGCGGTCGACCTCCATCGAGTTCATGTCGACGTAATGGAGGGCGACGACTCCCTCCGACAGCCGCCTGAACTCGAGTTCGATCGTCGTCTGCACCGCCTCCCCGTCGCCGGCGTCCGCCTTCAGCTGTTGGGAGACGAGTCTGACCGTCTGTTCGTTGTTGTCGACCCAGTTCGACACCTCGCTGGCGGTCGTCTCCGCGTTCGAGCTGAGGTCGTCGTGCGTCTGATCGGTCAGCGTCGCGGCGACCTGCCCCTGCAGCGCGAACCCGGCGGCCGTGACGACGAGCAGCGTCGCCAGCGTGAGCGCCGTGAACTTCCGGAGGTACGTTCGCCTGAGAACGTCTGGAATGCGACTCATGTACCACCGTATCGGGAAGCGGTACTTACGATCAACTCCCCAGATATCACTCCAGAAAACGGTCTCGGCCGACCCGTGTTACCGCGAACCACCGGAGGCGGCGGAAGGTCTCGGGGAGCCTCGAACGAGCTCGGCGCGGGACCGGTATCGAACGCCGGCGGCGGAGCTCACCCGAGGCGTTCGCTCACGTCGGTCAACTGTGCCCGGCGTTCCCCGACGGCCTCCTCGCGCAGCGCCGCCTCCTCGGGCGTCGGGCACTCGAGGTCGGGCACGGGCGTCGGCGTGCCGTCCTCGTCGAGCGCGACGAACGTGAGAAACGACGTGGTCGTCCGCCGCTCCTCGCCCGTCCGGGGGTTCTCCGCGCGGACGTCGACCTTCACGTCGACGCTGGTGCGGCCGGTGTTGAACACGTACGCCTCCAGCACCGCGACCTCGCCCAGGTCGATCGGCGCGATGAAGTCAACGTGGTCCATCGACGCCGTGACGCACTGGCGCCGCGAGAAGCGCATCGCCGCGATGGCGCCGCAGATGTCCATCCAGTGGAGCACCGCGCCCCCCAGCGCCCGCCCGAGGTTGTTCGTGTCGTTGGGGAGCAGGAGCTCGGTCATCTCCGTGTACGAGGCGGCGAGGGTCCCCTCCCCGTCGCCCGGCGTGTCTCCATCGACCGCGTCGCTCCCCGCTCCGTCGAGGCGTCCGTCGACGGCGTCGTCCGCGTCGGTCATACCCGGTCCTTGCGACGGCGTCGGTATCAACCCCCGCGATGTCGCACCGGGAGGCTCGGCGGGCGGGGTGAGCGGTCGGCCGGCCGAACCGTTATACCGAGATCGACCGAAGCGGGATCCGTGATAACGAACCGCGAGATCGCGTCGCGTGAACTGCTCGACGAGGCCCTCGACGAACTGGTCGACTCCGCACGGGAGAACGGCGTCGCCGACGACGAGATCGCGGCGGCGCTGCGCGTTCGAGCGACTCGGACGGCGGACGGAGCGAACGGAGAGAACGGGGAGAACGGGGGGAACGAAGCGTCGGGGACTGCGGACGGAGCGAACGACGGAGTGGAGATCGAGGAGGGGAGCTGATCCGAACGACGCTCACCGATAGCGGAAGTCGTCGTCCGTGTCCGACTCCGAGGGTCCGCGGTCACGATCGCGGGCACCGGACCCGGGAGGCCCTCGGTGGCCGCCGTCGGCATCGCCGTCGACGTCGAACGAGTCCAGCGGCTGTCCGGCGGCGTCGACCACCTCGTCGCTCACGTGGATCGGGCACTCGAGCCGGACGGCGACGGCGATAGCGTCGCTGGGGCGCGCGTCGAAGACGAACTGGTCCGGTTCCCCGTCCACGTAGCGCTCGGCGGTGAGCTTGCCGTAGAACGTTCCCCCCGCGATGTCGTCGATGCGGACGGAGTCGATCGCGCCGCCGAACTCCGTCACCATCTCGACGAGCAGATCGTGGGTGAGCGGCCGGTCGAACGGCTCGCCCGAGAGCGCGTCGCGGATGGATCGCGCCTGGTCCGGCGTCACGAAGATCGGGAGGAACTCCCCGCGGGCCCGGAGCACGACCGCCGGAACCTCCTCGCCGTCCGGCCCGGACCCCACGCCGATGCCGGCGACCTCGGCCTCGTGGTTCATACGGACACCACGCGCGCCGAGCATGAATACCTACCGCGGCGCCCCGAGCCGAGGCGGCCGGTCACTGTCGCGGCCGTCCGCACCACGGAAGGTGAGACTCCGACAGGCGTATACCGACCGGACGGAAAAACGCCCCCAATGAGTACCGGAATCGGACCGCACGCAGGGTGGCGGGCGTGAGCCGCGACCCTGACGCTGCGGACACACCCGCCTCCGACACGGTCGGCGACCACACGTCCGACGCGGGCGACGCCACAGCGTCCGCACCGTCGGCCGACGGCCCCGCCCCCGGCACCGCGCCGCGGCCCTCCAACGAGCGCGGCGAGGGCAGCGTCCGCGTCGTCGGCACGGCCCACGTCTCGGAGGCGTCCGTCCGCGAGGTCGAGGAGACCGTCGCCGAGGAGGACCCCGACATCGTCGCCGTCGAGCTCGACGAGGGACGCTACCGTCAGATGAAGGGCGAAACGCCCGACGACCTCGAGCCGGGGGACCTGCTCCGGGGCAACACCGTCTTCCAGTTCCTCGCGTACTGGATGCTCTCGTACGTCCAGACGCGGATGGGCGACCGGTTCGACATCGAGCCCGGCGCCGAGCTGCTGGCGGCCGTCGAGACCGCCGAGGACCTCGGCATCTCTGTCGCGCTCGTCGACCGCGACATCCAGACGACGATCCAGCGCTTCTGGGCGCGCCTCTCGCTGATCGAGAAACTGCGCATGGTCGGCGCGCTCGCGTTCGGCGTGACCGACCCGCGCGTCGCCGGCATCACGTTCGGGCTGCTCGTGGGCGTCCTGCTCGGCCCGGCGATCGGACTGTTCGGCGGCGCCGTCGGGATCACCGACGCCGTGCTCACCCGCGTCGGCGTCGGCGCGCTTGCCGGCGTCGTCGCGGGATATCTCGGCTACCGCGCCGCGTCGCTGTCGGTGGGGGGCGGTGACGCTGACGGGTCCGGGGGCGCGACCACGCTCGGCGCCGGCGCGATCGTCGCGGTCGCCGTCGCCGCCGCGGTGACGGTCACCGGTGCCGGCGTCGATTCGGTCGCCGGACTGCTCTCGGGTACCCTCGTTCGCGCGGCCGGGAGTCTCGCGCTGGGACTCGTTGCGGGACTGTTCGTCGGCGCGCTCGCGGCCGTCGCCATCGGCGCGCTCGACCTCGCGCCCGACGACGACGCCGACGACCTCGAGGGGTTCGATCCGGACGACCTGACCGACACCGACGTGGTGACGGCGATGATGGAGGAGTTCCGGGAGTTCTCCCCCGGCGGCGCCGAGGCGCTCATCGACGAGCGCGACGCGTATATCGCCCACCAGCTCGTGGGGCTCCGAAACGAGGGGTACGACGTGGTCGCCGTCGTCGGCGCGGGTCACCGCGCGGGTATCGAGTCGTATCTCGCGACCCCCGAGTCGCTGCCGCCGATGGACTCGCTGGTCGGCCAAGCCGACTCCGGCGGGATCCCGTGGGGGAAGATCGCCGCGTTCGGCATCTCTGCGGCGTTCATCGCCTTCTTCGTCCTGCTGGCGATGGCGGGCGTGCGCAACGAGCAGCTGCTCACGCTGTTCGCCGCGTGGTTCCTCATCAACGGCGCCTTCGCGGCCGGGCTGGCGAAGCTCGCGGGCGCGCGGTGGCGCTCGGCGGGCGTCGGCGGCGCCGTCGCGTGGATGACCTCGGTCAACCCGCTGCTGGCGCCGGGGTGGTTCACGGGGTACATGGAGCTGCGCCACCTCACCGTGAACGTCTCCGACATCGGCACGCTGAACGAGCTGTTGTCCGACGAGTCGCGACCGATCCGCGACATCTTCTCCGACATGCTCGACGTGCCGCTGTTCCGGCTGATCGTCGTCGTCGCGGCGACGAACGTCGGGAGCATCATCGCCTCGCTGCTGTTCGCCGCGTACGTCGTCCCGGTGTTCGCCGGGTCGCTCGACGCGAGCATCACCGACCTGATGATCCAGGGTGCACGCGAGTCGGCGCGGATCGTCTGGGGGGCCGTCGCGTGAGCCGCCCCGGCGACGGCGGGAGGAGGGGCGCTGCGTCGAGTTCGTCCGGGGGCGCTCTCGTCGCCGGCGGGCTCTCCTTCTCGACCCGTGAGCTCCGCGACCTCGCGCTGGCGTGGATCGCCCTGTCGGTCGCGTTCGCGGTGTTCTTCGCGGGCGGCGGAAGGGTCGTGATCAACACGCTGGCGGCGGGCGCGATCGGCTCGCTGGGCGGACTGTTCGTCGTGAGCCTCGTCACCGCCGGCATCGCGTTCCTGTTGCACGAGCTCGGACACAAGGTCGTCGCGGTGCGATACGGCCAGCGGGCGGCCTTTCGCGCGGACTACGGCATGCTGTTCCTCGCAATCGTCGCCGCCACGGCGGGCTTCCTGTTCGCCGCCCCCGGCGCGGTCCACCACGTCGGTCGGATCACGAAGCGCCAGAACGGACTCATCGCGCTCGCGGGCCCCGTCGTGAACCTCGTGCTCGCGGCCCTGTTCGCGCCGTTGCTGCTGGTCGGGTTCGCGGGGTTCTCGTCGCTCGCGCTGACGGTCGGGACCTACGGCGTCGCGGTGAACCTCCTGCTCGCGGCGTTCAACCTGATCCCGTTCGGGCCGCTCGACGGCGCGACCGTCCGGGCGTGGTCGACGCCGGTGTGGCTCGCGGCGTTCCTCCCGAGCGCGGCGCTCGCGGTCGGGTTCGCGCTCACGCTGCTGTTCTGACCTCGGGCGTCGACGGACCGTCGCCGCCCGTGCTCCCGTGACGGTTCGGCGTCTCGCGGTCCCGCCATGTTCCGGCGACTCGCGTTCCCGCGACAGTGCGATGGTGTCTCACATCTATCCGTTCGGTTCGCGTGCCGGCCCGTATGGAGAGCAGCAACCCGGCGACCGGTGAGTCGCTGGAACGCTACGACGAGCACACCGAGGCCGAGGTGAACGAGGCCCTCGATGCCGCGGCCGAGGCGTTCCCCGCGTGGGCCGAGCGGCCGATTCAGGACCGGTGTCGGGTGCTGTCACGGGCGGCGGAGCTGTTGTCGGAGCGGGCCGACGAGTACGGGCGGCTCATGACGCGGGAGATGGGGAAGCCCGTGGCGGCCGCGCGCGCCGAGGCCGAGAAGTGCGCGTGGGTGTGCGACTACTACGCCGAGCGCGCGCCCGACCACCTCTCCGACGAGGTGATCGGGACGGAGCCGGACGCGCGGACGCTCGTCAGCCACGAGCCGCTCGGACCCGTGCTCGCGGTGATGCCGTGGAACTTCCCGTTCTGGCAGGCGTTCCGGTTCATCGCGCCGGCGCTCGCGGCCGGCAACGTCGCCCTCCTGAAACACGCCTCGAACGTGCCCGGCTGTGCGCTCGCCATCGAGGAGGTGCTGCGGGACGCCGGCGTCCCCGAGGGCGCGTTTCGGACGCTCCTGATCGGCTCGGACCGCGTCGACGGGCTGATCAGCGACGACCGCGTCAGGGCGGTGACGATCACCGGAAGCGAGGGCGCCGGCCGCGCCGTCGGCGAGCGCGCCGGGGGCGAGGTGAAGCCGTCGGTGCTGGAACTCGGCGGCTCGGACCCGTTCGTCGTCCTCGACGACGCCCCGGTCGAGGCGACCGCGGGGAAGGCGGCCGACGCCCGCATCAAGAACAACGGCCAGTCGTGCATCGCGGCGAAGCGGTTCGTCGTCCATACCGACGTGTACGACTCGTTCGTCGACGCCTTCCGCCGGGAGCTGGAGGCGCTGACCGTCGGCGACCCCATCGACGAGGACGTCGACGTGGGGCCGCAGGCGCGCGAGGACCTCATGGAGGACCTGCACGACCAGGTCGAGCGCAGCGTCGAGGCGGGCGCGACGCTCGCGCTCGGCGGCGAGCCCCTCGATCGGGAGGGGCCGTACTACCCGCCGACGCTGCTGACGGACGTGCCCACCGACGCCGCCGCCGCGACCGAGGAGACGTTCGGCCCCGTCGCCGCGGTGTTCGAGGTCGACGACGGGGGGGAGGCGCTCGCGCTCGCCAACGACACCGACTTCGGTCTGGGCGCGAGCGTCTGGACCGGCGACCCGGAGCGCGGCGAGCGCTTCGCCCGGGAGTTCGAGGCGGGGTGTTGTTTCGTGAACGAACCCGTGAAGTCGGACCCGCGGCTCCCCTTCGGCGGCGTCAAGAACTCCGGATACGGCCGGGAGCTCTCTCGGGACGGGATCCGCGAGTTCGTGAACCGGAAGACGATCTGGGTCCAACACGGGTTCCATGAGGAGGAGGAGAAGGAGCTCGGCGCCGGCGACCCGGACGACGACGGGAGCGTGGTGTGACCATGCAGGTCTCCGATCTGGTCGTCGACTGTCTCCTCGCGGAGGACGTGGAGTACGTGTTCGGCCTGCCCGGGGAGGAACTGGAGGAACTCCTCTTCTCGCTCCGAGACTCCGAGGTGACGTTCATCCCGGTGCGCCACGAACAGGGGGCGGCGTTCATGGCCGACGTGCACGGCAGACTCACCGGCGACGCCGGCGTCTGTCTCGCGACCCTCGGGCCGGGCGCGACGAACCTGATCACCGGCGTCGCGGACGCACACCTCGACAAGGCGCCGCTGGTCGCGATCACCGGACAGGGCGGTCGCGAGCGGCTGAACAAGGAGAGCCACCAGAAGCTGGACGTCGTTCACACGTTCGAGCCGGTGGTGAAGTGGAACGCGCAACTGTCGGACCCCGAGGGCGTCGCGGAGTCGATGCGGAAGGCGTTCAAGCTCGCCGAGTACGAGAAGCCGGGCGCGACCCACCTCGAACTCCCGGAGGACGTGGCCGCCGAGGAGACCGAGGACGAGCCGGTGCCGGTCCGTCGACCCGTCTCGCGACCGGCGCCCGCCGAGGAGGCGCTTCGGGAGGCGGCCGCCGCGGTCGAGGACGCCGACCGGCCGCTCGTGCTCGCGGGCAACGGCGCGGTCCGTGCGGACGCGGCCGCGGCGCTGTCGACGTTCGTCGACGCGACCGACGTGCCGGTCGTCTCGACGTACATGGGGAAGGGCGCGCTCCCCGACCGCGACGAACGGTCGCTGATGAC
The DNA here is from genome assembly GCF_009831625.1 of Halobaculum saliterrae. Lineage (GTDB taxonomy): Archaea > Halobacteriota > Halobacteria > Halobacteriales > Haloferacaceae > Halobaculum > Halobaculum saliterrae. The sequence goes on along the minus strand of NZ_WUUS01000008.1, from coordinate 106,586 downwards.
GCTCGATTCGGGGGCGGAGGAGGCCGCCGGCGGCGCCGTCGAGTCGGCCGACTGCGTGCTCGCGGTCGGCTACGACATCGCCGAACACGACCCGGCGGGGTGGAACCCCGACCGCGAGAAGACCGTGGTTCACCTCGACAGCGAGCCGGCGGAGGTGTACGCCCACTACAACCCCGACGTTGAGGTGATCGGCGATCCGTCGACCGGACTCGCTCGCCTCGCCGACGCGGTCGACCGTCCGTCCGGGGCGTGGTGTACGGCCGCCCACGACCGGGTGTACGAGCACGCGACCCGCCGGCCCGACCCGGACGAGCCCCTCACGGTCGCGAACGCCCTCCCGTGCCTCCGGGCGGCGATGGCCGACGAGGACGTGCTCGTCTCCGACGTGGGCAGCCACAAGGCCGCGATCGCCCGGAAGTTCCCCGTGTACGAGGCGGGGCGGTGTGTGATATCCAACGGGCTCGCGAGCATGGGGATCGGCGTGCCGGGGGGACTCGCCGCCGACCTCGCTGTCGACGCGAACGTCGTCGTCGGCACCGGCGACGGGGGGTTCCTGATGAACGCCGCGGAACTGGAGACCGCGTGCCGGCTCGACTGTTCGTTCACGACGGTCGTGTTCCGCGACGACGACTACGGCCTCATCTCCGAGAAACAGGAGGCCCACCGCGGGGAGGCGTTCGGGACGGAGCTCGGCAACCCGGACCTGGTGACGTTCGCGGAGAGCTTCGGCGTCGAGGGGATCCGCGCCGAGTCGCTCACGGCGTTCGAGGACGCGATCGACGGGGCGGTCGGGGGCGACGACCTGACGCTGATCGACGTTGTGTTGGACGGGTAACCGGTCGGGTTCGCGCGTGGGTCTCCGGAGAACGGCCGCGTGCGTCGCCGCGCTGTCTTCGTGGGCGGCTCGGGCCGCGCGGTTCCGCCGCATGCACCTCGCCGTTCACGAGACCTTCGGTCTCGTGAGCTCACAAATCGCGTTGCGATTTGTGAACGCCGCGGGCGGCGGCCTCGCTCCGCTCACGGCTCACGCCGTTCACGTCGAGGTCTCCCTTCGGTCGACCTCGCGCTCGGCCGCGCTGTCTTTGTGGGCGGCTCGCCCGCAAGCTCGCCGCCGTCTCTCGCGGCCGCACTTCGTTCGGCCGCGCTGTCGGTGCGCTTTTGCTTCCGCCCGAACCCCTCACGAGCATGACCGACGACGCCGGGGACGACGCGGACGCCGACGAGGAACTCACCTACGCCGACGCGGGGGTCGACATCGACGCCAGCGAGGCCGCGACCGCGGCGCTCGTGTCCGCCGTCGGCGACGCCGGCGCCGAGGGAAGCGACTACGCGGGCCTGCTCGACATCGGCGACCGCTACCTCGCGCTCGCGACCGACGGCGTCGGGACGAAGCTCATCGTCGCCGAGGCGCTGGGGGACTACTCGACGGTCGGCATCGACTGCATCGCGATGAACGCCAACGATCTGGTCGCCGCCGGCGTCGACCCCGTCGCGTTCGTCGACTACCTCGCGGTCGACGAGCCCGACGAGACGTTCTCCGAACAGGTCGGCGCCGGTCTCCGCGAGGGCGCCGAGCGCGCGGGCGTCGCGCTCGTCGGCGGCGAGACCGCGGTGATGCCCGAGGTGATCAAGGGGCTGGACCTGGCCGGCACCTGCGCCGGCCTCGTCGCCAAGGACGCCGTCTTCGACGGCCACGCGGAGCCGGGCGACGCGCTCGTCGGCTGGGAGTCGTCGGGCATCCACTCGAACGGCCTCACGCTCGCCCGCGAGGCCGCGACTCGCGAGCACGAGTACACCGACCCGTGCCCGTTCGGGGGGTACGACACCGTCGGCGAGGCGCTGCTGGAGCCGACGCGCATCTACGCGGACCTGTTGGGGCCGATGCGCGAGCACGGCGTCCGCGGCGCGGCCCACGTCACCGGCGGCGGGTGGACCAATCTGGAGCGACTGGGGGAGAACCGCTACGAGATCACCGACCCGTGGCCGGTCCAGCCGGTGTTCGAGTTCGTGCAGGAGCAGGGCAACGTCGCCGACGGGGAGATGCACCGAACGTTCAACATGGGCACCGGCTTCGTCGCCGCGCTCGACCCCGACGACGCCGAGTCGCTGGCGGCCGAGACCGACGGCCGCGTGATCGGCACGGTCGGGGAGGGCGAGGGCGTCGCGATCCGCGGGTTGGAGTTGTAACGACGCGGCCGTGATCGCCGGATACCAGCCGGGTTCCTCTTGGTCGCTCCGGCCCAAGGCCTCGACATGACCGAGGAGTTCTCGCTCGTCGGCGACCTCGTCGACCGCGACCGCCGGAGCGACCGCCCCGCGCTTCACGCCGCGGAACTCGACCGGACGTACAGCTACTTCGACCTGTGCAACACCGCCGCCAAGGCCGGGAACGTCCTCAGCCACGTCGGCGTCCGGGAGGGGGACCGACTCGTCGTCGACGCCGCGCCGCACCCGCAGGCGGTGTTCACCTTCCTCGGCGCCGCGCTGCTGGGCGCCGTCACGGAGTTCGGGTCGGACATCGATCCCGGGTGCGACGCCCGCGGGGTCGTCGTGCCGGTCGAACGGGAGCCCGAGTTCGACCTGCCCGGCGGCTCGAAGCTCGTCGCCTTCGGCGGCGATCCCGAGCGGCCGGACACGACCCATTGGGAGGAGGAGGTGTGGAGCGAGAACCCCGCGTTCCCGCCGACCGTTCACGATCCCGCCGACCCCGTGATCCGCGACCCGGAGGCGGACCGAACGTACTCCCACGCCGACCTGCTCGCGGCCGCCCGCGACGCGGCCGACGCGCTCGACCTCGACACGGACACCCGGGTTGCCGTGCGGGCGTCGCTCTCGGACCCGCGGACGGTCGCGGCGGGCGTCCTCGCGCCGCTCGTGACGGGGTGCTCGATCGTGCTTCCGGCGGGTGACGACGCGGAGGACGCCACGGCGGCGGTCGTCGCGGGCGACGGGAGCGTCCCCGAGGAACGGGTGCTGGACGCCGCCGACGTGACGCTCTAGCTCGCCTCCCGCAGCGCCTCCAGCGCCTCGGGGTTCTCCATCGAGGAGAGGTCGCCGGGGTCCTCGTCCTGATGGACGGCCGAGATGGCCCGCCGGATGATCTTCCCCGACTGCGTCTTCGGGAACTCCCCGACGAACAGGATCTCGCGGGGGCGAAACGGCTTGCCGTGCTCCTCGCCGACGAGGCCGCGGAGTTCCTCCCGAAGGTCGTCGGACGGGTCGACCCCGGATTCGAGGACCACGTACGCGACGACGGCGGTGCCGGTGGTGTCGTCGTCGACGCCGACGGCCGCGGCCTGGTTCACCGCCTCGTGGTCGATGAGCACGCCCTCTATCTCGGCGGGACCGACCTTCCGGCCGGCGACGTTGAGCGCGTCGTCGGCGCGGCCGTGGAGGAACCAGAAGCCGCCCTCGTCCTTCTGCGCCCAGTCGCCGTGGTTCCACATCGGCGGGTCGGTGAACTTCGACCAGTACTCCTCGAGGTAGCGCTCGTCGCCCGACCAGAGGCTCTTCGTCATCGAGGGACAGGAGTCGCGCGCGACGAGGTAGCCACGCTCGTGGGTGTCGGCGATCGACTCGCCGTCCTCGTCGACGATGTCGATGTCCATCCCCAGTCCCGGACCGCCGAGCGTACACGGCTTGAGCGGCTGGTCGGGCATCGGCATGAGGAAGCAGCCGCAGATCTCCGTGCCGCCGGAGATGTTGATTATCGGGAGCTCGCCGCCGCCGACGTGCTCGTGGAACCACAGCCAGCTCTCGGGGTCCCACGGCTCGCCGGTCGACCCGAGGATCCGCAGGCTGGAGAGCTCGTGGCCCTCGACGTGCTCGTCGCCGTGCTTGCGCAGCGCGCGGATCGCCGTCGGCGAGATGCCGAACTGGGTCACGTCGTGGCGATCGATGGTCTCCCAGAACCGGTCCGGACCGGGATGGTCGGGCGCGCCCTCGTACATCAGGACCGTCCCGCCGAACGTGTGGTTCCCGATGAGGGTCCACGGCCCCATCATCCAGCCGATGTCCGAGACCCACCAGAACACGTCGTCGGGCTTCCGGTCGAAGCCGAAGTGGATCTCCTTCGCGCACTGCAGCTGCACGCCGGCGTGGGTGTGGACGATCCCCTTCGGCGTCCCCGTCGTCCCCGAGGAGTACAGCAGCATCGACTCCTGATCGCTGGGCAGCGACTTCGTCTCGTACTCGCTCGACCGCTCGCCGACCGACTCGCTCCACCACTCGTCGCGGCCGTCGTCCCACGGGATCTCGGTGTCTGAATCGGGACTGCCGGCGCCGAGTCGGTCGTACACGACCACGTCCTCGACGTGACCGGCCTCCTCGATCGCCTCGTCTGCGGTGTCCTTCAGGAGCACCTCGCTGCCGCGGCGGTAGAAGCCGTCGCCGGTGAACAGCACCGAGCACTCGGAGTCGTCGATCCGGGTCGCGGTCGCGTCGACGCCGAAGCCGGAGAAGATCGGCACCGCGATCGCGCCGACCTTGAAGCAGCCGTAGAGGATGCTCATCACCTCCGGCACCATCGCCATGTAGAGGCCGACGGTGTCGCCCGTCTCGACGCCCCGCGATTCGAGGTAGTTCGCGACGCGGTTCGACTGCTCGTGGAGGTCGCCGAACGTCACCTCGCGCACGTCGCCGGGCTCGCCCTCCCAGACGCAGGCGACGTCGTCGCGGGCGTCGCCCTCCGCGTGGCGGTCGAGGACGTTGTGCGCGAGGTTGATCTCGCCGCCGGGGTACCAGTCGGTGAACTGCGGCCCGTCCGCGTCGTCACGCACCTCGTCGTACTCCTCGTAGAAGTCGATCCCGAGGTAGTCGACGACCTCGTCCCAGAACCAGTCGACGCCGGAGTCCGGCTCGCCCTCGATGTCGGTCGTCGTGCGCTCGATCAGCGACTCGTAGTCGTCGATGCCGTACTCGCGCATGAACGCGCGGACGTTGGTCGCCTCGGCGACCGCCTCGTCGGGCTCGTGGACCACGGTGTCGATGCCGACCGCCCGGTCCGGATCCTCGTTCATGGTCGGCCGTTTTTGCGGGGAGGGCAAGTAGCTTTACACGATGGACGGCTCCCTCGGGACCGTCCGAGCCAAGAGCGAAGTACTGTGGGGGAGTAGTCGACCCCATGACCGACGACACCGCCGGCGAGTTCGACCCCGCGACCGCCCTCGACCTCTCCGACCGCGTCGCCGTCGTCACGGGCGGCACGCGGGGGATCGGCCGCGCGATCGCGCTCGGCCTGGCGAACGCGGGCGCCGACGTGGTGCCGACGAGCCGAACCGCCGCGGACGTGGACGACGCCGTCGCGGCGGTCGAGTCCCGCGGCGTCGACTCGCTGGCGTGTCCGACCGACGTGACCGACACGGACGATGTGACCGCGCTGATGGCGACCGTCCGAGCGGAACTCGGCGGCCCGGACGTCGTCGTCAACAACGCGGGCGTCAACCCCGACGGCGCGCTCGGACCGCCGGAGGCGACAACGGAGGACGCCGAGGAGTTCGTGCTCGACGTGAACCTCCGCGGCGCGCTCCGGTGTGCCCGTGCGGCCGCCGAGTCGCTCCACGCGAGCGACGGCGGGAGCCTGATCAACGTCGCCTCCGTGGGAGGGGTGGTCGGCCTCCCCAGACAGCATCCGTACGTCGCCTCGAAGCACGGCCTCGTCGGCGCGACGAGGTCGATGGCGCTCGACTGGGCGCCCGAGGTGCGCGTGAACGCGGTCGCCCCCGGCTACGTCCTCACCGATCTCACGGCCGACATCGAGGGGAACGAGCGGTTGGTGGAGTCGATCCGCGACCGGACGCCCCTCGGCCGGTTCGCCGACCCCGCCGAGGTCGCCGGCCCCGTCGTGTTCCTCGCGAGCGACGCCGCGAGCTACGTGACGGGCGCGTGTCTCGCGGTCGACGGCGGGTGGACCGCGCGGTGAGGCGGTCGTCCCGAACCGGACCGCGTCGCCGGCGAGGACCCTCCACAACTGGTAACACACCGGGCCGCGTACTGTCGCCCATGTACGTCCGCGACGCCAAGAACCGTGACGAGGCGTGGCTGCTCGAGCACATCGAGGAGATGGGCCTCGACGAACGCGCGTTCCGGTCGCGCGACTACGTGATCGCGGTCGAGGAGGGGTCGAACACCCGCGCCGGGTTCGGCCGCCTACGGGTCCACAAGACCGACGACGGCGAGTTCGTGGAGCTGACCGGGATCGGAGTGTTGGAGTCGTGGCGGGGGCAGGGGATCGGCGCGCACGTCATCGAGCGGCTGGTCGAGGAGGCGGGCGACCAGGAGTTCGAGGCGGTGTACTGCTTCACGCCGACGGCGCCGTACCTCGAGCGGTTCGGCTTCGAGGCGCTCGACGACGACGAGGTCCCCGACGCGCTCGTCGACCGACTCGAACAGGTCCGCGCCGACGAGGGCGAGGACGCGACGCCGCTGCGACTCGAACGCGAGGAGTTCGTGCTGCCCGAGCGGTTCCGCGAGCGGTTCAAGGCCGCCACCGCCGACGGCGGCGGCGCGGAGCCGGAGGTGACGGAGACCGCCGAGGACTTCGGCATCGACCCCGACGAGGCGACCTACAAGTACGACACCGGGAGCTGACCGCGACCCGGCGAACGGACCCGCCTCCGGCGATCAGGTCCGCCCCTCGAGGAAGTCCGTGGAGAACACGAGGTACGCGAGCATCGAGCAGAACAGGACCGGCGGGAGGAGGAGAAAGCCCCACAGCGGTTCGAGCCCCTGGAGCAGGATCAACACCACGTTGCCGACGCCGATCACGAGGAACGGCAACACGGCGAGCGCGGCCCGTCGCCTGTTGCGCCCGGACGACTCGGCCGTCGGATCGTCGGGAGCGTCGCCGCCCGCCTCGGGCGCGTCGGACCCGTCCGACGTATCGGCGGCGTCGGCCGCCTCGCCCGTACTCGTGGCCATACTCCGAGTCGGACCTACGCCCACAAAAGCGCCCCGCTCGTCGCCGCCGCCGCCCTCGCACACGTTCGGTCCCACCCGACCGGATCGGAGCGATCCGCTCGGTTCGAGTCCGGGCGGGTCGGGTCAGTTCGGTTCGAGTCGGGTCAGTTCACCGCGTCGTCGTCGAACCGTGAGGCGACGGTCACGAGGCCGAACAGCGCGGCGAGCACCGCTATCGAGAGCACGGCGCCGTACACCGCGACGGCCGCCGGCGTTCCCGGGACGGTGACCACGCCGAACATCGCGACTGAGCTGACGGCGTTGTTCGCGGCGACGACGTAGCCCGCGGCGGCCGCGAACAGCGTCACGACCGCGGCCGCCCCGAGCAGGTACGGCCGGCCCGACGCCTCGATGACGGTCGTCTCCCCCTCGATCAGGTTCCCTTGGCCGCCGAGTCGGTCTTCGCCGGTTCGGTCCTCGCCGTCGTCGACGCCGTCGGCGGGCGCTCGGTCGCTCACGCGCCCGCTTGGGTCGCCGGCGTCAAGGCGCTGTCGGGTGCGGTACGGCGCGGTCGGGTTCCGCTCCCGAGGAGGCGTCGCCGCGACGACACACCGTTAAGTGCGAGCGGGCGGTCGCCCCGAGCATGCCAGCCGATCCCGCCGACGACCCGCTGATCGCCGCCGCCCGCGACGCCTTCGCCGACGCGTACGTTCCCTACTCGGATTACCCGGTCGGCGCGGCGCTCCGAACCGCCGACGGCACCGTTTACGTGGGCTGTAACATCGAGAACGCCAACTACTCCAACTCCCTGCACGCCGAGGAGGTCGCGGTCGCGGAGGCGGTGAAGGACGGCCACGCCGAGTTCGACCGCCTCGCAGTCGCCTCCGACGCCCGCGACGGCGTCACCCCCTGCGGGATGTGCCGCCAGACGCTCGCGGAGTTCTGCGACGCCGACATGGAGATCGTCTGCGACGAGGGTGACGGCGTGACGACGTACACGCTTGGAGAACTGCTGCCGGACACGATCAGCCTCGAAACGCTCACCGACGCTGCGGACGGCCGCCGGCAACGGTAGCTGCTCTGCGATCGGCCGATCGGTCGGATCGCCGCGATCGATCGCGGCCAGGTTCGCAAAACGGAGGGGTTCGACGTCCGCGACCGCGCCCGGCGACGACGGCCGTGCCCACGGTCGCGTCGTCCGTTCGCCGGGTGCGGCTCTTCCCGTTCGACGGCGCTGTCGCCGCTCGAACGCGAGGTTACTCGAAGAGTTCGACGGCCTGTTCGTAGCGCGTCGCGGGCTCGTCCCAGTCGACGACTTCGAAGAACGCGCTGACGAAGTCGCCGCGGGCGGGGCCGTAGTCGTAGTAGTAGGAGTGCTCCCACACGTCCAGCGCGAGGATCGGGTGGCCGCCCCAGATCGCGCCCTGGTCGTGCTTGTCGACCACGACGTTGCGGAGTTGGTTCGAGAACGTGTCGTACACGAGCAGCGCCCAGCCGCTGGCGTTGCCGGCGGCCGCCTCGAACTCGCCCTTCCACGCTTCATAGGAGCCGAAGTCCTCGGCGATGCGGTCCGCGAGCGCACCCTCGGGCTCGTCGCCGCCCTCGGGGCTCATGTTCTGCCAGAACAGGTCGTGCAGGATGTGTCCCGACGAGTTGTGCGTGACATTGCGGATCGCGCCCGGCGAGGAGCCGAACTCGCCGTTCTCGCGATTCTCTTCGAGGGTCTCCTCGGCGCTGTTCCAGCCGTTGACGTAGCCCTGGTGATGGGTGTCGTGATGCCACGTCAGCACCTGCTCGGAAATGTGCGGTTCGAGTGCGTCGTAGTCGTACGGCAGCGGATCGAGTTCGTAGCTCATGATAGTATTCCTCCGACTACTACAACGGCGTAATAGCTGTTAAAGGTTGAGAAGCTGACTGGTACCACATGACAAGGGCCGGACCCTCGGGTCGCGGTCCGCCTCGCCGGTACCGACGGAGGGAGGCCTCCGGGACGCGGTAGTGGCGGGCATGCGGGAGTGGCGCGGCGTCGGGCTTGTCGGCGGCTGGCAGGTGTCGGCGAGCGTCTGCTTCTACGCGGTGTTCGCGACGACGGCGTTCCTCCGTGAGGACTTCGGCCTCACGCGGTTCCGGACAGGATTGGCCGTGACGGCGGTGATCGCGGGGTACACGCTGTCGCTGTTCGCCGCGGGGGCGGTCGTCGACGCCTACGGCGAACGACTCCCGATGGTCGGCGGCCTCCTCGCGATGGGCGTCGGCTGCGTCGCCGTCGCTGTGGCACCCTCCTACCCGCTCGTGCTCGCGTCGCTCGTGCTGCTCGGCGTCGCCTACGCGACGGCGATGCCGGCGACCAACCGCGCGGTCCTGGTCGTCGCACCGGCCGGCCGTCGCAACCTCGCGATGAACGTGAAACAGGTCGGCGTGACCGCCGGATCCGGGCTCTCGGCGGGCCTGATCACCGTCGCCGGCGCCGGCGACGACTGGGAGACGGGGTTCCTCGTCGCCGCCGCGGTCGCCGTCGTCGTCGCGCTGGCGTTCGCCCGCGACTACGAGGGACGAGCAGGTTCGGGCACCCTCTCGGCGCCCGACATGCGCGGCCTGCTCTCGGGGCGGGGGTACCGCGGTCTGCTCGTCGCCGGCTTCTTTCTCGGCGCGGCGGTGTTCACCACCACCGGCTACGTCGTCCTCCACATGACCGACGCCGTGCTCGCCTCCGCCACCGTCGCCGGGGGGACGCTCGCGGCCGTGCAGGTGACGGGAAGCCTCGGACGCCTCGGCGGCGGCGCCGTCGCCGACCGCCTCCCGCTGTCGGCGTCGGTCGCGAACGCCCGCGTGCTCCTCGTGCAAGCGCTCGTCAGCGTCGTCGGCTTCGTCGGCGTCACGCTCGTCGGCGGGCCGCTGGTCGCCGCCGCCGCGTTCGCGCTGTTGGGCTTCTTCGTGCTCGGGTTCCCGGGGATGTACTACGGCTGTCTCACCGCCATCGTCGACGACGACGAGGTCGGGGCGGCCACGGCGGGCGGCCAGACGGCGATCAACCTCGGCGGCCTCGTCGCACCTCCCGCCTTCGGGTACCTCGCCGACACCGGTGGCTACGCGCTCGGGTGGTACTTACTGGCGGGCTGTGCGGCGCTGGCGGCGGTCGCGCTCGTGCCGCTCGTCAGGGAGTAGGGGAGACGAGGAGTCGCGACCGGGCCTACTCCGCGCCGGCGATCGCGCCCGGCTCGTAGGCGTCGTGCTGGCGGGTGTACTCCATCGTCGTCGCCACCGACTCGGCGATCTCCGCGCCGGCCTCGCGCTCGACGATGTGCAACGCGAGGTCGATCCCCGAGGTGACACCCCCCGCCGAGAGCACGTCGCCGTCGTCGACGACGCGCTCCTCGCGGACCTCGGCGGCTGTGTCTCGGAGGTCGTCCAACGCGCCGGCGTGGGTGACCGCGGGTCGGCCGTCGAAGACGCCCGCCTTCGAGAGGAGCATGCCGCCGGTACAGACGGACGCGACGGTCGCGCCGGCGTCGTGGTGGGCCGCGACCGCCTCTGGGATCGCGCCGCGGTCGTACTCGGCTCGCGCGCCCGCCTCGCTGCGGTCGTTCCAGCCGCCGCCCGGCACCACGAGCAGGTCCACCTCGCCCGCCTCGGGCAGTTCGGCCTCGGCCTCGACACGCATTCCATGGCTCGCGGTGACGAACCCGGGGCCGTCGAGCGCCACGAGCTCGGTGTCGAAGTCGGCGCCGGCGCCCTCGGCGTTCTTGAACACCTCGAACGGACCGACCGCGTCCAACTCGTCGAACCCCTCGTACAGCAGCACGGCGATGTCCATATCCGACACTGAAGCGCCGGGGGCAAAGTCGTATCGCGGACGGCAAGGCCATCGGCCACGGCGGCGAGGGCGCCGTCTCAGTCCGCGCTCGCCTCCTCCTCGTCCTCGCCGCGGGCGCGCTTGTACATCGAGAGGGCCCGCTCGCGCATCTCGGAGTGCTCGACGATCGGATCGGGGTAGTCGGGCGCGAGCTGTCGCCGCCGACCGACCGACAGCTCGTGCCACGAGTGGACGTTGTCGGCTGAGACGCCGGAAAGCTCCGGGACGTACTCGGAGATATACTCGGCGTCGGGATCGTAGCGCTCCCCCTGCGTCATGGGGTTGAAGATCCGGAAGTAGGGCTGGGCGTCCGTCCCCGTCGAGGCGGCCCACTGCCAGCCGCCGTTGTCGTTGGCGGTGTCGTGGTCCGCGAGGTGTCGCTTGAAGTGCTCGTAGCCGTGGCGCCAGTCCAGCAGGAGGTCCTTCGTGAGGAACGACGCGACGATCATCCGCACGCGGTTGTGCATGTACGCCTCCTCGCGTAGTTGGCGCATGCCCGCGTCGACGATCGGGTATCCGGTCTCGCCGTCCTTCCACGCCTGCAGGTCCGCCATCGCCTCCTCGCTCTCGCGCCAGTCGATGGGGTGCTCGTACTCCTTGTAGTTCTCCGTCACTACCTCCGGGTTCGCCCACAACACCTGTGTGTAGAACTCCCGCCACGCGAGCTGGGAGCGGAACTCCTCGACGGACGCGACGGCGTCGTGCTCCTCGGCGGCGACGCCGTCGTCATCGGCCATCGCCTCCGCATCCCTCATCGCCTCTTCGGTGGCGGCGTACACCTCCCGCACGCCGATCGTTCCCCACTTGAGGTCCGTCGAGAGCCGGGAGGTCGCCTCCCTCGCCGGGTAGTCGCGGTCGTCGTCGTATCGGTAGACGGCGTCCTCGCAGAAGTCGGCGAGTCGGTCGCGGGCCGCTTCGGTCCCCGCCGCCTGCACGTCCGCCTCGGGCTCCGAGAAGCTGAGGTCCGCGATGTCCGGGAGCGGATCGTCGGCGACGGCGTCGGCGTCGACGAGGTCGTCACCGGCGGGCACGTCGAACGGGTCGGTCTTCTCCCGGTCGTGCCACTTCCTCCCGAAGTAGGTGAACACCGAGTACGGGTCCCCGTCGTTGGTCGTGATCGTGCCGGGCTCGTGGTGGACGGCGTCGTGGTGGGTCTCGCGGGCGACGCCGGCGTCGTCGAGCGCCATCCGGACGCGGGCGTCGCGCTCGCGGGCGAGGCCGGAGTAGTCCTCGTTCCAGACGACCGCCTCGGCGTCGTGATCCGCCGCGAGCGTCGGGAGCACCTCCGCGGGGTCGCCGCGGGCGACGACGAGGTCCGAGCCGCGCTCGCGGTAGTCGTCGCGCAGTTCCGCGAGCGCGTCGAGCATGAACCGCACCCTCGGGCTCGCGGCGTGATCCAACACGTCGTCGTCGAAGACGAACACCGGAACGACCGCGTCGCCGTCGGCGGTCGCCTCGGCCGCGGCCGCAAGGCCGCGGTTGTCGGCGACTCGCAGGTCCCGCCGGTGCCAGAACAGGCGCATGAAATCGGACAGGGGCGCGACGATAGTAACGTTAGTGGCGGGCGAACCGTGCCGCGTTCACGGCGGGTCGATCCCGTCTCGGCGGCCGTCGAGGACGGCGAACCGTTCCCCACGCCGTCGCTCCAACAAGCGCAGCAGGCGCTCGGCCCAGTCCAGCTTCCGGGCCTTCATCCCGTCCACGTCGGGGTCGTCGAAGTCCCAGCCGGGGAAGACGAGCCGTTCGGCGCCGCAGCGGTCGGCGAGGAACGCCGCCCGGTCGCCGTCGGTGAATCCGCCGTAGTTGGCGACGGCGTCGACCGGGGCCGCCTGCGTCGTGACGAGCGTGTGCGCGGCGTCGTAACGGGGGAGCCACTCGTCGACCAGATCGCCGTTGTCGCCGTGGGCGTGAGCGACGACGACCGCGCCGCGCTCGGTCCGCGCGAGGCCGGCCTCGGGGTTCTTGTCCAGGTCGGTCACCATCGCGTCGGCGTCGACGCCCGCGGCGGCGAGGCGGTCGGCGGCGGTCGAGGCCGCGAACACGAGGTCCGCCTCCCGTGCGAGGTCGGCGTCGGCCTCCAGCGACGGCCCCGCTCCGGCGACGGCGACGGTCGCATCCGAGCAGTCCAGCCTGTCGAGGTCGAACGGCTCGGCGTGGACGGCGGCGCGGTCCCTGACCGCCTCGTCGGCGGCACGGTCGAACCCGAAGTCGGCGAGGATCGCCTCGTAGATCGGCTCCCACTCGGTGAACTCCATGGTTGTGACTAGCGACGTAGCGACGCGTAGTAATACGGGATCGGGCCGAAAGCACACCAGAGTACCCCTACCCGCGGTGTCCTTCCGGCTTCCACCGTCAGCTATCGACCGATCGGGTATAAGTTTTCTTACTCTGTCGGACGTGCGACGCACGACAGCGCGGCGTCCAACGACTCCGTAGCCCCGCTCGCGGCCGCTGCGGCGGCAGCGGTTTCGGCGACGGTCCCGACCAAAAGTGCGGACGACTCCGTCCCATCCGAGACCAGTACCGCCGACGCGTCGGCGGTTGCGGCGCGCAGCGCCCCGATCTCTTCGGCGCCGAGTCCGTCGAACTCGTACACGCGAGCGACGGCGTCGGCGGCGACGGCGGGGTCGCCGCCGAACCGGTCGACGTGTCGGCGGGCGTCTCCGATCGTCGCCACGTCGAGCTCCTCGACGGCGACCTCACCGCCCCGTTCCGCCCGGTCGCGAGCGAACTCCTTCCCGATGAGCGCGGCGTCGCGCGTCTCGGCCACGTCGTGCGTACGGACGATGTGAGCACCGCGCTCGACGGCCATCGAGGTGGCCGCCAGCGAGACGGGCAGCGCCCCCTCCGTGTCGCGGCCGGCGACGCTCCGGAGGAAGTTCTTCCGGTTGATCGACACGAGGATCGGGCGACCGTAGCCGCGGAACTCTCGAAGTCGGTGGAACGTCTCCCGGTCGTCCTCGAGGGTTTTCTCCTCGGACCAGCCGCCGAAGGCGGGGTCGATCATCGTCTTGTCGGTGAAGCCGTTGAGCGACAGCGCCTCGTAGATGTCGTCCACCTCCTCGACTGCACCCGGTCGCTCCAGGTCCGGCGGCGACGCCATCTTCGCGACGGCGACGTCGTGTTCCGCACAGACCCGGGGCATCTCCGGATCCGCGAACCCGCAGATGTCGTTCACCATGTCGAAGCCGCGGTTCAGCGCCGCCTCGGCGACCTCGTGATACCGCGTCTCGATGGAGAAGACGGCGTCGCCGGAGACGCTCTCGATCGTCTCGATCGCGGTGTCGAGCCGCTCCAGTTCCTCCTCGGCCGAGAGCACCTCGAAGCGCTTGTTCGCCGACTCCAGCCCGACGTCGACGATGTCGGCGCCCTCGCCGATGAGTTCCTCGTCGACGTACGCCGCCGCGTCGCCGGGGTCGTCGTACACGCTGGGGTCGTACGGCGACTCCTTCGAGACGTTCAACACGCCCATGATCCGCGGCGGGTGATCGTCGCCGATCGGGAGGCCGGCGGCGTCGACAGTTCGCATGAACCGTGACAGGGGATCCTCGCGTTTCGGTGTTGTGATCGCGGAGGCGACACCCTCAGCCGATGACGGACGGACGGCTGGATCGACGACGTGCGGCCGGTCGGATCGACGACGAACGGCCGGGGGTCGCTGGGCGCAGAGCGCGCCGCTTATCCCCTGCGCGCGGCAAGGCGAGGGAAATGGGTAAGGTGAGCATCGGCCTGCGCGGCTGGCGCTTCGAGGAGGACGAGATCTTCACCGACGCCGGCGGGTGGCGACCGCTGGAGGAGATCCCGAAGGAGCCCCGTCATCGGCTCGTGCGGCTCCAGGTGGTCATGAACAAGCCCTGCGACGCCTGCTACCTGATCCACGGGGAGGAGGACAAGGAGCGGTGCCGGGTCGCGAGCATCGTCTACGGCGAGCCCCTCGACGAGCTGGTGTTGTGTGACGAACACGAGGCGGACTTCCTGTTCTGGTTCCGCGAGCGCGGCGGCGCCTCGATCGCCGGGGAGGAGACGTTCCGCGACGCCTTCCACGAGTGGTTCGACGACGGCGGCCGCGCCCCCGACGGCTACGGCGGGATGGAGCACGTCGAGGAGGCGCCCGAGGAGCTGCCCGACCTGCGCGACCCCGAGGACCTCTACGAGGACGACGACCTGCTCGCGGACGAGCGACCGGACTTCGAGGGGGGAAGCGGAGGCGACGCCGACTCCGCCGACGCCGTGGAGGAGGCCGACGGCTCGACCCCCGGCGACGAAGAGGACGACTTCGACCTCGATCTCGACCGCGAGTACCCGACATGAGCGACGCGGACGAGCGCGAAGGCGGCCACGACGACCGCGAGTTCGTCGTCGTCGTCGTGGAGCCGGAGACGCCGGGCAACGTCGGCACCATCGCCCGGGCGATGAAGAACTTCGGGCTGACGGACCTGAAGCTGGTCGACCCGCCGGAGATCGACCGCGACAGCGAGGCGTACGGGTTCGCCGGCCACGCCCGCGAGGACGTCCTCCCGAACGCCGACACGGTGACGTTGGAGGAGATAATCGAGAACTACCACACCGTCGGCACCACCGCGATCACCGGCGAGGACGCCCGACGCCACGTTCGATACCCGTTCAAGACCCCCGCCGAGCTTCGCGAGTCGCTGGCGACGGTCGACACCGATACGGCGCTGGTGTTCGGCCGCGAGGGGACCGGGCTGAACAACGAGGAGTTGGCGCAACTGGACGAACTGATCTCCATCCCCGCGAACCCCGACTACCCGGTGATGAACCTCGGTCAGGCGGCGACCGTGACGCTGTACGAGCTTCGCTCGCTGTTCCTCGACGAGTACCAGCTTCCGGACGTCGAGCACGAGCGGGCCGCCGAGCCGGAGATCGAACGCTTCTACGAGCAGTTCGGCTCGTTCCTCGCGGAGGCGGAGTCGCGCGATCACAAGCGCGAGCGCAGCGAGCGTCTGATCCGCCGACTGGTCGGGCGCGCCCACCCGACCAGCAAGGAGGTGACGACGTTGACGGGCGTGTTCCGGCGGGCGACGGATCTCATGGAACACGCCGACCACAGCGAGCGCGAACGCACCGGCGACCGCACCGACGAACGCGACGGCGAACCGCGGGCCCGCTGACGGAGATCGATGCGCTCGCTGCTGGGGGCGCGTGAGCCGACTGCGACCGGGTACCGTCGCCGGTTCGTCCCTACCAGTCCCTACTCGTCGCTCCGGCGGAGGTACATCACGTTCCCGATCATCGAGAACACCCGCTCGTCGTCCTGATTGAACGTTCTCGTCCGCGCACGGATCAGCCCGCGTTCGGGCCGCTCAGGGACCTTCTCCAGCACCTCGTTCTCGATGTGGAGGCTGTCGCCCGGCCGCACCGGCACCGGCCACCGGAGCTCGTCGACGCCCTTCGCGCCGACGGTCGCGGCGTCGGCGAGGGTTCCCTCGACGAGCAGGCGCATCGTCATCGCGGCGGTGTGCCAGCCGGAGGCGATCACCCCGCCGTACGGCGACTCCTCGGCCGCACGGTCGGGCTCGGTGTGGAACCACTGCGGGTCGTACCGCTCGGCGAACGACAGCACCTCCTCGCGAGTCACGTCGTAGTCGCCGTTGGTCTCGACCGTTCCGACCTCGACGTCCTCGTAGTACACCGGCATGGCCGGCGATCCGTTCGCGAGCACATGAAACCCGGTGTGGGCGGTGTAGTACGCGTCGACTACCGGCCCCCGCGTGTTCGCACCGGCCGTGAAACGACGTGAACGGTCGACGCCCATATATCGGTGAGCGCCGTGGATCGGGACGCCCCTACCCCGGTGTGCTATTCGCATGCCGTCGATCGTGTCGTCGGATCGTGGACCCGTCGTGCGGCGGATCCGGCGGCTCGATCGGTCTCTCACCGACGTGGAGCCGCCGCCACGACCGCCGTCGCCCGGTCCGTCCCGAGCGCGATCCGGACCCGTTTTGGGCGCGCGGGGAGAATCCTGCCGTAATGGATGACGATCTCAGAGCGCGTGTGCGCGCCGAGGCGGAGACGCACGCCCTCTACAACGCCCTGAAGCACGGTTCCGATCCCGAGGTGGGCGCCATCATGGGCCCGTTGATGGGCGAGAACCCCGACTTCCGACCGCACGGCGACGAGGTGCCCGGCGTCGTCGCGCCGGCGGTCGCGGAGGTCTCGGGGATGAGCGACGACGAGCGTCGCGAGCGCCTGCTCGAACTCGACCCCGAACTGGTCGAGGAGCTGGAGGCCGAGGAGGAGGAGGACGATCGGGTGCTCCCCGAGCTCCCGAACGCCGACGAGTACGACCAGATCCGGATGCGCCTCGCTCCGAACCCGAACGGCCCGTGGCACCTCGGCTCCGCGCGGATGCCGGCGGTCATCGGGACGTACAAGGAGCTATACGACGGCTGGATGCTCTGCCGGTTCGACGACACCGACCCCGAGACGAAGCGTCCGGATCTCGACGCCTACGACGAGATCCTCGACGCCATCGACTACCTCGGGTTCGAGCCCGACGAGGTACTGAAGGCCAGCGATCGCGTCAAGACGTACTACGACCACGCGCGCGAGCTCATCGGAAAGGGCGGCGCCTACACCTGCTCGTGCCCGGCCGACCACTTCCGGGGGCTGAAGGCCGACGCCGAGCCCTGTGAGCACCGCGACAAGGACGTGGAGACGGTGCGCGAGGAGTTCGAGGCGATGGTCGACGGCGAGTACTCCGCCGGCGAGATGGTGCTTCGCGTGAAGACCGACATCGAGCACAAGAACCCCGCGCTGCGCGACTTCGTCGCCTTCCGGATGGTCGACACGCCGCACCCGCGCGAGGAGGCCGCCGACTACCGTGCGTGGCCGATGCTCGACTTCCAGTCGGGGATCGACGACCACCTCACGGGCGTCACCCACATCATCCGTGGTATCGACCTCCAGGACTCCGCCAAGCGCCAGCGGTTCGTCTACGAGTACTTCGACTGGGAGTACCCCGAGGTCGTCCACTGGGGCCACGTCCAGATCGACGCCTACGACGTGCCGATGTCGACCTCGACGATCAAGGAGAAGGTCGACTCGGGCGAGCTGACCGGCTGGGACGACCCGCGCGCGCCGACGCTCGCGTCGGTGAAGCGCCGCGGGATCCGCGGGCAGGCCATCGTCGACGCGATGGCCGAGTTGGGCGTCTCCACGAGCAACGTCGACCTCGCGATGTCCAGCATCTACGCGAACAACCGCGACCTGATCGACGACGACACCGACCGACGGTTCCTCGTCCGCGACGGCGCCGCCTCCGACGCGACCGACCGCGACCGCCTCCCCGCCGACACCGCCGAGGCGTTCGACCTCGCCGGCGACGCGCCCGACACGGGCCATCCGCCCCTCCACCCCAATCACGAGGACCGCGGCGACCGCGACGTTCCCGCCACCGAGGGTGTCCTGCTGGAGTCGGAGGACGTGCCCGCGGACGGCGAACGCGTCTGGCTCAAGGGGTTCGGCTGCTTCCTTCGCGAGGGCGACGAGTTGGTCTGGTCGGGCACCGACATCAGCGACGTGCGCGAGGACGGAGTCCCGGTCGTCCACTGGGTCGGGGCCGGCGACGACGAGCACGTCCGCGTCCGGCTCCGGACGATGGACGGCGACGTTGTCGGGTACGCCGAGCCCGGCTACGCGGACTACGACGTGGACGACCTGGTGCAGTTCGAGCGCGTCGGCTTCGCCCGGTTGGACGCCGCACCCGATGACGGCGCCGAGGAGGCGGAGCCCGGGGAGTTCCTCGCCTTCTACGCGCACCCGTAGCGACGGGCCCGACCCGTTCGAACCGCGCCGGTGTCGACGGGTCTCCCCGGTCGTACCGCGTGACGTGGGCTCCCGTCGTCGGCCGACGCGTCCCGCGTCCGTTCTGCCGCGGACGGTAGCTCTTTGCCGCGACGTATGTGAACGATCACTATGGTAGAGCCGATCGCGGACGGCGAGGTGGCGCACAACTACGTGGCCGGCGAGTGGCGAGAGGCCGGCGGCGGTGAGTCACAGGCGGTAACGAACCCGGCGACGGGCGAGGAGATCGCCTCCGTCTCGTTCTCCTCAGCCGACGACGAGGACGAGGCGGTCGCGCTCGCGAACGAGGCGTTCGAGACGTGGTCGAGCACGGCCGTCGAGGAGCGCATCCAGCCGTTGTTCCGCTTCAAGCAACTGCTGGAGGAGCACCAAGAGTCGCTCGCGGAGGTGCTGGTGACCGAGCACGGAAAAACGAAGGCGGAGGCGATGGGCGAGATCCGCCGCGGCATCGAGAACGTCGAGGTCGCCTGCGGCATCCCGACGATGATGCAGGCGGGCCACCTCCCGCACGCCGCGCCGAACATCGACGAGACGGCGGTCCGCCAGCCGCTCGGGACGGTCGTCGCGGTGACGCCGTTCAACTTCCCCGCGATGATCCCGCTGTGGTTCCTGCCGTACGCGGTCGCGACGGGCAACACGTTCGTTCTCAAGCCGAGCGAGCGCGACCCGTTCACGGCCAACCGGATCGCCGCGCTGGTCGACGAGGCGGGCTTCCCGGACGGCGTCGTCAACGTCGTCCACGGCGGCCCGGACACGGTGAACCGGCTCATCACCCACGACGGGATCGAGGCGGTGTCGTTCGTCGGGTCGACGCCGATCGCACAGCACGTGTACGAGACGGCCGCGGGCGCCGGAAAGCGCGTGCAGGCGCAGGGCGGCGCGAAGAACCACGTCGTCGTGAGTGCGAACTCGGACCTGCAGTTCGCCGCCGAGCAGACCTGCTCGTCGGCGTTCGCCAACGCCGGCCAGCGCTGTCTCGCGAACCCCGTCGCCGTCGTCGAGGACGAGGTGTACGACGAGTTCGCCGAGCTGCTCGTTGCGGAGGCCGAGTCGATGGAGATCGGTCCCGGGCTGGAGGAGGGCACCGACATGGGCCCGCTCGTGTCCGGCCCACACCGCGATTCGGTGCTCGAGTACGTCGAGACCGGCGTCGAGGAGGGGGGCGAACTCCTCCTCGACGGCCGCGACCAGGAGGTGCCCGAGGCCGGATATCACCTCGGCCCGACCGTGTTCGGCGACGTGGACCCCGACGCGACGATCGCCCGCGAGGAGATCTTCGGGCCGGTGCTGGCGCTGATCCGGGCGGAGGACTTCGACGACGCCCTCTCGCTCGTGAACCGCTCGCAGTTCGGCAACGCGGCGTCGCTGTTCACGAGCGACGGCGGCGAGGCACGGCGGTTCCGCCTGGAGATCGACGCCGGCAACGTCGGCGTGAACGTCGGCACCGCCGCCGCGATGGCGTTCTTCCACTTCGGCGGCGACAAGGACTCGTTCTTCGGCGACCTCCACGCGCAGGGCGACGACGCCGTGCGCTTCTACACCGACGAGACGGTGTACATCGAGCGCTGGCCCGACAACTGACGACCGAACGGTCGATCACAGTCGTTCGTTCCGACATGTGGCGAACGGTTTACGGTGGTAGGTGTTCCCGATACACCAATGAACGAGGACGGGGACCAGTCCCCGCGGAAGACCCCGTCGCCGGGGAGCGACGTGGACGCGGTACTCGATCCCGCCCTCCTCGACCGGATGACGGACGCGTTCTTCGCGGTGGACGAGGAGTGGCGGTTCACGTATCTCAACGAGAGCGGCAGGGAGGTGATCCGCGAGGCGGCCGAGGGGTCCATCGCGGACGACCTCATCGGAGTGAACATCTGGGAGGCGATCCCCGACATCGTCGGCACCGTGTTCCACGAGCGGTATCGGGAGGCGATGCGGACGCAGGAGCCGGTCGAGTTCGACGAGTACTACGGGCCGCTCGACACCTGGTTCGAGGTCCGCGCGTACCCCTCGGAGTCCGGACTGTCCGTGTTCTTCCGCGACGTGACGGCGGAGCGGCAGCACCTGAACGAACTGGAGGAACGCGAGGAGACGCTGCGTGCGATCACCGAGGCGATCGCCGACTCCGACCGCTCCTTCGAGGAACGCGTGTCGCGGCTCTTGGAGGTCGGGTCGGAGATGCTGGACACCAAGTACGGGACGCTCTCACGGATCCGGGACGACCGATACGTGTTCGAGGTCGTGTACGCGCCCGACGACAGCGTCGCCGCCGGCGACGAGGTCGACCTGTCGACGACCAACTGCGAGCGGGTCGTCGTCACCGAGGAGTCGCTCGTGCTCAACGACACGAGCGAGGACGACGAACTGGCCGACCGCGCCGGCAACGCCGACTGGGGGATCTCCTGTTACCTCGGGGCACCGGTCCGGGTGAACGGATCGGTGTACGGGACGTTCTGCTTCTACGACCTCGAGCCCCGGACGGAGCCGTTCGCGGAGTGGCAAGTGACCATCGTCGAACTCATGGCCGAGTGGGTGTCCTCGGCGCTGGAGCGACAGGTGGTCGAGGAGGACCTGCGCCGCCAGAACGATCGCCTGGAGGAGTTCGCGGCGATCGTGAGCCACGACCTCCGCAACCCGTTGGCGATCGCGAAGGGCCAGGCGGAGCTGGCCGCCGAGGAGTGCGACAACGAGCACCTGGAGAAGGCACGACGCGCCCACGATCGGATGGACCGGATCGTCACTGACGTGCTGACGATGGCCCAGACGGGGACCGCCGTCGAGGACCCGGAGCCGGTCGACCTGACGGAGGTCGCCACGGAGGCGTGGTCGAGCGTCGACACCGCCGAGGCGACGCTCGACGCCTCCGAGGCGCCGACGGTCACGGCGGATATGGGCCGTCTGCTCCAGTTGCTGGAGAACCTCTTTCGCAACGCGGTCGAACACGGCGGGGCCGACGTACACGTCGTCGTCGAGTCGATCCCCGGCGGGTTCGCCGTCGCCGACGACGGACCGGGAGTGCCGCCCGAGGACCGCGAGGACGCGTTCGAACACGGCTTCTCCTCGCGAGACGACGGCACCGGGTTCGGCCTGAGCATCGTTCGGACCATCGCCGAGGCGCACGGCTGGACGGTGTCGCTGACTGAGTCCGCGTCGGGCGGCGCGCGCTTCGAGTTCATCGACGCGAACTGATCGACCGGGAGCCCTCCGCTGCCGCGTCGTTCCCGTGCCCGTCGTTCACACGGTCGTGACGAGGTCACACGGGCGTTCTCCCTTTCGTGACGCTTAAGTACGGCGTCCGAGTTAGACCGAACGCAGACACTGTAGGGGCATCGAGTCCCGAGTCCGGAGCCGCGATGGCTCGCGAGGCGACGATACAGCACACGGTGTTGCGGTAGCCAAGCCTGGCCCAAGGCGCTGGGTTGCTAACTCAGTGGCGCAAGCCTCCGGGGTTCGAATCCCCGCCGCAACGCTGACCACACACCAAGACATGAGTGCAGAAGAACCAGAGAACGCGCCCGACGCGGAGGAGGACGACGAGGACCTCCAGTACTTCGTCCGAATCGGCCAGACGGACCTGGACGGGACGAAGGCCGTCGAGCGCAGTCTCAGTGACATGAAGGGTATCGGCCAGCGCACGGCGCGCCTGGTGGCCGAGACGGCTGACGTGGACCGAACGGCCACGATCGGTCGCCTCGATCAGGACGACATCGACGCCATCGTCGACGTCGTCGAGAACTTCTCGGAGCACGTGCCCGAGTGGATGGTCAACCGGCAGAAGGACTTCTTCACCGGCGAGACCGACCACATCGTGGGCGGGGACCTCAACGAGAAGCGCCGCCACGACATCAACCGGATGAAGATGATCGACTCCTACAAGGGTGTCCGCCACAAGCGCGGGCAGAAGGTCCGCGGACAGCGGACCAAGTCCACGGGCCGGACCGAGGGCACCATCGGGGTCAACGTCGAGGAGATCCGCGAGGAGCAGGCCGAGGAGGAAGCGGCCGCCGCGGAGGATGACGACGAATGAGCACCGGAACCTCTACCAAGCGCTACGAGACGCCGAACCACCCGTACCAGGGCGAGCGCATCGACGAGGAGTCGGACCTGCTCTCCCGCTACGGCCTGAAGAACAAGGAGGAGCTGTGGCGCGCGCAGTCGGAACTGCGCCGCTACCGCCGCGAGGCGCGACGCCTCATCGGCGAGGCGCAGGGCGACGTCGAGGCGGCCAACGAGGCCGGCGCCGACTTCGTCGCGCGCCTCCAGCGCCTCGGCATCCTCGACGACACGGACGCCATCACGGACGTCCTGTCGCTCGACGTGACCGACGTGCTCGAGCGCCGGCTCCAGACGGTCGCGTACCGCAACGGCGTCGGTAACTCGACGAAGCAGGCGCGGCAATTCATCCTCCACGGCCACGTGGTCGTCGGGGAGGCCCGCGTCACTCGCCCGTCGTACAAGGTCGAGACCGTCGAGGAGGACCTCGTCGACTTCGACGAGCTGTCCCCGCTCGCCGACGAACTCCACCCCGAACGCGCGGAGGGTCAGTAAATGAGCGAATCCGAGAACACCGAGAGTCGCTGGGCGATCGCGAACGTGTTCGCGTCGTTCAACAACACGCTCATCACGGTCACCGACATCACCGGGGCGGAGACGCTGATCAAGTCCTCGGGCGGCGCCGTGGTGAAGCAGAACCGAGACGAGGCGTCGCCGTACGCGGCCATGCAGATGGCCGAGGGCGTCGCCGAGCAGCTCAAGGCGCAGGGTATCGAGGGCGTCCACGTCCGCATCCGCGGTCCCGGCGGCAACGCCCAGAAGTCCCCCGGGCCGGGCGCGCAGCCGACGATCCGCGCGCTCGCCCGCGCCGGGATCGAGATCGGTCGCATCGAGGACGTGACCCCGATCCCGCACGACGGCACTCGAGCGCCCAAGAAGAACCGCCTGTAACCCATGGCGGATGACTTCGACGTCGAGGTAGTCACCCGAGGCGACCGATCCGCGCGGCTGCTCGTCCGCGGGCTCACCCCCGCGGTCGCGAACGGCTTGCGCCGGACGATCCTCTCGGAGGTTCCGACGTTCTCGATCGACACCGTCCGGTTCGTCGAGAACTCGTCGGTGATGTTCGACGAGATGGTCGGACTCCGACTGGGGCTCGTCCCCCTGACGACGCCGCTCGACGACTACGAGGTCGGCGAGAGCGCCACCCTCGCGCTCGACGTCGAGGGGCCGGCGACGGCGTACTCGGGCGACATCGAGACGTCCGACGACCTCGTCCAGCCCGCCGACGAGAACGTCCCCATCATCGAACTGAAGGAGGGACAGCGGCTGGAGTTCGAGGCCGACGCGGTGCTCGACACCGGCAAGGAACACGCGAAACACCAGGGCGGCGTGGCCGTCGGCTACCGCCACCTGCAGCGCGTGTCCGTCGTCGGCGACGCCGACGAGTTCGACGACGAGGAGCCGAACATCCTCCGCGGCGTCATCGAGACCGAGGACGGGGAACTCGTCCACACCGAGGAGTTCGATTCCGACCTCACGAACCGCTATCCCGGCAAGGAGCTGGAGATCGAGGACGTGCCCGGCGCGTTCGTCTTCCACATCGAGACGGACGGGTCGATGAGCGTCGAGGAACTCACCCTCCGCGCGGTCGAGTCGTTGCGTGACCGCGCGGACGAACTGGCAGACAAGGTCGCAGTCTAATCAACAGATGATGTCGTCCCACCACACCGACCGAACGTTCGTCCCCGCGTCGGGTCCGACCGGCCAGCGGATCCGCCGTCACCGCAATGCGCGGACGGGGTGGACCGAAGGGGTTATCCGGTGGGACGGCAAACGACGGGACGCGAGCAGGGGTAGCCCAGTCTGGCCAACGGCGCAGCGTTCAGGGCGCTGTCCTTTAGGGGTTCGCAGGTTCAAATCCTGCCCCCTGCACTCCCGTTCTCTCACGACGACTCGGTCACCGACCGAGTCGACAACTCCCACTCAGGAGGTATCCGTATGAGTAGTAGCAAGACTAATCCGAGACTTCAAAACCTCATCGCCGAATTGAAGTCGGTCGCGCGGTCGTCCGATGCCAGCGTCTGGCAGGACGTCGCCGACCGGCTCGAAAAGCCGCGGCGCACGCACGCGGAGGTCAACCTCGGCCGCATCGAGCGGTACGCGAACGAGGACGAGACCGTCGTCGTGCCGGGCAAAGTGCTCGGCTCGGGCGTGCTCCGTAAGAACGTCACCGTCGCCGCCGTCGACTTCTCCGGCACCGCCGAGACGAAGATCGACCAGGCCGGCGACGCCGTCCGGCTGGAGGAAGCGCTGTCGAACAACCCCGAAGCGACGAACGTCCGGGTGATCCGATGAGTCTCGCAGAGTTCGAGGCCGACGTCGTCGTCGACGGACGCGACGCCATCATGGGTCGCGTCGCGTCGAAGGTCGCACAGAAGGCGCTCGACGGCGAGCGCGTCGCGATCGTCAACGCCGAGCGAACGGTCATCACCGGCAACACCGAGGCGACGCTCGAGAAGTACCGCAAGCGCGCGAACCTCGGCTCCGACTCGGGCCCGTACTACCCGAAGCGGCCGGACCGCATCTTCAAGCGGTCGGTCCGCGGGATGCTGCCGTACAAGACCACGAAGGGTCGCGAGGCGTTCGAGAACGTCCGCGTGTACATCGGCAACCCGTTCGAGTCCGAGACGACCTCGCCCGACGAGGGCGCGCCGGAGCCGGAGGTGCTCGACGGCACCTCCCTCGATCGCCTGTCGAACATCAAGTTCACCACCCTCGGCGAGGTCGCCGAGGACCTGGGGGCCAACGTCACATGGTAACGAACACGTCCGGAAAGAAGAAGACCGCCGTCGCCCGCGCCACCGTCACGGACGGCGAGGGGCGAGTGCGTATCGACTCCCAGCCCGTCGAGCTGGTCGAACCGGAGATGGCACGCCTGAAGATGCTGGAGCCGTTCCGCGTCGCCGGCGACGACCTCCGCGCGGAGGTCGACATCGACGTGACCGTCAACGGCGGCGGCTTCGCCGGGCAGGCCGACGCGGTCCGCACGGCCATCGCGCGCGGACTGGTGCAGTACCGAAACGACGCCGAGCTCCGCGACGCGTTCATGGAGTTCGACCGCTCCCTGCTGGTCAACGACTCCCGGCAGAGCGAACCGAAGAAGTGGGGCGGGCCCGGCGCGCGCGCCCGCTACCAGAAGTCCTACCGCTGAGGTGGTCCACCCATGATGATCCCTGTCCGGTGTTTCACGTGCGGCAACGTCATCGGTGAACACTGGGAGGAGTTCAAGGCTCGCGCCAAGGAGGGCGAGGAGGACCCGTCGAAGGTCCTCGACGAGCTCGGCGTGGACCGCCACTGCTGTCGGCGGATGATGGTGAGTCACACCGACCTGGTCGACGTCGTCTCCCCGTACCAATGAGCGGGAACCTACAGTACAACCGGTACGAGAAGGCCCGCATCCTGGGCGCGCGAGCGCTGCAGCTGGCGTACGGCGCGCCGGCGCTGATCGAAAGCGAGCAGTCCGAGCCGATCCTCATCGCGGCCGAGGAGTACGACGCCGGAGTGCTTCCGTTCACGGTCCGCCGGGAGGGGAAGTAGATGACCCTGATCGAGTCGGTGTCGCTGCGTCGCGTGCTCGACTCGCGGGGCAACCCGACCGTCGAGGCGGACGTGCTCACCCAGTCGGGCGGCTTCGGCCGCGCGGCGGCGCCCTCCGGGGCGTCGACGGGGGAGTACGAGGCGCTCGAACTGCCGCCGATGGAGGCCATCGCGGCCGCCCGCGAGCACGCGGTGCCGCGCCTCGAGGGCTCGGTCCACGCCGGCAACCAGCGCGACGTCGACGCCGCGCTGCACGCGGCCGACGGGACCGAGGACTTCTCGGAGATCGGCGCGAACAGCGCGGTCGCGATCAGCATGGCGGCGTCGAAGGCCGGCGCCGACGTGCTGGGCGCGCCGCTGTTCCAGCACCTCGGGGGCACGTTCCGTGACGCTGACCGGTCGTTCCCGGTCCCGCTGGGGAACGTCGTCGGCGGCGGCGAGCACGCCGCCGACGCGACCCACATCCAGGAGTTCCTCTCGGCGCCCGTGGGCGCGCCGTCGGTCGCGGAGGCGGTCTTCGCGAACGCCGACGTGCACGCCGCGGTCGCGGAGATACTCGCCGACCGCGGCATCGCCGCCGCGAAGGGCGACGAGGGCGCGTGGGCGCCCGCGGTCTCCGACGCGGAGGCGTTCGAGATCGTCGACGAGGCGACCTCGCGCGTCGAGGACGCGGTCGGCTTCGAGATCCGGTTCGGTCTCGACGTGGCCGCCTCGGAGCTGTACGACGCCGACGCCGGCGTCTACCGCTACGGGGACGTCGAGCGCACCTCGACCGAGCAGGTCGAGTACATGGCCGAGCTGGTCGACGAGTACGACCTCGCGTACGTCGAGGACCCCCTCGACGAGGACGACTACGACGGGTTCGCCGACCTGACCGACCGGGTGGGCGACCGCACGCTGATCTGCGGCGACGACCTGTTCGTCACGAACGTCGAGCGTCTCTCGCGAGGCATCGACGAGGGGGCGGCCAACAGCATCCTGATCAAGCCGAACCAGATCGGGACGCTGTCGGACGCGTTCGACGCCGTGGAGCTGGCCCAGCGCAACGGGCTGGACGCGGTCGTCTCCCACCGCTCGGGCGAGACCGAGGACACCACCATCGCACACCTCGCCGTCGCGACCGGCGCCTCGTTCATCAAGACGGGCACGGTCGGCGGCGAGCGCACCGCAAAGCTGAACGAACTCATCCGCATCGCGGAGGAGGCAGTATGAGCGAAAGCGAGAACGACGCAGACACCGAAGAGGCGGCCGACGCCGAGGAGGAGGTCGAGGAGACCCAGCCCGCGGCCGAGGATTCGCCCGACGAGACTGAGGCACAGCCCGAGGAGACCGAGGCGACCGAGGCGGTCGCCGACGAGGAGGCGGACGAGGGTCCGCGCTTCGACGAGGACGTCATGCCCGACGACGAGGCGGACCTCCTCATCCCGGTCGAGGACTACCTCTCCGCCGGGGTCCACATCGGGACCCAGCAGAAGACCAAGGACATGGAGCGGTTCATCCACCGCGTCCGCGACGACGGCCTGTACGTGCTCGACGTGAGCGAGACGGACGGCCGCATCCGGACGGCGGCCTCGTTCCTGGCCAACTACGACCCCGAGCAGGTGCTCGTCACCTCCTCGCGCCAGTACGGCCGCTTCCCGGCCGAGAAGTTCGCCGACGCCATCGGGGCGCGCGCCCGCACCGGGCGCTTCATCCCGGGGACGCTGACGAACCCCGAGTACGCCGGCTACATCGAGCCGGACGTGGTGGTCGTCACCGACCCCATCGGCGACGCGCAGGCGGTCAAGGAGGCCATCACGGTCGGCATCCCCGTCATCGCGATGTGCGACTCGAACAACCAGGTGAGCAACGTCGACCTCGTCATCCCGACGAACAACAAGGGTCGCCGCGCCCTGTCGGTCGTCTACTGGCTGCTGGCCAACGAGACGCTCGACCGCCGCGGCGCCGAACCCGGCTACGCCCTCGAGGACTTCGAGGACGAACTGTAAGCCGGCCGCTGGATCTCGCGATCACTCCTTTGTCATCACGTCGCCAGCGGCGGCGCCGCCGGTCGCCGTGGAGTCTCGTTCACGGCAACCGGATCCACGCGTGTCGGACGCGTCCTGTCGGCGGCGCCGTGGACGCAGACGGCGGCGACGGAGGAGGGGACACAGAGGGCGGGGGGCGGAGGACGTGGAACGGAAGACGGTGAGCGGGGGACGCGCGTCGCGGCGACGACGATTACCGGGAGATCAACCGCTCGGCCTCCTCGATCGACGAGGCACGGCGGTCCGCGCCGCCGACGGCCTGCTCGTGGCCGACGCGGACCACCGCGGTCGCGCCGGCCATCCGGAGGA
The DNA here is from genome assembly GCF_009831625.1 of Halobaculum saliterrae. Classification (GTDB taxonomy): domain Archaea; phylum Halobacteriota; class Halobacteria; order Halobacteriales; family Haloferacaceae; genus Halobaculum; species Halobaculum saliterrae. The sequence goes on along the minus strand of NZ_WUUS01000008.1, from coordinate 78,080 downwards.
ACGTCTCCCACTCGCCGAGCGCGGCGAGGGCGTTTCCGCGCGGAGTGAACTCCCGAACGTCGACGAGGACGGCGAACTCGGCGTCACACTCCTCGGCGACGTGGCGTGCACGCGCCATTGCCGTGACGACGTCCGCCGTCTCGAACTCACCCGAGAGTTCGACCCGCAAGCGCGTGCCGTCCCGACTTCGATCGACGTTCGGGGCGGCGTTCGGCGTCGTCGAACTCATGGTAACGGGTCGCACATCGACCGACATAATTCCACCGACCGAGTTATCAAACAAGATAATTCGGGAGTGACGGCGGCGACACGCCGTGAGACGCGACTCCGAGCGCCGAAATCACACCGCGGAGCCGACCCGACCGGTGACCGGTCGCGACAGCGTGCGTCCCTCTTTCCCCGGGTCGCCGATCCGCGGCGTCGAGCGTGGTGCCGTCGCCCCCGCGGTAGTGCGGTGGCCATACACCACAGCCCGACACGGGAGAGCCCTTCACATAATGGTATCGCAGCACGTATCGAAGCCGAGACCGAGGCTCGGCTCGCGGAGTCGAAACGGCTGTTAGGCGGGGGGTGTTGGTCGCGGGTATGACCACCTGCAGCGCGCCGGGGAAGGTGTACCTCTTCGGCGAGCACGCGGTCGTGTACGGCGAGCCGGCGGTTCCCTGCGCGGTCGAGCGCCGCGCGCGGGTGACCGTCGACCCCCGCGACGACGGTCGGATCCGCGTCGACGCGGCGGACCTCTCGTTGGACGGCTTCACCGTCACCTGGGGCGACAGCATCGACGACCGTCCGGACGTCGACGTGCCCGCGTCGCTGGTCGAGGCGGCGATGGAGTACATCGAGGCGGCGGTCCAACAGGCCCGCGACGCGGCCGACGCGCCAGGCGCCGGTTTCGACATCGCCGTCGAGTCCGCGATCCCCCTGGGCGCGGGGCTGGGGTCGTCGGCGGCCGTCGTCGTCGCCGGGATCGACGCGGCGACGCGCGCGCTCGGGACGGAACTGGAGCCCGAGGAGGTCGCCCGACGCGCCTACGAGGCCGAGTACGAGGTGCAGGAGGGGCAGGCGTCGCGGGCGGACACGTTCTGCTCGGCGATGGGTGGGGCCGTGCGCGTCGAGGGCGACGACACCCGGACGATCGACGCGCCCCCGCTGCCGTTCGTCGTCGGCTACGACGGCGGCGCCGGCGACACCGGCGAACTCGTCGCGGGGGTGCGCGCGCTCCGCGAGGAGCACGCGTTCGCCGCCGACACCGTCGAGACGGTCGGCGACCTCACCCGGGAGGGGGAGCGGCTCCTCGCGGACGCCGATCCCGGGAGCGAACCGAGCGACGAGCTCCTCGCTGAGCTGGGTGGACTGATGGACTTCAATCACGGGCTGCTGGAGGCGCTTGGCGTGTCCGCGCGGTCGCTGGACGCGATGGTGTGGGCCGCCCGCGAGGCGGGTGCCCACGGCGCGAAGCTCACGGGCGCGGGCGGCGGGGGCTGCGTCGTCGCGCTCGACCCGAGTCCGGAGACCGAACACGCGCTCGGCTACACCGCCGAGTGCGAGCAGTCGTTCCGGGCCGAGTTGGCGACCGAGGGCGTCCGCGTGGAGGTCGCGTAGATGGTCACCGTGTTGAAGCTCGGCGGCTCCGTCGTCACCGAGAAGGACCGCCCCGAGACCCTCGACGACGACACGCTGGCGTCGCTTTCGGCCGCGATCGCCGCCGCCGACGTGGAGGATCTGGTGGTCGTTCACGGCGGCGGCTCGTTCGGTCACCACCACGCCGCCGAACGCGGCGTGAGCTCGACCGAGGGTATCCGCGACGTCGACGGGGTCATGGCGGTCCACGGCGCGATGACGACGCTGAACCGGTTCGTTCTCTCCCGGCTGCACGCCGAGGACGTTCCTGCCCTGCCGGTTCATCCGTTCTCGGCGGCCGCCCGCGACGCCGAGGGCGAGCTCTCGCTGATGACCGATCAGGTCGCGACGATGCTCGACGAGGGGTTCGTCCCCGTCCTTCACGGCGACGGGGTCGTCCACGCCGGGGAGGGCGTCACCGTCCTCTCTGGCGACGAGATCGTGGCCGCGCTCGGGGACGCCCTCGACGCCGACCGGGTCGGCCTCTGTTCGACGGTCCCGGGCGTGCTCGACGGCGACGACGAGGTGATCCCCCGGATCGACGCGTTCGACGAGGTAGCCGACGTGCTCGGCGTCAGCGACGCGACGGACGTGACCGGGGGGATGGCCGCGAAGGTCCGCGAACTCCTCGCGCTCGGATCGCCGGCGTACGTGTTCGGGCCGGACGACGTGGACGCGTTCCTCGCGGGCGAGGAGCCCGGAACGCGGATCGGGTGAGGGACCGGGTGCGAGGAACGGGGCGGGAGGCCGCCGGGTGGAACGGTGGCCGACCGAACGGGACGAGAGACTCGGCCCCACGGCGACGGCGAGGTGTCCGAGTTAGCTGTCGGCCGGCCCTCGAACGTCATCACGCTCGGCGGGGTCCGCGACCTGGTCGAGGTCCACCTCCTCGTCCGGACGCGGGAACCGCAGGGTGACCGCGTTGCCGCCGTCGTCGGTGCGGTCGAACGAGACCTCGCCCCCGGCGTGTTTCATCGCCCACTGAACGATCCACAGCCCGAGCCCCGTCGTGTGGTTGAGGTGGTCGATCGACCGGCGGCCGGTCAGCACCTCGACCTCGAACGGCGGGATCCCCGGGGGACCGTCGCGGACGCACAGCCGCACCTCGTCGTCCGCCCGTTCGAGGGTGACCGTCAGCCGAGGGGTTCCGTCGGCGTGTTCGAGCGCGTTGCGGAGCAACTGGTCGACGGCCCGGCCGGCGCTGTCGGTGGCGAGCCCGACGACGTCGTTCTCGAGGACGGCGTCGATGGCGGCGTCGGGTCGGCGTGCCTCGGCGGCCTCGATCCGATGACGAACGAGATCGGTGAGGTTCGTCGGGGCCTGCTCCGGTTCCCCGAGCATCATCTCGAGGATCGTCTGCTGGTTATCGACGGTGTCGGTCAGCGACCTCGCGGCGTCCGCGATCCGCTCGAGGTTGCCCGCGACGCGCCCCCCCTGGCGGATGCGGTCGCATCGGCCGATGATGACGTTCAGCTTGTTGCGGAGCGTGTGACGGACGACGTGGTGGGTGATCTCCAGTTGGCGCTCTCGGTCCTTCCGGGCGGTGATCTCCTGAGCGACGCCGATCAGGCCCGCGACCTCGCCGTCGCCGTCCGTCCACGGCACCTTCGAGGTCCGGAACCACCGGTCCGCCGACGAGTAGTACTCCTCCTTGTCCACGATCGCCTCTCCGGTCTCGATCACCCGTCGGTCGTCCTCGTAGGACTTGCGCGCCTCCGCTTCCGGAAGGAGGCCGTCGATGTCTCGTCGGCCGAGGAAGTCCCCGCCGAGCCGGTCGATCCGTTCGTCGACGGCGGCCTCGCTCACCATCACGTGTCGCGCGTCACGGTCCTTGACGAACGCGTGCATCGGGATGTCGGTCAGGAGCCGGTCGAACAGCGTCGACTTCCAGGCGTCGAGCGACCGTCTGTCCCGCGGACACCCGTCCGCGACCGTCGGCCCCTCGTCGTCGGGAACGACGGTCGCGATCGCCGTCGCGACTCGTGCCGGCAGGGGCTCGTCCCGGTCGTCGCAGCCGGCGGCGACGACCTCGTCGAACGGGGTCGAGACGGCCGCGGCGGGCACCGATCCGCCGCTCGCGTCGACGACGAGCACGACCGGCGGCGGAGCCTCCAGTTCCGACAGTCGTCGCTGGAGATCCGCCGCCGTGCCGTCCGGCAGCCGGAACGCCGCGACGACGCAGTCCAGCGCGTCGAGATCGCGCTCGAGGGCCGCGGCGATCGATCCGACCGCGGTGACCGACGACGACTCGGGGAGCGCACGTTCGAGCCCCCCCGGCGAACACGGTCGGGCGTCGTCGAAGCCGACCGCGAGGATCGCGAGCGCCCGATCGGTGGGCGTCACGTACATACCGATTAGCTGGTCGCTCAGACCCATTAACCCACCGAGTTGGCACGAGCGCCCGCTGAACGGACGATTCGAGGGACGGCGTGGCCACGCGGTCCGATCCGTCGCGGTCACCCGATCCGTCGCCGGAGCGCCGCCCGTATCGGCGCTCGCTGAACCAGGAGGAACGCGCCGAGGATGCACGCGAACCCCCAGGCGGTGTTCGTCCCGAGCGTCTCGCCCAACACGAGGAACCCGAACAGCGCGGCGAACGGCGGGATGGCGTACTCCAGCAGGCCCGCGCGGATCGGGCCGAGCCGGTCGAGCAGCCGGAAGTACAGGAGGAAGCCACCGGCGCCGGGAACGACCGCGAGGTACACGAGCCACGCCACCCCGTCCATCGTCGGGTCGACCGCGGCGGGCGACTGTCCGAGGACCGCGGCGGCGACGTGGAGCAGAAGCGCCCCGACCGCGGCCATCCACGCCTGGAGCGCCAGCGGCCCGAGCGTCGTGTCGTCCTCCCGCGTCGTCACCGCGCCGGCGACCCACGCGACCGCGGAGCCGAACACGAAGACGGCTCCGAGGTTCGCGGAGAGGTTCCCCAGGTCCGGATCCACGATCAGGACGAGCCCCCCGAACCCAACGAGGACGCCCGCGGCGCCGACGGCGTCGAGGCGCTCCTCGGGTCGGACCACCCGCGCCGCGACGGGCGTGAGCACCGGAATGAGCCCGAGCAGCGTGGCGGCGACCGCGCTGGGGACGTACTGCTGGCCGGTGAACAGCAGGGCGTGGTGGAGCCCGATGCTGAACGTGCCGCCCGCGAGGATCGGCGCGAGGTCGCCCCGACCGCCGGGCCGGAGGTGCCCGTCGCCGGCGACGGCCGCGACGGCGAACAGCGCCACGGCGGCGATGTCGAAGCGGAGCGCCGCCAACAACACCGGCGGGAACGTCGCCAGCGCCGCCTTCGTCGCGACGAAGGCGGTTCCCCACACGGCCGCGAGCGTGAGGAAGCCGAGGGCGTCGCGGTTCACGGAGGGAACTCGGCGGGCTCCGGTGCTCGTATCGGCCGCGACACCGGCCGGCCGTTGCTCCCGCTCACGGGTCGTTCCTCCCCGTTCGTGACGGGACCTCCCCCCGGTCGCCCCCGCTCACGGCTCGAACCGGAGCCCGTCGCGGGCGACCCGCACGTCGCCGTCGAAGCGACGGCCGACGGCCTCGATCATCTCGTCGTGGCGCCCCTCGGTGTGCGGGTACAGGTGCGTGAGGTACACCCGGTCGATGTCGCGGCCGGCCAACGCCTCGCCCAGTTGCGACGGCGTCGGGTGGTTGTCCACGTCGACCTCGTCGGGGAACGAGCAGTCGTGGGCGAGCACGCGCGCCCCCTCGGCGAAGTTCGCGAGCCCCGCGAACGCCTCGGAGTCGCCCGAGAAGACGAAGTCGCCGCCGGCCGTGCCGTCGGCGTCCCCGCCATCGTTGCCGTCGGCCTCGGTGCCGCCGCCGTCTTCGGCTTTCACGTCGGCCACACCGCCGCCTTCGTCGCCCCGATCGGCGAACCGGTAGGCGAGACACTGCTTCGAGTGGCGCGTCTCGAACGCCTCGATATCCAGGCCGGCGAGCGAGAACTCGGCGCCGGGGTGGACCTCGCGGACGCTCAGGTCCGCGCGGCCGTCGAGGTACTCGAACTCCCCGACCGACAGCAGGTCGTCGAGCAGCGCCTTCGTCCCGGGCGGGCCGACGACGTGGAGGCGCTCCTCGCCCGCGAGCCAGCGGGCCTTGAGCAGCGCGAGCAGGTCGGAGACGTGATCGAGGTGGTGATGCGTCAGGAGGACCGTCGAGACGGCCTCGTAGCCGGGGTCGGTCTGGGAGAGCCGGTGGAGGACCCCGGCGCCGCAGTCGACCAGCAGCGGGGCCCGGTCGCCCGGGGCGGCCTCGACGAGCAGCCCGGTCTGGACGCGGTCGGCGACGGGCATCGCCGACCCCGTCCCGAGAAACGTGACGCGCATGGTGGTGCGTCCGCGTCGGGCGGGGAAGTGGTTGCGGTTCGAGCGTCGTCCCGAGACCGGAAGTCGGCACCCGCGTGCGACCCCCACAACCGACTTACCGTCGCGACCCCTTGCGATCGCAATGACCGACGGTCGGGACCTCCTCGCCGCGACCGACGCCGACCACGACTTCGACCCCGCGACCGTCGACATCGCCGACGGCGACGTGCTCGACCGACTGGAACCCTCCGTCCGCGAGTGGTGGGTCGAGCAGTTCGGCGAGTACGTCGGGGACAACGGCGGCTTCTTCACGCCGCCCCAGCGCGAGGCGATCCCGCTCATCGACGAGGGGGAGAACTGCCTCGTCGCCTCGCCGACCGGATCGGGCAAGACCCTGTCGGCGTTCACCGCGATCCTCAACGACCTCTTTCGACGCGAGCGCGAGCGGGCGGCGGACGGCGGGCTCGACGACGGCGTCCGCTGCCTGTACGTCTCGCCGCTCAAGTCGCTCGCGAACGACATCACGCGCAACCTCGCGGAGCCGATCGACGGGATCACCGAGAAGCTGGCCGACCGCGGCCACGACACCGAGATCCGACAGGCGATCCGCCACGGCGACACCCCCGACAGCGAGCGCCGGGCGATGCTCGAATCGCCGCCGCACGTCCTGAACACGACGCCGGAGACGCTCGCCATCCTGCTCAACTCGCCGAAGTTCAAGGAGACGCTTCGGAGCGTCGAGTACGTCGTCGTCGACGAGATCCACTCGCTCGCGGACAACAAGCGGGGGACCCACCTCTCGGTCTCGCTGGAGCGGCTCGAACGCCTCTGTGACGGGTCGCCGACGCGGATCGGCTGTTCGGCGACGGTCGAGCCGCTGTCGACGATGGCGAAGTTCCTGGTGGGAGGGGAGGCCGGAGACGGCGAGGTCAGCACGGGCGCCGGCGGCGACGACACGATCGACGCGGAGGACGGAGCCGAAAACGACGGGGCGTGGACGCCCCGAGACTGCGAGATCGTCGACACCCGGTTCGTCCGCGACTTCGACCTCCGGCTGGAGTGCCCGACCGACGACCTGATCGACACGCCCCGCGACGTGGTGAACGAGCGCTTCCACGACCGCCTCCACGAACTGATCGACGACCACGAGAACACGCTCGTGTTCACGAACACCCGCTCGGGCGCCGAGCGCGTCCTGACGACGCTGCGCGAGCGCTACGGCTACGACGAGACCGACTCGGGCTGTCACCACGGCTCGATGTCGAGGGAGCACCGCGAGGCGATCGAGGAGAAGCTGAAGTCGGGGGACGTGGACGTGGTCACGACCTCGACCTCGCTGGAGCTGGGGATCGACATGCCCCACGTCGACCTCGTCGTGCAGGTCGGCTCGCCGAAGTCCGTCGCCTCGCTGCTCCAGCGCGTCGGCCGCGCGGGCCACCGCCTCGGGCGGACGGTCGAGGGCCGGGTGATCGCGCTCGACCGCGACGAGCTGGTCGAGTGTGCGGTGATGCTCCAGCGCGCGGAGGAGGGGTTCGTCGACCGCGTGTTCGTCCCCGAGAACGCACAGGACGTGGCCGCACAGCAGGTGTACGGGATGGCGATCAACAGCGTGAAGCGGGAGGCCGACGTTCGCGACACGCTCGCCTCGGCGTACCCGTACCGGAACTACTCCGGGGCCGAGTGGGAGCAGCTCATGCGGTATCTGACGGCCGACCACGAGGGCATGGAGGAGAAGAACGCGTACGCGAAGGTGTGGCGCGACACCAACGACGCGCCCGACGGGGAGCACCACTACGAGGAGTTCGACGTGGGCGAGCCGCTGATCGGCAAGCGGGGCCGGCTGGCGCGGGTCATCTACATGACGAACATCGGCACGATCCCCGACTCGTTCACGATCGACGTGTACGTCCGCGGCGGCGACGAGTGGGTCGGCCAGCTCGACGAGGAGTACCTCGACACGCTGGAGTCCGGCGACGTGTTCCAGCTCGGCGGCTCGACGTACCAGTACAGCTACCGCCGCGGCTCGAAGGTGTACGTCGACCCGTCGAGCCAGCGTCCGACGGTGCCCTCGTGGTTCTCCGAACGGCTCCCGCTCAGCTACGACCTCGGGCGGGAGATCCTCGCGTTCCAGGGCGAACTGATGGACCGGCTCGCGGCCGGCGGCCCCGCGAACGCCCGACGCTGGCTCAGGCGACTCCCGCTCGGCGAGAACGCCGTGCGCGCGATCACCCGGATGTTCGACGAGCAGCGTCGGTACCTCGGGCCCGACGGCGTCTCCACGCCCGACCGGCTCGTCGTCGAGCAGGTGCTCGACCGCGCGGAGTACCGCCGTCACTACCACGTCCACAGCGCCTACGGCCGCGAGTTCAACGACGGCCTCTCGCGGCTGGTGGCGTATCGCTGTACCCAACGGGCGAACGCGAACGTGCAGGTCGCCGTCGCCGACAACGGCTTCACGGTCACGATGCCGCTGAACCGGAAGGTCGACGTCGCCGACGTGATCGCCTCGATCGACCCCGAGTCCGTGTACTCGGAGTTCCGGGCGGCGCTGGAGGGGACGGACCTGTTGCAGCGCTACTTCCGGATCAACGCCACGCGGTCGCTGATGATCCTGAAGCGGTACAAGGGGTACGAGAAGTCGGCCGCCCAACAGCAGGTGTCCGCCGAGATGCTCGTCTCCTTCGCCGCGGACCTCGACTCCTTCGCGGTGCTGGAGGAGACGTACCGCGAGATAGTCGAGGACAAACTCAACCTCTCGGGGATCCGCGAGGTACTCGAATCTGTCCGCGCTGGTGACGTCGAGGTGGTCCGTCACGAGGTCGACGCGCCGTCGCCGCGGGCGTTCGGACTGGCGACGCTGTCGGCCAGCGACACGGTGATCGCCGAGGACGAGGACGCCGCACTCGAGGAGTTTCACGCACGCGTGCTGGAGGAGTTGGACGACGGGTCCGGAACCGGCGACGGGCGCGACGGGACCGAGACGGTCGGTGGCGTGCTCGCCGACTCGGGGACTCCGGTCGACTCGGATCCGGACTGACCGGCGTCTCGCCGACGGACCGCTCCACCGGCCCCCGGTCGACCGCCTCGCGACCCCACATCGTTTACCGGAGGCGTCCGAACGCCGGGTATGGAATCACTCAACTCGCGGGTCCGCCTCGCGTGGGTCGTCGGGGCGCTCGTCCCCGGCGCCGTGATCCTCGCGATCGGCGTCGTCGCCGGTCGGATCGGCGCCCCGATACCGCCCACGGCGGCCGCGGGCGTCGCGGTGGTCGTCGTCGCGCTGGGCGTCGCCGCCGCGTTCGTGCGCTATCGGGTGTGGCGCTTCGAGGTTCGCGACGACTCGCTGTATCTGGTTCGCGGGGTCCTCACCCGGGTCGACACCTCGGTACCGTACGTGCGCGTCCAACACGTCGACACCCGGCGCGGGCCGATCGAACGCACGCTGGGGCTGGCCTCGGTCGTCGTCTACACGGCCGGCTCCCGCGGCGCCGACATCACGATCCCCGGGCTGACGCCGGCGCGGGCGAGCGACCTCCGCGAGCGCCTGCGCGAGCTCGCGACCGAATCGGAGTTCGACGCCGTCTGATGCCCAGACTCCATCCCGCCTCGGCCGCCGTGAGCGCGCTCCGCTCCGGCGGCCAACTGGCGCTGTTCGCGGTGTTCGCGAGCACCGCGTTTCTGGGGATGAGCGGCGACGGCGCCGCCCCGATCGCGCCGCTGGCGATCCCCGCGGCGTTCGTCCTCGGGGGCGGTATCGCGCTGGCGCGGTGGTACCGCTTCGAGTACGAGACGCTCCCGGACCGGCTGGTCGTCCGCTCCGGCGTCGTCTCCCGTCAGGACCGGGAGATCCCGCTCCACCGCGTCCAGAACGTGGACGTGCGCCGGAGCCTCCTCCAGCGCGCGCTCGGGCTCTCGACCGTCACCGTCGAGACGGCCGGTGGGGGGTCGACGGAGGCGACCCTCGACGCCGTCGGACGCGAGGAAGCCGACCGGCTCCGCGAGGAACTGGGTCGCCACGGTCGCCGGAGCGACCACCGGGACGAACGCGATCCGGGAGACGAAGCTGAGGGTACCACGGACACCACCGGTGCCAGTGCAACCGGTACCGGTACGGCGGGTGCTGATGATGCCGGCGTCGCCGCCGACCGCGACGCGGAGGCGACGACGGAGCCGCGTCGCTCCGAACCGGCGTCGGAGACGCTGTACGAACTCACTGGCCGACGGTTCGCAACGCTGTGTGCGGTGTCCTTTCGGCCGGGCGCGGTGATCGCGCCGTTCGTCGGCGCCAGCCTCTTCGACGACCTGCTGTTCGACGGCGGGCGGCTCCTCGTGCGCTACGGGATCATCGACGTCGAGGTGGGGCCCGGGGACGTCCCCTCGCTGGGGCCGGGCGACTTGGTGTCGCTGGGGCTGCTCGGCGTCCTCGGGTTCCTGCTGGTCGTCTGGGTCGTCAGCGCCGCGCTGACGTTCGTCCGCTACTACGGCTTCCGGCTGGAGCGCGTCGGCGACGAACTCAGATACGAGCGCGGCCTGCTCGGTCGCTACAGCGGAACGGTCCCGCTCTCGAAGGTGCAGACGCTCACCGTCTCGGAGAACGCCGCCATGCGTCGCCTCGGCTACGCCAGCCTGGCGGTCGACACCGCCGGCTACGCGCCCGGCTCGAGCGGCGGAGGCGGCGGCGGCGTCGAGACGGCGGTCCCGCTCGACACCCGCGAGCGGGTCGTCGCGCTCGCCGACGACGTCCGAGCGGAGTTGGGCGCGGACGCCGGGACGGACACGGCTCCCACCGACGACGCGTTCGGGGTCGACACCGTCGAACGGCCGCCGACCCGCGCCCGTCGACGCTACGTCGCGCGCTACGCGATCGCGGCGCTCGCGCTGACCGCCGTCGCGGTCGGCGTCGACAGGCTCGCGTTCGACCTGCCGCGGCTCCTCCCGTTCGCGCCGCTTGTCGGCGTCGCGCTGGCGCCGCTCGCGGGACACCTGACGTGGACACACCGCGGGCACGCGACCGCCTCCGACGGGTTCGTCACCCGGACGGGCGTGCTCCGTCGCCACACCCGACTGGTGCCGTACTTCCGGCTACAGACGGTGTTCGTCTCGCGGACGGTCTTCCAGCGGCGGCGGCGCCTGGCGTCCGTCGTCGGCGACTCCGCGTCCTCCTCGGGACTGCTCGGCGGCGACGCGGTGGCCCACGACCTGGACGCCGACGCCGCCGACGGGGTTCGCGAGCAACTGCTCGACGCTCTGCGCGGGGATCTCGTGGCCCGGCGACGCGCGCGGCGCGAACGTCGCCACCGAAGGTCGGAGGGGCCGTCGAGCGCCGCCGAGGACGCCTCCGCGACCGACAGCGGGACCGATGAGTCGACTGGCGGGGTCGACCCCGTCGCGACGAACGGAGCTGGTTCCGACGGCGATCGGGACGGCGACACCGGGGACGGATCGGACCGTCGCGGCGAGAGCGCCGACCGGGACGAACGCACGACCGACACCGGCGAACGCGACGACAGCACCGACGCCGACACCGGCGACGGCGACGACGCCCGCTGAAGCGGCGTGCGTCCGGGACACGACCGGCGGACGACAGCCCACGCGGACGAACGCCCTCCCGGGACGCTACCGCCGAGCCCACTCGAGCATCCGCTCGTAGAAGGGCTCGGTGGCGAGCGCCTCCGCGTCGCCGACGAGACACAGCGCCTTCTTCGCCCGGGTCAACGCGACGTTGACGCGGCGAGTGTCCTCGAAGATGGGCGAGGAGAGGTCGCCCGTCGCGACGAACGAGACGACGATCACCTCCTCGCTCGACCCTTGGAACCGGTCGACGGTGTCGACGGTCACGTCGGTCCGACGACCGATCTCGGCGACCTGCGCGCGGAACGGCGCGATCACGCCGATGTCGTCGGGGTCGACGCCGGCGGCGACGTAGGCGTCGACGACCTCGGCGACGCGGTCGGCCTCCACCGGGTTCGCGTTGCCCTCGCGGGTCCCGTTGGGATCGACGAACGACACGGAATCGCGCAGTTCCGGCGGGAGGTCTGCGGTGTCGACGCCCAGATCCGCGAGCGTCTGGCCGGCGACTTCCGGCGTCGCCGGACGGAGTTTTCCGTCGTAGAACTCCCGCGAGGAGAACGCCTGGATGCGCTGGCTCATGCGGTACTGGCGGTCGAGCATCACGCCCGCGTCGGGGTGGTCCTCGATGAGCCGCTGGAACAGGGACTCTCGGAGGTGGTTCTCGGCGCGCACGACCGGCGGGAGCTGCTCGTGGTCGCCCACGAGGACGAACCGGTCGGCGCGGTTCACCGCCGCGAGCGTACCCGGCTCGGTGAGCTGGGAGGCCTCGTCGACGATCGCCACGTCGAACTCCTGTTCGCGCATCGTCCGCGAGCCACAGGAGGAGGTGGTCGCGGCGACGACCGGCGCCGAGTTCAGTTTCGCCGCGCGGTCGTTCGGCTCGCCCCGGGTGACGAGGCGGAGGTCCTGCATGTCGCCGCGGACGCCCGTCTCGGTGCCGACGCGCAGGACGTCCTCGAACCCCTGCTCCCGCAGCGCCTCGACGGCGTTGTCGACCGCGCGGTTCGTGAACGCCGAGAGGAGCACCCGGTCGCCCCGCTCCACCAGCGCGCGGACGATGCGGGCGATGGTGTACGTCTTGCCCGTCCCCGGCGGCCCGTGGACGAGCGCGAAGTCCTCCGCGTCGACCGCGCGCTCGACGGCGGCGTTCTGCGCGTCGTTGTTGTCGATGTACGGCCCCCCGGCGGAACTGCGGTCGGCGAACGCCGGATCGCGCCGCCCGAACAGCACGTCCTTCCGGTCGGGGTCGCCCTTGAGCACGAAGTCGTGGACCGCCGTGTGCATGCGTGAGACGGAGAGTTCGGAGGGGTACACGTCGAGGCGGTGCAGCTCCACGGGTTCGTCCGTCTCGACGACGACCTCGTCACCCAGTTTCCGGATTCGCCCCAACTCGGCGTGTCCCGACGCCGGGTCGCCGTCGGACGCCAGCGCCACGTCGCCCTCGCGGAGCTTCGAGACGGCGTCGGTCTCCTTGCGGGCGGTGAGTCGCCAGCGGCCGTCGCCGATCGGCTCCTCGGAGACGGGCACCAGATCGATCAGCGCCCGGTCGTCGGCCGCGCGCTCCTCGGCGGTTTGTTCCCACAGCTTTCGGTACTCGGCGTGAGTCTCGCGGCGCTCCTCCTCCAAGGCGCGGTAGGTCCGATCGAAGTACTCGCGCTCCTCCTCGGGAAGCGCCGTGCCGATCTGCCCGGCCTTCGACTCCTGATCGAGGCGGCCCGAAACGACCATGCACGTGTCCTGCTCGAAGCAGTACTCGCAGGTCGCGTCGGCCTCGTACCCCGTCGGGACGGACACGTCGAACTCCGCGGCGGCGATCTCGTTGCGCTGGCGGACGACGAACTCCAGCAGGCCCTTCCCGACCGAGAACTCCTTGGCCGGCGAGAGGTCGCCGGACTCCTCTCCGCGGTCGAGTGCGGTGTTCTTCGTGTACAGCAGCGTTCCCGTGTCCACGTCGACGCCGCGCTCGCGAAGGAGGAGGGCGTAGCAGGCGGCCTGGATCTTGTCCTGAAAGCGCGGGTCGCGCTTCGTGTTCTTGCCCGTCTTCAGTTCGACGGGCTGTCCGCGGCGCAGCGCGTCGGCGCGACCCTTGATGCCGAAGGTCGGCGAGATGAGGGTGTACTCCGAGCGCCACTCCGACTCGTCGGGACCGCCGTCCCACTCCGAGAGCGAGGCGTTCGCGCCGTCGCCGGCGTCCGCAGACCCGCTCTCGTCCCTCTCCGCCGCGTTCTCGCCCCCCGCCGATGTGTCGTCGTCCGTGGCGAGCGTCCCCTGATTGAGCCATCCCTGGATCGCGGCGGCGTTTCGCCGCACCTCGTCGGCGACCTCCTCGCGCTCCATCCCGAGCAGCCCGAGTTCGAGGCCGGCCTCCGCGACGCGGTCGTCGATCGATTCCTCGAGATTCACCCCCCTGAGGAGGTCGCCGAACACCTCGTGGACGACCGTCCCCTTCACGACGGGGTAGTTCAGCGGGATCCCAGAGAGCTTGTTCAGGTAGTACATCCGCGGGCACTGCACCCACGACCGGACGTCGGTCACGTCGACGAGGAAGTCCGGTTCGAGCACGACGTACGACTCCGAGGAGGTGGTGTACCCCTCGCGGTCGCCGTAGTCGTCGCGCTCGGCGTCGGTGACGAGCAGTTCCATGCCCTCCTCGGCGTGCTCCGCGGTGTGGGTCCACTTCCCCCAGAGGGTGACGGTGACGGGGTCGGCGTGCTCACGGGTCGCTCCGCTCCCCGTCCGCGTCGAGGGCTCGCTCCTCTCGCCCTCGCGGGCCCCGCCGTCGGGCCGGACCGTCAACTCCACGAGGTCGCGCTCGCCGTAGCGCGTGCTCACCTCTCTGACCTCGCCGACCTCCAGGAGCGGACCGCGAACGTTCACTACCGGAGGGGACGGGCGCTCGGGAAAAACGGTGTCGGTGCGATCCGCCCCGGCGCGGCACGGTCGCCGGGTTGTGCTCGCGTGCGCCCGGTCAGTTCGTTTCGAGCGGCGGCAGTATCTCCTCGATCCGCTCGACGTCCACGTCCAGCCAGTCCGGAACCCGCATCTCCTCGCCGAAGGCGTCGGGGTCCTGGTCGTAGTCGAACCCGCGGTCCATCGTCGCGTACTCGAAGACGGCTCCGCCGGGCTCGGTGATGTACCGCGACTGGAAGTAGTCGCGGTCCTTCCGGGAGGTGGTCCAGTAGCCGTTCTCGCGCAGGGCGTCGCTGACCTCGTCCTGCTCCCAGTTGTTCTTCACCCGGAAGGCGACGTGGAGGAACGTCCCGACGCCCATCACCCCGTCCGGCGCGTTCGGCCGGATCAACACGTCCACGAGGTCGCCGCAGGGTGCCCCCTCCGGCGCCTTGTACCGAACGCGGTCCCCGGCCTGTGGGTGGGTCGCCTCGCCGATGCGGTCCCAGCCCATCACCTCGAGGACGTCCATCGTCCCCGCCGGGTCCGACGAGTGGATCGTCACGTCGTGCATCCCGCGGATCGCGTGCTCGGCGGGCACGTCGCTGCCCTCGGTCCACGGCTCGATGTCGGACTCGCCGGTGACGAGTTCGTAGGGGAGGCCGTCGGGGTCCTCGAACTGGATCGCCGTCTCCGCGAATCGCTCGTCCATCGTGTACTCGACGCCGTGGTCGTCGAACCGGTCCTGCCAGTACCCGATCGACCCCTCGGGGATCGTCAGCCCGACCGAGCGCATCATCCCCTTCCCGACCATTCCGTCCTCCATCGGCATGTTCGTCATCGGGAAGTAGGTGATGATGGTCCCGGGGGTTCCCATCTCGTCGCCGTAGTACAGGTGATAGATCTTCTCGGGAACGTCGAATCGGACGGTCCGCTTGACGAACCGTAGCCCGAGGACGTTCGTGAAGAAGTCGTAGTTCACCTGCGGTTCGTCACAGAACGCCGTCACGTGGTGGATCCCGTCTACTTTCGGCATGGTGTGGTCTACCATCACAGGGCCCCGGACAGACATAGTTCTGCTGACAGCAGAAGCTCGATCCGACATCACAAGGGACGCCCGGCCGGTCGACGCGGCGGTCGTCGATCCGGGGGAACACTCACGGCACGGGACGGAGACGGATCCACGATGCGCTCACAGACGGTCGCGCGATCGGGCGAACCGGACATCCACGTCGCCGAGGCGGGACCGCGGGACGGGCCGCCGGTCCTGTTCCTCCACGGCTACCTGCAGTGTCACCGCTCGTGGCGCGAGCAGTTCCGGTCCGGACTTGCCGACGACCACCGCCTCGTCGCGATGGACCTGCGCGGCCACGGCGACTCGGGGAAGCCGCGCGACGGGTACGACGACCCGGAGGCGTGGGCCGACGACGTTGACGCCGTCGCCGACGCGCTCGGCCTCGACTCGTTCGTCCTCGTCGGGTGGTCCTACGGGTCGCTCGTGGCGCTCGACTACCTCGCCGTCCGCGGGACCGACCGCGTCGCCGGGGTGAACCTCGTGGGGGTCGTCGCCGGGATCGGCACCGAGACCACGAACGGCTGGCTCGGACACGAGTACGTCGACCTGTTCCCGGAGATCACGTCGACGGACGCCGAGACGAGCGCCCGGGCGCTCGACCGGTTCGTCGAGCTGTGCGTCCGCGGCCGGCTCGATCCCGAGGACCGCTACCGGATGCTCGGCTACGGCGCGGTGGTTCCGCCCCGCGTCCGCGACGCGATGCGCGACCGCACGATCTCGCACCTCGACTTCCTGGACGACCTCGACGTGCCGGTCATGCTCACCCACGGCACACACGACGCCGTCGTCGACGTCGAGGCCGCCCGTGCGGTCGACCGGCGGCTCCCCGACGCCGACCTGTCGGTGTATCCCGACTCCGGTCACTCGCCCTTCCTCGAGGAGCCCGAGCGGTACGGACGGGAGCTCCGCGAGTTCGTCGGGGGACTCACGCGCGACGACTGAGCCCGGGCCGTGCCGGCCGACGTTGCGACGCTCCCATCGGTGTTTATCGGCCCCGGACACACACGTGGACGTATGGACTACCTCGCCGCCGCGGTGCGCTGGCGCGACCTCGCGGCCGACTCCGACGGTTCGCTGGCCGGCAAGCACCGCGTGCTCACGAGGACCGTCGCCCCCGCGATGCGGGAGGCGACGGCGGACGGGGAGGTGGCGCTGTGGTTCCACTCCTTCTGGGACGCCGCCGGCCGTTACGAGGTGCCGACCCTCCGCGTCGTCTGCGGCGTCGACGACGGCGTCGACCCCGCGAGCGCCGGCGCGGCCGTCGCGGACGCGCTCGCCGCCCGCGGCGTCGCGGCGGAGCGGTTCGACGTGGACCTCGCGTACGACGCCGAGCGCCTCCGGGGGTACTGGGGCGAGCAGTTGGACCTGTGGGTCGAGGCGAAGTCACGGCTGTCGACGCTCGCGGTCGACGCGATCGAGGGGTCGCTCGGGGAGTCGTACGTGTTCCACCGGACCGTGAACCGGCCGGGCCACGTCTGGGCGAACATGCTCGGCTGCTCGTATCTCGCGGAGGCCGGCGTGTACGTCGCGCTCGCACGGGGGTACCTCCGCCAACTCAACCTCGGCGACGGACCGCAGTCCGCTGCGGTTCGCGAGGCCATGGCCGACCTCGACGCCGCGGCCGAACACCTCCCCGACCCGATGCAGGAGCTCGACAGCGAGGAGCTGGCGGCGGTCAACGCCAGCGGAACGCGAACGCCCGAGGGAGAGGAGTAGTCGGTTCTCCGAGCGGTCCGTCCGCAGTCGCGCGGTCCTACTCGTTCTCCGGCGCCTCGAACGTCACCGTCGTCAGATCCCGGTCGAGATGGCACACCTCGTGGGGCGGATCGCCGTCGACCTCCGCGATGCGGTACTCCTCGTCGAAGTCGGCGCCCAGCGGTTCGCACAGTCCGTGGCTCGGACACTCGACGTGCGGACAGGGCCCCTCCAGCGACGACTTCGAGCCCGCGTACGCGCCGCGGGAGGGGACGTTCGCGGTGACGGTCGCGGGCTCGACCTCGACGGCGCGCACGCTCGCGTCGGCGTGGACCGCACAGTCGAGCGCCTGCGTCCCGTCGCGGACGCCGGTCACCCGGTATCGGCGTCCCTCGACGAGGTTGAGACACTGCCCGCGATACGGACAGCCCTCGCAGGCGCCGGACTCCCCCCGGTAGACGAACTCGGTTCCCTCGGCGGCGAGCCGTGTTCCGATGAGCGTGACGGTGGACACGATCGGAGTATCCCGCGCGCCGCTGATAACGGCGTCGCCGCCCGACTCCCCGGCGACCGGGCGGGTCGACTGATCCCCAGCGACTCCGCAGCCACCGGGCTGCTCGACGACCGCCGCCGGCGCCCCCTCACTCGCCGCCGATCAGGTCGTCGAGTTCGTCGAGGTACGCCTCCCGCGGGACCTGATAGGCCCCGCGGTAGTCGATCGCGCCGGCGACGAACCGCTCGGTCACGTCGCGGACGCCCTCCAACGCGGCCGCGCGGTCGTCGAACGTCGTCGACTCGGCCTCCACCTCGGGTTCGAGGAACAGCGTCACGTGCCACTCGTCGGTTCGCCGCTGTCCGGCGCCCGGCCGAGCGTTCCGCGAGCCGTTCGTGAGGTACACCGTCGGGAGACACGGCGCGGGGAAGCGGTCGGCGTCGAACACGTCCGGTCGGAAGACGACGATCGCGCGACCGCTCGGCTCCTCGTTCCACAGCCGCCAGCCGTCGGCGAGCACGTCGGCGTCGATCCCCGAATCGACCGCCGCCTCCCCGGCCTTCTCGGAGCCGGTCCCGCCCACTCCCCCGGCGGCCCCGTCCGTCCCCTCGTCTCCGCCGCCGATCTCGGTGTCGCCGGCCGTGGTCGGGCCGACGCCGTCCTCGTCCTCGGCCCGCCCGTCGCTGTCGTCGGTCATGGTGGGCGTTGCCGGTCCGACGGCTTAGGCGACACGCTCGGCGTCCGTGACGGAGACGGCGGCGATCGACCGATCCGACGCAGCGAAGTCGTTCGGTGGTATTCGGCCGGCTGGTCGATCCGACAACCGATCGAGGGCGGGACGGTAGCGGCCGTAATTGCCGACAGACTTATCCGTGTTAACACCTACCAAATCATATAGTCTCGGTCCGACCACGGGACGGAGGCAACGACCCCCACCGACCGCCCCCACGACGAGTTCTGTTGGAGACGCTGTCCACGCCGGATCCCCGTGCGGTCGAGTGGCACGAGCGGACACGGCGGTCCGGCGGCGCCCGGACCGGTGTCAGCCGGCGGTGCGGGCGTCGGCGTCGACACCGGGTGCCAGCAGGCGGGACCGTCGCGGTCGTCCCCGCGCACGTGGCCCCACACATGAGTGAACAGACCGACAACGCGAACGATCGGACGCCGGGGGAGGCATCGAGAACGCACACGCTCGAGGAGCTCAGCCGGGAGTACAAGCGGTCGGTTCCCGCGGACCTCCGGGAGGCGAAGCCCTTCGAGTGGTATCTCCGGGAGGTCACAGCCGACCCCCGGATCGCACGCAACGCCCACCAGCGCGTCGCCGACATGTTCGACCACTACGGCACGCGCTACGACGAGGACGCGGGCGTCGTGGAGTACCTGCTCGCCTCGGAGGACCCGATCCACGACGGCGAGAACACCTTCTACGGCCGGGAGGTCCACGAGTCGATCCACGAGTTCGTCAACAAGGTGAAGTCCGGAGCGCGCGGGCTCGGACCGGAGAAGCGGATCAAGCTGCTGTTGGGTCCGGTCGGCTCGGGGAAGAGCCACTTCGACTGGCTCGTCCGACGCTACTTCGAGGACTACACCCGCCGCGACGAGGGGCGGATGTACACGTTCAGGTGGACCGACCTCTGTTCGGTGATCGAGGACCAGGACCCCGCCGACGACACCGTCCGCTCGGCGATGAACCAGGACCCGCTCGTGTTGCTCCCGCAGGAGCAACGCGACGGGGTGATCGAGGAGCTGAACGGGGCGCTCGACGCGCCGTACACGATCCGCAACGAGCAGAGCCTCGACCCCGCGTCGGGCTTCTACATGGACGAGCTGCTCGCGCACTACGAGGACGACCTGCAGGCGGTGTTGGAGAACCACGTCGAGGTGATCCGGCTCGTTGCCGACGAGAACCAGCGCCGGTCCATCGAGACGTTCGAGCCCAAGGACAAGAAGAACCAGGACGAGACGGAGCTCACCGGCGACGTCAACTACTCGAAGCTCGCGGTGTACGGTGAGAACGACCCGCGGGCGTTCGACTACGCGGGGGCGTTCTGCAACGCCAACCGCGGCATCTTCTCCGGCGAGGAGCTGTTGAAGCTCCAGCGGGAGTTCCTCTACGACTTCCTGCACGCCAGCCAGGAGCAGACGATCAAGCCGCGCAACAACCCGCGGATCGACATCGACCAGGTGATCGTCGGCCGGACGAACATGCCCGAGTACCGGGACAAGAAGGGCGACGAGAAGATGGAGGCGTTCAACGACCGCACCAAGCGGATCGACTACCCGTACGTCCTCGAGTACACCGAGGAGGCGGAGATCTACCGGAAGATGCTCCGCAACGCCGACGTGCCCGACATCCACATCGAGCCGCACGCGATGGAGATGGCCGGCCTCTTCGGCGTGCTCACCCGCGTCGAGGAGCCGACCGACGAGTCCGTCTCGCTGGTCCAGAAGGCGAAGGCGTACAACGGCGAGATCGACGAGACCGACGAGATCGACGAGCGCAAGCTCAGGGAGAACGGCGACCGCGCGGCCGACATCGCCGAGGGGATGGAGGGCGTCTCCGCCCGGTTCATCGGCGACGAGATCGCCGAGGCGATCATGGACTCCCGGCACAGGGACCGGGGGTACCTCTCGCCGCTTGCGGTGTTCAAACACTTCGAGCACAACCTCGAGAACCACGGGTCGATCCCCGAGGAGAAGCTCGACACGTACCACCGCTACCTCGAACTCGTGCGCGAGGAGTACAAGGAGCGCGCCATCGAGGACGTGCGCCACGCGCTGGCGTACGACGTCGACGAGATCCGTCGGCAGGGCGAGAAGTACATGGACCACGTGATGGCGTACATCGACGACACGACCGTCGAGGACGACCTCACCGGCCGCGAGCAGGAGCCCGACGAGACGTTCCTCCGCTCCGTCGAGGAGAAGCTGGAGATCCCCGGCGACCGGAAGGACGACTTCAGACAGGAGGTCGCGAACTGGGTCAGTCGCCGCGCCCGCGAGGGGTCGAGCTTCGACCCGCAGGAGAACGACCGGCTCCGGCGCGCCCTGGAGCGGAAGCTGTGGGAGGACAAGAAGCACAACATCAACTTCTCCGCGCTGGTGTCGGCCGGGGAGCTCGACGACGACGAGCGCGCCGCGTGGGTCGACGCCCTGACCGAACAGGGCTACTCCGCCGAGGGCGCCCGCGAGGTGCTGGAGTTCGCCGGCGCGGAGGTCGCCAAGAGCGAGCTCGAGGACTGAGATGACCGAGATGACCGAGTCGACGGACTACCTCGCGCGGGCCGACGAGGCGCTCGAGGGCGCCTACGAGCCGCCGCGCTCGCTCGCGGAGTTCGTCGATCTGGCGTTCGAGCGACCCGGGGTAGCCAGCCACGCGGCCAGATACCTCCTCTCGGCGGTCGAGTCGATGGGCACCCGCACCGTCGTCGAGGAGGGCGTCGAGCGCGAGCGCTACCGCTTCTTCGACGACCCCGAAAACGACGGCGAGCACGCCGTCCTCGGCAACACCGGCGTGCTCAACGCGTTCGTCGACGACCTCCGCACCGTCGCCGCCGGACGAGGGAAGGAGGAGAAGATCCACTGGTTCGACGGGCCGACGGCGACGGGCAAGTCGGAGCTGAAGCGGTGCCTGATCAACGGGTTGCGCGCGTACTCGAAGACCGAGGAGGGGCGCCGATACACCGTCGAGTGGAACATCGCCGCCCGCGACGAGGATCGGAGCCTCAGCTACGCCGCCGGCGACGACGCCGAGGACGACTGGTACGAGTCGCCGGTGCAGGCGAACCCGCTGTCGGTGTTTCCGCCGGCGGTCCGCGCCGATCTCGTGGACGCGCTCAACGGCGCCCACGACGACCACATCCCGATCCGTGCCGACTCCGAACTCGACCCGTTCAGCCGGGAGGCGTTCGAGATCCTCGAGGAGCGCTACCGGCGGGCCGGCCGCCCCGACCTGTTCTCGGCGGTGACCGACCGCCGACACCTCCGCGTGAAGAACTACGTCGTCGACGTGGGCAGGGGTGTGGGCGTCCTCCACGCGGAGGACGACGGCTCCCCGAAGGAGCGGCTGGTCGGCTCGTGGATGCCGGGGATGCTCCGCGAGCTCAACGCCCGCGGGCGCAAGGACCCGCGCGCGTTCAGCTACGACGGCGTGCTCTCGCAGGGCAACGGCCTGCTCACGGTCGTCGAGGACGCCAGCCAGCACGCCGACCTGCTGCGGAAGCTGTTGAACGTGCCCGACGAGAAGCGGGTGAAGCTCGACAAGGGCATCGGGATGGATCTGGATACGCAGTTGGTCGTCATCTCGAACCCGGACCTGGACGCCGAGCTGGAGCAGTTCGCCGACCGCAACGACCGCGACCCGCTGAAGGCGCTCAAGCGCCGGCTCGACCGGCACGAGTTCCGCTATCTCACGAGCGTCAGTCTGGAGACGGAGCTGATCCACCGCGAGCTGACCGACGAGACGGCGGTCTGGGACGCCGAGATCGACGCGGCCGACCCGGAGGCCGCCCACGAGCGGCTCCGCGAGCGGATGGCCGAGCCGCTGACCGTCCGGCTGCGCGACGACCGCGGTCGCGTCCGCGAGCGCGAACTCGCGCCCCACGCGCTGGAGGCGGCCGCGATGTACGCCGTCGTCACCCGACTGGACGCCGAGGACCTGCCCGCGTCGATCGGCCTGATCGACAAGGCGTTGCTGTTCGACCGTGGGTTCGTCCGCGACGGCGACGAGCGCGTCGACGCCGACGAGTACGAGTTCGACGGGGAGGACGGCGCCCACGGGGTCCCCGTCACGTACACGCGGGACACGATCGCCGACCTGCTCCACGGCGAGACGGGCCGCGCCCACCCGGACCTCCCGGTCGAGGACGTGCTCACGCCCGAGGACGTCCTCCACGCGATGGCCGAGGACCTGTCGACGGCGCCCGTGTTCTCGCGCGCGGAGATCGCCGAGTACGAGGGCCGGCTGGCGACGGTGAAGGAGCACGCGTTCGAACTGCAGGAGGCGGACGTGCTCGACGCCGTGCTCTCCGACAAGGGCGTCGCCGAGGAGACGGTCGCCGAGTACGTCGAGCACGTGTTCGCGTGGGACGCCGGCGAGCAGGTGGACACCGACCGCGGCGCCGTCGACCCGGACCCGCTCCTGTTGAAGGTGTTCGAGACCGAGCACCTCGGCCGGTTCGACGAGGACGACTACGCGGGCAACGAGCCGAGCGAGGCCGTCGAGGCGTTCCGCCGGGACACGGTGATCACCGCGCTGAACCGCTACGCCTGGGAGAACCGCGACGACGAGTTCGCCGTCGAGGACGTGGACCTCTCGACGGTCCCGGTGATCCGTGCGGTGTTGGAGGCCCACTCGTGGGAGGACGTCCGCCGCATCCACGACGACCTCGACCCCGCCCAGTGGGACGACCCGCCCGCGAACACGGAGACCGCCCGGATCAAGGAGGCCACGATCGACCACATGACGACCGAACAGGGCTACAGCGAGGCGTCGGCCGAGCTCGCCAGCAGACACGTGATGCGCGAGGTGAAGGGCCGATGGGACTGAGGGAGGACCTCGAGCGGTTCCGGGAGATCGGCGAACAGCGTCGCCCGGACCTCGCGGAGTTCATCCGCGAGGGCGACCTCTCCGGCTCCTCGCGGGACGCCGTTCGGATCCCGGTGAAGCTGGTCGACCTCCCGTCGTTCGAGTACGACCAGCGCGACATGGGCGGCGTCGGACAGGGCGGGGACGGCACGCCCCAGCCGGGCCAGCCCGTCGACGTGCCCGGCGACCCCGGCGACGCGGACGGCGACGGCGACGAGGAGGGCGAGCCGGGCGAGGACGGCGGCGAGCACGGCTACTACGAGATGGACCCCGAGGAGTTCGCCCGGGAGCTCGACGAGGAGCTCGGGCTCGATCTGGAGCCGAAGGGCAAACGCGTCGTCGAGGAGGTGGAGGGCGACTTCACCGAGCTGACGCGGGCGGGACCCAACTCGACGCTCGACTTCGAGCAGCTGTTCAAGCGCGGCCTCAAGCGGAAGCTCGCCACCGACTTCGACGAGGGGTACGTCCGGGAGGCGTGCCGGGTCGCCGGCGCCGACGCGCGCGCCGTCTTCGAGTTCTGTCGCGAGGAGAACGTGCTGGTCTCGCTGGCGTGGATCCGCGAGGCGATCGCGGACCTGGAGGACGAGGGCGTCGACCTCGACGAGTACGCGGACTTCGACGACTTCGTCGCGCGCGTCGAGCGCGACCCGGTCGACGAACGCATCCGCCGCGAGGGGCTCCAGCAGGTGCCGTTCCGCCGCGAGGACGAGCGCTACCGACAGCCGGAGGTGATCGAGAGGAAGCAGAAGAACGTCGTCGTCGTCAACATCCGCGACGTGAGCGGGTCGATGCGCGAGACGAAGCGCGAGCTCGTCGAGCGCACCTTCACGCCGCTGGACTGGTATCTCACCGGCAAGTACGACGAGGCGGAGTTCCGCTACGTCGCCCACGACGCCGACGCGTGGGAGGTCGAGCGCGGGGAGTTCTTCGGGATCCGCTCGGGCGGCGGGACGCGCATCTCCAGCGCGTACGAGCTGGCCGCGGAGATCCTCGAGGAGTACCCCTTCAGCGAGTGGAACCGCTACGTGTTCGCCGCCGGCGACTCCGAGAACTCCAGCGACGACACCGTCGAGAACGTCGTGCCGCTGATGCGCGACATCCCGGCGAACCTCCACGCGTACGTGGAGACCCAGCCCGGCGGCAACACGATCAACGCGACCCACGCCGAGGAGATCGAGCGAGAGCTGGCCGACCGCGACAACGTCGTCGTCGCACGCGTGGCCGGCCCCGAGGACGTGACCGACGCGATCCGCACGATCCTCTCGACCGAGGGCGGGGAGGACACCTGACATGATCCACGACGAACGAGTCGCGACCCGACGCGTCGCCGCGGAACTGGCGGAGCCGGCCGAGCGCGCCAGGGAACTGGCCGAGAAGCTCGGGCTCCGCCCGTACCCGGTGAACTACTGGGTCGTGACCCACGACGAGATGAACGAGCTCATCGCCTACGACGGGTTCCAGACGCGGTACCCGCACTGGCGGTGGGGGATGAAGTACGACCGCCAGCGCAAGCAGGACACCTTCGGCATGGGGAAGGCGTTCGAGATCGTCAACAACGACAACCCCTGCCACGCGTTCCTGCAGGAGTCGAACACCATCGCCGACCAGAAGGCGGTCATCACGCACGTCGAGGCGCACGCCGACTTCTTCCGCAACAACGAGTGGTTCGGCCGGTTCGCGGGCGAGCGCGAGGACCCCGACGCCGCGGCCATGCTGGAGCGACACGCCGAGACCGTCGCGGACCACATGTCCGACCCGGAGATCGACCGCGAGGAGGTCGAGCGCCTCATCGACGCCGTGTTGTGCGTCGAGGACACGATCGACCAACATCGCGCGCTCGCTGCCGAGCGCGGGGGCGACGAGGAGCTGGACGAGGAGCTGACCGACATCGAGGAGCGCCTCGACCGTCTGGGCCTCTCCGCTGAGGTCCGCGATCAGGTGTTCGACGCCGACTGGGTCGACGACCAGCGCGACCGCGAGCGACTGCCGGAGCCGCGGCCGGACGTGCTCGCGTACCTTCGCGAGCACGGCAAGCGGTTCGACGACGAGGAGGGCAAGGCCGTCGAGCGCGAGCCGTGGGCCGACGAGGTGATCGAGCTCCTCCGTCGGGAGGCGTACTACTTCGCGCCCCAGCGGATGACGAAGGTCATGAACGAGGGATGGGCCGCGTACTGGGAGTCGCTGATGATGGGCGACGAGCGCTTCGCCGGCGACGACGAGTTCCTCACCTACGCCGACCACATGGCGCGGGTGCTGGGGTCGCCGGGGCTCAATCCATACAAGCTCGGCTTCGAGATCTGGCAGTACGTCGAGAACGACGCCAACCGCCGCGAGGTGGTGGACAAACTGCTCCGCGTCGAGGGCGTGACGTGGCGCACCTTCCACGACGTGATCGACTTCGACGAGGTGGCCGACCTGTTGGAGCCCGACCCGGCGATCGCGGGCGTCACAGCCGACACGTTGGACGACCTCGACCCCGACGACCCCCGCGTCGACGCCGACGCGCTCGCGCGGGCTAGGGAGGGCGACCTTGACGTCGACGCGTACCCGTGGGCCGTGCTGACCCACGAGGGGCTGTGCGAGCGGCACTTCTCGCTGGCGAAGCCCGCGAACAGGGGGTTCCTGCGCCGGATCGGCCGATCGGAACTGGAGCGGGTCGCCCGGTACATGTTCGACGACGAGGTGTACCCGGACGTGGAGTCGGCGCTCTCGGACGTGGACTACGGCGCCGGCTGGACGCGGATGCGCGAGGTGCGCGAGAGCCACAACGACGTGACCTTCGTCGACGAGTTCCTCACCGAGGAGTTCGTCGTCGAGGGCAACTACTTCACCTACGAGTACTCCGAGGCGGCCGAGGGGTATCGCGTCGCCAGCGTCGACCCGGACGACGTGAAACGGAAGCTCCTCCTCCGGTTCACCAACTTCGGGAACCCGACGATCGCGGTGTACGACGGCAACTACGACAACCGTGGCGAGCTCCTGTTGGGCCACCGCTACAACGGCGTCGCGCTCGACCTCGGGCAGGCGAAGGGAACGCTCGAACGCGTGTTCGAGCTGTGGGGGCGACCGGTGAACCTCGCGACGATCGTCACCGAGTACGACGACCACGAGGTGGAGGTCGCCCGTCGCCGCGGGAGCGAACCCCACGGCGAGGAGGTGCCGATCCGACTCCGCTACGACGGCGAGGCGGTCGAACGCCACGCGCTGGAGCCCGAACTCGCCGAGCAGATCGCGGCCGACGAGGTCGACTACGACACCACGCCCGAGGACTGGCTGGCCTGAGGTGTCGCCCGGGCGGTCCAGCCGCTCGTCGGTCACTCCCCGTCGGTTGTCGGTCACGGCCCACCGTTCGTCGGTCACGGCCCCCGCTCGTGAGCACTACTGGCCGTCGCGGCGGACGGGTTCAAGTTCGTCGCGGCCGTGATCGATCCGATGGCAGCTGACACCGCCGTCGTCTGGTTCCGCCGCGACCTCCGCGTCCACGACAACGAGGCGCTGTTGGAGGCCGCCGACGCCGAGGAGGTGGTCCCGGTGTACGCGTTCGACCCGCGCGAGTACGGCGAACGCGAGTTCGGCGGCGACGACTCCTTCCGCTTCGAGAAGACGGGCCCACACCGCGCCCGCTTCCGTCGCGAGTCGGTCGCCGACCTCCGCGAGCGGCTCCGAGAGCGGGACTCGGACCTCGTCGTCCGCCACGACACGCCCGAACGGGTCGTCCCGGCGGTCGCGAAGGTCCTCGACGCCGACGAGGTACACTTCGGGACGCTGCCGATCCCCGAGGAGATGGGCGTCGAGAACACGGTCCGCAAACGGCTCCGCGGGCTGAACGTGACGCCCCGGCGCCACTGGACGCACACGCTGTATCACCTCAACGACCTGCCGGTCGAGTACACCGAGATCTCCGACACCTACACGAGCTTCCGGAAGACCGTCGAGAACCGCGCGAGCGTTCGCGAGCCCCTCCCCGAACCGGACCTGCCGGCGGCACCCGTCGGAGCGATCGGCGCCGGATCGATCCCCACGCCGGAGGATCTGGGGGTCGAGGAGGTCGAGCACGACGACCGCGCCGTGCTCCGGTTCGAGGGCGGGGAGTCGGCCGGGATCGAGCGGCTAGATCGCTATCTGTTCGCGGAGGACCGCCTCCGCGAGTACAAGGAGACCCGAAACGGACTGCTCGGGCAGGGGTTCTCCTCGAAGCTGTCGCCGTGGCTCAACGAGGGCTGCCTATCGCCGCGGCGGGTGCGCCGCGAGGTGAAGCGGTACGAGCGCGAGCGCGTCGCCAACGACTCCACGTACTGGCTGCTGTTCGAGCTGATCTGGCGTGACTTCTTCCAGTTCCAGTTCGCCAAACACGGCGGCGACTTCTTCCGCCGCGGCGGCATCCGCGGCCGCGACGACGTTCACTGGCGCGAGGACGACGAGGGGTTCCGCCGGTGGGCGGACGGCGAGACCGGAGTCCCCTTCGTCGACGCGGCGATGCGCGAGCTGAACGCGACCGGGTACCAGAGCAACCGTGCCCGGCAGAACGCGGCGTCGTTCCTCGCGAACAACCTCCGGATCGACTGGCGCCGCGGGGCCGCCTACTTCGAGACCCAGTTGGTCGACTACGACCCGGCGTCCAACTACGGCAACTGGGCGTACATCGCCGGCGTCGGCAACGACAGCAGGGACCGCTACTTCAACATCCTCAAGCAGGCGAGGAAGTACGACGGCGACGGAGAGTACGTGAAACACTGGATCCCGGAGCTGTCGGATGTCCCGCCCGGGACGGTCCACGAGCCGTGGACGATGAGCGAGCAACGGCAGGCGGAGCACGGCGTCCAGTTGGGGATCGACTACCCCGAGCCGATGATCGATCTGGAGGAGAGTTACCGCAAGCTCCGGTAGCCCCCCGTCCGAGCGTCGCTCGTGTGGCCCGGAACCTGCGGACATCCGTCGAGTTGGAATCCGCGTGGCGCTTTTCCGACACGCCGTCGAACCGATCGCATGGCGAACTCGGAGCCCCGAAACGGCCTTCGCGCACGGATCGAGGACGGCGGCGTCGCGCTGGGCGTGCTCGACTCGACGTACGACCCCTCGATGGTCGAGCTGTACGGGGAGCTCGGGCTGGACTTCGTGTGGCTCGACATGGAACACGGCGGACCCGACCCGTGGGACGGCCCGACCGTCGAACACCTCCTGCGGGCGGCCGAGCGAACCGGGATCGAGCCGCTCGTGCGCCTCCCGGACAGCGAACCGACGCTCGTTCGGAAGGCGCTGGACCTCGGCGTCCGATCGCTGTTCCTCCCGCGAGTGGAGACGGCCGCGGAGGTGGAGACCGCCGTCAGGTCCGCCCGATTCCGCTACGACGGCGAGCCGGGGGACCGCGGCCTCGCCGCGCCGCGGGCGCGCCGCTGGGGGCTCAAGGAGGAGTACGTCGAGGCGGAGGACCGCGAGACGCTCGTCGGCACCACCGTCGAGACGGTCGAGGCGGTCGAGAACATCGAGTCGATCCTCGACGTCCCGGATCTGGGATTCGTGTTCATCGGCCCCCTCGACCTCTCGGTGGGGCTCGGCCACCCCGGGGAGCTCGATCACCCGGAGGTCCGGGAGGCCGTCGACCGCGTCCGCACCGCGGCGCTGGATGCGGACGTGCCGGTGGGCGGGCTCGGGTTCGGCATGGACGACGTGAACGAGAAGGTCGACGACGGCTATCAGATCCTCAATCTCGGAAGCACCGCCGGAGCGATCCAGTCAGTGGTGGGCGATTGGCTCGACGCGTACGACGGCGAGCGCCCCTGACGCGACGACGGGCGACGGTCGACGACACTCTCGCTCCGAGGGCGGCGTCGCACGACACGTGACGATGCGCGAGAAGTGCTCGGTCAGGGATTTGAACCACACGAACGGCTCGCTCCGCTCGCCGCTCTCTACTTCGAATCCCGACGCTGCGCGTGGTTCTCTCCACTTCGTTTCAAGAACCATGCTCGGTCAGGGATTTGAACCCTGGTCGTCGGCTCGAAAGGCCAACATGATTGGCCGGACTACACCAACCGAGCGCGATAATGGCTACCCGGCGCGGTATGTTAATCCCATCGGATCCGAACCGAACCCGCCGGGCCGCCGGGTGAACGGCCGCTCGCCGGACCGCCCGCGACGGCTCAGGTCCAGTCGTCGAGGCCGGTCTGCGTGAGCGCCTCCTCGATCCGCTCGAAGCCGCGTTCCACCTCCTGTGGGTCGACCTCCCACTCGTCCACGACGTACGCGCGGGCGGCGTCGACGTCCGGAGTGATCGTCGTGTCGAACGCGTAGTCGTCGGTCACCGGCGGCGAGTGGAAGAACTCGCGGACCCGTTCGGCGTTGGCGATGTCGGCGTCGCGCGCATCGAGCACCGCGAACAGGTCGCCGTGCTCCTTCACCGCCCTCAGGGCGGTCTTCGGACCGATCCCGCGCACGCCCTCGTTGAAGTCCGTGCCACACAGCATCGCCACGTCCACGAGCTGTTCCTGGGTGATGTCGTGGTCCGCGAGGGTCTTCTCGAGGTCCATCACCTCCGGGTCGCCCTTCGAGGTGAGCTGTCGGAGCGTCCGGGGCCCGCCGAACAGCATCGTGTCGTAGTCCTCGCTCCCCGAGAAGTCGGCGTCGCCGACGCGGTTCATGTACGCGCACTGCGCCTCGCCCTCCGCGGGCGCCTCGACGACTGGCACGTCGAGCAGGCGCAGCACCTCGCGGGAGGTCTCGTGGATCGTGTCGGTGAGCCGCTGCGTGCGCGCCTCCAGCCGTGCCGCCTCGACGGAATCGCCGCGTTCCTCGGCCTCCTTCCGTCGCTCCTCGGCGTCCTCCCGCGCCGCGCGCCGCTTCGCCACCTCGTCGTCCTTCAGGTCGGTGACGCCGCCGTCGAACACGAACACCGGGGTGAGGTCGTTATCGAGGAACTTCGGGAGCCCCTGCACGATCCCGATGAGGTTCGCGACCTCCTCGCCGTCCTCCGTGGTGTAGCGGTGATCGCCGGTGAACTTCACCGTCGTCGTGAGGTACCGGTACAGCCAGTTGTGCGCGTCCACCGCGACCACCCCGGAGAGGTCCCCGAAGGCGACGTCCTCGATGTGCGCGATGTCACGCAGGTCCGCGTTTCCCATCGTCGGTCCCACGGCCCGCCGCCGTTTGAACCCCCCGAGTCGACGCGGCCGCCGCTCCCCGGCCCACAGCGACGAGGAGGTCGCTCGCCCGCGCTCGCTCGCACCTCCCGCCGGATTCGGGGGCGAAGTTGTTCGCGACAGCCGCTATGGGGTACCGGACCATCGGTGCGATCGATGACGACGCTCGATCTCCGCTCCGAGGACGAGGAGGCCGACCGGGACCGGCTCTTCGACGCGCTCGACGAGGCGGACGCCGACGAGACGATCACCGTCG
Organism: Halobaculum saliterrae; assembly: GCF_009831625.1. Classification (GTDB taxonomy): domain Archaea; phylum Halobacteriota; class Halobacteria; order Halobacteriales; family Haloferacaceae; genus Halobaculum; species Halobaculum saliterrae. The sequence goes on along the minus strand of NZ_WUUS01000008.1, from coordinate 47,451 downwards.
AGGCGGGACGCGATCTGACCGTCCTCCTCACGCGCTACCGTATCACGCGGGGCCGTGACCTCGACGTGACGACCGAACACCACGTTGACGGCGTCGTGGAACACGCGGTGACGAAGGCGGCGGCCCACGAGGGGGACGAGCTGACAGAGTTCGACGTGCGGGACGTGCCGCCGAGCCGACGCCACGAGGCGCTCACGGGGACGTTCGACCGACTCGATCCCGGCCAGGGGTTCGAACTCGTGAACGACCACGACCCCAAGCCGCTGTATCACGAGCTCCGGTCGACCCGCGGGGAGAGCTTCGAGTGGGAGTACACGAGGCGTGACCCGGGGGAGTGGCGCGTGGAGATCCGGAAGACCGGGGAGACGGAGTCGGGGGACGGTGCCGTCACGGCGTCGTTCGACGTGCGGGAGATACCGAAGCAGGAGCGCCACCCGACGATCCACCATCGGTACGGCAACATCGACGAGGGGGAGACGATGGAGATCGTCGCGCCCCACGAGCCCGTGCCGCTCCGTCGCGAGTTCGAGCAGCGCTACGGCGAGGCGTTCGACTGGTCCGTCATCGAGACGGAGCCGGGGCGGTGCCGGGTACACGTCACGAAGGGTGGGGAGTCCGGCAGCTCCACCGACGACGATCGAGCGGCGTCCTCCGGGGACGCGTCGGTGACCGTGGCGGAGGAACTCGACGTGCGCGAACTCCCGCCCGCACAGCGTCACGAGCGGATTTTCGACACGTACGGGGACCTGGAGACCGGCGAGGGGTTCGTGCTGGTCAACGACCACGATCCCAAGCCGCTGTATCACCAGTTCGAGGCCGAGGCGGGCGATGAGTTCCACTGGGAGTACCGCGCGAAGGACCCCGGCGAGTTCAGAGTCCTCATCGGCAGGGAGAGTGGGGACGGTGCCACGGCCGTCGACGACGACGTCCCCAGCGCGCCGTTCTGATCGCCGGACGTCCGGAGACCGCAGCGAACGCGCGATCGGCGCAGGCGGCGATCTCGCCCCTGTGACGACCCCGTTTATCCGATGAGTGCGAAGGAGTTCGGGACCACACTTTGGATGATGGCCGAGGGACACGTCGGCATGGCCTCAGTTCCCACGGGAGACGGGTGTGCTCCGGGCGCCCGCTCCGCCTCGGAGATCGACCGGTCCGTGGCACGATACCTCCATGCGATCCTCGCTCGGTCGGCGACGGGCGATCCCCGAGTGTCCACGGGAGAACTCTCCGACGAGTTGGGCGTGACCCCGGCGAGCGTCACCGAGATGGTCTCGAGGCTGGACGACAGGGGACTGATCGACCACGAGCCGTATCGCGGCGCGCGTCTCACCGAGCGGGGTCGAACCCTCGCCGTCGAGGTCGCCAGTCGGTCCTGTGTCGTCGCGAGCTTCTTCGAGTCCACGGTGAACGCCGCGATCGACGAGCGCTCGGCCCTCGACATCGGGATCGAACTGCCGGAGGACGCCGTCTCCCGCCTCCACGACCTCGTCGAGGGACCCTGTCTCGCGCTGTGTCCGGCCGCCGACGGACCGAGCGGCGGCTGTGTGGCGTGACCGCCGGATCGACGGACGCCGTCCTTCGCGGCGAACGTGTTCGGACGAACGCTCTTTGTGGTAGCCGGTGAAGCATCGATCGCATGGATTTAGGTGTACCTAAAACAATCCGGAACAGTGCCGTCGGCTTCGAGCCCGATTCCGCCGCGTCGGCTGGCGACCGAGCAGGCTCCCCCATGGAGGGATCCGCGTGACCGCGGTCGAGTTCGACGAGGCGCGCGAGTACGACGGCGACCAGTTCTCGGCCGTCGAGGCGTTCCGCAGCGACCGGATGAAGGTCGTCTGCGGCTACTTCGAGCCGGGACAGTTCATTCCGGTCCACGCCCCGTCGAGCGACGTGGTGATCTCCGTCCGCTCGGGGACCGGGGTCGTCAGGGACGGCGAGACGGACCGCCGCGTCGAGCCGGGCGACGTGGTCGTGGTCGAATCGGACACCGATCGTGGGATCAAAGCGGACGAGGACGACAGGCTGGAGGCGCTGCTCGTCACCGCGCCGCCGCCGACCGACGCCGAACACGAACCGGTGCGCGCCGGGTTGCGGCGGGGCGAGTTCGACCCGCGTGGGGGCGCCGAATGACGACCGTCCGCGCGCTCGCCGACCTGGAGGGTGAACCGCACGCGAACGCTTTCCCGGACGACGAGCCGAAGACGATCAGGCTCACGCTCGCGGAGGGGGAGTCGGTCCCGTCGCACACGCATCCGGGCCGGGACATCGTGTTCTACCTCATCGAGGGCGCGATCGAACTCCAGCTCGACGAGGAAACCCACGAGGTGGCGGCCGGTGACATCGCCCGGTTCGAGGGCGAGCGGGAGATATCGCCGCGCGCGCTGGAGGACAGCGTCGCGCTGATCGTTCTCGCGCCTCGGTCGACGGAGTAGACAGGGGTCCTGACTCCGCGTTGGCGGGAAGTTCCGCCCCGGCGACCCACCGGGTCGATCCGTCCGGGCGACCCATCCGGTCGGCCTACGCCGATCCGGTGACGGATTCGAGGTGATCGAACTGCGCGTTCAACTCGGCCCGCCGTTGTCGCGTGATGACGGTGGCGTCGAGCACCTCGCCGACGACCGGCACGTCGAGCGCGAACTCGGTCCTCGCGCGGACCCGTGTTCCGGCGTCGGTCGGCTCCGCCGTGTACGTCGTCCGCATCTCCTCGAAGATCCCCTCGCGTTGCTCGTAGGCGAGGACGGCGTCGGCGTCGTCCACGACCTCCAGCTCCAGCGCGATCTCCGTGATCCCGACGTCGTTCGCGACCTCGATCCGCCGTCCGTCGACGCGAACCTCGTCGAACCCCGCGGCGCGGGTGAACGGCTCGATGTCGAGGATCGCCTCCCGAACCGCGTCGGGCGGGGCCGGCAGCTCCCGTGTCGCCGTGACTGTTCGCATGTCCCGGAGTCGGGCGAGGACCACGGTATCAGTGTTGGGGAACATGTTCGCCGTCGGGGCTTTGCGGGGGGAGTTCGTACACTGACGTACCGATGAGTACCTCCCACGATCACGACCACGCCGAGGCGGACCCCATCACCGACCGGATGCACGACACATCCTGGTCGGCGAACCTCGAACACCCGAAGCACGCGTCCGACCGGGAGCTCCTTCTCTCGCAGGCGGTCGACGCGATCGAGCACACCGAACCCGGGAACCACGTCAACCTCGTCACGCACGGCGACCACGGTCATCCCTCGGAGTACCTCTATGCGGCTCTCGAGGACCGGACCGACGGCGACCTCGAGTGGGAGTACATCGAGCAGTGTGGCTGCGGCGGCCACGTGACCAGAGTGTACGTCGAGTGAACGGCCGCGGGTCGGTCCCTGCCTGAGCCACGTCGACGCCCGTTCCTCCGCTCGCGTGCGATCATGTTCGGGGGCACCCATAGGCCGGACGGGACCGTACACGCGTCCATGGCCGGATTCCCCTCACCGTTCGGCGACGCCGACGACGGCGACCTCTTCGACGAGTACGACGAGTTCGTCCCGGGGCACGTCCCGACGCCGGGTCCGTTCCTCGACGGCCACCGGGTCCTCACCGACGAGGAACACGTGCACTTTCACGAGGTGACTCGCGACCTGTTCGAGGAGCGGACGGTGTACGACATGACCTTCGACTACAACCTCGCCCGGCTGAACCTCGACAGTCGGCACAAGACGGCGGGGTACCGGTACGCCGAGGAGGCGGACGACCCAGCCGTCCTCCGGGCGGAGTTCACGCCGACGACGAAGTTCTGCCCGCAGACGAACACCCTGACGGTCGGCTCCTTCCGCGCGTGGAACGGCCTCTCGGAGCGACACGAGTACGATCTGGTCCGCGTTCGGGCCGCACCGATGCACCAGAACAGCGAGTCGATCAACGAGCGGCTCGCGGAACTGGAGGAGGAGTACCGATCGACCGGCGAGATCGGCCACGTCGACGACGAGGAGATGCGTTCTCCCGGCATGGGACGCACGGCGGGGGCGGACCGGACGAGCAGCGACGGTCCGAACGCGCCCTTCTGATCGAGGCTCGGATCGCTGTCCGGGGTCCCGCGCGACGTTCGGATACGGGCTCGAACTCCACGATCGACGCCCGGATCCCGACCCGGCTCCTGTCCGCGGGGAACGCCGGCTGTGAACCCTCCGATCTACTTCGGTTCGACGGGGCCGACGCCGTCGTCGTGTCCCGGGGTCGAGTTCGTCTGAAGCGTCTCGAAGAGGACTCCCGGAAGTGAATGGGGACTGTGATCCCTGATCACCTGGAGGACGTTGGCGACGAAGCAGAGCGCCCCGACGAACACGAGCCCGCCGCCGGCGGCGGCCGCGGCCCCGGGAAGCCCGAGCAGGTCCGCGGCGACGAGCACCGTTGTTCCCACGGTCAGCAGGGCGAAGTCGAGGGTCGCGATCCGGTCGTCGTAGAGGTCGTCTATCATCGGGACGGCCTCGTATCCCAGCAGGTCGCTGTACCGGTGGACCCAGACGATGAACGGCACGACGTGGTACAGCGTCCCGAGAACGACGAAGCCGATCACGCCCAACACGAGGAGATGGGCGGTTCCGGGGGCGCCGAACACGGCGGACGCCGAGAGCGGATCCGCGAGCCAAGCCGGGAGCGTGAGGACCCCCCACAGCACGAGCGCGGGAACGACGACCGCGTACCGCGAGAGCATCGGCGTCCGTTCGACTCGCGTCTCGTGGAGCCGTCGCGCGAGGATCACCGCGAAGCCCAGCAGCGAGCCGACCACGAGCAGTCCGCCGATCCGTGCGAGCGTCGCCACGCCGAGCAGCCGACCGAGCGCGAGAAGGACGACGCCCGTCGGGTAGGCCACTTCCTCCACGCGCCGGAGCTGCACGTCGATCCCGTGGAGCTCCGTCTGCGTGAACATCGTCGCGAGCTGGTACAGCGCCCCCAGCACTGTCGTGAGGACCGCCCCGAAGACGGCCACCGTCGCGTGGGCACCGAGCACGTTCGCCCGGCTCACCGGCGAGCCCGCGAGGAGGGGACGGACGAAGTCCACGGCCAGCAGAACCCCGAGCGTGCTCACGAGCACGAAGAACCCGAGCGCGATGCCGAAGTGCCGCTCGGTCACGTCGTAGGAGGGGAGGGCTGCGAGCGTTCGCGCGATGTTGTACACGAACGTCCAGAAGCCGAGCAGCATCGCGCCCCCGAAGGCCGGAACCAACGCCACGCGGCCGGCGAGGAGGCTTCCCGCGAATCCGACCAGCCCGACCGTGACCAGCCACAGCTGCACGGACGCCAGTCGTCGCGAGTGGAGGTCCGTGCCGGACCAGACGGGGACGAACTGCGTCATCGCGCCCATTATCGTGAGGCAGACCCAGCCGGCCAGCAACAGGTGGACGTGGGAGAGGATCGCGTACCCGCCGGCGGCGTCGAGCGCGACGCCGAGCGCGACGAGGAGCCCGACGAGGAACAGTCCGAGCCCGACGACGAAGTGTCGCAGCGGAACCGTCATCGGCGGCTGGTGATCCGTGTCGACGTCTCCCGGAACTGCGGCCATGGACGATCGTACGGTCCCGGGACCCCTGCCGGTGTCTCCGAACGTGTTCGCCCGAACGGCTTCGCCGACGGCGCCACAGGGTCCGACCGGATGCGACGGACAGGAACGACGACGAACTCCCGACCCGAAACCGGGCCGTTCCGGGCGACACCTGACCGTCCGTCCACGTCGGTTCGGTCCGCATGGTGACGGGCGGCGGCGGTCGATGGCCTCGCCGCTTCCTCCTCGTCAGTGCGGGGTACCTCCTCTCGTGGCGGGTCGGAGCGCTCGTGGGCGTCCCGGTACGGGCCGAGGTCACGGTGGCCCTGCTCGGGTTCGTGTTTCACACGGTGTTCGGGATGGGGTACCTGCTGATACCCTCCTACTTCGAACGGGTTCTGGACGCGACGTGGCCCCCCGCGGTCCACCTCGGCCTGACCGGGTTCGGAACCGCGACCCTGGCGGCGGCGTCGATCCGCGAGGGTCCACGGCTCCTCGAACCGCTGGGCGCCGCCGCATGGACGCTGGGGGTCGCGGTGTTTCTGGCGACGATCCTGTGGACGGTCCGCGACAACCTGACGGGCGGGGAGACGGGGACCGCCGCGGGCAAGCGGGAGTTCCGGTGGGTCGATCGGTACGCCAACCCCTTCGTGCTGGTCTCGCTCGGCTACGTGCTGATCGGAACCTGGGAGCTGCTCGCGGGGACGACTCCCCTCCCCGGGCTGACGGACGGGTATGCGCCACGCGTCACACACCTCCTGGCGGGCGGGGGAGCGACGCTGCTTCTCCTCGCGCTCGGCGCCCGGCTCGCCCCGCGATTCCTCGGCGTCCCGGCGCCGAGGCGGGTCGTCGGCGTCGTTCTCCCCGCCGGCGCGCTCGGTCCGGCGCTCCTCGCGAACGGACTCGGCGGCGGCCTGAGCCTCGTCGTGGGGGCGCTCGCGGAGGCGACGGCGGTGGTGGGCTTCGCGGGCCTGTACGCCCGCTCGTTCGTCCGCTCGGAGCGACGGACGGTGGGTCTCACGGCCGTCCTCGGGGGCCTGACCTGCGGCGTGACCGGCGTCGTGATCGGGCTCTCGTTCGCGTTCGGGGGGATCGCCACCGAGCGGATCGTCGCACACCGACAGCTCATGCTCCTCGGGTTCCTCGGGGTGACGATCGTCGGCTTCGCGATGCAGTTCTTCCCGCCGACCGCGGGTCGGTTCCGGGGTGCGAACGACGCCTCCGCGTGGCTGGGGGTGGCCGCCCTCTGTGGCGGGCTCGTGTGGATCGTCGCGGGGACGCTCGGCGGTGTCCACGTCGCGGTGACCGTCGGGCACGCGCTCGCCCTCGCGGGCGCTGTCGTGTACAGCTATCTCATCGTTCGGTCGCTGCGTACCGTGGCCTCGCGGTGACTCGGCCGTCTCACGGGTTGACGACACGACCGAGTCCGATAGACCCGCACACGTTCGGACACACGACTTTGGTCGCCGTGACCGTCCATCGGACGATGGCCGATCTCGCGTCCCACGACGTCCCCGACGAGGTCGATCCGACCGACTGGAGGCTCGGCGTCACCGGCGCCGTCCGGACCCCGCTGGAACTGACGGCGTCGGACCTCTCGTCGTTCGAGGCCGAGACGTTCGTCGGCGACTTCGCCTGCGAGGAGGGATGGGTGGCCGAGGGGCTCGAATGGCGCGGCGTCCGGGTCCGTCGCCTCCTCGACCGCGCCGGCCTCGCCGACGGGGCCGAGTACGGACTGGTCTGGTCCATGGACGACGGGTACGCCTGTGCGTTCTCCCTCGATCGGCTCGCGGCGTCGGTGCTGGCCGTCGAGCTCGACGGCGACCCCCTCGGCGTCGAGCACGGCGGACCCGCCCGCCTCGTCCCGACCGACGGCGGTCGCGACTGCTGGGAGAGCGTCAAGTGGGCGACCGAGATCGAGATACGTGAGGAGCGACCGTCCGAGGACGACACGGCACAGGAGATCGCGCTCTCCCGGATCGAGTGATCGGTCCGGCGCCCGCGATCGAACATGTTCGGAGCAACTCGCTGGTTCCCGCGACCCCATTGATTCGACGTGACCGAAGAGACCTCGCCGATCACGGAGACGGGCGCGCCGACGGACCGACCGCGAGAGACGTTGGACGCTCGGGACCTCCCGCCGCCGCAGCCGCTCCAGAACACCCTCGAACGGCTGGCCGAACTCGACGCGGGGACGGTCCTCGTCCAGCGAAACGACCGGGCGCCCCGGCACCTGTACCCGAAGCTGAGCGACCGGGGATACGAGTACGAGACCGTCGAGGGCGACGACGTCGTCACGACGGTTATCTGGACGCCCTGACCGGTTCAGTCCCCCCCGCTCGCAGCGGAACGCCTCACCCGGACGCCCCCTCGACAGTCGGCGGCCCCCGATCGCGCTTTCGCCGGGCGAACGCCCGCTCGTCGTCGCCCACGTCCTCGCGGGCGGCGATCGTCGCCAGTCCCTCGCCGTAGGCGTCCGGGTCGACGACGGCCGGCCGGTCGGCCGGACGCTCCAGAACGAGCTCCGCGATCCCGGTCCCGCGGCCGGTCCACGCGAACCCGACCTTGTGCAGCGCCTCGTAACTGTAGGCGTTGTTGACGGCGATCCGGACGCGCTCGTAGCCGCGCTCGGCGGCGCGGCCGACGACGAACGCGCACAGCCGCGGGCCGATCCCCTCGCCGCGCCGGTCGCCGCGGACGGTCACGTACCGGAGCCACAGCGCGCCGGGGTCGGTTCGGTCCTCGTTGAACGCCACGGCCCCCGCGGGCGCGACGAACTCGCGCTTCGGGTCCTCGGGGAGTCGGAACTCGCCGGCTCCGTCCTCCCCGTGGCGGTCGTCGCTCTCGTCGCCGGGGCGACCGCCGCGCTCGTCGCCGTCGCGTCCGTCGTCGATGCCGTCGCGGTCGAGGGCGACGGCCTTCCCCGTGCTCGACATGACGAACTTCCCGGCGTAGGCGTACTCGCGGTGATCGAGCCGGAGGACGACGCCGTCGGCGGGCCAGCCGAGCAGTCGAAACTCCACGAGCGTCGTTGGCGCCGGCGGGGCTTCAGTTCGGCGCCACCGCTTTGTCGTGAGGGCGCGTCAGGATCGACATGTTCGGTCACGGCGACGTGGGGTTCTTCGACCGCATCGCCCCCTTGTACGACGTGTTCATGCCGCCCGCGGGCGCCGAGGACCTGCGCGCCGGGCTGGCGTTCGCGCACCGTCCGGTCGAGCGCGTCGTCGATCTGGGCGGGGGGACGGGACGCGCCAGCCGGCGCCTCCGCGAGATCGGTCTCGATCCGGTCGTGTTCGACTACTCGGCGGGGATGCTTCGACGCGCCGGCGAGGAGGGGCTCCCGGGCGTTCGTGCCGACGCCGCGTCGCTGCCGGTTCCTGACGGGGGCGTCGACGCCGTCGTCGTCACGGACGCGCTTCACCACTTCCCCGACCCGGAGGCCGCGATCGGTGAGGTCGCCCGCGCGCTGGCCCCCGGCGGTGTGCTCGTGATCCGCGAGTTCGACCCGACCACCCGGCGCGGGCGTGCGTTGGCGACGCTGGAGTCGGTCGCGGGCATGGACTCGCGGTTCCTCGACGCCGAGACGCTCGCCGACATGCTCGAGAGCGCGGGCCTGCGCGGGCACGTCGTCGACCCGGGCTTCGGCTACACCGTCGTCGGAGTGAAGCCGACCGAACCGGCTCCCCGTCGCGCGAGCGACGACGATGCGGAGAGGAACGACGCCGACGCCGCGAACGACGACGCCCCCGCGAAGACGACGGCCGAGGAACGCGGGCGTTAAGCCGAACGGCACGAACGGGCGCGTATGGCATCCTCGGGTACGGACTCGTTCCTCGCGAACCGGGTCGACAGGGCCGCGCTCCCGCTCGCGGTCGGCGACCTGCTCGTCATCGTCGCGTTCATCTACGTCGGCACGATCCAGCACGGGACCGTTTCGTTCCCCCCGACGGGCGCGAGCGACGCGCTCGCGCTCCTGACCGTGGCGGCGCCGTTCCTCGTCGGCTGGGTCGTCGCGGCGCCGCTGATCGGCGCGTACTCCGCGGGCGCCGCCGAGTCGGCGAAGGCGTCGGTGCCGCTGGCGATCCGGTCGTGGATCCCCGCCGCGGCCGTCGGGCTGGTCATTCGCGCGACGCCGGTCGTCGAGGGCGGCGTCGCGATCACCTTCGCGATCGTGATGTTCGTCGTCGGCTCGGTGTCGCTGGGCGTGTGGCGGTACGTGGCCGGACAGTTCGTCTGAGGGAGGTCGAGTCGCTCACGCGTCGCTGCTTCCGTCGAGAAGTTCGGTGGGGCTGGGATTCGAACCCAGGAGGCTTGCGCCATCTGCTTTCAAGGCAGACGCAATAGGCCACTCTGCCACCCCACCACGGAGTCACCTTTCGCGGTCGGCGTCTAAGAGCTAACGGTCCCCGGCCGTCCGACCGATCCGGGGACGGTGTCGGAACCGCTCCCGTCTCAGCCGTCGAGGACGACCGCGCCGTCGCGCACGCGCAAGCCGTGCTCGTGGACGAACGTCGCGGTGTGTTCGGGGACGACGCGCTCCGTCTCGATCCGTCCCCACAGCACCGGCAGCAGGTCGCGCAGGTCCGCGGCCGTCTCGACGCCGACCTGCATCGGGAGGAACTCGACGCGGTGGCCGGCGTCGTTCGCGCGGTCGACGAGCGTCTCCAGCTCCGGCCCCTCGAGGGCGGCCTCGTAGTCGACTGGGGCGGTGAAGCCCGCGTAGTACGTCCGGCCGCGGGTCGACGGCCCGAGGACGGTCTGGTTGCCGCGGAGCTTCATCGCCGCCGAGTCGATCACGGTGCGGGTGAGCAGCGGCGCGGTCCCCCGGGTGAGGGCGACGGAGTCGACGCCCTCCTCGCGCAGCAGGTGCGTGGCCGTGTTGCCCGCCCGCGCCGAGAGGGTCGAGCCGACCTGCCGCTCGAATCGCGCGTCGGTCACGTCGTCGAGCGCCTCGCCCGCGAGGGCGCGCAACTGCGCCTCGCTGGCGGTGTCGGTGACGTGTTCGTCCGGAAGCAGGTCGTCGGGACGGAAGTTGACGAGCAGGTCGCCGCCGGAGCGCTCGACGGCGCGGAACGTGTCCTTCAGGACCGCGGCGTACAACTCGGCCGCGTCCGCGCCCGACAGCGGCGTCGTCTCGGCGAGGTCGGGCAGGGCGAGTCCGGGGCGTGGCGGATCCGCGAGGACGGCGACGACGGTCATACCCGGGCATGGCGCGGCACGGGCAAAGGGGTTATCACACGCCCCGACGCAGGCGGGACATGGAGTTCACCGCGTCGTTGGTCCGTATGGGGTCGCTGCTGTCGGTTCTCACGGCCGCCGCCGCCGTCGCGTTCCTGCTCGCGACTGGGGGCGCGGTGCGCGACGTTCCGACGGTCGGCCTGCTCGCGACCGCCGGACTGCTCGTCGTCGCCACCCTCGCGGCCGTCGCGTGGGGACGCGGGACCGCCCGCGCTCGGTGGGAGACGCCGTACTGGTGAGTCAGTGAGGGAGCGACCGGCGGCCGTCAGCGACTCCGCCGACCCTTCGTCTGGCGGTAGTCGCGCGAGAAGACGTTCTCCCGGACGTGCTCGACGAACCGGTCCGCGTCGGCGTCGGTGAGGACGTCGAGACCCTTCATCGGGAGGAGTTCGAACCCTCGGCCGCGCACGGTCGTCGCGTGTTCGGCGTCGGCGTCGAAGGAGTCGGGCGCGCGGGTGGTGTACTCGATGGCCAGCGCCTCCAGCGCGCGCTGGCCGACGGGGACGATGAGTTCGGGGTTGATCATCCGCGCCTCGGCGTTGAGGAACGGCTCGCAGTTGCGCTCCTCGTCGTCGGTCGGCGGACGCTCGGGATGTCGACACCGAGTGAGGTAGGTGGTGTAGACGTTCTGCAGGTCCGGCTCGTCGGCGTCGGGCGGCGACCGCGACAGCCCGAGTTCGCCGAGCACGCGCTGGATCCGCCGGCCCGCCTCGTCGCCGGTGAACGGGACGCCGGTCCGCTCGGCGCCCGCGGTCGGAGCCTCCCCGAGGAACAGGATCTCCGCCTCGGCGTCGCCGTAGCCGTGGACGACGCGCTCGCGACAGTCGACGAGCGCGGGACAGTGCTGGCAGTCGGTGTCCATCCCGTAGGGGTTCGACAGCTCCTCCTGGTGCGGCACTACGTCCTCGTCCGGTCCGGGCGAGAATAATACTGCGGGTCGACGCCGGTCGCCGAACTCCCGCTCCCTCATTCGCGCTTCCGGATCCCCTAGGCGCGCTTCTGGATCTCCTCGCGCAACACGTCGCTGACGACCTCGCCGTCGGCCTTGCCGCGCAGCGCCCCCATCGCCTCGCCCATCAGGCCCGAGAAGGCGCCCATGCCCTCGGTCTCGACCTGCTCGGCGTTTCGCTCGACGACCTCGGCGACCGCCTCGCGCACCTCGTCCTCGTCGACGCCCGAGAGGCCTGCCTCCTCCACGGCTTCCTCGGCAGTGAGGCCGGGCTGCTCGGCGATCACCGTGAGCACGTCGCCGACGCCCTCCTTCGCGAGGTCGCCGTCCTCGACGAGCGCGAACACCCCGCGGAGGTGGTCGTCCGTGATCCGGTCGATGGCGACGTCGTGGCGCCGGAGCTCGGTGAGGGTCGACTCCAGCGTCGACGCCGCGAACGTGGGGTCGACGCCGTCGGCCACGACCTCCTCGAACAGCGGCATGCGGTGGCCGTAGGCGACCTGCTCGGCCAGGCCGGCTCCCAGGCCGTGCTCCTCCTGATAGCGCTCGACCTTCTCGGTCAGCAACTCGGGGGTCTCGACCTCGCTCGGGTCCGGCTCGACCGGCGGCACGTCCGTCTCGGGGTACAGTCGCGCGGCGCCCGGGAGCGGCCGGAGGTAGCGCGTGGTGCCGTCGTCGTTGGCGCCGCGCGTCTCCTCGGGGACGCCCTCGATGGCCGTCTCCGCGCGCTCGGCGGCCGCGTCGATCGCCAGCTCCGCCGTCTCGGGGTCGTCGGCGACGAGCGCGACCGCGTCGTCCTCGCCGGCGTCGACGGCGTCCCGGAGCGCCTCGACCTCCGCCTCGGTGACGCCGTAGGCCGGGAGTTCGTCGGTGTGGAAGATGCCGCCGGCGCCGTGGCGCTTCGCGTGGTCGGACAGTTCGGTTCCGAGGCGGCGATCGGGAGCGATCTCCTTCCCCACGAGACCTTCGAAGCCCGCAAGCCGGACCGCGTGGACGACGCCGCCCGAGTCCAGCGCGCCGGCGATGACGTCCGAGTCGGTGTCGGCGAAGGTGTCCGTCACGTCGACCGGGTCGCCGACGGCGGCGTCTCGCTCGTCGAGCTCCGTGGCGATGTCGACCAGTTCCTTCTGTCTCCTGACCTCCGTCTCGACGATCTCGTCGATCTGGTCGAGCGCCTGCACGCCCTTGATCTCGACGCGGGCGCCCTCCTCGATCGAGACGTTCACGTCCTGCCGGATGGTCCCGAGGCCGCGCTTCACCGTCCCGGTCGAGCGCAGGAGCATCCCGATCCGCTGGGCGGCCTCGCGGGCCTGTTCCGGCGTCGAGATGTCCGGCTTCGTGCCGATCTCGACCAGCGGGATGCCGAGTCGGTCCAACGAGTAGCGCACTCCCTCGTCGGTCTCCTCGACGCGCTTCGCCGACTCCTCCTCGAGCATGAGGTCCTCGACCCCGACGGGACCGTCGTCGGTCTCGATCTCGCCCTCCTGCGCGAGCAGGGTGGAGCGCTGGAAGCCCGAGGTGTTCGACCCGTCGATGACGATCTTGCGCATCACGTGGGCCTGATCGACCACCTCCATGTCGAGGAGGTCCGCGATCTGCATCGCGACCTCCAGCGACTCCTCGTCCAGTTCGTGGGGCGGCTCGTCGTCCTCCTCGACGAGACAGGTGCTGTCGTACCCGAGGTACTCGAACGTCCGGTCGACCTGCGACTCCTCTAGGGCCGCGTCGTCTATCTCTCCCAGCTCCGACTTGGTGGGGTGAAGGTAGCGCGTGATCGTGCGCTCGGCCTCCTCGGGCTCGCGGAGCGTCGTCGGCGAGTCACAGAAGAGCTTCGTCGCCGTGTCGAGCTGCTGGTGGATCTCCAGCCCCGCGACGAGGCCGAGTTCCTCGGGGTCGAACGAGCGATCGGTCATTGCGCGAACCTGCGGCGGCCGGGGAGAAAAAGGGTGTGAGTTACTCCACGCGCTTGAGGCCGTCACCGAGCCCGCTCGCGTCACAGCCCTCCTCGGGACACGCGTAGTGCCAGCCGTCCTCGGTCGCACGTCCCTCCGGGAACTCCGTCCCGCATCGTCGACACCGCAGGAGATCCCGACCGGTCGCTCGCGCCGTGAGCTGAGGCATACCTGATACCTTCGAGCGGGAGGAATTGAACGTACCGGTCTGTTCCGGCGGTAGCCGGCCGCAAGCGGCCGTCTGGAGGATCGACAGTCGGCGCCGCGATCGGCGCCGACCTGTCGGGGTCGTCCCGTGGCGACCGTCCCGTCGCGGACGCGCCGAGTCACGACAGTCGATCCGGTCTGGGGCGTCGTTTTTCACCGCTCCGCACGTCGGGGCGACCGATGCGCGACCTCGACGAGACCGACATGGAGATCCTTCGCATGCTCGCCGCCGACGGACGCCGGTCCTACAGCGACATCGGCGAGGCGGTCGACCTCTCGGGACCGGCGGTGTCGGACCGGGTCTCGCGACTTCGGGAGTCCGGCGTCATCAGACAGTTCACGATCGACGTGGACCGGTCGCTGCTGCGGGCGGGGACGCCGGTGTTGCTCCGCTTCGAACTCCCGCCGGGCGGCGCCGGCGACGTTCGAGAGTCTCTGCGTGCGAGCGAGGCGGTCGAACACGTGTTCACGACCGCCGAGAGCGACGTGGTCGCGTACGCGCGGGTCGCGAACGAGGCGGTCGACGAGTGGGTCGCCGCGGTCGTCGGCGCCGACGCGATAGACGACTACGCGGTCGAACTCGTCTCGGACGTCGACTGGAGCCCCAGCGTCAGCGCCACGGAGTTCGCGCTGGAGTGCGCCGAGTGCGGCAACAGCGTCACCAGCGAGGGCGTCTCGAGCCGCGTCGGTGGGACGCTGTACCACTTCTGTTGCCCGACCTGCGAGTCGACGTTCGCGGAACGGTACGAGCGGATGGAGGAGGGCGCGGCCGAGTCCGACTGAGCGATGGAACGACGCCCGAGCGGGCGGGCCGCCTACTCCTCGCCGAGGATGCCGCGGTGGGTCATCGCCTCCGGATCGAGCACCTCGTCGGCCTCCTCCTCGGTGAGGTAGCCCTTCTCCAGCACGACCTCGCGAACGGTCTTGTCCTCCTTCAGCGCGGTCTTGGCGACCTCGCTGGCCTTGTCGTAGCCGATCGCGGGGTTGAGCGCCGTCGCCAACGCCATCGACTGCTCGACGCGCTCGGCGGCGTACTCCTCGTTGGCCTCCAACTTCGCGACGAAGCGTTCGCCGAACACCTCGCTGGCGTTCGCCAGCAGCTCGGCGGACTGGAGGAAGTTGTGCGCCAGCACCGGCTTGTAGAGGTTGAGGTCGATCTGCCCCTCGGCGGCGCCCGCCGAGACCGCGGCGTCGTTGCCGACCACCTGCTTGTGGACCTGGTTCACCGCCTCGGCGACGACGGGGTTGATCTTCCCGGGCATGATCGACGAGCCGGGCTGGTTCTCGGGCTGTTCGATCTCCCCGAGGCCGTTTCGCGGGCCGGAGGCGAGCAACCGGAGGTCGTTGGCGATCTTGTTGAGGCTCCCGGCAACCGTCCGGAGGGCGCCGTGTGCCTCCGACATCGCGTCGTGGGCGGCCTGCGCCTCGAAGTGGTTGTCGGCCTCCCGGAACTGCGTGTTCGTCGCCTCGGAGATGTACTCCGCGGCGAGCTCCGGGAACTCGGGGTCGGTGTTGAGGCCGGTACCGACCGCCGTCCCGCCCAGCGCGAGTTCACGGAGGTGATAGCGAGTGTCGCCGACGCGCTTGATCCCCTTCCGGACTTGGGCGCGGTAGCCGCCGAACTCCTGACCGAGACGGACGGGCGTCGCGTCCTGCAGGTGCGTGCGGCCGGTCTTCACGACGCCGTCGAACTCGGCCTCCTTCTCCTCCAGGGCGGCGTGCAGTCCCTCCAGCGCGGGCAGCAGGTCCTTCTCGACGGCCTCCAACGCGGCGACGTGCATCGCCGTCGGGATCACGTCGTTGCTCGACTGGCCGAAGTTGACGTGGTCGTTAGGGTGGATGACGCGGTCGCCGACCTCGGCGCCGGTTATCTCGGCGGCGCGGTTGGCGATGACCTCGTTGGCGTTCATGTTCGACGACGTGCCCGACCCCGTCTGGAACACGTCGACCGGGAACTGGTCGTCGTGCTCGCCGGCGATGACCTCGTCGGCCGCCTCGACGATCGCCGCGGCGGTGTCCTCATCGAGGTGTCCGAGGTCGCGGTTGGCCTGCGCGGCCGCCTTCTTCACGACGCCCAGCGCGCGGACGAAGCGCCGTCCGAACGTCACGCCACTGATGGGGAAGTTCTCGACGGCTCGCTGTGTCTGTGCGCCCCAGTAGGCGTCCGCGGGAACCTGCATCTCGCCGAGGCTGTCGGACTCGGCTCGGTATCCCTCCTTCTGGTCGATGTCGTCGCTCATACGGGATGCCTCGGGTGCAGTCGTCGTAAAAGGCACCGATACCGCGGCGGCGCCGATGCGTGTTTCCCGCTTCGGCCCGTGGGTCCACCATGTCGACGTACCGACGACGTGTCCGTGTAGCGGCCCCGTTGGACGAGGTGTGGGAGTTCCACTCGGATATCTCCGGACTCGAGGCGCTGACTCCCGGCTTCATGAACCTTCGCGTCGAGCGCGTCGTCGGTCCCGACGGCGAGCCCGATCCCGACGCCCTCCTGGCTGGCACCGATATCGAGATGAGCGCCCGCCCGTTCGGCGTCGGCCCGCGGCAGACGTGGACCTCCCGGATCGAGGACCGTGAGGAGGACCTCGACGACGGCAGGGCGTCGTTCGTCGACTCGATGGAGGGAGGTCCGTTCCCCATGTGGCGCCACACCCACCGGTTCTACGAGCGCGGCGACTCGACGGTCGTCGACGACGAGGTCCGATACGAGCTGCCCGGCGGCGCCCTCGGCAGGACGGTCTCGCCGCTCGGCTGGGTGGGCTTCGAGCCGATGTTCCGGTACAGACACCGGACGACGCGCGAGCTGTTGGAGCAGCGGTAGCCCCGAACCGGCCGCGACCGGGACTCGGCCGCCGTCAGGACTCCCGAGCCCGTGCCGTCGTGATCACGCCGGCGAGCACGACGCCCCCGCCGACGAGCGTCACGAGCGAGGGGAACTCGGCGAGCAGCACCATCGCGAGGATCGTGCTGCCGACCGGCTCCCCCAACAGCGAGACGGAGACGACGCTGGACTCGACGTGCGCGAGCGCCCAGTTGATCACGGTGTGACCGAACACGCCCGGTCCGGCGGCCATCGCGAGGAACAGGACCCACTCCTCGGTGCCGTAGCCGAGCAGCGGGTGACCGCGAGCGAGCGTCGCCGCCAGCAACGTGAGCGCACACGTCGCGTACACGACGACGACGTACGGGAGCAACGGCAGTCGCTGCCGGAGCGAGCGCCCGAGGAGCACGTACGCGGCGGCCATGGCCGCGCCCAGTACCGCGAGCGCGTTCCCGTACACCGGGTCGGGACCGGCGACCGCCGGCGCGGCCCCGAGCAGCGCGTCGCCGACGCTCATCACGGCCATCCCGACGAGCGCGACGGCGATCCCTGCGACGGTCTTCGGGCCGACCCGCTCGTCGAGGAGCGCCCACGCGCCGGCGACGACGAACAGCGGTTGCGCCTGCACGAGCGTCACGCTCGCGGCGACGCTCGTCCACCGGAGGCTCTCGAACCACGACGCGAAGTGGACCGCGAGCGCGACCCCCGACAGCACCGCCAGCAGGAGGTCTCGGGTCCCGATCTTTCCGAAGGCGGCCCGGTCGCGCGGACGGGCGAGCGTGATCGGTAGCAACAGCGCGATCGTGAAGACGACGCGGTACAGCGCCTTCACGAGGCTCGGAGCGCCGCTCCACTCGACGAGGATGGCGCTCGTCGAGACGGCGACGACGGCGACGGCGAGGCCCACGAGCGGGGGGACGCGCTCCTCCAGCGCGTCGATGGCGGCGAACGTCGACACGTTCCGGTGCTACGCGGGTGCGTGGGTAGCGCTTGCGGTTCCGTTCAGGGTGGCCGGTACCGGTCCGTCACGCTCGGTCGGGTCGACGGTCGATGTGGCGAACTGGCGACGCGGGAGTATCGTCCGTCAGCGGCCGGATATCCGACGGATCAGTCCGCGGGCGTCGCGTCGCACGACCGCTGTACGCCCGCGGGCGGGGAGTCAGGTCACGGGGGCGGTGGTCCCGTCATCCCGCAAGAAGGTTCGCCGGTTCGCTCGTTCTTCGCGAGGGCGCTACGACTCTGCGGTAGGGTCCACTTCGCCGGTGTAATCCGGGCGCGTCTCGTACTCTATCGGGTCCTCGATCCCGAGGCGCTGGAACGCCTGCAGGCGGAAGGCACAGGCGTCGCAGGTTCCGCAGGCGGGCGCCTCCTCGCGGTAGCAGCTCCACGTCAGGTCGTACGGAACGCCCAGTTCCGCGCCACGGGCGGCGATGTCGGTCTTCGAGTCCTCGACGAACGGGACGACGATCTCGATGGCGGTCTCCGGCTTCGTGCCGACGTCGACCATCCGCTCGAACGCCTCGAAGAACTCCGGCCGGCAGTCGGGATAGCCGGAGTAGTCCTCCGAGTGGGCGCCGACGAAGACGGCCTCGCAGTCGTTCGCCTCGGCGTAGGAGACGGCCATCGAGAGGAGGTTCGCGTTGCGGAAGGGGACGTACGAGGAGGGGATGCCGTCGTCCTCGGCGTCGAGGTCGGCGTCGTCGACCGCCATCGAGGAGTCTGTGAGCGAGGAGGCGCCGATGCGCGCGAGGTGATCCGTCTCGATGTGGAGGAATCGGTCGGCCGGCACGTCCAACTCCTCGCGCAGCGCCTCGGCGCACTCGCGTTCCTTCGTCTCGGTGTTCTGGCCGTAGGAGGTGTGGAGGAAGTGGAGATCGTAGCCGCGCTCGCGGGCCTCGTAGGCGGTCGTCGCGGAGTCCATCCCGCCCGAGACGAGGACGACGGCGCCGGGAGGGTCGGACTGGTCGGCGGTCGGTACCGCGGTGTCGGTAGGGTCGGTGGGGTCGCTGGGCATGGTGTCGGTAGGGTCTATGGAATCGGTCGGGTCTGTGAAGTCGGTGTCCGATACGGGGTTCACGTCTCGGGGGCGTCGTTCCAGATGTCGACGTGGATGCGCGGCGTGTATCGAAAGCCGTACTCGACAGCCAACTCCGCGACCGTCTCGCGTGTGCCGGCCAACTGTTCGCGGGTCCGCCCCTCGGGCATGAGCAGCACCTCGTCGTTCGGCAGATCCACGCTCGCGGCATCGCGAACACGGTCGACGAGTTCCGTGATCTCCGCCATGTCGTCGCGCCCGGTGGCGACGAACTTCAGTTGGCTCTCGTACCGCTCCACGAGGGTGGCGAGCGCGTCGATATCGATCCGGTTCGCTTCGTGGCGGTCGGCCCAATCGCTTGCTGGTTCGGCGTCGTCGCCGCGGGCGTCGACGGCCGCCTCGGGGATGCGCTCCGGCGTCGGCGTCGACGAGGCCAGCTTCGGGCTGACGCTGACGAGATCGATCGGCGTTCCCTCGGGCGGGACGACGGTGCCGTTCGTCTCGACGGTGAGGTGGTGGTCGTCGCCGAGTCGACGGAGGAGTTCGAAGCTCTCCCCGTGGATCGTCGGCTCGCCGCCGGTGAGCACGACGTGATTCGGATCGCGGGTCCGCACCTCCTCGACGATCTCGTCGACCGCCATCCACGCGTGTGTCGGCTCCCACGAGGTGTGATACGAGTCGCAGAACCAGCACCGGAGGTTGCAGCCGCTCGTTCGCACGAACGTGCTCGGGACGCCGACGAGTCGTCCCTCCCCCTGAAGGGACGCGAACAGCTCGTTGATCGGGAGCGATGACCCCCCGGCTTCGGACTCGGGTCGGTCGACCTCGCTGGTGACCGGCACGGATCAGACCCCGCCCGCGCACAGTTCGGCGGTCTCGCGCACCTCGACGGCCACCTCCGAGACACGGTCGGGGAGTCGCTCGCGGAGCCGGTCCTCCAGCACGACCGACAGCACCTCGGCCGTCGGCGGCGCGTCGAGGACGACCAGCGCGTCGCCGTCGCCGGCGGCCTCGAACGCCTCGACGAGCGGGTCTCCCGACTCCAGGAGGAACCGGTGGTCGAACTCGCCGACCGCGTCGGTCACCTTCCCCTTGTCGACGACCCACCCCTCGGCGCCGAGGCTCCCGGCGACCCTGACGGTCGCCTCGTAGTTGTGGCCGTGCGGTCGGCTACACTTGCCGTCGTGACGGAGCAACCGGTGCCCCGCGGAGAACCGGATCGGTCGGTCGCCGCCGACGACGAGTTCCCGCTCGCCCGCGTCGGCGAGCAGCTCGACGACCGCGTCATCGTCGGTCGTGGACCGTTCATGGTCTTCCTTTGATATGCTCTCAATCATACTTCTGGAATATCTCGTCTCGCATAAATAGCTGTCCGAACGGATCCTCGGGTCAGCGGTCGGGGACACGGCGAGACCAACGCGGCGGCGGCAGTTTTTGTCCATGACGGCCGAAGGACCCCCGTGAGTTCGGACGACGACACGAGCGACGATTCCCCCGGCCCCGTTCCGGTCCGTGTCCGGCACGACGACGGCGAGGTGACGCTGCACGTCGAGCGAGGCGCGAGGCTCCGGGACGCGCTGCTCGCCGCCGACCGTGACGCCGGCGCGGATCTGGATCTCTCCCCGTACGCGACGGCGACGGAGCGTCTCAACTGCGGCGGGCGCGGTCTCTGTGCCACGTGCGGGGTCCGGGTCATCGACGGCCCGAACGCGTCCCACTGGCACGACTCGCTCGCGGAACGGTTCGGCTACCCACGGCTGTCGTGTCAGATCATCGTCTCAGAGCCGATGACCGTCGCACTCGTCACGGACAAGCGGGTGTGGGGCGGGCGCGAGTAGTCGTCGTCGGGGTCACACGCGACCGCCGACCGCCCGTCGGACCGCGCCCGCGACGTCGTACGTCCCGTCGAGCATCAGTCGCGTGTACCATCCCGACAGGCGCGCGAGCCAGTTCAGCAGTTGGAGACCCAACAGGAGGACGAACACGCCGACGAGGGCGACCGCCGCCGCCTCACCGAGGGTCGTGACGCGCCAGGCGTCGACCCGGAACACCGTCTCGTAGCCGACGAGCAGGCGGTTCCAGCCGAGGTACAGCGCGGGGTGGAACTCCACCGGGCGATCGGTCACCACGCCGACGTACAGTCCCGGTTGATCGTAATACAGCGGGACGAGCAGGAGACTGACGCCGGTCGTCAGCGTGCTCGTGATCAGGGTGAACGACGCGATCCCGAGGACCAGTTTGCTCGGGAGGTACGCAAGCGCCGTCCACGTGCTCCGGTCGGTCGCGAGCGAGACGAGTCGTTCGCGGCGTGAGTCCCCGGGGAGTTCGGGGCCAGAACGGTCTATCTCCACGCCGAGAAGCGCTGTCGCGAGCCACCGCTCCACCCCCGCCAAGCCGAGGGCGAACGCGACAAGCAGTGCGAGCAACGGGATCCCGACGACCACGAACGCGAGTCCGATCCCCAGCGGGACGCCGACCGCGACGAGCAGGAAGTACGCGAAACCCAGCGGGACCGCCAGCGCGAGGTACGCCAAGTTGCGATACGTCTGGCGCCGAAACGGCGAGAGGAGGAACGAAGCGACGCCACGTCCGACGCCGACGTTCGCTCGCGAGGACATACATGCGAACGAGTCAGATATGAGACCATAAACGTTCGGGACGGTCTGGCGGCGCTGCAACCGTGTGCCGGTCGTTTTGCGTGTCGTCCGGGTACGCCGGGACGATGTGTCGACACCGACGGCGGATTCGGGACGCTTTTGCCGGCTGCTCGACACGACAGTGACCATGGGCGGGGACGACGGGGGCGGGATCGTCGACCTCCTCGGCGACGACTACGCCCGAACGATCCTCCGGGAGACGTACGGCGACACGAAGTCCGTCGAGTCGCTCTCTGAGGCCTGCGACGCCGACTCCTCGACCGTCTACCGCCGGGTCCAACGCCTCCACGACGCCGGCCTGCTCGAGGACGAACAGCAACTCGATCCGGGCGGCCACCACTACAAGACGTATCGGGCCCGCGTCAGGGCCGTCCACCTCGAACTGTCCGACGACGGCTTCGAGGTGACCGTCGACCGGCCCGAGTCCGACGCCGCGGACCGGTTCACGCGGCTGTACGAGGGGTTCAAATGACGACTGCAACCGCCGTCCCGGCCACGCTCCCGGCGCTCCAGACGACGACCGGCGGATCGCCGACTGTCGTCCTGCTGGTGTTCGCCGCGCTGTTCGTGGCCGTGGTGCTCTCGCTGTACCTCGCCCGTCGCCTCTACGACGGCTACCGGGACAGCGGCGGTCGACGCCGGCTCCTGCTCGGCGTCGGGCTCGTGCTCGTGACGACGGTTCCGATCCTCCTGCGCCTGCTGCTGTCGAACGTCCCCGGAACCGACCCGGCGGTTCGATCGCTCGCCGTGACGACCAGCCAACTCGTCGGGCTCCTCGTCGTGTTGGGGGTGATCTATGACCGCCGTTGACGCGGGCACGCTGTTGTTCCTGACGGCCGCGGCGACGGCCCTCACCGGCACGCTCGTCGCCGTAACGGCCTATCGAGGGTATCGTCGCCACGACAGCGACATGATGCGCTATCTCGCGGTCGGCATCGCCCTCGTGGCGGTCGCGCCGTTCCCGATCACCTACGGCGTCGCGCCGCTGGGCGGGCTCGACGACGCGACGACGCTGCTCGCAGTGTTGTGTGTGAACGTCGCCGGACTGCTCGCGCTGATCTACTCGCTGGACGGCACCTGACCGGGAACCCGTACTTGTATCCTTCGACGGTCCGTCGGACGAACAGCCGGCGTTCCCGTTTTACCGAGGATCGGACCAGAGACTTCAGTGTCGCATGACGACGACGAACTACCGGGACGCGCTGGCCTCGTTCGCCGGCGCACCCCTCGATCCCCGCACGTATCGAAGCCTCCTGTACCTCGCGCTGGCGGTCCCGCTCGGGTTCGGCTACCTGATCGCGTTCTCGGTGGCCGGATCGCTATCGCTGGGGCTGAGTGTCACGATCCTCGCCCCGGTGGCGCTGCTGGGAACGCTGCTGCTCGCGGTCGCGGTCGTCTGGGCGGACGCGAAGCTGACGGCCGGCCTCCTCGGCGTCGAGGTGTCGCCGTGGTTCCCGTCCCGGGACCTCGGGGTCGTGGAGTTCTGCAAGCAGCTAGCGTTCGCTCGCTCGACGTGGACCGGCCTGCTGTACCTCTGCTGGCGGATGGTGTTGGCAGTGATCGCGCTCGTCGTGTTGACGACGGGCCTGTCGGTGGCGTCGGGACTGCTGATCGCGCCGCTCGCGTACGGCGAGTTCCTGTTGGTCGACTACCAGCTCGGGGTGTACCGCGTGAACACGCTCCCGCGGGCGCTCGGCGCCGCCGTGGTCGGCGGGCTCGTCGGTCTGCTCACGCTGTACGCCGCGAACCTCCTCGGCCGCGTCGCCGCGGCGGTCACCTCGACGCTCATCGACGGCGAGGACGACGGCGACACCGAGGCGGTCGGAGGCCCCGGTTCGGACGGGACCACCCGATCTGACACCTGAGACACCGCGGCGTCTGACGCCTGAGACACCGCGGCGCTCTTTTCGGCGTATCCTTCAGGACGACACCCCCGTCGACCCGCACGGTCCCCCATGGGGACCTCGACGGTGGCGGCTCGCGACCCGGAGGGACCGCCGATCGTGGATCTGAAACGCTCGACCGTGGGACGAGTGCGATCAGTCTCGGCGGCAACCGTCTGGAAGCCTCCCGAAAACGAGGAAGACGAGGAGGAGGGCCGAAACGGAGGACCGTGTTCAGTTCAGCGGGGAGACCGTCGCGTCGCCGGTGCGGGTCTCGACCGCGAGGGCGGGACCGCCGTCGCCGAGCGTTCCGGTCACCGAGTCGTCGGTTCGGGTCGCGTCCGACAGCGAGACTCCGGAGACCGACACGTCTCCGGTGCTGGTGGCGACCCGAAGGTCGGCGTCGACGTCATCGCCGACCGCGACCGCGACGTCGCCGGTTCGCGACTCGATCCGGACGTCGCCGTCGACGTCGGGAACGTCGGCGGTCACGTCGCCGGTCTGGGTCAGGGCGCCTCGGATCGCGTCCGGGCCGGTCACCGTCACGTCGCCGGTCGACGCCGCCGCCCTGACCGACCCGGCAACACCGCGGAGGCGGACGTCGCCGGTGTCCGTCTCGGCGTCCACGTCGCCGTCGACGCCCTCGACGGAGACGTCCCCGACCGAACTCCGGACCGACGACACCGGGAGGGATCGGGGCAGCGTCACGTCGATCGACATCGACGGGCGACCGCCGAGGAACTCCGTGTCCCCGGTGAACTCCGAGCGGAGGACGAGGTCACCTCCCGACCGCTCGACCCGGAAGGCGAGATCCGAGAGGTCGGCCGTGACGCTGCTGGCCTGTTTCGTGATCCGCACGTCGACGTCGTCGCGCTCCTCGGCGCGGAGGGTCACGTCACCCAGATCGGTTCGGGCGACGAGCCGCTCCGCGCCGTCGACGGCGATCGTCTCGTCGCGCTCGCTTCGCTTGCCGACGAACGGCGTCGCGCCGCTACAGCCGGCGATCGATGCAAGGAGGGCCGTTGCGCCGCCCGCGAGGACGCGGCGACGCGTGAGGTGTCCGCTCACGTTCCCGCGTTCGACCGGCCATCCCTTCAACCGATGACGAGCCATGTCGGCTCGACAACTCGTAGAAGCATTTATGTAGGATGGTGGTCGGCTTCGTCGCCGCCGGATCGGTCGCTTCGCTCCTCGCTGCGGCGGCGACAGGAAGTCCGGGTTCCCCGATTTGAACGGGGGGCAAGCCGATCTACAGTCGGCTGCTCTACCAGGCTGAGCTAAACCCGGATACATCAACAGATACCCGCCGATTCGGACTTAAGGGTTCTCATTCGACCCCGCATCGTCACGCCGAGCCACGGCCCCGTCGCGGGGTTTATCGCCCGCGGCGAACACCGCGCGGACATGGCCGACGACGAGAGCAGACAGGCGACGTTCGGCGCCGGCGGCGAACTCTCCGAGCGCGACCCCGACGCCGACGGCGCGAACGACTTCGGCGAGCCGAAGGAGGCCGACGAGACCGACGGCGGGTTCAACCGCTACGCGGTGTCGAGTCTGCTTCAGAAGGCGGTTCGCCGCTCCGACGAGGAGGTCGCCGCGTGGGCCGCGTGGGAGCTCGCTCGTTCGGGGTTCGCGTGGAACCTCTGGGACCGCCTCCACCTGTACGTCGTCGAGGACCTCCGCGCCGGCCAGGAGGTCGCCCTGCTGGTCGAACGCTACGAGGAGCTCGCGACCGAGCGCTGGGAGCCCGCCGAGTGGCGCGGGCGGATCTGTGCGGTCCACGCCGCCCTCGCGTGCGCCCGGGCGACCTCCTCGCGCGAGTCGCCGAACGCCGACGAGTTCTTCCGCAACGCCGCCGAGGCGCGGGCGGAGGCACACGAACGCGGGGAGGAGCCGAGTATCGACTTCCCGGTCGGCGAGTTCGAACCCGGCGGGGAGTACGACGTCGCGTTCGACAAGCACACCGGCGAGGGCAGTCGTCTGGGCCGCGGCGGCGAGTTCTTCAAGACACACGGCGCCCGGGTCGGTCCGGAGGGCGAGGACGACCAGAGCGCCCGCTGGCAGCGGCTGAACATGGCGCTCCACGAGGTGGACTTCTCCGAGGAGCAGATCGAGCACGCGATCGACCCCGTGGACTCCGATGAGAAGTGGGAGGAACCGTCGTTCGAGGACGAACGCGGGAGCGACGACCCGTGAGGCGGGCGTGCATCGATCGATCCGCGAGGCTCGTCCGACTCGGCGACGCCCTCGGGACCGAGCACGTCGCGATCAACCGCTACCGAGTCGCTCCCGGCGACGGGTTCCCCGGCGGCCTCCACGCCCACGCCGATCAGGAGGAGGTGTTCGTCGTCGTCGCCGGGGAGGCGACGTTCGAGACGCTGGAGGGCGATGTGACAGTCGGCGCGGGCGAGGCGGTTCGGTTCGCCCCGGGCGAGTTCCAGACCGGCGAGAACCGCGGCGACGGCGACCTCGTGGCGTTCGCGATCGGCGCGCCCCGCGGGACGGACGACGTGCGCGTTCCGGCACCGTGTCCGGACTGCGGTGGCGAGGAGCTACGGCTCGATACCGCCGGGGCGAACCTGACCTTCCGCTGTCCCGACTGCGACGCTGAACACGTGCCTCGACCGTGCCCCGACTGCGGCGACGACGCGCTCGGGTTCACGACGGACGACGAAGATCGGCCCGTCGTCGAGTGTGGCAACTGCGGGGCACGGTTCACGGACGCACCGCTGGAGCACTGACTCGGGAACCGCCTACTCGACGGTGCGCTCGTGGACGCGGACGCCCTTCTCCGCGAGGTGGTTCATCTGTCGCTGCGCGAAGTCCTCCTCGCTGGTCCCGCGCGTGGCGAGCACGTACACCAGCGCGGAGCCGACGGGGCGCATCGTGCGGCCGGCACGTTGGGCGCCCTGGCGCCGGCTCCCGCCGAGCCCCGACGCGACGATCGCGAGCCCGGCGTTCGGCAGGTCGATCCCCTCGTCGGCGATCCGCGAGACGACGAGCGTGTCGCGCTCGCCCTGCCGGAACTCCTCGAACAGGCGCTGGCGGACGTGGTGACGCGTCTCCCCGGAGACGAACGGGACGCCCAGCGCCGCCGCGATCGCCTCCCCCTGTTCGAGGTAGTCGACGAAGACGAGCGTCCTCGCGTCGCCGTGGCGCTCCCGGAGGCGACGCACCTCCTCGGCCTTCGCGGGGTTGCGCGCGGCGGCCATGTGCCGCTGACGGCCGTCGGCGCTGGCCCACTCGTTCTGCGCCTCCTCGTCGCGCCACGGGACGTACCGGATCTCCACCTCCGGCTCCTGCACGAAGCCGGCGTCGAACAGCGCGCCCCAGTCGGTTCCGATCGGCGGGCCGATCAGCGTGAAGATCTCCTCCTCGTTGTCGTCCTCCCGTATCGGAGTCGCCGACAACCCGAGGCGGTGTTTGCTCTGAAGGTCCGCGGCCCGACGGAATATCGGCGCGGGGATGTGGTGTGCCTCGTCCATGATCACGAGCCCCCACTCGCGGGAGTCGAACAGCGACCGGTGTCGGTCCATCCCCGCGGTCTGGTAGGTCGCGATCGTCACCGGCGCGATCTCCTTCTCACCGCCGTGGTACTCTCCGATCTGCGCGTCGTCGAGGTCGGTGTGTTCCAGCAGATCGGCGCGCCACTGCCCCGCGAGTTCCCGCGAGGGGACGAGGATCAGCGTCTCGCCGCCGACCGCCTCCAGAACGCCAAGCGCGGCGACGGTCTTGCCCGATCCGGGCGGCGCGACGAACACTCCCGCCCGCTGCTCGATGAACCGGTCGACCCAGTCCGTCTGGTACGCCCGAAGCTCCGCCTGCAGCGTCACGTCGAGGGGTTCCCCCGACTCCAGATCGCGCTCGTCGATCACGGGGTAGCCCGCCTCGTACAACACCCGCTTCACGTGGCCGATCTCCTCGTCGTTCACCCACGACTCGGTGTCCGAGAGGTCCGCCTGTAGGACCGTCTCGTCGAGCTTCTGGCGGGCGACGTTGCCCATCAGCTCCTCCCGGTCGGCCTCCAGCACCACGTAGCCGTCCTCGTGAGTCCGCAGGCGGAACTGGCGTGCCCGCTTCCACTGGTTCTCGGCCCACTCCTCCAGGTGCGGAGAGCGCCGGGGCAGCACCGATCGCATCCGCGCGAGCAACCCCGAGAACTCCTCGAACGGCGCGGCCCAAACGTCCTCCTGCCGGATCTCGTAGAGGTACCCCCGGGTTCCCGGCTCCGTCCCCGTGGAGTCGACGAGGTGTGCGAAGTCGGCGAGCATCGCACGAGTGTACTGCGTCGGCTGATCGACCACGATCTGGCGCCGCGTCGGAAACATGACCACCCGTTCGCGCTCGGCGAGGTCGCCCCACGAGGTCGGGTAGTACACGACCGGGTCCGACTCCACGTCGACGCGCTCGACGGTTCCCTCCTCGGCGAGCGCATCGAGGTGATCACGCGCCTCGGCCTGCGTGCGGTCGGTCTCACGGGCGACCTGTGTGGCCGTGAGTACCGGCCGCTGTGCCGCCTCGACGGCGTCGTAGAACCGGTCGATAGTGAGGTCGGCGGGGGTCTCGTCGGCGACAACGTCGCCGTCCGTCTCGGTGTCTGCGCCGCCGGCACCGACGCCACCGCTGTCACCACCGTCACCGCCCGCGGCCGGATCGCCGGCGTCGTCAGTCATTGGCCTCGATACGTCGCCGGCGCGTAAAGGAACCGCGCTCGGCGGTCGCCCTCGGACGCGGACCGAGAGGTGGCGCCCACCGTGGTCAGTGTGCGCCGCAGGGGAGTTCACACAGCTCCCGCTTCGAGCGGAAGCGCGCGCCGCAATCGACGCATTCGACGTGACCGTCGCCCGCGGCGGTGTGAACGTGGTGACCGCCGACCGCGAACGGTCGGGTGACGACGCGCGGGCGGATCCGGCCGGGGATCTGTCGTTCCTTGTGCTCGGAGAGGTCCGCGCGCAGCTGGATGGTGTTGACGTCGGCGTCGTCCCAGCGCTCGGACGCCGTCGCGGCCTCCCAGTCGGCGATCTCCGTCCAGCCGGTGACCAGCACTGGGGAGGGCGTGTCAGTGTCGCCGATGACGATCACGAACCGCACCCCGTCGCGAACGATCGCGAACCGCCAGCCGTCCGTGGAGTTCCAGCGGAGCTGGCCGTTCTCGATGGCGTCGCCGGCGACGGGAAGCGTGATGTAGCGACCCTGCTGGCGCAGTCGATGTCGAAAGTGGTCCGTCTGCGCGTATCGTCCGGGGTCGCGTTCGGGCGGGGCCGAGACGTCACGCGCCCGTTCCGGTGTGTCGGGCGTGCGGGTGCGTGCCCGGGTGTTCGTGGACGAGCCGCCGCGACCGGTGTGCGCCGACGCCGCGCGGGCGTCAGCGGCGCCCTGTCGGGAAGCCACTGTGTCGGGAACTGTGCGCTCCGAGTATATACCTATTTCCCCGACAACACGGCGTTCGGACGCCGATCGGAGTGTGGACCAAACGGTAGTCGGTGGCTACCGTGGTCGCGGGGAGCCGTGGAGGGGAGCGTCCCCCGAGAACGGGGCGAGGCTACCCGAGGAGGCCGAGGGCCTCGATCCGGTCGACGATCTCCTCGACCGCCTCCTCGGCGTCGTCCGTGCGCTTGCCGCCCGTGATGACGATCTTCCCCGAGCCGAACAGGAGGATCACCACGTCGGGCTCGTCCATCCGGTAGACGAGCCCGGGGAACTGCTCGGGCTCGTACTCGACGTCCTCGAGGCCGAGACCGATCGCGAGGGCGTTGAGGTTGAGCTGGTGGCCCAAGTCGGCCGACGAGACGATGTTCTGGACGGTGATGTCCGGGTCGTCCTCCACCGGGATCTTCAGCCCGCGGAGCTTCTCGAAGATGATCCCGAGCGCCTCGTGCACGTCGTCGATGCTCTTCGCCCCCGTACAGACGATCTTTCCGGAGCGGAAGATGAGGGCGGCCGCCTTCGGTTCCTGCGTCCGGTACACCAGCCCGGGGAAGTTGTCCGGGTTGAAGTCCGCACCCGGAAGGTCCTCGGCCAGCGCTTCGAGGTCGAGCTCCTGCCCGATCCCCGTCGATGCTACAACGTTCTGAATCTCGATGGATTCTGCCGGGTCCGTCATGCGTCGTCGTTCCTCTGGATTCCTTTATAAACCGCGGGGTTATAAAGCCGGGTGTCTCCGCGGTCGCCGCCCCCCGGTCACCGGTCGCGTCGGGGGTCGTTCGACGAGGCGTCGGCGGCGTCGCGCTCGGCGAGCACCTGTCGGACCACCGATATCCCGCAGTCCGCGAGCGACGCGGCGGACGCCGGGGACAGATCGAACCGTTCGCAGGCGACTGCGGCGCCGACCACGGCCGGCGACGGGGCCACGTCGCCGTCGCCGATTCCGTCGCCGGGTCCGGGTGGCTCCTGCGTCCCCGTGGCGGGTCCCGTAGCCGGGCGGTCCCGGTCGGACCGCAGACGGAGGCCGGACCACGCGGCCAGCACCGCGGCGGTAGTCATCGAGGGCACGGCGACGGATTCGCGAGACTGCGGATCGAGCACGGTCTCACGGTCGTGACCGTCGGCGAGTTCGTCGGCGTGGGTCCGAGGATCGGTTCCGGTAGGGGCTGGTCCCTCCCGGAGGGGGTCGAGCGCGCCGACGAGCGCGAGCGCGTCGCGCGACTCGCCGACCGTCACCGCGTGCTCGACGGCGGCGTTCTGCACCGCCTCGATCGGTCGTTCCGGGTCGGGGCCGCGTCTCATCGGTCGGATACGGGGGAGAACCTGTCGACGTTCGTCATCACTTCCGATAACGTACCCAGTAAATTTATGTCTGCTGCGTGTGCTTTTCTTATCATCATGCTCGGTGAGGCCGTCGACCGTTCGGTCGGCGCGATCCACGTCGACGAGGCGGCGCTCGCGAGCGAGGCCGCCGGCGCCGGGGGGGTCCACGTCGCGCTCCTCGCCGGCCGATCGGTCGACGCGTGGTACCGCGCCATCGAGTCCGCGGGACCGTCCTCACCCGGTCGCTCGTATCTCATCGGCGTCGACGAGACGGTCCGGGGCGGCGCGGCAACCGCACCGCCGGACGCCGGCGACCGGCAGATCGTCGTCGGCTCGGTCGAGGCGCCGCTCTCCGATCCCGTCGGGTACCTCGAGACGGCGCTGTCAGAGGCCGACGGCGGATCCGGCGGCGGCGGCACGGTCGTCGTCGACGACATCGGCGCGCTGGTTCCCGACGGAACCGGCGTCGACTCCGTGGTTGAGGGGCTGGTGGACGCGGCAGCGGCCGCCGGCTTCCGGTTCCACACGGCGGCCGCGACCAACGGTGACGCCGCCCTCTCGGCGCTCTCGCGCCGACTCCCGACCGCCGACGACGAGGCCGACCGAGCGCTGACCGAGCGGCTGATCGCACACCTCCGCAGCAGCGATCCGACGAATTTCGGCTACCTCCGTAACCACTGGCGCGAGGCGCGACGGGGGCTGACCGCGGTGGAGATGACCTATCCCCAGTCGAAACAGATCCACGCGTGCATCCCCGATCCCGAGACGACGCCCCGAACGCTGGGGGCCGCGCTACAGGGGCTCGTCACGCTCGGCGCGCTCGACGTCTGGGGCGACACCGTCGGGGCGAACCGCTACGACCTCACCCGGTACGACGCCGCCCGTATCGACACGATCGGCTCGTCGCTCGAGTCGATAGCCGTCGAGGACGAGTCGCCTCGGTGATCCCGCGGCGTACCTCGGCGATTCCTCACTCCTCGGGCGGTGCCAACGACCGATCGACGACCTCGCCGTCGGGTCGCATCGTCACCGTCCCCAGCGTCGCGGTCTCGCCCTCGGCGGTCGTCCGCGCGACCGCCTGCAGCGTCGCTCGCTGGTCGAGTGTGTCCCACGTCACCTCCTCGATCAGCCGCTGAAACTCGTCGGGGTCGCTCCACCCGGAGTCGATCTCCGAGGGAACGTGGACGACGAATCTGAACTCCTCGCTCGTCACGTGGACACCGACGCCGAACGTGTCCCCGTCCGGATCGTCACCGGTGTCGGGCGCACCGTCCCCGGTGGGCACACCCTCGATGTCGGCCGCAGTCGCGTCGGATCCGTCGTCGCTCATCGCTCCCCGATACTCGGCGACCCCGCAAGAGTCCGTCGGGTGAACGGCTTGACAGTCGCGAGCGGTCGGGGGAGCGAACGGCGCTCAGACGCTGTCGGTCGGATCGTGATCGGCGGCCATCCTGCTCGCCTCCGCGGCGTAGCGTTCGCGATCCGCCTCGTCGGTCGTTCCCAGCTCGTCGGCGGGGACGACCATCGAGACGGGCGTCTCGCGCTCGTCGTCGAAGCTCGTCAGCGCGCGCTCCTTCCGGAAGTACCGCGTCCCGGTCTCGTCGGCGTACACGAGGATGACGATGTTCAGTTCGTCGTCGCCGTACGTCCGCTCCACGAGCCACACGCGGATCTCCTCGCCCCCGTCTACCTCCTCCTCGTGCGATCCGGCGCTCATGTCCGAACCTTTCCGCGTCGAAGCAAAAAACGGCCCGTCGAATACCGTCGTTCGGGACCCGGCGGTTCGGTGGCACGCGTCCGGGCGCGGTCGAACCGCCGCGGCGGATTCGACGGGGCGGACTCGCCACGAAGGTTCATAGCCGATGCCGGAGGCACTCGCGGTATCACCTGACCACGGCCGCGGGGCGCACACGGGTGTGCGACGCCTCGTCCCGCGGATCCTGACGAGAGCGACGGCGCGGAGCCGCCGAACCCTGCCGAATCCTCGATATCGGCGTCGCCTGTCAGCATCAAAAACGACGTCGAAGCGGGGTACTCCGATCGGTAGTCCAGATAGCGGAAGCGCAGTTTTCCGATCGTGGTCTGTCGTCGATCGCCAGCCGATGCGACGGTCGTCGGTCGGCGCGACTGTCTCAGTCGTCGGTCGGCGCGACTGTCTCAGTCGTCGGTCGGCGCGACTGTCTCAGTCGTCGGTCGGCGCGACTGTCGCGTCCGACGTGTCGTCCTCGTCGTCGTCGCCGACGGGGACTTCCCCACGGGGATCGGCGTCGCGCCAAGTACCGCGCCGGTACCAGAGGTACGCGATGATCGCCCCGGCGGTGTTCGAGACCGCGAACGCCATCCAGATCCCGGTCGAGTCGAACGCGGGCAGCGGCAGCCCGAGGACGTCCGGGCGCGCGAGCCCCAGCGCCACCGGGAGCCGGATGAACCCGAGCATCAGGATCGAGATGGCGGCGGCAGTCATCGTCTTGCCGGCACCCCGGAAGCTACCGGTGTAGGCGCGCATCACGCCGATGCACCCGAACGTCGGCGCGACCCACCGCAGGAAGTCGGCGGTCACCGCGATTACGGCCGAATCGTTGGTGAACACCGCCGCGATCGGCCGAGCCGTGAGGATCACCACGATCCCGAGGGCTCCGAGGATGGCGAACATCGTCTTGGCGGCGATCCCGGCGGCGGCGGCCGCCCGATCGGGTTTCTCGGCGCCGATGTTCTGCCCCGTCATCGTCTCGACCCCGCGAGCGACGGCGATGGCCGGGAGGAAGATGACAGAGAACACGCGGACGCCGATCCCGTAGCCGGCGACGACCGTCGTCGGGAACAGCCCGACGATGACGAGCATCAGGTTCACCGACAGCGACCGGCCGGTTCCCTCGATGGAGGCGGGAACGCCGATGCGGACGATCTTCTTCGCGTACGTGAGGTTCGGGACCATGTCGGCGGGGGTGATCTGCACGCCGCGCGTGCCCCGAAGCATGATCGCCATGCCGACAACGAACGCGAGCGCCCGCGAGAAGATGGTCGCGTAGGCGGCGCCGGCGACGCCGAGCTCCGGAAATATCCACCAGCCGAAGATGAGGAACGGGTCGATGACGATGTTCACGACGACCGTGAGCAGCATCACCAGCATCGGCGTGATCGTGTCCCCGTAGCCGCGCATGAGCGCGGTGAACACGAAGAAGCCGAACATGAACACCAGTCCGGAGGAGATGACCCGCATGTACTCGGTCGCGAGCGGGAGCACGTCGGGCGACGCCCCGAGCAGTCCGAGCAGATCGCCGACGACGAAGTAGCCGAGGCCGCCGAGGAACAGCGAGACGATGATCGCGAACGAGACCGTCTGCGAGGCCGCGTACCTCGCCTCCTTCTCCTCGTCCGCGCCGACGTGCTGTGCCACGAGCACCGATCCCGCGACGGTGACCCCCATCCCCAGCGAGAACAGGAGGAACACCATCGGGAACGCGAACGAGATCGCCGCCAGCGCCTCCGTGCTGTAGCGGCCGAGCCACAGCGTGTCCGCGAGGTTGTACGCCGTCTGCAGGAGGTTGGTGACCACGATCGGCAGCGACAGGTAGAACAGCGGCTTCCCGATACTCCCGTCGGTGAGGTCGAACTCGTCGCGCCCCTTGAACACCATCGAGAGTCGGTCGCGGACGGTCATCTGGGGTCCACCACGTCCTCAGAGCTGTTCTCGTGGGGCTCGTCGGGATCAGCCGCGGCGAGCCCACGGTCCTCGGTCGCATCCACGTCGACGGGGACGCTCGCGCCGTCAACGAGCAGGTCGAGCAGGTCGTCGACGAGGTGCTCACGCATCGCCACCACGTCGGCGCCGACGGCCGCCGCGCGGGTCCACGTCCCGTGGATGTAGGTGAGGACGTGCTCTGCGATCTCCTCAGGATCCGTCTCCTCGTCGTACTGCCCGTTCTCGATCGCTTCCCGCACCAGGTCGGCGACCTCGGTCCGGAGATCGGCGTCGAATCGACGGAGGACCTCGCGGTACCCCTCGCGGTACGGTGCCTGCGCTTTGATCTCCATGAACGCGGTGTTGAACTGTTGGTCCGCGCTGTCGTCGACGGGATCGAGGACTCGGCGAACGAGCGCGACCAGTCGCTCGACGGGGGTTCCCTCGGGGTGATCGGCGATCGTCTCGGCGAACCCCTCGTGGAGGTACGCGAGGAACTCGCGGAAGAGGTCGTCCTTCCCGTCGAAGTGGTAGTGGAGGGCCGCCTTGCTCTTGTCCGTCTCGTCGGCGATGTCCTGCATGGTGAGGTCGGCGTACCCGTGCGTACACAGCGCGCGGTACGTCGCCTCCATGAACGCCGTCCGTGTGTCCCGCTCCTGACTCATCGTGTGACTCCGACCGCGACAAGTGGTCCCGACGGACCGGTCGTCGCGCCTGTCATAACTAACTGGCCAGTCAGTCAAAAATGGTTCGGATTCGGAGGGGTTCGGCACACCCTGGCATGCGGCGTTCCCCTACTGTGTCGCGTGTGGCCACCGAGTCACGTGGTGGCGACGCCGTCGGCTATAACTCCGTCCGCGCCGCTGTGGCGGTATGGACGAGCACAACTTCCTGTTCATATCCGCGGACGCCGCGCTGATCACTGACCTCGCGTGTCAGGTTCACCGCGAGGGACACCCGGTGAAGTACCACATCGAGGCCGAGAGCGACAGGGAGATCGGCGACGGCTTCGTCCCCAAGACGGACGACTGGGAGGCGGAGGTGGACTGGGCCGACGTGATCGTCTTCGACGACATCTGGGTCGGCTCCGATATCGGCACCGGCGAGCTCGCGCAGGAACTCCGCGAGGAGGGGAACGCCGTCGTCGGTGGCACGCCGAACACCGACCATCTCGAGGAGGACCGGGGATATGCGATGGAGATCCTCGAAGAGCACGGCGTCAACACCGTCGAACACCACATCTTCGATGACTTCGATGCCGGTATCCAGCACGTCCGAGAGAACCCCGCGCCGTACGTGATCAAGCCGCTCGGGGAGGTGCAGAACGTCAAGCGGCTCCTGTACGTCGGCAACGAGGACGACGGCAGCGACGTGGTCGACGTGCTTCGAGCGTACAAGAAGGCGTGGGGTCACCGGATGAAGGGTTTCCAGCTGCAGCGGAAAGTCGAGGGCGTGGAGATCGCCATCTGCGGGTTCTTCAATGGCAAGGAGTTCATCGACCAGGTCAACTTCAACTTCGAGCACAAGAAGTTGTTCCCCGGAAACATCGGCCCCCAGACCGGCGAGATGGGAACGTCGATGTTCTGGGCGGGGCAGAACAAGCTGTACGAGGAGACCCTCGGCAAGCTCGAGAACTGGCTCGCCGAGGAGGGCTACGTCGGGAGCATCGACATCAACTGTATCGTGAACGAGTCCGGGATCTATCCGTTGGAGTTCACCCCCCGGTTCGGGTATCCGACGATCGCACTGCAGGAGGAGTCCATCGAGTCGTCCACCGCCGAGTTCTTCCACGATCTCGCCAACGGCAACGATCCCGAGCCGGAGGTGCACAACGGCTACCAGATCGCCGTTCGGGTCGTGCTCCCGCCGTTCCCGTTCGACGACGAGGAGACGTACGACGAGAACTCCCGGAACGCGGCCGTGGTGTTCGAGACGGACAGCCGCGAGGGGATCCACATCGAGGACGCGAAGCGGGTCGACGGCCAGTGGCGCGTCGCTGGAGACAACGGGATGCCGATCGTCGTGACCGGCAAGGGCGACACGATGCACGCCGCACGCGAGCAGGCGTACGACCGTATCGACGACATCGTGATTCCCAACATGTACTACCGGGACGACATCGGGGAGCGGTGGATCGGCGGCGACGGCGACCGCCTGCAGGCGTGGGGATACCTCGGGCCGACGTGAGCGGTTCCTGGAGCGCTTCCTCCCGCTAGGCGAGGTTCCGACGCCGCCGCGGGGTTCCGACGCCGCCGCGACTATGACCTCGGCCCCCGTTCACGGCGACGTATGAGCGAGACACCCGACGCGGCGGCCGCGGGGACGTTCGATCTGGACGGCGAGACGACGGTGAATCGGCTCGGGTTCGGGGCGATGCGCCTGTGCGGCGACGACATCATCGGCGCGCCCGACGACGAGGGGAACGCCCGCGAGGTCGCCCGCGGCGCCGTCGAACTCGGCGTCGACTTCGTCGACACCGCCGACTCCTACGGGCCGGGCACCTCCGAACGCCTGCTTCGGGAGGCCGGGATCGTCGACGAGGCGGTCGTCGCCACGAAGGCGGGACTGCTCCGGGAGGCCGGCGGCGATTGGCTCCCCCACGGCGACCCCGACTACGTTCGCAATCAGGTACTCGTCAGTAAGGACCGGCTCGGCGTCGACACCATCGACCTGTACCAGTTCCACCGTCCTGACCCGGACACGCCCTTCGCCGACAGCGTGGCCGCGTTCGCGGAGCTGAAGGACGAGGGGCACGTCGAGCACGTCGGCCTCTCGAACGTCAGCGTCGAGCAACTGGACGAGGCCCGCGAGCAGGTCGAGATCGCGACC
The DNA here is from genome assembly GCF_009831625.1 of Halobaculum saliterrae. Lineage (GTDB taxonomy): Archaea > Halobacteriota > Halobacteria > Halobacteriales > Haloferacaceae > Halobaculum > Halobaculum saliterrae. Next base: position 10,933 of record NZ_WUUS01000008.1, on the reverse strand, counting down.
GTCCAGAACCAGTACAACGTGGCCAACCGAGAGGACGAAGCGGTCCTAGAGGCGTGTGAGGACGCCGGGGTCGGGTTCATCCCCTGGTATCCGCTCGCGGCCGGCGACCTCGGCCCCGTCGAGGACGCGCTCGATTCGGTCGCGACGGCACACGACGCGACCCGCAGGCAGGTCGCGCTCGCGTGGCTGCTCGCCCACTCGGACGTGACGATCCCGATCCCGGGCACCTCCAGCGTCGAGCACCTGCGGGAGAACGTGGCCGCGGCGTCGCTGTCGCTCACGGAGGAGGAGGTTTCGCGGCTCACCGACGCCGGAGCGTAACTGTCGCGATCGGTCCGGTCGATTCGGTCGATTCGATCGGTTCGGCGGGTCCGATGCGTCCCGTCCTACGCCGTCCGCCACGACCGCAGGTCGACGATGATGACCGCCGTGACCGCCACGAGCGCGACGACCGCGCCGGCGGTCACGGCCATGCTCGGCGCGAACACGAGCCCGTAGATGAGCATCAAGAGGGCCGTCGCGGCGACGACCATCACGACCAGATACCGGATCAGCCAGTCCTCAGCCTCGCGCTCACTCATTGTTGTCCGGAGGTTGCTTCTCGATCCGGTAAAAGCGCGTCGGATGGTCGCGTCGGTCGACGGGTCGTGACCGTGATACCTGGATCACGGTGCGCGGGCGCGCGGCGCCGCTACCACGGCGCCGTCGCGGCCGCCGGCCACATCGCCCATCCCGCGAGCGCGGCCGCCAGTCCAAGCGCGAGCGCGTCCTCCCGCCCGAACGTCGCCTCCGGAGGCGTGGGGTTCCACGAGAGACAGCGCGCACGCAACGCGACGGCCAGCCGGTCGGTGCGGGAGAGCGCGCGGGTCAGCCCCGCGGTCGCGACGATCCGCACGCGGTCGCGCAGCGGTCGTCGGTCGCCGAGCCGTGCCGCCATCGCCTCGCGAGTCCGGGCCAGATCCGCCTGTAACACGGGGAGGAACCGGAACACGAGCCCCACGCCGAGGCCCAGTAGTCGCCCGAGCTTGCCGGGGACGAGACGCGCGACGGCGGCCTCGGACTCGCGGACGGGCGTCGTTCGGACGTACGCCGCGACGAGCGCGAGCAACAGGACCGTTCGGTACGCCGCCAGCGCCGGATCGACGGCAGCCACGGGGTCGACCCACGGCGCGCCGAACCGTAGCGACTCGATCACCGGCGCCGCCGCAAGGAAGGGGAGCACCCCGCGGTACTCGGCGAGAACGACTCCGGGCGTCGTCGACGCGAGCGCGAGCAGCGCGAGCGTGAGCCCGGTGAGCACGGCGAGGCCGACCGGGTCGGTGTGTCCGAACGCCGCCGCCGCGAACGACGCCTGCAGGAGGAGTTTGCTGCGCGCGTCGAGCCGATGGCCGACCGAGTCGCCCGGCTCGTACGTCAGCATCGCTCTGGACGGCGCACCGGGAGGTCGCCGAGGGCGTCGACGGCCGCTGCCGGCGGCACGTCGACCGCGACCTCGCCGTCCGCGAGGACGACGAGGCGGTCGGCGTGTTCGAGCACGTCCCGCAGGTCGTGGGTCACGACCACGACCCCGGTGCCGCCGCGGTTGAGTTCGATCAGGCGAGCGAGGACGGACTCGCGGGCCGGCTCGTCGAGGCCGGTGAACGGCTCGTCGAGGACGAGATGCGACGGCTCCATCGCGAGCGCGCCGGCGACGGCGACCCGCTCCTGTTCGCCCCCGGAGAGCCTGTCGATGCGCTCGTCGCCGCGGCCGGCCATGTTCACGGCCGCGAGCGCGCGCTCGACCCGGCGGTCGATCTCGTCGCGGGGCAACCCGAGGTTCTCCGGCCCGAACGCCACGTCGCGGGCGACGGTCGCGGCGACGAAGCAGTCGCGCGGCTCCTGAAACACCATGCCGACGCGCGTGCGTGCGGCGACGAGGTCGTCGCCGACCGGGGTGCCGTCCACGAGCACCTCGCCCTCGTCGGGCGTGAGCAGGCCGTTGAACTGTCGGACGAGCGTCGACTTTCCGGAGCCGTTGGCCCCCGCGATCACGAGGAACTCGCCGTCGGGGATCCGGAGGGACACCTCCCGAAGCGCGGTCGACCCGCCGGCGTCGCCGTCAGAAACGGATCCGCCGGCGTCGCCGTCAGAAACGGATCCGCCGGCGTCGCCGGAGTCGGCTCCGGACTCACCGCCACCGTAGCGGTGTGTGAGTCCGCGAACCTCGATCACTGCTCGGGGCTACCGCGCGACGACGGCGTCGCTGCGAACGATCGCCACCGTCGCCGCCGCCTTGATCGCCTCCGCGGGGACGAACGGGACCGCCGCGGCCAGCACCGCCGTCACGAGGCTCACCTCGCCGACGACCGCGTATCCGACGGTCCCGAACGCGTAGATCAGGACCGTTCCGGCCGCCATCGCGCCGACGAGGCGTCCGAGGCCCACCGTGTCCGGGTCGACGAGATCGCCCGCGCCGTGGACGCCCACGCCGACGACTGCGGCGGCGAACGGGTACGACCACAGGTATCCGCCCCACTGACCGAACAGCGAGCCGAGTCCGGCGGAACCGTAGGCGAACACTGGCGCGCCCACCGCCCCGGCGACGACGTAGATGACCATCGACGCGGCGCCCCACACGGGGCCGAGGAACACCCCGGCGAGGAACACGCCCAACACCTGCAGGGTGAACGGGACCGATGTCACCGGGAGCTGGAACGACACGTACGCGAACACGCCGGTCAGCGCCGCGAACAGCGCGGCGCGCGCCACGTTGGCGGCGATCTCCTCTCCGACGAGGTCGACGTCCTCAGTTGCGGTACTCATGTGCCCGCTCGTAAATCGAGATAGTTGTTAGACTTTACGAGATTGCCCGGGAGGGTCCCGGCGCCGCCGGGCCTCCAAATCGCCATCGTTCCCAGCGTTCGCCGGCGAAGGGAACTTCGGACCGTCGCCCCTCCCCGTGCACTCGGACCACGACGCGAGCGACGACCCGTTCAGCGAGTGCGGCACGATCATGGCCGCGACAGCAGGGGCGACTCGTACGGTGTGCTCCGGGGGCGGAAGCGTTCCCGCGGCGTGCACGGTCAGCCGTCGGACGCCCCTCCCGGGGGAACTGGCGGCGGCAGGAATCGACGCCTTCGGGTATGACGCCGTCGGGGTCACGGCGGGGTGGTCGGTGCGGGCGATCGACGGCGATCCCCGGCTTCGTGCGGTGGAGCAACCACACGCGGATGCAGCTACAGCTCCGAGGCCGCGCAGGAGTCGCAGTCAGTAGCGCGCCGCGAGCGTCTCGAACCGATCGAGGTCGTGGCCGTACAGCACGTCGGCGTCGGTCCGTCGCTCCAGTTCACGGAGGGTCTCGAGGCTCTCGTGCCAGTCACGCTCGCTCCACAGCAGTCCCGGTCCCAGCGGCGCGCCCTCCGCGTAGTTCGCGTCGACGTAACACTCGTCGCCGGCGACGAGGAGGGTTCCCTCCGGGGTTTCGATCCGCGCGCCGAGGAGCCCCGGCGTGTGCCCCGGCAGGTGCAGCAGCTCGAACCCGTCCGCGAGCGTGTGGCGGTGGCGGTGGATCACCCGCCAGTTCAGGTCGCCGTCGAAGTCCGACGCGAGGTACGCGATCGATCCCTCGTCGGTGTGTGCCGAGTAGAATGCGAACGGCAACTCGTCGCGATGGACGTACACGGGGGTGTCGGTGCCGGCGAACGCGTCGAGTTCCCCCGCGTGATCGAGATGGAGGTGGCTCATCACCACCGCGTCGACGTCGGCGAGTTCGTACCCCGCGTTCGCGAGATCGCCCTCAAGGGAGTGCTCGCTCGCGTCGTGCGCCTCGAACGCGCCGTACAGCGGGTCGGGCCAGTAGTCGGCGGCGTCGGTCGGCACGCCCGTGTCCCACAGGTACGTTCGACCGCCGGCCTCGATCACGGCGTTCCAGACGACGAACTCGATGCGAGTGTGCTCAGGGTTCGGCTCGGCCGCGCTGGCCATCGACGCGCCGTCGACGACGTACGCCTGATCCGCGCGGACTCGACCGCGGTCGATGAGGGAGACTTCCGGCATGGACACCGAAAGGGCCGCCCATGGCTTGAACGTACTCGTCGAACCGGTCGGGGACGAACTCGTTCACGGTTCCGTTCGCGGCGTCGCGGCCTCGATGGCTCGTCCGTCTCGTATGACAGCCCGACGGTCCGAGATGCCGTCGACAGTACCATACACACGGCGTCCGCAGTCGTCGCCATGTCGACTGATCCGGTCGCAACCGTTCGACTCGTCCGTCACGCAACGCTTCTGGTCACGGTTGGCGACACGACGCTGCTCGTGGATCCGATGCTCGGGGACCGCGGCGGCGACCCGCCGGTCGAGAACACCCCGAACCAGCGCCGCAACCCGCTCGTCGAGCTGCCGTCGGTCGATCTCGGTTACGACGCGGTGCTCGTCACCCACCGCCACAACGACCACTTCGACGACGCCGCCCGCGAGCGACTGGACTCGGACGTGCCGCTGATCGCCCACCCGGAGGAGGCACACGAGTTCGAGTCGGAGGGGTTCACCGACGTTCGTCCGCTCGACGGGGAGCTATCGGTCGGGGACCTACGACTCTCGCCCACCCCCGCTCGACACGGACACGGGGACCTCGCGGCGGCGATGGCGCCCGTGACCGGGGCCGTCGTGCGCGGTCCGGACGCGACGCCCTCGATCTACCTCACCGGCGATACCGTCTGGTACGACAGCGTCGAGGAGACGCTGGCGGAGACCCGACCGAGCGCCGTGATCGCGAACGCCGGCGGAGCGCGGTTCCGCGAGGGGGAGCCGATAACGATGGACGCGGACGACGTGAAGCAAGTCCGTGAGGCGACGCCGGACGACGCGACGGTCGCCGCCGTGCACATGGACGCGATCAACCACTGCCTCGTGACGCGCGACGATCTCCGGGACGCCGTCGACGACGTCGTGGTCCCCGACGACGGCGAACGGGTAGGGCTCGAGTGACCTGTGCGTTCGTTGCGGATCGAGTGACCCGTTCGGACCTCGATCGGCGTCGTTGACGCCCGTATGAGACACGGGTCCTCGTGGCGGGAGGGGCTCGTGAGCACTCGAAATCCGGTGTGTGCCGTCGCGACTGTGCCGGTGTCGAGTCGTCGCCTCGGCTGACGTGACGCCCGGGCGGTTCGGCCGTCTGTGAAGCATTCGCAAAGTGGTGTGGTCGGGGGTATCACCCTCTGACACCAGTTTTCATGTGCTTTCCTCACGAGCGGGCCCGGTGAGAACGAGACGAGTCGCTCTCGCGTATATTATATCGTTATCGATCCTAGCTAGAAGAGAGAGAAGAACACACCTGTATCCGGTGAATACGCTAGTTCAAGCCGCCGAGATGTGATATGTAGTCTACACATTTGCACCATTTATATACGATGTGTCCGAGAACCTCCGCTCCGTGAGGTCGACCACATACCCGATCGAGCAGAGCACTCGAAATACGGTGTGACAGGTGGCACCGAGAACGACCGGGAGGGTGAGTCGAGAGCCCTGAGCCGTAGCTCGGCGGTCGTTCAAGAACTCCGTTACAGCCGCCAGACGGCGGAGGTTTCGCGGAGACGGCGGATCCCCGGGAGCCCCGAACGGGAAGAGCACTCGAAATACGGTGTCGCGACGTCCGACCGTCGATCGACTCGAACCCGCGACGGGGAGCCGGCCCGAAAGCACTCGAAAACTGGTGTGTGTTCCCGGGCCGGTTCATCTCCGGCCGGGCCACCGCACGGCACCGGGTCCATCCCATCGTTCGACCACCCCGCGAGTGTTCGAGCCGTCGCCTCCCACCGTCCCGGCGTGTTTCCCGCCGGAAGCATTCGAAAACCGGTGTTGTCCTCCTCGTAGTCGGCCGGAACACTCGCAGTCACCCGCAGTCACTCGCAGAGCACTCGCAAGGACCCGGTGGAACACTCGAAAGCACGCGAAAGCACTCGAACTTCCACAGCCTTATCACTCGGGTGGCCGGACGAGTTGGTGCGATATGGGGTCGAGTTCGATATTCGAGGACGACGTGGAGATCATCCGGAACGCGGACCTCTTCACGGAGGAGCACACGCCGGCGGAGATCCTCTGCCGCGACGACGTGATGCAGGACTACGTGAACGCCCTGAAACCCGTTTACAAGGGGAGGCCCCCGAGAAACGCCTTCCTCTACGGCGACACCGGCGTCGGGAAGACGGCGGCGACGAAGTACCTGCTTCAGGAACTCGACGCCGACATCGACTCGCGCAACGCCGACGCGCCCGGCGACGAGCGGGGGTTCACATACGTCCGCGTCAACTGTCAGAACCTCGCGCCGGCGGACGGGACCGCCTCCTCCTATCAGGTCGCCATCGCGCTGGTGAACGAGCTTCGCGACGGCGAGACCGTCTCGTCGACGGGCTACGCCGCGCGCGAGGTGTACGAGATGCTGTACGACGAACTCGACGCCATCGGCGGTACCGTCCTCATCGTCCTCGACGAGGTCGACCGCGTCGGCGAGTCCGATACGCTGCTGTACGATCTCCCGCGTGCGCGAGACATCGGTTACGTGGAGAACACGCGGATCGGGCTCATCGGGATCTCGAACGACTACACGTTCCGGTCGAACCTCTCCCCGAAGGTCCGCGACACGCTATGTGAGACGGAGATCAAGTTCCCCGCGTACACCGCCGAGGAGTTGGAGGAGATCATCGAGGCGCGCGCCGAACGCGCGCTCCATCCCGACACGTACGGTAAGGAGGTCCTCTCGCTGTGTGCCGCTCTCGCCGTCCGGAACTCCTCCGGGAGCGCGCGCCGCGCGATGGACCTCCTCAAACAGGCGGCCGAACACGCCGAGAACGAGGGGCACGTCCCGATCGAGCCCGACGACGTGTACGCGGCGAAGGAGGAACTCGACTACGGGGACATGGTCGAGTCGGTCGCCGATCAGGACCAGCACAAACAGCTCATCCTCTCGGCGGTCGCGCGCCTCGACGCCGACGGCCGAACGCCGGTTCGGACGAAGGCCATCCACGCGGCGTACCGCCGGCTCGCGCAGGCCGCCGGCGACGATCCGCTGAGCCAGCGCGGGATGTACAACCACCTCACCCGGCTCGACATGCTCGGGTTCCTCCACTCGTACCAGAACAACGAGGGGCTCCGCGGCGGCCAGTACAACACCTACGAACTGTCCGAGGCGCTCACCGTCGCGCAGGTCCGGGACGCGATCGCCGAGTCGGAACTCCCGCTCGACGGCGTGTCCCTCGACATCGAACGGATCCTCCGTGACGCCGGCCTCGTCGACACCTGAGCTGTTACCCCTCCGATCCGACCCCATCCGGCCCCCGCACCGCCGGTTCGACCTCCCACGCGCACCGACACCGGTTTTCGAGTGCTCTCCCCCTCGACCCGGACAGGGGCAGTCACGGTGTACACTTCCGTCGAGTACACTCCTCATCGCCGCCGGTCACACTCCTCACCGCCGCCAACCACACTCCTCACCCCCGCCGGCAACGTTCCGTCCCCCTGCTGGCCACACCCGCGACCACTCGGTAAGCCACGTACGCCCGTTCAGCATGCGTATCTCCGAGTGCGTACCTCCTCCACCGGCTCCGGTCCGTCCAGCCGAGTCGGCTGCGAACGCACGTGTACCGTGATCGTTTCGACGCGTGTCCGGTGGGTCGCGCTCCACCTCGCACACAGCGCCGACGCGAACTGCTCGCGGAGCACGTCGTCGTCGTTCCAGCGGACGACCTCCAGGTACTTTCGCCAGCGCGCGCTGGGATAGGTACTCGCGCGATCGCCCGTTCGATGCAGACTCGGGTCCCCGCCGTGGATCACGTCCGCCTCCTCGCCGGAATCGAGCGTCCCGATCGCGACGTACCAGACGTCCTCGGTCGGCGGCGACGGCGCGAACATGTCCCACCGGGTCTCCTGGGGACCAACTCCGATCGCGTCCGTCTCCGGGGCGTCGATGTAGCCCAACGCGGCCGCGTTCCACAGCACGACGACGAGCAACAGCGCCGTCGCGGCGCCGCGAGCCATCCGTCCGACGCCGGCCGCGTTCCACGCGCTATCGATCTTTCCGGTTCCGTTCTCTCCTTCAGACCCGCCGTCGGCCTCGATCCGGCCCGTGAGACGACCCGACGCCGTCAGCGTCGGGGGGACCGCCGCGATCCCCGCTCGCGCGCCGCTCCCGAGTCGCCGGGTGAGTCGTGACCCCGCTCGGGCAACCCTGTTCGCCCCGAGCACTCCGATCGCCCGACTCGATCCCGCGGTCGCCACCCCGTCGATCCTCCGAACCGTCCGATTCCACGGCCCCTCGATCGACTCCCACACGGCGGGTGGAAGGTAGGGGAGCAACGCGGCGAGACTGATGACCGGGAACAACCCGACCCCGAGGGTGAACGCCATCCCCGTGTGCGCGGCCGCGAACACGGCGACGACTGCCGTTCGTCTCGAACCGGTAGTGAGCACGAGCAGGGGTGAACAACACAGCAGTACAACCCACGCGGCACCCAGCCCGCCGAGCAGTTGCGGATACGCTGCGAGTCGTTCCCCCAGGAGGACGGTCAGCGAGTCGATGCTGAACACCATCTGCACCGCCCGCCCGCTCGGCCACGCGCTCCCCCGTAGTTTGATCACCGCGTTGACCATGTAGAGGACGATCGGCTGAAGCAACAGCCCGATGGCCGCCGGGTGGCGGCATCGAGTCCGATCTTCGAGGGCCAAACCGGTCCCGAGCGGAACGAAGAGGCCCCACAGGAGGGTCCGTCGCAACAGCGAGTCCCCCCCGTTCAACACGAGCGGGTTCCGTGCGTGTAGCGAGACCAGGAGGAGCAGCGAACAGACCGCCGCCACCTTGGTACGATACCCGAGCGCGAGCGCGAGTGCGGCGACGCCGGCGGTCACAAACAGGAGTGTGATCCACCAGCTCCCCCCGAACCAGGCGTGCAGTGAGAGGGTCGATGTGATCGGATAGCGGGCGAACAGGACTGACCGCGGGAGGACGCCCGCATCCGTGTAGAAGAACGCCAGCGACCGTGCGCGCAACAGCAGATCCGCGAGCAACAGCGCCCCCAGCGCGACCCTGAGGACGGCGAGCGCTCGTCTGTCGACGAACAGCCTGCGCGCGAGTGCCGTCCGGAGGGCACAGCTGACGACCGTGAGACGCGTTCGGAGGGCCACGTGGCCGAAGATTCAGTCACCGAGTTGAATAGTTTGTGACGGCCACCCGTCAGCCACCCATCCCCGGAGTCGACTGTGGGATCCGTACCCACGTGGTGCAGTAACTCGCCGACTGCGAGACGACGGGCTTATACGTACCACTGCCATTCGATGTGATGTGAAGCGCGCCGCGGTCGGCGCGGCGTCACGCTATGAGGATTCCGCCCCTGCGGTCCGCCGCAAGACGGTATCTGATGTGAGCCCCGATAGTTCGGTGACATCTGGTCGGTTCCACGATGTCGCCACGATATGACCCGCCACCCTCCCTTCACGGGGAGACATTCCGGTTGATCCTGCCGGAGGTCATTGCTATCGGAGTCCGATTTAGCCATGCTAGTCGCACGGGGTTAGACCCGTGGCGGAAAGCTCAGTAACACGTGGCCAATCTGCCCTACAGATCGCGATATCCTCGGGAAACTGAGGTCAATAGCGAATACGGTCCCACGCTTTGAACAGCCGGGACCGGAAACGCTCCGGCGCTGTAGGATGAGGCTGCGGCCGATTAGGTAGACGGTGGGGTAACGGCCCACCGTGCCATTAATCGGTACGGGTTGTGAGAGCAAGAACCCGGAGACGGAATCTGAGACAAGATTCCGGGCCCTACGGGGCGCAGCAGGCGCGAAACCTTTACACTGCACGACAGTGCGATAGGGGGACTCCGAGTGCGGAGGCATAGTGCCTTCGCTTTTCTGTACCCTAAGGCGGTACAGGAATAAGAGCTGGGCAAGACCGGTGCCAGCCGCCGCGGTAACACCGGCAGCTCGAGTGATGACCGATCTTATTGGGCCTAAAGCGTTCGTAGCCGGCCGGGCAAGTTCGTCGGGAAATCTACCAGCTCAACTGGTAGGCGTCCGGCGAAAACTGCTCGGCTTGGGACAGGGAGACTCAAGGGGTACGTTCGGGGTAGGAGTGAAATCCCGTAATCCTGGACGGACCACCGATGGCGAAAGCACCTTGAGAGAACTGATCCGACGGTCAGGAACGAAAGCTGGGGTCTCGAACCGGATTAGATACCCGGGTAGTCCCAGCTGTAAACGATGTTCGCTAGGTGCGACGCAGACTACGAGTCTGTGTTGTGCCGTAGGGAAGCCGAGAAGCGAACCGCCTGGGAAGTACGTCCGCAAGGATGAAACTTAAAGGAATTGGCGGGGGAGCACTACAACCGGAGGAGCCTGCGGTTTAATTGGACTCAACGCCGGACATCTCACCAGCTCCGACTGTTCGAATGAAGACCAGTGTGATGAGCTTGTCAGACGATCAGAGAGGAGGTGCATGGCCGCCGTCAGCTCGTACCGTGAGGCGTCCTGTTAAGTCAGGCAACGAGCGAGACCCGCGCTCCTAATTGCCAGCATGGCCCTTGTGGCTGATGGGTACATTAGGAGGACTGCCGCCGCCAAGGCGGAGGAAGGAACGGGCAACGGTAGGTCAGTATGCCCCGAATGAGCTGGGCTACACGCGGGCTACAATGGTCGGGACAATGGGTTCCTACCCCGAGAGGGGACGGTAATCTCAGAAACCCGGTCGTAGTTCGGATTGTGGGCTGAAACTCGCCCACATGAAGCTGGATTCGGTAGTAATCGCGTGTCACAAGCGCGCGGTGAATACGTCCCTGCTCCTTGCACACACCGCCCGTCAAAGCACCCGAGTGAGGTCCGGATGAGGCCTGGGTTGCCAGGTCGAATCTGGGCTTCGCAAGGGGGCTTAAGTCGTAACAAGGTAGCCGTAGGGGAATCTGCGGCTG
>NZ_WUUS01000007.1 GCF_009831625.1 Halobaculum saliterrae | reverse complement strand
GAGCCCCGCGAGCCCGCCGGCGGCGAGCGCGAGCGCGGCGAACGTCGGGACGGTCCGGCCGAACCGGGCCGTGATGCGGCCGGCCTGCGTCGTCGCGACGGCGCTGGAGATCGAGGCGACGGCGACGAGCGCGCCCGCGGCACCGGGCGTCCCGCCGAGCAGGCGGACGACCACGATCGAGTTGTAGGTGAGGAAGCCGAACCAGAGGAACCCCGGCACGGCCCGGCCGACCAGCGTCGCGGCGACCCGTGGGCGCGCCGCCAGCGCGAGCAGCGTGCGGACGCCGCCGCGTTCGTCTCCCTGTGCGCCGCGGTCGCCGTCGGCCATGTCCGCGTCGTCGTCGGTCGACGCGCCTCCGCCGAGGTCCGCGGACTCCTCGAACCGCAGCCACACGACCGCGGCGACGGGGAGCGCGGCGGCGTACAGCGCGAACGGGTACTGCCACGCGAACCCGACGAGTAGCCCCGCGAGGAACGGGAACACCGTCAGCGACGCGCCGACGGCAGTGAACCGGACCCCCTGCGCGGCCGACTCGCGGGCGCCCGAGAACAGGTCGCCGGTCGCGGTGATCAGGATCGGGCCGATCCCGGTGTAGCCGACCCCCTGAAGCAGTCGGAGCGCGAGCGCGGTCCGGAAGTCGGTCGTCAGTGTGAGCGCGACGCCCGCGAGGCCGAACAGCGCCAGCCCCGAGACGAGCACGGGCTTGCGGCCGTACCGGTCGGCCAACACGCCCGAGAGTGGGATGAGGACGATCCCCGGCGCGGTAAAGGCCGAGAGCAGCAGCGCGGCCTCCGTCGCCGACACGCCGTACGGGCCCGCCAGCGACTCGACGACCGGCGAGACGACCGACGCGCCCATCGGCGAGATGAGCGACGCGAGCAACAGCAGGCGGAAGTCGCCGTCGTCGAGCACGTCCGCGTCGTCGCCGACGAGGCGACCAAGCGAGAGCGACACGCCGCCACCTCCGACACGCCCCAGCAAGAGCGACTCGGTTCGGTGCCGCGGTTCCGGCGACCACGGCGGTCCGGTCGGCGGGGCCGCCGAGAGGGGCTCGGGCGGATCCGACTCGTGGGAAACCGGATCCGGCACGCGGGGATTCTTGTCGCCCCCACGCGTCCGAGGCCGCATGACCGACTCCGCCGAGGACGGAGGCCGCACGGAGCGACTCGCCGGCCTCGACCCCGAACTCCGCGAGGTCGTCGCCGAGGTCGAGTCGCTGGGAGTCCCGCCGTGGCACGCCCTCTCCGTGGAGAGCGCCCGACGCATCGAGGACGAACTGTTCGGCGGCGACGACGGGGACAGCGGCAGCGACAACGGCGATGGAGTCGGCGGCGACGGAAACGACGGCGGGCCCGACGCGACCCTCCCGGTCGCGTCGACGCTCGATCTCGCGATCGACGGTCCCGAGGGACCCGGCAACGGTGGCGAGCCGGACGGGGATCTCCCGATCCGGGTCTACCGACCCGCCGAGACGCCGGCGCCGACGCTCGTCTTCCTCCACGGCGGCGGCTGGTGTCTCGGCACGCTCGACTCCGCGGACGACCTCGCGCGGCGGCTGTGCCGCCGAGTCGGAGCGGTCGTCGTCTCCGTGGACTACCGACTCGCGCCCGAACACCCGTTCCCCGCCGCGGTGGACGACGCGATCCGCGCCCTCCGGTGGACCCGCGAGCACGCCGCCGAGTTCGGGGGGACCGACGTCGTGGGCGTCGCGGGCTCCTCCGCCGGCGGAACCCTCGCGGCCGCCGCGTCGCTGGCGACCCCCGACGGTGAGGCCCCCGCGGTTCAGACGCTGCTGTACCCGATCACCGACCGCGACTTCGGAACCGACTCCTACGAGGCGAACGCGGACGGGCCGCTCCTGACGCGCGCGGACATGCGCCGCTTCTGGCGCGAGTACCTCCGCTCGGACGTGGACGCCGCAAATCCGTACGCGGCGCCGCTTCGCACGGACGAGGCGATGCTCGCCGAGAGCGCCCCCGCGGTCGTCGTCACCGGCGAGCACGACCCGCTCCGGGACGACGGCGCCGCCTACGCCGCCCGGCTCGCGGACGCCGGCGTCGACGTCGACCACCTGGACTACGAGGGGATGTGTCACGGCTTCCTCTCGTTCGCCGACGAGGTCGCCGTCGCCGACGCGGCGTTCGACGACCTCGCGGCTGCGACGCGTGAGCGACTGGCGGCCGCGGACGACGCTGACCGCCGCTGAACGTCAGAAGGGCGTGTCGGCCGCCGCCGCGATCTGACGGCCGACGCTCCCCGCCAGATAGACGGCGGCGGCGACGAGGAGGACGCCGCCGGCAACCCGAGACATCCCCGGCAGCGGGGACTCGACGGCGCCCGGGAGGTTGGCCGTGGCGACCGGAACCTGGAGGAGGAGCAGCGAGAGCGGCAGCGACAGCACGGCGACGCCACGTCGGATCGAGCGTCTCGTCTCGGCTTCGGACACGGTCGCACCGAGGTGTCCCCGGGGAGAAGTGTCTGCCGGCCGCCCCGCCGTCCCGAGCCGTACGCGTCGTCTCGTGGTGAAACGCATCGGGATCGACGGATCCCGCGTCGTCGACGGCTCGGCCGACCGCCCTACCGCCGGCCCGAGAGCCGCTCGTAGGCCGCCCACGACGCGTCCTCCGCCGGCGGCTCGACGCGTTCGCCGTCGACGAACACGCCCGATCCCTCGCGCACCTCGCCGGCGACGCCGACGGGCGTTCCCCTCGACTCCAGCGTGGCGACGACGCGGTCGACGGCCGCGGGGTCGACGGCGAGCAGGAGCGTGCCGGAGGTCGTACAGGCCCACGGGTCGAGGTCGAGCGCCTCACACGTCGCCACGGCGGCGACGTTCGTCGGGACGGCCCCCGAGTCCACGTCGATCCGGACGCCGCCGGCCTCGGCCGTCTCACACAGCGCGCCACGGAGGCCGCCCTCCGTCGCGTCGTGCATCGCGGTGACGCCCGCGTCGGCGTCGGCAGTCCTCTCCTCGTTCGTCTCGTTCGCGTCGGAACCGTCACTGCCGGCACTCTCACGCCCGGCCTCCGCGGCCGCGAGCGCGTCGCGCATGACGCTCGTCTCGTCGAGCAGGGCGGCGGCGGCGTCGATCGTCGCCTCGTCGAGTCCCCGTTCGGCGAGCACGTCGGGGTACAGCGAGGCGAACAGTCCCGCGGTCTCGATCCCCGGCCCCTTCGTGACGAGCAGGCGGTCGCCCGGGCGGGCGCCGTCCGGTCGGATCACGTCGTCAGGGTCGCCGACGCCGAGCACCGTGGCGGCGCCGACCCACGGGAGCGACGCGCCGGGATAGCGGGCGGTGTGGCCCGTCGGGATGGCGACGCCGAGCGCCTCGCACTCGGCGGCGACGGCGGCCCAGAACGCCTCGAACTCGTCGTCGCCCACGTCGCTCGGGAGCGCGAAGGAGGGACAGAAGTGGGTGGGCGCGACGCCGGAGACGGCCACGTCGCCGAGGGCGAAGGAGAGCGCGAAGCGGCCGGCGCGCTCGTAGCCCAGCTCCGGAAGCAACGAGATCGGGTCGGTCGCGCACACGACCGCGCGGTCGGCCACGTCGACGACGCCGAAGTCGACGCCGTGGGCCGGGCCGAGGCGCACGTCCTCGCGGGCGGCGCCGAGGTTCGGCCGCACCACCGACTCGAGGACGTCGCGGTCGACCTTTCCCCGTCTCGGCGCGCGGTCGTCGGTCATGCCTCGACGTGCGCCGGGCCCCCCCAAAGCGGTTACGTCACGGCGACGGCTCGGCGATGGAGTGCGAGGAACAGGTGCGGCAACCGGTCGGCAGCGAGGTCAGAACCGCGGCGCCATCGGATGCGGCAGGTCGTGTTCGGTCCGGGCGGCGGGCGACTCCATCGTCGCCTCGCGGCCGTCCGGCCAGCGCACGGTGACGCGCTCGGGCGTCTCGTCGCCGAGACCGAAGTGGGCGACCGGCTCCATCTGACAGAGGTAGCCCGAGCCGGCGCACACGACCTTCGTCCGCGTCCACGACGCCGTCTCGACGGTGACGGCCGCGCCCCGGGCCGGCGCGCCGTACTGGGTGGTCGGGCGGACGCGCAGCCAGTCGTTCTCGGCGGCGCCGTCGACGGCGTACAGCGAGAGCGGCTGGGCGGCGAGTTCGCCGTGGACCACGAGCAACTCCAGGGCGCCGTCGCCGTCGAAGTCCGCGACCGCGGCGCCGGTTCCCAGCCCGCGCGGCTCCGCGGCGTCGCCGGGATCGAGCGCGGTCCATCCCGCGCGCTCCTTACGGAACAGGCGGTTCGGGGCGCCCAGCGCGTTGCAGAACAGCTCCTCGCGTCCGTCGTTGTCGAAGTCGGCGGCGACGAGCGTCCGGATCCGCGTCGGCGCCGCGAACGCGGGCGGGGCGGCGTCGGCGAACCGCGCGAGCCCCGGTCCGCCGTCCGGATGCGCGTCGCCGTCCGGGTGTGTCTCGTCGTTCGGACGTACCTCGCCGTCCGGGTGCGCGCCGCGGGCGGCGGGCGGGCTCCGAGCGAACAGCCGGTTCGGCGTCTCCCAGCCGCCGACCGCGAGGTCGCCGTCGGCCAGCGCGACGCCGCGGGCGTTGGTCCCGGGCGTGTCGACCCCGACGGCGCCGGCGACCTCCTCGAAGTGACCCGACGCGTTCCGGAACAGTCGGTTCGGGCCCCGCTCGACGCCGACGAAGAGGTCCATCCGGTCGCTCACGAGCGGACCGGCATACAGCGAGCGCGCGCCGGCGTCCAGTTCGAGGCCGACCGCCTCCGCCATGTCCGAGAGTTCGCCGTCGTCGCCCAGCTCGTAGAAGCGGGACGGGACGCCGTAGCAGGCGACGAAGACGCCGTAGCGCCCGGTGCCGTAGCGGTCGATCGCGGCGACCGAGCGGCCCGCGCGGAAGTTGCCGCGGTCGGCGTTGATCGCGAGACCGAACAGGTCGCGCCAGCGCACGTCCTCGTGGTCCGGGAGCACGTCGACGGGGTCGAGCAGGAGGTCGGTGTCCCGAGTCTGTCCCCGATAGGACTCCGTGTTGTGGACGTAGAACTCCTCGGCGCCGTCGGCGTCGAGGTCGGCCGCGACGACGCCGATGGCGTGACGGCCCTCGTCGGCGACGGCGGGCGTCGCGACGTCGCGGAGGGCGCCGTCACGCCACACGAGCAGGCGGTTTCCGGGTCCGTAGCCGGTGACGAGGGCGCACGGTCCGCTCACGCCCGGGGTGACCGCGACCCCGTAGCCGCGGTGGGGCGCGTCGTCGGCGAGGGCGTCGGACCGGTCCGCGAACACGCACCCCCCTCTGTGTCCGGGGTACAAGAGGGCTCGGTTCCGCCCCCCGAGGAACAACGCTTTTCGGACGCCGGACCGAACCCGGATTCATGGCAGACAACGACCCTGAGGACGCTGGATCGGACGCGAACGAGGGCGCCGACGGTGGAGACGAGGGCGAGGAGAAGTCGTTCCGCGAGCGGGTCGAGGAGATCCGCGAGCGACGCGAACAGGAGCGCGAGGAGGGCGAGGGCGGCGCGCCCTCCCCCGAGGAGATGATGGGCGGGGGTGGCGGTCCCGGCGGCATGGGCGGCGGCGGCAACCCCTTCGCGCAGATGATGGGCGGCATGATGGGCGGCGGCGGCGGTCCCGGCGGCATGGGCGGCGGAATGGGCGGCGGCCCCGGCGGTCCCGGCGGGCGCGGCGCCGAGGAGGAGTCCGTCGGCAACGAGGAGCTCGTGCGCGAGGTGCGCCAGCTCCGCGACGAGGTCCGCGACGCGACCCGACAGCTCCAGCGGATCGCGCAGGCGCTGGAGGACTAGCGAGACCGACCGGAGGGAGTTCCGCCTTTTCGACACGACCGACGACCAGCCGCCCGGCTCGCCTCAACCGGTCACCGAGTCGTACACGTCCTCCAGCCGGTCGACCGCGTGCTCGACGCTCGTCTCCTCCCGGCGGTCGAGGCAGTGCTCGGAGAGGGCCTCACGCTCCGCGAGGGTCCGGTCGATGGCGTCGGCGAAGGCCGCGGTGTCGCCGCGGGGGTAGTTGTAGCCCGTCTCGCCGTCGACGACGGTGTCCGCGAGCGCGCCGGCGCCGACGCCGACGACCGGCGTGCCGCAGGCGTTGGCCTCCAGCGCGACGAGCCCCTGCGTCTCGACCGGCGAGGGGAACACGAAGGCGTCGAGGCTGGCGTACAGCGCCGGGAGGTCCTCGCGGGGGAGGAAACCGAGGAAGCGCGCGTCGACCCCGGCCTCCTCGCAGGCCGCCTCGACCGCGCCGCGGGCGGGGCCGTCGCCGCCGAACACGAGCGTCGCCTCGGCGTCGGCGGCCGCGACCGCCGGCGGGATCTCGGTCAGCTCCTTCTCGAAGCCGTGGCGGCCGGTGTAGCCGAGGAGGGGCCCGTCCGACGGGTCCGGCAGGTCGTACTCGTCTCGGAAGGCGGCGAGCACCTGGGCGTCCGGCGGCGCGAAGAAGTCGGTGTCGACGCCGTTGGGCACCACCTCGACGGGCGTGTGGACGCCGATGTCGCGGAGGTGCTCGCCGGCGGGTTCGCTGGGGACGACGACCGCGGCGGCGGCGTTCATGTACCGCCGTTCGTAGCGTCGGGCGGCGCCCTCGACGACGGCGGCGGCCGGGCCGGCAGCGAGGTAGTCCGCGTACTCGGCGGTCGGCGTGTGATAGGAGGCGACCAGCGGCGCGTCGATCCGGCGCGCGAGGTACCACCCCGAGAGGCCCAGCGCGAAGGGCGTGTGCGCGTGGACCACGTCCGCGTCGCGGACGGCGTCGGGGATCCCCGGCAGTCCCATCCGGAAGCCGTCGTAGAAGGGGAAGCCGACGCTTCGGGTGGTGTGCTCGCCGTCCGTGGGGTCGTGTCCGGGCGCGTCGGGGAACACCACGTCCATCCGGCCGCCGCGCGCGCGCCACTCCGCGCGCCACGACTCCAGGGTGTAGGTGACGCCGTTCACCGTCGGCAGGTACGTGTCGGTGAACGCGGCGACGGTCTGCATTCGTCCGGGGTTTTCGGAGCGAGGGGTAATGCCTTGCGTCTTCGGCGCGGGCGCCCTCGCCCGCGGCTGGGCGGGAGGACGCGGAGCGCCTCCAGCTACCGCGCGTCGACGAGCTGCTCGTACGTCTCGACCAGCTCCTCACCGACGCGCTCCAGCGAGTGCTCTGCCGCCGTCTCGCGGGCGTTCTCGCCGAGCCGCTCCCGGAGGTCCGGGTCCGCGGCGAGCCGGTTCAGCGCCTCGACGAACTCCTCGTGGGAGTCACACAGCAGGCAGTCGTGACCGTCCTCGAAGTACTCGCGGAACACGGGGATGTCCCGGAGGACGCACGGCTTCCCGCAGGCCATGGCCTCCAGCACGACGATCCCCTGGTTCTCCTCCTTCGTCGGGAAGAAGAACACGTCGCCAGCGCCGAACGCGCCGGGCTTGTCGTCGACCCAGCCGGTGAAGGTGACGTTCTCCGGGGGGTCGCCGGTCCATCGCGTCACCGTCGGCGACGCCTGCGGGCCGGAGTCGACGGTCCCGAACCACGCGAAGTCGTGCTCGGTGCGCTTGGCCACCTCACAGAAGTCGGTGAGCCCCTTGCGCTCGAAGACGGAGCCGACCGCGAACATCACGACTCCGTCGAGGTCGAACCGTTCGCGGTACTCCTCGCGGTACGCCTCGTGGCCGGCGACGGAGTCGTGGTCGATGCCGTTCGACAGCGCGCGGATCGGCGCGTCGACGGGGTACTCAAGCAGTTGCCGCTTGGTGTATTCGGAGGGCGTGAGCACCAGGTCCGCCTCCGAGTAGAACCACCGGAGGTACCGGCGAAGCGCGGGCGCCACCGCGTTCGACCCGCGGAAGCTCTCGCGGAAGTCCTCGCTGGTGACGTGGCAGTGGAGCACCAGCGGCGTGTCCGTCACCCTCGCGTAGCGCGCGAGCGCGACGCTGGCGGGACCGATGAGGTTCAGGTGGATCACGTCCACGTCGGCGAGGGGTGAGCGGCCGGAGAAGGCCCGGCGGAGGGCGGCTCGAGGGTCGCCGTCGGCCCACGGCGAGGTGACGACCTCCACGTCGGCGCCGGCCGCGCGGGCGCGGTCCAGCGCCTCGACCTGCTGGTCGTGGGCGGTGCCGATGCCCGCGCGGTCGAGTTGGGCGTCGAGTTCGAGGTAGTCGAGAACGCGCACGGTCGGGTGGCTGCGGCTTCGGTGGGTCGGGGTTTGAGCGTGCTGGATCCGGGTCGGTCGGCGAGGGGACGGCTACGGTCGGACGGGCCCTTCGGGATCCGAGCGACGGACGGCAGCGAGAATCGAGACGCGTGACCGGATCAGTCGTCCGCTTCCGCCTCCTCCCCACCGCGACGACGGAGGGCGATAGCAACGATACCAACGATCGCGACACCTGCGATGAGTTTCGACCGTGACATGACACGTTACGATAGGTTCCCACGGAACAAAAATCTGTATCCACGCGTGCCGAGATCGGCGTTCGATTCGGGTCTCCTCACTCCCGCACCCGAGGCCGCGGCCACCGACGGGACCGATCCCCGCTTCCGCAACGCTT
Source organism: Halobaculum saliterrae (assembly GCF_009831625.1). Lineage (GTDB taxonomy): Archaea > Halobacteriota > Halobacteria > Halobacteriales > Haloferacaceae > Halobaculum > Halobaculum saliterrae. Next base: position 247,467 of record NZ_WUUS01000007.1, on the reverse strand, counting down.
GACTCCCGCCGCGCGAATCGACACCCGTCACGTGACGAAGCGCCTCTTCACCACCCTCTGCGGGCTGGTCTTCCTCGTCAACTTCGGGCGGGTCGCGTTCGCCCCGCTGGTCCCGGAGTTCCAGCGGGAGCTCGGGCTCTCGGCGGCCGCGGTCGGCTCGGTCACGACGCTCGTGTGGCTCGGCACCGCCGCGCCGCGGATCCCGGTCGGCTGGGTGCTCACGCGGGTCCGTCGCGAGCGGGTCGTCCTCGCCACCGGCGTCGCGCTGGCGGCCGCCGCGGCGCTCACCGCGACCGCGGACTCGCTGTATACCCTGCAGATCGGCGCGTTCGCCGTCGGGCTCGCCACCGGGGGCTACTTCGTCGCCGCCATCCCCCTCATCGGCACGCTGTACCCCGAACGGACCGGGCGAGCCGTGGGGATCCACGGCACCGCGAGCCAGGTCGCGAGCGTCGCCGCGCCGGCGCTCGTCCTCGCGGCCATCGCCCGCCTCGGCGACTGGCGGGTCGTGTTCTGGGCGCTGGCCGTCGGCGCCGCGGTCTCCACGGCCTCGCTCGTGGTCGTGGTGCGTCGCTCCGCGGGCGACGGGCCGGCGTCGGGCGACGGAACCGACCGCGACTTCCGGTCTGCGCTGTCGCACTGGCGGATCGTGCTCGCGGGAATGTCGCTCGTGGCGGTCGCGGGGTTCGCCTGGCAGGGCGTGTTCAACTTCTACGTCAGCTACCTGCTCTCGGAGGGGTTGACGCCCGCGAACGCCAACCTCCTGCTCACCGTCGCGTTCGCGGCCGGCGTCCCGGCGTTCTGGCTCGGGGGACGCCTCGCGGACCGGCTCCCGAAGGTGCCGTACCTGCTCGCGCTCAACGCCGCGTTCGTCGCGTCGCTGGTGGCGCTCACGTACGCCGGATCGCTCGCGGCGTTCGCCCTCGTCTCGGCCGTCATCGGCTACGCCGCACACGCGCTGTTCCCCGCCGTCGACACGTACATGCTGTCGACGCTGCCCGCGCCCGATAGAGCCAGCGCGTACGCCGTCTTCTCGGGCGCGTCGCTGCTGTTCGAGGCGAACGGATCGGGCGTCGTCGGCGCGCTGACCGACGCAGGCGTCGGGTTCGACCAGGTGTTCCGGCTGTTCGCCGCCGCGGTCGCGGCGGTGCTCGTGCTCACTGCGCTGTTGTACGCTGTCGGGCGGTTCCCGACCCCGATCGGCGGCGATCGGCCGGCCGGCGAGTGACCGTCCGGGCTCCGCGGCCGTCCGTTTCGGCTCCCCGTCGCTGAGGAGCGATCTGGACCGAAACGTTTTGTTCTTCTGTGAAATATTCCCCCGTATGTCAGGCACGCTCCCGTCGAGCCCGGACGATCCCGAGGACGAGGGGTCGGACGGGAGCGATCGCGCCCCGGAGGGAACGAGCGGGGCACGGGCGGACGAGACGAGCGGGACACGGCCGGACGGCGGTACCGCCGATCCCGACGCCGCGTCTCCGAATCGCCCGGCCACGTCGGAGCGGACGGCGTCGTCCGCGTCGACCGACGTCGAACCGTCGCCCGACGCCGAATCCTCGACCGTGAACGCCGATCCGTCGCCGGTGGGTGCGGACCCGACCGCGACAGAGCGAGGGGCGGTCGAGCGCGACGATCACGCCGGTCAGATCGACGACGTCGACGGCGATGCCGGCGACACCACCGACGAGAGCGTCAGGGTCTGCTGGATAGACGACGAGAGCGCGGACGACCTCATCGGCGCCCTCGCTCCGGGGACGGCGAGGACGATACTCGGGGCGGTTCACGAGGAGCCACGGACGGCCTCGGAGCTGGCCGACGCGGCCGATACCTCCGTCCAGAACGTCCGCCATCACGTCTCGAAGCTCACGGACGCCGGACTGGTCCAGTCCGTCGACACCCGATACTCCGTCAAGGGGCGAGAGATGACCGTGTACGGTCCCGCGGACGACCGCGTCGTCGTGGCCGTCGGCGGCGAGTCCGAGCGCTCCTCGCTGCTCGACTCGCTTCGGGGGCTGTTGAGCGCCGTCGCCGTGCTCGCCGGGGCGAGCCTTCTCGTACAGGCCCTGTTCGGATCGGAGGTGGCGACGCTCTCGGGGCCGGAGACGGTGCCGCGGATCGGCGACGCCGTCGGGGCGACCGGCGGCGCGACCATCGGAACGGTCTCGCCCGGCCTGGCGTTCCTCGCCGGCGGGCTGCTCGTCCTCGCGACGCTCGTTGCCGTCGATCGCGTCCGGACTCGGTGACAGCCTATGGGCCGAAGGACAGCGCTCCTCGCGGTCGTCATCGTCGTCGCGAGCGCCGGCGCCGGCCTCGTCGGCGCCGACGTGGCCGGCGATGGCCCCGCGGTCCAGGGAGGCGGCTCGGCCGTACAGTCCGATCACGTCGGCCAACTGTTCGGGGGAGTCACCGCCGGCGCGGTCCTCCCGGGGTCGTCCGTTCACCCAGCGACTGACCGTGCGCGGATCGAGCGGGGGCCGACCGGAGCCGTCGGATCAGACGCCGACGGTGACGCCGGCGGCGACGAGGTCCGCGTCGGCGTCATCGGGAGCGCCTTCGGCGACGCGGCGGAGGTCGACGGCCGGGTGGTCGCACGCGAGCGCGTGACGGCCTCCCGCTTCGGGCTGGCGGTCGGCGACGGGGGCGCCGGCGATCACGACGCCGCCGTCGCGAGCGTCGTCGCACAGCGCGCCCCGGAGTCGTCGCTGTATCTCGCCTCGGTCGGCCATGAGCCGACGCCCGCGGAGTACGCCCGGGCCGTCGACTGGCTCGTGGAACACGACGTCGACGTGATCGTCGACTCGGGGAGCTACTATCCGCGGACGGCCGACGGGATGGACCGGATCTCGGCCGCCGCCGAGCGCGCGGCCGACCGGGGGACGGTCTTCGTCACCTCCGGCGGCAACACTGCGAGGCGGCACTGGCGCGGCGCGGCGACCGAGCCGGGCTGGCTCGCGTTCGGCGACGACGGTACGCAGGGGAACCGCCTCGGCGACGGACGGATCTCGGGCGCCGTGACGCTTCGACTGTACTGGGAGGGATCGGCCGACTACGACCTGTACCTGTACCGCGACGTGGTCGACGGTCCCGACGAGGTCGTCGCGAAGTCGACCCGCGAGTCGGGGAGCGCGGAGGCGATCGACGCGGTGCTCCCCCGGGGGTCCTACTACGTCGCGATCGACGTGCGAGACCCCGGCGCCGGCCACGTTGACCTGTTCGCCGCGCGCCACCGACTCGCGTACGCGGCCGGCGCCGGGAGCGCGGTCGCGCCCGCGACCGCGGACGGTGTCATCTCCGTGGGGGCGGTCGGCTCCGACGGCCGCCTCGCGGCGTACTCCTCGGCCTCGACGGACGTCCAAGCGGCGGGAACGGTCGCGCTCCCGGACGGACGGACCCTCGAGGGGACCTCCGCCGCCGCGCCGGCCGTCGCGGGCGTCGTCGCCGAGATGAGCGTCGCCGCCGGCGAGGACGACCTCACGCCCGCGGAGGCGGAGCGACTGCTCCGCCGGACCGCCGTCGACGGACGGATCGATCCCGGCTCCGCGGTCGCCGCCGCGGGTGCGAGGAGCCGGGCGGGCGACGACGTGGGGGAGCGGACGGACGGCGACGGGACCGCGGACAACGGGTCGTGGGTGTATCGCGGTCCGTGACCCGCCTCACCCCCCGCGGTGCCTGACCGTGGCGACCCCGTCAGGGCGGCACGCCGCCGCCACGAACCCGTGAGTGATCCCGGCGGGCCCGCGATCGCCGAGCGCGTCGAGGAGTACTGGGAGTGGGCCGCGGTCGCGCTGTTCCTGTTGGTGTCGGTCGATCTCCTGACGACGATGTACGCCGCCGCGGTCGTCGGGCCGGAGGCGGAGGCGAACCCGCTGATGCGGTGGGCGTTGGGACAGCCCCTGTCCGTGCTCGTCGGGGTGAACCTCGGGGCGGTCGTGCTCGCGGCAGTCGTCTTCCGCGGGCTGATGGAGACCTACCGGCTGACGCCGGCGCGGGTTCGTCCCTACTACGGCCTGCTCATCGAGGTGTGGCTGGGGCTGCTGGTCGCCGCCGGGCTGGCGCTGTTCGCCAACAACCTCTCGGTGATCGTGCTCGGCGAGAGCCTGCTGTGACGGTCCCCGCGGCGGCGACGTGTTGGGTGGTCCGGGCGGCGACGAACACGGTGCACCGGGGCGAAGGTTCAGGTACGAGAGCGGGACCATCGACGGACTGAAACCCGTGGCAACCGCCGACTACACCGTGACCGAGGCGACGGACGAGCCGTGGCGAACCGTGTTCGGGCACCCGGACCCGTACCCCGAACAGGCGGACGGGATCGAGGCCGCCCGCGCCGTCGCCGACGACGGGGGATACCTCGCGCTGGAGGGGGCATGCGGCACCGGGAAGACGATGCTCGCGCTGACCGCCGGCATCGACCTCGTCCGCGACCCCGACAGCGACTACGAGCGCGTGCTCGTGCTCACGAGCGTCAAGCAACAGCTCCGACAGTTCGAGGCCGACCTCCGCACGATCAACGACGACCTCCCGGACGACTGGCGGCCCGTCTCCGGCATGACGCTCGTCGGGAAGGCCGACGTGTGTCCGTACGCCCGCGAGAACCGCGGCGGAATCGACACGACGAACGTGTACGAGCGCTGCGAGGGGCTGCGCGAGCGCACCCGCGACCTCGTCGGCGACGCCGACGGCGGCGAGACCACCGCCGGCGCGCTCGCGGAACAGGCCCGTCGCGCACAGACCGGCCTCGCCGACACCGGCGAGGACGGAGCGAGCTACCTCGAAACCGCAGGTGAGCCGACGCCGTACCTTCCCGAGATGCCCGAGCACGGAGGAAGCGCGACGAGGGAGGGGGTCGAGTACTGCCCCTTCTACGCGCAGTATCTCGACGACCTTCCCGAGGACGGCGACGCCGCGGAGGCGGTGCCGTTCGACTTCACGGGTCGGGGACTCATCGACGCCGAGGAGCTGGTGCGGCTGTCGGCGGGCCACGGCACCTGCCCGCACTCGATGATGGGGGCGATCCTCCCGCAGGTGGAGGTCGTCGTCGGCAACTACTACCACGCGTTCGACCCGACGACGGTCGGCGGGTTCACCGGCGCGCTCGTGGACGACTCGACGTTCGTTGTCTGCGACGAGGCGCACATGCTCGAACCCCGAGTGCGGGACCTGGTCTCCGACGGCGTCGCCGACGCGAGCCTCCGCGACGCCGAGAACGAGCTGACGCGCGTCCTCCAGCCGGTGCAGTTCGAGGACTCGGGTCGTCGGGTCGAGGGGACGACCGACGCCGACCTCGTTCGCGGCGAGCTGGCCGACGCCGAGGTGAGCCTCGACGAGGTGAAGCTGCTCGTCGAGTTCGTCCGCGACCTCCGCGAGGAACTGGACAGCCGCGTCGAGGGGTTCCTCGACGCCGAGCGCCGGGGGTGGCGCGAGAACCCGACCGACCTCGACGACGAGGAGATCCCGCTTCGAGACCCCGAGGAGCCCGGCGTCGACGAGATCACCGAGTGGGCCCGCGACGCCGGTTACGGCGAGCAGGTGTGGGCTCGGGCCGAGCAGGTGGGTGCCGTCGCCGCGCGGATCCTGGACGAGGCCGAGGAGGAGGACCGCCAGCGCGCCGTGCCGGGCGTCGGGCGGACGCTCAACGCCTGGTACCGTTGCGATCACGAGACGTACTTCCGGGAACTCGAACTGCTCCGCACGTGGGACGAGACCGAGCCGCCCGACTCGTGGCGCCGCGCGTACAACGCGCGCCTCGCGCTGCACAACTGCGTGCCTGCCGACGCCATCGGGGAGCGCCTCGCCGACTTCGGCGGCGGCGTGCTCATGTCGGCGACGCTCGCGCCGCTCGACGTGTTCCGGGAGGTGACGGGGCTCAACTACCTCGAATCCGAGGGGCGGCCCGTCGAGGAGCGGACCTACGGGCTGGGCTTCCCCGAGGGGAACCGGGCGTCGTTGGCGGTCGACGCGCCGAAGTTCACGTTCTCCAATCGTGGACCTCCCGGCGAGACCAACGAGACCCGACGGGCGCACGCCGACGCCGCCGCGGAGGTGGCGGCGACGACGCCCGGCAACGTGCTCGTCGGAATGCCCAGCTACGGGGAGGCGGAGTGGATGGCGGGCGAGTTGGAGGCGAACGGGCGGATCGACAAGGAGGTCCTCATCGACGAGTCCAGCGACGACACCGCGACGGAGGCGCTCAAGGCGGACTTCTTCGACGGCGACGCGAAGGTGCTCGTCACGAGCATCCGCGGCACCCTCACCGAGGGCGTCGACTACGAGGGGGACCGTCTCGCCGCGGCGGTGGTCTGCGGCGTCCCGATCATCAACACGTCGTCGCCGCGGACCCGCGCCGTGAAGACGGCCTACGATCGGGAGTTCGGGGACGGATTCGAGACCGCGTTGACGGTCCCCGCAGTTCGGAAGGCCCGGCAGGCGATCGGGCGGGTGATCCGCGGCAGCGACGAGGTCGGCGTGCGGTGTCTGGTGGACGCGCGGTACGCCCGCGAGTCGTGGAACGCGGTTCGGGAGTACCTGCCCGAGTACGAGCGCGAGGAGTTCAGCCCGGTGAGCCCGGACATGCTGCGCTTCGGACTGGAGCGGTTCTGGGACGATCATCGGTAGGGCTCGGTACCGTCGTCGGATCCCTCCGCAGGGTCACCGGGACAGATACACCGTACAACACCGCGAAAGCTCCCGGCCCCTTTCAGTCCCGCCCGTCGGCTGTTCGATCGCCTCTCGCCTTGGGGCCACTCGCTCGTGGCGCCGTAGGGTGTCGGGGATCGACTTCGGCCCCGCGCCGACGATCAGCGACGCGCGACCAGCACGAACGTGTCGGTGCGCGTCTCGGCGCGCTCGACCGTGAATCCGGCGTCCTCGAACGCGCTCGCGGCGTCGCCGACGCCGAAGCGCTCCTCGCGCGGCGGTCCGGCCTCGCCGGGGCCGTCGGCGGTCCAGTCGACCGTGACGACGCGGCCGCCGGGGCGGACGACCCGGGCGAGTTCCGCCAGCGACTCGTCGCTCGCGTACTCGTGGTACGTCATCGTCGAGAACGCCGCGTCGAGCGCGTCCTCGGCCAGCGGGAGGTCCTCCACGCCGGCGGTGACCGTCTCGACTGCCTCCGGGATCCCCTTCTCGGCGTACAGGTCGTGCATCTCCGACTGCACGTCGACGGCGTAGCAGGTGCCGACGTGCGACGCGACAACGTCGGTGTAGAAGCCGGTCCCGGAGCCGAGGTCCGCGACGGTCGCGTCGCCCGGGACCGCCAGCGCGGCGAGCAGTTCCTCGGCGGAACAGTGCCGGAACCGGTCGGGGTCCTCGAGCTTGTCCGCGCGGTCGACGTCGAACGTGTGGAATCCCATCGCCCGTCGATAGGAACCCGGATGTAAAGACCCCCGGCGGTTTCGTCGCCACCGTCCCACGAGTCCCCCCATGCGCGTTTGAGCGGCCGACCGCGGACGCTCCGTCGGCACATCGACGGGGACGGCGAGTTCCTCGTCGCGGAGGCGGACGCCAGGAATCGAACGACGGAGCGGGTCGACAACGGCCCCGGGAGCGTTAAGGTGGTCCACCGACCACGATGGGATATGGCAGCCCGTATCCGTCGTCCGAGAGCGCGCACCTGCGAGCGGTGCGGTCGCGAGGAGCGACTCGACGATGCGACAGGAAGCTGGGTCGTCGCCGACGGCACCGGCGAGGTGTACTGCATCCACGAGTGGGACATCAACGGCTCGTTCGTTCCGTTCGAGGACGGCCCGACCGAGGCCTGACGGCGACACCCCCGTTCCCCGACCCCGCCCCGGCGTCCGCGCCGGTCGCGGTCCGCCCGGCCCGGATCTCGAACGGGTCGGTCCGACCCCTCGATCAGGCTTCGGTGCGCTCGATCAGGTCCGCGAGCACCGCCAGCGTGCCGTCCATGTATCCCGTATCCAGCACCACGTCCGCGGCGTCCCGCGCGACCTCGTCGGCGTTCGCGAGCGCGTAGCTCTCGCCGGCGACCGCGAACGTCGAGGCGTCGTTCATCGAGTCGCCGACGGCGACGAACGACGACGGCTCCCGCTCCAGGACCGACGCCGCCTCACGGAGTCCGTTCCCCTTGCTCACGTCGGGGTCGGTGAGGTGGTACGCGTACCCCGTGTCGAGGAAGGCGAGATCGAACTCCTCGGCGACCTCGCGCAGGAGCGCCTCGTCGGCGGTGACGCGGGCGGCGACCTCCGTCTCGCGCCAGCGGTTCACCGTGTCGGCGTCCCCCCAGCCCAGCTCCCCGCCGCGCTCGCGGAAGGCGTCGGCCGCCGCGGCGACGCGCTCGGCGTCGCCCTCGATGCGCACCCGCTCGTCGACGCAGACGACGCCGCCGTTCTCCGCGATCACCCGCTCCGGGATCCCGGCGAAGTGACAGAGGGCGATCGGATACGGGAACGACTTGCCCGTCGCGAGCACGACCGGCGCGGGCCACTCGGGAAGCACCCGGAACACGCGCGGGTCGAGCGTGTGCTCCGGCGTCGTCAGCGTCCCGTCGATGTCGAGCGCCAGCGGCGGGAGGTCGGCACCCGAGGGGATGTCGAGGCCGGCGGACGGATCGGTCGTCATTGACGGTCGAAGGGGAGTCGAGCGAAAAGGCGCGTCGGTTCCGCGGGTCGCGAGTCGAACCTCGGGCGGTTCCCGGGGGGTCTCAGCGCATCCCCGGGGGCGGCCCGTCGTCCCCGAGGTCGTCGTCCTCGGTGTCGACGTCGAGACCGAGTTCCTCTCGCTGCTCGCGCAGCGCGTCGATCTGTCGCCGGTAGTACAGCAGTCCGCCCCCGCCGACGACCGCGAGGAGGGCGAACACCCCCCCGAAGATCTGGATGTCCTGCGGGAGGTAGAACTGGACGATCACCGAGTCGCGCTGTACGTCGTCCCAGCGGACGTGCAGCCTGTTCTCGTCGTCGAGGGAGGTGGTCGCGCCGCCGGGGCTCACGTCGCCGAACACCGGCAGCGACGCGCGCCGGTTCGGCGGGAGCACGACCTCGTAGGAGCCGTCCACGTACGTCGGGAGGGCGAACCGCTTGGGCGTCGACCCGGCTGTGAACGCGACCCGGTCGCCCTCGACGTCGCTCTCGCCGGGGAGGTCGATTCGAACCACGTCGCGCGTGCGGTCGACCGCGCCGCGATCGGCCAGCTCCGAGCCGTTGATCACGGTTCCGTTGGGGTAGCGGTAGCGCACCGCCCGCACCTCCAGCGGGTTCGTGCCGCCGAGGCCGTCGCGGCGGAACAGCTCGATCTCGCTCCCGTTGACGGCGTACACCGCCGAGAACGTCGCGTCGTCGTGCACCGTGATGTGGGCGTCCAGCTCCGACTCCACGCTCGCGTTCCAGTCGTACTCGCCGCCCGGCGGCGACTGGTCGAGCCGCTCGTCGGAGACCGAGCCGCCGCCGAGGAAGCCGAGACAGCCCGACAGCGTGAGCATCCCCACCACCGCCGCGAGCGCGAGGAGTCGTCTCCGTCGGGCCATGCTACTGCGGGATGACGGCCTTCAGTTCCGCGGGCAGGTAGCCGCCGATGGACGCCAGGAGGCCGGGGGCGTCCGTGTTCTCGCGGCAGATGACGCTCTGTTCGAGCAGGCCGAGCCGCTCGACGGTGACGATGTCGTTGGCGTGGCCCGCCCGGTTGACGGTCGCGCGCACCTCCGCGCGTGTCGCGGAGTTGGCGTTCACGCGCCCCTGGCCGCGCGTCCAGTCGTACAGGCGGTCGCGTTCGTCGTCCGCGAGCTCGTGGTCGCCGTCCTCGTCGTACACGAACCGCATGGACAGGTGCTGAACGATGCCGAAGCGGTCGCGGATCTGCTCCGGCGAGCCCGTCCCGAGGCCGAGCCCGTCGGCCGGGATCCGGACCTCCGTGCCGGCGTCGAGGACGAACCCGTCGTCGTCCCAGCCCTCGAGCGTGCCGACGTACGTCTCCCCGTCGGTGAAGTGGTCGGTGATCTCCCCCCACTCCTCGCGGAGGACGTTACGGGCGACCGTCTCGTCGTCGCCGGAGACGGTCACGGAGACGAAGTCGTCGTGTCGAACGCCCACGTCGAACTCCACGTCCAGCTCGCCGAGGTCGTTGGCGACGAGCGAGGTCATCCCGTCGAGCGCACGCTCGCGGGCGTCGCCCGAGACGTAGCACTTGGTCGCGAGAACGACCATCTAGGCCTCGGCCCCGGCTTCCTCGCGGTCGACGTTGAGCTCGTCCGCGAGCTGGTCGATCCGCCACTCCATCGCCTCCACGAGGCGACTGTTCTCCATCGACTCCAGCGGCGACCCACACTCGGGGCACTCGAACCCGAACTCCATCGCCTCCTCGAACTCGAAGCGGATCGAGTCCACCTCACAGAGGTAGAACTGGTGGTCGGACTCGTACGAGCGACGCTCCTCGAGGCCCTCGAGCAGTCGGTACATCTCCTCCTGGAGGTTCTCCGGGATGTTCTCGTAGTGGAACGTCCACAGGTAGGTCAGCCACCCCGAGTCCTCGTCGCGCACGCGGCGGTACGACGCCAGGTCGTTCTCGTACAGGATGAAGAGCGCGCGCCGCACGTCGTTCAACTCCAGTCCCATCTCCTCCGCGAGTTCCTCGTCGGTGACCTCGCCGTCCGGCGGGGCCGCGGCGACGGGCATCCCCGTCGGACCGACGAGCTCGTGGAGGTACTTCTGGATAACTGGGTCTTCCAGGAGGTCCTCAAAAGCCATTTGGAGAATATGGGGGAGGATGTCGGTTAAAGTCACCGACTCGGCGGGTCGTCGGACCGGCGAGGCGCGGACGGCGCTCGCCGGCGAGGCCGACGAACGCCGGCTGGCGGGACCAGTCGATGCCCACCGTCGACGCCGGCCGATGCTCGTCAGTTCGGGCGCTCCCCGACCGCCCGCGTCCCGAGCGTCCACGACGTGAGGTCGCGCGTCCATCGCCGGCGCCCGTCACGAGGAGTTATCACCGTCGCCCCCGACACCGGCACCCGACGGATGCCGGACACGTTCCCGTCGGTCCCCACGGACGCGCTCGCGGAGGGGGGATGGTGCGAGCGCGAGCGCCGGCGGACGAGGGAGTTCGACGCCGCCGTCGTCACCGTCGACGCGGCGACGGTCGTGTACGAGGACCGCACGCTCCGCGACCGAGTCGTCGAGGAGACCGAGTTGGATCGCCTGTGGCGCTTCTTCGTCGCGAGTCGGCTCACGGTGTCGCCCGCGACCGGGCCGTCGAGGGCGCTCACGGGACTCGTCGCCGACCGGGCACACGCCGGGTTCGCGGAGACGCTCACGGAGCGCGGCTTCGAGGGCGTTCGGCGGGTCGACCCCGAGGCCGTCGAGTCCACCGAGGCCGCACTCGGCGACGACTCGCGGGTCGCAGGATACGACGCGCTGTGCCGCCTCGACGCCGTCGGGGTTCGGGCGCGCGGTTGGGCGGCGGTCCGGCCCGTGGACGGCGCGTACCTCCTCGTCGGCGGAGCGTACCCCACCGCCGTCCGGAGCGCGCCCGACGAGCGGACGGACGACGCGCTCGCGGAGGCGTTCGATCCCGAGGGCTTCCGCGAGGAACTGTTCTCGTTGATGCGTGCGACGGAGTGAGGTCGACGGCGACGGAACCCCGGAGAAGGCCGGGTCGGCGATGAATCACGACTTCGGCACCGGGCCGCGGTCACCAGCGACCGCGAAGCATCGCGCCGGCGAGGCCCCGCACGTCGACACGGGCGGGCGCGACCCCGAGCGCACGCGCGAGCGGCCCCGCCGGGACGCCGGGGTCGACGCGAGCCACCTCGACGTCGCCGACGTGGACGCCGACCGGGACGCGGTCGACCGACTCGCCGATCCGATCCGGCAGCCGATCCAGAACCGATCCGAGCCGTCCGAGCGTCCGAAGGCTGTCGGCCGACACGTCGATCCGGCCGTCGGTCGAGCGGACCGCGAGTCGGTCGCCGTCGACGGTCGCCTCGACGTCGACCTCGACCAGAAGGTCGCCGACTGCGACCGGTTCGCCGTCGCCGCCGGTCGGTCCGGAGCCCTCGCGCGGCGACCGATCGGTCACTCCTCGTGGTCCCCGTGCTCGCTCGACGAGACGCGCAGCGTCCCGTTGAGTCGCCAGTGGGCGTGCGCGGCGTCCTCGTCCGCGCTGCTCGGAACGTCGACCTCCAGGTCGTCGAAGGTGTAGCTGATCTCGGCGCCCCGCCCCGTCAGCCGCTCGTATAGGGCGATGCCGAAGTCGGACCACGTGGTCGGCTCCCCTCGACGGGCCTCGGACGTGTCGTCGGCGCTCATCACTGTCCCCACCAAGGACTCCGACCGACTTATCGGTGTTCCCCGGTCCATCGCCGTACCGACGTCCGCGGTGTCCGCCGGCGTCCCCTCTCTCGGGGTCACTCCAGGGCCGCACGCCCGCGGTCGAGCAGTTCCCCGCCCGTCGGGTCCGTCGGACCGCCGCTCGCGAGCACGAGTCGGTGTCGGGGACGGCCGACGCCGGCCGGCTCGCGCTCGGTTTCGACGAGTCCCGCCTCGACGAGGCGTGCCTTCGAGCGGGCGATCTCGGTGCGACTGGAGAGGCCGACCTCCTCGGCCCAGTCCCCGATCTCCATCGCCAACACCTCGTGACGCGCGCCGACGAGCGTGCAGACCGTCGCCGGATCGAACGCGCCCGTTCGCGGAAGCGTCTCGGCCGCGCGGAACAGGTCGGCGAGCGTCTCGGCGGCGTCGGGCCACCGGCTCGCGAACGACTCCACGATCGTCGCCCGACCGGGGACGTCGAACGCGTACTCGTCGGCGTCGCGCCATCGCGCGCCGTACTCCTCCTCGACGGCCGCACACAACGCCTCGTCGTCGCCGGAGGCGAGGCCGCGGTCCGAGGGTCGGTTCGTGCCGTCGACGCCGACCGACAGGTGCGCGTGGACGGTCCCGTCCGCGATCATCAGGCGCTCGCCGAGATCCGGGACCGTTCGAACCGCCACTCGGTCGGCCGATCGCGCGTCGACCGCGGCGGTGGCTGTCAGGAAATCGTCGAACGCCGTGTCCGCCGTCTCGGCGGTGCACAGAACCCGAACCAGCGACGGGGGTCCCGCCTCGGTCGACCCGTCGGCACCGGAACGGTCGGCGACGGCGACCTCGCCGACGACGATCCGGACGAGCTCGGGGGACGGGTCGACGAGGAGAACGTCGGAGGCCGCGCCCAGCGCGCGATCGACGAACGCTTCGGGGGGACGTGTCGTCATGTCGGGGCGTGTGAGGCCCTCCGACTTCAGTTTTCAGAATCGTAGCCGTTGGATTATCACTCGACGCGCCGAGCGAACAGCAGGTAGCCGGTGTGGCCGACCCCCGCGGTGCTCGGGCGAGTGCCGCGCTCGTCGACGGTGAGTTCGCGCTGGATCGTCTCCAGCGTCTCCACGTCACCGAGTTCGGCCTCGCGTGCGGCGAGTTCGGTGTCGCGCGCGTCCTCCACGAACGGCGTGTAGACGGCAACGTGGCCGCCGGGAACGAGCAGTTCCTGAGCCCGCTCGACGACCGCGGCGGCGTCGCCGGTGTCGAGGGTTATCAGATCGAACGGCTCGCCGTCGACGAGGTCGTCGAGTTCGTCGGTGAGGTCGCCCGCCCGGACGTCGACGCGATCGCTCACGCCGCCCATCTCCATGTTCCCGCGAGCGACATCGGCGAACTCCGGGTCGATCTCGTAGGTGGTCACGTCGGCGCCGATCCGACCGAGATACCCCGACAGTACCCCGGTTCCGGTGCCGGCGTCGAGCACTCGGTCGCCCGACTGTGCTCCGGTGTGACCGATCACGAGTCCGATATCGCGGGGCATCATCGGTGCACCGGTGCGCTCGAAGTGGTTGAACAGGTCCGGCCCGCGAAGCCGTCTGACGTGGAATGGCTCGTCGAGATGCGTCTCCAGAACGTCCCCGTGGCCCACGTCGTCGGGTACCTCCAGCACGCCGAGGTCGGTCTGGAGTTCCTCGCCGGGACCCCGAAGGTACTCCCGGTCCGAGTCGGCGTGGACGAGGAGGTACGAACTCACTCCAGGGTGGAGATCGCCGCGGCGAGATCCCCGTCGGCGTCCTCCAGCGCCTCGCGGGCGTCGGCCTCGCTTACGCCCGCACGGGTCGCGACGAGCTGGACGTCGTCGTCGGGGATCCCACCGGCGTCGCCGCCCTCGGTCTCGTCGGCCGTGTCCGCGGCGTCCTCGTCGCCGCTCCCGAGTTCTCGGGTCGTCGGCTCGCCGACGATCTGGTACGTCTCCTGACCCTGAGCGTCCATCCGCGTGACCTGTGCGCCGTCGAACACGAGCTCTTCGTCGGCCGTCCGAATGACGACCTCCTCCGCGTCGATCTCGGTCACGTCGATGCCCATCTGCTTCATCATCTGCTGCATCTTGCGCGGGTTCATCCCGCCGCCTCCGAACATACTCGTGAACTCGGCCGCGCGGAGCAAAAGCGTGGCGAAGCGGCCGCTGACGGCACCCGTCGCAGGGAGCCCGGCGTTCGCCCGTGTCCGCTGACGAGCCGCCATCCCCGCGTTTCATCTCCCCGGAGACCGTTCCGCGGCACGTGTACCTCTCCCACCAGACGTGGCCCGACTTGGGCGACTACGTCGCCGAGGAGTCCGTCGCGGTCGTCCCGCTGGGCTCCACGGAGCAGCACGGCCCGCACCTGCCGCTGGCGACGGACTACCTCATCGCCGAGGCGCTCGCGCGCGAGGCGACCGATCGGACCGGCTTCCTGTGTACGCCGCCGGTTCGGATCGCCGTCTCCGAGCATCACCGGCAGTTCCACGGGACGATGTGGGTCGAACCGGAGGTCTTTCGCGACTACGTCGAGAGCTTCTCGCGAAACCTCGCGTACCACGGGATCGACCGCATCGTGTACGTGAACGCCCACGGCGGCAACGCTCAACATCTCCGTGAGGTCGGCCGTCGCCTCCGACGCGACGAGACGGCGTACGCGGTGGAGTGGATGTGGGACGAGTCGATCCCCGATCTCGTCTCGGAGATCTTCGAGCACAACGGCCCGCACGGTGGCCCGAAGGAGACCGCGATGGTCATGCACATCGCCGAGGAGCTGGTGCGGACCGACCGACTGGAGTCCGCTCGTGACGGCGGCATCGTCGACCTCCCGGATGCGAACCCCCGAGAGTTCGGCGCGCGGACGTTCTACGACTCCGCTGACAACTCCGACAACGGCGTCTTCGGCGACCAGACCGACGCGACGCCCGAGACGGGCGAGGAGCTGTTCGAGGCGGCGACCGACCAGCTCGTGCACCTCCTCGAGTGGATCGACTCCCAGCCGTTCGCGGACCTCATGCCCGAGCCGCACGTCGATCCGCAGCCCGGAAGCCGGCGATGACCGACGCCGACGCTCTGGCGGCAGCGCTCGCGGAGGCCCACCGGACCGCATCGCCGGTCGATCCCGACGACGGGTCGACCCCCGGAGTCCCGGGATCGATCGACGACGCCTACCGCGTACAGGGGCGCCTCGTCGACCTGCTCGCCGCCGACCGCGGCGCCCCGGTCGGGTACAAGATCGGGTTCACCAACGATCGCGTTCAGGCGGATCTCGGTGTCGAGGAACCCGGATACGGCCGACTCCTCGAGGCGACGGTCGTCGACCCGCCCGCGACCGTCGCCGCCGCGGAGTACGTCGGCCTCCGGGTCGAGCCGGAGATCGCGTTCCGGCTCGACGACGACCTTTCCGCCGAACCGTCGCGCGCTCGTACTCGCGACGCGGTGGCGACGGTTCACCCCGCGATCGAACTGGTCGACAGCCGGACGGGGTGGACCTTCGACGCGCCGCTGGCGGTGGCGGACAACTGCCTCGACGCGGGACTCGTGCTCGGAGCCGGAACCGCCATCGACGATCGCTCGCTGGATCAGGAGGCCGTGACGCTTCGAGTCGACGGCGAGCGTGTCGACTCGGGCGTCGGCGCTGACGTGCTGGGGCACCCGCTCGCGGCGCTGGCGTGGCTGGCGGAGGCCGTCGACGGACTCCCGGCCGGCACGCTCGTCACGACGGGATCGCTGACGGAGCCGGTACCCGTCGCGGCCGGGGAGACCGCGACGGCGACGTTCGCGTCCCTCGGGAGCGTCGAGCTCCGGGTTTCGTAGGCGAACAGGCGACACGCGCGGCCCGGTCCGTCGTCCGAGACGCACCCCCGGCTGTCAGTCCGACGATCCGAGGCCCCTTCCCGTCGCGGTGTGTCGCACACCCGCTGTCCGCGACGGGTCCGTACTCAGCGCATACCGGAGGTGGTTCCGGATTCGTACTTGAACTCTCGCCGCCGGCAGGACCCCCGCTAGTCGGCCTTCGTGCTCACGGCGAGCCCGGAGCCAACGGGGAGCACCGCCGTCTCGAAGTCGGGGTCGTCGCGGACGGCGTCGAGGTAGTCGGCTATCCCGCGGGTCTGGTCGTTCGCGGACGCGAGCGCGCCCCCGGAGTCCTCGTCCCCCTCGGCGTGCGCGAGGAGCGCGTCGAAGTCGATCGGGCCGCGCATCACGTTGTCCGCGGCGACGACGCCCCCCGGCGCGACCTTCTCGCGGACGGCGTCGAACGCGTCCGTGTACCGCTCCTTCTGGTGGTCGACGAGCACCACGTCGAACGGCCCGTCGTAGCGCCCGACAGTATCCATGGCGTCGCCCTCCTCGAAGACGCAGCGGTTCGCGAGGCCGGCCTCGCACATGAACTCCCGCCCCTGATCGAGTTCCTCGGCGTCGAACTCCGTGAGGATCACCCGCTCGGCGCCGCCGCGGAGGAACCACGACGCCGAGTAGCCGAACCCGGAGCCGAACTCGAAGACGGTGTCCGCGTCCGCGAGACGTGCGAGCAGGCGGAGAACGGCGCCCGACTCCGGACCGATGTTCGGGAAGTCGTGTTCGTCAGCGAACGCGGCCATCTCCGCCTGTACGTCGGTGTGTTCGGGGCCGGTCGCGCGGAGGAACCGGGAGACGGCTTCCGTGAGTACCATGGGGACGGATCGGAGACGGGCGACTTGTATCCCGACGCCGAAGTGGCCGGTACGGTCACGGAGGCGGGGAACCCCCGGGCCGCCGGGGGTTTATCGGGCTCGCTCGCGCGGTTCCGGACGCGATGGACACCCACCTCACGCTGGAGTTCGGCCACCGCGACCCGCTCCCTGACGGCCACGCCGACGAGGTCCGAACCCCGGACGTGCTGGTCGAGCGGTTCCTCCGGGAACACACCGATCCCGGCGACCGCGTGCTCGACCCGTTCGCGGGGTTCGGGACGACGCTACTGGCGGCCGAACGACTGGGCCGGGTTCCCATCGGCGTCGAGTACGAGACGGATCGCGTCGCCGCGATCCGCGACCGCCTCGGCGACGACCACGGCGGCGAGGTGCGCCACGGCGACGTCCTCGACCTCGACGGGTCGTGGTTCCCGCCGTGTGACTACTGTTTCACGTCGCCGCCGTTCATGACCCACAACATCGACCTGAACCCCTTCGAGAACTACGAGGGCGAGAGCACGTACGCCGACTACCTCGACGACGTCGAGGCCGCGTTCCGCGGCGTCGCGTCGGCGATGGCGCCCGGCGGAACCGTCGTCGTCGACGTGGTGAACGTCCGCGTGGGCGAGCACGTCACGCCGCTGGCGTTCGACCTGGTCGACCGCGTGGGCGAGGTGTTTCGGTTCGACGGGGAGGTCGTGATCGAGTGGGAGGGCGACGGCTACGACGACACCGACGGAAGCTACGGCTACGGGTTCGATCACTCCTACTGTCTGGTGTTCGAGAAGGGAGCGAGCGAGTGACCCGGGCGGACCGCCGTCAGACCGAGAGGTAGCCGCCGAGCACGAGCAGGACGAACCCGATGACCGCGGCGGCGTTGTAGAAGGTGCCGGCGTCGCGGGCGGCGGTTCGAACCTTGTTCTGTTCGAGCGCCGAGCGAACCTTGCTCCCGCCGACCTCGACGAGTCCGGTCATGACGACCCACAGCGCCAGCATCGTGAGCACGACGTGGCCCCGCGGGGGCGCGAACAGCCCCTCCGCGCCGTACACTGTCGCGGCCATGTGGCCGCCCGTCGCGAGGAACACGAGCGCGCCGACCCGTGTGATCGTCGACACGCCCGAGACGACGCCGCCGAGCAGTTCCGAGCTCGCGTCGCCGTCCCTCGCGAGCGGGATCACCTTCCAGGCGGTGATGACGACCGCGCCGACCCAGAGGCCGGCGAACAGGGTATGGAACACGTACGCCGCGGTGAGCGCGGCCTGCATCGGAGCGACTTGCATGGACAGTTCCAGCGGCGGGACCCACATAAATCCCGACACGACGCGGCGACGTGACCGTCGTGGTCGCCGGTGCGCAGTCGTGGTCGACGCCCGTCCGCCGCGGTCGCGAACGTGGACGCCGCCGTCTCCGGCTCGACCGCCCCGACGGCCTCGGCTCCAGTCCGCTTAAGCCGGGGGCGCGTGATGGATCGGTCATGTTCGACCCCGACGATCTCGAGGCCATCCGCGAGGGCAAGCGGGAGTGGGAGGAGGAGACCCTCTCCCCGACCCTCGACCGCTTCGGGGAGCGCGAGGAGGAGTTCACCACCGACACCGGCGGGCAGGACGTGAAGCGGCTGTACACCCCCGAGGACGTGGCCGACCTCGACTACGAGGACGACGTGGGGTACCCCGGGGAGGAGCCGTACACGCGCGGCGTCTACCCGACGATGCACCGGGGCCGCCTCTGGACCATGCGCCAGTACGCCGGGATGGGCACGGCCGCCGAGACGAACGAGCGCTTCCAGTACCTGATCGATCAGGGCTCCTCCGGGCTGTCGATGGCGTTCGACCTCCCGACGCAGATGGGCTACGACTCCGACGCCGACATGGCCGCCGGCGAGGTCGGGAAGTCCGGCGTCGCCATCGACTCGCTGGAGGACTTCGAGCGCGTCTTCGACGGCATCCCGCTGGACGAGGTGTCCACCTCGATGACGATCAACGCGCCCGCCGCCGTCCTGCTGGCGATGTACATCGCCGTCGGCGACCGGCAGGGGGTGGACCGCGAGGAGCTGCGCGGCACCATCCAGAACGACATCATGAAGGAGTACATCGCCCGCAACCTCTACATCTACCCGCCGGAGCAGTCGATGCGGTTGATCACGGACATCTTCGAGTTCTGCGCGGAGGAGGTCCCCAGCTTCAACACCATCTCCATCTCGGGGTACCACATCCGCGAGGCCGGCTCCACCGCCGCCCAGGAGATCGCGTTCACCCTCGGCGACGGCATCGAGTACGTGCAGGCCGCCGTCGACGCCGGCCTCGACGTGGACGAGTTCGCGCCGCAGCTCTCCTTCTTCTTCAACGCCCACAACAACATCTTCGAGGAGGTCGCGAAGTTCCGCGCGGCCCGCCGAATGTGGGCGGTGATCATGGAGGAGCGCTTCGGCGCGGAGAACCCCAAGTCGAAGCAGCTGAAGTTCCACACCCAGACCGCGGGATCGACGCTCACCGCCCAGCAGATCGAGAACAACGTCGTCCGCGTCGGGTATCAGGCGCTCGCAGCGGTGCTCGGGGGCACCCAGAGCCTCCACACCAACGGGAAGGACGAGGCGCTGTCGCTGCCGACCGAGCAGTCGGTTCGGACGGCCCTGCGGACCCAGCAGATCCTCGCCCACGAGTCGGGGGCCGCCGACACGATCGACCCGCTGGCGGGCAGTTACTACGTCGAGAGCCTCACCGACGGCATCGAGGAGGAGGCGTTCGAGATCCTCGAGGAGGTCGACCGCCGCGGCGGGATGCTCGACGCCGTGAAGAGCCAGTGGGTCCAGCGACAGATCCAGGACACCGCCTTCGAGCGCCAGCGCGAGATCGAGGAGGGCGAGCGGATCATCGTCGGCGTCAACGAGTTCGAGGTCGAGGAGGAGGACCGCCACGTCGACCTCGAGGACGTGTCCGAGGAGGAGGAGCAGGCGCAGATCGACCGCGTACAGGCGCTCAGGGAGGACCGCGACTCCGGGGCCGTCGAGGACGCGCTGGCGGGGCTTCGCGACGCCTGCCGGGGAGACGCGAACGTGATGCCGCACATCGTCGACGCCGTGAAGGCGTACGCGACGGTCGGCGAGATCTCCGACGTGATGCGCGAGGAGTTCGGCGAGTACAAGCCCGGCCAGTAGCCCCGGGACCCGAAACCGAGACCCGTCCGCTGTCGACCCGGGTTCGGGCGGATTTATTCTCCCGGCACTGTACCCGCCGCGTATGCACCTCGATCACGCCGGGATCGCGACCGACGACGCGGCCGAACTCGCCGCGCTGTACGCGGACCTCCTCGACTGCGAGATCGCCCACGAGGAGGAGTTCGACGGGATGGCGGTCGTCTTCCTCGAACTGGGCGACTCGTACCTCGAGCTCCTCGAACCCCTCGGCGACGAGGGGACCATCGCCGGCTACCTCGACCGCAACGGGTCGGGGATCCATCACCTGGCGTTCGCGACCGACGACATCGCGGGCGCGCTCGACCGCGCTCGCGACCTCGGGGTCGAGCTGATCGACGAGGAGCCGCGGCCGGGGGCGTGGGGACACGAGGTCGCCTTCCTGCACCCGCGGGACACCGGCGGCGTGCTCGTGGAGTTCGTCGAGCACTGAGCGACCTCCACGTGGACGGTTGTCACAGTAACGCTCCGGAGTAATTTGTTCCATTCTCCCGATAGAATTATGGTTCGAGTGTCGTGGGATGCACCCGTGCGACGACGATCTTTCCTGGCCGGCGTCGGCGCGAGCGCTGGGGCGCTCGCCCTCGGCACGACCGGCGCACGAGCGGAGTCGACGGACAGCGATCGGGTGGACGAACTCCTCTTCGACTCGACGGCGAGCCTCCTCGGCGCCGACGGCGAGCCGGCGGCCGCCGACGCCGACTTCGTCGCGGTGCGCGCGGAGCCGACGGCGACGAACGCCGACGAGGACGGCAACGGCGACGCCGTCGAGTACCCGGATGACCGACCGATCCCGCTGGTGGGCGTCGACGACGGCGTCGTCGCCTTCGGCGCGCCGATCGTCCAGAACGGCACGGACTTCCTGTTCGGAAACGAGGAGGTCGTCCTGAACGCGCTCGACCGCGTCGCCGGGTCGGGCACGGTCGCGTTCGACGAGACGCACGGGCAGTTCTACGACGCCGACGCCCACGCCGCGTTCATCGAGTACGCCGAGACCAACGGCTACGCGTTCGAGGCGACGGGCACCGACGGCGACCTCGTCGCCGCGCTCTCGGACGCCGACGCCGCGGTCGTCACCTCGCCCAGCGAGGGGTTCACCGCGGCCGAGCGCGACGCGATCGCGGCGTTCGTCGCCGACGGCGGCGGGCTGCTCCTGTTCGACCAGTCGGACTTCCGGAACTTCGACGCGACGGACAACCTCAACGAGATCGCGGAGGCGCTCGAACTGGCGTTCCGGTTCAACGACGACCAGGTTCTCGACGAGGAGAACAACGACGGCATCGGGTTCGTCCCGACGACGACCCGGTTCGACGACGACTACGCCGACCTGTTCGCCGACCGGCAGGGGCTCGGCTTCGAGGTCGACCCCTCCCGGACGTACACGGCTGAGGTCGTGAGCGTGACCGACGGCGACACCGTCGACGTTCGGATCCCCCGCGAGAACGCGCCCGACTACTTCGACACGGTCCGCCTGCTCGGCTTCGACACGCCCGAGACGTACGACCCGACCGAGACCACCCCGGAGGAGAGCCCCGAACTCGCGGAGGAGTGGGAGGGGATCGACTCCTACGACTCCCTCCTCGAGGGGGGCCGCGAGTCCGCCGAGTGGGCCGTCGGCGAACTCTCGGACGCGACGGTCGACCTCTCGTTCGACCCGGAGGAGGGCGTTCGTGGCGGGTTCGGGCGGCTCCTGTGTTACGTCCGGTACGACGCCGACGGCGACGGGTCGCGCGCTGACCTGTTCAACCGGCGCGTCCTCGAGCGCGGGTACGCTCGGGTGTACGACTCGGGACTCACGCGCCACGACGAGTTCATCGAGGTCGAGCGGAAGGCCCGCAAGCGCGGTCTCGGCGTGTGGGAGTCCAGCGACGTGCGCGCGTCCACGTCGACCCGTCCCTCTCGCGTCGAGCGCGTGCTGTTCCCGCGTGCGGCGCCCGTCGAGGCCGGCGAGGGGGCCGAGATCGTCGCCCGTGCGGGCGAGTCCGCCTCGATGCCGGGCGCGCCGCTTTCGGCCGTCGACGAGGGCGCGAGCGTCGCGCTCGTGGGCGCCCAGACGATCGCGGAGGACTACGACGGCCCCGACGCGCCGGTCGACGACCCGGTGGCGTACGACGCCTACCAGTTCACCGCGGGCGTCGTGGACGACCTCACCGCGCGCGCCGGCGAGGTGCTGATCGACGGCGGCCACGGGCAGTTCGCCGCCGAGGAGTCGGTCAGCGCCGAGGACGCCGCCTACTTCCAGCGATACCTGGAGGGACTCGACACGGGGTTCACGCAGTACAACGACCTCGCGTCGATGCGGAAGCTGACCCGCGGACGCGCGGTCGTCGTTTCCGCGCCGACCCAGGACTACGACGACGCGGAGCTGGCGGCGCTGCGTCGCTACGCCCGCGGCGGCGGCGCGGTCGTCGTGCTCGCCGGGCGCGCGGCCGACCGCGAGCGCGTGAACGACCTGCTCGACGCCCTCGGCGCCGATCTGGCGCTGGCCGACGGCGCCGTCGACGACGCCTCGGCCAACGCCGGGCGCCCGGATCTCCCCGTCACGACCGACGTGGAGGTGACCCCGCCGCTCCTCGGCAGCGAGCGCGGACGCGGAAACGGCAAGGGTGCGGGCGGAAGCAACGAGAAGGGGAACGGCAACGGGAACGGGAACGGCAACGGGAACGGGAACGGCAACGGGAACGGCCGCGGTCGCGGCGAGGACGGCGGGGCGGACTCGCTGGCGGCGGTCCTGTTCGACTGAGCCGGCTCCGAACCGGCTCGTCCCGGCGTCACGTTCGCGGGTGACGCCAGCCATCGCCGTCCGGTCCCCGCGGCGATGGAAAGAGCGTAGTGGGACCGGGGTCATCCCGACTCCATGCGCGATTGGCTCTCCCACCGAGTCGCCGCCACCCCGGACGCGGAAGCGCTCGTGCTGGCGGCCTCGGGGGAGTCGCTGACGTACGCGGATCTCGACGCCCACGTGGAGGCGCTGTCGGCCCGACTGGCCGGGCTGGGAATCGAACCGGGAGACCACCTCGCGGTCGTCCTCGGCAACCGGACGGAGTACGTGGCCCTCGTCCACGCCGCGATGCGGCTGGGCGTGCGGCTCGTCCCCTGTTCGGACCGACTCACCGCCGCGGAACTCGAACCCCAACTCGCCGCCGCCGACGCGACGGCGCTCGTCTGCGGGGACGACACCGAGGCCGTCGCCGTCGCGGCGGCCCTCGGCGGCGGGACCGACGGGAGCGACGCCGACGGGGGCGACCCCGACGAGGGCGCCGGCGGGGATGACGACGACGCCACGACGCCGACGGGCTGGCGGTCCGTCGCCGGCTTCGAGCCCGCCGACGTCGACGCCGACATCCCCGGCGAGGACGGCGACGGGGCGGACACGGGGACCGTGACCGACGTGCCCGGGGAGGTCCGTGCGGACGCGCCGGGCGAGGAGGCGACCGCGTCGACGGTCCCGGTCGTCTCCGTCGACGACCCCGACGACGACCGCGTGGTCGACATCGACGCCGCACCCGAGGGGGACGTGCCATCGGTTCGGTGGGGTCGCGGCGACGCTCTCGTCATGCTGTTCACGTCCGGATCGACCGGGAAGCCGAAGCTCGTTCCGCTGTCGATGGGGAACGTGCTGGCGTCGGCGACCGCCTCGGCGTTCCGACTGGGCGTGCTCCCCGACGACCGCTATCTCGCGACGCTGTCGCTGCACCACACCGGCGGGATCATGCCGCTGTACCGGGCGACGCTGTACGGCACGAGCGTCGTCCTCCGTGAGACGTTCGACGCCGGCGCCGCCGTCGACGACATCCGACGCTACGACGTGACCGGCGTCTCGCTCGTCCCGACGATGCTCTCGCGGATGCTCGACGCGCGCGGCACCCTCCCCGACTCGCTGCGGGCGGTCCTGCTCGGCGGGGCGCCCGCGTCCGACGCGCTGATCGAGCGCTGTCGCGACTTCTCGGTTCCGGTCCACCCGACGTGGGGGATGACCGAGGCCGCCTCCCAGATCGCGACCGCGCGCCCCCGGGAGGCGTTCGACCGGCTCGGCACCGTGGGACGACCGTTGCTGTGGGCCGACGTGACCGTCCGCGACGAGAACGGGGCGAGGCTTCCGGCGGGCGAGACGGGAGAACTCGTGGTCTCCGGGCCGTCGATCGCCGCGGAGTACTACGGCGACGCGGACGCGACCGACGCGGCGGTGACCGAGGACGGCGCGCTCCGGACGGGCGACGTGGGCTACCGCGACGAGGACGGCTACGTGTACGTCCTCAACCGCGTCGACGACCGGATCATCTCCGGCGGCGAGAACGTCGATCCCGGCGAGGTAGCGGCGGCGATCCGCGAGCATCCCGGCGTCGAGGACGTCGCGGTCGCGGGCCTGCCGGACGAGGAGTGGGGCGAGCGCGTCGCCGCGCTCGTCGTCCCCGCCGAGCAGGCCGCGACGGCCGAGGACCGCCCGACGGCCGCGGCCATCGAGTCGTTCTGCCGCGAACGCCTGGCGGGGTTCAAGATCCCGCGCACGATCGCGTTCGCCGAGGCGCTTCCCCGGACCGTGTCCGGCACCGTCGAGCGACCGGCCGTGCGGGACCGACTCGAACGCGCCCGCGACGCCGACCGCGGAGCGGCCGATCCGGACGACGCCGGCGAGATCGCCGACCCCGAGAGGAGGACGGCCCGATCCGAAGGCGCCGGGGACGGTGCGGACAGCGCGGACAGCACGGACAGCGAGGACGATGCGGACGGTGGGGACGGCACCGGGGGCCCCAACGGTGCCGACGGTTCCGGCGATCCCGACGCTGTCGACACGGCGGAGGGGACGGACGAGGTCCCCGACGACGAGGAGTGATCCCGTCCGGTAAACGCGGAACCT
The DNA here is from genome assembly GCF_009831625.1 of Halobaculum saliterrae. Taxonomy (GTDB): domain Archaea; phylum Halobacteriota; class Halobacteria; order Halobacteriales; family Haloferacaceae; genus Halobaculum; species Halobaculum saliterrae. The sequence goes on along the minus strand of NZ_WUUS01000007.1, from coordinate 222,484 downwards.
CGGGTCGGAAGTTCCACCGACGTTATGTTCGGGCGTTCCCGTGTAACACACATGAACACGGACCTCGGTCTGCTGGACGAGTCGCTGGTTCCGGAACACGCGCGTGACGTGAAGCGGGAGGCTCGCGAGTTCGCGGAGGAACACATCGCGCCGGTCGCGGAGGAGCACTTCGAGGCCGACGACTACCCGTGGGAGGTGCTCGAGGCCGGCCAGGAGGCGGGGTTGGTCGGGCAGGACATTCCCGAGGAGTACGGCGGCCGCGGGCTCGACATCTACCAGATGCTCGCGATGGCCGAGGAGTTCTACCGCGCGGACGCCGGCATCGGGCTGACGATGATGCTCGCGTCGTTCGGCAACGAGCTCGTCTACGACTACGGCACCGACGAGCAGTGCGAGGAGTACGTCCGCCCCGTCGCCGAGGGCGACCAGATCTCCGGGCTCGCCGTGTCGGAGCCGCAGACCGGCTCGGACCTCGCGGGAATGACGACGAAGGCCGAGAAGGTCGACGGCGGCTACGAGATCACCGGCGAGAAGTACTGGGTCGGCAACGCCGTCGAGGGCGACTGGCTCACCGTCTACGCGAAGACCGGCGACTCCGACGACCGCTACGGCAACTACTCGCTGTTCATCGTCGAGACGGACCGCGACGGCTACGAGGCCGAGCACATCCCCGAGAAGATGGGGATGCGCGCGTCCAAGCAGGGACACATCGTCATGGAGGACTGCTTCGTTCCCGAGGAGAACCTGATCGGCGCCGAGGGCGGCGGCTTCTACATGCTCGCGGACTTCTTCAACCACGGCCGCGTCGTCGTCGGGGGCCACGGCATCGGCCTCGCCGCGGCGGCCATCGAGGAGGCGTGGGACTTCGTCCACAACCGTGAGGCGTTCAGCCGGAACATCTCGGAGTTCCAGTCGGTCCAGCACGACCTGGCCGACATGCGCACCGAGTTCGAGGCCGCGCGCTCGCTCAACTGGCGCGCCGCCGAGAAGCTCCACGAGGGCGAGAACGCCGGGCTGTGGGCCGCGATGGCGAAGCTCAAGTCGACGGAGACGGCCGTCGACTGCGCCGAGCGCGGGATGCAGCTCCACGGCGGTCGCTCGATCCTCACAGAGCGCCGCATCGCCCGGGTCTACCGCGACGTGCGTATCCCCGTGATCTACGAGGGCGCAAGCGAGGTGCAGCGCAACCTCGTGTACCGGCAGTCGCAGTAGAGTCCGCCGGTCGAACCGAGTGCTTCGAGGTTCCGATCGAGCGGATCGGGACGGATCGTCGATCGATCCCGAGCCCACCGGCGGGTTCTGCGAACGCCGGCGGGCGGCCCTTCTGCGGCGGGTCAGGAGGCGATGAACCGTTCGTACAGCCATCATAACAATGGCACTCGTGAGTAACGTCTCAGTCGATACCCATGCGTACACTCCGACGGATCCGACTCGCCCACGACGCCGTCCGTCGCACATCCGGGGGAGGCGTCGCCTGAATCGATGGATCTCACGCGACTCGTCGCGGCCGGGGTTCTCACCGCCGCGATCGCCTCTCTGACGATACTGTGGGGGCTGTTCGGGACGATGTGGGCCCACGGGGAGACGCAGATCCTCCTCGACGCGAACCGGTACAACGAGTTCCTGCTCGAACTCGCGCTGCTCACGTTGGCGATGATCTTTCTCCCCGTGTTGCTGTACAAGGCCGACCACCTGCTCGATCAGTGAGCAGCCCGGCGGAGCGTGCCGTCGCCGATCGATCCGCGACACGTATCCCCCCGGGTACGGCCGTTCGAACGCCCGGAGCGCCCGGAGCGGACTCCCTGTCGGTGATCTCACCCCCGCGCTTTACCCCCTGCCCGTCGAACGCCGAGCCGACACATGATCTCCTCCGAGCGGATGGCGATGGTCGACCGCAACGCCGCGGCGCTCGGCGTCTCGACGAAACAGCTGATGGAGTCGTCGGGCAACGCCGTCGCCCGCGCGGTCCGCGATCGGGTCGACGCCGGCGACCGAGTCCACCTGATCTGCGGCCGCGGGAACAACGGCGGCGACGCGATGGTCGCCGCGCGATTCCTCGACGAGTTCGAGGTCGAGACCCTCCTGCTGGGCCGGCCGGGGACGATCCGCACCGACATCGCCCGCGAGAACTGGGACGCGCTCGTCGCGAGCGACCTGCCTACCCGAAGCGTCGCCGACTCCCGCGGATTCGACCTCGGCGAGATCGCCCCGGACCTCGTCGTCGATGCGATGCTCGGAACCGGCGTGACCGGCGCGCTTCGCGAGCCGGAGGCGACCGTCACACGCCGGCTCAACGCCGCCGACGTGCCGGTGCTCTCGGTCGACGTGCCGTCCGGCGTCGACGCCGACACCGGGGAGGCCACGGGGGTGGCCGTCGACGCCGACGCCGTCGTCACCTTCCACGACGACAAGCCGGGACTCACGGGTCTCGACGCCGACGTGACGGTCGCGGACATCGGCATCCCCGACGCCGCCGAGACGTTCGTCGGCCCGGGCGACCTGCTGGCGCTTGGCCGCGACGCCGACTCCCACAAGGGCGACAACGGCGAGGTGCTCGTCGTCGGCGGGGGACCATACACCGGCGCGCCCGCGCTGGCCGCCCGCGCCGCGCTCCGCGCCGGCGCCGACCTCGTCCGAGTCGCCTGCCCCGAGCCCGTCGCCCGCGAGATCCAGGGGTACGGTCCCGACCTCATCGTTCGCGCGTTCGACGGCGACCACCTCTCCCCGCGGCACGTCGACGACCTGCTCGACCGCGCGGCCGACCAAGACACGGTGGTCTTCGGTCCCGGACTCGGCAGCGACGACGCGACGCTCGACGCCGTCGTCGAGTTCCTCGCCGGCTACGACGGCCGCGCGGTCGTCGACGCCGACGCGCTGCAGGTCGTCCCCGAGGTCGACACCGACGCCGAACTGATCTGTACGCCCCATCAGGGCGAACTACGGAAGATGGGTGGCGAGACCGCCCGTGACTGGCGCGAACGCGCCGACCTCGTCACGGAGTTCGCGGGGGATATGGGCCACACGCTCCTCGTGAAGGGCCGCTACGACGTGATCAGCGACGGGACGGACACCCGGGTCGGGCGGACCGGCAACCCGGGGATGACCGTCGGCGGCACCGGCGACGTGCTTGCCGGGATGACGGGCGCGCTCGCCGCGCAGATCCAGTCGCCGCTGCGGGCGGCCGCGCTCGCGGCGTGGGCGAACGGTCGCGCCGGCGACTCGGCCGCCGACGAGTTCGGCGACGGCCTCGCGGCGTCGGATCTCCCGGACCGGATCCCACAAGCCCTCCGCGACGAAGGGGTGTGACATGAGCGACGACGACGCCCATGACGACCGCGACGAGGACGACGCCCATGACGACCACGACGCGGACGACGATCTCACCCACACCGACGACGCCGGCGACGTACAGATGGTGAACGTCGGCGACAAGCCCGACTCCTCCCGCCGGGCAGTGGCGCGCGGCACGATCCACCTCACCGAGTCGACCGTCGAGGCCGTCCGCGGCAACGGGGTGAAGAAGGGCGACGTGCTCGCGACCGCCCGGGTCGGCGCGGTGCAGGCGGTGAAACACACCTGGGAGACGATCCCGATGTGTCATCAGATCCCGATCACGAACGTCGACACCGACTTCTCGGTGTTCGACGACCGCATCGACCTGGAGGTCGCCGTCGAGACGACCGGGAAGACGGGCTGCGAGATGGAGGCGTTGGAGGGCGTCACGACCGGCCTGAACGTCGTCTGGGACATGGTGAAGGCCGCCGAGAAGGACGCGACGGGCGGGTATCCGAGCACCCGGATCACGGACGTGGAGGTCGTGACGAAGGAGAAGACCGTGCTGGAGTGATCTGACGACGGGGATCGCGCCGGGCCGGTTGCGTCCGCCGGATACCTTTTAATCACGGCCGCGGAACCACCACCCATGATATCACTCGACGAAGCCGTCACCGCCCGGCTGGAATCCCACGGTACGCGCTTCGAGGTGCTCATCGACCCGGACGCCGCCCTGGAGATCAAGCGCGGCGAGTTCGACGGCGAGTTGGAGGACGTGATCGCCGCCGAGGACGTGTTCGAGAACGCCTCCCGCGGCGACCGACCGCCCGAGGAGGACGTCGAGGAGGTCTTCGGCACGACCGATCCGCTGGAGATCATTCCCGAGGTCGTCGAGCGCGGGGAGATCCAGATCACCGCCGAACAGCGCAAGGAGATGCTGGAGCAGAAGCACAAACAGCTCGTCAACCGGATCACGCGCAACGCGGTGAACCCACAGATGGACGACGCGCCCCATCCGCCCGAGCGGATCGAGCGGGCACTCGAGGAGGCTGGGTTCACCGTCGACCCGATGGAGCCGGTGGAGAACCAGATCGACGAGGCGCTGGAGGCGCTACGGCCCGTCATTCCGATCCGGTTCGACGAGGTGACGGTCGCGGTCCAGCTCCCGGCCGACTACGCCGGCTCCGGGCAGGCGAAGGTACGCGAGTTCGGCGATCTGGAGCGCGAGGAGTGGCAGAACGACGGCTCGTGGGTCGGCGTCGTCACGTTCCCCGCGGGACTCCAGAACGACTTCTACGACCTCGCGAACGAGGTGTCCAGCGGGGAGGCGGAGACGCGCGTCGTGAAGGAGCAAGACGAGATCAGCCGCCGATAGCGGCTCGGTGCGACGGGGGACGGACCGACCCCGAGACGGTTACCCCCGCTTGAATCCGACGAAGAAGCCGCCGGTGAACCCGGCGGACACCGACAGCGTCGAGAGGATCGTCTCGACCCACGTCGGGGGCGTCTCGGCGGTCGCGGCCGACCCGAGCGACTCGAACGTCCCGCCAAGCTTGCTCCAGTTCACCGTCAACACCTCCCGCGACTCGAGGAACTTGAACAGCGCGAGCTCCAGCCCGACGATCACCGCGATCAGCTTCGCGACCTTCTTCGCCGCGAACCCGATGATCCCCCCGATGACCGCCCCCGTCCCGAGTTCGAACCCGAGCTGTCGGGGGTCGATATCCAACTGTACGAGCAGTTCCGGTACTGGCATACCGCCGTGTGGGCCGTCACCGGTTAAGTCGTTTGTGGGCCGGACAGCTACACGCTCGCGATCAACTCATCACCCGATGACACGACAGCCACGCCGGCGGCGACACGGCGGCCACGCCGGCACCGACAGTCACGGCGACGCCGAGACCGGAGAGCGCGGCGGACCCGGATCGGTCGCGGTGGCGATCGCACGACGCGATCGGTGGTCGCCGGACGGAACCGGCGCGGAATTGAAGTCCTCCGACCGCGTACTCGCGCGTATGCACACTCAGCCGCACCGTCCGAACCGCGAGGTGGGGGACAGCCATCCCTGACCGCCACACCGGGGAGGCGCCGACGGCGATCGTCGCGAAGCGCGTCGACCGCGGACGCGCCGACCTGACCGAGATCACCGACCTCGCGGCCGCGGCGGGGTACGAGGTGGCCGGATCGCTGACGCAGACCCGGGATCAGGACGCCGCCTACCACTTCGGGGAAGGAAAGGCGGACGAGCTCGCGCGCCTCGTCGCGCGCGAGGACGCGGACGTGGTCATCATCGACAACGAGGTCGGCCCGTACCAGACGTTCAACATCGGGTCGAAGCTCCCCGAGGGGGCCGAGGTGATCGACCGCTTCACGCTCATCCTCGACATCTTCGGTCAGCGCGCGCAGACGCGCAAGGCACAGCTCCAGGTCGAGCTCGCGGAGCTGCGCTACGAGCTCCCGCGCGCCGAGGTGAAGGCGAGCCTCGCGAAGCGCGACGAGCGCCCCGGGTTCATGGGACTGGGCGAGTACGACGAGTCGCGCGAGCGCGACATCAAGGCCCAGATCAGTCGGATCAGGGACGAGCTCGACTCCATCGCGGAGACCGAGGAGAAGCGTCGCGAGCAGCGCCGCGAGTCCGGCTTCGATCTGGTCGCGCTGGCGGGGTACACCAACGCGGGCAAGTCGACGCTGCTTCGCCGCCTCGCCGACGACCTCGACGTCGACGAGAACGCGGAGCGGCACCCGGACATCGACTCGACGGCGGAGTCACGGAACCAGCTGTTCACGACGCTCGGGACGACGACCCGCCGCGCGAACACGGGCAAGCGCGACGTGCTGCTCACCGACACGGTCGGGTTCATCTCCGACCTGCCCCACTGGCTGGTGGAGTCGTTCGAGTCGACCCTGCAGTCGGTGTATCACGCGGACCTCGTGCTCCTCGTCGTCGACGCCAGCGAGCCCGTCGAGGAGATGCGTGAGAAGCTCGTCACCTCCCACGACACGCTGTACGAGCGCAACGAGGCGCCCATCGTCACCGTGTTCAACAAGGTCGACCGCCTCGACGACGCCGAACTCCGTCGCAAGCGCGAGGCGCTGTCCGCGTTGGCGCCGACCCCCGTGTGTGTCTCGGGACTGACCGGGGACAGGGTCGAGGAACTGCGCGAGCGGGTCGAGGCGGAGCTCCCCGACTGGAAACGCGAGCGGCTGCTGCTCCCCCTGTCCGACGACGCGATGAGCCTCGTCTCGTGGGTGCACGACAACGGGCACGTCGAGCGCGAGGAGTACGACGCCACACAGGTCGACCTGGAGTTCGAAGCCCCGCCGTCCGTCGTCGAACAAGTTCGTTCGCGTGCGGCCGACCTCGACCGGGAAGGACCGCCGGAGTCGGTCGAGTCCCCGTAGTCGTTGCTGGAGGTGAACACACGCACGGAGTCCCGTTTTTCGGCTCTTTCAGCGCCGTTAGCCCGCGGATACCTAACACGCTCCCGTCCGACGCCGCTCCCGAGATGCGCCAGCACACGTTCCACGTCGTCTGTCACGACTGCCCCACCGAACACCTGAGCGACACCGAGCGCGACGCGGCCCGTCTCGCCGCCGACCACGAGAACGCCGCGGGTCACGACGTGGCGGTCGGCCGCGTGGACTGATCGCGGGTCGCCGGACCGACCGCGGCGGTCGTGGACGGTCGCCCAACCGGTCGCCGGATCGACCGAGGCTTGTACCCGGAGCCCGACCGACACGTATGACCGATCAGCCGTCCCCGCCGGCCGGGACCGACGGACGAGTCGAGACCGCCGTCGCCGCGGCGGAACGCGGCGGAAGCGTCGCCTTCGACGCGTTTCGCTCGCCGCTCGAGGTGGAGACGAAGGCGGACGGGCCGATGGACGCCGTCACCGCCGTCGACCGTGCGGTCCAGAAGCGCGTCATCGAGTACGTCGGCGAGGCGTACCCCGACGACGCGGTCGTCGGCGAGGAGGACGACGCGCTGAAGTCCGTGCCGGAGACGGGACTCGCCTGGGTCGTCGACCCCATCGACGGGACTGTCAACTACGCGAAGGGGAACCGCGTCTGGATGACGAGCGTCGCCGTCTGTCGCGACGGGGAACCCGTCGCGGCGGCGAACTACGCCCCGGCGACCGGCGACCTGTACGTCGCCGGCGACGACGCAGCACGCCGGAACGACGACCCCGTGACGGTGAGCGATACCGACGACCCGAAGGCGTTCCTCGTCAACCCCGTGTTCGGCGTGTCCCGGTCCCACCGACGGAGCCTGACGGACGCAGTCGACACAGTCCTCGCGGAGTTCGGCGATCTGCGACGCTTCGGCTGCGCGCAGGCGGCGCTGTCGGGCGTCGCGACCGGCGAGCTCGACGCCGTCGTCTCGACGGTCGAGCTCAACCCATGGGACACCGCCGCCGGCGTCCACCTGATACGGCGGGCGGGCGGCCGCGCGACCGACGTGAACGGCGATCGCTGGCGCCCGGGATCGCAGGGGCTGATCGCCTCGAACGGCGAGGCCCACGACGCGCTCGTCGACGCGTTCGAGCCGACGAAGTGATCGAGGCGCCGGAGAATGCAGTCGGGTGCGAGCCGGTGGCTTCGATCCGCGTCCTCGGGGTCGCCTACTGCAGTCGGTCGATGACCTGCAGGAGCGAGTCCTTCTCCTGCACGCCGACGAGGCGCTCGGCCTCCTCGCCGTCGGCGTAGAACTGCAGCGCGGGAATGCCGCGTACCCCCGCGTCGGCGGCGAGCCCCTGGAACTCGTCCACGTCGACCTTGAGCACGGTCAGCCCGTCGACCTCGGCCGCGAGCTCCTCGACCGTCGGCTCCAGCATCTTACACGGGCCACACCAGTCGGCGTGGTAGTCGACGAGCACGAGCCCCTCGCCCGTCAGCTCCGCGAACTGGTCCTCGCTCTCGACGTGAACGGGTTCTCCGGCGGCAGTCTTGCTGCTCATACCGTTCGATTGGCGAGTTGGCGTGTTAACCGTTCCACTCGAATGTCGACGTCGCGCACGACCGCGAACCCGCGGGACGTGCCCCCGAGACCGTCCCTCGTCATCGCGAACGCCGTCGCTGTCGAGGAGAGCGAACAGGCGACTCGGGGCACGGTCGCGTCCGTCGGTGAGTCGCGCACCCGCCGAGCGACGGACGGTGAGGGGTCAGCGCATGCGACGGGGTGGCCCCGTCACCGTATTTCAAGTCTCGTACGAGAGCAACACGCCGTCGTCGACGCGCGCGACGTCGACCAGATCCAGCCGCGGGAAGTCCTCGACGAACCCCTCGCCGTCAGCGAGCGTCGGCGCGTCGCGGCCGCCGATCACGAGCGAGCCGACGTAGAGGGTGAGTTCGTCGACCAGGTCCTCGTCGAACAGCGAGGCGATCACCTCGCCGCCGCCCTCCACCATGACTCGCTCGATCCCCTCGCGTTCGAGCGCGTCGAGGGCCGTCCGGAGGTCGACGCGGCCGTCGTCGCCGCCTGCGACGATGACCTCCGCGCCGGCGTCGCGGAGGTCGGCCAGCCGGTCGCGGTCGGCCTCGTCGCTCACGAGCAGGTACGTCGTCGCCTCGTCGTCGAGGACCCGGGCGTCCGTCGGGGTCCGAGCCCGGGAGTCGACGACGACGCGGGTGGGGTTCCCGGAACGGCCGTCCCGAAGGCGCTGGACCCGGCGGTCCTCCTCATCGAGCGTGAGGTGCGGGTCGTCCGCGAGGACGGTGCCGACGCCGACGAGCACGGCGTCGGCGGCCGCGCGGATCCGGTCGACGCGGTCGAAGTCGTCCGCGCCGCTGATTCTAACCTGTTCGCGGCGGCGCGAGGAGAGCTTCCCGTCGACGGAGACGGCGGCGTTGACGTGGACGTACACGGGAGCGAGGATCCGTCGTCAGTCGCCTCAGTTCTGTCGGTGGCCGAGCGGCTTCTTCTGTTCGAGCTCGATCTCGACGTGGACGGAGTCGGGGAAGTCCATGTGACCGACCTCGCGGGCGATGTGGTCGTTCCCGTGGATCTCGAGGCGGCGCGCGAACACCTCGAACGTCCAGTCGTCGAGCTCGTCGCCGGAGGAGAGACCCTCGTACAGCGGCACGCGGATGCGTTCGGAGGGTTCCGTATGTGGGCCCTTGCACTCGGCGCCCTTTCGTTCCAGCATCTCGCGGAGCCCGTTGACGGTGTCGTCGAGCGCGGCTCGGTCCCCGCTTTGGAACCGGAGCTTGGTTACGAAGGTCATGAGTTGGGGTCTACCCACTCCGTCTCGCCGGAGCGGCAAAAGCGCATCTACCCGCGGAGCGGCACGCGTGGGGATCACACGGATCCGGCTGAGCCGCCCTGTGGCCGTCTGGACGCGAGCATGGGGACGAACGTTCAAACGCGGGCGACCGAAGTCGGCTTCGCCGTTGCTGGGCGCCGCACAGGCGTCGTTCCGGTCGATGGGGCGGTCTCCGCTCCGACATACTCTTGAACCGGGGTGGCTTACCTTTCGCCAATGCCGGTCGAAGCGACTAGCGCTGGAGCCATCCTCTTCCGCGACACCCGCGGCTGCAGGGAGTACTTGCTCCTGAAGAGCCGACCCGGGGACTGGGAGTTTCCCAAGGGCGGGGTCGAAGGGGAGGAGGAGCTCCAGCAGACGGCGATCAGGGAAGTGACCGAGGAGGCGGGGGTCGAGGACTTCCGCCTCATCGACGGCTTCCGCGAGGAGTACGACTACGTGTTCGAGGCGGGCGGCGACACCATCCACAAGACGGTGCACCTGTTCATCGCCCACTCGTTCGAGGCCTCCGCGGAGCTGTCGACCGAACACCGCGACCTGCAGTGGCGCGACTACGAGCAGGCGCTCAACACGATCACGCAGGACGGTCCCCGCGAGATCCTCGAGCAGGCCCACGACTATCTGGACGAGCTCGAGGCGACCGAGGCCGACGGCTACCTCCTCGGACCCGAGAGCTGACCGCACGGCGGCCCACCGGGGACACCGAAACCGGTTAGTTCGCGTCCGCGCCACCTGCGGGTATGTTTCGGGGCGCCGGCGACAGCGAGTTCGCCTTCGAGCTGCTCGTCAGCCGGTGGGCCGAACTCGCCTGGCACCCCGCCGAGGGCGACCGGTCCGTCGTCGTCGCGCGGCAGCTCGGCACTCGCGAGCGTCGCTGGGACACCGTCGTGCTGGAGGTCGACCCCGTCGCGCTGGCGGCGCGACGCGCGTTCGGCGACCGGACCCTCGATTCGGACCTCCTGCGAGTCGTCCGCGGGGCGCCCCGGGAGTACGCGTGGTACCGCGACGCCCTCGACGATCCGGGGTTCCCGTGGCGCTACGTGCGCGAGGCCGTCCACCGCGCGGCCGGCCGCGACCTGATCGAGAAGCGACGCGGGACGAACGGCCGGATCGAGTTCCGGCGCCTGCGCGAGTACCCCGAGTGGGTCGAGCGGGTGATCGCGATCGAGAACAAGCCGGATCTGGACGCCAGCGCCGCGGCCGCCCTGTCGGATCAGCTCCGCCACGACGTGGAGTCGGGCCTCGCCGACGAGGTGTGGGTCGCCACCTCCGCGACCGGCGACCGGGTGTCGCCGGCGCTGTTGGAGGACATCCCCGTGGAGGTCGGCGTCCTCGAGTTCGACTTCTCGGACGGCGTCCACGCCGACGCGGGGGAGGTCGTCTGGCATCCCACCGCGCTCGACGCCGACGGCGACTCACGAACCCGGTTGCTGTTGGCCGAGCGCGCCTACGGCAAGGGCTGGCGCTCGTTCCGAGAGACGATGCGGCCCGACTGCCGACACTTCGAGTTGCGCCGGGAGGGGCGCGCGCTCGTCCCGCACTGCGCCGCGAAAGGACGGGTGCCGACGGCCGCCGAGTGCAAGGGCGGCTGTCCGGAGTTCTCCCCGGAGCCGCCGCAGTGGCGGACGAAGGGGTGGCCGATCGACGGCGGTCCGGGGAAGGGGATCCGGGAGTTGTTGGAACGGCGCCGGGAGCGGGAGCACGAGCGAGCGGGGAGGGCCGGGTGAGAGGTCGATGCCCGTGTGGCGGTGAGAGGTCGACGCGCCGAGCTGCGGCCGGTCGACGATCGGCGAGTCGCGTCAGGCGTCGGCGGCCACGACGACCTCGACCTCCTCGCGCGGCACGGCCAACCTGAACGTCGGCACCGTCCGGTAGATCACCTCGACGACGTTCTTGCGGCGGAGGCTCTGGAGCGCGCGGCGCACGTCGCCGGCCTCGGGGTCGACGCCGTACTCCTCGCGGACCTTGTTCAGCACGGAGACGACCGACTCCGAGCGCTCGTCGTGGTCGGCGACGACGCGGAACACCTGCTCGTGGAGTTCGGGGACCGTGATCCGCTCGGGCACCGCGTTCGGGTCGTCCTCGTCGTCGACGACGCCGGGTTCGGCGCCGGTGAGGTCGGCGGCCTCGGCGGTCGCGCGGATGAGGCTGTTGTCGTCCCGGTAGTAGTAGTCCGTCAGGTGGGCCTCCAGATAGCTGTGCACGTCGCTGCCGCTGTCCATCCCCCACCGGTCACCGAGTTCGCTGTTCTTCGTCGGCTGGAGCCGCACCACGTCGGCGAGCCGCTCCAGTTCCTCGTCGGTGAGGTCGCTCATCGCCGAGGAGTTCCCAGCGGGAGTATTTGGGCCTCCCGGTTGCGGCGCACGCGACCCCGCGAGGTGCCGCCGGGGAAACGATTAGGTCGCGACGCCGCGACGCGACTGGCGTGCCCGAATCAGACACCGTCATCCTCGACATCGACGACGAGATCGCGACGATCACGATCGACCGTCCGGACAAACTCAACGCCCTGAACGTCGAGACGTTGGAGGCGCTTCGGTCCGCCGTCGCGGAGGCGGAGGACGCCGACGTGCGCGCGCTCGTGCTCACCGGCGCGGGCGATGAGGCGTTCATCGCCGGCGCCGACATCAGCTACATGAAGGACCTCGGCACGCCCGAGGCGCAGGCGTACGCGGAACTGGGTCACGACATCGCGCGCTCGCTGGAGACGTTCCCCGCGCCCACCATCGCCGCGGTCAACGGCTACGCCTTCGGCGGCGGCTGCGAGCTCGCGCTCGCGTGTGACCTCCGCGTCGCCGCCGAGAACGCCGTCTTCGGCCAGACCGAGATCGACCTCGGGATCGTCCCCGGCTGGGGCGGTACCCAGCGGCTCCCCCGACTCGTCAACGACGAGGTCGCCCGGCGGCTGATCCTCTTCGGCGACCGCATCGACGCGACCGACGCCCACGAGTACGGCATGGTGGGAGAGGTCGTCGCTCACGACCAACTGGAGTCGCGGATCGCCGACCTGACCGCGGATCTCGCGGCCCAGCCGAAGTTCGCCGTCGCGGCGGCCAAGGAGGCGATCAACCAGTCCTACGAGACCGGGCTGGGTGCGGGGTTGGAGTACGAGCAGCGCGTCTTCTCGGGACTGTTCGGAACGCCGGAGCAGCGCGAGGGGATGGACGCGTTCGTGAACAAGCGGGACCCCGACTTCGAGTAGGTCGCGACGGCGGAGCGGAACAGTTGACACCGTGGGAGTTCGATCGATCCGACGGTTCTTCGACCGAAACAGCCGGTAGGTGGGTCTGACCATCCACCTTTTGCTGCGCTCGGAGCCTTCGGCTCCTCGCTTGCAAAATGTGGATCAAAAGCACCGCGTCACCCCCTCAGCGTGGCTTCGCCGCGCTTCGAGGGTTCCTTGGCCCGCTCGCTCGCTGCGCTCGCTCGCGGTGGATAGACTCCCCGTTCTTAGCGAAACTACTCACCATCCGTACGGCTACCGAGTAACCGAGACACCGTCGCCGGAACGGATAGTACCCAGTTCAGCGTCGGATATTTGTGATCCCCAAACGGGGGTCGCCACCGAAGCATGTGATCCGATCCCCCGCTCAGTCTGGCCCAAACAGAATACGGTGTTGACTCCGTGGGTGGGCTCGTGAGAGTTCGGATCGGACGATCCTCGCCGTGGTGGTCCGGGTACTCTCGACTCGAGTCGCAACTCCTGTGATCGGTACTACGATCGCTGTGCTGGGCTGTGTAGCGGTCCCGAAGGACATCATGAAGACACGGGAACCTATCAGAGAACAGTGACGCCGTCGACCAGGTTCTCCCTGAGCACGGAACGGAACAGATGGGGTGGAAAGGATGATACGCTCACACTGGGAACTACAGATGTCAGATATCACTAAAGTACAACGCGAGATCGGGGATATGTCCCCGGAGATATCGCCGAGACACGCCATGCTGTACCGTGCTTGAACGCAAGGAGCGGCGATCAGGGGAGACGACTGGTGTACGAACTCAAGCCCGAACTTCCGCCGACATCGTGGAGCATCACCGAACAGACCGATTCACGGATCGAGTACAAGCGGTTGGCCGAGTACGGGGCGGAGACCAAGCCTGTCCGAGTTTCCGGCAGGCGAGCCTGTCCCGGCAGGCCAGTCGATCCGATATGGGTACTCAGGCTGAAGACGGGGATGGATGAGTTCTCGACTACCGATCGATTCGACACCGCCGGCTGTCGCGAGGACGCCAATGAGCGGTTATGGGAGGCGATGGAGAGGATCAACCGAGTGCTTGATCGTTCCGACGACGGATACGTCAGCCACAGGCGCATGATGGATGCCCTCGATAGCCGTCCGTCGGTTCGTCTCAAGTGACCCGGTCGATGACGGATCGGTGTCCGTGACAACGACACTGGATTGTATACCTCCGTCGAGGTCGACCGCCGTTCGAGGGTCGTATGGGCCGTATCCGAGTCTCGCTGGAAACTCGCCTCACTGTCGGCGATGGCGTGGGCAAGAGACCCCCCACCGCATCCCCGTTCGAGGACCTAGTCGCCGCGGTCGACGACGGACACGTTCCCGCTTCCCGAAGCGACGAGGTTATCGGGCGGTTCGCTGCTCAATGCATCCTACAGCAGGACGCGTTCGGGCAGCAGCGGATGAAGACTCCCCCGTATTCATCACGTTCTCTATGCCATGGAGTTGGTAGGTTCGGATCGTGCTGGTACGTCGCTCTCCCGTGTTGAGCGATACGTGAGTCCCCTGTCCGTAGCGACGGTACCGACCGATCGAGTAGCCGGCGCACCGTTCCCTCGAACGGGTGAGATCAGTCGAATCTCCAGCGAGCGCCGACCGATTACAGAACGACCGGGATCCGACACCACAGTGATATCCACCGACGACGTAGTAACGGCGTACATGACGACAGTCAGACTGTCGCGGGTGGAGTCGCTGTTCGAGGAACTGACCTACCCCGTCGCCCGGGATCACGCGGCGGAGCGGTTCTCCGACGTGACGCTCCGGTTCTCGGACGGCGACGGGAACCTCGGCGAGTACGTCGCCGAGTGCCCCAGCGAGACGTTCGACTCGCCCGAGGACCTGTACGCCGACCTCAACAACGTCCTCCCGGTCGAAGCCGTCGGTGAGCCCGGACAGTCCGAGGGGGACGGCTGACCGGACGGGAGCGCTCGCCGTCCGATCGGGTCGGCGTCGCCGGTCGCCGTTCGGCCGGCGATAGTCGCGTCCGAGGCCCTTCCGGGGAGACCCCGGGGCTTAAGTATGAAGACGGCGGACCACGGAGACATGCAATTCTGCGACGAGTGCGGATCGATGATGAAGGCGGACGGCGACACGTGGGTGTGCGGCTCGTGCGGGTACGAGGAGCTCCGGGACGAGGCGACCGAGGCGGCGATGACGACGACCCAGGGACAGGAGGGTAGCACCGTCGTCGACGTCTCCGAGATGGACCAGTCCGAGATCGGGCCGACGGTCGAACAGAAGTGTCCCGAGTGCGACGAGGTGCAGACCGTGCGCTACGAGATGAAGCAGATACGTTCGGCCGACGAATCCGAGACGCGCTTCTTCACGTGCACCGAGTGCGACCACAAGTGGCGCGAGGACGACCACTGAATCGGCGGTCGCGGCGGCGATAACGGTTCTGCGGACTCGCGTTCCTCTCACGGTTCCCGACCCTGTCTCTCCCGAACCTACGTCTCGGTTTCCCGGTCCTCGTCGCCGTCCCCGACGCGCTCCGCGTCGGCCGCCTCGGGGTCGACCACACGCTTCCCGGTCTCCTGCGGAACCACCACCTGCTCGGCGTTCGCCCACTCCCGATCCAGCTCCTCGCCCTCGAAGAGTCGGTCGAGGAAGACGGCGAGGCCGGCGACCTCCGAGTGGGGCTGGTTCGTCACCCCGACGTTGTAGTCGGCCTCGTCGTAGAAGTCGAACGGGACCTTCTCGCCGCCGACCACGACGAGGAGGGGCGTCCCATCGTCGACGGAGTCCGCGCGGATCTCAGCCTCGACGTCCTGTACCCGCTCGCCGTACATCGTGAGGTGGACGACCGTTCCCGCCCAGTCGCGCGTGAGCGCGCGCTGGTCGTCGCGCAACTCGACGGCGAAGGGCCCGCCGAAACGGTCCGTGATGTCGCGGATCGTCTCGGCGGACTGTCCGGCGTTGTCCGGGAGGATCACGCGATCGGCCCCGAGCGCACGCGCCGTGAGCCCCACGTGGGTCGTCATCCGGTCGTCCCGGCCGGGGCGGTGGCCGTACCGGAGGACGACGACGTCGTCGTTCATACGTGGGGAACGACGCGCCCGCGTAAGGGCGGTTCGCTTTCGCATGCGAGGGCGAGCGCAGCGAGCCCTCGGAACAGGTGCGCCGAGCTTGTGGGCGAGCCGCAGAGAGGGCCCGTAACGCCGAGCGCAGCGAGCCCTCCGACCCGTCACCGCCGCCGATGGCGCTTTCCGACCCGAGCCACTTCTGACGCACATGCGCAACTACCCCGAGGACATCGCCGGCGTCGGCGACGAACGACTGGTCGGGAGGACGGCGCTGGTGACCGGGTCGACCAGCGGGATCGGAAAGGAGGCGGCCCTCTCGCTGGGACGGCTCGGGGCGCACGTGATCGTTCACGGCCGCGACGGGGAGGCCGGGTCGGCGGTGGTCGACGAGATCGAGGCCGGCGTCAACGAGGGCACCGCCGAGTTCGTCGCCGCCGACTTCGCCGAGCTCGAGGAGGTGAGCGCACTTGCGGACGCGACGCGACACGCCGCGGGCGACGACGGGCTCGACCTCCTACTCAACAACGCGGGCGGCTACTTCCGCGACGCGCGACTCACCGACCTCGGCGTCGAGTACACGTTCCACGTGAACCACCTCGCGCCGTACCAGCTCACCGCCGAGCTGCTCGACGATCTGACCGACGACGCCCGGGTTGTCACCACCTCCTCCGAGGCGCACCGCGGGGACCGGATCGACCTCGACGCGGTCGAGTCGGTCGATGACTTCTCCTCGTGGGGCGCCTACCAGCGCTCGAAGCTGGCGAACGCGCAGTTCGCCGCCGAGCTCGCCCGCCGCCTCCGCGCCTCCGACCGCGAGGTCACCTCGAACAGCTTCCACCCCGGCGCGATCCCCGGATCGGGATTCCTCCGGGACCTCCCGGGGCCGCTCTCGCGGGTCGCCCGCGCGCTCGGTCGGCTCCCCTTCGCGACGACGCCCGCGGAGGGCGCCGCGACGGCGGTGTACCTCGCGGTCGCCGACGACGTCGCGGACGCGACGGGGCGGTACTTCGCCGACTGTCGCGAGAAGAAGCCCTCCACGGAGGCGCAGGACCCGCGCGCACAGCGCCGCCTGTGGGAACGCAGCGCCGAGTTGCTCGGGATCGACGAGCCGCTGGCAGCCCTTGCGGCCGACGAGATCTGACCGGCCGCACGGGGGATCGAACCGTCCGCCCGACCGCGGTCGGGACCTCGGACCGCAAGACCTTTTCAGCGCGCTCACCCCGAGAACGTCATGGACTTGACCGGAACCGCCGCGCTCGTCACCGGCGGCGGCGGCCTGATCGGCTCGCACCTCGCGGGACACCTCCAGTCCGAGTACGGCGCCGACGTGCGCGTCGCCGACGACTTCTCGAAGGGCGATCGCGATCGGATCCCCGACGGCGTCGACGTGATCGAGGCCGACCTGACCGACGAGGCGGAGACGCGCGGGGCGGTGACGGCCGACCTCGACGTCGTGTTCCACCTCGCGGCGTACACGGACACGAACTTCGACGACGACCGCCGGCTGTTCGAGGAGAACGCCGAGATGACGTACAACGTCCTGGAGGCGATGGAGGCCGCCGGGGTCTCGAACCTCGCGTTCACCTCCTCCTCGACCGTCTACGGCGAGGCCCCCCGCCCCACCCCGGAGGACTACGCCCCGCTGGAGCCGATCAGCATCTACGGCTCCTCGAAGCTGGCCGACGAGGCGCTCATCTCGACGTACGCGAAGAGCTACGGGTTCACCGCGTGGGTGTACCGCTTCGCGAACATCGTCGGCCCGTACCAGCGCGGCAACGTCGTCCCCGACTTCATCCAGAAGCTGCAGGCCGACCCCGACGAACTGGAGATCCTCGGCGACGGCCGCCAGGAGAAGTCGTACCTCCACGTCACCGACTGCGTCGACGCGATGTGCCACGTCGTCGAGCACGGCGAGCGCGACCTCAACACGTACAACCTCGGCTCGCGCACCACGACATCGGTCAACCGCATCGCCGACATCGTCGCCGAGGAGATGGGCCTCGACCCCGAGTACAGCTACACCGGCGGCGACCGCGGCTGGACCGGCGACGTGCCCAAGATGCGCCTCTCCGTCGAGAAGCTCGCCGCGCTCGGCTGGGAGCCGCCCGCCTCCAGCGACGACGCCGTCCGCGCCGCGACGCGGGACCTGCTCGAAGAGCTGCGTTGAGGGCTCGATATCGAGCATGAACTATTTACTCGTTAGTGGAAAAACTATTTCTTGTCGGAGGTCGTAGACGTTAGTATGAACCAGTACCGCCAGACAGCCTACGCAGACGCAGCCGACTCGATCCGCCGGATCAACGACCGCGACGTCTCGCTGGGTCGGCCCGCCGGCAACAACTGAGGACGCACGAGCCGCGCTCGAACGGACCCCTCGCGTTATGCGCCGTCCGGCACGACCACGGTCATCGACGCGTCGGCGTCGGCGCCTGTCGACGCCAGCGACCCGGTTACCTCGTACTCCCCCGGCGGCGGCGACGCCCAGTTCCCCTCGTAGTTCACCGCCTCTCCGGGTTCGAGCGTCTCGCTCCCGAGCGCCATCGCGAACGCCCTCCCCCCGCTCCAGCGCCAGACCTCGTCGCCGTCGCCGTCGCCGGCGGCGTCGACCGCGACGAACTCGGCTCGTTGGCCGTCCGGGAACGACAGGTCGACGTCCCCGTCCCCGACGTTCTCGACCGTCAGTGTGAGGGTCAGTCCGTCCTCGGACGGCGCGACAGTCAGCGTCGCGTCGAGCGTTTCTGCCATGCCTTCGAGTCAGTATGCCGCGAAAAGAAACCACGGGTCGTCGCCGGACCGCCCGTCAGTCGTCGCCGGAGTCGTAGCCCAGCGCCGTGGCGGCGTCGAGCAGCCCGCTTCCCTGCTCGTTGTCGGCGAGCCCGACGTCCTCGGCCGTACTCTTGAGCCGAGATCGGGCCTCCTCGTTGGTGTAGCCGTTCGCCATGAGGTGTGTGGCCGCGCCCGAGACGTGCGGACAGGCCATCGACGTGCCCGAGAAGGTGTCGTAGCCGCCCGGGATCGTGGAGTAGATGTCGGTCCCGGGAGCGATCAGCTCGACCTCCGAACCCGTCGAGGAGAAGTCCGAGAGCGTGTCGTCGCTCGCGGAGGAGGCCACCGCGATGCACTCGCTGTAGGCGGCGGGGTAGCCCACGCAGTCCGTACAGGGTCCGTCGTTACCCGCCGCGGCGACGAGGAGCACACCCCTGTCGTGGGCGTACGTGCAGGCGTCCTTCACGGTCTGGGAGCCGGAGGAGGCACCGAGACTGAGCGAGCCGACGTCCCACCCCTGGTCGGCGGTGTACTCGATGCCGGCGGCGATGTCGGAGAAGCTCCCGGAGCCGCGCTTGTCGAGGACCTTCACCGCGTGGAGCGTCGCCTCCGTGGAGACGCCGACGACGCCCTCGTCGTTGTCGTCGGCGTCCGCGATGCCCGCACAGTGTGTGCCGTGGTCGTTGTCGTCGTCCCAGGCGACGTTGCAGTCCCCGCCCTTGCATTTCACGAACGCCTTCCCCTCCCCGAGGTTCGCCTGCAGGTCCGGGTGGTCGGAGTCGATACCGGTGTCGATGATCGCCACGTCCGCCCCGGCGCCGGTGTCGCCGTTGGCGTGGGCCGTCTCGGCGTCGACCCGATCGACTCCCCACGGGAGCGTCTGACTCGTCGAACCGCCGTCGTCGCCGCCACCGGGGCCGCCGTCGTGGCCGTCGCGGTGGTGGATCGCGTGCATCGTTCCGTTGGCCTCGACGTAGCGGACGTCCGGACGCTGGCGTAGCCCCGCGATCGCGTTCTCGCTCACGCGGATCGTGAGCGCGTCGAACGCGAACTCGCGGACCACCGCCGCCGCCTCCGCCCGTGCCGCCCGCAGTCCGCTCGGGGCCGAGTACCCCACGTTGACCTCGACGGTTTCCGGGCCACCGGCGCTCGCCACTCCGACGAGTCCAGTGCCCGCGACCGCCGCGCCGACCCCCCTCAGTACGTCACGTCTGAACTTGCAGCCGTCCCGTTCCATGCCACATGTACACGGTACGCATACCTATAAAATTCTATCTTATAGATATTGGTATTATGTGATAAAGCAGATATAGAATCGCGTCCGGTATCGGACGGCGGATCGGGAACTGGGGGCCGATCGACGGTCGGGAATGGAGGTCAGAGTGTGGTTCGGGGACGATGGACACCGATTTATCGCCCGGCCGGCTACGTCGCCTCGTGCAGATCGTGGGCTACGAGACGCCGGCGGGCGCGCTGTTCGTCAGCGACGGCGCCCCGGATCCGGACGCCCCGCCCGGAGCCGCGACCGGCGAGGTCGACCGAGTCGCCCTGGACGCCGGAACGGAGCTGTCGTGGCGCCTCGGCGATCGACGCTGTGCGGGCACGGTCCACGACGGGGGACACGTCGCCTGCGGGAACGAGACCGCGCCGTACTGTGAGGACCACCGGTCGACGTGGGTGTGCGCGCGGTGTACCGGGGCGTGTCTCAAGGACGAGATGGACTGTTTCGACGACCACGCGATCTACGTCGCCGCGTTCGCCCCGGACACGTTCAAAGTGGGCGTGACGAGGGACTGGCGACTCGACACCCGCCTCCGCGAGCAGGGGGCCGACCGAGCGGTCCACCTGCGGACCGTCGAGAACGGCCGGATCGCCCGCGAGATCGAGGCCGGGATCGCCGCGCACGGGCTGGAGCGCGTCGACGGTGATCGGACGGGCGACAGCGCCGCGGCCGCCGGGAACGGCTCGCCGGACACCGACGGCCTCCCCGATCGCGTCCGCGTGCCGACGAAGGTCGACGGCCTCGGGGCGACCGTCGACGAGGACGCCTGGTCGACGCTGCTCGCCGGCGTCGACTACGAGGCGTCGTTCGCGTTCGACTACGGCCTCGACCTCGTCGGGCGGCCGGTCGCCGAGACGCTCGCCTCGGGCACCGTCGTCGGCACCAAGGGGCGGGTCCTCGTGCTGGAGAACGGCGGCACGACGTACGCCGTCGACGTTCGCGACCTCGTCGGGTACGAGGTCGTCGAGGGCGAGGGCGAGCCCGCACGCCAGTCGAGCCTGGGCTCGTTCGGATAGCGACGGCGATCGACGCTCCGGAACGCGGCGCCGCCCACGCGCCGTTCCCGGTATAGACTTCACATTCGATATTTTGCGGGCCGCCTTGATATGCCATCAGTCCGAGCACGCGGATAGAATGGTACAACTACTCCGACGAAGTTTCGCGGCGAAGCTCCTGGTCGGGTTCGCGCTCACGACGGGCGCGACCGTCGGCTACGGGCTCGTGACGCGGAACGTCGTGGGGACGATACTGATGGCGACCGCGGGACAGGTGGTGTTGGGAGCGTATCTGGGCACCAACACCGTCGTCTCCATGCGGACGCTGGAGGAACAGACCGAAGCGATCGCGGACGGCGACCTCGACGTGGAGGTCCGGACGTCCCGGATCGACGAACTCGGCCGCGTGTACAGCTCCGTCGACCGGATGCGTC
Source organism: Halobaculum saliterrae (assembly GCF_009831625.1). Lineage (GTDB taxonomy): Archaea > Halobacteriota > Halobacteria > Halobacteriales > Haloferacaceae > Halobaculum > Halobaculum saliterrae. The sequence goes on along the minus strand of NZ_WUUS01000007.1, from coordinate 201,203 downwards.
GCTCGCTGGCCGACCGGATCGAGGAGGCCGACGAGGCGCGGGCGGAGGCGGAGGCCGCGGAGTCGCGCGCCCAGTCGCTCGCCGAGGACTACCAGCGGACGGCGACCGACTACGCCGGGACGATGCGCGCGGTCGCGGACGGCGACCTACGCCGTCGGGTCGACGTCGACCACGAGCACGAGGCGATGGAGACGGTCGGGACGGCGTTCAACGACGCCGTCGACGAGCTGGAGGCCGCCCTCGCACGCGTCGACACGTTCGCCGGCGACGTGGCCGACGGGGCCGCCGACGTCCGCGCGGCCGCCGAACAGATCGACGACCGGACGGACGACGTGCTCGCGGCGACCGACGACATCGACGCCGCGACCGACGAGCAGCGCGCGACCGCCCGGACGGGCGCCGAGGAGACGGCCGACCTCTCGGCGACCGCCGAGGAGGTGGCGGCGACGACCGAGTCGCTCGTCGAGACGACCGACGAGGCGGCGGACGCCTCCGAGGAGGCCCGCACGGCCGCCGGCGACGCCATCGAGACGATGGGCGACGTGGACGAGACGATGAGCGAGGCGGTCGACCGGATCGAGACGCTCGACGACGCGACCGCCGAGATCACGGAGGCGGCCGAGCTCATCCGCGACATCGCCGAGCAGACGAACATGCTCGCGTTGAACGCGAGCATCGAGGCCGCCCGCGCCGGCAGCGACGCCGGCAACGCCGGCGACGGCTTCGCGGTCGTCGCCGAGGAGGTCAAGGGGCTCGCCGAGGACACCGGTGACCGAGCCGACGCGATCGCGGAGATGATCGACGAGGTGCGCACCGAGACCGAGCGCGCGGTCGAGGCGATCCGACGGACCAGCGAGCAGGTGAGCGACGGCTCGACGACCGTGGCCGAGGCCGTCGACCGCCTCGACGACATCGCGGAGGCCGTCGACGACCTCGATCAGGGCGTCCGCGAGATCAGCGACGCGACCGGCGAGCAGGCGTCGGCCGCCGCGGGCGTCTCCGAGACGATCGACGACCTCGCCGAGAACAGCGACCGAACGGCCGACCGCGCGGCCGAGGCGGACGCCGCCGCCAGCGAGCAGTCGGCCGCCGTCGACGCGGTCGTCGAGGAGTCGGAGACGTTCCGAGCGCGCTCGGACGACCTGCTCGACGTGCTCTCGGAGTTCGAGGTCCGGGAGTCGGCCGCCGAGGAGACGCCGACGGCCTCCGGGTCCGGCGGCCGGGGCGGGGCCGGCAGACCGGCGATGAGCGACGGCGGCGACGCCGTCCACGGAGGTGAGCACCGATGATCGGCGATCTCCTCTCGCCGTCGCTCGGCGGCGTCGACTCCGTCGTCTACGGCGTCGGCACGCTCGGAATGCTGGTCGGCGTCGTCGTCGTGACGTGGCTGCTGCGCGACGGCGATCTCGACGCCGAGGCCGGGAAGTTCCGGTACCTGATGATCATCCCGGCGTTCGCGGGGCTGTCGTACGCCGGCATGACCCTCGGTATCGGCGTGATCTCGATCAACGGCTACGAGGTCGAGGGGGTGCGCTATCTCGACTGGCTCGTCACGACGCCCGTGCTCGTCGGCTACGCCGGCCACGTCGTCGACGTCGACCGCTCGGTCGTCCTCGGCGCCGTCGGCCTCGACGCGACGATGATCCTGACGGGCTTCGTCGCGACGACCACCGCGGGGACGCTCCGGTGGGGGGCGTTCACCGTCTCCACGCTGGCGTTCCTGCTCATGCTGTACGTGCTGTTCGTCCAGTACCCGCGGCGGGCGAGGGCGACGTCGCCCGAGCGGAAGCGGCTGTTCCTCCGCCTCCGCAATCAGGTCGGCGTCCTCTGGCTGCTGTACCCCGTCATCTGGCTGGCGAGCCCCGTCGGATTCGGGCTCGTCTCCACGCTCGGCACGGCCATGCTCGTGACGTTCATGGACGTGGCAGCGAAGGTGCCGTACACGTGGGTCGTCCACGAGCATCGCGGGATCTTCCGGCACGAGCGGGACGCGGTCGCCGTCGACCGCGACGCTGACGACTCCGGCCGCGACTCCCCCGTCGCGACCGCGGACTGACGCGATCGGTCCGAGGGGCTCGCACAGACCGGCAGTCCGCGCTCGAACGCCTCCGAGCGCGACCGAACTACTCCTCGCCGTGCGCCCACTCCGCGTCCGAGAGCGTCCGCTGGACGGCCTCCTCGCCGACGGCGGACGCGAGCTCCTCGAACCCCTGACGGACCGCGCGGTCGCCGGCGTTGGCGACGAGCCGCGAGACGATGAACTCCGGCGTCGACTTGCCGACGACGCCGAACCGTGGCTGGTAGTCGACGAGCAGGTCCAGATCGTTCGTCAGGCCCTCGGCGAAGATGCCGTCGACGCGTGCGGCGTCGGGCAGCGGCGAGAGGTCCTCCGCGAGGTGGGTGACGTAGACGCCGACCGCGCCGCGGTCGACCGTGAGCTCCACGAGTCCGTTGAGCAGGTCCGCCGCGCGGCCGGGCTCGGTGATCGCCTCGAACTCGTCGACGAGCATCAGGGTCCGACCCTCGCTCACCAGCGGCGGGACGACCGACTTCAGCGTCGACTCCAGCACGCCGGCGTTGAACGAGGCGTGCCGGCGGTGGAACACGACGGTGTCGAACCGGCCGACATCGGCGGCGTCGGCGGGGACGGGCAGTCCCATCGAGGCGAGGACCACGACCTGACAGACCGTCTCCAACAGCGTCGTCTTCCCCCCGGAGTTCGCGCCCGTCAGGACGGCGACGCGGTTCCCGTGGGGGGCCTCGATATCGAGGTCGTGGTCGCCGACGGCGTAGGTGACCGGCTGGACGTCGCCCGAGAGGAACAGGTTGCGGGCGTTCGTGATCGCGACGCCGTCGCCCCCGAGGACGGGTCGGGCGAGGTCGTGGGCGACGGCGAACCGCGCCAGCGAGAGCAGGAACGCGATGGTGCCGACGGCCGAGGCGACGGCGTCGACGTCGGCGCCGCCGGCCTCGACGTCCGCCTCCAGCTCCGCGCGCACCTCGGCGGCGCGCTCGTCGGCCTCGCTCTCCAGTTCGTCCGCGAGCGTGCGCAGCGTCGCGCCGACGAAGTCCGCGCCGTCGACGGCGCCCTCGGGTCCGGCGGACTCGACGCGACCGCGCGTGAGGCCCGTCTCCTCGGCGACGTACTCGACGACCGCGGAGCGGAACGCGTCGGCGTCGCGGGCGCCGCGCTCGCGCACCGTCTCGACGACGTCGAACGCCGAGTCCGCGAGGTCGCGGGCGGCCGTCGCGCGCTCGCGCAGTCGGTCGAGCCTCTCGTCGGCGCCGGCGGCGACGCCGTCCTCGGTGAGCGCGGCCAGCGCGTCGGCCGCCTCCCGGAGCCCCTCCTCGTCGACGCCGTCGAGCGCGGCGAAGGTCCCCCCGCGAAGCCCCGCCTCCCGGAGCGCGAGCGCGCACTCGACGGCCGCGCGGTCGGTTCCCCCCGCCTCGTCGTACTCGGCGAACGCCGACAGCACCGCCTCGCGGTCGGCCTCGCTCAGGTCGGCCCACGCGTCGCGGGCCTCAAGGACGTCGTCGAGGCGCTCCTCGCGCCGTTCGTCGCTCGTGAGCGGCGTGAGCACGCGGACGCGGTCGGCGGCGTGTTCGGTGACGGCGTAGCTCGCGGCGATGTCGAGCAGGTCGTCGTACACCTCGCGGGCGTCGCGCGTCCCGAAGAGGTCCATCGCCTCCTTGCCGTTGGCCCGGCGGAGCACGCGGGTCGCGCGACCGCGGGGAACGCCGGCGTCGACGAGCGCGCGTACGTCCGCGGCCTCGATGGCGGCGATCGCGGCTTCCTCGCCGAGAGACCCCCGGAGCGTCTCCGCAGTCTTCGGCCCGACGCCCCAGTACTGTTCCAGTCGCATACGGGCCCGTGTGGACGGAGGGGTGTAGACGGTACCGGTCGCGACCCGTCGGGACCGCTCACTCGGGCGACGACCCCGGCGGCGACTCCTCGATCGCCCGCGTCGACGCCTCCGAGGGGGCGGCGTTCGGCACCCCACCGGACTCCTCGGCCCCGTCGTCGCTCCCGCCTGTCGTCGCCGCGAGCGCCGTCGCGAGCGCGAGCACCGCGGCCTCGTGGTCCTCGCGGTCGGCCCGCATCGACATCGGCGTGACCCCGAGCGACTCGTAGGCTTGGAGAGCGTCGTCCGGAAGCTCGCCGCGCGTGGAGAGGTAGCCGGCCGCTATCCGGAGGAGCGCGTGGAGATGGACGAGCTCGTTCTTCCGCATCCGTGGGGTACACGCCGCGGCGGGGACTAACGGTGTTCCCGAACACGTTCGACCGGGCCCACGAACGGGTCGCCGCCGTCGAGGCTGACGGATCGCGGACGAACCGGGAGCACAACGCCGAGTGGGCGGCAGCCGGACGGAACGGAACAGGACGGAACGGGGCGGATCAGACGCCGGAGGTCGAGCCGTTCTCGGCGCGATCGCGGTAGACGCGGAGCAGTTCCTCGAGGATCATCCCCGAGCGGTCGGTCGTCTCGTAGTTCTCGTCGATGAACTGCTCGGCCTCGTCGAAGTCGTTGCGCAGGCCGAGTTGGCGGACGGTGATGACCGCGTTGAGGAAGTCGCGACCGCCGTCGGCGCCGATGAGCACGGGCTCCTCCTGGAGGTCGAGTTCGTCGCGGATCTCGCCGTAGTTGAACGTCTCCGGCTCCCAGTCGTCGCTGACGAGCGCGAGCACGTACTCCGCGGAGAAGCGGTAGAACTCGGACTTGCTCTCGAAGACGCCGTCGTCGACGAGCGTGTCGATCTCGTCGACGACCTCGTCCGGGTACCGAACGGTGTCTTTGGCCATTCCGAGTTCCTCCTTCGTGAGAGGCTTATGGCGAACCGTATAGAGTCTTTTGGTTACTTGACAGACTCGATCGGGAAAACGGGCCGTAGAAGCCCCATGCCAACCGAATACTGGGTTTGATACGCAGAGTCGACATTCAATACCCCGGGTCGAACCGTACGGTTCACCTGTCCGTTCGTCGAAGGCCGCGGCGTGCACCGACCGTCGCTCGATGCCGTCCGCGGCTTCGACCGCGCCGTCTACGTCGTCGCGTTGGGGCAGCTGATCAACGTCTTCGGCGGCGGGCTCGTCTACCCGTTCGCGACGGTTCACTTCCACCTGCAGGTCGGGATCGCGCTGTCGGTCGTCGGGCTCGGGCTCGGCGCCAAGAGCGTGACGACGGCCGCGGGGACGGCCGCGGGCGGACTCCTCGCCGACGTGGTCGGCCGCAAGCCCGTGATGGTCGCGTCGATGGCGCTGTCGGCGGTCGCGCTCGCGGCGTTCGCGTTCGTCCCCGAGATCGCCGGCGTCGTGCCCGGGTCGGTTCAGGCCGCGACCGGGGTCTCCGCGCTCGGTGTCGCGTTCGTCGGCGTCTGCGTCGCCTCGGGGTTCGTCCGCGGGCTGTACACGCCCGCGAGTCACGCGATGACGGCGGACCTCACCGACGCGTCCGAGCGCGACCGCGGGTACGCCCTCCTGAAGGTCGCGAACAACGTCGGCTTCGGCGCCGGCTTCGTCGTCGGCGGCGCCCTCTACTCGGTCGCCTCGGTCGCCGTCTTCGTCGCCGACGGCGCCACCTCCGCGGTCGTCGCGCTGGTGATCCTCCTGTTCGTGCCGCGCAGCGCGGGCGGGGACGACGACGCGGAGCGGCCGGCCGCCTCGGGCGGTGAAGCCGCCCCGAACGCCGGCGCGCTCGCGGCTTGGTGGCGGGCGGCGACCCGGCCTCGGGTGCTCGCGTTGGCCGGCGTCAACGTCGGCTTCGCGGTGATGTACGCGCAGATGCAGACGACCGTTCCCGTCGTCGCCAAGGAGGGCTTGGGACTCACGGCCGCACAGCTCGGCACGCTGTACGTCGTGAACCCGGCCACCATCGTGCTCCTGCAGATCCCGCTGGTCGACGCCGTCGGGGGCTGGCGCCGCACCCGGGGGCTCGCCGTCTCGGCGTGCTTCTGGGCCGTCGCGATGCTCGCGGCGTGGGGGGCGGATCTCCTCCCCGCGCCCGACGGCGCCGGGATCGCCGCGCCGGCGGTGCTGCTGGGCGTCGCGCTCGTCGGCGGCCACCTCTTCCTCCGGACGGTCGGGGAGGTGCTCCACTCCCCGCTGGCGTCCGCGCTGATGTCTGACCTCGGGAGCGCGGCCGAGCGCGGGACGCAACTGTCGATGCTCGAGGTCGCCAAGCGCCTCGGCATCGGGTTCGGCTCGTTCGCGGGCGGACTGTTCTTCGATCTCGGCCTGTCCGGCCTGCTGTGGCCGACGCTCGTCGCGGTGTGCGGGCTCGTCGTCGTGGCGTTGCTGTGGCTCGAACGGTCGCTCGATCCGGTCGAGAACGGCGCTCGCGGCGACGCGACGGAGGGCGGGGCCGAGCCCGCGAGCGACGGTTGACGGCTGGCCCGCCAGCGTTCCCCGGGGGGCGCCCCGTCCGCGGGAACACACCCGAAACCGCTATCCGCGGGCGTCGTCGACGATCCGCTACGGTTCCCGATGAACGACGCATCGATCGCCGAGGAGCGGATCGACCGCCTCGCGGAGTTCGCTCGCCGGCTGGCCCGTGCGGGCGACGACGAGCGGGCGCGCGAGGCCGTCAGGCTCGCCCGACGGATCGCGGAGCGACACCGCTGCGGACTCCCCCGGCGGTTCGACCGCTTCACCTGCGACGCGTGCGACGCGTACCTCCTTCCCGGTCGCACCGCACGGGTCAGGTTGCAGGAGGGGAGTCACGTGGTGGTCCGCTGTGACTGCGGCGCCACCGAGCGGTATCCGTACCGGGAGTGACCCCCACCCGGAGACGGCGAACGCGGCTGCGACGCGCTGGGAGCGCCGATTTCTGGGCTGCGAACGGGAACCTTCAAACCGCGTCCACGGCTAGCGAGCCGTATGACTGACCAAGATCTGCGAAAGCAGGCCCACGACCTCGACGTGACCGTCTGGGTCGGCAAGAAGGGCGTCTCGGCGGTCGTCGACGAGCTCGACGACCAGCTGACGGAGCGCGACCTCGTGAAGGTGAAGTTCCATCGCTCGGCACAGGCGGGGACCGACGTGGACGAACTCGCCGCCGACCTGTCGGAGCGGGTGTCGGCCGACCTGATCGAGACGCGCGGACACACGGCCGTGCTGCATCGATGACGCCGGGGAGCGCGTCCCTCGTCGCGAGGCCCGTCCTCCAGACCGGCGGCGAGACGGGGAACCCCGCGACGTTCGTCGCCGACCTCCTGGAGGGGCTCGGCGTGCCCCCGACGTTCGCCGACCCCGCGGGCGCCGCGATCACGTTCCTCGTCGTGCTGGCGGCGTTCGTGGTGGGCGGACGGGCGCTCGTCGTTCCGCTCGTGAGCCGCCTCCTCGACGCGCAGGGCCTCGAAACGCACGCGAAGCGGCCGCTGAAGAAGTTGACCACCGTGATCGTGGTCTTCGTCGGTATCGCCGTCGCCTTCGGGTTCGCCGGCTACGGGGACTTCCTCCAGTCGCTGGCGACGATCGCCGCCGCGGCGACGCTCGCGATCGGCTTCGCGATGCAGGACGTGATCAAGAACTTCGTCGCGGGCATCTTCATCTTCACCGACAAGCCGTTCCGCATCGGCGACTGGATCGAGTGGGACGACCACTCCGGCGTCGTCGAGGACATCTCCTTCCGGGTCACCCGCGTGCGGACCTTCGACAACGAGCTGTTGACGGTCCCGAACTCCCAGCTCACTGACGACGTCATCAAGAACCCCGTGGCGAAGGAGACCCTGCGCCTGCAGTTCCTCTTCGGCATCGGCTACGGGGACGACATCGAGCACGCCACCGAGATCATCGTCGAGGAGGCCGAGCGCCACCCCGGGATCCTCGGCGACCCGGCGCCGTCAGTACGCCTGACGGAGCTCGCCGACAGCTACGTCGGCCTCAAGAGCCGCATCTGGATCGACAACCCCTCGCGCGCGGACTTCGTGAAGATCCGCGGCGAGTACGTGACGAACGTGAAGCGGCGCTTCGACGAGGAGGGGATCGAGATCCCGTTCCCGCAGCGGGACCTCTCGGGCAACGTGGAACTCAACACCCCCGCGGAAGGCGGCGCGGCCCTCGGCGACGACTGACGGCGACGGAGGCGGAGGCGCTCGGTCCCGCGCGGCTCGGTCCGTCGTCCGGAACGCGACAGCCGACAGATTCAGGGCGCTCGTTCGCGTGCTGACGTGTGACATGCGTCCGATGACCACAGCCACCGCTCCCGCCGAGAGCCGATGACGACAGCGACGCCGGACTCGTTCGATCTCCTCGAGGCGACGGTCGCCGACGTGCACGCCGCGATGGAGGCGGGCGAGGTGACCGCGGAGGCGCTCGTCGACCGCTACCTCGACCGGATCGACCGCTACGACGACGAACTGAACGCCGTTCTGACGCTGAACTCCGACGCCCGCGAGCGGGCCCGCGACCTCGACCGGCAGTACGAGGCGGATGGCCCCGTCGGCCCGCTCCACGGCGTGCCGACACTGGTGAAGGACAACCACGACACCGTCGACATGCCGACGACGGCCGGCTCCGTCGCGCTCGCGGACTCTCGGCCACCGCGCGATGCGGCCGTCGTCGAGCGGCTCCGGGACGCCGGGGCGGTGATCCTCGGCAAGACGAACCTTCAGGAGCTGTCGTTCGGCGTCGACACGATCAGTTCGCTCGGCGGCGAGACGCGCAACGCCTACAGCCGCTCGCACAGACCGTCCGGCTCCAGCGGCGGCACGGCGGTCGCGGTCGCCGCGAATCTGGCGACGCTCGGCACTGGGTCGGACACCTGCTCGTCGGTCCGGTCGCCACCGGCGTTCAACGCCTGCGTCGGCGTCCGTCCGACGCGTGGGCTGGTCAGCCGGACCGGAATCGTCCCGCTGAGCCTGACGCAGGACACCGCCGGACCGATCACCCGGACCGTCGGCGACGCCGCCCGGATGCTGGAGGCGATGGCGGGCTACGACCCCGCCGACCCGGTCACGGCTCGCGGGGCCGACGCCGTCCCCGACGGCGGCTACGTCGCCCACCTCGACCCCGACGGGCTCGCCGACGCGCGGATCGGCGTCGCGCGGCAGTTCTTCGGGCCCCGAGAGGACCCGGACGACGGGGTCGGGACCCGGACGGCCGACGCGGCGGCCGTGACCGCGGTCGTCGACGACGCGATCGCGACGTTCGAGTCGGCGGGCGCGACGGTCGTCGATCCCGTCGAGGTCGTCGACCTCGGGAAGCTGGAGAGCGCGCGGGTCCTGACGTACGAGTGGGCCCGCGACCTCGCCCGGTACCTCGCCGAGATCGGTGACGCGACGCCGCACGACTCGCTCGCGGACGTGGTCGAGACGGGGTCGATCGTCGACCCGATCGCCGACCGAATCGAGGAGTCGGGCGCGCTCGACGTCGATCCCGCCGCGGTCGGCGGCGATCCGGACTACCTGCGCCGGCTTCGCCGACGGGAGGAGGTGCGCGAGGAGACGCTCGCGACGATGGTTGAGAACGACCTCGACGCGCTGCTGTACCCCCCGTCGCGCGTCCCGCCGGTCGAGATTCCGGCCCATCAGCCGTTCGAGGAACTGAACTGCGAGCTGTCGGCGCACACCGGTCTGCCGTCGATCGTCGTGCCCGCCGGCACCACCGACGAGGGGCTGCCGGTCGGCGTCGAACTGCTGGGTCGGGCGTTCGCCGAGCCCCGGCTGTTCGAACTCGCGTCCGGGTTCGAGCGTTCCGCGGACCCCCGCAGTCCGCCCGCGGGGCTCGGACCGCTCGAGTGAGCGTTACTCGTCGAGGACCTGTTGTGCGATCGTGTTGCGCAGGATCTCGCTGGTCCCCTCGTAGATCTCGTTGAGCTTCGCGTCGCGGTAGTAGCGCTCGACGGGGAAGTCCTTCGTGTAGCCGTAGCCGCCGTGGATCTGGATCGCCTCATTGGCGACCTCGCGGCTGATCTCGCTGGCGTACAGCTTCGCCTGCGCGGCCTCCTTGATGAACGGCTCGCCCTTGATCTTCAGGTCGGCGGCCTTGTGCATCAGCAGCTCCGCGGCCTGCAGCTTCGTGTCCATGTCGGCGATCTTGTGTTGTATCGCCTGGAACTGCGAGATGGGGCCGCCGAACTGGTCGCGCTCGGTGGCGTACTCCGCGGCCTCCTCGAGGGCGGCGCGGGCGATCCCGACGCCGCGGGCGGCGATGGTGATCCGGCCGCCGTTGAGCGTCTTCAGCGCCTGCACGAAGCCGTCGCCCTCCTCGCCGAGTAGGCGGTCCTCGGGGAGGTACATGTCGTCGAACCGGAGCTCCGCCGTGGGACAGCCCTTGTCGCCGAGCTTGTGTTCGGTTCCCTCGACGATGAAGCCGTCGTCCTCCTCGGGGCGCACGACGAACGAGGAGATCCCCTTGTTGCCGGCGTCCGGATCGGTCTTGGCGAACAGCGTGACCGTGTCGGCGACCGAGCCGTTCGAGATCCACAGCTTCCCGCCGTCGACGACGTAGCCGTCGCCGTCCTTCTCCGCGGCTGCGCCGCTCCGTTCCGAGGCGCTTCGCGCCTCGCTCTTCTCGGCCGTGGTCTCCATCGCCGGCACGTCGGAGCCGGCGCCCGCCTCCGAGAGCGCGAACGCGCCGATGTCCTCGCCCTCCGCGAGCGGCGTGAGGTACTCCTGTTTCTGCTCCTCGTCGCCGAAGGCGTACAGCATGTTGCCCGCCAGCGAGATGTGTGCGGCGACGACGGTGCCGAGGCCGCCCGAGCCGCGGGCGATCTCCGAGAGCCCGAGCGCGTAGCTGTGGTAGTCGAGGTCGGCGCCGCCGTACTCCTCGGGGAACGGCATCCCCATCAGGCCGAGCTCGGCCATCTGGTCGACGATGTCGCGGGGGAACTCGTCCTCCTCGTCGATCTCGGCGGCCCGCGGCACGATCTCCTCGTCGACGAACTCCGCGACCATGTCGCGGATCTGTCGTTGTTCGGTGGTCAGCCCGAAGTCCATGGTCGTTCCTGTGAGTTGTGCGGCTTCAATCTTTGCGGTCTCGCCGGCGGCGACGTGATCGAGGGCCGGTTCGACGAACGGGTCGGAGGCCGGAGCGAGGGCGGGAGCGGTGACACGATCGACGGAATCGGCGACGTGATTCGGGGGCGCAAGCGTGACAGCCTCGCGACAAACACCACACAGTACTTTTTAACCCTCCTACCATAGGCCACTCCAACTGAATGCCCGACGCCGAACGCCCCGACGCGACACATCCCGGCGCCGACCTCGCGTGGTGCCACGAGGCCGTGCAGGGAGTGTCGCGCACCTTTGCGTTGACTGTCGACACCCTCGACGAGCCGATGTCGTCGTACATCTGTCTCGGCTATCTCGTCTGTCGGATCGCCGACACCGTCGAGGACGCCGATCACATCGCCCCCGACGAACAGGCGGCCCTCCTTCGGGAGTTCGACGCCGCGCTCGACCCCGACGACGACACCGACGCGGGCGAGTTCCGCGCCTCCGTCGATCGCCATCTCCCGCCGGCCGACGAGCGGTCGGCCGACTGGGAGGTCGTCGCGGAGGTGGAGCGCGTGTTCGCCACTTTCGAGGGGCTTCCGCCGGAGGTCCGCCGCGCGGTCGTCCCGCCCGCCCGCGAGATGGCCACCGGGATGGCCGACTTCGTCGAGCGATACGCCGACGAGGGCGGCCTCCGCATCGAGACCCGCGGCGAACTGGAGGAGTACTGCTACTACGTCGCCGGCACCGTGGGAACCCTCATCACGAACCTCGTCACGACGCTGGGTACCGTCGACGACGAGCGGACGGAGCGCCTGTACGAGGTCGCCGAGGAGTTCGGCCTCCTCTTGCAGCTCGTCAACGTCGCGAAGGACGTCCACGACGACTACACCGAGGAGAACAACGTCTACCTCCCCGCCGAGTGGCTCGCGGAGGAGGGCGTCCCCCAGGAGGAGGTCATCGCGCCGGAGCACCGCGAGGACACCGCGACCGTCGTCTCCCGGACCGCCGGCTACGCCCGCGGCTTCCTCGACGGCGCACAGACGTACCTCGAACACGTCCCGCTGGTCGAGGGCAACACGCTCGCGGCGTGGACCATCCCGTACCTGCTGGCGGTGGGGACGCTCCGGGAACTGTCCGAGCACCCCGAACGCGCCGTCACCGGCGAGGGCGTGAAGGTGAGCCGCGAGGAGGTGTTCGCGGTCGTGACGGCGGCCCACGAGCACGGCCGCGACGCGCTGCCGCGCCTGCGGGAGTCGATCGCCGCACAGCCGTTCCACACGGCGCCGTCGGCGGCGGATTGACGGGCGCCTCGACCCGCGCTACGTCGTCGGTGCGGTCGACAGTCGCCGGGCGGGGTGGGGAGGCCGGCCGAACCGTTTTCTCTCACGCGGTCCGACCCTCGTTCGCCATGGTCCAGACCGACTCCGACTCAGACCTCGCCATCGGCGACGCCGCGCCCGACTTCGAACTCCCCGGCGTCGACGACGACACTCACACCCTCGCCGACTTCGCCGACTACGGCGCCGTGTTGGTGGTGTTCACCTGCAACCACTGCCCGTACGCACAGGCGAAGTTCGACCTTCTGAACCGCATCGCCGCCGAGCACGACGACTGCGCGGTCGTCGGGATCAACCCCAACGACGACGGCGAGTACCCCGAGGACTCCGTCGAGCGGATGCGGGAGTACGTCGACTCGGGCGAGATCGCCTACGACGCGTACCTCCGCGACGAGACCGCGGAGGTGGCCGAGGCGTACGGCGCGGTCTGCACGCCGGATCCGTTCCTCCTCCGCAACGAGGGCGACGGCGAGTTCACGATCGCGTACCACGGCCGCCTCGACGACGCGCTCAATCCCGACGACGAGGCGACCGAGTACTACATGGAGGACGCGATCGACACCGTGCTCGCCGGCGAGGACGTGGCGGTCGAACCGGGCCCGAGCCGCGGCTGTTCGATCAAGTGGCCCTGAGCGCGCGAGCGGGCGGCGATCCGACTCCTCCGGCGTGACCTATCAGGCCGCCTCGCCGCCGGACCCGCCGGAATCGTCGGCCTCGCCCGCCTCCTCGGCCAACTCCGCGAACGTCTCGCGGGCGTTCTCGACGGCCTTCTCGTGTTTGGCGGGGTACGCCTCCACCTTCGCACGGAGGGTGATCCCCTGCCCGAGTTCGGCGCGACCCTTGAACGCGGCCTGCTTGTCGAGGCGGAGGAACAGCGAGTTGTTGTCGTCGACCCGCTCGTCGATCTCGGCGAGCACGCGGTCCCACTCCGCCAGGTCGGACAGCTTCGAGAGCACGTGGCGAACGTCGTCGGCGCGCTCGACGCGCGCCGAGAGCACGACGATGTGGTCGCCGTGGTGGCCGGCGTTGACGACGCGCTCGATCTCGAACTCCTCGGGGAGGAACGTCCGCAACGCGCCCGTGACGCGCTTCTCGTCCTCCGTGGCGTAGCAGAAGGCCCGCAGATCGACGTAGTGGAAGGGAACGGAGCTCATACTCCCGGTAGGCGGGTCGGGGTGAAAAGCGTTGGACTCCCATCGGAGGTGCCGTGGACCGAACCGGGACGTCTTCCGTTCCCCTCCTGGCGCGAACCGGTCTCCCCTGATCGTCGGGGCACCGGCGTCGCTGTCGAGCGGGAACTCCCACGGCGTCGGCGAAGCGCGACCGCAGAAGGCGTCGGTTACTCCTCGTCGTCGTCCGCGTCGCCGTCGGCCGCCTCCAGCGCGTCGGCGGGGACGCCCTGCTCCTGGCCCTCCTCGAAGCTGATCGTGTAGGTCGCGTCGCCGAACATCGTCTCCATCACCTGCGTCACGGTGCCGGTCTCGCCGTCGAACTCGCTGTGCTCGTCGTGCAGCACGACGTTGTCGTCCTTCTCGAAGTCGGTCATGTCTCGAACATCGACACGACCGTACAAAAGGCCGCTGAAAGGCTACGCGACCGCGACCCGTACGACCGCCAGTGCGACGCCGTACGCGACGACCGCGACGGCGACCAGCCCGCTCACGACGGCCGTCGCCGTCCCCGCAGCCGCCACCCATTCGAGCCAGTCACGGATGCCGAGCGACTCCAGCGTCGTCGGGGCGAACGCGGCGACGGTCGCGTCGGCACCCGCGGCGGCCGCCTGAGCGGCGACCGCGACGACGACTGCGGCGACGACGACCACGACAGCAACGCCGACCGCCTCGACCGGCCATGTGTCGCCTCCGGCCTCCCCCGTTCCTCGGCGTGTACCGGGCGGTGGATCGGGAACGCGGGCGGCGGCCCGTCGACACTGCACCGACCGTCGACGGGTTCGCTCGCCCTTCCCGTCCTCCCTCCCCGGGTTCCGTCCCGACTCGGACATTCGGGGGCGTCTGTGTCGCTATCGGCGATAAACGTTCGCGGCCACGACGGGGACGGCGACGGAAGTGGAGGCGAACGCGGCGTCGACGCGGACGGGTTCGTCGGACCCGCGCCGACGGGGTCACTCCCCGGCGACGAGGACGACGGCGACCATGGCGAAGCCGACGCCGAGGAGCTTTCGGGCGGTGACGGGTTCGTCGAGGAGCACGACGCCGACCGCAGAGGAGAGGACGAAGAACATGGCGAAGATGGGGGCGACGATCGACACGCGGCCGACCGCGAGCGCGCGGTAGTACGCGAGGATGCCGACCGCGAGGCACGCGCCCGCCGCGAGCACGTACCGCATCCGTGGGTCCGCGAGGTGCTCGACGATCCCGTCCCCGGTGAGGCCGATGACCGCGAGGGTCGCGACGACCAACACGGAGTTGGCGACGAACGCGGCGACCGTGCTCGGGATCGCACCCTCCCCGGCGGTCGCCAGCCGCATCAGCGGCGCGACGAACGAGTACGCCGCCAGCGCCAGCACCGACCAGGCGATGTAGTTCATGGCTGTCCGTGAGTGACTCTCGGCTTTGAGAGGTTCGAATCCGGACGGAGGCGTTCGACCTTCGGCGCGGATCGTGTGCCGTGTTCGCTGATATCGCGCCGGGCGAAACCGCTTTGCCCGGGCGAACGAGTCGAGACGTATGGACGAGGCTACCCGATCCCTGATCGACGCGCTCGTTGCGGACGCCCGCGAGTCCACCGCCGACCTCGCCCGCCAGACCGGTCTGGACGAGGCGGCCGTCGAGGAGCGGCTCGGCGAGTTGGAGGAGTCGGGGGCTCTACGCGGCTACACGGCGATCGTCGACTGGGACGCCACCGACGAGGAACGCGTCAGCGCCGTCGTCGAGGTGAACGTCGAGCTGGACCGCGAGACCGACTACGACGACGTGGCTCGCCGGATCGCCGAGTCGCCGGCGGTCGACTCGCTGCGGCTGATGTCGGGCGATTACGACTTCGCGGTCAACGTCTCCGGTTCGTCGATGGGCGACGTGTCGCGGTTCGTCTCAGAGGAGGTGGCGCCGCTGCCGGCGGTGACGAAGACGGTCACCCACTACGTGATGGAGACGTTCAAGGAGCGAGGAGTCCGCTTCGTCGATCACGACGACGACGACCGGCTCTCCGTGACGCCATGAGCGGCAACGAGAACGGGAACGAAACCGGGAACGACGACCGACCTGCGACCGACGGCGGCACGGCCGAGGGGTCCCCGCCGACGGGGGAGGAGGAGGGCGGGGAGGAGTCCGCACGGTTCGCGCCCGCCGACCGCGTCGAGTCGGTGCCGCCGTCCGGGATCCGCGAGTTCTTCGAGGTCGCGGAGAACCGCGACGACGTGATCTCGCTGGGCGTCGGCGAGCCGGACTTCACCGCGCCGTGGCCCGCGCGCTCGGCGGCGATCGACTCGCTGGAGCGCGGCCGCACCAGCTACACCGCCAACCGAGGGATGCCGGCCCTCCGACGCGCGATCAGCGGGCGCGTCACCCGGTACGACCAGTCGTACGACCCGGACTCGGAGGTCCTCGTCACGACCGGCGCCTCCGAGGCGGTCGATCTGGCGTTCCGGGCGTTCGTGAACCCCGGGGACACCGTGGCGCTCCCGACCCCGACGTACGTCTCCTACGAGCCGGGCGTTCGCTTCGCCGGCGGGGAGCCGCTTCCGGTTCACACCCGCCACGAGGACGACTGGGCGCTCACGCCCGAGGCGCTGCGCGAGGCGGGCGCCGACGAGGCGGACGTGCTGGTGTTGTGTTACCCGAACAACCCGACCGGCGCGACGATGGACGCCGACGAGATGGACGCCGTCGCCGCGTTCTGTCGCGAGCACGACCTGCTCGTCGTCGCCGACGAGATCTACGCCGCGCTCACCTACGAGGGCGACCACCAGTCGGTCGCGACGCGGCCGGGGATGCGCGAGCGCACGGTCGTCATCAACGGCTTCTCGAAGGCGTACGCGATGACGGGCCTCCGGCTGGGGTACGCGATGGGCCCGGAGGCGGCGATCGACGCGATGACGAAGGTCCACCAGTACGCGATGCTGTCGGCGCCGACGACCGCACAGCACGCCGCGCTGGCGGCCATCGAGCGATGCGACGACGAGGTCGAGCGGATGCGCCGGGAGTACGACCGGCGGCGACGCTACGTCGTCTCGCGACTGCGCGAGCTCGGCATCGAGGTGTCGGAGCCCGGCGGCGCGTTCTACGCGTTCCCGCGGGTCGCGGAGCTGGCACCCGACGGGGACGCCCGCGCGTTCGCGACCGAACTGCTGGAGGCGGAAGGCGTGGCCGCCGTCCCGGGCACCGCCTTCGGCGCCGGCGGCGAGGGCCACATCCGGATCTCGTACGCGACCGGACTGGACGACCTCAAGGAGGCGATGGCGCGGATCGAACGGTTCCTCTCGTAGTCGATCCGGGTCACGGAGCCGCCGAGAGAACTGCAGTCGTTTGCCCTCGCCGTCGCGACTGCGCGCGGTCGTGCGCGGTCGCGCGCTGTCGTGACGGCCCGGCGTCGTTCAGAGGTCCTCGAACTCGTCGTCGAAGCCCTCGTCGAACAGGTCGTCGTCCGCGTCGTCGCCGTCGGCGTCGAGGTCGCGGAACGCCCGCTCGAAGTCCCCGTCGCCGAAGCCGGAGACGTCCTCGTCGAGGCCCTCCCGGAGCTCGCGCGCGCGCTCCTCGAGCGACTCGTACTCGTCGGACTCCTCGAGCGCGGCGCGCCCCTTCTCCGCCTCCAGGACGGCCATCTTCGAGGAGACCGCGAAGAACTCCTGTACCCGCGAGTCGTACGTGGAGCGGGAGTACAGCCCCTCGACGGTCTCCAGCAGCGACTCACGGGTGACCGGCTTGACGAGGTAGTCGTCGAACCCCATCTCGATGATGTCGAAGTCCGGCTCGACGGCGGTGACCATCGCGACGCGGGCGTCGATGCCGCGGGCGCGCACCTCGTCGAGCACCTCGTCGCCCGAGAGGCCGGGCATCCGCCGGTCGAGGAGGATCACGTCGACGCCGTCGCCGAGCTCCTCGAGGGCCTCCTCCCCGCCGTACGCGGTCCGGACCTCGTAGTCACCGCCGAGCCACGCCGCGTACAGGTCGGCGAGGTCGGGTTCGTCCTCGACCACGAGGACGACCGGCCGCTCGCCGGCCGACTCCGCGGCGTCCGTGTCCTCACTCATGCTGTTGCATTCCCCCTGCCTGTCCGTCGTTGACCGACGAACCGACAACAAGTTTCCCCTTGCCGCATGCCGGTCGGGTCACTCCGCGTCGAGCGAACGTCCGAGCGTACCGACGCCGTCCGGCCATCGATTGGTGTTGTCACCGCCGGGTACTTAACCGTATGCGATGCGGGACATTCGATCGGAAAACGGGTGTGGGTCGGGCGACGGTCTCGCGTCGAGCCCGCTGTGGTGCCTCAGTCCGCGGTGGCCACCAGCCACCGACGGATCCTACGTCGACCGCCGTCGAAAGGCTACCGGCCGAGGAACCCGAGACCCGCCGACCGCCTATCGAACCGCGGTCACGGAGTTCAGCGGCGTTCGAGCCGCCCCGGTTCGAGTCGGGGACCCCGTCCGGCGAGACCCGACCGTTGGCGACGCGCCGTTCGTGCCCTCGGAAGCGTCACCCTCACTCGGGGCTGTAGTTCGGTGCCTCGTCGGTGATCGTGACGTCGTGCGGGTGGCCCTCGGTCTGGCCGGCCTGGGAGACGCGGACGAACTCAGCGCGCTGCTTGAACCCGGGGATGGTCTCGGCGCCGACGTAGCCCATTCCCGAGCGCATGCCGCCGACGAGCTGGTGGAGCTCCCCCGAGAGCGGTCCCTTGTACGGGGTCGCGGCCTCGACGCCCTCGGGGACGAACTCCTCGTCCTCCTCGGCGTCCTTGAGGTAGCGTTCGCCGCCGCCCTCCGACATCGCGCCGACCGAGCCCATGCCGCGGTACTGCTTGTATCGCTTGCCGTTCATCGTGATGACGCGGCCGGGCGCCTCGTCGGTGCCCGCGAAGTACGAGCCGAGCATGACGGCGTCGGCGCCGGCGGCGATCGCCTTGATGGCGTCGCCGGAGTAGCGGATCCCCCCGTCGGCGATGACGGGCACGTCCTCGCTCGCGGCCACGTCCGCCACCTGTGCGACGGCGGTGATCTGGGGCATGCCCGCCCCGCTCACGACGCGCGTGGTACAGATCGAGCCCGGGCCGATCCCGACCTTCAACCCGTCCGCGAAGTCGACGGCGGCCTCGGCGGCCTCCCGGGTGCCGACGTTGCCGACGACCACGTCGGCGTCGACCTCGGCCTTGATGGCCTCCGCGGAGTCGAGGACGTTGAGGTTGTGTGCGTGCGCGCAGTCGATGAACAGCACGTCCGCGCCCGCCTCGTCGGCGGCGACGGCGCGCTCCTCCTCGAACGGGCCGACGGCGACGCCGACGCGGAGCGAGCCGTCCTCGGCGCGGGCGGCGTCGGTGTGCTCGCGGCGCGCGAGCACGCCCTGCATCGTCACGAGGCCGACGAGGCGGTCGTCGCCGTCGACGACGGGGACGCGCTCTATCTTGTGGTCGTACATGAGTTCGAGCGCCTCGCGGGCGTCGACGGTCTCGGGGGCGGTGATGACCTCGTCGGTCATCGCCTCCGACACCGCGTCGGACTCGCCGACCTCCAGATACGGGCGGATGTCGGTGCCGGAGATGATGCCGAGCACGGCGTCGTCCTCGTCGACGACGGGCGCGCCGGAGACCCCCTCGCGTTCCATCATCGCGTCGACCTCGCGGACGGTCTGGTCCGGCGAGGCGGTGACGACGTTCTCGCGTCGGATCACGAGCTCGTCGGCGCGCTTGACGCGCTCGACCTCCGCGACCATCTCCTCAACGTCCATGTTGCGATGGAGCACGCCGAGGCCGCCCTCGCGGGCCATCGCGATCGCCAGCTCGGACTCGGTGACGGTGTCCATCGCCGCCGAGAGCACCGGGATCGTCAACTCGACGTTGGACGAGACGCGCGTGGAGACGTCGGCCTCGTCGGGCTCGACCCGGCTCTCCTTGGGGCGCAACAGGACGTCGTCGAACGTCAGCGCTTCCGGTACCTCGAGCTTCCCTGAGAACGGAGTTCCGTCGGATCCGTCGTTCGCCATATCAACGGTGTTCGGGGACACCGCAAAAGCGTTGCGAGAATCGGGGCGCTTGGACAGTGAGTAACACACGGACGTGTACAGATTCGTGGTGGTTTCCGCGCGCCAAGGCGGTCGTGGTACACCGGGGTGCACACTGACGGGCCCGTGCACCGAAGTGTGCGTTGTCGAGGATCGGAAGCGACGACACACCCGACGGTGAGACCGTGCCCGAGCGTCCGCGCGGAACGTCAACCGAGAGAACGAGATCCGCGCCAGTGGGGACGGCGCCAGCGAGGTCGACGCGGCGGGAGGGAGGACGGCCGGATCGGGACCGGAACGGGGAAGCAATACTTGCTCGATCCGTGGTCGGATATCGATGGTATGACGGAGTAAATCGAATTGTCTCGTAGAACCGTAGCACCGATATTTAAAAATCGCCGAGGATTCGCTCGTACCGTGTGGGCACGTCCCACGCAACGATTAAGTCTCACCTGCGATACAGTGGGAGTATGGACTTCGAGTCCCGCACTGCAACGGGTATCGTCGGCCGAGTGAGCGACAACGCTGCACTCCCGACATTTATTCCGTTCAAACGCGGGCTCGACTGGTGCACCGGAGAACGCCTCCCGCGTTGCTCCGCCCGAGCGTCCGTCGACTCCGGTTCGTCACCAGACTCCCGTCCGGTCTCGGGTTATGCCGGGCCGTCTCGCTGAGCCGTGAGCAGCTCAGCACACCCGATCGCGCTCCGCCTGGAGCGGCGCGTCGGCGGCGCGACCCGACTGCTCGCGACCGTCATGGGACTGCCGCTGGTCGACGGCATCTTCCCGGCGCTCGTCATCGCGGGCGCGCTCACGATGCCGTTCGGCATCATCGAGACCGGCCTCCTCATCTTCGGCGGCTCTGCGACCGTGGCCGTCGTGCTCGCCGAGATGGAGGGAACGCCCCGTGAGAAGGCCGTCTCCGTCCTCCTGCTCGGCGTCGTGCTCGTCCCGGTGGCGATGGCGGAGGCGGCGCTGGCGGAGACGATCCAGAGCCTGCTGAACACCGACGTGTTCCACCGCTTCGCCGGGCTCGTGATCCTCGCGGTGGCGGCCAAGACCGCCAGCGCCGAGATCGGCGAGTACCTCCCCAGTCCCGGGGCGATCATCGGCCTCGGCCTGATCGCGTCGTTCCAGCCGGCGGGCGCGGAGTTGGCGGTCACGCTCAACCCCGACCTGCTCGCTCGTGCCGGAGCGGCCGCGGGCGTCGGCGTCGCGTTCGCCCTCTCGGTCGCGGTGGCCGGTGACCGCCTGCGGGGCCGCGTCGACATCGATCGGTTCCGCTTCGGCTCGTCGGTGGCCCTCGGGATCCTCTCGCTGTCGGTATTGGGGCTGCTCCCGACGGAGCAGCCGGTCGCGCTCGGCGTGCTCGTCGTCACGGCGCTGTTCGCGTACGACCCGAACGCCGATGCCGCGGCCGACTCGGCGGAGACCGAGGGTCCGGGGCCGGACGACGCCGGATACGGCGCCTCGGACTCGGGGGCCGACACGCCGGCCAGCGCCGTGACCACCGATGGCGGCGACGAGGTGGACGGCGGCGCGGTCGCCGCGACGGACGCGGCCGCCGCCGACGAACCAGCCTCCGGCGTCGCCTTCGGGAGTTCGCCGACGGCGCCGACGGCGGGGATCGATCCCGTCGACTCCGCCGAGGCCGGTGAGACGACGGACGATACGGACGACGACTCCGACGGCGAGCCCTCCCGCGAACCCTGGCTGTGAGCGGGCGTCGCGTCGTCGCCCCGACGCCGCACCCCGCCGGACCGGGGAGTTTTACCCGATCCGGTGCCGACCACGGGCCATGAGCAACCGCGTCGTCGAGGGGCGAATGGTGACCCCCGAGCGACTCGCCGAACTGGTCGAGGGAGATTCCGTGATGGACGCCGAGCCGATCGAGGACGCCGACCGCGACTGCCCCGACTGCGGCGGCGACGTGCTCTCGGTGGGGTACATGCCGAGCGTCACCGAGTTCGTGACGGCATACAAGTGCCAGGAGTGCTCGTGGGGCGAGACCGACCGCGAGTGAGCGGGGGACGACCGGTCGGTCCGGGAGCGATCCGGGAGGGGCGAGATCCGATCGAAATCCCTTTACGGCGCTCCGGGATAGTGATGGGTGCACGGGGTCGTGGCCAAGCCCGGTATGGCGACTGACTCCAGAGGCAACGCGCCCGGTGACGAACTCCAGACTGATATACCGAGCGTCCGACTGATCATCGGACGCGACGACGACCCTCTGGAGTACCGAGGTGCCGACCGGAGATATCAGTCGATCGGGGGTTCAAATCCCTCCGACCCCATTCCATTCAACTTCATAGCGGCGCGATATTCGGTAGAACGTTCTATACCGTCGATTCTCTTCGACGGGGATGATTCTCGGTGAGCACATCGCGTACACCGCCGTCGACCGAGTACCACGCACCCGACGACTCCCTCGACTTCGAGGTGCTCGCCGGAAGCGGCGCGACGAGCGGGAGGCCCACCGACTCGTGAGGCGGACTCATCGAGTCCATGAGTCGGGACAGCTACCGCGTGGCGATTTCGGGCGGATCAGTGGCCCAGTTCGCCCCCGTTCGCGGTCAGTGTAGTGCTCGATCGGTTTCAGCGCACATACCATCACTGTCGCCGCTTATGGAACGCGGACCCGACTCCTCGGTATGGCTGACCCGAGGGGCGACGAGTTCGACCCGACGACGCCGGACCGGCGGGAGATCGGCCGCGAGATGGTCGACGACAACTCGGGGCTCGGTTCGGTCATGGCCCACGCGTATCGCGGAGAGATCGACCGAGTGGGCACCTGGCGCCAGCGCCTCGACCAGACAACGACGTGGGCGGTCACCGTGTTGGCCGCGATCCTGACGTGGGCGTTCTCGAGCGACGGGAACCCCCACTACATCTTGCTGGTCGGGGTCGTCGTCGTCACCATCTTTCTGGGTGTCGAGGCGCGACGCTACCGGGACTACGACCTCTTTCGCTCGCGCGTCCGTCTCCTCCAGCAGAACCTGTTCGCGAACGTCCTCGATCCGTCCGAGGGCGTCGGAGTCACGAGTGGCGGGTGGAACTGAACAGCGATTATCGGAGGCCGACCCTGAAGGTCTCGTTCCTCGAGGCGCTCGCGAACCGGCTGAAGCGCGTGTATCTCGGGTTGCTCGGCGTGTTACTCGTCAAATGGCTCTTCAGGATCTCGGCGTTCTCGTCGGGACAAGGCTGGCTTACGACCGCCGGGATCGGCCGTGTCCCCGGCGTCGCCGTGGTCGCAGTCGTCGGCGTGTTCTACATCGCTCTGCTGAGTGTCGCCTTCTGGCCCCGGGAGCGTCATGCGAAGGGCGAGTTTCGGGAGGGCGAGCCGGACGAGTGGAAGGAGACGGACGGATGAACCGGTTTCCGTAGGTCGCGCTCGTCCTGACCCGACGGGCCGGTCGCTGCGTCGCCTCCCGCCGTCACTCGCGTGACGACTGTGGGGTGACTCGTTCCAGCGCGGCCTCCAGATCCGCCATCGTCACCGACAGCGCGTCGGCGTGGTCGTTCGCCTCGTCGCCGAACTCGTCGGCGACTCGTTCGACCGCCCGCATCGTCGCCTCCCGGACGACGGCAGTGAGTTCCGCCCCCGAGTACCCCTCGGTGTGGTCGGCCACGTCGTCCAGATCCACGTCCTCGGAAAGCGGCGTGCGCTCGGTGTGGACCGCGAGGATCTTCCGGCGCCCCTCCACGTCCGGCAGCGGTACCTCGACGTGGCTCTCCAGCCTACCGGGGCGCACGAGCGCGTCGTCGAGCGCCTCCCGACGGTTCGTCGCCGCGATGACCGCGAGGTTCGGGTTGCTGCTGGCGCGGTCCAGCTCGGTGAGCAACTGCGAGACCACGCGCTCGCCCACGCCGGAGGAGTCACCCATGCCGCCGCGGTCCGTCGCGATGGCGTCGATCTCGTCGAAGAAGACGATGCTGGGCGCCGCCTGTCGGGCACGCTCGAACACCTCCCGGACTGCCTTCTCGGACTCGCCGACGTAGCGGTCGAGCAGCTCCGGGCCGGCGACCTCGATGAAGTTCACCTCCGACTCACCGGCGATGGCACGCGCGAGCAGCGTCTTCCCGGTTCCGGGCGGCCCGTACAGCAGCACCCCCGTCGGCGGATCCGCGCCCGCGGCGTCGAACAGCGGCGCGTACGTGAGCGGCCACGTCACCGCGCGTTCGAGGGTCTTCTTGGCCTCCGTCAGCCCGCCCACGTCGTCGAAGGTGGTGTCCGGCTGCTCGGCGACGTACTCGCGCATCGCGGACGGCTCGACCGCCGCCAGCGCCGACTCGAAGTCCGCGCGGGTCACCTCCACCGTCGCGAGGTCGACCTCGCTGTCGTCGCGGCGGGCGCGGCGCAGCGCCGTCAGCGCGGCCTCGGTAGTCAGCGAGTCGATGTCGGCGCCGACGAAGCCGTACGTCCGGGCGGCGAGGCGGTCGACGTCCACGTCGTCGGCGAGGGGCATCCGACGGGTGTGCACCTCCAGGATCTCCCGGCGACCCGCCTCCCCGGGGACGCCGATCTCGATCTCGCGGTCGAAGCGGCCGCCGCGGCGGAGCGCGGGATCGATCGAGTCCACCCGGTTGGTCGCGCCGATGACGATCACGTCCTCGCGGGCGTCGAGCCCGTCCATCAGCGAGAGGAGCTGGCCGACGATCCGGTTCTCCATGTCGCCGCCGTCGTCCCGTTGCCCGGCGATCGAGTCGATCTCGTCGAAGAAGACGATGCTGGGCGCCGACTCGTTCGCCTCCGCGAATATCTCGCGGAGCTTCTCCTCGCTCTCGCCCTTGTACTTCGACGTGATCTCCGGACCGGACACCGAGATGAAGGTCGCGTCGACCTCGTTGGCGACGGCCTTCGCGATCAGCGTCTTCCCGGTACCGGGCGGGCCGTGCAGGAGGACGCCCTTCGGCGGGTCGATGCCGAGGCGGGCGAACACCTCCGGCTCCGACAGCGGGAGCTCGATCGTCTCGCGTACCAGATCGAGTTCCTCGTCGAGGCCGCCGATGTCCTCGTAGGTGATGCCGCCGGCCGGCGGCGTCGACGCCGCGGGACCGGCGGCGTCGCCAGTACCGGACCGCGAGGTGCCGTCGGCCCCCCGCTCGCCGGGCCGTCCGTCCCCCTCGCCCGCTCGACGGTCGCGCGTCGGGAGGTCGACCGACGCACCCGTCCCCGACGAGGAGGCGTTCACGCCGCTCCCGTCGTCGCCCGCGACGGTCGTCCCCGCGGAGTCGCGCCGTTCGACGGCGACGCGGGTCCCGTCGTGGATCCGCACCGGCCCCTCCGGCCGGGTCGACTCGACGACGAACACGTTGCCGCCGAGGTGCGGGATGCGGACCTGCTCGCCGGCGCTGACCGGGCGGCCGTCCAGGTCGCGCTTCGCAGCGCGCGCGAGCGTGTCGTCGTCGATGTCGACGCCGTCGAGCGCGGCGGGCGCGGTCAGCGTGACGGCGTCCGCCTCGCCGACGCGTTCCTTGTGCACGCGGACCTGTTCGCCGATCTTGGCGCCGGCGTTGGCGCGCGTCTCGCCGTCGACGAGGACCTCGCCGTCCCCGGCGTCGGTCCCCGCGGGCCACACCTTCGCGGCGGTCTCGCGATCGCCGGCGATGACGACCGTCTCCCCGGACAACACCCCGAGATCGCTCATCGTCGCGTCGGACAGGCGCGCGATTCCGCGCCCGGCGTCGCGCTTGGCCGCGCCGCGGACCGTCAGCGCGAGCCCCTCGTCGTCGCTCATGACACCGGCTTCGGAGGGCGGGGGCTTACGGCTTTCCACGTCCGCTCCCTCGAGCGTTCACGACCGCGAGGCGCACCCGGAGCAGTCACGGTCCACGTTCAACGGTCCACGTCCGCTGCACCCCGAGCAGTCGCGTCGCCGGCGTGACCGACGGCTCCCCGGACGGCCCGTCAGTGGACGACGGTCACCGGAACCGGCGAGTTCTGGACGATACTCCTCGCGACGTTGCCGACGAACAGTCGCTCGGCCACCCCGCCCGTGTGGGCGCCGATCACGAGCAGGTCGACCCCCTCAGCCAGCCTGACGATCTCCTTGGCGGCGTTTCCCCAACCGACCTCCGTCTCGACCGTCGCGTCGTACTCCGCCGCGATCTCCTCGGCCCGGGAGAAGAGGTCGTCCGCGGCGTCCTCGGCCGCCTGCTCGGCGTCCTCTTGGAGGGCCATGCCCGCCGCCGCGCCCATCATCCCGGACGGCTCGCCCACGACGTGGAGGACGACGATCTCCGCCTCCGGATGGGCCTCGAGCGCGTGTCGGAGCGCTCGCTCGGCCGTCTCGGACTCGTCCATCGGGACGAGGACGCGTTCTATCATACGTCCACGACAGTCGCTTGTCGCATAAGCTTCGGGGCGGTCGAGACGTGACGGAACCGAGCGTGCGGTGCGGACGGCTGTCCGGGTCGGGAGCCGACCGCGGGCCCCCGGGTCGGCGGCGACGGCTCGAACCGAGACGAGCTACCGGACGTCGAGGTCCGACGAGGCAAGCAGCGCGGCGATCGTCTCCTCGGCCGGTTCGTCGGGGTTGACGCGGCGGGCGTACCACCGCAGCGCCGTCGCGAGCGTGTCCGTCGGGTCGCCCGAGGCGACCCGCAGGGTGTCCGTCTCGCCGCCCGCGGCGACCGCGAGCGCGAACCCGTGCGACGCCGAGAGCGCGTCCAGCTCCGCGACGACGGCGTCCAGCGGGTCGCCGTCGGCGTCGCGGCTCGCGGACGCGACCGAGGCGGCCCGCGTGGAGTCGGCCGCGTCCGCCCATCCGTCCGTGCCGGTCACGTCAGGGGCGGGGCCGGCGTCCTCCGGCGGATCGGTGGCGCCCGCCCCGTCGTCTCCGGTCACGCCGTCGCGGTCGCCGCCGGCCCCGCGTGACCCGCCGGGGACGTCGTCGCGGGGGTCGGCCTGATCCTCCCCGCCGGTGGAGATGACGTATCGCCCGTCGTCCGTCTCGTCGACGCCGTCGCGTCCGCGGATGTCGAGCTCGTCGGGGTCCATCACGCCCTCCCGACCGACCGGCGGCCCCTCGTCGTCCCCGGCGTCCTCGTCGGGCGACTCCGGCCCGTCGACGCGGACGACGTCCCGAACCGGCCCCTCCTCGTCGGGAGCGTCGTCCTCCGGGTCCGGATCGTCTGCGTCGCTCATTGACGGGGGTATCCGATCCGGCGATAAGAACGCTCTCCCGTGGTTCTCACGGATGAGATCGCGGGGCGGAAAGCGTGGTCACTCGAAGACGCGGCGGAGGACCGTCGTCACGACGGCGAAGGTGGCACCGATGGTCGCCCCGCTGGGGGCGACGCTCGCGACGGATCGGCCGTCCGCGATGCCGACGGCGATGTACACGAACGCGGGAACCGTCATCAAGAGCACAAACGAGAGCGTGGGGCGCTCGGCGAGCAACTCGTTGACCGCGTCGATGGAGGACACGACACGGTGGTCGTCGGCCGCCGTGAAGAGCGTTACCACGGTCGGAGGCCGTGTCGTATCCCGGTTACCGTACTTCGATGTCCCACCTCGCTCACTCCGTTCGCAGGTCGCGTCGTTCCCCGTTCACGTCCGGGTCCCGCTCCGCTCAGCTCCCCATGCCTCGGCAACGGACGCCACAGGACCACCGACTTGATAACCTCGCGCCGGTTCACACCGAGCATGGACGACAGCGACATCTCGGACCAGTACACGCCGGAGGCGGTGGAGGCCGCCGTCTCCGAGCGCTGGGACGAGACGAACGCCTACGAGGCGACGAAGGAGGCACACGCCGACGATCCCTCGTTCTTCTTCGTTGACGGCCCGCCGTACACCACCGGGCAGATGCACCTGGGGACGGCCTGGAACAAGACCCTCAAGGACACCGTCATCCGGTACACGCGGATGCAGGGGCACGACGTGACCGACCGCCCCGGCTACGACATGCACGGGCTCCCCATCGAGACGAAGGTGGAGCAGGAGCTCGGCTTCGAGACCAAGCGCGACATCGAGGAGTTCGGCATGGAGAACTTCATCGAGGAGTGCCGGGAGTTCGCCGTCCGCAACCGCGAGAACATGGACGAGGACTTCCAGTCCATCGGCGCCTGGATGGACTGGGACGACCCGTACCAGACCGTCGAGCCGGAGTACATGGAGTCGGCGTGGTGGGCGCTCCAGCAGGTCCACGAGCGCGGCCTCGTCGAGCAGGGCAAACGCTCCATCTCGCAGTGCCCACGGTGTGAAACCGCCATCGCCAACAACGAGGTCGAGTACGACGAGATCGAGTCCCCCTCGATCTACGTGAAGTTCCCCCTCCGCGACCGCGACGGTCACCTCGTGATCTGGACGACGACCCCGTGGACCATCCCCGCGAACACCTTCATCGCCGTCGGCGCCGACCTCACCTATCAGGAGGTCGAGGCCACGAAGGGCGGGGAGACGGAGACGCTGTTCCTCGCCGAATCCACCGTCGAGGACGCCCTCTCGCGCGGCCGCTACGACGACTACGAGGTCGTCGCCGAGCACTCGGGCGAGGAACTGGTCGGCTGGGAGTACGACCACCCGCTCGCAGAGGAGGTTCCCGAGCACCCGAGCTTCGAGGGCGCCGGCGAGGTGTACACCGCCGAGTACGTCGAGGCCGACCGCACCGGGCTCGTTCACTCCGCGCCCGGCCACGGACAGGAGGACTTCGAGCGCGGCGAGGAACTGGGGCTGGAGCCGTTCTGCCCCGTCGGCGGCGACGGCGTCTACACCGAGGCGGGCGGCAAGTACGCGGGCGAGTTCGTCCGCGACGCCAACGACGACATCATCGCGGACCTCGACGGGAAGGGCCTGCTGCTGGCGTCGGAAACCCACGAACACAGCTACGGTCACTGCTGGCGGTGTGACACGCCCATCGTCTTCCTCGCGACCGACCAGTGGTTCATCCGGATCACCGAGATCAAGGACGAACTCCTCGACAACATCGACGACGCCGAGTGGCATCCACACTCCGCCCGCGAGGGCCGCTTCCGTAACTTCGTCGAGGAGGCGCCCGACTGGAACGTCTCTCGGCAGCGTTACTGGGGGATCCCGCTCCCGATCTGGGTGCCCGAGGACGCCGAGACGTACGACGCCGAGGACCTGATCGTGATCGGCACGCGCGAGGAACTCGCGGAGCGCGTCGACCAGGAGATCGATCCCGCGAGCATCGACCTCCACCGGCCGTCGGTCGACGACCTGACGATCACCGAGGGCGGGACCACCTACGAACGCGTGCCGGACGTGTTCGACGTGTGGTTCGACTCCTCGGTCGCGAGCCTCGGCACCATCGGCTACCCGAGCGACGAGGAGGACTTCGAGGAGCTGTGGCCCGCGGACCTCATCATCGAGGCGCACGACCAGACCCGCGGGTGGTTCTGGTCGCAGCTCGGGATGGGCACCGCCGCCCTCGGCGAGTCGCCGTACGACGAAGTGCTGATGCACGGCTTCACGACGATGGGCGACGGCTCGAAGATGTCCAAGTCGAAGGGCAACATCGTCGAACCCGAGGAGGCCATCGACGCCGCCGGTCGCGACCCGCTGCGGTGTTACCTCCTCAGCCACGAGCAGCAGGAGAAGAACCTCGCGTTCGAGTGGGACGGCCTCCACGAGATGCAGTCGACGCTCAACATCCTCTGGAACGTGTTCCGCTTCCCGCTGCCGTACATGGAGCTGGACGGCTACGATCCGGCCGACCCCGACGTGCACGGTGCCGATCTGGAGGTCGTCGACGAGTGGGTGCTCTCCCGCCTGCAGACCGTCAAGGCGGAGATGGACGACGCGTGGGACGACTACGAGGTCGACGACGCGCTCAACGCGCTGCTCGACTTCGTCACGGGCGACGTGTCGCGCTTCTACGTGAAGGCGATCCGCGAGCGGATGTGGGAGGACGAGGACAGCGCCTCCAAGCGGGCCGCCTACGACACGATGGCGACCGTGCTCGGGGAGGTCACGCGGCTGCTCGCCCCGTACGCGCCGTACCTCACCGAGCGGATGTACCAGCACCTCGACGGCGAGGCGACGACGGTCCACCAGCTCGCGTATCCCGGGGTCGACGACGACCTCCGCGACGAACAGCTGGAGACGGACATGGCCGTCCTCCGCGACGTGGAGGAGGCGGCCGCGAACGCACGCCAGCGCGCCGAGCGGAAGCTCCGCTGGCCCGTCACGCGCGTCGTCGTCGAGAGCGACGACGGGGCGACCCGCGAGTCTGTGTCGAACCTTCGGAGCCTGCTCGCCGAGCGCGTCAACAGCCGGTCGGTCGAGGTGGTCGACTCCTACGGCGAACTCGTCGAGGTCGCCGAGCCGGAGATGTCGAAACTCGGCCCCGCCTTCGGCGGCGACGCGCAGGAGGTCATGGCCGCCATCCGGGGCTCGACCCGTACCGATCTGGAGGCCAGCGGCCGCCTCGCGGTGGAGGTCGACGGCGAGGTGTACGAACTGGACGACGACATGGTCACCTTCCACTCGCAGGCGCCCGAGGGCGTCGTCAGCGCCGAGTTCGACTCCGGAACGGTCTACGTCGACACGGAGCTCACCGAGGACGTCGAGTCCGAGGGGTACGCCCGCGACGTGGTCCGCCGGATCCAGGAGATGCGCAAGGAACTGGATCTGGCGGTGGACGAGCGCATCCGCGTCTCGCTGGACGTGGCCGACGACCGCGTCGCCGGCTTCGTCGACGACCACCGCGAGTACGTCGCCGAGGAGACGCGCGCGGACGCGTTCGTCGACGACGAGGACGCGGACTTCGACCTCGTCGAGGAGTGGACCGTCGAGGGGGTCGCCGTCACCATCGGCGTCGCGCGCGTCGAGGCGGAGCCGCCCGCCGACGACTGAGGCGAGCGGACGGGGCGGCCCGGGCGGTCGGCGGATCGGCACGGGACCGCTCGGCGACGAGCACCACGAGGTCGCTGGAGGGAACCGAACGCGGTCGAACGGAGTGAGACCGTGACAGCGATCGAGGGGGAAGCGAGCGTAACCGATGGTGGTCCCGAACACGCGAACGGGGCGGCGAACGCGACGTGCACGAGCGGAGGCGGCCACCGACTCACTGATCCGGTGACCGCCGGGCCGCACGTCGAGAGCGAACTGGAACGGAACCGTCTCGTGCCGCTCGGACGGCACCACCCGCCACGGCGGCGTCCGTACTTTTCGGTCCACTCACCTGAACGTCCCTGATGGTTCTCGACGGTCTGGAACGCCTCCGGGCCTCTCGTCGCGTCACGCCGACTGGACCGACACACTCATTTGAATGGTTTTGCAATCGTTTGTATGGCAACGACGGAGCGGCTCGAACGGCTCATCGCCGACGAGGTGGGCGAGTGCTGTGCGGCGGACGTGAACGACAGGCTGGCGGCCCTCCACGAACTGGAGGCGACCGCCCGCGTCGACGAGGCGGACGAGGGGCGCGACCTCGACGCGCTCTCCGCCCTCGGGAGCGGCACGCGCTACCGGCTGGCGCGCCTGCTCACGGCCGCCGACGGCGAGTTGTGCGTCTGCGAGCTGGAGCCGCTGGTGGACGTGAGCGAGTCGGCCGTGAGTCACGCGCTCTCGACGCTGACGGACGCGGGCCTGCTCGCACGCCGAAAGGAGGGGAAGTGGCGGTACTACGACAGCACCGACCGCGCGGAGGCGCTGTTGGCCGCGCTGGATTCGACTCGGGAGGTGGACGAATGAGCGAAGACGACCCGGTCAAACTCGCGTTCGTCTGCGTCCAGAACGCCGGTCGCTCGCAGATGTCGTACGCCTTCGCCGAGCGCGAGGTCGAACGTCGCGGGCTGGAGGGCCGCGTCGAGCTCCTCACCGGCGGCACCCACCCCGCGGATCACGTTCACGAGGAGGTCGTCGACACGATGGCCGAGGTCGGGCTCGACGTGTCCGGGCGGACGCCGCGGGAGGTGACTGACGCGGAACTCAATGAATACGACTACGTCGCCACCATGGGCTGTTCGACGATCTCGCTTTCGGACTCCGTGGAGGCGCGCGATTGGGCGCTCGCCGACCCCGACGGGAAGTCGCCCGAGGAGGTGGCGGCGATCCGCGACGAGATCGAGTCGAAGGTGGTCGCGCTGTTCGACGAGGCGTTGGGGGAGTACGAGGGCGACGCGTCGGCGAACACGACCGGGGCGGACGAGTAACCCGCATCGACCCGTCCGCCGCGGGCTACTCGCCGTGACTGCCCGCCGCAGGGTCAACGGTGCCGGAGGAGTGACGTGTCCCGCCGTCCTTCGCTCGATACGTCGTCGAACGGGCCACCGACCGCATCGGCGAGATCGGACCGGACCCACGCCGATCAACGGTAAACGAGCCGAGCACACCGCTCGCCCGACAGGGAAGCCAATTTTGGTATCCATCAACCAAAAGACGACGCTCTCTGACCGGCATCCTCCGTTAAAGTCCATTATATATCGATGGAGGCCGGCAAAAACGGGATCTGTCCGATCCGGGTTCGGAACCCTTAATTTACTGTCTGTTCAATTAGCCGGTAGAGAACATGACCGGACTCACCGAGAACCTTGGGAAGCCGTTCGACGTGCTGTTCGCGATCACGTCGAACGAGACGGTTGCGGACGACGAGACGGTTGAGGACGGACTCTACGCCGACACGCGGCCGAAGGGTGGTGTCCACTCGATCACGAGTACGCAGTCCGGTGAGAGTACCTACGCCGCGTACGACGCGGCCGACTCCCGAGCGGATGCGCCGCGGGAAGCGGAGCCCTCCGACCGTTCGGACTCCCGGACTCGTTCCACCCGTCGACCGGTCGTGACGGACGACTGACTCCGGTCACGATCCGGTTCGATAGGTTGGCAATCGAACGGAACGTGTGTTCCGCCCAGCCGTCCGGAACAGCTATCGTATTTTCACGCGACGGTAGCCGCTTG
Organism: Halobaculum saliterrae; assembly: GCF_009831625.1. Classification (GTDB taxonomy): domain Archaea; phylum Halobacteriota; class Halobacteria; order Halobacteriales; family Haloferacaceae; genus Halobaculum; species Halobaculum saliterrae. The sequence goes on along the minus strand of NZ_WUUS01000007.1, from coordinate 168,895 downwards.
CCGGACCGACATCCGTCCCGGTTCCAGATCCGTAGCGAAATAACTAATTGAATGTGTTTTCAATCGTCATTCGATGGCACAAGCCACTGAACGACTCCGCCGGTACCTCGACGACGAACTCGGGGAGTGTCGCAGCGAGGACGTCGAGCGCCGGCTCGACGAACTCGGGACGCTCGAGGCCGCACTCGAGGACTCGCAGGTCGAGACCGAACTGGACGTCCTCTCGGCGCTGGCGAACGAGACGCGGTACAGCCTCGTGCGCGTTCTGGTTGCCGCGCGTGAGGAACTGTGCGTCTGTGAACTGAACGCGATCGTCGACGTGAGCGAGAGCGGCCTCAGTCACGCCCTCTCGGCGCTCGTCGACGCCGGGCTCGTCGAGGGGCGCAAGGACGGCCGGTGGAAGAAGTACCGCGCGACCAACCGCGCCGTCGCGCTGGTGACGGTTCTCGACGGGAGCGTTCGCGATGAGTAACGCCGACGCCCACGAACACGGCCCGGACTGTGGCTGCGAGGCCTGCGGCGACCCGCGGTCGATGGACTTCCTCGACAAGTATCTCACCGTCTGGATCTTCGGGGCGATGGCGATCGGTGTCGGCCTCGGGTTTGTCGCGCCGTCGGTGACGGGACCGATACAGGACCTCCATCTCGTCGAGATCGGGCTGATCGCGATGATGTATCCGCCGTTGGCGAAGGCGGACTACTCGCGGCTGCGGACCGTCTTCAGCAACTGGCGCGTGCTCAGCCTGAGCCTCGTGCAGAACTGGCTCATCGGCCCGACGCTGATGTTCGGGCTCGCGGTCGTCTTCTTCGGCGGCGTCGTCCCCGGCTTGCCGGCGCGCCCCGAGTACTTCTTGGGACTCGTGTTCATCGGGATGGCCCGGTGTATCGCGATGGTGCTCGTGTGGAACGAACTCGCGGACGGATCGACAGAGTATGTCACCGGGCTGGTCGCGTTCAACAGCCTGTTCCAGATCGTCACCTACGGGCTGTACGTCTGGTTCTTCGCGCTCGTCCTCCCGCCCGTACTCGGGATGGAGTCGCTCGTCGCCGGCATCACGACGTTCGACATCACGCCCATGCAGGTGGTCGAGGCGATCGTCGTGTTCCTCGGGATCCCCTTCGCCGCGGGATTCCTGAGCCGCTACATCGGAACTCGCGTCAAGAGCGAGGCGTGGTACGAGGACGAGTTCGTCCCGCGGGTCGACCCGCTGACGCTCGTCGCGCTGCTGTTCACGGTGATCGTGATGTTCGCGACGCAGGGCGGCGCGATCGTCTCCTCCCCCGTCGACGTACTCCTGATCGCGGTGCCGCTCACGATCTACTTCGTCGTGATGTTCCTCGTCAGCTTCGGGATGGGCCGCGGCGTGGGCGCGGACTACTCGACGACGACGGCCATCGGGTTCACCGCCGCCTCGAACAACTTCGAGCTCGCGATCGCCGTCGCCGTCGCCGTCTTCGGCGTCGGCTCAGGCGTCGCGTTCGCGACGGTCGTCGGCCCGCTCATCGAGGTGCCGGTGCTGCTCGCGCTGGTCAACGTCGCGCTGTACTTCCAGCGCCGCTTCGACTGGACGGGTCGCGACGACGGGCGAGGAACGACCCGAGCCGAATCGCTGACCGACGACTGAGCCCCTCGTCCCGACGACGACAGGTTGTTCGACGGTCCCGCCCCGGCGGTCAAGTCGTCAGGTCCCGCCCCGCCGTCGACGAGCACGCGCACGTCGGCGGTCAACCCGTCGGGCCTCGCGGCAGTCGATCACTCCTGTTCGCCGGCGAGCGCCTCCTCGCGAAGTTCGCGACCGCGGTCGGACTCGACGGCGATGTCCGACACCTCGGTCGGGCGCATGTCGTCGTCGACGGCGACGAACACGAAGTACGACTCCGTCGTCTGTTCTCGCTCGCCCGTCCGGGGATCCTCGCGGTAGGCGCGCAGGCGCACCCGGATCGACGTACGGCCGGTCGCGTACGCGTACGACTCGATGACGCAGATGTCCCCTCTGGGGACCGGTCGCTCGAAGTCCAGCCGGTTGATCCGCGCGGTGACGCACGTCTCGCCGGCGTGGCGCATCGCCGACATCGCGCCGACCTCGTCCATCCACTTGGCGACGTTCCCCCCGTGGGCGGTACCGTAGTTGTTCACGTCGTCGGGCTGGACGCGCTCGCGGTTCTCGATGTACGTGCCGCTGATCGTCGCCATGTATGAGGCTCACGACCGAGATGGGTATGCCTGTTCCCCGGTTCACGCTCCGGTTCCGATTCCGGCGTCGACGCGCCCGGCCCGTTCGCCGTCTCGAGCCGGGATCCGACGGCGGTCAGAACCGGCAACGGTCGGACCCGACGGCGGTCGGACCCGACTCGCTGGTCCCTCACACCGTCACGTCGGTGTCGACCAACGCCGCCTCCAGCACCTGCAGCGGGTGGTCGATCTCGTAGCCGGTGCCGTGCTCCATCTGCATCGAGCAGGTCGGACACTCGGTCATGCCCGTCTCGCCCTCCGCGTGCTCCATGTGTTCGAACATCTCCTCGCCGATCTCCATCGAGTAGTCGTACTTCTCCTCCTTCCAGCCGTACGTCCCCGAGATACCCGAGCAGGAGTCCCCCACGTCCTCCACGTCGACGCCGTCGAGGTGGCGAAACAGCTCCACTGCCTGTCGATCGAGCCCCTGGTTGCGGGAGTGACACGGCGCGTGGTACGCGAAGTCGGGGATGTCGTGGTCCTCGGCGTCGACCTCGCTCAGCGGGTCGATGACGTTCTCGTTGATCAGGAGGTACTCCAGCGCGTCGTAGGTGTTGGCCGCGACCGTCTCGGTGCCCTCGAAGTCGAACAGCTCGGGGTACTCCTGTCGGAGCGCCATCGAGCAGGACGTGCAGGAGGCGACCACGTCGTATCCCTGCTCGATGGCGTCGCCGAGGTTCTCGACGTTGACGGCGGCCGAGCGACGGGCGTCGTCGAGCATCCCGTTGGCGAACATCGGCGTGCCCGAACAGCGCTGGTCGGGGACGAGGATCTCGTAGCCGAACGCCTCGTACACCCGAACGAGCGCCTTCGCGACCTCGACGGTGTTGTAGTTTGCGTAGTCGCCGTGGAAGTACGCGATCCGGTTGTCCTCGCTTTCCACCTTCGGGCCGCCCCGTTCCTTCCACCAGCTCCGGAACGTCTGGTCGGCGAACTCGGGAAAGTCGCGCTCGGCGGTGATGCCCAGCACCTTCTCGTTCACCTTCTGGACCAGCGAGTTCCCCATGATCGCGTTCGTGAGCCGCGGCACCTTCGAGCCGACCGCCGCGAGCGTGCCGTAGTTCGCGAGGATACGGTTACGGAGGTACTCCCGCGAGAGCTTGTCCATCTGGTTGTCGACGTACTCCCCTCGAGCGGTGTTGTGCATCTGCGACAGCGGCACGTCCGAGGGACAGGCGCCGTCACAGCGCATGCAGTTGGAACAGCCGGTGATCGAGTCGTCGATCTCGGTGTCCTCCTTGCGCTTGAGGCGCCACTGCTCGGGCCCCTGGAACTTCGGTCCCGGGAAGTCGTCGTCCACCTCCGCGACCGGGCAGGAGGTGTCACAGGAGGTGCACTTGTAACAGGAGTCGGCGCCCGGCCGGAGGTCCATCTCCGAGCCCTCGAACACGTCGACCGGTTCGAAGTCGCCCTCGGTCCCCGCCGGCGACTCGGCCACTGTGCCGCCGTCCGTGGCGGCGTCCTCGGGGGTCTCCGCACCGCCGTCGACAGCCGCGGGTGGTTCCGTCTCGTCGCCGCCGTCACAGCCGCAGTCAGCGTGTGTGTCGTGTGTGTCGCTCATGTCTCCTCCGCCGCGGTTCGGCCCGCGACAAGCCCCGTGGCGAGCGAGACGCCGCTCGCCGACTGCTCCCGCGCCACGTCCGCGCCGCCGACGACGCCGCCGGCCGCCCGCAGGTTCTCGTACTCCGGTTCGCCGTCGCTCCCGAGCGGTCGCATCGTCCCGTCCGGTTCGACCCCGAAGCGCGCGAACGCGTGGTCCGCGAACGCCCCCTCGGCCGACCAGTCCGTCCGGTCGTCGGGCTGTGGGACGTGACAGCCGAACACCGCCTCGGTCGCGCGCTCCCGCGTCGAGTCGAGCCCCTTCCCGACGAGCCCGCCCGTCGCGAGCACGTACTGCTCGGCCACGTAGGGGATCCTCGCGCCGTTGCGATCGATGAGGACGCGGTCGATCCGCTCGTCGTCCGCGCCCTCGGTCGACTCGAAGTCGACGACCGGCGTCCCCGTCGTCATCGAGACGCCCGCCTCGTCGAGCGCGTCGAACAGGCGATCCGCAAGCCGGATCCCCGGGAGGCTCGGCGGTCCCGTCGGCACCTCGAACACCTCCGCGTCGAGGCGCTCGGAGAGGTCCGCGCGCACCTCCTCGACGCGTTCGTCGCCCAGCATCGCCGGGACCCCCACGCGCTCGGCGTCGCCGAGGTGCGGACGGATCCGGTCCGCGAGTCGCTGCCGGGTCGTCCGTCCCTCGCCCGCGTCCTCGTCCCGCTCCAGCGCGTGCGCGAGCCGGGTAACGGTCGCATCCGCGCGGTGCTCGCCGGGAAACGCGACCGTCGCGCCCGCGACGTCGAACGGAACGCCCGCGGCCGAGAGGCGCTCGGCCGCGAGGGGGGCGTCGTACTCGGTGTCGGCCTCGAAGCCCACGAGGAGCGTCGGGCGCTCGTCGCTGACGACGCCGGGCGCCATGCTCCGCGGGTACCGAGCGGTCGGCTTCGCGCGCCCGGAGGTGGTCGCGACGAGCGCATTACGATCGGTGTGACCGCCCCGGTACAGGTCGCCGACGGCGTCGTCGAACAGCGCCAGCCCCTCGCGGAGCGCGTCCGCGCCGGCGACGCGGTACGGGTGGTGCTCGGGCAGGTCCTCGATCCCCGCGAACGGGTCGACCAACGGCCCCGACGCGGAGGCTCCGCCGTAGCCATCGGGATCGGCGTCGCCGTCCGGGTCCGGGTACCCCAGTGCGTCGATCAGGCCGCTCGCCTGCCGGAGCGTGCTCTCGTTCGCGGATATCAGGTGGACGTGCGCGCCCTCGTGTGCGGCCGACAGCGCCGCCGTCGCGCCGGCGAGACCGCCGCCGATCACGACCACGTCCGACTCAATCGCCACCCGCGTCACCCCCGTCGGGAGTCCGGTCGGCCGCGCGGCCGCCGTCCGTGGAGACGCCGGCGTCGGCGGCGGTCCCGTCCGTCGCGCCACCCGCCCCGTCGCTGTCGGCCCGCTCCGTCCCCCCGCCGCGCTCCCCGGCGTCGAACGCCGAGAAGTCCTCCGGAACGGGGCCCCCGCGGTTGAACGTCGTCGCGTGCAGCAGGTGGTTGAGCATCGCCTGCGAGAGCTGTTCGCCCCACAGCGCGTGGCGCTGGCCCTTCCAGCGCTCCTGCCACAGCTCGTCGAGGGCCGCGTCGACGGTCGGCCGGTCGAAATCGCCGCCCGCGTGGAGTTCGTTGGCCATCCGGTGGGCACAGAAGCCGCCCTGACAGTTGCCCATGGAGGCGCGGGTTCGCAGGCGGACGGCGTTGAGGTCCGATCCGGACTGGTCGATCGCGTCCCGGAGTTCGGCGCGGGTGACCGCCTCGCACTGGCAGACGACGGGGTTCGCCTCGCCGGTCTTCAGCACCTCGTCGGCCCGGCTGCCGAGCCGCTGGACGCTCCGGCGGCCGATCGGCGAGCGAAGGCCGAACTCGTCCATGTAGTCGCGCAGGACCGAGAAGTCCTCGCTGCCGGGGAGCGGCTCCTCGGCGGTCGTACACGCCGCGTCGACGCCGAGGAGATCGCAGACGTGGTCGGATATCTGCTCGGCCATCAGCCGGTAGGTGGTGAACTTCCCGCCGACGATGGAGGTCATCCCCGGGAGGTCGTCGCGCTCGTCGTGGTCGAGCAGGAAGAAGTCCCGCGTGATGTCGGTCGGGTCCTCGGTGCCGGTCCCCGGCGGCTCGTACAGCGGGCGAACGCCCCAGTACGAGCGGATGGTCCGGGCGCCGTCGAGCATCGGCACGAGCTTCGACAGCTCCTCGATCATGAGGTCCACCTCCCACGCCTCCTCGGGGTAGTCCTCCGGGTCCTCGACCTCCTCGTCGGTGGTACCGAGGATGCAGGTCGTCTCGTGGGGAACGACGATGTCCGCGTCGCCCTTCGGCTTGCAGCGGTTGATCACCGTGTCGACCTCGCGGACGTTCATCACGGTCATCACGCCCTTGCTCGGGCGGACCTCCACGTCGACGCCGGCCATGTCGCCGATACGGCCCGCCCACGCGCCCGTCGCGTTGACGACGTGGTCCGCGTAGATCTCCTCGGTGCCGCCCTCGCGGCCGTGGACCCGCCTGCCCGCTCCCGATTCATGGGTCACCTCGCAGCCGACGACCTCCCCGTCCTCGACGAGCACGTCGGTGACCGGGGAGTGCGTCTCGATGCGCGCGCCGTGGGCATCCGCGTCGGCGGCGTTGGCGACACAGAGGCGGAACGGGTCGACCGCCCCGTCGGGCACCCGGATCGCCTTGTCGATGTCGCCCGCGAGGAACGGCTCCACCTCGCGCGCCTCCTCGGCGGTGAGCACCTCCGCGGGAATGCCGCACTCGCGACACCCCTCCAGCTTCTCCTGAAAGTACTCCTCGGTGTCCTCGGGGCGTTTCACGAACAGCCCGCCGGTCAGCTCGACGCAGTGGCTCGCGATGTCGCGCAACACCCGGTTCTCCTCGATGCACTCGCGGGCGCTGGCCTGGTCCGAGACCGCGTACCGGCCACCGCTGTGGAGGAGGCCGTGCATCCGCCCCGTCGTCCCGTGCGTGAGGTTGCCCTGCTCGACGAGCGTCACGTCGACCCCCCGGGTGGCGAGATCGCGCGCCACGCCGCAGCCGGTCGACCCGCCGCCGATCACGAGCACCTCCGTCCGTTCGCTCATAGTATGACTCCGTGTGTCACACACACGGACCCGCCGGACATTATGCTATCGATTACCCCCTAGTGATCGTAGATAACAGACAAGCGGAATTTTCGGGCGCCGTCAGACGGAGACCTCGTCCACGCGGCGGCCGACGAGCCGGCGGAACGCCAGCGTCGGGAACCGTGGGTCCACGCGGCTCGGGGGACGTCCGGGCCCGTCGGCGTCGTCGACGCGAACGCGTTCGACGATCCCGGCCTCCGCGAGCTCGTAGAGGAACCGCTCCACCGTCGACCCCGTCAGGTCGATCCGGTCGGCGATCCGGGCGGCACAGTCCCCCACCGGTGCGCGCTCGGCCGGGTCGAGGTCGACCAGGCACACCAGCGTCCGCACCCGGTTCGTCGGGAGCGCGAGCACCCGCCCGAGCGGGACACACGGCCACGGAACCGCCGCCATGCCCGACTCGACGGCCTCGTCGTCGAGCGTCGCGTCGCCGTCCGCGGACGCCGCCTCGACCGCCCCGAGGAGCCCCGAGAGGGCGACCCCGGCGTCGCCCTCGGCCCACTCCGCGAGGCGTCGGACCGCGCCGTGCGCGAGCGCGCCCTGTCCGAGGCCGGCGTCGGCGCGGGACGCGACCAGATCGGTGAGCGTCGCGCGCGAGTACGGCTCCACCTCGATGGCCGCCGCGTCGTCGGGCACTCCCACCTCCTCCGGGTCGGCGCGGCCGACGGCGAGCCACGCGAAGGTCCCCTCGACGGCCTCGAGGCGCTCGGCCACCGTCGGCACGTCCACGGTCTCCGGCTCGCCCACGTGGTCGGCGACGACCACGACCGGGCCCGCGCCGCGTACGCGCCGCTCCAGGCGCTCGTGGAGTTCGTCGGTGCCGACGCCGCGTCGCGGGACGGAGTCGGTCGTCAGCGCGTTCAACACCGCGTGGAGGAACTCGAACGCCGAGTCGGCCGTTCGGAGGTCCACCCGAACGAACGAGACGCCGGGCGCGCTCGCCCCGCGGGTGGTCGTGTACAGCGCGTCGCCCGTCGAGGGCAGGGTCTCCGCGAGCCGGTCGACGAGCGAGAGGGTCACGGCGGACTTGCCGGCCCCGCCGGGCCCGTACAGGTATCCGTTCGGCGGCGCCCGACCGTCGAACACCGGATCGAGGTGATCGAGCAGGCGCTCGATCAGGGATCCCCGCCCGATCGGTTCCTCGGGGTGCCACACCGGGCTCAACGCCTCCTCGTCCAGCACGAGGCGCCGTCGGTCACCGGTTCGTTGGCGGCGTGCGATTCGGGTCTCGATGTCCATGGGTCGTGCGTGTCGGACGACGGGGTCGTCGGTCCGATACTGTCGGTGCGCCACCTACGGGGGCGGGGGTTTTACTCGACCCGGTTTCCGGGCGGCCGCCTCGGGGTCGATCCCGCGACGGTACGTCCGCCAGTGCCGGGTCGGCGGCGGTCGACGAGTGTGGTCGGCACATTGTTTACTGTCAGTCCCCCCTTCGTCAGTAACGTTTATAATAGTTCACTATGTTGGTTGGTCGCAAGGGATCTCGTGGGAGCGAGACCCGGAACGGAGGACACACCAATGGCAGACACGTACGTCGGCGCTATCGATCAGGGAACGACCGGGACGCGATTCATGGTGTTCGACCACTCCGGACAGGTCGTCGCCAACGCGTACGAGAAACACGAGCAGATCTATCCGGAGCCGGGATGGGTGGAACACGACCCGACGGAGATCTGGGAGAACACGGAGTCGGTCGTCACGGACGGGCTCGCCGACGCGGGGCTGGAGGCGAGCCAGCTGGCCGCGATCGGCATCACGAACCAGCGCGAGACGACCGTGGTATGGGACGCCGACAGCGGCCGTCCCGTCCACAACGCGCTCGTCTGGCAGGACCGTCGCACCACCGACCGCGTCGAGGAACTGCAGGACGAGGACAAGGTCGAGTGGATCCGGGAGAAGACCGGCCTCGAGGCGGACGCGTACTTCTCGGCGACGAAGACCGAGTGGATCCTCGACAACGCCGAGCCGCTGAAGCTGCAGTCGTCCCGCGGCGACGACCTGCGCGACCGCGCGGAGGCCGGCGAGCTGCTGATGGGGACCATCGACAGCTGGCTGATCTACAACCTCACCGGCAACCACATCACGGACGTCTCGAACGCCTCGCGGACGATGCTGTACGACATCCGCGAGCTGGAGTGGGACGACGAGCTGCTCGACGAGTTCGGCGTCCCAGAGTCGATGGTGCCGGAGGTCCGGCCGTCGTCCGACGAGTCGTACTACGGGTACACGGACCCCGACGGCTTCCTCGGCGCCGAGGTCCCGGTCGCGGGCGCGCTCGGCGACCAGCAGGCCGCGATGTTCGGGCAGACGTGCTTCGACGAGGGCGACGCGAAGAACACCTACGGCACGGGGTCGTTCTACCTGATGAACACCGGAACGGACGCCGTCGAGTCCGACCACGGCCTGCTCACGACCATCGGCTTCCAGCTGTCCGGCGAGCCCGTGCAGTACGCGCTGGAGGGGTCGATCTTCGTCACCGGCGCCGCCATCGAGTGGCTGGAGGACGTCGACCTCATCAACAACGCCGCACAGACGGCGGAGCTGGCCCGATCGGTCGACTCCACCGACGGCGTCTACATGGTCCCGGCGTTCACGGGACTGGGTGCCCCCCACTGGGACGGTCGCGCGCGCGGCACCATCGTCGGGATGACGCGCGGGACGCGAAAGGAACACGTCGTCCGGGCGACGCTCGAGTCGATCGCCTACCAGACCCGCGACGTGGCCGAGGCGATGGAGGCGGACTCCGGCGTCGAGACCACCACGCTGCGCGTCGACGGCGGCGCGGTGAAGAACGACTTCCTGTGTCAGCTCCAGTCGGACATCATCCAGACGGAGATCGCCCGACCGGAGGTCGACGAGACGACCGCCCTCGGCTCCGCCTACGCCGCCGGCCTCGCGGTCGGCTACTGGGACACCGTCGACGAGCTGCGCGAGAACTGGCAGGTCGACCGAGAGTTCACCCCCGAGCGCGAGGCGGAGGAGGTGGACGCGATGTACGACCGCTGGGGCGACGCGATCGAACGCTCGCTGGACTGGGCCACGGAGGAGTGACAGATGTACGACCTACTGCTGCAGGTGCCGCTGCTCGGGATGGAGTGGGAGACGTTCCTGCTGCTGTTCATCACCGCGCTCGCGGGCGGCGCGTTCGGCGCCGCGCTCGGCGCGCTGCCGGCGTTCATCTTCACCGGGTTCGTCGTCTTCCTCGGGGAGGGGCTGGCGATCCTCCAGCGTGAGCTGGGGACGCTTCCGGGGGTCAACGCCGGCGAACTCGCCGCCGGCGTCACCGGCGTGATCGGGTTCGGCGCGGTCACCGGCCCGCACATCGCCTTCGCCGGCGGCGTCGCCGCCTCGGCGTACGCGGGCAAGAAGTACCCAGAGATGGAGCCGGAGGGATGGGACTACCACTTCGGGAAGAACATCCTCTACGCGTTCGGCACGAAGCCGGACATCCTGGCGGTCGGCGCCGTCTTCGGCGTCCTCGGGATGCTCATCAACCGGGTCGGCGTCGCGGTCGGCACGCCGACCGACACGATCGCGCTGTCGGTCGTGCTCACCGCGGTGATCGCGCGGGTCGCCTTCGGCTACCCGCTCGTCGGGCGTCCCGCCGGGAAGGGGATCCTCGACATGTCGCCGTTCGAGCGCGAGGAGCCCCGCGCCGCCGCCGACGGGGGCGAGGTCCCGATGGAACACGAGGGGCGCCTCGCCACCGAGCCGTGGCTCCCCCACCAGTATAAGTGGGCGGGCGTCGCGACGATCGGGCTCGTCGGCGGCATCCTCGGCGGGTACATCTGGATCCGGACGGGAAGCATCTTCCTCGGGTACGCCATCTCGGCGATGAGCCTGCTGTTCCTCCAGCTCGGCGTCGAGAAGATCCCGGTGACCCACCACATCACGCTCATCGGCGCCGTCGGCGCGGTCGTCGTCGATCCGATAGCCGGGAGCGTCGTCGCGCTGCTGGCCGCGGGCGCCTTCGGCGTCGTCAGCGGCCTGCTGGGCGAGGTGACCCAGCGGATCATGTACTCGCACTCGGGGACCCACGTCGACCCGCCGGCGATGGCGATCGCCATCGCGATGCTGGTCGTCGCGGTGCTGGCGTTCCTCGGGGTGCTCCCCAACGCCGGGTACCTCTGACGTCGAGGCAGATCCCGGTCGGCCCCGTCGAACTCTCCTCCCTACTGCGCCACGGCACTTATCAGACCGAGCCACCACCCGTACATCCATGCAGGTCGCACTCGTCACCGTCGGCGACGAACTCCTCGCGGGCGACACGGTGAACACCAACGCCTCGTGGCTCGCCGGCCGGCTGACGGCCCGGGGGGTCGCCGTCGAACGCGTGACGACGGTCCCGGACCGCGTCGACGACATCGCGGGCGTCGTCCGCGAGTACCGCGACGCCTACGACGCCGTGCTCGTCACCGGCGGCGTCGGCCCCACCCACGACGACGTGACGATGGACGGCGTCGCCGCCGCCGTCGGCGTGGACCTGGCGGCCAACGACGAGGCGCTGGCGTACCTCACCGAGCAGGGAGGGTACGCGGCAGACGACCTCACCGAGGGGACCACACACCTCCCGGCCGGCGCCCGAGTCATTCACAACGAGGTCGGCGTCGCTCCGGGCTGTGTGATCGAGTCGGTGTACGTGTTCCCGGGCGTGCCCCCGGAGATGCAGGCGATGTTCGAGTCCGTCGCCGACGAGTTCGCCGGCGACGAGCCCCACACCGCGACCGTCGAGACGAGCGAGCCCGAGTCGCGCCTGCTCGACCGCCTCGCCGAGGTCCGACAGCGCTACGACGTGGCCGTGGGGTCGTATCCGGGGGAGAACGTCCGCGTGAAGTTCACGAGCACCGACGAGACGCTCGTTCGGGAGGCGGCCGACTGGTTCCGCGAGCGGGTCGAGGTGTCGGAGTCGACCCCGACGACCGAGGACTGAGCGCGGGGCCGGGCGCGCGTTGGCGCTCGGCGGAACGCGGCGTCGCCTGGGGGCCGCTCAGCGATAGAGGTACGCGAGCCAGACGACGACGACGACGATGCTGACTATCAGGACGACCGACGCGGTGAGCGTCGTGGGAAGCGCGACCTCGGAGCCGGACTCGGCGGCGAGCGGCAGCGGATTCATGCGCGGGAGTGGGACCGAACGCCGTATAAACGTGTATATCCCGGGCAGCCAGCGGCACCTGACGGCGAGGGGAGATCAGTCCTCGACCGACGGCGCGGTCGCCCCCGGGTCGTAGCCGTCGACGAGCCCGTCGAGCCCCTCGTGGTGGCGCGTCGTGTGCGGCGCCGTCAGCGGCGACACCGAGACACGGCCCTCGACGACCGCGCGGCGGTCGGTGCCGACCGGGTCGGGAATGTCGCCCGTCTCCATCCGGTCCCACGTTCGGTCGATCAGGTCGACGTGGTCGCCGTCGCGCTCGGCGGTCATGTCGTACAGGGTCGAGGGCCGCGTGACCTCCATCCGGGTCGCGCGTCCCTCCGGGACCCACGGCGCGTTCACGTTCAGGTAGTCCGCCTCGTCGAACACGCCCGCGTCGGGGGCGCGCTCGACGAGGTAGCGCGTGGCCTCGGCCGCCCCCCGGTAGTCGTCGATATCGGAGGCCTTCCGCCGCCAGTCGTCGCCGCTGCCGCCGGGGACGTACAGCGAGACGGCCATCGCGGGCACGCCGAAGAACGCCGACTCGACGGCCGCCGAGACGGTTCCCGAGCGTCCGAGCACGTACGCGCCGATGTTGGCGCCCTTGTTGCAGCCGGCGACTACCATGTCGGCACCCGGGCACAGCGACTCCAGCCCGGCGACCGCGCAGTCGGCGGGCGTGCCGGCGATGGCGTAGCCGAGCTCGTGGTCGTGTACCTCGACGCGTCGCGAGAGCGTCCGGCCGACGGCCGACTGGTCGTCCGCGGGCGCGACGCCCACGACCTCGCCGATCTCCGAGAGGGCGTCGTACAGGGCGCGAAAGCCGGGGCTCTCGATGCCGTCGTCGTTCGTCAGGAGGATCTGCGGGTCGTCGCTGGCGCTCATTGTGGTCGGGTCGGTCGGCGTCGGCAAAAGCACGCCGCCTCAGACGATGGGGTCGTCGGCCTCCGCGTGCCCGTCCTCGGCGGCGCGGCCGTCGCGGGATCCGGGGTCGGCGTCGCCGGCGCCGGATCCGTCGTCGCGGCCCCCGGGAAGCGGGAGCGCCGCCTCGCGCGCGGCGCTCCGGAGAACGATCACGTCGCCGACGCCCCGAACGAGCCTGAACGGAACGCGCACGCCGGCGGCGCCGGCGGGCAGCCCGCCGACGGTCCCCTCGGCGACGTCCGACAGCGCGAGCGCGACCGGCGCGTCCGCCTCCAGATCGACGAGCACGTCGGCCACGCGGCCGACGCGCGCGCCGTCCGCCGTGAACACCTCCTTGCTCGCGAGGTCCGTCACGGGCGTGGTGTCGGATACCATGACGGTCCGTCCTTCGTACCCGGTCACTTAACGTCTTCTGGGAACCGGGAGGGGTCCTCGTCGCTCGAACCGGGCGTCGCCGCAGGCGAAGCCGTGTGTGGCGTCCGTGCAAGGGAGCGGCGAAAGCCGGGCCACGGACCGCAACGCACAGGGGCGGCGCGCGACACTCGTCGGTATGGGACTCGGAAGCACGGCCAAGAAGCTCCAGACGGTCGCCGACATCGCCGAGAAGCTGTACGCGAAGGTCAACGAGATCCGCGAGCGCGTGGAGGCGATGCAGGGCGCGGTTCAGAGCACCGAGGAACGCGTCGAGTCGCTCGAGGGCGACCTCGCCGAGCAGCGCGCCATCGTCGAGGCGCTGGCCGAGGCGGAGGGAATCGACGTCGACGCCGTTCTCGACGACCTCGACGCACCCGACGGCGACGAGGCCGACGCCGGCGGGGAGAGCGGGGCGGGTGACGACGCCGGCACCGACGGCGACGACGACCCGGCGGACGCAGGGAGCGACGACTGAAGGGGTCGTCGGGCTCCGTTCCGTCGACGGAGGGCGAATGTCCCGCCGAGCGACGGCCGACGACGGATGAACGATGGTCCCGCCGAGCGACGGCCGACGACGGACGAACGACGAGTGACGAACGACGACCTGCGCGAGGCCGGCGGCGGTCACGTCGGGATAGAAAGATACGTGTTCGTCGGCAATCGTTGCCAGCGTATGACCACCCACCGCGAACCCCTCGACTCCGTCTTGGAGACGGTCGGCGAGACGCCGCTCGTACGGGTGCACGCCGCGCCCGACGAGGTGCCGGTGTACGCGAAGTTGGAGTCGTTCAATCCCGGGGCGTCGGTGAAGGACCGGATCGGGGCGTACATGCTCGAACGGATGCTCGAGGAGGGAACCATCTCCCCGGGCGGCACCGTCATCGAGCCGACGGCGGGCAACACGGGGATCGGGTTCGCCGTCGCCGCCGGGCAACTCGACGTGAACGCGGTGTTCGTCGTCCCCGAGCGCTTCAGCGTCGAAAAGCAACAGCTCATGCGTGCGCTCGGCGCCGAGGTCGTCAACACCCCGTCCGAGGACGGGATGGGCCGAGCCATCGAACGCGCACACGAACTCGCCGAGGAACTCGACGACGCGGTCGTGCCCCAGCAGTTCTCGAACCCCCTCAACGCCGAGGCCCACTACGCGACGACCGGCCCGGAGGTGTTCGACGCGCTCGACGGCGAGGTCGGCGCCGTCGTCGCCGGCATGGGCACCGGCGGGACGCTGATGGGGATGGCCGACTACGCCCGCGAGCGGGGGTCGGACGCGCGGATCGTCGGGGTCCAGCCGGAGGGATCGACGTACGGCGACCTGTTCGGCGAGGACGCCGAGGAGGGCGAGTACAAGACCGAGGGGATCGGCACCCACGACGTGAGCACCAACCAGCTGGTCGATCCCGAGAAGATCGATGACCTGAAGACGATCTCCGACCGCGCGGTCCACGAGGAGATGGCACGGCTGGCCAGCGAGGAGGGGCAGTTGGTCGCCTCCAGCGCGGCCGCGAACTCGCTGGCGGCGATCGAGGTCGCCGAGGAGATCCGCGACGGCGACGTGGACGCGCCCCACGACACGGTCGTCACGGTGTTCTGTGACTCCAGCGAGCGATACCTCTCGAAGGGCGTCTACCGGGACTTCGAGGAGTGGACGGGCTGAGCGGAGGAGTCAGTCACGCCGTGCCAGGTCCCGTTCGAGGAGTCGGACGTTGCGACGGTTGAGCTTCACCACCGCGTCGAGGACGTCGCCGACGATCGGGACGGAGCCCACGAGCAGGTCGAGTCCGACGTACAGCAGCATCCGCGCGAGCGTCCGCTTGCGGGCGCCGAGGCGGAAGGCCTCCCAGACGACGGGGAGCGCGAGCAGCGCTGCCAAGGTGTCGCCGAGGACGGGAACGACGCCCGCAAGCGCGTCGACGCCGACGCGGTAGCCGACGACGGGGAGACGGACCGCGTCGTCGAGGAGGTGCGCCACGCGCCTGGCGCGCCCGAGGCGCCGGGCGTCCGCGGGCGTCGCCGTCAGCGACTCCGCCGACCGGTCCGCGAGCGAGCGATCCCCGCCATCCGACCCGACGACGCCGATGGACGCCATCAGAGCTTGGACTCGGCGTCGTCGGCGAGCTCCTTCATGCGCTTGCCGACGCGGCCGGCGTTGGAGAACTCGTCCTCCGACATCGCCGACGCGAGCGCGTTGCCGAGCACGAAGACGGCGTGTTTGTGCTCGCTCTTGGACTTGTGGACGTGGGAGGGGTCGACGCTCAGCTCGTGGTACGGCTCGAACAGCGTCTCGTCGACCTCCTCGCGCTCGGAGAAGTGCTCCATGATCGTCACCATCTGTTCGTGGAGTTCGAGGAGTTCGTCCTTGTGCATGGCCGTCGATTGGCTGTTGTGTGAGTTAAGCGTTGTTCGTGGGGTCGTCGCACGCCATGGGCGCCGAGCACGACGGACGCCGACACCCGGTGAACGGCTCCGTCCGCACGGTTCCGGCGCCGGCGGCGGCCCGCCTTAGAACACGTACTCGTCCTCGTGTCCCATCATCCCGTCGTCCTCGAAGTCCGGATCCGTCTCGTTGTCCTGCGGACCGCTCGTCTTGTACGCCTTCATCCCGGTTGAGATCAGCTCCTCGATCGCCTCCTCTCGGTTGACGAACTCCCCCTGTTCGACCATCTGGGCGATCTGCATCTCGAGGTGCTCCGGGACCGTGATCTCGACTTTCGGCATCTACGCGGGGCTTGACGGACGCAGTATTTAAAACCAGCGGGGGATGCTTACGACTGTGGAAACCGATATTCGGGGAATATCCTTGAATAGTTCCGTCTCAAGAAAAGGAACTTTGTCTAACGCGACATCCCGCCGGGCGGTTTCGCGCGCGAACACGACGAACCGTGGGGCCCGTCCGGAGCCGACAGCCTCAGGTGCGCGCGCCGGGTGTTGCGTGTATGAGCAGCGAGGTCGCCGACCACACGGACCTCTACGAGGAGTTCTCCGACGAGCGACTCCCGCCCGGCCAGCGGAAGACCGACCGGTTCCCGGTGCTCTCGAAGTCGGGGACGCCCGACTGGCACCGCGACGACTGGCGCTTCGAGGTGTGGGGCGCCGTCGACGAGGAGCTGACGTACACGTACGACGAGTTCCGCGATCTGCCCGCCGAGACGCAGCGGCAGGACTTCCACTGCGTCACCGGCTGGTCGAAGTTCGACTGCGAGTTCGCCGGCGTCACCTTCCCGCAGCTGGCCGAGCTCGCGGGCGTCCGCGACGACGCGGAGTGGGTCATGTTCCACGCGCTCGACGGCTACACCACTGACCTGCCGCTGTCGGAGTGCGACCGCGAGGAGGTCATGTTCGTCTACGACTACGACGGGGAACGGTTGCCCGACGACCACGGCGGACCGCTGCGCGTCGTCACACCGCACAAGTACGCGTACAAGGGCGCCAAGTGGGTGACCGGCGTGGAGTTCCTCACCGAGGCCGAGCGGGGGTACTGGGAGAAGCGGGGGTACTCCGACACCGCGAACCCGTGGGAGGAGGAGCGGTACAGCTAGAGCGAGGCCGAGTGAGCGGAGCGAACGAGGCCTCGGAAGGACGGCGGCGAGGTCCCGTGCCGAGCCGCCCACGAACACAGCGAGGCCGAGGCACGAACGAGGTGAGTGCCTCGACAACCGGCGGAGGGTCCTCGGTCGGATCGCCCCCGAGAATAGCGAGGCCGAGCGAGCGTCTCGAGAAGCCCCCGTCGGTGCGGCCAGCGGGGCCTCCAGAACCAACGGCGTAAAGGACGCCCCGTCCCTATCGCGGGTAATGAACCCGCCGGACGGCGAGGCCGGTGCCGCGCTCGTGCCCGACGCGGACGCGGCGCTGGTGAGCCGGAGCTGCGAGGTGTCGGACGTCTCCTTCGGGTCGTTCCTCGCGGCCGGGGACCGCCACCGGATCCACTGGGCCGCGCCCGACGGCCTCGAGGTGGTCGGCGGCGGCGCGGCCGCGCGCCTCACGGCGGACGGCCCGGATCGCTTCGAGACGCTGCGGCGCGACGCCGAGACGCTGTTCTCGTCGGTCGACCATGACGGCCACGCGGCGACGCGTCCCCGCGTCTTCGGCGGCCTCGCGTTCGGTCCCGACCACGACCCGTCGGGCGTCTGGGAGGGCTTCCCCGCGGCCGCGTTCACCCTCCCGGCCGTCCAGCTCACCCGCGTCGACGACGGGACGTACCTCACCGTGACGCGGTACGGGCCCGACGTGAGCGCCGAGGGGGTGTCGGACGCGCTCTCGGCCGTCCGGGACCGCCTCGACGACCTGCCGATGATGCGCGCCCGCAGCGAGAAGCCGGGCGTCGTCGGTACGGAGTGGCTCGTCGACCGCGAGGAGTGGACCGCACAGGTGGCGAGCGTGATCGACCGCATCCGCGCCGGCGACCTCCGGAAGGCGGTGCTGGCGACGGCACTTCGCGTCGACCTCGGCGCCGAGGTCGATATCCCCGACACGTTGGGTCGCCTGCGGCGCACCTACCCCGAGTGCTACCGGTTCCTCGTCCAGCCGACCGGCGGGAAGGGCTTCTTCGGGCCGCCGCCCGAACGGCTCGTTCGCCGCGAGGGCGAGGTCGTCGAGACGGAGGCGCTGGCGGGGTCGATGCCCCGCGGCGACACGCCCGAGACGGACGCCGAGCACGCCCGTTCGCTCCTCGAATCCGACAAGCTCCAGCACGAGCAGCGCCTCGTCGTCGACACGATCTGCGAACAGCTGGACGCGTTCGGCACGGTCGGCGAGGGTGAGCAGGGCGTCCGCAAGCTCACGAACATCCAACACCTCCAGACGCCCATCAACGCCGTCCTCGACGGCGATACACACGTGCTCGAGCTCGTCGAGGCGCTGCATCCGACGCCCGCGGTCGGCGGCCTGCCGCTCGATGCGGCGCTGGAGACCATCCGCGAGACGGAGACGTGGGACCGCGGGTGGTACGCCTCGCCCGTCGGCTGGTTCGACGCCGCCGGCGACGGCGAGTTCGCGGTCGGCATCCGCTCGGGCGTGGCCGGCGGCCGGGAGGCGACGCTGTTCGCCGGCAACGGCATCGTCGGCGACTCGGACCCCGACGCCGAGTGGGACGAGCTCCAGCCGAAGGTGCGACCGATCATGGACGAGTTGGAGCGCGACGCGTGACGGCTCCCGGCGCCGACGGCCGCCTGCCAAACGACTAACAGCCGTCGCCGCGAGCCGCCGGCATGAGCGACGCAGGCGAGGTCGAGGGAGTCGACGCGGCGGTCGTCGCGGAGAAGGTGGCCGCCGCGCGGGAGGCGGTCGCCGCCAGCGACGAGGCGGACGCGTGGCTCTCCGTCGGCCGCGAGACGGACGTGAGCCCGGAGCCCTGCTTCCCGTACCTGCTCGGCTTCGACGTGGTGTGGCCGACGGCGGTCGTCGTCGGGCCCGAGTCGTCGGCGGTCGTGCTCGGTCGCCACGACGCCCCCACCGCCCGCGATCTGGGCGTTCACGAGGTCCGGGCGTACAACGAGTCGATCGCCGAGCCGCTGCGGGAGGTGCTGGACGGCATGGGCGCCGAGCGCGTCGCGCTCAACTTCGACCGCGACGACGTGGTCGCGGACGGGCTCTCGCACGGCCTCTTCCTCCAGCTTCGGGAGTACCTCCCCGACCGCGAGTTCACGAGCGCGAGCGACCTGATCCGGCGGCTCCGGGGCGTGAAATCCGAGACGGAGTACGAGCGCGTTCGCGCGGCCGCCACCGAGACAGAGGAACTGCTTCAGACCGCGACGGCGACGTGGACCCCGGAGACGACCGAGCGGGAGTTCGCCGACTTCCTCCACGAGCGGATGACCGACCGCGGACTGGACTCCGCGTGGGCGTGGGACTACTGTCCGACCGTCCACATGGGCGACCGCGAGGTCGGCCACACGCTCCCCGCCGATCACACCGTCGACGAGGGCGAACTGCTGCACGTCGACTTCGGGGTCAGGCGCGACGGCTACGCGTCCGACATCCAGCGGCTCTGGGTCCGCGGCGAGGCCAGCGAGGGGCTCCGCGAGGCGTTCCGTGACGTGCGGGCGGCCATCGACGCCGGCCACGACGTGCTCGGAGCGGGTGCCGTCGGTCACGAGGTCGACACAGCCGCGCGCGAGGAACTCACCTCGCGGGGGTGGCCGGCGTTCGACCACGCCTTCGGCCATCAGGTCGGACGCGCGGCTCACGACGGCGGCACCCTGCTGGGCCCCGAATGGGAGCGCTACGGCGAGGCCCCGCGCCACGAGGTGCGGCCGGGCGAGGTGTACACGATGGAGTTGGGCGTCGCGACCGAGTGGGGGTACGTAGGGCAGGAGGAGATGGTTCGGGTCACCGATTCGGGCACCGAGTGGGTCGTGCCGCCGCAGACGGAGTTGCGGACGCTGTGAGCCGGTCCCGGAGGACGGTCCCGCCGCCGGCACGACATCGTCCTCATCCGGACGGCCACGGCCGGTCGCGTCGCGACACGGTCCGCGGCGGCACGGTCAAGTACGACCCGGCCACAGCGTCGGTGTGAACCTCACGCCCGACCTCGCGTTCGCCTCCCGCGCGGCGGTCGTGCTCGCGGCGGTCCTCGCGGTCCTCGCGACCGTCGCGCTGGACCGGCTCGCGGGCGCGAACCGCGGTTCGCCCGTCCGCCACCGATTGGTCCTCGGCGTCCCGTGGGGGACGCTCACGGTGGCGGCGCTGGTGCTCGCGGTGTACCTGTTCGTGCAGGGCGGCTGGGACCACTGGTACGACCCGGTCGTGATCCCGTTCCGGGCGTGGTCGTACCTCGCGCCGCTGGGCGTCGCCGTCTCCGGGTTCGCCCACGCGGGTCCCGGACACCTCCTCGGCAACCTCCTCGGAACGCTCGCGGTCGCGCCGCTGGTCGAGTACGCCGTCGGCCACTTCCCGCGCCGGCGCGGCAGTTCCTCGTTCGGGTCGCTCCGCGACACCCCCTACGTCCGCGCGTTCCTCCTGTTCCCCGCCGCGACGGTCGCCGTCGGCCTCGTCTCGGGCGCGTTTGCGCTCGGCCCGGTGATCGGCTTCTCGGGCGTCGTCTTCGCGTTCGTCGGCGCCGCGCTGGTGTACCGCCCGCTGGGAACGGTCGTCGCGCTCTCGGCGTCCGGACTGCTCTCGACGACCTACCGCGCGCTGTCCTCGCCAGTCGTCGAGGCCAGCGGCCGATCGGCGTACATCACGCCGTGGTGGGCCGACATCGCCATCCAGGGCCACGCGCTCGGGCTGCTCGTCGGCGCGCTCGCGGCGGCGTGGCTCGCGGCCGCCCGCGGCGACGACCTCCCGCGGCCGCGACGGCTCGCGCTGGGGGCACTGCTCGTGGGCGTGGAGCAGTCGCTGTGGGCGGTGTACTGGTACCGTGGGGGCGAGACGTACGTCCTATTCCGCGGGATCGGCCTCGCGGCGGTGGCGCTCG
Organism: Halobaculum saliterrae; assembly: GCF_009831625.1. Classification (GTDB taxonomy): domain Archaea; phylum Halobacteriota; class Halobacteria; order Halobacteriales; family Haloferacaceae; genus Halobaculum; species Halobaculum saliterrae. The sequence goes on along the minus strand of NZ_WUUS01000007.1, from coordinate 148,074 downwards.
CGGCGGTGCTCGTTGCGGCGCTGGCGGTGGACCGGGACGCGCCGGCGGCCGACAGCGTCCGCGAGGCGCTGCGGAACCTCACCCCGCGACGCGGCTCGGTCGCGGTCCTGCTCGTCGTCCTCGCGGCGCTGTCGGGGCCGGCGGTGGCGGTGAACCTCGTCGCCGTCGGCGACGAGCCGCTCCCCGGCGACCCTGTCGAGGTGCGGGAGTACAGCGTCACCTACGCCGAGAACGTCGAGAACGGGATGGTGTCGGTGATCGACGTGGAGGCGTTCGGCGAGTCGACCAGCGTCACCACCTCCGGCGTCGTCGTCCGAAATCCCGACCGGAGTGTGTGGACGACCGCCGTCTCGAAGGGACGGCTCGCGTTCGCGGGTCGCCAGCGGGTCGTGCTCGGAGGGGTCGGCTGGCGCGAGACGGTCACCGTCAACCGCCGGGGCTGGACGGCCGTCGGCGGCGACGGCGCCGCCTACCGGGTGACGCTCAGGCACGGAAACGAGACGACCCTCGCGTTCCTGTCGAACGCGTCGACCGCGGAGCCGCGGATCGAGGGGCGAAACGTCTCGGTCGTCCCGACGGAGTCCGGCTTCGAACTGCTCGTCGAGCGCGGGAACAGCACCGTACGCGCGCCGGTCCCCGGCGAGAACGAGACGGTCGAGGCCGACGGGCTGACGTTCGTGCGCGACGGCCGGGCCGTGTTCGCGCTGGCGGGCGAGGTGACGGGGAACGTCTCCGCCGGGAACGCGACGGCGCCGACGCGGGTTCGGGTGGCAACCAGAGAGCAGTACGGCGGTCGAAACGGCTGATCCGCGCGCGACGGAGGACGATCGGCTCCCTCGCGTCGCCGACGCGATCGTGGTCGGCGAGCGATCGTGATCGGTGGGCGAGTCAGTCGGCGCCGCCGTTGTCGCTGTCGCGGTCCCACTCGATCCGGTAGACCTCCGCGTCCACGTCGGCGGACTCGCTCGTCTGGTGGTCGAACGTCCGGTCGAGCGTGAGCGTCGCGGCGAAGGCGTCGGTCACCTCGCCGCCGGCGTCGGCGGCGAACGACTCGACGAACTCGCGGCTGCCGGCGTTGTGAACGGAGTACGAGACGTCCGCGAGGTCGGCCACCGTCTCCAGGAACGCGCGGTCGGCGTGTTCGTTCCCGGTCTGGGCGCCGAACGGCGGGTTCATGATCACGGTGATCGGTCTCTCAGCGGAGAGCCGACCGCGCGCGAGCGGCGGCCGCGTCGCGTCCGCACACACCCAGTGGACCTCGGTGCGGGCGCCGACCCTCCGCTCGTTCTCGCGGGCGACCGCGAGCGCGCCGGCGTCGAGCTCGACGCCGACGACGCGGGCGGCGCCGCGGAGGGCCGCCCCGAGCGCGAACATGCCGGTGCCGGCGCCGAGGTCGACGACGGTTCGGTCGGCCACGTCGCCGCGGAGGTCCGCGAGGTGGACGACGTGGGCGGCCACGTCCGCCGGCGTGGGGTACTGTTCGAGGCTGGCGGTCGGGTCGGCGAAGCCGGCGACGACGGCCAGCTCGCCCTCCAGCCCGCGACGGCTGGCCACGCCTCAGGCGTCGTCGCCGGCTCGTCCGCCGGCCACGTCGCCCTCGACCGTCAGCGAGACCCCCTCGCGGTCGGCGCGCTCGGCCAGCGCGTCCAGCGCGGGACGGACCTTCGCGGGGTCGACGACCGACCCGGGCTCGACGACGAGTTCGCCGGCGCCGAGTTGGCTCGCCGCCCGCAGCAGCGAGCGAAGCCGATCGGCCTCCCGTTGCGTCTCGATGGAACAGTCCGCGGCGAACTCGGCCTCGACGCGGAGGCCCGCGGGGACGTACCCCTCCTCGGCCAGCGCCGCGCGGAGGTCGCGGAGGTCGCCGGGGGCCGTCGAGGGCAGGGCGTCGGCGTCGATGGTGACCGGCTCGACGTCGACCGGTTCGGCCGTCGCGACGGCCTGTCGGACGTGCGTGGACGACTGGGTGCTCATACACGATCAGTACATCTGGTAATACAAAAGCGTTTGCGTATGCTCTATAGTTATCTCTGTCGGCTCCGGGCGAGCGGGGGTCCCGATCGCCGCCGGCGACCGGCGGCCCCAGACGGTGTCGTCTCGACCCGTCGATCTGGGGGTGACATACCTATCGGTTCGTCATCCACCGCTGAAACCCCCAATGCACCCGTATACGGCGTGTCTTCGGGACGAATCCACCGATCGATCTCGGCCAAAGGCTTAAATACGAGCCGCGACAGAAGACTTATAATGGAAGGTCCGAGCCGACAGCGACAGCGTGAAGCGGAGGAGTCGGAGACGCAGTCGGACGAGGAGCTCACGTGTCCGGAGTGCTCCAGCGACGACGTCGTGATGGACGCGGACCAGGGGGAGTTGGTCTGTGACGACTGCGGACTCGTTCTGGACGAGCGCCAGATCGACCGGGGGCCGGAGTGGCGGGCGTTCAACCACTCCGAGCGACAGTCGAAGTCCCGCGTCGGCGCCCCGGTGACCGAGACGATGCACGACAAGGGGCTCACGACCACCATCGACTGGAAGGACAAGGACGCCTACGGGCGTTCCCTGAGCTCCGAGAAGCGCTCCCAGATGCACCGCCTCCGCAAGTGGCAGGAGCGCATCCGCACCAAGGACGCCGGCGAGCGCAACCTCCAGTTCGCCCTCTCGGAGATCGACCGCATGGCCTCCGCGCTCGGCGTTCCCCGGTCGGTCCGCGAGGTCGCCTCCGTCATCTACCGCCGCGCGCTCAAGGAGGACCTCATCCGCGGCCGCTCCATCGAAGGCGTCGCCACCGCGGCGCTGTACGCCGCCTGCCGGCAGGAGGGTATCCCTCGCTCGCTCGACGAGGTCGCGGAGGTCTCGCGCGTCGAGCAGAAGGAGATCGGTCGGACCTATCGCTACATCTCTCAGGAACTGGGCCTCGAACTGAAGCCGGTCGACCCCAAGCAGTTCGTTCCGCGCTTCGCCTCCGCGCTCGGCCTCAGCGAGGAGACGCAGGCGAAGGCGACGGAGATCATCGACGTGTCCGCAGAGCAGGGACTGCTGTCCGGGAAGTCGCCCACAGGCTTCGCCGCCGCCGCCATCTACGCGGCCTCGCTGTTGTGCAACGAGAAGAAGACCCAACGCGAGGTCGCCGACGTGGCGCAGGTCACCGAGGTCACCATCCGCAACCGCTATCAGGAGCAGATCGAGGCGATGGGCTTCCGCTGACCGGCGGCGAGGACCTGACGAGCCCGACCCGACGACGCCGGGCGTGAACGTTTTTCTCGGAAACCGGGACCACACCCGTCCGTGACCTGACTCTCACCGCGCGACGGTCAGCGGGTGCGAGGTCGACGAACCGGGGCCTCCGCGCGAACGGCGGGAGCCGTGCGCGCGTGCGGTCATCCGTCGCGTGTACTGACTGCCGAGGCGACTTCCGCTCGGCGGCGACCGCCTGTCAGCCACTACCCAGCGTTCCGATCACTGCTCGACGAACACGACGACCTGTCGGTTCCACAGCCCCAGACGGACGTCGTACTGCCGATAGCCGTCGCCGAGGTTCGTGTTCACCGTGACGCGGCGGTCGGGCGTCGTGACCACGACGGGGGGTGCGTCCGCGCCGAACCCGGCGGCAGTGCGCACGCTCGTGGTCTCGGCGTCGATCCGTTCGAAGTACCACTGGAGCGGGAGCCGCGCCCCCCACGCGTCGCGGTCCGCGGGGTCGACCGGTGGAAGCGCGTACTCACGGTCGGTGTACAGCCGGTCGCCGACGTACGCCACGTCCGCACCGTCCGAGCCGTCGCCGTCGGCGATCGCCGCGCCGGCGGCCGCGAGCATCGGCTCGATATCGTCGGACGGCTGGGCGAACTGCGCGAACTCGGATCCCGGTTCGGGGCTCGCGTACACGCCCGCGGCAGTCGCGCCGTAGCCGACGAGGCCCGCGGAGGCGACGAGCAGCGCCGCGACGAGCCACGCGGGGTCGCTCGCCCGGCCACACGACCGGAGCCCACGCGCGACCCACGCGAGTCCGACGGCGCCGGGAAGCGCGAGCAGCGGGACCACGTGGACCGCCGTCCACGGCTCCACACCCATCGAGGCGATCGGGAACGCGAGCAGTCCGAACCCGGCGGCGTACGCGCCGAAGCCGATCACGCCGCGCGCGTCGTCGCTGTAGCGGTCCCGGAGGAACCCGACGAGCCCGAACGCCAGCGCGGGCCACGCGGTCGCGACGAGGGTCCGGGCGTAGCCGGCGACCGCCGGGAGGAACGAGTTGCCGTCGGCCGGCGGCGCCAGCCGCGCGGCGAACCGGAGCGAGACGAACCGCTCCGGCGCCTCGACGAACGCGAACGCGACGGCCGCGGGCAGGGTGGCGGGGTTCCACAGCCCGGGGTCGGTGCCGCCGCCGCGCGGGGCGAACACCAACAGCGCGACCCCGAGGAACACGAACAGCGCGCGGGCGAGGATCGTCGACTCGGCACGGAGCCACGCGACGCCGGCCGCGAGGCGCGCGTGCGCCGCCGCCGGCGCCCCCTCGACGCGCGCCTCGTCGAGCACGAGCGCGCCGGCGACGAGCCACAGCGGGAGGTAGACGACCGCGAACCCGGAGGAGCCGAGCGCGAGCGCGAGCGCCGCCGCCGCCAGATAGATCGGCCATCGAGCGCCAGTCGTTCGGTGGCGGACGGCTCCCCCGACGACGACGAGACCGAACGCCGCCGCGAGCACGTCGCCGCGAAGGAACCGCGAGTAGTAGACGAGAAGCGGCGATCCCGCAAGCAGCGCCGCCAGCGCGACCGTCTCGTCGTCGCGAAGCGGGCCCCGGAACAGGAGCGCGGCCGCGGGGAGCGACCCGCCGACGAGCGCGACGGCCGAGCGAGCGGCCGCGTCGGAGGTACCGAGGAGGGCGATCGCCCAGCGAGTCGCGAGGTACACGACCGGACCGCCGGCAGCCGGCCGGTACGAGTACACGCCCGTATCGAGGTAGCGGAGCGTCCAGTAGCCGACGCGCCCCTCGCTCCAGTGGAACGGTCGACCCCCGAGGAACGCGAGGCGGGCGACGAGCGCCAGTGCGACGACGGCCGCGACCGCGAGGACGGTCCGGTCGAGCCCGCTCGACCGCATCGCGCCGGTGCCGTCGCCGTCGGACATACCCGGGCGTGTCCCCGCCGCGGTAGTATGTCTTCGGGTTTCTCCCGGTCCGAGGCCGCCGAGTCGACCCGCGGTCCCGGGGTCCGACGGGACGGTCGCCGCGAGGAAACGGTCGCCCCGTCGATGCGACGGTCGCCCCGTCGATGCGACACGCTCATTCCGTACGACCGCCGACCGACGGGTATGTCGCTGGTCGCATCCCTGCCGGGTCGCCCGCTCGCCGACGGCGAGATCGCCTCGTTGAACCGCGCCGACTCGATCGAACTCGCCGTCGCCGTCGAGAGCGACACCGACTCCGAGGCCGCCGAGGCCAACGCCGCCGACGCCGGCGCCGAGGGGTTGCTCGTCGCGACCGACTCGTGGGTGAAGGGGATCGACTTCCTCGGGGGTGCCTGGGATGTCGTCGAGTCGGTCGACATCGAGGACGACGAGGACCGCTACGACGCCCTCCGGGCGTGTGAGGACGCCGTCCGCGCGAACCGTTCGGACGCCTCGATCGACGCCGAGTGACCGCGGATCGGGAGCGGATGTCGTCGCGCCCGCCGACCTGTCCGGCCGCCGACTTTATCGACTGGCGACCGTAGATGGAGCCGTATGTACGACGAGATCCTAGTGCCGACGGACGGGAGTCCCGCCGCCGCCGCGGCCGTTGAGCACGCCGTGACGCTCGCCGACCGCTTCGACGCGAGACTACACGCGCTGTACGTCGTCGACGCGACCGCGTACTCGGCGATCGAGGCCGGGACCGACATCGTCGCCGAGGCGCTCGAGACCGAGGGTGAGGACGCCGTCGACCGTATCGCGGAGGCCGCCGACGACGCCGAGTTGCCCGTGGTCGAGTCGGTCGTCTCGGGCACGGCCTACCGCTCGATCCTCGAGTACGCCGACGACAACGACATCGACATGATCGTGATGGGGACCCACGGACGGCGTGGGCTCGACCGGTATCTCCTCGGGTCGGTGACCGAGCGGGTCGTCCGCTCGGCGAACCAACCCGTGTTGACGGTCCGAGAGCGGTCGGACGAGAACGGAGGGGAGTGATCGCGGCGGCGATGGCCGGAGTCGACCGTGAGCGCGCGGTGTGGGGTCGGATCGATCGGACACGCGGTCGAGCCGGTCGACCGTTCCGCGAGACACGGGTTTAAGCCCGACGCCCCGGACACCCGAGTATGAGCCAGACCGTCGCTCACGAGGACCTGTCGGCGTTTCGCCGCGACCTCCACCGTCACCCCGAGCCGGCGTGGTGCGAGTTCTACACCACCGCCCGGATCGTCGACGAGCTGGAGTCCCGGGATCTCACCGCCATCCACTACGGCCCCGAGATCCTCGGAAGCGAGCGGATGAACGTCCCCGACGACGACGAGCTCGACGAGTGGTTCGAGCGCGCCCGCGACGCCGGCGCGCGCGAGGACGTGCTCGCCGAGATCGAGGGCGGCTACACCGGCGCCGTCGCCGTGCTCGAACGCGGCGAGGGCCCGGTGATCGGCGTCCGCGTCGACATCGACGCGCTCCCGATCCTCGAGTCCGACGACGGCGACGACCACGCGCCCGCCGGGGAGGGGTTCCGCTCCGAGCACGAGGGGTACATGCACGCCTGCGGGCACGATGCCCACGCGACGTTCGGGCTGGGGCTGATCGACGAGATACTCGCCTCGGAGTTCGAAGGCACGCTGAAGGTGTTCTTCCAGCCCGGCGAGGAGCAGATCGTCGGCGGCAAGCCGATGGCCGACTCCGAGTTGATCGACGACGTTGAGTACTTCCTGGCGGCCCACGTCGGCCTCGACCACCCGACCGGGGAGGTCATCTGCGGCATCGACGGCTTCCTTGCCGTCTCACACTTCCTCGCGGAGTTCGAGGGCGAGCCGTCCCACGCGGGCGGCCATCCCGAACAGGGACGCAACACGGTGCAGGCCGCCGCGGCGGCCATCCAGAACCTCTACGGGATCTCCCGTCACGCCGACGGGCCGACCCGCGTGAACGCGGGGATCGTCGGCGGCGGCACCGCGACGAACATCATTCCGGAGGAGTCGTTCGTCGAGGGCGAGGTCCGCGGCGGCACCACCGAGCTGATGGAGTACATGGACGAGCGGGCGGAGACCGTGATCGAGTCGGCCGCCGACATGCACGAGGTCGACGTGGACATCGAGACCCTGGGACGGGCCCCCTCGGCGACCAGCGATCAGGAGCTCGCCGGACCGATCGCCGAGATCGCCGACGACGTCGACGGCGTGACGAACGTGATCGAGCGCGACGAGCTCGGCGGCAGCGAGGACGCGACGTACATGATGCAGGCGGTGCAGGACAACGGCGGCTACGCGAGCTACGTCGGCGTCGGAACCGACCACCCCGGCGGGCACCACACGAGCACCTTCGACGTGGAGGAGGAGTCGCTGGACATCGGGGTCGACTTCCTCACCGCCGCGGTGCTCGAGATCGCCGACCGACGTCCCTGAGGCGGGCCCTCACGCCGGGACGCTCGGATACGGATCCCGTCGCGGTCCCAACGTTCGGCCCGAGCGAGCGGCCTTTTGATCGCCATCAGAATCGCAGAGCGATCCTGATCAGCAGTCGGATTCGAAGGATCCGACCGCGTCACCAGACGCCTGCGGCGTCTGGTTAGCAGCAGGAACGCTTCGCGTTCCTCCAGCATCGACGGGGGTTGGCGGGGGTCGAGCGCGCCGAAGTTCTCGTGATCGGGGCGTACGAGAACACGGAAGACGAGCGGACCGAGTCTTTCGGAGGCGCGCGAGGTCCCGCGAAAGGTGGTCGGTTAGTACTTCGGCTCCGCGCCGGTCACGTCGTACACCTGCTCCATCAGCCGGTCTCGCTCGTCGCGCCACGGCTCGAACCCGCCGGGTCGCGTCGGGTAGCGGCCGTAGTGGTCCATCAGGTCGTCCGCGGCGCGTTTCGTCTTGTAGAACTCCCAGATCTGGCCCCAGTGGCCGTAGCTGTCCTTGATCACCTCGGCGACGAGCCGCGGTTTCACCGACGCGCTCCCGGAGTACAGCGCCTCCGCGAGGCTCTCGCCCGGTAGCGACGCGAGCAGGCCCATCAACTCGTCCACGTCGACGGCCGTCGAGAGGATGTTGTACACGTCGAGGGCGGCGTATCGGGAGCCGAAGTGGCCCATCACGCGCTCGTTGTAGTGCCACAGCGCCTCCTCGCTCACGTCGCCGGCGTCGATGGCCTCGACCGCCTGCTCGGCGGCGTACTTCCCGGCGTAGGCGGCGCCCGCGATGCCGCCGCCGGTGGTGGGGTTGACGTGGCCGGCGGCGTCGCCGGCGGCGATGAACCCCGGCGCGACCGCCGAGTCGTACGGGCGGCGGGTGGGCAGGGCTGCCCCGAGTTTGTCGGTCACTTCCGCGCCCTCGAACTCCGGACGGTTCCGGAGGTCCTGCTTCAGGTCGTCGACGAGCTTCATCGGCTCCTCGTTCATCTGGAAGCCGAGACCGGCGTTGATCTCGGTGTCCGTGCGCGGGAAGTACCAGAGGTAGCCCGCCGCGCGCTTCGTCGGCTTGAACACGAGCGCGTCGTCGTAGTCGACGGGTTCAGGCACCTCGACGACCTCGCGGTACGCCGAGCAGAACTGCGAGAACGACACGTTCGTGTCGAACGTCGCGTCCGCGAGGTCGGCCTTGTCCTGCAGGATCGACAGCGCACCCGCGGCGTCGATGGTCACCTCGGCGTCGTACTCGACGACCTCGCCCTTCCGCTTGGCGCGGACGCCCGTCACGCGGCCGTCGTCCGTCTGGGTCACGTCCTGAACGACGGTGTCGTAGTGGAACTCGACGCCGCGGCGCTCGGCGCCCGCGATGACGTTCCGGCCGTACTCCCAGCGGTCGATGACAGCGAGCTCGCCCGGGATCGGGATCTCGAGCACCGTGTCGTGGCTCGGGATCTCGAAGCGCCCGTGGTCCACGCCGGTGTTGGTGAACGCCGACTCAAGTTCCGGCTTCGGGATCGACTCCGGGAACTCGTCGGCGCCCTTGAGCGCGTCGCCGCAGGCGATGTGGCCCGCCTCCTCCTCGTCCTTCCGCTCGACGATGACGACGTCGAGGCCCGCCTCGGCGGCCGTGGCGGCGGCGTAACAGCCCGCCGTCCCCGCGCCGACCACGACGATGTCGGGCTCGTGGGTGGTCATTGTCCCACTTCGGTCGTGGGTCGTGAAAAAGCCAGTCGTTCGACGCGCGGGACGCCCGTTCGTGGCCGGAGCTCGTCAGTCCGCGGCCGGTCAGTGCGATCCCCCGTCGGCGACGCCCGTCTCAGCGCGTTCGGAGCCGCCCTCGGCGGCTGCGCCCACGACGGAGTCGGTCCCCCCGTCGTCCGCGACGCCCTCGACGACCGCCTCCACGTCGTCGCTGACACGGTCGCTCACGCGACTCGACAGCGCCTCCACCGGGAGGTCGACCCCCTCCTCGACGGCGCGGCTCTGGACGCGGAGGAACGCGGCCGTCCGACCGACGCGACGGAGAAGCAGCCCCACCGCGACCCCGGCGACCAGCGGGACCGGGGAGACGGCAGAGAGCACGCCCGTCAGACTCGACGGTCGCGAGAGCGAGACGCCCGACAGCGCCGCGACCGCGTCGCCAAGTCCGAGGAACAGCCCGGCGGCGACGACGGCCAGCCCGACCAACGAGGCCCCGAACGCCAGAACGTGATAGTACGCAGACCACTTGAGCGCGGTTGAGACGTTCACGACCGACAACAAAGCTGTCCTCGTTCTGAAACTGCCGGATGGACAGCGCGGTTCGGTCGCGAAATAAACCGACGACGCTACTCCTCGCCGGACTCGTAGTGCTCCCCGGCCGCCTCGGGCAGCCGCGTCCGGCCGAACAACGCGAGCACGACGATGACCGACACGTACGGGATGGTCCGCACGAGCGGGCGCGGGATCGCGAGCACGTTCTGTCCCTGTAGCGACAGCTGAAGCGCGTCCAGCCCCGCGAACAGCAGCGTCGAGAGCATCGCGCCGATCGGGTTGTAGTTGCCGAGCAGGTACGTCACGATGGCGATGAACCCCTTCCCGTTGACCATCGTCGGGCCGTTGCCGACGAACTGGCCGAGCGACAGCGACAGCGCCGCGCCGCCGACCCCCGCGAGCACGCCCGAGAGGATCACCGCCGCGTAGCGCACCCGGGAGACGTCGACGCCTGCCGTGTCGAGCGCTCTCGGGTTCTCGCCGGAGGCGCGCACCCAGCGTCCGAAGAAGGTGCGGTTGAGCGTCCACCATGACGCCGCGACGGCGACGAACATCAGGTACACCACCGGCGACGCCTCGAACAGCGCACCGAGGAAGGGGATCCCCGCGAGCGCCTCCAGTCCGGCGACGACCGTCGTCGAGACGACCGGGATCCCCGTGTTCGCGAGGAGTTGATCGATGCCGGGGAACGTCGCGCCCGCGCTCGCGTTCGTCGACCCGAACACGACCGTGGAGGCGAACGGGGCGAGTCCGAGCGCGATGAGCCAGATCGCCAGTCCGGCGATGATCTGGTCGGCGCGGAACTCGATGCAGACGATCGCGAACAGCAGGGCGAGCAGCGACGAGGCGAGCACGCCCCCGAGGAGGCCCAGCCACACCGATCCGGTGATCGAGGTGACGTACACGCCGCCGAACGCCGAGACGATGAGCAGCCCCTCCAGCCCGATGTTGATGACGCCGGACTTCTCGGCGAAGATGCCGCCCAACGCGGCGAAGGCGATGGGCACCGACAGCCGAAGGGCGGCCGCGAGCGTCGACTTCTGGAACAGCAGCGCGAGGACGGCGAGCAACACGTCGGCGTGGCCGGCGAGCGCGATCCCGACGGCCGCGAGCAGCGCGACCCCCACGCTCGCCGCCGCGATCCGCGTGCGCGTTCCCAGCCCGTCGACGGCGTCGACGACGCTCACGCCTCCTCACCCCCGTCGGTCGCGACGGCGTCGCGACTCCCCCCGAACCGGTCCCGCACGTCGACGCGCTGGCCGATCATCCGGAAGAACTCCGGCATCGCCACGAACAGGACGATGAGCCCGCGGAGGACGCCCACGAGCTGCGGCGGCACGTCCGTCCCCACGTCGACGACGATGGATCCGGACTTCAGCACGCCGAACAGCAGCGCCGCCGCGATGGCGCCGACCGGGTTGTTGCCGGCGAGGATGGAGACGGTGATGCCGTCGAAGCCGTAGTCCGGCACGCCGGTCTGGAAGTTCCCCGCGATCGTCAGGACGTACACCGCGCCGCCGATCCCGGCGAGCGCACCCGACAGCGCCATCGAGGTGACGACCGTCCGCGCGGCGTTGACGCCGCCGTACTCGGCGGCCTCCGGCTGGATGCCGCTCGTTCGCACGTCGTAGCCGAACGAGGTCCCGCGCAGCAGGTACGCGATCCCGACGGCGACGGCGATCGCCAGCGCCAGCGCCAACAGCGAGGCGTCGGTGCGCCCGGGGAACAGCGGCTGCGGGAACAGCGCGTACTCGGGCAGCGTCCGCGTCTGGTTGGCGAAGCTGTCGGGGGCCTTGAACGGCCCCGAGGCGAGATACAGCGCGAACGAGGTGGCGACGAAGTTGAGCATGATCGTCGTGATCACCTCGTTGGCGTCGGCGTACGCCTTCAGCGCGCCCGGGATGGCGCCCCAGATCCCCCCGACGAACGCGCCGACTGCGAGTCCCAACGGGACGAGGACGAGCGTGCCGACGAGCCCCGACACGGCGCCGGAGAACCCGTACACCACGAGCGCGCTGGCGAGCGCGCCGAACACGAGCTGGCCCTGCCCGCCGATGTTGAACACGCCGGCCTTGAACGCCACCGCGACGGCGATCCCGGTGAACACGAGGACTGTGGTCTCCGAGATCGTCGTGGCGAACTGTCCGTTGAGCGGGTTCGCGAGGAAGTCGCCGAACGCGCCGAGGAACAGGCTGTCGTACACCACGAACGGGTCGTAACAGAAGCCGACACCGAACACCGAGTACGCCGCCGACCCACACGAGGTCATCCGTCCCGCCACGAGGATGAGGAGGAAGCCGATCGCCACCGAGAGCAGCAGCGCCGACCCCGAGATGAACAGCCGCTCGGTCGCGCTCGCGGCGACGAGGCGGTCGAGCGCGTCGAACAGCCGGTCGCGAGGGAGTCGAGCGGGGACCGAGTCGTCCGATCCACCCCCGTCGGCGTCAGTCATCCGCCACCTCCGCGTCCGCGTCGTCTCGCGAACGAGGTCCGGCGTCGGCGACACGCTCGGCGCGCGGGACGTCCTCGGGGCGCTCGCCGGCCATCATGAGCCCGAGCTGCTCCTCGGTCACCTCGTCGGGATCGACCACGTCGACGATCCGGCCGCGGTACATCACCGCGAGGCGGTCGGAGAGCCCGCGGACCTCGTCGAGCTTCGAGGAGACCAGAAGCACCGCCCGGCCCTCGTCGCGGAGGTCGACGAGCCGGTCGTGGATGAACTCCGTCGACCCGATGTCGACCCCGCGGGTCGGGTGCGACGCGACGATGCACGACGGCTCCCGCGAGAACTCGCGACCGACGATGAACTTCTGCTGGTTGCCCCCCGACAGCGACTTCGCCTCGGCGTCGGCGTCCGGGGGGCGGACGTCGTACTCCTCGATGATCTCGCTCGCGTGCCCCTCGGCACGGTCCCAGTCGAGGCGGCCGCGCTCGGCGAACGGAGCGTCGTGTTGGGAACCGAGCACGCCGTTCTCCGTGAGATCGAAGTCCATCACGAGCCCGCGGTCCTGGCGGTCCTCGGGGATGTACGCCATGCCCGCGCGGGTCCGCTCCCGGCGAGAGGCGTGCGTCACGTCGCGCCCCGCGAGTTCGACGCGACCCTCCTCGAGGGAGTGGAGTCCGGTGACGACCTCCACGAGCTCCGACTGTCCGTTGCCGTCGACGCCGGCGATGCCGAACACCTCGCCCTCGCGGACGGAGAAGGAGACGTCGTCGACGGCCACCACGTCGCGGTCGTCGACGGCGGTGACGCCCTCGACCGAGAGCGCCGTCTCGCCCGGGGTCGCGGGGGGCGTCTCCGTCTCCAGCATCACCTCGCGGCCGACCATCAGCTCCGCGAGCTCCTCGCGGGTCGTGTCGGCCGTCCCGACGGTTCCGACGTTGCGCCCGTCGCGAAGGACCGTCACCTCGTCGGCCGCCTCCAGCGCCTCGCCCAGCTTGTGCGTGATGAAGATGACCGTCTTCCCCGCGTCGGTCAGCTCCTCGAGCACATCGAACAGGTCCTCGACCTCCTGCGGGGTGAGCACCGCCGTCGGCTCGTCGAGGATGAGCACCTCCGCGCCGCGATACAGCGCCTTCAGGATCTCGACGCGCTGTTGGACGCCGACGCCGATGTCCTCGATGCGGGCGTCCGGCTCCACGTCGAAGCCGTACCGCTCCGACAGCTCCAGTACGGCCTCCCGGGAGGCGTCGCGGTCGACGGCGAGGCCGCCCCACTTGCGCGGCTCGTTGCCCAGCGTGATGTTCTCGGCGACGGTCATCGGGTCGACAAGCATGAAGTGCTGGTGGATCATCCCGACGCCGGCGTCGATCGCGTCGCCGGGGGAGTCGAACCGTCGCGGCGCGTCGGCGACCGCGCCGTCGTCGTCGTACGTCAGGCCGTCCCCGTCGACGTACACGTCACCCTCGGTCGGCTCGTACAGCCCGTAGAGGACGTTCATCAGGGTGGTCTTGCCCGCGCCGTTCTCGCCGAGGAGGGCGTGGACCGTCCCCCGCTCGACCGAGAGCGTGACGTCGTCGTTTGCGACGACGCCGGGGAAGCGCTTCGTTATCGAGTCGAGGCGGACGGCCTCCGTCATGTCACCGAGCGTTTCGGCGGGGACGGGATAAACGGCGCGTTTCGTCGGAACGACCGTTCAGGAATTCGGACAGTCGGACGATGTACCACACGGTATCGGTGGAATACGAGAGATCGATTCGAGTCCGGTCCACGACGATCGCCCCGTTCTCACGCAGCGAGCGTGAGGGAGAGGGTTACTCGGGGCTGTCGGGGACGGAGATCTCGCCGTCGACGATGGCCTCGCGCGACGACTGGACCTCCGAGGCCACCTCGTCGGGGATCTGGTCGCCGAGTTCGGTGCCGTAGACGATGTCGACGCCGTCCTCGGCCAGACCGAGGCTGGTCGCCGTGCCGCCCTCGAAGTTTCCGTTGACGGTCGTCTCCGCGGCGTTGTAGACGGCGGTGTCGACGCGCTTGACCATCGACGCGAGGATCACGTCCTGGTAATCGGTCGTCACCGACTGGTCGCGGTCGACGCCGATGGCGAACTTGCCCTCGTCGCGGGCGGCCTGGAAGACCCCCACGCCGGTGTTCCCAGCCGCGTGGTAGATGATGTCGGCGCCGGAGCTGTACATCGACAGCGCGGCCTCCTGGCCGGCGGAGGGCTCCGAGAAGCTGCCGGTGTACGTGGTCTGGACGTCGACGTCCTCGTTGGCGGCCTTGACGCCGGCGGTGAAGCCGGCCTCGAACTTCGCGATGAGCGAGGACTCGACGCCGCCGACGAAGCCGACGTTCGTGGAGTCGCCCGAGGTGGAGGAGTCGCCCGCGGAGAACGACCGGCTCGTGAGCAGGCCGGCGAGCTGGCCGACGAGGTACGAGCCCTCGTGTTCCTTGAACGTGTACGAGCGGACGTTGTCGGCGTCGACGACGCTGTCGACGATCATGAAGTCCTGGTCTGGGTAGTCGGGCGCGGTCTGTGAGAGCGCGTCCGCCTGCAGGAAGCCGATGCACGACACGAGGTCGTAGTCGGGGTCGGTCGACTGCGCGTACTGGGTCTGGTAGGTGCTGAACTGCGACACGGAGTCGGGCTCGGACTCGTCGTACGAGAGGTCGAACTCGTCGGCGGCCTGCTGGATCCCCGTCTGGGCCTGGTCGTTGAACGAGCCGTCGCCGAGCCCGCCGGTCGCGTACACCATCCCGATGTTCGTCGTCTCCGAGCCGGACGCCTCCGTCTCCGTCTCGGTCTCGTCGGACCCGTCCGAGCCGTCGGAGCCGTCGGAGCCGCCGCCGTTCGAGTCCCCGTCGGAACCGCCCGACTCGGGGCCGCCCGAACAGCCGGCGAGCCCGACGAGGCTCGCCGCGCCGACGCCTTTCACGAACTTCCGCCTGTCGAACCGGTCAGTGTCCATACGTGCGATCCCGACGGAAGAGGGGTTAAAATCGTCGCATCGCCCCGGCGAGCGTCGGCTCAGCTGACAGCTTCGACGGCCGACTCGACGACGCCGGCGACCTCCTCGACGAACGGGTCCACGTCGTCGTGTTCCGCGTAGACGCGGACGTACGGCTCCGTGCCGGACGGGCGAACGAGCGTCCACGAGGCGTCGGGGAACGTGAGCCGGACGCCGTACTCCGGGTCCACCTCGGCGTCGGGGAACGCCGCCGGCAGCGTCTCCGCGAGCCGGTCCATCGCGGCGGCCTTGTCGTCGTCGGGGCAGGCGACGCTGACCTTCCGGTACGGTCGTTCGGTGACGGGCGCTCGCAGCCCCTCCAGCCCCTCCTCGGCGACGAGCCGAGTCACCACCGCCGCGCTGGCGACGGCGTCGATCCAGTCTCCGAAGTCGGTGTGGACGTGCTTCCACGGCTCGGCCGCGAAGGCCACGTCGCCGCCGGACTCGCGAACGGACGCGATGCCGTCGTGGAGGTATCCCAGCGCGACGCGCTCGACGCGCCCGCCCGCCGACTCGACGCGCTCGTCGATGCGGCCCGAGGCGTTCGGCGTCGTCACGACGACCGGGTCCGCGGCGTCGCTCGCCCGGACGTACCGCTCGGCGAGGATCGCGAGCACCGTGTCCTCGTGGACGACCTCGCCGTCGCCGTCGACGACGACGATCCGGTCGCCGTCGCCGTCGTGGCCGATGCCGAACTCCGCGCCCCCGTCGCGGACGAACTCCCGGAGGTCCGTCAGCGACTCGGGCGTCGGCTTCGACTCGCGTCCAGGGAAGTGGCCGTCGACGGTGGCGTTGAGCGTCACCACGTCGGCGCCCAGTTCCCGCAGCACCTGCGGGGTCGCGACCGCGGACATCCCGTTGCCGCAGTCGACGGCGACGCGGACGCCCTCGGGGTCGGCACCGAACCCGCGGGCGTACTCGACGACCGCCGAGCGGTACGCGTCGAGCACGTCCCCGTCGACGCCGTCTCCCCATTCGTCCCAGTCGGTCGGGTCGACGCCGTCGGCAACGCGCCCCTCGATTGCCGTCTCCGCGGCCTCGCCGTACTCGACGCCGTCGACGAACGCCTTGACGCCGTTGTCGGTCGGCGGGTTGTGCGAGGCGGTGAGCATGACGCCGCGGCGCCCTCGCGAGGCGAACGCCAGCGCCGGGGTCGGCACCTGACCGATCCGGCGAACCGTTGCGCCCGCCGACGCGAGGCCCGCCTCGGCGGCGGCCGCCAACGCGGGGCCGGTGACGCGCCCGTCCCGTCCGACGACGAACTCCCGGTCGCCGGCCTCACGGGCGTGATCGCCGAGCGCCCGCGCCACGTCGAGGACGAGCTCCGGCGTGACGCGCTCGGTGACGTCGCCGCGGATGCCGGCGGTTCCGAACAGGTCCATACCGGACCGTCCGTGGCTGTGCCCAAGACTCCCTCGGTCCCGAACCGGCCCCGAAGGGAGGCGACGGCGGTCGCCGGCGAGGGTTCAAATCCGATGCCGGGACCACACGTCCCGATGCGCTGACCGCGGCCCCGGCGCGGGAGCGGGTGTGCGACGGCACGCGCCGGGGAACCGACACGTGGCGACGCCGTCGTCTGTCAGCCCACGTCGAGCCGCCGGCGTCGAGATGGCTCGCACGCCGCCGCCGGTCAGATCCCGTCGGCGGCGGTGCTCACCAGCCAGATCCCCGCCGCCATCGTCGCACCCCCGACGACGAACCAGGGCCCGATCGCCTCCCCGAGCAGCGCGGCGCCGAGCGCCGCGCCGACGAGTGGCTGGGCGAAGAAGAACGCCGCGACGGTGCCCGCGGACACCGTCTCCAGCCCCTTGTACCAGAGGTACCACGCCGCAGCCGTCGAGCCGAGGCCGAGGTACGCGACGGCGAGCAGCGCGCCCGGCGACGCCATCGCCGCGAGCGGCGGCGACCGCACCGCCAGCTCCGCGGCCGACAGTACCGCCAGCACGGGCAGGGATGCGAGACAGGAGTACGTCGCCGCCGTGAGCGCCGAGTACTTGCGGACGAGCGGCACTCCCCAAACGGTGTAGCCGGCCCACGCGAGGCTCGCGAGGACGAGCGCGCCCACTCCGGCCGCGCTCGCGCCGCCGAGACGCGTCAGGTCGTACTGCCCGGCGAGCACGAGGAGCGTGCCGGCGGCGGCGAGCGCCATCCCCCCGGCCGACCGCCGGGTCACCTCCTCCCCGAGCACCGCCGCGCCGAGGACGACCGTGAAGACGGGGGTCAGCACCGTCAACAGCGAGCCCTGGCTGGCGTTCGTCAACTCCGTGCCGAGGAACTGGCTGGCGATAGTGACGGCCACCCACCCGCCGAGGACGGCGAACCCCCGGTAGTCCGCCCGGTCGACCGTGACGCCACGGGCATGGACGACCGCGTACAGCGCGACGGCGCCGACGACGACGCGGAGGAACCCGAGCGTGAGCGGCGGGATCAGGTCGAACCCCCACTTGCTCACGACGTACATCCCGCCCCAGATGGCCGACGCCGCGAGCGGCGCGAGCGCGGCCACGTACCGGCGGCCTCCGACCGGGTCGCTCACGATCCGATCCGGGTGACGGGATCGGTTCGAAGTCGGATCCGTGGAGACATCTCGTCGGGAGCGTGTCGCCGTGGGGTTGAATGGTTCGCGGTTCCGGCACGTCGTGGCGGTCGTCACGGGAGCGCCTCCGCCAGCGCGGTTCCGACGTGCTCGCGTCCCGACCCACGGACGGCCGGCGAACGGCCGCCGGCTTTTCGACCCTCGGTCGCCCACCGACGGGTATGAGCGACGACACGGGAACGACCGGCGACGCGACGGACCGGGTCCGCGCACACGTGTTCGTGTCCGGGCGAGTACAGGGAGTGTTCTATCGGGCGAACACTCGCGACGCCGCGCGCGAACGGGGCGTCGACGGCTGGGTTCGCAACCTCGACGACGGGCGCGTCGAGGCGGTGTTCGAGGGATCCCGCGACGCCGTCGAGGAACTGGTCGAGTGGTGCCACACCGGAAGCCCGAGCGCGCTCGTCGAGGACGTCGCGGTCGAGCACGGCGAACCGGACGGGGAGGAGGGGTTCACGATCCGTCGATAGCGGCCGGGCCGGAGCGCCGACCGCGATGCCCTCAGTCGGCGGCCGTCGGCTCCGGTCCCTCGTCGCCGTCGAGGAACGACACCGAGAGCCCGGAGCCCGTGTCGACCGGGCGGTCGGGGTCGTGACCCCTGAGCCCGTCCCAGACCACCAGCGCCGACGGGAGCACCAGCATCGACGTGAGGAACGAGTAGAGGATCGACAGCGCCGTGAGCGTCCCGAACTGTCCGAGGATGCTCAACACCGAGAACACGAGGACGCCGATGCCCGTCGTCGTCGTGAGCATGCTCCCGAGGAGGGCGCCCCCGGTTCCCCGGACGGTCCGCTCCAGCGCGGTGACGAGGTCGTGTTCGCCGCGCTCGTCGATGAACCGGTGGACGACGTGAACGGAGTAGTCGATCCCCAGCCCGATCGTCAGCGAGAGGATCGTCGCCGTGAACGCGTTGAACGCGATGCCGGCGAGCCGCATCGTCGCCGCCACGAGCGCGACCGAGACGACGATCGGGACGGTGTTGACGAGGCCGAGCGACGGCAGGCCCTCGATCACGCCGTAGATGACGACCAGGAACACCACCGTGAGCGACAGCGCCACGGCGAGGCTCTGGACGGCGGAGACGAAGATCAGGTCCGACACGGCGGCGAACACCACGGTGCTGCCGGTCGCGACCGCGACGCCGCTCGTGTCCCGATAGCGGTCGGCGACCGCGCGTCCGTCGGCCGTCACCGCCGACTGGTCGGCGTCGGCCTCCGTCGAGTACACCACCTGCGTGCTCCGTCGGTCCTCGGAGAGGTACTGCAGCGCCCGATCGCGCGAGGACGACGACAGCAGGTAGTCGTAGATCTCCCCGAGGTTGTCGTCGGGGATACCGTTCGCGTTCCGGTCGTTGCGGTTCACGAGCCGGCGGAACTCGGGGTCCGACGCGGCGCGCTGCCGGATCACCGTCACGATGCTCTGTGACTCCGCACGCCGGCCCTCCGAGACGAACGTGCTCGGCGGATCCTTCCCCATCCGATGGATCTCCTCGAGCCTCGTCGAGTCCTCCATGTCGCCCTCGACGTAGATCGTGACCGACCCGCCCTGGCTCGCGGTGAACTTCTCCTCGAGGAAGTTGAGCGTCGCGACGGCCGAGTAGTCGCTGGGAGCGAACGGCTCGGGGAGTTCCTGCAGGTAGTCGGGCGTCTCTTCCGGCGGCAGGAAGTCCTCCTGCGAGAACGACGTGGAGATCCCCGCCGCGTAGCCGCCCGAGACCGCCGTGAGGACGACCACGAGCGCGAGGAACACCCGCGGCGCGCGCTCGCCGACGGAGACGCCGACGCGGAGCACGCTCGCGAGTCCGCTCCCCTCGGCGCCGAGCGGCGTCTGGGAGAACGTCGGGATGGGAATGGCGTCGCGACGTTGGTCGATGAGCACCTTCGCGGCCGGGAGGAAGATCCCGAACAGGAGGAAGGTGAACAGGATGCCCGCGGCCGCGACCAGACCGAACTCCCGGATCGGCGTGAGGTCGGACGTGAGGTTCGCGAGGAAGCCGATGACCGTCGTCCCCGTCACGATGAAGAACGCCACGAGGAGCTGCCGGACCGCCAGGTCCATCGCGTCAACGACGCCGTGGCCGTCCTCCCGGTCCTCACGGTACCGGTTCACCGCGTGGATGCCGAAGTCGATCCCGACCGCGAGCAGCAGCGGCGGCACCGAGATCATCATCTGGCTGAACGGGATCCCGACGAGCCCGAGGAACCCGAACGTCCACACGACCGCCAACAGCAGCGCGAACGACCCCAACAGGAGGTCGATGAGGTCGCGGTAGGCGACGATCAGAAAGCCGATGATCAGCAGGACCGCCGCGGGGGTGACGATGAGCAGCGAGTCGGTGATCACCGACGAGAACTCGGCGGAGATGATCCCGGACCCGAAGACCGTGATGTCGCCGCCGACGGTGTCGACGACGCGCTGGCTCCGGAGCTGGATGTCGGTCAGCGGGCTGGAGCCGCTCTGCCCGGCGGCCGCGCCGCCGCTTCCCGCGCCGGGTATCTCGTGGGTCACGACGCCGATCGTGGCCGACGCCGACGCCGACTTCGCGTTGAAGTCGTCGGACACGCCGCCGGTGAACGCCTGATTGTCCGCGTTCTCGCGGACCGCCCGATCGATCTCCGTGGGGGTCGACCGTTCGAGCGTACGGATCTGCGCCTCGGTCGTGGTCGCGTTCGGGTCGATCGTCCGCGCGATCGTCGCCGCCGGGGACGACACCCCGACCACGCGCAGGCCGTCCGTCTCCTGAAGCCGGTCTTGCGCCTCGAGCATCCGCAACAGCGCGGGCTTCGAGAGGACGTTCCGGTCCCGCTGGACGAGCTGTGTCGAGCCGGTGTCGTCGGCGAACGACGGCCCGAAGTCCCGCTGGATGTCCGACAGCGCCTCCTCGGCGGGGATCCCCGAGGTGAACTGCTCCGTGCCGGCGGCCGTCGAGACGTTCGCCAGTCCGCCGGCGAACACCAGCGTGAGCAGCAGGAACGCCGCGACGATCCGCCCGGGACGCTCCGTGATCTCCGTGGCGACCGCGGCGGTGATCCCCTCGTCGCTCATCTGTTGCGCCGGAGGTAGACGGCGACGCCGATCCCGAGGACCACGACGACCGCCGCGATCCCGATTGCGCCGACCGGCAGGCCGTCCCCGCTCGGCTCGGCCGCCTCGACCGGCACCCTGTACGTGTCCGAGAGCAGGGTGTCACCGTCGTCGGTCTCGTATCGGAAGTCGACGCTCGCGGGGTACGTCTTGCCGGCGGTCGCGGTGCCGGCCATGGAGAGGTCGAACGTCACCTCCCTCGTCTCGCCGGGCTCGATCGCGTCGATGAACCCCTCGTCGTCCCCGGACGACAGCGGCGCGTCGAGGAACAGCTTCGCCGACACGTCGCGAATCGTCTCCTCGAGGTTGTTCGTCACCTCGAGGCTGAACGTCCCGCCGCTCCCGACCTCGACCGTCCCGTTGACGGCACTCACGTCGAACTCGTCGCGCGACTCGGCGATCGAGACCGGCGCGTCGATCGAGTCGCCGGTCCGCTGGGTTCCCTCGTCGTCTCGGTACTGGACGCGCAGCGTGAACTGGCGGGGTCCCGCCTCGGCGGCGTCCGACACCTCGATGTCGAACGCGAACTCGGCGGAGTCGCCCGGTTCGAGCGTTCCGACGGCGACCTCCGACTCCAGCGGCGAGACGTTCGGGTTCGTCGTCTCGAACAGGACGACCGCGTTCGTCACGGTCTGCTCGCCGGTGTTGGTCACGGTGCCGGTTACCTGTCCCTCCTCGCCGACCCGGAGGGTGCTTGCGAGGTCGTCGACCCCGAACGCCTGTTCGGGCAGCGGAACCACGCCGAACGAGAGCGAACGCGAGGTGGCCGACGCGCCGCCCTCGGCCTCGTACTCGACGGTCGCGTCGACGGCGTACTCACGCGTCTCGGCCGACTCGACGAGCGACGCGTCGACCTCGACGGTCCGGGTCTCGTTCGGGCCGAGCGTGCCGACGAACCGACGCGCGCTCGCGGAGCGACCGAAGGTGAGGTCGTCGTTGCCCGACTGGAGCGCGAGCACCGCGTTCCGGGCCGACTCCCCGCCGACGTTGCGAACCGTCACCGCGACGGTGCCCGACCCGCCGACCGGGGCGGCCGACTCGACGTCCTCGAGCTGGAACCGAGCGCGTTCCTGCACGCGGACCGTCGCGTACACCGTCGTCGTGAGCACCTCGTCCTCGTCGTCCTCGTCGCGGTACTTGACGGTGATCGGGACCCGGTGTTCCCCGCCGGGAATGTCGGCCGCGACGTCGATCTGTACCGTCACCGATCGGGTGGCGCTGTCGCTCATTCGGCCGAGTTCCCTGGTGGCCGAGAGCACGTCGATCCCGTCGATATCCCCGACCGTGGCGTTCACGTCGAGCGCCGGCTCGACGTCGTCGTCGCGGTCGGCGGCGTCGTTCGTGAGTTCGACGGTGAGTTCCTGGGTCGTCCCGGGCTGGAGCACCGGCTCCGACACGTCCGTCTCGAACCGGGGGTCCTCGTCGGCGGTGGCGACCCCGACGAACCCCGCGCCGACCGCGGAGAGGATCAGTAGTGCTGCGATCACAAGCGTCTGTGGGCGGCGTGACATCGGTCTTGTCTGAACGTTCAGTCAGGGACGCATATAATCTGTGTGAAACCGGACCGCGTCCGGGAGTCGCCGATCGCGACGGAACGCTACGCGGGGATCGCGTACGCCTCCTGGAGGTGGTCGATCACCGTCGCGACGGTGGTCGGCTCGTAGGTCCAGAACCCGTAGAATCGGCGGTCGTCGGGCTCGCCGCGCTCCTCGGCGAGGAGCAGACAGGCGTCGGCGGGGTCGCCGCCCCCGTCGAACGCGACGAACCACGAGCGCCGGATCTCGTCGGTGTCCTCCTGATGTATCGACACGCCCTCGATATCGGGCGCGTCGTCGCTCGGGGCACAGTAGGCGTGGACGTCGATGTCCTCGGTCGCGAGGTCCTCGTAGACGCCCTTCTGCGCGCGGATCGCCTCGACGCGTTGGAACCCGGCGTGGAGCTCACCCGACCCCACGCGCCACGCGCGGTCCTCCATCTCCCGGGTCGCCGCCATCATCCGTGGGATGTCGTAGGAGGTGAACGTCGTCCCGTCGAGGTGTTCGAGGATCGGTGCGAACGCGGACTCCTCGCCCGGCCCGACCGCGACGTCACCCTCGAGGTGCCGGAGGTCGACGGCTGCGAGCACTTCGTCGTCGTGTTCGTCCGAGAGCACGACGTATCCCGAGAGACCGCTGTCGGTGGTGCCCTCCTCGATCCGGACGGCCTGGGAGGCGAAGTACTCGCGAAGTTCCGCGACCGCGTCGTCGTTCGGCGGATCGAACACCGTCAGGCGCTTCTCCCGACCCTTGACGGCGTCGATAACCCCACGGAGTGACATCTGGTCTCGGGTGTGATACATCGGGCACCGATAAAAGCCTATCACCGACGTGCACCCACATCGACACACCAATCGTCCGACACGACCGAGCGCTCGTCACGCCGACGCGACGCCGAACTCGGCCAGCGAGTCGATCACTACGTGCGCCTCGACGACGGCCCGCTCCTCGGTCATCGGGTCGTCGACGGCCGCCAGCGTCTCCTCCGCGTCCGCGAGCATCCGCGCCTCCAACTCGGTCTGATCGGGCTCGTCGCGGGTGTCGTTCAACAGCGCCTCGAAGTCCTCGCGCAGGTCGAAGGACGCCCGTGCGACGTTACACCGCGAGAGCGGGTTCATGCCGAGGTCGACGACGAGGTCCGTGACCGTCTCCCAGTCGGACTCACAGAAGTGGATCGACACCTCACCGACGATGTCCCGCCAAGCGATCGGGTCGGAGTGTTTCATCAACTGAACCGCTCGCGGCGGGATGTCGATCCGAGCGGCCGTTTCCGGGGAATCACACAGGCAACACGGCTGCTCGGTTCGCCCCGTGTACATGGGTGACTGGTGGGGCCGGACGGGGAAACCTCCGTCGCCACCGGCGGTCGGGTCGCGACCGTCGCGGCTCCTCGATCCATTGATAGAATTCTGACTATATAGGAACGCCACGGTCGCTGGACCGAGGGCGAGTTCGAGATACCTGCCCCTGAGAGTCTTCTACGGGTTCCAAGGTAACGGTAACGCGGGCGTAACCCGGTTACTTCTATGTCAGGGAAATAATAAGTCGGTGCGACGTGTACGGAGGAGTGATGCTCGATACGATCCTGCTTCAGGGTGCGTCAGACCTGTTCAACAGCGCCGGCTCCGCGGAGGTCTTCCTCCTCGCGCGGCTCCTGTTCGGCTTCGTCCTCGCGTTCATGGGACTGAATCACTTCATGATGACCGACGGCCTCGCGGGCTACTCGGAGGCGAAGGGGATCCCCGCGCCCCGGCTCGCGACGCTGTTCTCCGGCGGCCTGTTGATATTCGGCGGGCTGGGCGTCGCCACGGGCGCGTTCGTCACGCTCGCGGCCGGCGGGCTCGCGGTGTTCCTGCTGGTGTCGGCGGTCACGATCCACGACTTCTGGGTGGTGCCCGAGGACCAGCAGCAGGACGAGATGACCTCGTTCCTCAAGAACGCCGTCATGGCGGGCGCGTCCCTGGCGTTCCTCGCGCTCTCGTCGGCGCCGTGGCCGTACGCGCTGGACCTCTCGCTCCTGTAAGCGGTCCGCACAGCGTTCGTTCGTCCGCTCGTTCCCGAACCGACTCCGTTCTCCTTCGGCAGTGAACCGCCTCCCCGACAGCGACGCGATCCCGTCGAGCCGGCGGGCTTTTGTCGCCGGCGCGTCCTCCGATCGACATGCGAATCGGGTTCCTGCTCAACCCCGTCGCGGGGATGGGCGGCCGGGTCGGGCTGAAGGGCACCGACGGGAAGGTCGCCGAGGCCCGCGCCCGCGGCGCCGAGCCGCGGGCACCCGACCGTGCCCGCCGAGCGCTCGACGCCCTCGCCGAGCGCGCCCCCGACGCCGAACTGCTGGCGTGGGGTGATCCGATGGGGGCGACCGAGGCCCGCGAGGCCGGCTTCGCCCCGGAGGTGCTCGGCGAACCCGCGGACAGCGATGCGGGAAGCGACGCCGAGGACACCCGCCGCGCCGTCGACGCGTTCCGCGAGGCCGGCGTCGACCTCGTGTTGTTCGTCGGCGGCGACGGCACCGCCGCGGACGTGGCGGAGGCGCTGGAGGGGAGCGACGTCCCGATGCTCGGCGTTCCCGCGGGCGTGAAGGTGTACTCGTCGGTGTTCGCCGTCTCCCCGGAGGACGCCGCGTACGTGGCCACGACGTTCGAGCGCGCCGAGCGCCGCGAGGTGATGGACATCGACGAGGACGACTATCGCGAGGGGGAGGTCCACCCCGAACTGCGCGCCGTCGCGCACGTCCCCGTCGCCGAGCGGCTTCAGTCGGGCAAGCAGACCGGCGGCGGCACCGTCGAGTCGCTGGCGACCGGCGTCGCCGACGACGTTCGCGCGCGCCCGGAGACGACGTGGGTGCTCGGCCCCGGCTCGACCGTCGGCGAGGTGAAGGAGCAGTTGGGGTTCGAGGGGTCGCCCATCGGCGTCGACGTGTACCGGGACGGCGACGTGCTCGCGCTCGACGCCGCGGAGGCAGAGATCCTCGACTCGCTGGGCGAGGACAACGTCATCGTCGTCACCCCCATCGGCGGACAGGGGTTCGTCTTCGGCCGCGGCAACCCCCAGCTGTCGCCGGCGGTGATCCGCGAGTGCGATCTGGAGATCGTCGCCTCGCGGGACAAGCTCGACGACCTGCGGGTGTTGCGCGTCGACACCGACGACCCCGAACTCGACGAAGCGCTCCGGGGGTGGGTGAAGGTGCGGGTCGGGCGCTTCGAGCGCCGGATGATGAAGGTCGTGTGAGTCTCGTCGCCGGCCCGCACTTGAACCGGAGGGTCGATCCTTACATAATCGCCCAAGTATATAATGGACATAGGGTCAAGGTTAAGGTCGTATAGAGACTCGCCTCGCGTATGGAGACGCGGAAGGTCCAGCGGCTGGGCCCCTCGACGCTGGCGATGACGCTGCCGGCCGAGTGGGCGAAAGAACAGAACGTGGAGAAGGGCGACGAGGTGTCGCTCCGGATGGGCGGCAAGGGGACGCTGACGGTGCTGCCCGAGTCCGCGAGCACCGAGGACGCGGAGGCGACGCTGCACGCCGACAACCTCGACGCGGACGCGCTGGAGCGCGCGATCCTCGCGCAGTACGTGCTCGGGCGGCGCGTCATCAACATCACCACGAAGGAGGGCGCGCTCGGCTCGGACCACATCAACGCGGTGTACAAGGCCGAGACCCAGCTCATGGGGCTGGGCGTGATCGAGGAGACGCCGGAGAACATCGCCATTCGGTGTTCGGTGGACCCCGAGGACTTCACGCTCGACAACCTGCTGGAGCGTCTGGAGAACACCGGCTCGACGATGCGCGGGGAGGCGGTGAAGGCGCTCGCGCACGGCAACGCCGACCTCGCCCAGCGCGCGCTCAACCGCGAGCGGCAGGCGAACAAGATCTTCGTCCTCCTCCTGCGGCTCATCTTCACGGCCTACCAGAACCCGAACCTCGCGCGCGCCGTCGGGCTGGACTCCGGGTTCCCGCTCATCGGCTACCGCTCGATCGCGAAGAACCTCGAACTCATCGCGGACAACGCCGAGGACATCGCCGAGATCGCGATGGAGGCCGAGGGCAACACCCTCGACGTGGACGAGTCGACGATGCGGCGCATCCGCGACTTCACCGATCAGGTCGACGAGATCACCGAGATGGCCGTCGAGTCGGCGGTCAAGCGCGACTACGCGCTCACTATCGAGGTGAAGTACCTCTTCCAGGAGCTGAAGGACCGCGAGCAGGACATCCTCGCCGACCTCCCGGAGATGTCGAACGCACAGCTGCTGCAGGTGCGCGAGGTGCTCGTCAGCCTCCAGGAGACCGCCCAGTACGCGATGCGGATCGCGGAGGTGTCCGCGAACCTCGCGCTCAACGAGGAGAACGAGTTCGTGACGATCGAGTAGGGCGGGACGCGAGGCGGAGCCGAGCGTCTCGGGTACCGGCGGCGCGGTCTCCGTGCCGCGCCGCCGATAAAAGAGCGGGACCGACCACCGGGAGGTCCCGGAAAGCGAGCGGGGAGCGAGGTCGATCGCAGGAAGACCCCGGCGGAACGGCGACCCAGCGAGGTCCCCGACCGCGACGCGTTCGCGGTCGCGGCCCTACTCCTCCGCCTCGGCAACCGTCTCAGTCCCCCCGTCGTGCTCGGCCTTCTCTGCGCTGAGGGGGTTTCGACGCCGGATCCGACAGTCGAACGCCGGGTGTTCGGCGAAGTGCCGGATCAGCATGTGTCGCCGCGAGCCGGTGATCCCGGTTCGGCCCACGTCGTCGGCGTCGAACCGGTCCGGCAGCCGGTCGTACAGCCGGACGAGCGCGTCGAAGGAGTCGAACACCTTCGCGTTGCCCGCGGAGTCGGCGGCCTTGCGCGAGACGACGTAGCTCCCGTCGGTGCGAAACTCGCCGGCGGTGCGGAAGAACTCCCGACGCTCGGTCAACGCGTCCCCCAGCGACTCCAGCAGGTCGGCCGCGGCCTCGCGTGTCAGTTCGTGCGTCTGCCCGTCCACCTCCACGACGATGCCATCGCCGTCCGGGGAGGCGGTTACGTTACCGTCCGAGAACTCGATCAGGAGCGGATGGACTCCGGAACATACCCGGACGTGTCCGCCCGAGGACAAAGCCTTGTCGGCGCTGGCGAGTTCCGTGCGCGGCTTCGGACGAGGTCGTCGGCAGTCGTCGGTTAACGGTCGGCGGTCGACACTCGACAGTCCTCGATCGTCGGTTCCCACGCTCGAACACCGAACACACAGAGGAAACAGCGGGAACGGGATCGGAACCGGTCCGAGACGCGGCGAGCGACCCCGGTCAGAAGAGTCCGCCGTCGTCCGTCGTCGTTCCCGTGGGAGTGCTAGTCGGCGTCGCTGTCGGCGTTGCAGTCGGCGTCGCTGTCGGCGTTGACGACGGGGTCGGGGTCCCGGTCGGCGTGTCCGTCGGCGTTCCGTCGGTGGATCCGTCGGTGGATCCGTCACCGTCGCTCGAGCCGTTCGACCCGGTGTCCACTCCCGAGTCGGCGGGCTTCGTTCCGAACACGTCCGTCTCGATCGTCCGCTCGTAGCTATCGAGTTCGATCCGTTGTTCGCCGCCGCCGCCGTTGGAGAGGTCGATCACGAGGTAGAACGGCATCCGCAGGTCCGTCACTTGGTTTCGCCGGAGGTGCGACACCCACCACTCGTCGAGCGTCCCCGTTCGGATCACGGTCGTCGCCTCGACGGCCACCGTCTCGCCGGGACCGATGGTCGTGGTGCGGGCGGCCTCGCCGCTTCCCATCGTGATGTTGTTCATGTAGATGTCGTAGCCGATCTCCGAGACGACGATCGGGTACGCCTTCGGGTTGTGGAGGTGCAGCGTCATCCCGATCTCCGTCCGCTCCTCGTTCACGGTTCCCCACTCGGCCTCGGTGCGTTCGAGGATCAAGACCGGGTCAGAGACGACGGGGGAACTCGCGTTCAGCGGTTTCGGCTCGTCCGTGCGGAACGCCTCGATGACGGACGTGTTCACGTCGCGGGACACCTGCGTCGTGTAGCTCTGCCCCACGAGCGAGGAGGTCGCCGTGGCGTCGACCCGCAGGTCGGTGTGCTCTCCGTTTCGGACGTGGGTCACCCACCAGGCGGGGATCCTCGAGTTGTCCAGTTCCGTCGTGAACGGGACCGAGGTGTTGCCGGTGCCGACCGAGACGCCCTCCTTGGTCCCGCTGGCCATCGACACGTCGTTCATCGAGACCCCGTAGTCGATCGTCGTCCCGCCCAGACTGACGCCGATCGGGTTGGGGTTGTTCACCTGTAGGTCGCTCTCGATCGTCGTGGTCTCGTTGGTCACCTCGCCGAAGCGATTCTCGACGCCGACGACCGACGGCGCCCCGACGACGCCGAGGGCGAACGCCCCTCCCACCGATCCGCCGAGAACGAGGAGCGCGACGAGCAGGGTTCTGACGGTCGAGAGGCCGCGGTCTGTTCCCCCAGGTGTCGGAGCGCGTTCCGACGGTGCTGTCATCACTGCCGCCGTACCGCTCCCCGAACATATACGATCCGACCGAGGGCGACGAGCGAGGACCGGACGACGGACGCGGAGCCCACGGCTGCCCCGCATCCGCAAGCGTTAGGTACGCCGCGTCGGAGCGACGCGTATGGAAACCGAGACTCTCGAAAGCGACAAGGCGATCGGCGTCTCGCTCGTGTTCGGCGCGTTCGCCGTGGTGGGCGCGGGGTTCATGCTCGCGGGCGCCTCCCAGATCGTGATGGCCTGGGGGTTCGCGCTGGCGCTGACCGCGGCGATACTGGCGGTCGTCGCGCTGCAGGCGTTCGACATCTGACACGGGGCGTCACGTCGTCGGTCGAGGCCGTCGGGTGAGTGTGAGGGAAGCGTTAAGAACGCTCGCACCCAACACTGAGACAGCACAAATGACGGAGTACACCGACGAGGAGAAGCGCATCCTCGCGTACCTGCGCGACAGCGTCTCCCGGGGGGAGGAGTACTTCCGAGCGAAGAACATCGCGGAGGCCATCGGCCTCTCCGCCAAGCAGGTCGGCACCCGCCTCCCGACGCTCGCGGAGAAGTCCGAGGAGGTCGACATCGAGAAGTGGGGCCGCGCCCGCTCGACCACCTGGCGCGTCGAGGTTCCGTAGCCGCCGCCCGATGTCCGCCGACACACCGTCCGCGTACGTCGGTCGCCGCGACGGCCGATCGATCCAGCCCGGACGAACAGGGAGCGGATCGTCGTGACCGTCGACGCGACCCGCCCCGGTCGACCGGGGGCTCGGGCGAACCACCCCGTTTTTTCGCCCCCCGCACGTACGTCGGTTCGATGACCGTGCGTGTACGCCGGGAGTTCGTCTTCGAGGCCGACCCGGAGGACGTCTGGGCGTTCATCTCCGATCCGGCCAAGCGTGCCGGGGCGATCAGCGTCGTCGACGAGTACGAGGTCGACGAGGAGGGGACCGCGACGTGGCACGTCCGCCTGCCGATCCCGGTGATCCGATCGAGCATCGCCGTCGAGACGGAGGAGGTGCGCAAGGACCCGCCCGAGTACGTCAAGTTCGTCGGGAAGTCCCGGGCGTTCCGCGTGACGGGCGAGCACACGGTCTCCGAGACCGAGGACGGTCGCGCCCGCCTCGTCAACGAGTTCGTCGTCGACGGCCGCCTCCCCGGGGTCGAGTCGTTCTTCGAGCGGAAGTTCGGCGACGAGCTGGACAACCTGGAACGCGCCCTGGAGCGCGATCTGGGGCTCGCATGAGGCTCGCGCTCGCACAGATCGAGGTCCGCGCGGCCGACCGCGACGGCAACCTCGACCGAGCGCTGGCGGCGATCGCCGACGCCGCCGACCGCGGCGCGGACCTGGTCGCGCTTCCGGAGCTGTGGAACGTCGGCTACTTCGCGTTCGAGGCGTACGAACGCGGCGCCGAGCCCCTCTCGGGACCGACCCTGACCCGGCTCGCCGAGGCCGCCACCGACCACGACGTCGCCCTGCTCGCCGGCTCGATCGTCGAGGACCTCGCCGAGAGCGCCGCCGCCGGCGAGGACGTGCCCGCGGACGGCGGCCTCGCGAACACCGCCGTCCTGTTCGACTCGGACGGCGACCGGCGCGCGGTGTACCGGAAACACCACCTGTTCGGCTACGAGTCCGCGGAGACGCGACTGCTCACGCCCGGCGAGGCGCTGCCGGTCGTCGACCTGTCGGGCGTTCGCATCGGCGTGACGACGTGTTACGACCTTCGGTTCCCCGAACAGTTCCGGGCGCTCGCGGACGGCGGCGACGGCGAGACCGGCGTCGACCTCGTGCTCGTCCCCAGCGCGTGGCCGTATCCGCGGGTCGAACACTGGCGGACGCTCTCGCGTGCGCGGGCCATCGAGAACCTCGCGTACGTCGCGACCGTGAACGGCTCGGGGAGCTTCGAGGACGCCGAGTTGCTCGGCCGGTCGACCGTGTACGACCCGTGGGGGACGACGCTGGCGTCGGCAGGCGACGAGCCGGCGCTCGTCTCGGCCGATATCGAGCCCGATCGCGTCGAACGCGTGCGCGAGGAGTTCCCGGCGCTTCGCGACAGGCGCGACTACTGACTCGGAGAGCGACGGGGATCGAGGGCGGTCGAACCGTGGAGCCCGGCTACTCGACGTGGTGAACGAACACGGTGTACTCGTCGTCGAGGAACTGACAGAGGCGCTCGCGGACGTCCGGCTCCACGTCGACGTGCGCCAGTGGAACCTCCTCGACCCGGAGAAGTTTCCCCCCGCCGTGGATGTCGGCGTCGGCATCGGCGTCGATCGAGTCGCCCGGCGCCCCGAGCCGGCGGTGGTCGACGATACGGCGCGGCTGTGACAGCAGGCCCTCGGCGCCGCCGACCAGCGCCTCGGCCCTGAGGCGAGCCATATCGAACGCTTTCCGTGCGCGGACATAACCGTTTCCGTCGATCCGATCCTCGCCGCCCGGTGCCGGAGCATTTATCCCGGTGAGTGGGATAGAAACCGATGCCGGCGAACCGACGCTTTTCTCGTCGTAAGCTGGCACACCCAAGATCCGCGCCGCCGCACCGACGCGACTGCGCGCGCCCGACCCGCGGTCAGGGGTCCACCGCGACGGACGCGCGCACCACCGCCTCCCCACCCCCACCTTCGTTCGCCGCGACGTATCACCCCGCCCAGCGGGATTGCCGTGCTATAGTTCGACCCGTCCCCCCGTCCGCGCCGATTCCTGCGCCGCCGCGAGCGCCCGCATGTCCACGAGCCCGTCGCTCCCGTCGGGCTCGATGTCCCCGCCGGTCGCCACCGCGTGCGCGAAGTAGTCGAACTCCTCCACCGTCTCGTCTGCGCCGGCGTCCGCGAGTTCCACGGTCCCCTCGCTCGTCTCCACGGTCACCTCGCGGTCCGCCCCGGGCTGGAACGCCGACCGGACCGCGATCCGCCCGTCGCTCCCGAGCAGCTCCAGCGACGTGTTCGGGTGGCCCGAGAACGACGCCGAGAAGTTCCCGACCCAGCCGCCGCCGTCGACCGGGCCCGCCCCGTCGATGTCGTCCGCGTCGCCGTCGCCGGCACCGCTGGCGGCGCCGAACTCGACCCGGAAGTCGACGTGTTGATCGACCCCGTCGAACGCGGGGTCCGGCGACCGGGTCGTCGCCGAGACCGCGACCGGGTCGTCCCCGGCGAGGAACCGCGCGGTGTTGAGCGGGTACACGCCCACGTCGTACAGCGCGCCGCCGCCCGCGAGGCGGCCGTCGAGGCGCCACTGGTCCGGGCCGGCGTCGCCGCCCAGCACCGGGAACGTGAAGTCGCCGGACGCCCGCTGGAGGTCGCCGATGCCGCCGGCGGCGACGAACTCCCGCAGGCGCCGCATCACGGGGTCGGTCTGCATCCGGTAGGCGGTCATCAGCCGGACGCCCGCGTCGTCGCAGGCGGCGACGAGCCGCTCGGCGCGCTCGACGGTCGCCTCGAGCGGCTTCTCGCAGATGACGTGCTTCCCATGGCCGGCGGCCGTCTCGACGTGGGGCAGGTGGAGCCGGTTCGGGGTGGCGACGTAGACGGCGTCGTACTCGTCGCTCGCGACGCCGGCGTCGTACTCGTCGTAGCCGATCGCGGTCACGTCGAACTCGTCGGCGAGGCGGGCGCGCTTCTCCGGGTCGCCGCTGACGACGACCGTCGGCGCCGCGTACTCGCCGCGCTCCATCGCCGGGATCGAGACCGAGCGCGCGTAGTTGCCGCAGCCGACCGTCGCGATCCGGGTCGTCGCGTCGGCGTCGCCGCCCGCGCCGCCGTCGTCCGTCCAATCGCGCCGCGTCGTCTCGGAGAACGTCGACTCGAACACAGACACACCGTCCGGGCGCGCCGGCTAAACCGCACCGGTCGCCCGAGAATCGCATCCGATAATCTCGACGGTGCGTTCAAGTACTGGACGCGCGCCGTTCGAACTACCGCGGAACCGAACCCCGCCCGAACGCACTCCCCAGCGTGTTCGGGCGTACCGGCCGTTTCGGTCGGTTCGTTCGGCTTCGCGGCCCGGGGACAGCCGTCCCCAGCGAACCGGGACCGCCCGCGCGACGGCACGTTTGCCCATCCGCGCGGGCCGGCCGGAGCAACTCCCGCTCCCACTCCCGCTCCGGCCCCGCGGTCCCGGCACCGCGCAGAGGTGCGGTCCGACGGCGGCGAGAGGCGCGACGCACCGTACATCACCCACAGTCCGGCACGGACGCACGCGACGCACCATGCACCACCCGCGTCGCGCCCGTCGCCTCACCGCACCAGTCGTCGCCGCGCCGACGGGAGCGGTTCTCACGACGCCCAGCAGCTGCAGCAGGACCGGAACGGCGGCCGCGGGGCTCGCCTGTTCGACGGTCACGCCGGATACGATCGCAGTGGCGACGACTGGGGCCGTCGGGGGTCGACAGCCGGTCGGGAGGGTCCTCAGTCGTCCTTGGTCTTGATGTCGGCGGAGAGGCCCTGTGCCATCTCGATCTCCTTGGAGTTGTTGAGCGTCCACGCGGTACGCTCGGTCACCGCCTCGATGACCTCACGCGCCGACGGGTAGCCGTTGCCCGACTTCTTCACGCCCCCGAACGGCAGCTGGACCTCCGCGCCGATGCACGGGAGGTTGCCGTACGCGAGGCCCACGTCCGCGTTGTCGCGGAAGTAGTTGATCTGGCGGTAGTCCTCCGAGATGATCGCCCCGGCGAGCCCGTAGTCCGTGTCGTTGTGGATCTCCACCGCATCCTCGATGTCGCCCGAATATTTCAACAGCGCCACGTGCGGGCCGAACACCTCCTCGTGGGTACACCGCAGGTCTTCTTTGGCGTCGGCCTCGTACACGAACGGCCCGACCCAGTGGCCCTCCTCGTGGCCGTCGGGGATCTCCTCGTCGTCGAGCTCCTCGCGGTCGACGAGCACGTTCACGCCCTCGTCCTTCGCGAGTTGGTTGTACTCCGAGACCTTCTGCTTGTGCTCTTCCTCGATGAGCGGGCCCATGAACGTGTCCTCGTCCAGCGGGTCTCCCACTGCGACGTTCTTCGCGTTCTCGACGAAGCGCTCCTTGAACTCGTCGTACACGTCCTCGTGGACGACCAGCCGCTCGCTCGACACGCAGCGCTGGCCGGTGGTCTTGAAGCTGGACATGACCGCCGAGTGGACGGCCACGTCCAGATCCGCCTTCTCGGTGATCACGATGTTGTTCTTCCCACCCATCTCGCAGGCCGCGAGCTTGCCGGGTTCGCCCCCGACCTTGCTGGCGATCTTGTGGCCGACCTCCGCGCTGCCCGTGAACAGCACCGTGTCGACGCGGTCGTCCTCGACGACGGCGTTGCCCGCGTCGCCGAAGCCCTGGACCATGTTGAACACGCCGTCGGGAACGCCCGAGTCCTCGAACATCTCCGCGAGGATCTGCGCGCACCACGGCGTCTGTTCGGCGGGCTTGAACACCACCGTGTTGCCCTCGACGAGCGCGACGGCCATGTGCCAGAACGGGATGGCGACCGGGAAGTTCCACGGCGTGATGCAGCCCACGACGCCCCGGGGCTTGCGGCGCATGTACGCGTCCTTGCTGGGGATCTCGGAGGGAACCACGTCGCCCTTAGGGTGGCGAGCGTCGCCGGCGGCCCACTCGACCATGTGCCACGCCTCGGTTACGTCCGCCTTCCCCTCGGAGATCTCCTTCCCACACTCCTTGGTGACGATCTCGCCAAGCTCGTCGTGGCGTTCCTTGAGCTCGTGGTAGATGTCCCAGAGGTACTCCGCGCGGTCGATGTGGGAGAGCTCCTTCCACTCCTCGAATGCCTCGTCGGCGGCGGCGACCGCGCGGTCGACGTCGGCCTCGGTGCCGCGACGGAACTCGCCGAGCTCCTCGCCGTTGGCGGGGTTCCGGCTGGTGAACGTCTCCTCGCCCGTGCCGTCGGTCCACTCGCCGTCGATGTAGTGCTGATAGACGCCGTCGTCTCGACTCATGGGCAAAACTTGCGTCACCGGCGTCATATAGATGCGGGAAGTTCGTCGCCCGCCGAGTGTGATCGTGCCCCCGGAACCGGATTCGCGGGAGGGACTCCCCTCGGCGTCGTCGGCGCCGCGGATTCCCGCCGGCCAGCCACCGCCGCAAGAGCCTTTCCTCGTGGTCGCCTCCGCACGACCATGACAGACGCCGAGTCGCTCACGATGGACCTGCCCGAATCGGTCGACGAGCCGGCGCTGCGACGCGTGAAGACCGTCGCCCGGCTCATGGACGAGGCGGTCCGGATCCCCGGGACGAACACGTGGATCGGTCTCGACCCGGTGCTCGGTGTGGTCCCCGGCGCCGGCGACGCGGTCGCCGTCGGCGTCTCGCTGTACATCGTCGCCGAGGCGGCGTACCTCGGCGTCCCGCTGACGACGGTCGTCCGGATGCTCGCGAACGTGACCGCCGACGCGGTGCTCGGATCGATCCCGGTCGTCGGGCCGGTGTTCGACACGTTCCTCAAGGCGAACACGTGGAACGTCTCCTCCCTCGAGGAGTTCGTCGCAGACGCCGACGACGAGCGGGGCGCCGCCGACGGTGGCGACGGTCCGGTCGCCATCGAGATCACGGAGGAGTGATCCGAGAGCCGCCGTAACGGGCGACGGTCTCGCGCCCGTCCCGCGGGTCACCCGAAGTCACGACTCGCTCCGCTCCCCTTCCGCCGTCGCGCGCTTCTCGATCTCGCCTTTGAGCCCCGGCCCGTCGAAGTCGTGGTCCGGGCGGATGGCGACGAAGTCGAGGTACTCGCGAGCGGCCAGCACCTCCGCTCGGGGGTACGCCGACAGCGCCGCCGCGACCGCGTCTGAGGCGCCGATGAGCGGCTCCAGCGCCGCCAGCCCGCACGCGAGGTCGTACTCCCGTGCGTCCAGCTCGCCCGGCTCCCGGACGCTCGTCGCGTCGATGAAGTAGAGGTCGCCGTCGAGGATGAGCACGTTCTCCGCGCGGAGGTCGCCGTGGGCGAGCCCGTTGTCGTGGAGTCGCCTGAGCGATCGAAACAGCTCCGGGGCCAGTTCGCGTTCGGCGTCGACGTCGAGTTCATCGAGCGGCCGAAAGGCCGGGAGGTACTCGACGACGAGCACGCCCAGCCCGTCGACCTCCAGCGCCTCGACCGGCTCGGGCGCGTTGACGCCGATGGCGCGCATCCGCTCGGTCGCCTCCAGCTCGTGACGGGCCATCT
The DNA here is from genome assembly GCF_009831625.1 of Halobaculum saliterrae. Taxonomy (GTDB): domain Archaea; phylum Halobacteriota; class Halobacteria; order Halobacteriales; family Haloferacaceae; genus Halobaculum; species Halobaculum saliterrae. The sequence goes on along the minus strand of NZ_WUUS01000007.1, from coordinate 111,990 downwards.
CCGCGGGCGTGCCGAAGTGCTCGAAGAACCCCTCCGTGCCCGAGGAGAACGCGCCGAGGTTGCGCCCGGCGGTGAACAGCGCGTGGACGACGGAGTTCTGGCGGCTCACCACCTTCACGAAGTACGGCTCCCCGCCGGCGTGGAGGATGAACGGGGTCGACAGCCAGTTGTCGGCCTCGAGGAACTCGACGCGCGCCGTCCCGTCGCCGTAGCGGACGGCGAGTTCGCGCGCGACCGTCTCCAGGCGTCCCCACTCGACGGTTCCACGGAGGAGGCGCTGGAGGTCCATGCGGTGGTTCGTAGTCCGCGAGCGGGGATAAATCGTTGCGGCGCTCGGCCCGCGGATATTGCGCCGACCGAAAGCCATCGAAACAGGTATTTCGGGGGGCGCCCGTGGTTCGATCATGAACTTCGATCTACCCGCGGAACACCGGATGATCCGGGACCAAGTCCGGGAGTTCTGCGAGGAGGAGATCGCCCCCATCGCCCAGGAGATCGAGGAGGAGCACCGGTTCCCCGAGGAGGTCTTCGAACAGCTCGGGGAGCTCGACATGATGGGCGTCCCCGTCTCCGAGGAGTACGGCGGCCTCGGCGGCGACCAGCTGATGTACGCGCTCGTCACCGAGGAGCTGGGCCGCGTCTCCGGCGGTATCGGGCTCTCGTACGCGGCACACGTCTCGCTGGGGTCGAAGCCGATCGAGCTGTTCGGCACCGACGAGCAGAAGGAGGAGTGGCTCCGGCCGCTCGCGGGGGGCGAGGGGATGGGCGCGTGGGCGCTCACCGAGCCCGGCTCGGGCTCCGACGCCTCGGACATGGACACGACGGCGGAACGGGACGGCGACGAGTGGGTGCTGAACGGCACGAAGCAGTTCATCACGAACGCCAACGTCGCCAACAGCGTGCTCGTGAAGGCCGTCACCGACCCCGACGCGGGCTACGACGGTATCTCGACGTTCATCGTCGATCCCGAGAACGACGACGGCTTCGAGGTGACGACCGTCTGGGACAAGATGGGGCTCAACTCCTCGCCGACCTGCGAGATCCAACTGGACGACGTGCGGATCCCCGAGGACCGACTGCTCGGCGAGGAGGGCGAGGGGTGGACCCAGACGATGAAGACGCTGGAGGGCGGACGCATCTCCATCGCCGCGCTGTCGACGGGGCTCGCGCAGGGCGCCTACGAGGCCGCCAAGGAGTACTCCGGCGAGCGCGAGCAGTTCGGCGAGCCGATCTCGTCGTTCGACGCCGTCCGCGACATGGTCGTCGACATGCACCGCAAGACCGAGCGCGCGCGGCTGCTCACCCACAAGGCCGCGACGAGGTACGACGACGGCGAGGACGTGACGCGCGCGTCGGCGCTCGCGAAGCTCGACGCCAGCGAGGCCGCCCGGGAGGTCGCCGAGGACGCCGTGCAGGTCCACGGCGGCTACGGTTACACCACCGACTTCCCGCCCCAGCGGTTCTACCGCGACGCGAAGCTGATGGAGATCGGCGAGGGGACCAGCGAGATCCAGCACCTCATCATCGGACGCCAGCTCGGGCTGTAGCCGGCGGTCCCGATCGCGGCCGGGCGGCGCCACCGTGCCGACCCTCGGATAATCCGTTCTGATAATTCCGGGGGCGCCTTTATCTACCGACCCGGACCACCCGGAGACACCTGTCGTCAATGGTCCACGTGTCAGACGTCTTCCTCGCCGCCGCTGCCGGCTCCGCGCTGTTGGCAACCGGCGCGGGTGTGCTCGCGTACGTGCGAACTCGCGAGCGAACGGACCACGCCGGCGCCGCGATCGCGGCGACGCTGTTTCTCGTCGCCGCCTGGTCGGCCGCGCTGGGTCTCCAGTGGGCGGCCGGAACGACGGCCACGGCCGGGACGTTGCTCCGGGTGAAGTGGCTCGTCTCGCTGCCGATCGTGAGCACCTCCCTGTTGTTCGCGTTCACGTACGCCGGCCACGGCGAGTGGCTGACTACGCCGAGGACAGCCGCACTCACCGCCGAGCCCGCGGTCATCGGCGCGCTGGTCGTCGTGAACCCGAACGGCGTGTTCCTCGCCGGGATCGAGCCACGGAGCGCCTTGGGGGCGGTCGTGCTCGTCGGCGAGCCCGGGCCGGCCCTCGTCGCACACGTCGTCTACAGCGTGCTCGCCGGGGCGGTGTTCGTCTCGGTCCTGGGTCTGGCGGCCCTGCGCTCGTCGGGGACGTATCGGGCTCAGGCGGCCGTGTTGTGCGTCGGAACCGCGGTCCCGGTCACCACCCTCTCGCTGTTCGCCCTGGGGCCGTCGTGGCTGCCGCCCGTCGACCTCACGCCGCTGAGCTTCGGGGCGGTGAGCCTCGCGCTGTTGATCGCGATGACCCGGTACGACCTGTTCGACGTCGCAGCCGTCGCCCACGAGACGGTGTTCGCCGGGCTCGACGACGCGATCGTCGTCGTCGACGAGGACGACCGGGTGCTCGAGGCGAACCCGGCCGCGCGGGAGACGTTCGCCCTCGGCGACGACTGGGTCGGCGACGACGCCGCGAGCGTGCTGCCGGGCGCCGTCGTCGAGTCCGGGCTGCTCGACGACGACGGCGACGACGGGGCCGAGGTCGTCCTCGACGACACGGACCCCGACATCGCGGGCGACGGGGGGTACGGGGAGCCGGTTCCGGATCCGACGTACTTCGAGGCGACCTGCGAGTCGCTCGGACGGGAGGGGCTCCGGCTGCTCGTGTTCCGTGACGTGACCGAGCGACGGGGGATCCGGAGACGGTATCGAGCGTACGTCGAGCACTCCGAGGACATCGTCGCCGTCGCCGACGCCGACGGCGTGCTCGAGTACATCAGTCCCGCCGTCGAGACCGTCCTCGGGTACGACACGGAGACGCTCGAAGGGGAGGTGCTCACGGACTACATCCACCCCGACGACCGGCGGTCGGTCGCGAGGCCGTTCGCCGAGAGCCTTGGTCGGCCCGGCGAGCGCGTTCGCCTCTCCTTCCGCGCGGAGCACCGTGACGGCGGCTGGCGCGTGCTCGACGGCGTCGGGGTGAACCGCTTCGACGACCCGCACATCGGCGGCTACCTGCTGAACCTCCGGGACGAGACCCGCAGGGACCGGTACGAGCAGCGGCTGCGAGTGCTGACCCGCGTCCTCCGACACGACCTCCGCAACGAGCTCAACGTCGTGCACGGCTACGCGGACGTGATCGCGGCCGAGGACGGCGACACCGCCGAGCACGCCGAGCGCATCCAACGGTCGGCCGAACGACTCGCGTCGCTGGGGAGTCGAGTCCGCGGGGTCGACCAGACGCTTCGCCGGACGGAACACGGCGGCCGTCCGATCGACGTGACGCGCGTCGTCGGGAACGTGGCCGACCGCGCCCGCGACCGGTTCCCGGAGATGACGGTGACCGTGGAGGCCGACGAGGCGGTCGCGTACGCCGACGAGCTGTTCGCCACCGCGGTGTGGAACCTCGTGGAGAACGCCGGTCGGCACCACCACGACGACGGACCACGGGTGGCGATCACGCTGTCGGACGACTCGGGGACCGTCGAGGTCCGGATCGCGGACGACGGGCCGGGGATACCCGCGGAGGACCGTGAGGCGGTGGAGTCGGGTCGCGAGACCCAGCTCCGCCACGCCAGCGGGCTGGGTCTCTGGCTCGTCAGGTGGATCGTGGACGGCGTCAACGGGGAACTCACCTTCGTCGACGGCGAGGAGGCGACGGACGAGCCGATCGACGACGTCGGAACCGTCGTCGTTCTCCGCCTGCGAGCGGCCGACGGCGAATCGGTGACGACGGGGTCGGTCGACCAGATGGACCCGTGGGACGTCACCAGAGCGCGGGCCCAGCGCACAGACGGCGGGGACGACGACGACGTGGCGCCGTTCGACCAAGCCGTCCCGCCACAGCAGCCGGACGGCGGACCATGACGCGAACGAGGGGCCGGTCTACGACGACGCGAGGAACACCAGCGGCTCCCAGTCGCCCCGTTCCTCCGGCGGTAACTCCGTCCCCGCGGTGAACGCCCGGTCGTGGACCGCCCGCGCCGCCGCGAGAACGGCCGCCGACGCCTCGAGCGTCGCCGCGAACTCGCGCCACACGCGCGGCGGAACGAGCAGGTAGTACGCCCGGCCGTCACGACGGACGAGCGGGTCGTACTCGAACGCCCGCCGGTACTCGAAGACGAGGTCGGCGACGCCCGGATACGCCCGCACGTCGGCCTGCATCGTGGCCAGCGTCCTCCGCACGGCGGACTCGTCGACCCCGGCGGCCGTCGCCGCGTCCGCGACGTGTGGCGCGAGCGGACCGAGATCCTCCATGCGTCGGGGTGTGCCCCGCGACGACATGAGCGATGCGGTGGTCGACGGCCACGCGATCGGTCGAGGAGCATGCGTGGACCGACGATCGATGCGGTGGGTCGAAGTTCCGACGGGTGGTACGGGCGGTATGAACGTCGACATCGGATTCGTCACGCAGCTCGGCATGGGCCTCCCGGACGCGGTGGCGATCGCGGCCGACCACGGCTACGACTACGTCGAGGTGATGCTCGACGGCGCCGGCGCGCGCGACCGACTCGCCCCCCGCCGCGACGAACTCCGAACGGCGCTGTCCGACCACGGCGTCGACTGCACGGTCCACCTCCCGTTCGGATCGATCGACCCCGGCTCCCCGTTCGACGCCGTGCGCTCCGGCGCGGTCGCCGAGCTGGAGGCGCATCTCGACCTCGCGTCGGCCCTCGGGGCGACGAAGGCGACAGTACACCCGACGACGGACGCGTGGGCGCCCGCCCACGACGACGCGACGGTCGGCGACGCGATCGTCGAGTCGGTCCGCCACCTCGACGGCTACGCCGCCGACCGCGACGTCGAACTGGTCGCCGAGAACATCCCGAAGGGGCGGTTCGACACGAACCGGATCGACGAACTGCTCGACCGCACGGACGTGTCGATGTGTCTCGACACGGGTCACGCCCGCGTCGACGGCCGCGACGACGGCGGCATCGCGGCGTTGATCGACGCCCACGCCGACCGGATCTCGCATTTCCACCTGAACGACGTGCGCGGCGCGAGCGACGAGCACCTCCCGGTCGGTGCGGGGTTCGTCGACTTCGAGCGCCTGTTTCGGGCGCTCCCCGACGACTGGACGGGGACGCTCTCGGCGGAGGTGTTCACCCACGACGCCGGCTACCTCGGCCACAGCCTCGACCGGATCGAGGAGTCGCTTTCGGCGGCCGAGGCTGACCGAGCGGACGGTTCGGGCGCCGTCGACGGCGCGAACGCCGGACGCGACGCCGACGGCGGCGAGGAGGGCGGGGAGTGAGGCGGCTCGTCGTCGGCGAGTGCATCGTCGACCTCCACCCCGAGGGGGCCGAGTCGGGCGACCACGGCGACGCCGGGACGTACGCCAGACGGCCAGGCGGCGCACCCGCGAACGTCGCCGTCGGCCTCGCGCGCCTCGGCGAGGCGCCGGCGCTGTGGACCAGACTGGGCCGGGACGGCTTCGGCGACTTCCTCGCGTCGACGCTGCGCGAGGAGGGGATACCGGGGGCGTACGTCGAGCGCGACCCGGACGCGCCGACGGGCCTCGCGGTCGTCGCGCTCGACGCCGACGGCGACCGGTCGTTCTCGCTGTACCTCGACGGCACCGCGAGCACCCGGCTGGAACCCGGCCGGGTCGACGACGACGCGCTCGCGACGGTCGACTGGCTCCACGTCGGCGGCGTCGAGCTCGCCCACGATCCCTCGCGCTCGGCCGTGTTCGACCTGCTGGATCGGGTCCCGGACGGCGTCACCGTCTCGTTCGACCCGAACGCGCGCCCCTCGCTGTGGCGGGAGTTCGACTACGCCGACACGCTCGCGCGGGTGCTCCCGGACGTGGACGTGCTCGTCGCGTCCGTGGAGGACCTCGACCCCGCAGGATACGAGGGGACCGCCGAGGCTGTCGCGTCCGCGGTCGTCGCCGACGGTCCCCACACCGCGCTGATCACGCGCGGCGCGGCCGGGGCGGACGCCCGCTCGACCGCCGACGCGCCGTGGGGCGCCGGCCACGCCGAGCATCCGGGCTTCGACGCCGACGTGGTCGACACGACCGGTGCGGGCGACGCCTTCACCGCGGGCGCGATCGACGCGCTGGACGGGGGGTCCTCCCTCGCGGAGGCGCTCCGCTTCGGCAACGCCGTCGGCGCCCGGGCGACGACGGCGCAGGGGGCGATGGCGGCGCTGCCGACGCGGGAGCAGGTGGCGGCGTTCCTCGATGACGGGTAGGCCTCGGGGCGCCGCTCGACGTGGAGGAGGCGTCTGGACTCGGCGCCGACACGAGCGGCCGGCGCCGGTTCGCTCACCGCGCCAACATCACGAGCACGAGCCCCGTCAGCACCAGCGCCGCGCCGAGGCCGAACGTCGGGAGGTAGCCCGCGGCGCCGGCGACGACGCCGCCGAGCGCGGAGCCGACCGCCGTGGCGAGGCCGGCGGCCGCGGCCTGAACGCCCAGGGCCGCCCCCCGGTTCCCGTCGTCTGCGAGCCGGGTGACGATGCTCGCGGAGGTGATCGCGATGACCGCCCACGTCACGCCGATGAGCCCGAACACCAGCGAGAAGCCCGCCAGCGCGGGGAGCACGAGCGCGACGAACGCGACGCCGGGGAACAGCCCGGCACGCCCCGCCAGCGCCGCCGCCTGGACCGACCGCGGCGCGTACTTCCCCGCGAGCCGTCCCGCCGGGCCGTAACACACCGCGGAGCCGAGGTTGCCCGCGAGGTAGACGGCGAACACCGCCCCGTCGTCGACGCGCTCGGCGAGGAACGCCGGCACCGGCCCCCAGAAGACGGCGAAGCCCAGCGAGAAGACGACCACCGCGAGGACGTACCGCCGCAGCGACGGGGAGAAGCCGGCGAGGGGGTTCGGGACCCCCGCACTCTCCCGACGCGGTCGAGTCCCGTTTCCGAGCGTCCGCAGCCCCCAGAACACCCGAGTCGGGCCGTAGAGGCTCGCGCGGAGGTAGCGACCGGCGCCCCAGTTCGAGCGCGAAAGCCGGTCGTACACCCGCCGGAAGCGCTCGGCGGAGACGGTCGACGGCTCCGGATACCACACCCGCGCGAGCAGCAGGGCGGCCGTCGCGACGACCGCGAGGACGAGAAACAGCAGTCGCTGGCCCCTGATCGGGGCGACGCCGAACCGGGGGACGGCGAGCGTCCACGCGGTCCCGACGACGAGGCCGGCCACCCAGCCGTACCCCTGCCAGGCGTTCAGGGAGGCGATGCGGCCGTCCCACTCCTCGACGGGCGCGCCCTCGACGACGATCAGGTTCAGGACGGGCACCGCGGCGGCGACGACGAACCACAGCGCCGCGTTGAGCGCGAGCACCGCCGCCGGCGTCGTCGCCAGCGGCACGAGCGCGAGCACGCCCGCGGTCGCCCCGAGCGCGACGAGGACGAACGGGCGCCGCCGGTGCGTCTTGGCGGCCAGCGCGGCCCACGCGAGCGCGCCGGGAACGCCGACGAGCGCCGCGGTCGCGGCGATGAGGCCCACGAACGCGAGGCTGGCGTCCAACGCGATCGCGTACAGCGGGACGAGCACCGAGGCGCCGCCGACGGCGGCGTACCCGAGCCCCCACGCGATCAGCCAGCGGCGGTTCCGATCCACGGCCGAGGGTGTTCCGGGGGCGAGAAATTCCTTGCGCAATCGTACGACAACGACGGGTAGCGGGCTCGACCGAGCGACGGGCGCGTTCGAGACGACGAGGACCGCGATCCCGGGTATCGACGGGCGGCGGGGGCTCCGGGTTTCGGGCTCCGACGCGTTCAACTCGAAGGCGGGGGAACCGTCGCGCATGAACGACACCGACGCGCCGCACGCCCGCCGCATCGACGCCGTCCGCGACCGCCTCCGCGACAGCGAGTGCGACCCGCGAGACGGAGAGGCGACCCGTGAGCGCGCCGCCGACGCCGTCGTCCTGTTCCCGAGCACGAACCTCCGGTACCTCACGGGCCACAGCGAACACCCGAGCGAGCGCCACTTCCTGCTGTTCGTGACCGCCGGCCACGACCCGGTGTTCCTCGTGCCCGAACTCTCCGGCGAGCAGGTCCGCACCGGGACTCCCGTCGACGACGTGCGGACGTGGGCCGACGACGACGACCCGACCGCGGCGCTCTCGGCGGTCGCCGACGACCTCGGACTGCGGCGCGGGGTCGACGACCGCGGCGATAGCGCCGGCGACGCCGACGGCGGCGACGGCCCCCGCGTCCTCGTCGACGACACCATGCACGCCCGGTTCACACAGGACCTCCGTGAGGTGCTCCCGGGCGCGACGTTCGGGCTCGCGAGCGAGGTGCTCGCGGACCTGCGCGTGACCAAGGACGACGCCGAGGTCGCGGCGCTTCGCCGCGCGGGCGAGGCCGCCGACGCGGTGATCCGGGAGCTTCGGACCGACGGCGACGACGTGGTCGGGATGACCGAGGCGGAGCTCGCGCGCCACGTCGAGGACCGCCTCGTCGCCAACGGCGGCACGGGCGTCTCCTTCGAGACGATCGTCGGCTCCGGGCCGAACGGGGCGATGCCCCACCACACCCACGGCGACCGCACGGTCCGCGCGGGCGACCCCGTCGTCCTCGACTTCGGCACCCGCGTCGACGGCTACCCCTCGGACCAGACCCGGACCCTCGTGTTCGGCGACGAGTCGCCCCCCGACGGCTTCCGGGAGGTCCATCGCGTCGTCCGCGAGGCGCAGGACGCAGCCGTCGAGGCGGTCGAGCCGGGCGTCACGACCGGCGAGGTCGACGCCGCCGCCCGCGAGGTGATCGAGGACGCGGGCTACGGCGAGGAGTTCGTCCACCGCACGGGCCACGGCGTCGGCCTCGACGTGCACGAGGAGCCGTACGTCGTCGCCGGCGGCGAGCGAGAACTCGAGCCCGGAATGGTGTTCAGCGTCGAGCCCGGGATCTACCTGTCCGGCGAGTTCGGCGTCCGGATCGAGGACCTCGTCGTCGTCACCGACGACGGCTGCGTCCGCCTGAATCGAACCGACCGCGACTGGCGGACGGCGTAGTCCGGAACGTAGTCGGTTTCTGATATGTACGGTACGACGTGATCGGTCGACGATCACGCGTACGTGTTCGGGGTCGGTCGACACACCGATTTCGTCGGACCAAAATAGTCAGCGACGTGAAAGTTATAGTCGCGGCCCGGCTAGCTCCGGACATGGTCGACGCCGGCGCGTACGCGTTCGTGTTCCTCGCGGGGCTCGTCACCGCGCTCGCGACCGGGCTGGGCGCGATCCCCTTCTTCCTCGTGGAGGAGATCGGCGACCGGTGGAACGTCGCGTTGTGGGGGCTCGCGTCGGGGATCATGCTCGGCGCGTCGCTGTTCGGGTTGGTCGTCGAGGGCCTCGCGTATGGCGGCCCGCTGGAGTTGGCGGTCGGAGCGCTCGCGGGCGTCCTGCTGGTCGTCGTCGCCCACGAGGTGATCGAGGGCGCCGAGGTCGACCCCGGGGTGTACGAGGAGGCGGACTTCAAGAAGCTCCTGCTCATCCTCGGCGTCCTCACGGTCCACAGCTTCCCCGAGGGCGTCGCCGTCGGCGTCTCCTTCGCGGAGTTGGGGTTCGACACGCCCGGCGGGGTCCTCGTGTTCGGCACCGCGGTGCCGCTGCTGGCGGTGTTCATGACGGTCGCCATCTCGATCCACAACGTCCCCGAGGGCGTCGCGGTGTCGATCCCCCTGCGCTCGATGGACGTGTCACCCCCGAGGATGGTCTGGTGGGCGGTGTTCTCCAGCCTCCCGCAGCCGGTCGGGGCGGTGATCGCGTTCCACCTCGTCACGCTCGCCGAGCGGTTCCTCCCGGTCGGGTTCGGCTTCGCCGCGGGCGCGATGGTGTATCTCGTGCTCACGGAGTTCATCCCGGAGGCGCTGGAGCTGGGCGAGGGGCTCGCGGGCGACGGCAGGCGCGAGCTCGTCGCCGGCGTCCTCGTCGGGATCGGCGCGATGGTGCCGCTGCTGTCCGTCACGTCGGTGTAGGTCGCGAGAAGCGGTGTTCCGTCGCTGTAGAAGCGGCGTTCCGTCGAGGCGGTCGCGTTAGTGCGAGTGGCCCATCGCGTCCGAGAGGCTCTGCCCGAAGCGCTCCTCGAACAGCTCCTCCGCCTTCTCGTTGATGTCGAGCACGTCCTGGGGCGCCTCGCCCTCGCTGTGGTGGGCGATGGCGTGTGCCTGCTGGGCGAACGCCTGCAGGACCACGTCGCTGATGACCTCGCTGGGGTTCTCGCCCTGCTCGGCGAGCATGTCGACGAGCCCCTCGGGGAGGTCGACCTCGTCGCTGTCTCCGTCGGGACCGGTGATCGTGTAGGTTTCAGTTCCAACCATGGCTCTCAGAAGGGTCACCGGACGTAAAGGTCCGTGGGTCGCGGCTCCCGAGGTCGCCGAGGACTCGGCGACTGCGCCGAGATCAGTCGTCGGCGGCCGCGGGCTCCCCTTCCGGCTGCGCCGCCGCCTCGCGCTTCAGGTCCTCGAGGTAGTCGTCGGCGTCGATGGCGGCCTTACAGCCCATGCCGGCGGCGGTGACCGCCTGCTGGTAGTGGTAGTCGACCACGTCGCCGGCGCCGAACAGCCCGGGGACCCCCGTCTCGGTCTGGCCGCCGCCGGTGCCGCCGACCGTCTCCAGGTAGCCGTCGTCGTCGAGTTCGACGCCCGTGTCCGTGAGGTAGTCGGTGTTGGGCGTGTGGCCGATGGCGTAGAACACCGCGCCGACGTCGAACTCCCATTCCTCGGTATCGGGGCCGTCGAGCCTGTCGGTCGGGTGTCCCTCTGGGTTGCGCACGAGCGTGACCGACTCGACGCCGGCCTCGGCGCTCCCGTGGAGCTCGGTCACCTCGGTGTTGCGCATGATCTCGATGTTCCCGTCGTCCACGTGGTCCATCACGCGGTCGATCCAGTAGTCCTCGGCGCGGAACTCCTCGCGACGGTGCGCGATGTACACGGTGTCGGCGAACTTCGTCAGGAAGCTCGCCTCCTCCATCGCGGCGTCGCCGCCGCCGACGACGAGCATGTCCTCGCCGCGGAAGAACGCGCCGTCACACGTCGCGCACGTCGAGAGCCCGAACCCCATCAGGTCGTCCTCGCCGGGGACCCCGAGCGTGCGCGCGGAGGCGCCGGAGGCGGCGATGACGGCGTCGGCGGTGTACACGTCGCCGTTGGACAGCTCGACGCGGAAGGGCCGCTGTGAGTCGTCCACGCGCTCGACGATGCCGTTCTTCACGTCGGCGCCGAAGCGCTTCGCCTGCTCCTTGGCGTCGTTGATGAACTCCGCGCCGTTGATCCCCTCGGGGAACCCCGGGAAGTTCTCGACCTCGGAGGTGAGCGTGAGCTGGCCGCCCGGCTCGTCGCCCTCGAACACGAGGGGCTCGTTGTTGGATCGGGCCGCGTAGATCGCCGCCGTCAGGCCGGCGGAGCCGGTCCCGGCGATGATCAACGGGCGATGTTCGACGATATCGGAGGCGTCGGTCATTACCGTCCGGTAGGGTCGAACGGGGTTTGTACGTTGTGCTGTCGTGCTCGACTCGCGACCAACAGTATTGTAGCAGTAAGACAAGACAACGCCCGGGGCCAGCGTGCCGGTCGGCACAGCCGGCCGTCAGACCGCACCCGCCCGTCAGAACGCGACCCGCTCGATCAGCCGACGTGCCAGCCCAACGCGGCTTGACTCGTGGGGGTAGACGGTGACGGTTGTACAGCCCGGGTTCGGGAACTCCGGCCGCTCGTCGAGCAGGGCGTTTCGGAGCCGGTGGTCGGCGCCGCGACGGACGAGCAGGTCGGGCATCGGGGGACGGCCCCCGTCCGCCCGGACCGACTCGGTCCCGACGGGAACGGACACCAGTTCGGACAGTTCCGAGCGGTAGTCCTCGACGAGCCGCCGCTGTTTGTCCGAGCCGTCGCCGCCCGTCGGCTGCCACAGCGACAGCTCGCCCCCGTTCGCGGCTGCGACCGCCTCAGCAACGTCGACGGCGAGCGGCGGGTACGGGCCGACGTCGCCCGAGAGCACGACCCGTCCGGGGTCGTCGTAGCCGAGGTTGTCGACGAGCAGCACGTCGCAGGGGGCGTGCCTGACGACCCAGTCGATCGGGTCGCCGAACAGCCGTGACCGGACCCGGAGGGGTTCGTGCTCGGCGACGATCGTGTCCACCCCGCGGTGGGCCGCGAAGTTGACGACCGCGTGTTTCGTGTCGTGGCTGACGATCTCGTCGGCCTCGATGGCCACGCCCAACTCGTCGGCGAGCGCGTGTATCCGGGTCTCGAACGAGCGGTCGGCGTCCGACTGGACCGTCGTGTCCTCGGTGAGCGGCGCCTGGTCGGGAACCTCCTCGAACCGGACGGCGACGACGCGGCCGTCGTCCTCGCGGACGAGGTCCGCCGCCAGCGCGACCAGCGCGCGCTCGCGCTTCGGGTCGAGGTCCTTCGTGAGCGCGACCAGCACCTCCCTGGTGTCGGGACGCTCGGCGAGCGCGGACTCGATCTCCGAGAGCGCGTCCCGACTGACCTGCCGCCGGATCGCGTCGGTGGCGGCGCCCTCGCGGTCGACCCGCGAGCGGACGTACAGGAAGTACCAGACGACGCTGCCGACGGTGATGACTCCGGCGCCCGCGAGCGCGATCGTCCCCATCTGCGTCAACAGCAGGAGCCCCGAGACGGTGCCGAACACCTGGACCCACGGGTACAGCGGCGAGGTGAACACCGGCTCGTACTCGGTGCTCCCCTCCCGGAAGGCGATCACGGCGACGTTGATCATCGCGAACACCATGATCTGGAACGCGCTCGCGAGCTTGGCGATGTCGAGGATCGGGACGAACGCGATCAGCGCGAGCAGCACCGCGCCGGTCAGCGTGATCGACGTGACGGGCGTGCCGAACCGCTCGCTGACGGACGACAGCGACGGCGGCGCGAGCATGTCGCGACTCATCGCGAAGGGGTATCGCGACGACGAGAGGATTCCCGCGTTCGCCGTCGAGACGAGCGCGAGCACCGCCGCAATGATGACCGCGACGACCCCCGCCTGCCCGAGCGTCTGTTCCGCGCCGACGGCGACGGGCGTCAGCGAGCCGGCGACGCTGCCGGGGTCGGTGATGCCGACCAGCACGGCGACGACGACGACGTACAGCACCGTCGTGAACGCCAACGATCCGAGGATCCCAAGCGGGATGTTGCGGCCGGGGTCCTCCACCTCCTCGGCGACGCTGGCGACCTTGGTGACGCCCGCGTACGAGACGAACACGAGCCCGGTCGCCGCGAGGACGCCGTCGAGGCCGTAGCCGAAGAAGTCGACGTAGTTCGCGGACTGAACGCTGGGGGCGCTCCCCGCGGCGAACCACCCGAGCGCCGCCAGCATCACGACGACGATGGCGACCTGGAGCCGGCCGGTCTGCTTGGCGCCGACGACGTTCACGAGGATCAACACGGCCGCGAGCCCCAGCGCGACGGGCTTGAGGGGGAGATCGAACAGCAGGAGGAGATACGGAACGCCGCCCACGAGCGCGAGCGCGCCCTTGAACGACAGCGAGAACCACGTGCCGACGCCGGCGATCGTGCCGAGCAGCGGTCCCATCCCGCGTTCGATGTAGATGTACGTCCCGCCCGCCTCCGGCATCGCGGTCGCCATCTCCGACTTCGAGAGGGCCGCCGGAACGACGAGCAGGCCGGCGAGCGCGTACGCGAGGATCACCGCCGGGCCGGCGATCTCCAGCGCCAGCGCGGGGAGGATGAAGATGCCGCTGCCGATCATCGCGCCGATGCTGATCGCGAGGACGGACGGGAGACCGAGGTCTCGTTCGAGTTCCTTCATGATGGAGTTTGGTGCGGGCGACCCGGATCGGGGGACGGAGCCGCCCGGATGCTCGATCGCCCCTACATGACGGAACCAGATAAAACAGGCGTTTCTATTGACGGATCGTCAACGATCGGTATGGATTGTCCCCTACTCGTCTGCAGAAAACCCGCGCCGAGGTCGCACGGCCGACCGGGGAACACTAAAGCGTCGGCGGGAGCACTCCACGATAGAGATGAAGGACGGCGAGTTGGACTCGGTCGACAGACACATCCTCTATTACCTCCAGCAGGACGCACGAGGGACGTCCTCGAGCGACATCGCCGAGAAACTCGACCTCTCGGCGAGCACGGTCCGGACCCGACTCAACAAGCTCGAAGAGTCCGGGATCGTCCGCGGCTACCACATCGACATCGACTACGACCTCGCGGGCTACCCGCTGTACACGAAGATCGTCTGTACCGCGCGCATCCCGGAGCGCGACGAGCTGGGGAGGAAGGCCAGAGAGATCCGCGGCGTGACGGCGGTCCGCGAGATCATGACGGGCGAACGGAACGTGTACGTGAACGCGATCGGTCGCGATCACGACGACCTCGACCGCATCAACCGGGAGTTGGACGAGTTGGGGCTGGAGATCATCGACGAGCAGCTCATCCGCGACGAGCACGTCTGCCCGTACCGCGGCTTCCTCGATCCCGAGGAGGACCCGGAGAACGGAACCGGGGACGACGATTCATGACCGCGAGGACCCGGGGCGGTCGAGCATGCTGTCGTGGTCGGATGTACCGTCGCGGTCGGGCACGCCGTCGCCGCGACCGCGACACCCTCAGGGACCGCCGGCCGGATCGCTCCTGACATGCCCGCCGATCTCGACGAGAAGACGACCAGATACGGGGAGATGCTCGCGGACGCCCTCGCGGCGGCGGAGGTGTGCGTCCCGGAGGGGACGCCGCTGCACGAGATGGCGCTGGAGTGCGAGGAGATGGCCGTCTCCTACCTTGAGGACGGACGGCACTTCCGCGAGCGCGGCGACCCGGTGAACGCGCTGGCGTCGTACTCCTACGGCTACGGCTGGCTCGACTGCGGCGTCCGCATGGGCCTGTTCGCGATCCCCGAGGACACCGAGCTGTTCACCACGGAGTAGCCACCCTCGGGGCGAACGGGGACGCGACGGGAGTCGGCGGCGGATTTATCGTACGATCCATTCAACGTCGCGACATGGACGATCTCGAGTTCGCGGACGTCGTCGTCGCGACCGACGGGAGCGACCCCGCGGCGGCCGCCGTGGAGACGGCGGTCTCGGTTTCGGCCGCTCTCGGTGCGAGACTCCACGCCTGCACCGTGGTGAACCCGTTCGCCATCGGCCAGCGACTGCCCGACCTTCAGGCGGCCCGCGAGGCCGCGGACGAGCGCGTCGCCGCGGTCGCCGAGCGCGCCCGAGACGCCGGCGTCGACGTCGATCCCGTCGTCCGGGAGGGGTCACCCCACCGCGAGCTGTCGGCGTACGTCGACGACGTCGGCGCGGATCTGCTCGTGCTCGGAACGCACGGCCGGGGCGGGACCCGACGCGCGCTGCTCGGGAGCGTCACGGAGAAAGCCGTGCGAACCGCCACGGTGCCCGTGCTGGTGGTCCACGAACACGACCGCCCGGACGGGAACGGGCCCGGCTGGACCGACGCCGAGATCGTGCTCGCCACCGACGGGAGCGACGCGGCGGCCGGCGCCGAACAGACCGGCGTCGCGCTCGCCGGGAGAATCGACGCGCACCTGACCGCCGTCAGCGTCGTCGATGAGGGCGGAACGGTCGCGAACATCGGCGGCGGGATGCTCACCGAGGAGACGATCGCGGCGGTCAGACGGGCGCTCGACGAGCGGGCGGGTGAGGCCGTCGACCGCGTGCTCGACCGCGCCCGCGACGCCGGCGTCGACGCCGACGGCGACGTGATCGGCGGAGAGCCGAGCCGTGCGATCTGCGGGTTCGCGAGCGACGACGACGCCGACCTGATCGTCGTCGGCACCCACGGTCGCGGGGGCATCCGTCGGATCGTGCTCGGCAGCGTCGCCGAACGCGTGATCCGCGGCGCGGACCGACCGGTCCTCGTCGTCCCGGCGGCCTCCGGCTCGTTCATCGAACCGGGGGCGAAAACGGATTCGGACCCGGAGGAGTAGGCGTCGCCGTTCGCGTCAGTCGAACCGGACCACCGAACCGTTCGCTCCGTCCTCGACGGTGAGCCCGAGCGCCTCCAAGTCGTCCCGGAGGCGGTCGGCGCGCTCGTAGTTGCCGGCCTCGCGCTCGGCCTCGCGCACGTCGAGCACGAGGTCCGCGAGGTCGCCGACCAGTTCCACGTCGCCGCCGGCCTCCCGACCGAGTTCGAGCCCGAACACGTCGCCGCCGAACTCCTCGAAGGTCTCGACCGCGCGGCGCAGGCCCCGGTAGTCGTAGGCGGCGGGCGCCGCGTTGTCGCCGTCGTCACCCCCGTTCCCGTCCGCGGCGTCGACGTGCTCGACGTGGCGGTGAACCGCCGTCCCCAGATCGAGGAGGGCGCCGAACGCCTCGCGGACGTTCAGGTCGTCGTTCATCGCCGTCACGAACGCCTCGCGTGCGTCGTCGACCGCCCCCCGAAGGTCCTCGTCGGTCGCCTTCGCGCGTGCGTCGACCGAGTCGCAGGCGTCGACCGCGGTCTCGTAGGCGCGTTCGAGGCGGTCCCAGCGCTCCTCGGCCTCGGCCAACGCGTCCTCGGAGAAGGTCTGGTCGCCGCGGTACTGCGCCCCGAGGTAGAACGTGCGCACGACGTTCACGCCGAACTCCTCGAGGGCGTCCTCGACGGTGAAGAAGTTGCCGAGGCTGGAGGACATCTTGTCCTCGGTCGTCTCCAGCAGGCCGTTGTGGAGCCAGTAGCGCGCGAACGTCTCGTCGGTGGCGGCCTCGCTCTGAGCGATCTCGTTCTCGTGGTGGGGGAACACCAGGTCGCGCCCGCCCATGTGCACGTCGAGGGTGTCGCCGAGGTGGCTGGTCGACATCGCCGAGCACTCGATGTGCCAGCCGGGGCGCCCCTCGCCCCACGGCGAGTCCCACGTCTGCCCGGTCGGGAGGTCACCATCGTGGTCGTGTTTCCGGTGCTCGCGGACGGCCTCCCCGTCGACGCCGCCGGCCTTCCACAGCGCGAAGTCCCCGGGGTGGCGCTTCTCCGCGAGCACGTCGTCGTCCTCGTCGTCGTCCGCCTCCAGATCCTCGGGACGCTGGTTCGAGAGGTGACCGTACTCCTCGAAGGAGGTCACGTCGAAGTAGACGGAGCCGTTCGCCTCGTAGGCGTGGCCCGACTCGATCAGGCGCTCGACGAGCGCGATGATCTCCGGGACGTGCTCGGAGACCCGGGGGTACACCGCCGCGCGCTTGAGGTTGAGCCCGCGCATGTCCTCGATCACCTCGCGGGTGAAGTGGCGGGCCACGTCGGCCTCGGTGTCCCAGCCCTCGCGCTCGCCGACACGGGCGGCGATCTTCTCGTTCACGTCGGTGACGTTCTCGACGTGGCGCACGTCGTAGCCGAGGTGGTCGAGCCACCGATGGAGCACGTCGGCATGGAACCACAGCCGGGCGTGGCCGAGGTGCGCGTCGTCCGAGACCGTCAGCCCACAGACGTACAGCAGGACCTCGTCGTCGCTCGCCGGCTCGAACGCCTCCCGTTCGCCCGTCAGGGTGTTGGTCACGGACAGACCCATATCGGGCGCCGCTACGCGGTCCTCCGTGTTAAACGGTCGAAGATCGAGTCGGCGGGCGGTGGGGGCGGATGCGGCGGGAGACGGGCCCCGGTGCGGAGCGGCGCGGTCAGCCGTCCATCGCGGCCTCGACGGCCCGGAGCGCGTCGGCGCCGGCCCGGCGGCCGACAACCACGGCCAGCCCGCTCGGCGTCACGCCGGCGGCGTCGGCGTCGACCCCGGCGGTGCGGAGCCGCCCGAGCACGCGTTCGAGTGCACGCGGTCCCACGTCGCCGACGGCGACGACAGCGGTCGCATCGCCCGCGTCGGCGGCGTACTCGGTCCCGCCGACGGCGAGCACGGGGTCGGCATCGTCGCCCTCGGCGTCGCTTCCGTCGCGGGCGGCGGCGTCGACCGCCCCGATCCCCCGTACCATCCGAACGCGCGCGTCGCCACCGGCGTCGGAGTCGCCGGCAGCGACGCCCTCCGCGTCGTCTCCGTCGGGCGAACTCCCGTCGCCGCTCAGGTCGTTCGCGAACCGCCGCAGCGCCGTCGCCACGGCGTCGGGGTCGGCGTCGACGTCGAGCGTCGCCGCGGCGGCCGCGTAGTTCACGACGCCCGCGCGGAGGGCGTCGTACAGGAACGGTCGCTCGCGGACGGCGGCACGGGTCTCCTCGGCGACGGTCATGGGCGGGGACGCGGCGGCGGCGGACATAACCGCGACGGTTCCGGTGGGGATGCTGATTCACGGGCGACGGTTCCGGTGGGGATGCTGATTCACGGGCGACGGTTCCAGTGGGGATGCTGATTCACGGGCGACGGTTCCGGTGGCGACACGGACGCGACTCCGGCGGCTGCGACGACTCCGACAGCGCCGCCGTACAACCGGCGACACGCCGCCCACGGAAGCGAGTTTCAGTAAGACCGCGGACAGAAACATCATTCAGATTACCCTTTAGTCGACGGGAGCCCACCGTCCACATGCGATGAGACAACCGACCCAGTTGGGACACGGCGTCCCCGAGCCCGACGCATCGATCGGTCCGGCAGTCGCGGTCGTCGCGGTCGTGCTGGCGGCGCTGCTCGCGTCGTTGTTCCCGCTCGTCGCCGCGGCGGCGGGCGGGGGTGCGATCACGCTCGCCGCGAGACGACTCGTGCCCGCGGCGCGGACGCGGTTCGTCGATCGCCGGCGCCGCCGACGGTTGTGCCTCCCCGATTCCCGCGCCTGTGTCGAGATCTGAAGCGGTCGAGTTTCGGTCCCCCGCTGACGCCCCTCCCCACACTCGTCGGCTTCGCCCCCGTCCCGTTCCCCCGACGCGCCCGCCCTCTCCTGCCGAAGGCGATAAGGTCGCTCCGGCCCTCGAATCGTCCATGAGTCAGGCGCTGGTCATCGTTGCCCACGGGTCGCATCTGAACCCCGGGTCGAGCGCGCCAACCTACGACCACGCGGACACGATCCGCGCGGCTGGCGCGTTCGACGAGGTCCGAACCGGATTCTGGAAGGAGGAACCGAGCCTGCGGGAGGTGTTGCGCACCTGCGAGGCCGACGAGGTGTACGTCGTCCCGATGTTCATCTCGGAGGGGTACTTCACCGAGCAGGTGATCCCCCGGGAGCTCAGGCTGGACGACTGGGACGTGGCCGACTGGGACTCCGACGGGCTCTCCGCGGACGTGGCCACCTACACCGCCGAGGACACCGGCCAGACGGTCCACTACTGCGGGCCGGTCGGCACCCACGAGTCGATGACCGACGTGCTGGTGCGGCGAGCCGAGAGCGTGACGAACGACCCCGACGTGGGGGAGGGCTTCGGGTTCGCCGTCGTCGGCCACGGCACCGAGCGCAACGAGAACTCCGCGAAGGCGATCGAGTACCACGCCGATCGCGTCCGCGACATGGACCGCTTCGACGAGGTGCAGGCCCTGTACATGGACGAGGAGCCCGAGGTCGACGACGTGACCGACTACTTCACCGCCGAGGACGTTGTCGTCGTCCCGCTGTTCATCTCCGACGGCTTCCACACGCAGGAGGACATCCCCGAGGACATGGGCCTCACCGACGACTACCGCACCGGCTACGACGTCCCCGCCGCCGTCGACGGCCACCGGATCTGGTACGCGGGCGCCGTCGGCACCGAGTCGCTGATGGCCGACGTGGTGCTGGAGCGCGCGGCCGACGCCGGGGCCGACGTCTCGGCCGCCATCGAGTCCGTCCGCGAGACGACCCGCGTCGCCCCGGGGGCGGACGACTGAATGCTGGCGCGACAGTTCGACGCGCTGCTAGCGGCCGCCGACTCCGACGACGGGATCGACTTCGACGGGCTACACGTCGCCCACGAGAGCGACGGCGGCTACACCTTCGCCACGCCCGAGCACGAGGCGACCGGCCTCTCGGAGTCCGAGCTCCACGCGCATGCCGACGGGAGCCCGTACGTCACCAACTGGTACTTCTGGGAGCGGGAGGTGCAGCGCCACGAGTCCCCGCGTCGGGCGTTCCTTCGGCACGCGGAGGCGGCCGACGATCACGGCGTCCACGAGCGGTACGACGCGCTCGCCGACGGGATGGTCACCGAGTGGGGCCAGCTCAGGATCGAGGCGACGCTCGCGGACGCCGCGGGCGACGCGACCCCCGCTGACGGCTCCCGCCGCTACGACGTGCGCCACGTCGACGACGCCGACCACCCGGTCGAGGAACTGGAGCGATACGACGATCCGCTGGAGGCCCGCGAGCTGTCGAAACACGACGACGACGGGATGTACCGCCCGCTGAAGACCGGGACGAACATGCCGACCGGGTGGGCGTTCCACGACCTCGATTGGCGCGACGCGGTGGAGACGGTCGAGACGCTGTACCCCGCGACGGTGGCCAACTGGTACCGCGAGCGGGAAGGACGCCTCGACATCGACCACTGGACGGACACGACCGACCGACAGACCGGCATCTACGGCATCGTCTCGGAGCTTCCCCGCGAGGCCGTCGAGTGGGTCGCCGAGGCCGCCTGCGACGACTCCCAGTGCGTGAAGCGCCGCGAGTGGCAGTACGACGAGGGGGACGACCTCGCCGCCGACGGCGGGACCGGCGCGTTCCCGTGCCGGGAGCCGTGCTCGCTCGTGATCGCCGCCGCGCGCAGGTGGACGAAGTTGGAGGAGGAGGAGCCCCGCGAGTACACGTTCCACCTGACGCCCAGCGAGAAGGACCAGATCGAGGGAGTCATCGACGCCGTCGCCGACGGCCGCGTCGACGAGATCCGCGAGGCGGACGTGTACGAGGACGCCAACCGCTACCGGACGCGCTACCTCCGCGCGAAACTGTTCGACGACCACGGCAACTTGGGCAGCGTTCCGACCGATCCCGAGGAGGGGCACGACCACGACGACCACGACGACCACGACGACCACGACGACCACGACGACCACGACGACCACGACGACCACGACGACCACGACGACCACGACGACGAATAGTCCTCACGTCGACGGATCGCCCCGGTTCGCCGATTCGCCTAGCCAAACAGCAGGAACCCGGCGACCAGCACCGCGACGCAGACGGCGACCACGCCGAGCGTGACCGCGAGTCCGTCGAGCGTGACGGCGACGATCCCCGCCCCGACGAGCGCCGCGGCCGCGAGGGCGACGACCGCGAGCGTCCCCGGGTTCGGCGACGCTCCCGCCGCGTCGCCGTCGATCGTTGCCCCCGCGGCGGCACGGACGCGTTCGACACCCTCCGCGAGTCGCCGTCGGACCATCGGCGCCGATACCGAGGGTCCGCCCTCGGGCGGCGTCGACGCCCGCGGGTCTCCGGATCGCGGTTCTCCCGTGGCCTCGTCCGTGTGGTCGTGATCCCCTGGGTCGTCGTCCGCCGGGTCGCCGGCGGGGGTCGACGACGGGTCGATCCGGAGCGGCACGGTCGTTCGCTCCGCGCCGTGGCCCACGACGACGTCGAGGGTCCCCTCCACCGCGGCGTTCACCGGCGCGACCGACACGCGAACCGTGCGGGTCGCCCCGCCGTCGACGTAGTGGTTGGGCGGCGCGACCGACGCGACCTCGGCGATCGGTCCGTCGAACCGCAGGTGCACGTGGATCGGCTCCCCCTCGTTTCTGAGCGCGACGGCGAACTCGCCGTCGGCCGCGAACGACTCCGGCGCGGTCACCCCGTTGAGTCGGTCACGGTTCAGCGTCACCCCCAGGATGGCTGCCTCTGACGACACAGGTTCCCCTCCCGCGGAGACGGCAAAAAAGTTCGTCGCCGCGCCGCGGCGACGATCGGCGGTCAGCCCTCGACGACGAGCGGCCGTCGACGGCTTCGGCGGGCGCGACGCCTACTCGCGCATGTCCGGCGGCAGCAGGTTCGGGATCCCGTCCTCGATGGGGTACGTCTCGCCGCAGTCGGTGCAGGTGAGCGTGCCCGCGACGATCTCGCCGTCCTCTCCCTCCTCGCGCTCGGTCACCTCGAGCTCGAGGTCGTGCTTGTCGAGCGGACAGCAGACGATGTCCAACAGGGACTCCTTCATTGCCCGAATCGTGGCGCGGGTCGGCCAAAAGCGTGCGGGTTCCGTGTTCCGACCCCGTCATCCGCGCGTTCGTGTCGCCGGGTCAGACGGAGTACTGGACGCGAGGACCGAAGACCCGATCGATCAGCCTACGTCCAGGGGTTCGTCCGCACGACCGTCTGCTCGCGGTCGGGGCCGACGCCGACGGCGTGGACGGGCGTGTCGAGTTGGTCCTCGAGGTACTCCAGATACTCGCGGGCCGCCCCCGGGAGCGCCTCGTACCCGCCCTCGGAGACGGCGTCGGCGTCGAACTCCTCCCAGGTGTCGAACTCGCGGTACACGGGCTCGCACTCCCCCCAGCGCTCGGTCGTCGCGGGCAGCGACAGTCGCTCCTCGCCCTCCAGCTCGTAGGCGTGGCCGACCTTCAGTTCGTCCAGTCCGGCGAGCACGTCGAGGTGGTTGACCGCGATCCCGGTGTAGCCGTTGACGCGGGTGGCGTGGCGCAGCATGGGCACGTCGAGCCAGCCGATTCGGCGTGGACGGCCGGTGACGGTGCCGAACTCGCCGCCCTTCTCGCGGATGTCCGAGGCCAGCGCCTCCTCGCGCTCGTCGCCGTCCAACTCGGTCGGCATCGGGCCCTCGCCGACGCGCGAGAGGTACCCCTTCACGACGCCGACGACCTCGCCGCGTCCGGTGACGGTGGGTCCGACGCCGGTGCCGGTCGCGGCGCCGCCGGCGGTCGGGTTCGAGGACGTGACGTACGGGTAGCTCCCGTGGTCGACGTCGATGAGGGTGCCCTGCGCGCCCTCGAACATCACGTCGTCCCCGGCCTCGCGGCGCTCGTACAGGAAGTCCGAGCAGTTGACGACCATCCCCTCCTCGCGGAGGCGACGACCGAACCGGGCGTACTCCTCGTGGAGCGCGTCGACGTCGAGTTCCTCCCCCGCCTCGAGCCCGTACACGTCCTCGACGAGCGCGCGCTTCTGCGGGACGACGTACTCCAGCCGCTCGCGCAGCACCTCCGGGTCGAGCAGGTCGCCGATCCGGACGCCGCGGCGGCCGGCCTTGTCCTCGTAGGTGGGGCCGATCCCGCGACCGGTGGTGCCGACCTCGACGCCGGAGTCGGAGTCGGCCTTCGCCCCCTCCTCGATGCCGTCGATGCGTCGGTGGTACGGCATGATGACGTGCGCGCGCTTGGCGACGCGCACGTCCGGGTCCAGCCCGCGTTCCCGGAGCGTTCCGATCTCCTCGAAGAGCGTCCGCGGGTTCACGACGCAGCCGTTGCCGAGCACGCCGACCTTGCCGCGGACCGCGCCGGAGGGAACCAGCGAGAGCGCGTACTCCTCGCCGCCCTCGACGACGGTGTGGCCGGCGTTGTCGCCGCCCTGATACCGCACGACGACGTCGGCGTCCCCGCCCCAGAGGTCGACGAGGGCGCCCTTGCCCTCGTCGCCGAGCTGGGAGCCGACGATGGTGACAGTCATACCGAGCGTCGATTCCGCGCCGCGCGATAAACCGATTACGGTCCGCGCGCAACGATGATCCATGTATATGCATTATCGTGACCTCGAATCGACGGGACTGTTCGCGTCTGCGCATTTCACCGTCGAGGCGCGGGCGTAACCGTTAACCACACCCACAGCGGAGTCGTGAACGAGATCGCCGGACATCGTGACCGTCGGGCGACCCGTTCCCGGCCGGGAGGAGAACTTTTAAAGGGAGCACGGACGAGTTAACACGTGCCATGATAGACAGACTGGAGAAGGAGGTCGATATGCTGGAGCGACACCTCCAAGTCCTCCGTATGGTCATCGAGAACGAACCGATCGGGATCGTGAAGATGTCCAACGAGACGGGGTACCCCCACCACAAGGTCCGCTACTCGCTGCGCGTGCTCGAGGAGGAGAACCTCATCGAGCCGTCCAGCCAGGGCGCGATCACGACCGAACGGACCGCCGAGTTCGTCGACGAGCTCGACGGCAAGATCGACGAGATCGTCGAGAAGATCGGCGGCATGCGGATCGAGGACGCGCCGGAGCTCGAGGGCTGAACGGACCTCGATCGACTTCCTGCGATCGTCTCGCCGCGGCCGAGTAGCGCCGCGGCTCTCCCTTTCCTCGCTCACACGCGACTCTGTCGGATCACACTGACGAAGCGAGATCGGCGGCGGCTCCGGGCCGACTCGCCTACAGTTCGGGGACGTTCACGTGGAACTCCCCGTCGCGCGACTCGACCAGACAGAGGTGGAAGCCCTGCTTGCGCGAGAGCTTCACGAAGCTCTTCCGCTTGCCGCGGGAGAGCAGTCCCCCGCCGGTGGCGTCCGCGGCCGCCTCGAGCGCGCCGGGGTCGAAGAAGGAGGCCGTGACGTAGAAGCCGGCCGCGAGGTGGTCGTCGGCGTCGGCGACCGCGCTCGCGTCGCCGACGAGTCCGTCGAGCATCGACTCGGTCGTCGCGTCGCGGCCCTCGGTCACGTCGGCGACGACCAACGGGTTGCCCATCCGGTCGCGGAGCACGACGTCGAACGTGTGCTCGGTCGCGCCGCCGTCCGCGTCGTCGACCGTGACGGTGCCGTCGAGCTCCGCGCGGTCGACCGCCGGGAGGGCGTCGAACAGGTCCCGCAGCGCCGACTCGTTGCCGGTGCTTTGGATCTCGTACAGCAGCTCGCGCACCGCCCACTCGACGAAGCCGTACTCGATGGTGTCGGTGAGGAACTCCCGGAACGGTCGCCCCTCGACGGCCGCGTCGGCGGCGTCGAAGTCCGTGTGAAGCTCCAGCCGGAGGTTGTCGTTCACGTCCGACCGGCTCGCGCCGCCGGCGTGGGCCTTCTCCAGGGTCGCGCCGCCCTTCGACTCGTAGCGGACGAACAGGTTCGTCCCCGCCAGCGCCCGGTCCGCCGGGATCGCGTTCGCGGGCATCCCGTCGTCGGTTCCGTCGCCGGACGACGCCCGCTCGCGCGCCTCGGCCAGTTCCTCGCGCGTCTCGGCCAGCTCCGTCTCGAGCTCGTCGACCCGCTCGGAGAGGCGGGCGTTCTCCTCGCGGAGGCGATCGAGCTCGTCCTCGTTCGATTCGAGCTGCTCGCGGGCCTCGCGAGCGCCCTCGACGGCGCGGTCCCGCTCGGCGCGGGCCGTCGCCAGCGCCTCGCGTGCGGCCGCCAGCTCCTCGCTGGCGTCGGCCGGTCCCTCGACGCGGGCCGACCCGCCGTCGCCGCGATCGCCCGACTGCCGGGCGTCCGAATCGACGGTTCCGGGGCGATCGCCTCGGCCGGTCTCGCCCGCCCTCGAGGCGGACCCGTGCGCCGATCGGTCCCTGCGGCGGCGCTCGGCGGCCTCGGTGGCCCCGTTCGCCTGCGTTCCCTCCGCCTCAGGGGTCGCCGTTCGCGACGGGTCGAGCGACGGGATCGATCGGGTCTCGCGCCACTGCTCCTCCGCGGAGAACGGGTCGCCGTCGCCGCCCGGCTCCCCCGCCTCCCCCGCATCGGGGGACGGGTCCGCCGACCGCGACGCAGCGGGTCGCGCCGGCTGGGCCGGGTCCGTCCCGGTCGCGGCGCCGTCCTCGGCGGGCAGGTCGTCGACCGATCGCGTCGGGCCCGCCGTCGCGTCGTCCTCCGCCGCCGGTGCACCGGCGGTCGGATCGGCGGCTTCGTCGGTCCCGACCGACTCGTCCGGCTCCCCAGTCGTGTTCGACGCCGCCGTCGAATCCGACCCACGCTCCGTCGCGGCGGCGTCGGCAGGCGGGTCGTCGCTCTCCCCGGATCCGCCCTCGACGCCGCCGGTATCGTTCGGGGCGTCGGGTACGTCGGAGGCGGTCCCCGTGGGAGCGCTCTGGTCGGACTCGTCGTCGCCGGCGTCGGCGTTCGTCGCCGAGTCGTCCGCGTCGGTCGACGCGTCGGCGCCGCCGAAGGTGATGCTCGTCGATGAGTCGTCCCCGGGCGAGTCGTTACCGCCCGCGGACGGGTCGTCGCCGACGGTGTCGTCCGGGCCCGCGCTCGCGACCGCGCTTCCGGCGTCCGGCCCCCGATCCGGATCCGGGTCCGGCTCCGACTCCGGTTCGGGTTCCGGTTCCGGGATGTCGACGACGTCGACGTCGACGTCGACGACCTCGTAGATCCCGACCTCGTCGTCGGCGGCCTCGAACGCCTCGTCGCCGGTGAGGACCTGTTTCTGTTCGCCCGTGCCGACGAACGCGCACGCGAGCCGGCGACCGCCGTAGTAGACCACGTAGTAGTCGCCCGAGAGGACGTTCTCCGACAGCTCGATGTAGCCGGTGAACTTCCCGGAGGAGAGCTTCGCGTCCGCGGCCGACAGGGCCGTGTCGTTCGTGTAGTAGCGCGCCTTCGTCTCGCCGCCGCGCTCGCGCATCGCGTACAGCAGCGGCAGCGACGGGTCGGGCGCGGCGTATGCGGTGCCGTCGGCGTCCGCGAACGAGTCCAACGACCCGTCGAACACGCCGACCACGCGACCGTTCAACATGAACAGCCACGCGTGTCCCTCGGTGACCGCCCCGGTGAACTCGCGGGACTGCAGGGTACGGAGCCCGTCGATCCCCCCCGAGAGCGGCTCGGACTCCCACCCGGTCACCGTTTCGACTGTTTCGCCGTCCATCGCCGATACATCGCTGCGTCCGACGCAAATACCTTCCGCCTGGTCGGACGGCCGTCGGACGGTGGTTCGCTACGGTTGACAGCTTCGGCCTCGGGTGTCGAGGGCGCCGGTCAGGCCGCGACGGCGTACAGGAGCAGGAACCCGAAGTACAGGAGGACGAGCGTCCCGAGCGACACGATCCGGAACCGCCGGAGGTCGTCGGTCTCGGCCTCGCGTGCGTCCTCGTAGGCCGCACGCTCGTCGTCGTCGAGGTCCCGATGATCGGCGCCGAGGTGGAGGTCGCGGTGGCGCTCCCGGGCGAACGGACGACCGCACCGCGGGCACGCGAACGCGGTCGCGTCCGGCGGCACCTCGTACGGGTCGGTCCCCGTGTCGCGCGCGTCGTTGCTCGCGGAGGCGCCAGCGCGGCGGGAGTCGTCGTCGCCATCGAGTACGTCTGGTCCGTCTCGGTTCATACGAACGGGGGCGCACCTCCGGGGCGTGAAACGATCCACAGGCTCGCCATCGTGTACGCCACCATCGCGAGGGTGACGCCGTACTGGCTCCGGATCGCCTGGAGCCGGTCGGGGAACAGGTCGTAGGCGACGGCGTGTGCCACCCAGACGGCCAACAGATGCCCCGCGAGCACCGCGGCGATCCCGACGGCGCCGATCCAGTCGGGCACCAGCAGCGCCGGGACGTTCGCGGGCGGCGACAGCGGTGACGAGAGCACGACCGCGAGCGTCGGCGACAGCGACAGCGCCGTCGCGAGGTTGTGCGCGAGGTGGTACCCTGCGGCGATCGCAAGCAGCGACGGCGCGAAGCGTCGAGCGAGCACGCCGGGCGCGAGGTACGTGTCGGCGGTCCGTCGGGCCGCGCGAGCCGACGCCAGATACAGCGCGAGGAACAGGCCGTACCCGACCAGCATCGCCGCCAGATAGACGGCGAGCGCGGGGACGCCCGCCTCGACCAGCGGGCGCGCGGTGTCGGCCCACGCCCCGGTGCCGACGAACCCGTCGTAGGTGGTGACGAAGACGACGGCGACGACGAAGCCGACGTCGTCGCGGCCGCCGATCCACGCGGCGTCGGTGAGCCCCATCCCCGGGAGCCGCAGGCGAAGGCCGTCGTCGGTGAGCGCCACGGGGGCGACCCGGCCGTACGCCGCCAACAACTTGGACACCGGGTCCGCGCGTCCGAACCAGTCGTCGACGCCGAAGACGACGCTCCCGGCGACGGAGACGCCCAGATAGCCGAGCACGAGCGCGGTGAGCAGTCGCGGGTCGTCCGCCATCGGCGTCACGACCTCCAAGTACACGAGCGCGAGCAGGCCGGCGACCGCGGGCCACGACCCGAGCCGATCGGGGTACGGGCGGTCGAGCGACGGGAGCGCGCCGGCGATCGCGCGGAACGGGTCGACCGCCGGCCACGCGTTGCCGAGGAGGTACGCCGAGAGCACGAACACGGCCCACCAGCCGACCCACACGATCAGGACGGCCGCGCTGTCGGTGGCCGTGGTCGGGCCGAACAGGCCGGCGACGACCGTGATCGCGAGCGCCGCGAGCCCGACCGCTCTCGCGAGGAGCCGAGCGACACGACCGGCGTCGGGGAGCTCGCGGCCCCAGCCGTCGATCCGACGGATGTACGCCCGGTCGGTGACCGCGGACGCGAGGAGGAAGGACGCGCCGACGACGGCGCCGCCCGTCGCGAGGAACAGCCACGTCGGCACCGTCACCGTCTCGCGGGTCGCGCCGCGGACGCCCCCCGCGTGGGCGGCGACCCGCGCCGCACTCGCGACCAACGCCAGCGTCGCGAGCGCGAACGGGGTCGCGCGTCTCGCGACACGGGCACGTCGTGAGTGGCGATCCATCACCGTCGATTGCGGGCGGGCCGCCGAGTAGCTTGCGAAACCGCCGCGAACCGTAGGGGGTCTCGTGGAACTCGGGCGGGGGCCAGTCAGCCGGGTTCGTCGGGGCGGTCACCCGCCTCGGAGTCCACATCGCCCGACCGCTCGGCGAGCAGCTCGCGAAGGACCGTTCGATGGCTCCGCAGTTCGCCGGAGCGCTCGGGGCCCACGAGCACGACGTCCGCGCCCGATCTCAGCGTCGCACACAGCGAATCGACCGCGGCACCCGCCTCGGGGTCGGACGCGAGGTGCTCGCGGTAGCGGTCGGCGAAGTCGACGCGGCCCCACGCCGCGTTGTGCGCGCCGGACTCACAGAGCCCGTCGATCCGGAACGCCGCGGCGGCGTCGGCGTGGTCGTCGCGGAGCGCGGGCGGCGGGGCCAGCGCCGGGCGAACCTCGTCGACGAGCGCACGCAGGCGCCGCGGGGGCGACGCCGCGACGCCGATCAGTCGGGCCTCGGGCGGAACGTCGCCGTCCCCGCGGTCGAGTTCGGCGACGTAGGTGTCGAACACCGCCATTGGGGAGAAGGGGCTTCTCGGCGGGCAAAAACACACCGCCGAGACGTGGACACGCGATTCGATGGGGTCTGACGGGTCGACTCAGGCGCGCTTCGACCGGGCCTCCCGCACACCGGCGCCCTCACGGATCATGTCCTCACAGGAGGGGCACACGCGAACGTTGTCCATCCCTTCCGGAGCGAACACTCGGACGTACCGTTCGGTGACGAACGAACTACAGTTTCTACACTCCGGCATACATCCGATGGTTACCGTCTACCGTAGTATGTGTGTCGGCCGATCACACAAACTACCGGGATGGGAACCACGAGCGAGGGGTGTCGACGCGCCATCGGATCGCCGGGTCACGGCATCGGATCGCCGTCGGGCCGTCGACGGCCGATGCAGGTGGGAGGATTTTTGTCTCCCCGTCGGCTACCGGCGCGCATGGCTACAGAAACGGAGGACGCCCACGACGACGGGCACCACTTGCCCGCGGTCGAGGACTGGCCCCGCGGGTTCGGGGAGGCCTCGTGGTGGCCGTTCGTCACGGCGCTCGGGGCCGGCGGCATCTACATCGGCGCGGCGCTGTACCTCATGGCCGTCGGCGATCGGAACATCGTCGGGCCGCTGATCGGTCCCGGCGTGCTCGTCGGGAGCATCGGGCTGTTCCTGCTCGGGATCTACGGGTGGATGTACCACGCGTTCGTCACCCACTTCTGGGAGCGCGGCGCCGACGAACACAGCGCCAGCAAGCTCAGGTGGGGGATGCTCGCGTTCCTCGGGTCGGAGATCGCCACCTTCAGCGCCGGCTTCACGTACTTCTTCTTCATCCGCTCGCAGGACGCGTGGGCGGAGATCGCGAGCGACCTCCCGCATCTGCTCGGGTCGCTGGTCATCATCAACACCACCATCCTGATCGTCTCGTCGGTGACGCTGCACTTCGCCCACGGCGCCATCCGTCGCAACGACCGCCAGCGGTTCATCGGGTGGCTCGCGGTCACGCTGCTCCTGGGGGTCGTGTTCATCGGCGGGCAGGTGTACGAGTACTACGAGTTCATCGTCCACGAGGGCTTCAGCCTCACGTCCGGGCTGTTCGGATCGGCGTTCTACGGCCTCACCGGGCTGCACGGGTTGCACGTCACGATGGGCGCGGTGCTGCTCGCGATCGTGTTCGTTCGTGCGCTCGCGGGACAGTACTCCGCCGACCGCCACGTCTCCGTGACGACCGCCTCGATGTACTGGCACTTCGTCGACGCCGTCTGGATCTTCCTCGTCGTCGCGCTGTACGCCGGCGCCGAGGTCGGCGCGTAACGACCCGTTACTCCGTTTCCGCCGTTCTCGCGTCCTCGACCTCGGTCTCGTCCGGCCCACCGATCACGTCCCCGTCGGCCAGCCGGATCTCCTCGACGACCCGGCGCTCCCCGTCGACGTACGTGTATCGGACGCCCGCCTCCTCGCCCTCGGTCCGTCGGTGAGACCCGTCGCAGAACGGGAACTCGTCGCTGAGCCCGCAGCGACACACCGCGATGTCGCCCTTCCCGTCGTCGATGTCGTCCTCGTCCAGTCGGATCGGTCCGGTCGCGTCGAGCGTGACTTCGCGCACGCGAGGGGGTTGGCGCTCGCCCGGTATCACTCCCCGCCCTCCACCCGGAGTCATCCTCCGTCATCGAGCCACGTCTCCGGCGGCGGGAGGGTTCCGGAGAGCACCCCCGCGAGCAGGAGGAAGTAGGCGAGCAGGCCGCCGGCCAGCCCCGCGACGACGATCCTCCCGACAACGGGCCGGCCGAACGCGACGGCGGCGGGGCCGCCGGCGGCGACGAGGAGGGTGCCGCCCCACCGGACGCGGGCGTCCGCCCAGACTCGCCGCGCCGCCTCCGGACGGGCCGCCATGGCGAGTTCGATCGCGACGGCGCCGAGCGCGCCGACGGCCGCGGCGAGTGGTGCAGGCGGAGCCAGGAGCGACGCGGGCGCGACGCCGAGCGCCGCGGCACCCGCGAGGAGGACCACAGTCGCGGCGAGCGCGAGCAGGCCGTCCCGGTGGCGTGGCTTCACGGCTATCCGGACGGGGCCTGTCGTCCTCGCTCTTTCGACGGCTCACGCGGTCGCGGTCGTCCGCGTTCGCGTCACGTCGCGACCGACCGCGCTTCCGTGCCGGTTAACACCGTGCCCGCGCAGTGTGGGGTATGGGAAAGTGGCGACGGCGGACGGCGGCGTATCTGGGTGCGCTCGTCGTCGTCATCCTGCTGTACACGGTCGCGTACCACGAGGCGATGGCGGCGTTCGAGGGGCGCGAGCAGTCGTTCGCCCACTCGCTGCAGGTCGTCGTCGAGACGTTCACCACCACCGGGTTCGGTTCGGACGCCCCCTGGTCGACGACGGAGATGAACCTCATCGTCGTGGCGATGGACCTGACGGGCGTACTGCTCATCTTCATGGCGCTGCCGGCGTTCGTCTTCCCGCTGTTCGAGGAGACGCTCTCGACGACGGTGCCGACGTCCGTCGACGGCCTCGCCGACCACGTCGTGATCTGCGGACACACGCCGCGTGGACGCGTCCTCCGCGAGGAGCTCCGGGCCCGCGACGTGCCGTACCTGTTCGTCGTCGACGACGACGACGAGGCCGGCCGGATCTACGACGACGGCGAGGAACACGTGATCCACGGCGATCCCGAGGAGGTCGGGACGCTCCACGACGCGAACGTCGCGGAGGCGCGGGCGCTCGTCGCCGACGCGGACGACGAGACGAACGCGAGCGTCGTCCTCTCCGCACGCGAGTGTGTCGACGACGGCGACCTCCGCGTCGTCAGCCTCGTCGAGGACGAGGACGTCGCCGACTACCACCGGTACGCCGGCGCCGACCGCGTCGTCTCGCCGCGACGCCTGCTCGGCGAGAGCCTCGGAGCGAAGGCGACCGCGAGCGTCGCCGACGAACTCGGGGACGGCGTCGAGATCGGCGAGGACTTCCAGATCGCGGAGCTGCTGGTCCACCGCGGCAGCCCGCTGGTCGGCGAGTCCGTCGTCGGGTCGTCGATCGGCGACCGGACCGGCGCGAACGTCCTCGGCGCGTGGAAGGACGGCGAGTTCGAGTCGCCGCCGCGACCCGACCGGGTCATCGACGAACACACCGTCCTGCTGGTCGTCGGGACGGAGTCGGAGTTGGAGGAGTTGAAGGACCTCACCCTCTCGGAGACGCGACGACGTCGTCGCGGCCCCGTCGTCGTCGCCGGGTACGGGAGAGTCGGCCACAGCGCGGCCGCGGAAGTGCGCCCCAGCGAGGAGGTCGTCGTCGTCGACGAGCACGACGCGCCGGGGGTCGACGTCGTCGGCGACGCGACCGACCGCGAGACCTTGGAAGCGGCCGGCGTCGACGAGGCGCGGGCGGTCGTGATCGCGCTCGACTCGGACACGACGACCATCTTCGCCACGCTGGCGGTGAAGCAGGTCGCGCCCCACGCCGAGGTGATCGCCCGGGCGAACGACGCCGACTCGGTCCCGAAGCTGTATCGCGCGGGCGCCGACTACGTGCTCTCGCTGTCGACGGTCTCGGGCCGCCTCATCGCCTCTCACCTGCTCGACGAGGAGGTGCTCCGGCCGGAAACGCAGGTCGACCTGATCCGGACGGTCGCCCCGCGTCTGGAGGGTCGGACGCTCGCGGGGGCGGACGTGCGCGCCGAGACCGGCGTCACCATCGTCGCCGTCGAGCGCGACGGCGCCCTCCTCACGAACGTCGGTCCCGACACGAAGGTGATCGAGGGCGACAGGCTCGTCGTGGCCGGCACCGACGACGCCGTGAACCGGTTCAACGAACGGTTCGTCTGAATCGACCGTCGGCGGCTCCGTCGGACAACGCCCGACGCCACGGATCCCCGCTCGACCGTCCCATCGCGCCTCACTCCGGGGGGCGAGTCAGATCTCGGGCCACCCTCGCCAGCGGCGCGACAGGCGACCCCGCGAGTACCCACGCCGCGAGCAGGAGTGCGCCGACCAGTTCCGGGATCGCGAGCCCCGGCCCGAGCCTGACGCCCGCGACCCAGAGCCACCACTGCCAGAGGTGAACGCCGGCGGCCGCGAGCGCGAGCCGCCCCGCCGTCGTCGTCCGGCGGACCGCCCCGTCGGTCGCCAGCACCAGCGTGAGGGCGAGGTAGAAGCCGAGCGCGACGGGGAAGTGGAGCGAGGTGCCGGACGGGAACGCGCCCACCCCGGCCATGAGAGTCGCCGCGGCGGCGAACTCGACGGCGACGACCCGGGCGCCGAGCGTCCGGGCGGCCGCCCACAGCGCCCACGCGTACGCGATAGCGACGGCGCCGCCGAGCAGGAGCCCGCCGTTGAACGCCGTCGCGACCGCCGTGCGGTCAGCGACGCCCAGATCGGACAGCGCGTTCGCGGTCAGCGAGAACCACGGCGCCAACGCGATCGCGACCACGATGCCGCCCAGCGCGGCGATCATCGCGCCCGCGCCGGAGACGGCGGCGACACGGCGACGGAACTCGGTCATCGTCTCCACCACCGGCGCGGGGGTGTTGGTCGTTTCCCAACCCGAGTGAACCGGTCGCGCGTGGTCGCCGGTCCGGATCGCCGGAACCGGGACGGCGACCGCCTACTCTGCCGTCCCGTCGTCGACGTGCTGGCCCCAGAACCCGGGGAACTTCTCGACGGTCACGTCACCCTCGACGGTCGTCTGACACGCCAGCCGAAGCCCCGCGTCGGGGTCGTGCGGCGGGACGCGCAGGCGGAGTCGCTCGCGGCGCGACGGCTCCGACACCGCGCCGTCGACGCGGACGGCGCAGGTGCCACAGGAGCCGTGGCCGCGGCAGTTCACCGCGTCGGCGCGGCCGTTGTGCGGCGACAGTCCGGCCTCGAACAACACGTCGCGGAGGGTGTCGCCGCGTTCGCACTCGATCTCGGTGCCGCGAAAGCGGACGATCGGCATACCGTCGCCTACGGCCGCGAGCGGCAAATACCCGCGGGCGCGACCGGGGACGTCGCGACGGCGGGGGCGCTTCCGCCTCCCGAACGCTTTCGGTCGCCACGTACGCACCTCCGGCGATGACCGATCTCGACCTCCCGGCGCTCGGCCTCGGCACCTCCGCGAACGACGACTTCGAGGAGTGCGCCGAGACGGTGAGGACGGCGCTGGAGACGGGCTACCGCCACGTCGACACCGCACAGATGTACGACAACGAGGAGGCCGTCGGCGAGGGGATCCGCCGGGCGGACGTTCCCCGCGAGGAGGTGGTGGTGGCGACGAAGGTCCACCCCGACAACCTCGCGTACGAGGACGCGAAGCGCACCGCGCGGGAGTCGCTGGAGCGCCTCGGCCTCGAGACCGTCGACCTCCTGTACGTCCACTGGCCGATCTCGGCGTACGACCCCGAGGGGACCCTGCGCGCGATGGACGAACTGCACGAGGCGGGACTGTGTGACCACGTCGGCCTGTCGAACTTCACGCCCGACCTGCTCGACGAGGCGCGGGCGATCCTCGACGCGCCCGTCGCGGCCCATCAGGTGGAGTGTCACCCGCTGTTCCCGCAGACTGAACTGCGAGAGTACGCCGTCGAGCACGATCACTACCTCGTCGGCTACTCGCCGCTGGGGCGCGGCGAGGCGCTGGACGACCCGCTCCTCTCGGAGATCGCGGGGAAGCACGACACCAGTACCGCCGCAGTCTGTCTCGCGTGGGCGTTCGCGCAGGAGGCGCTCGTGCCCATCCCGAAGGCGACGGGCGATCACGTCCGTGCGAACTTCGAGGCACAGGAGCTGGAGCTGGACGGGGAGGACCTCGACCGCATCGCCGAGTACGACGTCCGCGAGCGCGTCATCGACCCCGACGACGCCGCCTGGAACCGATAGGGCCCTCGCGGCGACACCCGCGGGCGACCGTCCGCCGAGAACGCCAGCCGGCGACCGTCCGCCCCCGACCGTCGCGTCCGCGATCCCGAGCGTTCTTCACCGACGCCGACTCACCGACGGCCGTGTACAAACGGGGCCACCTCGGCGTCGCCATGCTCACGCTCGCGCCGATCACGTTCTGGCTGCTGACCGACGGGTACCCGGCCTTCGCCGTCCTCGTCGCCGGGACGGTGCTGTATCTCGCGATGCTGCCCGACGTGGACCACCGGCTGCCGCTCGTCTCCCACCGCGGGCCGACCCACTCGCTGCTGTTCGCGGGCGTCGTCGGCGCCGTCTTCGCGGGCGCGGCGTCGCTCGTCGAGCCCGTCCTCTCGATCGCGGTGCCCGGCGGCGTCTCGATGGTCGCGTTCGGCTTCCTCCTCGGGTTCGGGAGCGTCGTCGCCCACCTCCTCGGCGACGTGATCACGCCGATGGGCGTGAACTTCCTGTGGCCGTACCCGCGGACGTGGTCGCTGTCGCTGACGCCCGCGGACTCGACGCTGTGGAACTGGGGGCTGTTCGTCCTCGGCGTGTTCGCGATGGCCGGCGCGGTCGCGCTGGCGGTGCAGGGCGCGGCGATCTGAGGGCCGCGGGCGAGGGCTAGCACTTTAGCCCGGGTCGCCGAAGCCACACGCGCATGAGCGAGGAGTCCCCTCGACCCGACCTGCTCGACGACGCGCAGCGGCGCTTCCCGGTGCCCGACTACGACGAGGTTCCCGAGGACATCCGGGAGCGCCTCGACGAGGAGACCGAGCGCGCCGGCTTCACGCCCAACGTCATGTCCGCGCTGGCGTACAAGCCCAGCCACTTCCGGGCGTTCATGGCGTTCCACGACGCCCTCGTCGACGACACCACGCTCGACCGCGAGGAGGTGGAGATGATCGTCGTCGCCGTCTCCGGGCGGAACAACTGCCTCTACTGCAACGTCGCCCACGGCGCGCTCGTGCGCATCTATGCGAAGGATCCGCACCTCGCGGACCAGCTCGTGTCCAACCACCGCACCGCCGACGTGAGCGACGAGCGCATGGCGATGCTGGAGGTGGCGGTGAAGCTGACCGAGGAGCCGGACGCGGTGACGACCGACGACCTCGATCTGCTGTACGAGGCCGGATACTCCGAGGACGAGGTGTGGGACATCGGCATGGTCGCCGCCTTCTTCAACCTCTCCAACCGGATGGCGACGTTCGCCGACTGGCGACCCAACGAGGAGTTCTACGGGATGGGGCGGTAGGCGAGGACCGCCGTGGCCGAATCGCGGGCCGCCGGCTTACGCGGTCGACTCGACCTCGTACTGGTCGGGCACGGCGGCGATGAGGTCGAGCGGGTCGGCGTCCCCCTCGACGACCGCCTCGTCGGACTCGTGGTCCGCGGTGGCCCCGTCGACGCCGTCGACGCCCTCGAGCGCCTCGACCACGTTGGTCTCACAGCCGCCGCAGGTCATCCCTGTGATCCGCATCGTCGTCGTCATGGGCGGCCGTAGCGGTCGGGTCGTCATTCCTGTTTCGGTCTCGGGACGCACATCGGATTCCGATCGAAAATATCGTCCGTGATCTGTCTTCGCTTGTTAGATAGATATCCGATCTGAGTGCCGGTTTCGAAGGCACAAACCGCATGAATACGGACCCCGTACTAGTGAGCAATGAGTGACAGGCAACGCGTGACGATCGACATCGGCGGGATGACGTGCGCCAACTGCGCCGCCACCATCGAGGACGCCGTGGCGGGCCTCGACGGCGCGGGGGCGACGGCGAACTACGCCACCGACGAGGCGGCCGTGGAGTACGACCCCGATCGGGTCTCGCTGGCGGACGTGTTCGACGCGGTCGAGTCGGCCGGCTACGACCCGATCGCCGAGACGGTGACGGTGGGGATCACCGGCATGACGTGCGCGAACTGCTCGGCGACCATCGAGGAGGCCGTCGGCGACCTCCCGGGCGTCGTCTCGGTCGACGCGAACTACGCCACCGACGAGGCGACCGTGACGTACGCGCCGTCGGTGACGACGCGCGAGGACATCCACGACGCCGTCGAGGCCGCGGGGTACGAGCCGATCCATGAGGACAGCGCGGACGGCGAGGACGGTGGCGACGGACAGTCCGCGAAGGACGCCGCGCGGGCGGCCGAGCTTCGGCGCCAGCGCCGGCTGACGCTGTTCGGCGCGGCGCTGTCGGCGCCGCTTCTGGCGATGCTCGTGCTCGAACTGTTCGCGCCGGGCGTGCTCCCCGAGGAGATCCCCGGAACGGGGCTCCACATCGGGTGGGCCGCGTTCGCGCTCGCGACGCCCGTGCAGGTCCTCCTCGGCCGGGAGTTCTACGAGAACTCCTACAAGGCGCTCGTGGTCAACGGCCGCGCCAACATGGACGTCCTCATCGCGCTGGGGTCGACGACCGCGTACGGCTACTCCGTGATCGCCCTGCTCGGGGTGCTCCCGCGGGCGGGGCTGTACTTCGACACGGCCGCGCTCATCCTCGTGTTCATCACGCTCGGCAACTACCTCGAGGCGCGCTCGAAGTCGCAGGCGGGCGAGGCGATCCGGTCGCTGCTGGAGCTGGAGGCCGAGACGGCCACCGTCGTCCGGGACGACGGGTCCGAGGAGGAGGTCCCCCTGGAGGACGTCGAGGTCGGCGACCGCCTGAAGGTGCGCCCCGGCGAGCGCGTCCCGACCGACGGCGTCGTCCGCGAGGGCGAGTCCGCCGTCGACGAGTCGATGGTGACCGGCGAGTCCGTCCCCGTCGGCAAGGAGCCCGGCGACGAGGTGATCGGCTCGACGGTCAACGAGAACGGCGTCCTCGTGATCGAGGCGACGAAGGTCGGCGAGGAAACGGCGATCCAGCAGATCGTCACGCGGGTGAAGGAGGCGCAGTCGCGCCAGCCCGACATCCAGCGCGTCGCCGACCGCATCTCCGCGTACTTCGTCCCCGCGGTGATCGCCAACGCCCTGCTGTGGGGGGCGGTGTGGTTCCTCGCGCCCGAGACGCTCGCCGGCGTCATCTCGGGGCTCCCGCTGTGGGGGCTCGCCGCGGGCGGTCCCGCCGCGGTCGGCGTCACCGAGTTCGCGGTGTTGGTGTTCGCCTCCGCGGTCCTCATCGCCTGTCCGTGCGCGCTCGGGCTGGCGACGCCGGCGGCGACGATGGTCGGCACGAGCATCGGCGCCCAACACGGCGTCCTCTTCGAGGGCGGCGACGTGTTGGAGCGCGTCCGCGACACCGACACGGTCGTGTTCGACAAGACCGGGACGCTCACGCGCGGCGAGATGACCCTCACCGACGCCGTTCCCGTCTCGCCCGCGACCGACGGGGCGGTGCCCGCCGCGGACGACGCCGAGGTCGCCGAGGGGAGCGACGGGGACGTCGCCGACGATCCCACCGAACGCCTCCTCGCGGCGGCCGCGACCGCCGAGGGCGGCAGCGAACACCCGATCGCCGAGGCCGTCGTCGCCGGCGCCCGCGAGCGCGGCGTCGAGCCGGGCGAGTTGGACGTGCTCCAGAACGTCTCCGGGAAGGGGATCCGCGCGCGCACCGAGCACGGCACCGTCGTCGTCGGCAAGCCCGAGCTGCTGCGCGAGGAGGACGTCGACCCCGAGCCGGCGATGGAGACGATGCGCGAGCTGGAGTCGGAGGGGAAGACGGCGATGCTGGTCGCGCTCGACGGCGAGCTGCTGGGCGTGCTCGCGGTCGCGGACGAGGTGCGGGAGTCGGCCGTCGCCGCGGTTGAGGCGCTCCGCGCGCGCGAGATCGCCGTCCACATGATCACCGGCGACAACGAGCGCACGGCCCGCGCCGTGGCCGAACGCGTCGGCATCGACCCGGAGAACGTCCGCGCGGGCGTCCTGCCGGAGGACAAGGCCGACGCCGTGGAGGCGATCCAGTCGGACGGCTCGCGGGCGATGATGGTCGGCGACGGCGTGAACGACGCGCCCGCGCTGGCCTCGGCGTTCGTCGGCGTCGCCATCGGCTCGGGCACCGACGTGGCCATCGAGGCCGCCGACGTGACGCTGATGCGCTCGGACCCGTTCGACGTGGTGAAGGCGATCAACGTCTCGGAAGGGACGCTCTCGAAGATCAAGCAGAACCTCTTCTGGGCGCTCGGCTACAACACCGCGATGATCCCGCTCGCCTCGCTGGGCCTGCTCCAGCCGGCGTTGGCGGCCGCAGCGATGGCGTTCTCCAGCGTCTCGGTGCTCGCGAACAGCATGGCGTTCCGGTCGTACGACCCCGAGGATCGCTACCGGCTGTTCGGCCGGTTCCGATAGACACGGAGAGGCGGACGGCGGTCGCTCGGCGACGGCTCCCTCCGCGCCGCGCTACAACACCCCGAACAGGAAGCCGAGCCCCATCGCGGCGAGCACGACCGCCGAGACCGTCGGGAAGTGTTCCGCGTACCGCTCCATGCGGTCCTCGAAGCGCTCGTATCCCGCGACCAGCGCGAGCGTCAGCGCCGTGATGACGACGACGACGGTGCCGGCGTACGCGAGCATCAGTTCGAGGCAGTGGTCTGAGCCCGCGCAGATGGCGATGATCTCGAACTCCTCCTCGTGGGCGAACCCGAGCACGAACGCCGAGACGGCGATGCCGTACAGGCCGTCGTCGGCCGAGAGGTCGTGGTCGTGGGTGTGACCGTCACCGTGGCCGTGGGCGTCGCCATGCTCGTGCGCGTGGCCGCCGCCCGCTCCCCCGCCCCCGACGATCGGGAGGGAGCCACGGAGGCGAGCGAGGACGCCGTCGTCGGGGGGCTCGCCGGCGGCGGACCCGTGCTCGTGTCCGGCGGTGCGCCCCGTCGACGCGAGGTCCACGTCCGCCTGGAGGCGACCCGGCTCGTCGTCGCCGTGGCGATGGTGGCGGTCGTCGTGAGCGTGCTCGTCCCCGTCCGCGTGGTCCGAACCGTGTTCGCTCCCGCGTGAGTGATCGTGCCCGTGTCCGCCGCCACGGTACTCGCGGATCCCGAGCAGTATCAGGAGGGCGCCGGCGACGACGCCGATCGGCGAGCCGATCTGGACGCCCGCGACCGACAGCGGCTCGGAGAGTCCGTCGATCGGAACCTGCGTCTTCAACAGGAAGAAGACGCCGACGACCGCGAGACTGGAGATCAGGTGGCCGATCCCGATGACGAGGCCGGCGGCGAGTCCAGCCAGCCAGGCGTTCGCGCGGTCGAAGGCGTAGGCGGCGGCGATGGGCCAGCCGTGGCCCGGCTCCGCGCCGTGGAGCGCGCCGAGCGCGAGCGAGCCGGCGAGCAGGCCGGGTGCGACGTCGTGAAGCACGGCCGACGGTCGACGACGCCGGGCGAAAACCCCTGTTATGACCCGATCGGGGCGGGCGTAATACCGAAACCCCGAACCGGAGGGGACGACCAGTGGAGACCATGCGAACGAGCCTGAACGTCCCCGACGACGCCCTCGCCGAGTTCGACGCCGTCGCCGAGGCCGAGGGGTTCAACTCCCGGTCGCGGGCGCTCCGGGAGGCGATGGCCGAGTACGTCGAGCGCCACACGCGTCTGGAGGACGCCGCCGGCGAGGTCGCCGCCGTGGTCGCGTTCGACTACGTCCACGACGAGGTGATCCGCGACCTCCACGGTGTCCAACACGACTACCAGGACGTGATCACGACCACCTCGCACGTCCATCAGGGCGAGTGGTGTCTGGAGACGGTGTTCTGCCGCGGCGACGCAGCCCGCGTGCGCGAACTCGTCTACCGGCTCCGCGACTTCGACGCGGTCCGTCGCGTCCGCGTGCTCTCGCTCGTCGGCGGCGACGACCGCTGAGTCGCCTCCCCTACAGCGTCCCGCTCTCGCCCATCTCCCGGATCTCGGCGGCGCGTTCCTCGATGGCTTCCCACTCCTCGTCGTCCTTGTCGTCGACGTGGGAGTACATCAGGCCCATCCGGCCCGTGCCGCGGAGCACCTCCTCGTTGTCCCGCAGGAAGTCCCAGTAGAGCGCGTTGAACGGACAGGAGCGCTCCCCGGTCGTCTTGGTGTGGTAGTAGGGACACGACGAGCAGTAGTCGCTCATCTCGTTCACGTAGTTCGCCGAGGAGGCGTACGGCTTCGAGGAGAGCGCGTCCGTCGCGAACGTCCCCATGCCGACGACGTTCGGCGTCGTCACCCAGTGGAAGGCGTCGACGAACCCGAGGTGGAACCAGCGGTTCAGCTCGCCCGGGTCGACGCCGTAGATCAGCGCGAAGTTCGAGAGCACCATCAGCCGCTCGATGTGGTGGGCGTAGCCGTGGTCGCGGACGTGGCCCACGGCCTCCGAGAGGCAGGTCATGTCCGTCTCGCCGGTCCAGTACGCCTCGGGGAGATCACGGATCTGATCGAGTTGATTCGCTTCGTCCATCCCGGGCATCGACTCGCGGTAGACGTGCCGCATGAACTCCCGCCAGCCGATCACCTGCCGGACGAACCCCTCGACGGAGTTGAGGGGCGCCTCGCGCTCGGGGTCCTCGTAGGCGTCGACGACGGCCTCGACGACCTCCCGCGGGTGCAACAGGCCGAGGTTGATCGCCGGCGACAACAGCGAGTGGTCCAGCGCCCACTCGCCCTCGACCATCGCGTCCTGATACGGGCCGAACTCGGGGAGGCGGACCTCGACGAAGTGGTCGAGCGCATGCAGCGCCTGCTCGCGCGTGACGGGCCACACGAAGTCCGCGAGGTCGGCGCTCCCCCAGTGGTCGTCGTACCTGTCCGTGACGAACGCGTGTACCTCCCGCGTGATCTCGTCGGGTTCGAACTCGGGGATCCCGGGGGGCGACCACCCGTCCG
Source organism: Halobaculum saliterrae (assembly GCF_009831625.1). Taxonomy (GTDB): domain Archaea; phylum Halobacteriota; class Halobacteria; order Halobacteriales; family Haloferacaceae; genus Halobaculum; species Halobaculum saliterrae. Next base: position 70,407 of record NZ_WUUS01000007.1, on the reverse strand, counting down.
GCGGCGTCTCGCGGTTGTCGTCGTCGTAGTTCCACTCGCCGCCCGCGGGATCGCCGTCGTCGGTCAACAGGATCCCCGTCTCGCGGCGGACGTGGCGGTACCAGTGCTCCTGCCGGTAGGTCCCGGCGTCGCCCGTCGACCCGCCCGACTCTCGGTCGGCGACCCACTCGTCCCAGTCGTCGGGAGTCGTGAGGAAGCCGTCGTTGGCGACGAGCGTGCAGTCGCCGCCGCGGTCGGCGACCACGTCGCGCAGGCGCTCGCCGGCGCCGTGGCTCGCCGGGCGCTGGAGCACGAGCGCGTCGCCGGGGTTCGCCTCGAAGTAGCGGTCGAGCCCCTCGCCGAACGACTCGGCCTCGACGTAGGTCACCTCGTAGCCGGCGTCGCGGAGGGCGTCGCGGGCGTGGCGCATCGCCGAGAACACCAGCGTGAGCTTCTGCGGGTGGTACGGCATGCGCTCGGCGAAGCCGTGCGCCTCGATCATGAGGACGTGGTCGTCGTGTTGGAGCGGTGCGGCGTTCGGGTTCAACTGGTCGCCGAGGAGCCAGACGGTCATGGGTTGATGGGCGCGCGCCCGGCCCGGGACGACGAGGCGGCGCGGTCGGGTCGGGCGTGACGAACCGATCCACGACCGCCCGACGCAAGGGTGTTGCGACGGGGAGCTTGCGTATCCGCACCCGGACGCGCATGCCGACCGGACGCGCTCACAGACCGTGTACGTTCGCCTCCCGCCCGACTCAGTCCTCGCGGGTGTCGCGGCGGGCGGCCCGCTCGGCCGCCTCGCGGTCCGCGACGTTCGCCGCGTCGCGCTCGCGTTCGTCGCGGACCAGCACGTAGAGCACGAGCGGCGCCGCCAGCGCGAGCACGAGGAGGAGGACGAACAGGACGCCGACGCCCGCCATCTACCCGAGGAAGACGTCCACGATGTCGCTCCCGGCGGAGCCGGTGTCGCGGTACAGCTCCGAGTAGCCGCAGTTCGTACACGAGACCACCCGGAAGGAGTTGGTCTGGATGTCGAACATCTTGCTCAGTCCGCCGCCGGTGGTCGATATCTTCCCGACCTCGGCGTCGGTGTGACCGCACTTGGGACAGCCGTCGTCGCTATCGGTGGAGGGCGCTGCTGCCATACGACGGCGTTCTCCGGGGTGCAGAATAAGTCTTGGGCGGACGAGACGTGGGAGAACAGTCGACCGGACGCCGGGACCGCAGGCGTCGGATCGACCGCGACGGCGGCCGCCCAGTCGACGGGTTACTCCCCGAACTTCTCCTGCTCGCGCTCGCGCAGTTCGACCCGCCGCGTCTTGCCCGAGGAGGTCTTCGGCAACTCGTCGACGTACTCGACCCGTCGCGGATACTTGTACGGCGCCGTCTCCTCCTTCATGTACTCCTGCAGTTCGTCCGTCAGTTCGTCGCTTCCCTCGTAGCCGTCGGCGAGGACGACGTACGCCTTGACGACGTTGCCGCGCTCGTCGTGTGGCGAGCCGATCGCGGCGGCCTCCGCGACCGCCTCGTGGGAGACGAGCGCGTCCTCGACCTCGAACGGGCCGATGCGGTAGCCCGCCGAGAGGATGATGTCGTCGGCGCGGCCCTCGAAGAAGAAGTAGCCGTCCTCGTCCATGCGGGCGAGGTCGCCCGTGCGGTAGTACTCGCCCGAGAACGTCTTCTCGTCGAGGTCCGGCTTCTCGTAGTAGCTGTCGAAGGTACCCGGATTGCCCACCGGCACGGCGATCTCGCCGGTCTCGCCCGGCTCGACCTCCTCCTCCTCCTGCGTGTCGATGATGGTCGTGCCGAGGCCGGGCGTGGGTTTGCCCATCGACCCCTCCTTCACGTCGATCCCCGGGTAGTTGGAGACGAGACAGACCGTCTCGGTCTGCCCGTAGCCGTCGCGCGGAGTGATCCCGTAGGCGTCCTGCAGCGCCTCGATCGGCTCGCGGTTGAGCGGCTCGCCCGCCGACAGCGCCTCCTTCAGGGGGAGGTCGTACTGACTCAGGTCCGTCTGGGTGAACATCCGGTACTGCGTCGGGACGGCGCACAGTCGGGTGACGCCCTCCTCCTCCATCACCGAGAGGAACTCGTCGGCGTCGAACTCGCCCTCGTACAGGAGCTGGCGCGCGCCGGTGGTGATCCCGACGCCGACCGGCGACCAGAACCACTTCGCCCAGCCGGTTCCGGTCGTCGCCCACAGGAGCTCCTCGTCGAGGTCGATGTCGTCGTCGGCCACCCCCGGCGCGTCGGTTCCCTCCGCGGTGACGCCCCACCAGTACGGCGCGTTCACCAGCTCGAACGCCCGCATCCAGCGGTGCCTGTGGAGGACGGGCTTCGGCTGTCCGGTGGTACCCGACGTGTAGTTGATGCTCATCGGGTCCTGCGCGCCGACCTCGGGACCGTCGTGTTCGGTCCCGCGCCCGTCGAGCAGGTCGTCGAACGAGTGCCAGCCGTCCGTCCCCGACCCGTCGACCGCGATCAGGGTGTCGATCGGCGTCTCGTCGACGATCGGCTCGACCATGTCCACGAGCGACTCGTGGGCGACGACGGTCGTCGCCTCGCAGTCGTTCGCGCGGAACTGCAGGTCCTTCGGCTTGAGCATCTCCGAGCAGGGGACGACCAGCGCGCCCCGCTTGAGCACGCCCAACTGGACGGCGAACACGTCCGGATGCCGCGGGAGCAGGTGCATCACGCGGTCGCCCTCGCCGACGCCCAGCTCCTCGAGGGCGTTGGCGAACCGGTTCATGTCACCGTGGATGTCCGAGTACGTCCGCTCGGCTCGGGTTCCCCCGTCGTCGAGGAACGTCACGGCGACGCGGTCGCCGAACGCCTCCGCGTGCCCCTCGATCACCGACGGGAGGGTGTAGTCGTCGGGGATGTCCCACTCGAAGTCGGCGACGGCGGTGTCGTAGTCGACCGGCATACGCGGAGCGTGAACGGTGTATGAAATAATCGTTTGGGTCCCGTTCGCACGTGTCCGGGACCGGCGTTCGGTCGGCGGATCCGCGGGACGTGACCGACGCCGTCACCCGGGTTTTTGTCGCCTCCCGACGACGCTCGCCCATGGAGTACACCACACTGGGTGACACGGGAATGACCGTCTCGCGGATCTGTCTCGGCTGCATGAGCTTCGGCGACCCCGACTGGCGCGACTGGGTGCTCGACGAGGAGGCGGGCACCGAACTCGTCGAGCGCGCGATCGAGTTGGGAGTGAACTTCTTCGACACCGCCAACATGTACTCAGACGGCGAGTCCGAGCGGGTGCTGGGCGACGCGCTCGCGGAGTACGACCGCGACGAGTTCGTCGTCGCGACGAAGGGCTACTTCCAAATGCGCGAGGACGACCCCAACTCCGGGGGACTCTCCCGGAAGGCCATCCAGCAGGAGCTCGACAACTCCCTCGACAGGCTCGGGATGGACACCGTCGACCTGTACCAGACACACCGATACGACTACGACACGCCGATCGAGCAGACGGTTCGAGCGCTCGACGAGGCCGTCCGCGATCGGAAGGCGCGCTACGTCGGCGCCTCCTCGATGTGGGCCCACCAGTTCGCGGACGCGCTCCATACCGCCGACCGCCTCGGCCTGGAGCGGTACGCGACGATGCAGAACCACTACAACCTCCTGTACCGCGAGGAGGAGCGCGAGATGCTCCCGCTGTGCGACCGGGAGGACGTGGGCGTGATCCCCTGGTCGCCGCTGGCGCGCGGATGGCTCGCCCGTCCGGTGGACGAACTCGACGCGACGGCCCGCGGCGAGAGCGAGGAACACGCCCGCCGGCACCCGTACCTGGAGGGCGGCGGCGAGGAGATCAACGCTCGCGTCGAGGAACTGGCCGAGGACAGGGGCGTGAAGATGGCCCAGATCGCCCTCGCGTGGCTGTTCGAGCAGGACGCCGTCGACGCGCCGATCGTCGGGACGACGAGCGTCGAACATCTCGAGGACGCCGTCGAGGCGCTCGACATCTCGCTGTCCGACTCCGATATGGAGTACCTGGAGGAGCCGTACGAGCCGGTCCGGGTGTCCGGTCACGAGTGACGCCGAGGTCACCGACGAACGGTGTCCGGTCGGACCGGCGAGTCGCCCTCCCGATGCCACGGCGGATCGACGGTTCCAGCCCGTCAGGCCACGGTTAGTCACTCCACAACTAACTGGTAACTACCGTGACGACATGGACATGTCACGCGTTGCGACCGCGACGTTCGAGTGCGGCGGCTGCGGGACCTGCGCACCGTCGACGTGGATCGACTACGATCGCCTCGGCTACCCGATCTGTCCCGAGTGCGGGCTGTCGACCGGGCCGATCGCCCGGCGGGTTCGATTCGAACGCCGTCGCCGACGGCAAGCCGTTCTCTGAACCGAGGACACGCTGGCGAGCGTCGACGACGCGACAGCCGTCGACGGCGGTACGGTCGACCGCTCGGAGCGTCCCCGCGGTGAGCCGGCGGCGACCGTCGCGTTGAGGACGGATGAGCACGAAGGGGGACCATGCCCTGGAGCGAGGTCGAGACGGCCGAGCGGTACGACGAGTGGGAGCGCGCGGACGGCTACGCGACGCTTCGCGTACGCGAACACCCCGACGGCAGCTACGTCGTTCGGCTGGATCGCCTCGAACAGGCGCCGGACGGACGCGAGTACCGGCGCGAGCGAGTCGGCGACCGCGAGCACGCGGAGGAGGTGGTGACGGAGTGGAAGCGCACGTTCGACCTCCCCGAGGAGTGAGACGCGACCGCGGCCGACCCGGCGGCGCTCAGGCCTCGTCGCCCTGGAACCGCTTCGTCGTCTCGACCAACGGGTGACGCGCGTAGTCGACCACGTCGATGTCGGTGATCGACTGGAGACCCTCCTTGCGCGCCGTCTTCTCCATGCCGAGTTCGACGTGGTCCGCGATGGCGATGACGTACGCGTCCATCTCCTCGATCCCGAGCCGGTGGGCCGCCATCACGCGGTGGTGACCGTCCGCGAGCACGAGCCTGCCGTCGTCCTCCACCTCGCCGCTCGCGCTCGGGTTGTCGATGACGACCAGCGGTTCGGCGAGGCCGCGCTCCAACTCGTAGCGCCGTCCCTCGAGCTCGTCGGCGTACACCCGGGCCTGTGTCGGCAGGAGGTCGGCGAGTTCGACCTCCCGCCGGTCCTCGCTGGCGGTGACGCCGTGGATCTCCTCGAGGGTTCGCATCAGCTTCCCCACCTTCTCGGGGGTCGCACGCTCGATCTGCGAGCGGATCACGTCGGTGTTGGAGATGATGCCGACGAGGTTGCCCGCGTCGTCGACGACCGGGAGCTTCTGAATGCCGGAGCGGAGGATGACCCGGGCGGCGTCGTTGACGTCCATCTCCGGGTGGGCGACGATGATGTCGTCGCTCATCACGGTGAAAAGCGGCGCGCCGTCGTCGGCCGACAGCAGGTCGCGCGCGGAGATGAATCCGACCACGGTCCGCCCGTCGGTGACGGGGAACCCGTTGTGGTCGCTGTCGAGGATCCGCTCGATGGCCTCGTCGACGGTGTTGTCGGGCGACACCGTCGCCACGTCCCTGGTCATGTACTCCCCGACCGTCGGGGACGGCACCTCGTTCGGGCCGTCGCTCATGTGTTCGTGGTGCGGTTCGACCGCCCCCGGGGTAAGCGTTCCTCTCGGGCGATACGCGTCCCCTCGACTCGTCCCCGATGTCCGGTCCCCCGGTCGACCCGCCCCGGTGTCAGGGTCGACCCTCGGCGGTCGGCCCCGGCCGATCAGTCCTCGTCGGGGAAGGCGAGGAGCCGGTCGGTGACACGGTGGGGCGTCTCCGGCGCGTCCTCGAGCGCCTCGAAGAACCGGCCGGCGATCGTGTCGTGGACGATCTCGGTGAGCGACTCCGTCGAGTCGTCGCCCACGTCCGCGAGGATGCCGAGGGGAACCTGCGCGCCCGCCATGTCGGCGTGGCCGCCCGCCGATCCCATCTGATCGAGGGCGTCGCGCAGCGCCTCACCCAGGTCCAGGTCCGTGCCGCGGGTCCGTCCCGAGGCGTAGACGACGCCGTCGCGGTAGCCGTACACCAAGGTCGTGTGTACGCCCTCGATGTCGAGCAGGCGTTCGGCCGCCTGCGCGAGCGCGTCGCGGTCGGCTATCTCCCCGACACAGGACGCGACGACCGACCCGCGACGGTCGCGCGCCTCGATGGCACGCGCGAGCACGTTCAACACCTCGGGCGTGAGGCTCGGCGACTCCACCCGGTCGAGGATCTCCGGGTCCACGTGCGACAGAAGCGACGCCGCGGCGTCGAAGTCCGCCTCGCTCACCTCGCGGGTGAAGTCCCTCGTGTCGATCCGGATCCCGTACAGCAGCGCGGTGGCGACCCGCGTCGTCGGGGTCACTCCGAACTGGTCGAGGTACTCGACCATGAGCGTGGACGTGGCGCCGACATCGTCCCGCAGGTCGACGAACGTGGCGTCGATCGCCTCCCGCGGCGGGTGGTGGTCGACGACGACGACGGGCTCGATGTCCATCGGGAGCGAGTCGTTGACGCCCGGCCGCGAGTGGTCGACGAGCGCGAACGCCGCGAACTCCTCGCGGGGGTCGACCTCGGGGTCGAGCTGGCGCATGTCGATGTCGAGGAGGTTGACCAGCGCGCGGTTCTCCTGGTGGGAGATGTCGCCGTAGTAGCACGCCTCGGCGTCGATTCCAGCGAACTGCGCGATCCGAACCAGCGCGAGCGCCGAGGCGATGGCGTCGGGGTCGGGGTTGTCGTGGGCGACGACGGCGAGCGTGCCGTCGACCGAGCGAAGCGTGCGAGCCAGCCCGCGGAGCCGGTCGGCCGTCGCGCCCGTCGACACCTCGAGCACGCGGTCGGCGACGACCCCGATCGGGTCGATGACGCGGTCGGCCAGCTCCCGCAGCGCCCTGAGATCCGCCTCCGTCGCGTCGTCGCCGGCGTACGCGATGACGACCGCCTCGGGGAACCGCTCCCCGGCGCGCTCGGCCGCCGTGAGGTTCGCCGTCGCCGACGCGCCCGCGACGACGACGAGGTCGGCGTGGTCCGGGTAGTTGTCGGGGTCGCGAGGGTCGGCCTCGAGCGCGGCGACGTGTTCGTCGCGCAGCGCCGAGACCCGCCCGCTGTCGTCGGTGATCACGTGGAGGTCGCCGGTCCTGTCGGTCAAGGACTCGACGATGTCGTTGCCGACGGTCCCGCAACCGAGCACCAGCCGACGCATTACGGTGGACACTCGGTCCGGACCGGCAAAACCCTGCCGTCCTCCGACTCCCGGCATCGGCGGACACGCTCGTTGCCGCGGGACGCGAGCGACCGCGGCGCTACGGAACGTTGGAAACGGAAGCGGACGGGGCCGAACGGGATCGGGTCGTCCCGCCGGTTACGGGACGATCGTCGTCGCGACCGACTGGGCCGTCTCGATGACCGGCGCGAAGCCGGGCAACAGCAGCACCGTCGCCACGGCCGCGAAGACGATGGCGGCGTACAGCGCGGTCGGCGTCGAGCCGAGCTCGAACTCGCCGACGGCGTCGTTGAGCCACAGCGCCTTCACGACGCGGCTGTAGTAGAACAGCGACAGCGCGCTGTTGATCGCCCCGACGGCCGCGAGCCACCAGAAGCCGGCGTCGATCGCGCCCATGAACAGGAAGTACTTCGAGAAGAACCCGCCGAACGGGGGCAGCCCCGCCAGCGAGAACATGAACACGGACATGGCGACCGACGCCATGGGCGCCCGGCTCGCCAGCCCGGCGTAGTCGTCGAAGGTGCGGCCGACGCCCCAGTGCTCCGCGAGCGCGACGAACAGGAACGCGCCGGTGTTCATGAAGCCGTACACGAGGAGGTGCGCCATCGACGCGCCCAGCACGTCGCCGCCGGCGCCGCCGCTGAAGGCAGCCAGACCGATGAGCGCGTAGCCCGCGTGGCCGATCGAGGAGTACGCGAGCATCCGCTTGACCTCCTCCTGGGTCGCGGCGGCGAAGTTGCCGAGCGTCATCGTGACGACCGCGAGCACCTGAAACAGGAGCACCCAGTCGATGCCGGCGTCCAGCGGGAAGCCGACGACGAACACGCGGAACGCGAGCGCGAAGCCGGCCGCCTTCGAGGCCGACGAGAGGAACGCCGACACGGGTGCGGGCGCGCCCTCGTACGCCTCCGGCGCCCAGAAGTGGAACGGGACGGAGGCGGTCTTGAACGCGAAGCCGCCGGCGACCATCAGGATGCCGACGGCCGCGACGCCGGTGAGCCCCTCGACGCCGCCCGAGAGCGCGGCGTACACGTCGGGCAGCAGGAGGCTCCCCGTCGCGGCGTACACGAGCGAGATGCCGAACGCGAACACCGACGACGACAGCGCGCCGATGAGGAAGTACTTCAGGCCCGCCTCGACGCTGCCGGCGTCGCGCTTGAGGAACGCCACCAGCGCGTACGACGGCAGCGAGGCGAGCTCGAGCGCGATGAACGCCACGGCCAGGGAGTTGGCCGCCGCCATCAGCGCCATCCCGGTCGCCGCGAACAGCACCAGCGAGTAGAACTCCGCACGGTGCGGGTGGTCGTGAAGGTAGTCGTAGCTCGCGACCACGACGAGCGCCGTGACGGAGGCGAACAGCGCCTGGAAGAACAGCGCCATGCCGTCGACGACGAGCGCGTCGCCGAACAGCGAGATGCCGCCGCCGGTACCGGCCTGCCCGGTCCCTGCCGAGAGGAACCACCCGGCCAGCCCGAGCGACGCCAGCGACCCGACGGTCGCGATGCCGGCCAGAAGCGCCGGCCGGGAGCTGTCGGGGTCGACGCTGTCGATCAGGATGAGCAGCAGTCCGGTCAGTCCGAGCGCCAGGGCCGGCGCGAGCGCGGTCCACTGCGGGAGCTGGTCCGCCTGCATGAGCAGTGGCTCCATCAGGCACCACCCCCGACGACCGCGACGACCGGCTCGATCGCGTCAGTGATCATCTCGAAGAAGATGTTCGGCGCGACGCCGAGCGCGATGGTGCAAAGCAGCAGCACCGCGAGCGGCGCCACGTCGTGGAAGTGCGCGCGGCGCACCTCGTAGTCGGTCTCGAGGGAGAACTCCCCGAACAGCGTGCGCTGCATCGCGAACAGGAGGTACCCCGCCACGATGACGATGCCGAACATCGACGCCGCCGTGAACAGCGGCGCCGACGGGATCACCGTGGAGGCGAACGCCCCCTGGAAGATGAAGTACTCCGCGGCGAAGCCCGCCATGAGCGGGAGGCCCATGTAGCCGAACGCCCCGGCGACGAGGATGCCCACAGTGATGGGCATCCTATCGGCCATCCCGGACATGTCGCCGACCATGCGCGTGTGGGTGACGTTGTAGATGACGCCGACCGCCATGAACATCAGCCCGGAGATGAGGCCGTGGGCGACCATCTGGAACGTCGCGCCGCCGATCCCCAGCCCCGTGTACGCGATGAGCCCGAGGATGACGTACCCCATCGACGAGACGGAGGAGTACGCGACGATCCGCTTGAGGTCCTGCTGGGCGAGCGCGAGCATCGCGCCGTAGATGACCGATATCACGGCGATCGCCGCGATGACCGTCGCCACCAGCGGGCGCGTCGCCACGTCCGGCAGCATCGTGAAGTTGAACCGCAACAGCGCGTACGTCCCCATCTTCAGGAGGACGCCCGCAAGCATCACCGACACCGGCGTCGGCGCCTCGACGTGGGCGTCCGGCAGCCACGTGTGGACCGGGACGACGGGCACCTTCACCGCGAAGCCCGCGAACATGGCCGCGAAGGCGGCCAGCTTCAGCGTCGCCGGATCGAGCCCGACGAAGCTACTCAACTCCCCGGCCTGCAGGGACTGCGTGATCTCCGGCAGCCCGAAGGATCCGACGGGGAGGTTGAACACCAGCGCCATGAACCCGATGAACATGACGAGGCTGGCGATGTTCGTGTACACGAAGAACTTGATCGCGGCGTACTTCCGGCGCGGGCCGCCCCACACGCCGATGAGGAAGTACATCGGGACCAGCACGGCCTCCCAGAAGACGAACCACAGGAAGAAGTCGAGCGCGGTGAACACGCCCAGCAGGTTCGCCTCCATGAACAGCATGAGGCCGTAGAACTGCGACTGCCGGGTGTCGATGGGCGTCCACGCCGACACGATCGCCAGCGAGGACAGCACCGTCGAGAGGACGACCAGCGGGAGGCTGATGCCGTCGACGCCGACGAACCACTGGAGGTCGTAGCCGGCGACCGTCAGCCAGTCGAGTTGCGTCTGGTAGGCGATGCTCCCGGCCATGAGCGCGTTCCCGCCGGCGTCGAAGCCGGCCCACATGTACAGGCTCCCGACGACCGGCAGGAGGCTCAGCGCGAACGCGAGCTTCCCTGCGTACTCGTCGGGCGCCAGCATGACGACCAGCGCGGCGAGGAACGTGATTCCGATGAGTGCCTCGATTATCACAGTAACCACCCCCCGAGAACCCCGAAGACGACAAGCAGTGCCGTCAGTCCCAGCGTCACCAGCGCGGCGTAGTTACTCACGACGCCGGTCTGGATACGTCGGATCCGCGAGCCGGAGAACAGGCTCACGCTGGAGACGGCGTTGACGGCGCCGTCGACGACGCCCTGATCGAAGGTGTCCGCGGCGCGGGCGACGGGGAGGACGACCCGGTTCGCGAGGTACACCTGATACTCGTCCTGGTAGTAGTTGTCGTACAGCAGGTCCTTCGCGGAGCCGAGCTTGTCCGTGTGCTCCACGGGCTCGGGCACCGCGTACAGGCGGTAGGCGAGTCCCAGACCCAGCAACGCCAGCCCGAGCGACACCGCCGCGCCCAGCAGGACCGTCGTCAGCTCGCCGCCGATGTACGCCGAGGAGTACGGGTCGATCTCCGCGTAGTGGTGGACCGTCAGGTCCGAGAAGCCGCCGTCGAGCCATGCGTGGAGGAAGTCCACGTGCGCGCCCGTGAGGACGCGGACCGGCGCGAGGTTGACCGCGCCCGCGACCGTCGCGAGGGTGCCCAGCACCACCAGCGGCCCCTTCACGTTCCAGCGTACCGACTCCGGCGACTCCGCCTGCTCGGTGCGGGCGTCGCCGTGGAACGTGAGGAACACCATCCGGAAGGTGTAGAACGCGGTGACCGGCACCGCAAGCAGGCCGAAGACGTACCCGACCAGCAGGAGCGGCTGGCCGTCCAGTCCGTGGATGAGGGTCTCGAAGAGGATCTCGTCCTTCGACCAGAAGCCGGCGAACGGGAAGATTCCCGCCAGCGCCAGCGACCCGGCGAGGAACGAGTAGTAGGTGACGGGCATCTTGTCCTTCAATCCGCCCATGTCCCACATGTTCTCGTTGTGGTGCATCGCGAGGATGACCGATCCGGCGCCGAGGAACAGCAGCGCCTTGAAGAACGCGTGGGTGAGCAGGTGGAAGGTCGCGGCCACGTAGCCGCCCGCGCCGAGCGCGAGCATCATGTAGCCGTACTGCGAGATGGTGGAGTACGCGAGCACCTGCTTGAGCTCGCGCTTCACGACGCCCATCGTGCCGGCGAACAGCGCGGTGAAGCCGCCGACGAGGGCGATGACGCCCAGCGCCGTCGGCGAGACGGCGTAGAAGCCGTACATCCGCGCGACGAGGTACACGCCCGCCGCGACCATCGTCGCCGCGTGGATGAGCGCGGAGACGGGCGTCGGCCCCTCCATCGCGTCGGGGAGCCACGTGTGCAGCGGGAACTGCGCGGACTTGCCGATCACGCCGCCGAGCACGAGCAGGCCGACGACGGTGAACCACGCCTCGGTACCGAGCCCAAGGAACGTGTTCGCCGTGAACTCACCGGCCAGCGCCTGTTCGGCCAGCACCGGGAAGCCGGGCGCGGCCTCCGTGCCGACGAACTGTGCGGTGCCGAACGTCGCGAAGACGGCGACGACGCCGATCAGGAAGAAGTAGTCGCCGAAGCGGGTGACCAGGAACGCCTTCTTCGCGGCCGACGGCGGCCCGGGCTCGCGGAAGTGGAAGCCGATGAGGAGGTACGAGCACAGCCCCACCAGCTCGAAGAACATGAACGCCATGAGCAGGTTGTCGGCGACGACGAACCCGAGCATGGACGCCGTGAACAGCCCGAGCCCGGCGTAGTACCGCGGGAGCCCGGTCTCCCCGTCGTCGTTCATGTACCCCAGCGAGAAGACGTGGACCAACAGCGCGACCAGCGTCACGATGACGAGCATCATCGACGACAGGGGGTCGATGAGCAGGCCGAAAGTGAGTTCGAGCCCGTCCGACCCCGGGACGGCGCCGACGGCCCACGTGTAGATCGTTTCGTCGTACACCTCGCCCCCCGCCACGGCGGCGGCCATCGCGACCGACAACACCAGCGACCCGGCGGTCGCCGCGATCCCGGGGATGGCGCCGCCCTTCGGCAGCAGGTCACGCCCCGAGAGGGCGGTCCCGACAGCGATCAGGAACGAGAGGAACGGGAGCAGTACGATGGCCGGCCCGAAGTCGAAGATTCCTGCCATATGTTACCACCTCATCGTCGTCGCCTCGGTCACGTCGATCTCGTGGAAGTTGCGGTACAGCACGAGGATGATCCCGATGCCGATGGCGACCTCCGCGGCCGCCAGCGCCATCGTGAACAGCCCGAACGTCTGGCCCGTCACGTTCCCCCAGTAGTAGGAGAACGCGACGAGGTTGATGTTGGCCGCGTTGAGCATCAGCTCGACCGACATCAGGAACAGCAGCGCGTTCCGACGCGTCAGCAGCCCGAACACGCCGATGCAGAACACGGCGGCCGCCAGGAGCAGGTAGTACTGCGGCGGCACCATCAGTCGTCACCCCCGCGGAGCGCGTCGCGGATCTCCCGCCCGCCGTCCGCGAGCACGCCGCCGATCCTGCCGTCCTCCTCACGTTTCGCGAGGAAGACCGCCCCGTCGATCGCGACGTCGAGCACGATCGCGATGAGGATGAACGCCACGACGAAGCCCTCGCCCGAGACGACCGTCTCGGAGAGGATCCCCGTGTCGACGTTGAACATCGCGTACCCGATGCTCGCGGTGATCGACGCGCCCTCGGGGAACCCGGCGGGCTCCCCGAAGGACGCCTGCAGGAACACGATCGCGAGGACGGCGAACAGCGCGACCGCCGCCAGCCCGGGCAGCAGGTGCCCCCCGAGCTTCAGCCGCGGTCGCGACCCGGCGTCGCTCACGCGTCGATCACCTCCGCTCCCTGCGGTTCAGCTTCCCTGCGCACCAGCATCACGGCGAACGTGATGAGGATCAGGACCCCGCCCACGTAGACGAGGATCTGCATGGCGGCCAGCAGCTCCGCCTGCAACATCACGTAATGCACCGCGACGCTGAGGAGCGCGGCCCCGAGGAGGAGTGCGGAGTGCCACACGTCCTCGACGAGGACCACGCCCAAACTGCTCCCCACGGTGACGAGGGCGAACAGCGCGAACGCGATAGTCTCTACAACCATTACGGGACAGTCCCTCCGGAGTCCGTTTGAAGGTTTCGAGAACGTTTGCGCGTGTGTGGGTGCGCGTGTGTGAGTTTCGGGGCTCTCGGCCGGATCGCTTTTATATGATATCGCGGGAGCGACGGATCGGCGAGGAGGGTCGCCGGATCGGGCCTCACGATCTGGTCGATCCGCTGCTCTCCGAGGCAGCGGGACGAAGGAGAACCCGGCGCGGACGCCGGAACTACGGACGCAGCCGAAGGGTTACTGGTAGTCGATCTCGCCGTCGCCCTCGCCGACCCACGCGTCGCGGTCGGGGTTGCGCGAGTTGAGCGGGTCGATACCCTTGTACCAGGGGACGTTCTTCAGCTGTTCCTTGTTGTAGACGAAGTCGTCCTTCGTGTCGGCGGTGAACTCGAAGTTCTGCGTCAGCAGGATCGCGTCCACCGGACAAACCTCCTCACACAGCCGACAGTAGATGCACTGGCCGATGTGGAGGTTGTACTGTTCGCCGTTGCGCTGGTCGTCCTGCACGATCTGGATCGTGTCGTTCGGACAGACGTTCTCACACTGGCGGCACCAGATGCACCGCTCCTGGGAGAACTTGTGGACCCCGCGGAACCGCGGGCTCACCTCGGGCGCGACGTCCGGGTACTCGACCGTGAACGTCTTGCCGTCCAGCGCGTGCTTCATCGTCGTCGCCATTCCTTTCAGGATTCCGATCATTGTTACGCGAGCACCCCCACGATGACCGCGGTGAGGACGAGGTTCGCAAACGCGAGCACGAGCATGCCCTTCCAGCCGATCTCGATGAACTGGTCGACGCGAAGCCGCGGGACCGCCGAGCGCAGCCACTGGGTGAACAGGAAGAACGCCCAGATCTTCGCGGTGAACCACACGATCCCCAGCGCCGCCGGACCGGGCCCGGCCGGGCCGCCGAGGAACAGCGTCGCCGCGATGGCGCCGCCCAGGAAGATGTGGATGAACTCGCCCAGGTAGATGAGCACGAAGTAGACGGAGGAGTACTCCGTCTGGTACCCGGCGACGATCTCGGTGGGCGCCTCGGGGATGTCGAACGGGTTCCGGCCCACCTCCGCGACGTTCGCCACCACGAACAGCACGAACGCGAACGGGTTCACGAACGCGAACCACTGCGGGATCGTGACGCCGGCGACCGAGATGAACGCCGCCTGCTGGGCCTCGACGATCGCGCTCATCTGGAGCGTCCCCGTGAACAGCACGACGGAGACGCCGGTGACGATGAGTGGGATCTCGTAGGCGATGTTGGACGCGACGGCGCGCAGGCCGCCGAGCAGGCTGTACTTGTTGTTCGACGCGTAGCCCATCATGATCAGCCCGAGGGACGCGATCGAGGAGGCGGCGAACGCGAACGCCAGCCCCGTCTCGGGGTCGGCCAACTGCAGGCCGCTGCCCATCGGGATGACCGCGAAGCCGAGCAGTGCCGAGAACGGGATGAGGAGCGGTCCGAGGTCCCACGCGGGGCGGTCGGCGCCATCGGGGACGATCAGCTCCTTCGAGAGGAGCCGGACCGCGTCGGCGACGATGACGAACAGGCCGAACGGGCCGATCCGGTTGACCGCGATGCGGTCGGTGAACGCCGCCGTGATCTTCCGTTTCGCCCAGGGACCCGCGAAGGCCGTGTTGATGAGCAGGAAGTTGGCGATGAGGAACGCGCCGAGCAGCGCGGCGACGATCTCGCCGGCGACCCCGTAGGCGTTCAGTCCCAGCAGGTTCGCGATCGTGTCGGGGAGCATCCCCTGTTGGAGCGGGACCGCCCCGGTCATCTGTCCACCTCGCCGAGGACGATGTCCAGGCTACCGAGCGCGGCGACGAGGTCGGGCACGTACTCGCCCTCGGCCATCTCGGGCAGGGTCTGGAGGTTCGAGAAGCACGGCGACCGGATCTTGAACCGCGCCGGCTTGTCCGTGCCGTCCGACCGCATGTAGATCCCGAGCTCGCCCTTGGCGCCCTCGACCGCGCGGTAGATCTCGGTGTCGTCGTCCGGCTTCAGCGTCCGCGGGACGTTGGCCTGGATGGTGCGGTCCTCCTCGGGCCAGTCCTCCAGCAGGTCGATGCACTGCTCGATGATCTTCGCGGACTCCTCGACCTCACGCAGGCGCACGAGGAGGCGGCTGTAGTTGTCGCAGCCGTCCTCGGTGACGACGTCCCAGTCGAGCTCGTCGTAGTAGCCGTACGGGTCGTCGCGGCGCAGGTCGTAGTCGATGCCCGACCCGCGGGCGACGGGCCCGGTGGCGCCGTAGCTCTTGGCGACCTCCGGCGGCAGCACGCCCGTGTCGATGGTGCGCATCTGGAGGATCTCGTTGCCGGAGATGAGGTCGTGGTACTCCTCCAGCGCCTCCGGGAGGTCCTCGAGGAAGTCGCGGGTCTTCTCGAAGAACTCCTCGCGGGGCTCGGGCAGGTCCCAGACGACCCCGCCGAGGCGGAAGTAGTTGAACATGAGCCGCTGGCCCGTCAGGTCCTCGAGGATGTTCTGGACCTTCTCGCGGTCCCGGATCGCGTACATGAAGATGGCCGTGAAGTCGCCGTACACGTCAAGCGCGAACGTGCCGACCGCGAGCATGTGCGCGGCGATCCGGCACAGCTCCGCGCCCATCGTCCGGATGACCTGCGCGTACTCGGGCACCTCGATGTCGGCCATGTCCTCGGCCGCGCGGGCGTAGGCCCACTCGTTGAGCAGGCCCGCCGAGATGTAGTCCCAGCGGTCGGGGTACGGCATGATCTGGTGACGGTACGTGCCGTTCTGGCAGATCTGCTCCTCGCAGCGGTGGAGGTAGCCGATGTCGCTCTCCACGTCGGCGACCTGCTCGCCGTCCAGCGTCGTCTTCAGGTGGAGGACGCCGTGGGTCGCCGGGTGGTGGGGACCGATGTTGAGGAACATCGTGTCCGTGTCGTCCTCCCCGCGGTGGTCCTCCTGCAGCGGGTTCGCGTTCTCACGCAAGGGGACGACCTGCGGACGGTCCTGGTCGTAGTCCTTCGCGAGGGGGTGCCCCTGCCACGACTCCGGCAGAAGGATGCGGCGGAGGTCGGGGTGGTCGTCGTAGTCGATCCCGACGAGGTCGTACGCCTCGCGCTCGTGCCAGTCGGCCGTCCGGAACACGGGCTCGGCCGACTCGCTGACCGGGTTCTCCCGGTCGGCCGGGACGACGACGCTGACCTCCTGGGTCGGGTCGTCGAACTTCTTCAGGTGGTAGATGGACTCGTAGCGGTCCTCGTACTCCTGGGCGGTGACACACGAGAGGTGGTCGTACCCCGCCTCGTTCTTCAGCGTCGAGAGGACGTCCTGCACCGCGTCCGGACGGATCACGTAGCCGGGCGCGTTCAGGTGCTCCTCGCGACCGATCACCTGGTCGCCCAGCAGTTCCGCGAGCTCGTCGGGGGACTGTTCCTCGACCGGTGCCGGCGCGTCCGGCTCGGGTTCTTCCAGACTCATAGTCAGGGGGAGTCCGCCCAGTTGTACCGCATGACGAGGTCCTCCTCGTCGATCTCCCGAGCGAGCTGGTCGACGATCTCGTCGCGGTCGAGGTCGCCGAACTGCTCGAGCTCGTAGGGCTTCACCGTCACCGGCGACGACTCGCCGTTGGCGATGCGCTCCTGGAGCTTCGCGACGCCGTACACCAGCGCCTCGGGGCGCGGCGGACAGCCGGGCACGTGGATGTCGACCGGGATGACCTCCTCGGCGCCCTTGATCACGTTGTAGCCCTCCTGGAACGGACCGCCGGAGATCGTGCACGAACCCATACCGATGACGAACTTGGGCTCGGGCATCTGGTCGTAGACGCGCTTCATCCGCGGCGCGAACTTCGAGACGATCGTCCCGGGGACGATGATCACGTCGGCCTGTCGCGGCGACGCGCGCGGCACGCCGGCGCCGAAGCGGTCGAGGTCGTGTTTGACCGCGTAGGTGTGCATCATCTCGATGCTACAGCAGGCGATCCCGAACTGCAGCATGAACATCGAGGAGCCCCGCACCCAGTTCATGAACTTGTCGAACTTGGTGAGGATGAACGGCGAGGAGCCGAACGCCTCCCGAAGCTTCGAGTTGAAGCGGTTGTCCTCGCCCGTCATCCGGGCGTCCCGGGTGTCGGTCAGTACCTGGCTGTCGTCCGTGACGAACGGTCTGTTGTCGCTACTCATATCAGGAACGCTCCGTCTTCTGTCTCGCCGCACGCGGGCTGGAGACCCACTTCACGGCGCCCTGTCGCCACGCCCACACGAGTCCGACGACCAGTACCCCGATGAAGACGAGCATCGGGAGCAGTACCGTCGTCAGCCCGGCGCCCGCCTCCAGCGCGGGCCCGTAGATGACGGCCCACGGGAAGATCAGAACGGTCTCGATGTCGAACACGACGAACAGCAGCGCAACCATGTAGTACTGGATGTTGAACTGGATGCCCGTCGCCGACCCCGTCGGGATCTCACCGGACTCGTAGGTGGCGCTCTTGCCCTGTTCTGGCACGCTCGGGCGGAGGAGTGCGGACACCGCCATCATCCCGAGGGGGATGCCCACGCCCATCACCGCCAACGCGCCGATCGCTATCCATGCATTCATACCGGGTTCTCCGTATCGTACGCCGGTTTGGCGCCCCCACAGATAAGTGCTTCACTTACGCGTGCACGCGTGTACCGCCGGGTTCGAGGCGACACGCGCCCGGTCGCGCCGAGGGGGAGGTCCTGTCCCCGCGCGGAGGTCGCGAGTCGTCCGCTCCGGGATTACCGCTCGCGCCCGCGGGACTCACGGAACCCCTCGACCCCGAGATCGTGGAGATCCGCCGATACGTCAGCGACGTCCGCCACGAGGTCCTCGTGGTACTCGACCAGCCGCTCCTCGACCTCGTCGTGTTCCCGGGCGAGGATCTGCGCGGCCGATAACGCGGCGTTGAACGACTTGCCGGCGTCGACGGCGACGATTGGCGCGCCCGTGGGCATCCCGATCACCGAGTCGACGGACTTCTCCTGCACGGGCACGCCGATCACCGGGATCGGGTACGCGAGGCTCGCGGTCATGTTCGGCAGGTCCGCCGACTTTCCACCCGCCCCCGCGACGATCACGTCGAGGCCGCGGTCGGCGGCGGTCTCGCCGTACGCGTACATGAGTTCCGGGGTCCGGTGTGCGGAGACGACGTACGCCTCGTAGGTGAACCGCGCCGCGGGCGGGTCGTGGAAGTCGGTCTGTTCGTCGAACCCCAACTCCTCGAGCGCGTCGAACGCGCCCTGCATGGTGTCCAGATCCGAGTCCGATCCCATGATCACGCCCACGTCGGGCGTGGAGTCCGGCTCGGCGTCGCTGTTCGCCTCCGATTCGAGTCGGTCGATGAGGTCCTGAACGGTTGTCATGGTGGGTCGGGTCCGTGGGCGGTCACTCGAAGGTCAGCCCGTCGCGGAGGTCGCGGGCGCGGGCGAGCAGGTCGTCGCGATCGGCCGTGTCGTCGTCCGCCGCGGCGGCGCCATCGGCGTCGACGAGCGTCAGATGGCCCAGCTTCCGCAGCGGGCGGGCCTCCCGCTTCCCGTACCAGTGGAGGTGTGCGTTCGGCGCGGCGAGCACGTCGCCGACGCCCGACAGGGACGCCGGGCGCGGTTCGGACACGTCGCCGAGGACGTTCGCCATCACCGTCGGCGCGCGCGCCTCGGCGGTCCCGAGCGGCCAGCCGAGGACGGCGCGGACGTGCTGTTCGAACTGGGAGGTCGTCGCCCCCTCGATGCTCCAGTGGCCGGAGTTGTGCGGTCGGGGGGCGACCTCGTTGACGGAGACAGTGCCGTCGGGCTCCTCGAACAGCTCCATCGCGAACACGCCGCGCCCGTCGAGCGTCTCCAGCGTGTCGAGCGCGACCTCGCGGGCCCGCTCGGCGACCCCCTCGGCGCAGCGGGCCGGGGCGACGGTCTCGCGGAGGATCTCCTCGCGGTGGACGTTCTCGACGACGGGGAACGCCCGTCGTTCGTCGTCGCCGCGGACGGCCACGACCGAGAGCTCCCGCTCGAAGTCGATCAGCTCCTCGGCCATCGCGCCGTCGTCGCCGGCGCCGACCGCGGACAGCTTCGCCTCGTAGTCGTCGCCCGGCTCGACGGGGAGGTTGCCGCGGCCGTCGTAGCCGCCGGTGCGGGCCTTGAGCATGCAGCCGTCGAAGCGCTCGACCGCGTCCGCCAGATCCGCGGCGTCGTCGACGGCGACGAACTCAGGGACGGGGATCCCGGCGTCGGCGAACGCCCGCTTCTGGACGAGCTTGTCCCGGATCGTCCGGAGCGCGTCGGGCGAGGGGTGAACCGGCACGTCGTACTCCTCGCCGATCTCCTCCAGCACGTCGGGGTCGGCGAGTTCGATCTCCAGCGTCAGCGCGTCGGCCCGCTCGGCCAGTTCGCGGACGGCGTCGGGATCGTCGAAGGCGCCCTCGATCTGCTCGGCGACGCGCGAGGCGGGACAGTCCGGCGTCGGATCGAGCACGACCACGTCGACGCCCAGTGGCGAGGCGGCCTCCCCCAGCATGCGGCCGAGTTGACCCCCGCCGACGACGCCCAGCGTCGGACCGGGACAGGTCGGTGTCACGGACGTCGATTCGGCAGGTCCGCGAATAAATCTTGCTTCACGGCACGGAAACTGTGCACAATCGTGGCTACATCGTCGACCGGTCGGGCGGAAGTTCGAGGGCGTTCCCCGTCCGGCTCACTCCCGAGCGTCCGCGAGCGCGGCCTCGTCAATGAACACGACGATCCGTTCGGTCCACAGGCGGAAGGCGTAGTCCCGAGACTCGTAGCCGTCGAGTCGCGACTCCAGCTCCTCGGCGTCGTTGGGCTTGGCGATGACGACCGGCGGCATCTCATCGGCCGGCGGGAGCCCGTCGTATCTGGCCTCCGGGGGCGTCGAGGTGACGTTCGCGTCGTGGAGTTCGAGGTACCACGGCGTCGGGAGCCGGGAGTGCCAGCTCGGCCCGCCGGGCGGCATCCGGTCGACGCTCGACTCGTCGGAGACGTACAGCCGCGTTCCCCGTCCGGTGTCGGTCCCGACGAACAGCACGTCGGCGCCCTCGTCGTTGTCGCGGGCGACCGCGACGGCGTCCTGCAGCGCCTCCTTGTAGGCGTTCTCCGGCTGGGCCCACTGCAGCACCTGCTTGTCCTCGGCCGACGCCGAGTTCCAGTAGTCCGCGTTCGGGGCGGCGACGCCGCCGACGGCCGCGAGCACGACCAGCCCCGCGAGCGCCGCCGTGACGGCGTCGTCGCTCGCGAACGCGCCGCGCATCGAGTCGGCCACCGAGGCGAGGCCCACGGCCGCGGGGATCGCCAGCGGGAGGACGATGTGGATCGCAGCCCACGGCGCCTGGATGTCCGTCGCGACGGGATAGCCGACCAGCGACGCCGCGCCCCAGTACGTCGCGTACGCGACGAGCGAGCGCGTCCCCCGCGCCTCGCCGTAGCCGTCCGCGAGGAAGCCCACGAGCGCGAGCACGACGAGCACGCCGGAGCCGTACGCCAGCGTCTCGAGGATGTCCCAGAGATACGGGACGTACGGGTGCCCGGAGTGGTTGCCGGAGGCCCACGTGCCCCAGAACTTCTCGCCGGCGCCCCACGTCGCGTCGTACAACACCGTCCCGAGCGTCGGCGCCGCGTCGGCTCCGGCGGCCCCGGCGGACGCCGACGCGACGCCGAGCGCCTGCCACAGGTCGGGCCGCGGCGCGTAGAAGAACGCGACGACGCCGAGGAACGTCGCGGCGACGCCGACGGCGCCGAGCGGAACCCAGACCGCGAGGTGGCCGAGGAAGCCGGCCTCCCAGCCCCAGTGTGCGTCCGGGTCGCGCTGGCGGACGCGACGCTCGATCCACCGTCTGGTTCGCGACCCCGCGGTCCACCCTTCGAGGAACTGCCCGAGCGCGACCGCCTCGGCGACGAGGGCGTCCAGCGGCGACCCGGTCCGGCGGGCCGTCCTGACGAGGCGATGGTCGAGCAGGAGGAACCCGGCGCCGAGGAAGCACGCGACGTACACGAGCGCGTTCTCCTTGGCCGAGAAGCCCAGCGCGAGCAGGGCGGCCGACCCGAACAACGGGAGCGTCCGCCGCGTGTCGATCGCGTACACGACGAGCGCGAACGCCGCGACGGCGAACGAGCCGACGAGCACGTCGCCGCGCATGAACCGGCCGTAGTAGACGAGCAGCGGGTCGACCGAGAGCACCAGCGCGAGCGCGACCACCTCGCGGTCGCGGAGCCGGTGGCGAAGCAGCAGCGCGACCAACGGGAGCAGCCCGCCGACGAGGGCGACCGGAAGGCGCGCGGCGAAGTCGGACGCACCGATCAGGTCGAAGAGCGCGTTGTTGACGACTGGGAGGAACGGCCCGTGGATGATCGGCCGGTAGAAGAACTCGCCGGTGGCGTCGAACCGGAGGATCCAGTAGCCGACGCGCCCCTCGTCCCAGTGGAAGATGCGCTGCCCGAGCTGGACCGTCCGGAGCAGCAGCGATCCGACGACTATCAGGAGGACCGCGGCCCTCACGGGGTCGTCGACGCGGTCGCCGAGGCGGTCGACGAGGTTCCCGGACGGCGAGCCGTCGACTCCGCCCGATTCTACGCCGGAACTGGCGGTGTCGGCGTCGTCGCCGGTTGACACTGCCGCGTCCGCATCGACGGACCCCTCGGCGTCGTCGCCCTCGATCGGATCCTCGGCGTCGACGTCGACGTCCGAACCGACCGCGTCGGCGGGAGCGTCGCCGTCGCCGTCGGTCCCGTCGGGGGCTGACTCGTCCCCGCCGGCGGGATCACTCATTGCGCAGCGGTCGCACGCCGGCGGTAACAACTCTTGTGGAATGGACCGTCGGAGCCGGGCGCACGGGACGCGCCCGACCGGACACATCCGCCCGGAGCGGTACGCATTTCCGCGGGCCCGCCGTCGACTCGCACAATGACCGAGACGACACTCGGCCTGGTGGTCGCGCGCTACTACGCGTCCATCGCCGAGGCCATGGAGGAGTCCGCCCGCGAGGCGGTCGCCGAGCGCGGCGCCGCCGTCGCCGAGACCGTCGACGTGCCCGGCGCCTACGATACGCCGCTGGCTGCCGACCGGCTCGCCCGCCGAGACGACATCGACGCCGTCGCCGTCGTCGGCACCATCGTGTCCGGCGACACCGACCACGACCAGGTGATCGGGCAGGCGATCGCGACGAAGCTCGCGGACGTGAGCCTCGACCGCGACACGCCCGTCACCTTCGGCGTGTCCGGCCCGGGGCAGTCGGGGGCGGAAGCGCGCGAGCGCGCCGAGAAGGGCGCCGAGGCCGCCGACGCCGCCGTGGATCTCGCTGAGGGACTCCCCACCGCGGAGGTGGCCGCATGAGCGACTTCTCCTACGAGTTCAGCGAGCGCGTCGGCCGCGTCGAGCCGTCGGCGACGCTGGCCATCTCCAACGCCGCGAACGAACTTGAGGAGGCCGGCCACGACGTGGTCGACCTCTCGGTCGGCGCGCCCGACTTCCCCACACCCGAGAACGTCGTGGAGGCCGGCAAGGACGCGATGGACGCGGGCCACACGGGCTACACCTCCTCGAACGGCGTCCCGGAGCTGAAGGAGGCGATCGCCGAGAAGCTCCGCGCCGACGACATCGACGCCGACGCCGACGACGTGATCGTCACGCCCGGCGCAAAGCAGGCGCTGTACGAGACGGTCCAGACGCTCGTGGACGACGGCGACGAGGTCGTCCTCCTCGACCCCGCGTGGGTGTCCTACGAGGCGATGGTGAAGCTCGCGGGCGGCGACCTCGCCCGCGTCGACCTGGCGCCGCACGACTTCTCGCTGGCGGACGGCATCGACGACCTCGCGGAGACGGTCTCCGACGACACCGAGCTCCTGATCGTCAACTCCCCGTCGAACCCGACCGGCGCCGTCTACTCCGACGAGGGACTGGAGGGCGTGCGTGACCTCGCGGTCGAGCACGACTTCGCGGTCATCGCCGACGAGATATACGACGAGATCGTCTACGGCGTCGAGCAGACCAGCCTCGCGAGCCTCGACGGCATGGCCGACCGCACGGTCACGATCAACGGCTTCTCGAAGGCGTACTCGATGACGGGCTGGCGGCTGGGCTACCTGCACGCGACCGGCGACCTGGTGTCGCAGGCGGGGAAGCTCCACAGCCACTCGGTCTCCTGTGCGACGAACTTCGTCCAGCGCGCGGGCATCGAGGCCCTTCGCAACACCGACGAGTCCGTCGAGGAGATGCGCGCGGCCTTCGAGTCCCGACGCGACATGCTCGTCGACCTGTTCGACGACCACGGCGTCGACGTGACGGTGCCCGACGGCGCGTTCTACATGATGCTCCCCGTCGCCGACGACGACTCGGCGTGGGCCGAGGAGGCGATCCAGGAGGCGCACGTCGCCACGGTCCCCGGCTCCGCCTTCGGCGCGCCCGGCTACGCTCGTATCAGCTACGCCGCCAGCGAGGAACGTCTGAAGGAGGGCATGCAGCGCCTCTTCGACGCGGGACTGCTGGGCGACGACTGAGGGGGCGATCGGCGGCGACGCGACGAGACGACGCAGACTCCCCGCCGCGGCCTCTCGCGGGAGTCCGAGTTCGATGACAGCCATTCGACCGCCCAGCGACGGCGCCCGTCCGAGTCTCGGGCGGGACTGAAAGGGGTCGCCGGTCCCGACGAAGGCGCGGAGCGGCACGCACCGCAGGCGAGTGAGCGACGCGAACGAGCCGAGGAGCACGCCGCCCGCACCGAGTCGTGACCGGCGGGGGCTTTCGCGGTCGTGTTCACGATGTCGGTCACTCCGTCGACCGCGAGCCACATGTCACCACGTGCCGAGATTTTATCAGCCACGCCGGAATCAACCGTGTATGGACGGGATCCACGACGTCGGCGGGATGGACTCCTATCACGACCTCCCGCCGGACCAGCCCGACGACGCCAGCCCGTTCCACCACGAGTGGGAGGGCGTCGTCCAGTCGCTGTACATCACGGGGCTCGGCTCGGACGCGTTCGAACTCGACCGCTTCCGGTACACGCTGGAGGGCGACGACCCCGAGCGGTACCTGACGGTTCCCTACTACGAGCGCTGGCTGGGCGCCCTCGAGACGCTGTTCGTCGAGGCGGGCGTCGTCGACGCCGCCGAACTCCGCGAGCGGGCCGAGGCGTTCGCGGAGGGGGAAGCCGAGGTGCCGGACGAGACGGACTCGGAGCGACTGCCCGAGCTGCTGGAGGGCGTCCGCGAGAAGTACCTGAGCCGCCGCGGGGACGGCGATCCGTCGTTCGCCGTCGGCGACCGCGTGCGGGCCGTGAAGCGCCATCCGGCGGGACACACGCGGTGTCCACGCTACGTCCGCGGCGCCGAGGGCGAGATCGTCGCCGACCGCGGCGCCCACGTGTACCCCGATGAGAACGCCCGCAGGGGCGACGACGAGCGCGCCGAACAGCTGTACAACGTCCGCTTCGACGCCGAGGAGCTGTGGGGAGAGGACTGCACCGACGCCGACGGTCTGCACATCGAACTGTGGGAGCCGTATCTGACCGCGGTCTGACCGGCCCCGCCGGCCTCCCCGACCTCGACGGGATCGGGGCGAACGCCTAAGCCCCCACACGCGTCACCACATCCCATGACCGACGACCACGGCGCTCGCGACGACGATGACCCGCCGTCTCACCCCGATCCGGAGCTTCGCGACGGGATCGATCCGCAGTCTAGGGCACGCGCGCTCCAGTCGCTGCTGACGGAGAAAGGGATCTTGAGCACCGACGCCGTCGACGAGGTGATCGCGACCTACGAGGGCGACGTGGGGCCGATGAACGGCGCCCGGGTCGTGGCGCGGGCGTGGACCGACCCCGAGTACCGCGAGTGGCTGCTGGCGGACGGCATCGAGGCCGTCGCCGACCTCGACATCTCCGTGAACGACGAGGTGATGGAGCTTCGAGTGGTCGAGAACTCCGAGGACACCCACAACGTCGTCGTCTGCACGCTCTGCTCGTGTTACCCGTGGGCCGTGCTCGGCCTGCCGCCGACGTGGTACAAGTCGCCGGCGTACCGCTCGCGCGTCGTGGACGAGCCGCGCGCGCTGCTGCGCGAGGAGTTCGACACCGACCTCGCGGACGACGTGGACGTGGAGGTGTGGGACTCCAACTCCGAGGTGCGCTACATGGTGCTCCCGCAGCGACCCGAGGGCACCGAGGACATGAGCGAGGCGGAGCTGGCCGAGCTCGTCTCGCGCAACGCGATGATCGGCGTCGAGCGCCTCGGCGACGGCGGCGCCATCGCCTCCGACGGCGGCGCGCGGGCGGCACGGGGCGGCGGCGACACGGGAGGTGAAGCGGGCGCGAGGACGGACCCGACAACCGACTTCGACACCGCGGACAAGCCGGTTCCACGTGTGGACGACGACGGCCCGACGTTCGCGGAGCCGTGGATGGCGCGGTCGTTCGCGCTCGCGGTCGCGCTCACAGACGAGGACGAGTCGGGCCGCGCGTGGGACGACTTCCAGGCCGAACTCGTCGCGGAACTGGAGGCGGATCCCGGCGCCGAGGACGGGAGCGACGCCGACTACTACGGCGCGTGGCTGGCGGCGCTGGAGCGCTTCCTGACCGAGCGCGACCTCGTCGACGGGGCGGACTTCTCCGCCCGCGCGACCGCCTTCGCCGACGGCGACCGCAACGCCCACGAGTTCGTCGAGGGCGACCCGCACGCCCACGCCGACCAGTTGCCCGAGGATCACGCGGAGGGCGCACACCACCACGGCCACGACGACCACGACCACGGCCACCACCACTGATCGTCAGAGCCGCGGGGCGAATGGGTCGGCGTACGGAGATTTATACCCGAGAGGGACCCAGGAACGCCATCGAATGCACGTCGCAGACCTCCCGCTGGCTCCCGAGTACGTCGACCACTTCGAGGGAGCGGGGATCGAGGAGCTGTACCCGCCCCAGGTCGCAGCGGTGGAGGCGGGCGTCTGCGACGGCGACAACGTCGTCGCCGCGGTGCCGACGGCCTCGGGCAAGACGTTCGTCGCGGAGCTTGCGCTCCTGACGGCCGGCGGACCGGGGCTGTACGTCTGCCCGCTGCGCGCGCTCGCCCGCGAGAAGTACGAGGAGTTCGACGCGCTCCCGGGCGTCGACGCCGGCATCTCCACGGGCGACTACGACTCGGCCGCAAGCGATCTGGCCGAAAACGACGTGATCGTCGCGACCAGCGAGAAGGTCGACTCCGCCATCCGCAACGGCGCCGAGTGGGTCGACGACCTCGCATGCGTCGTCGTCGACGAGGTCCACCTGCTCGGCTCGCCCGGCCGCGGCCCGACGCTCGAGGTGACGCTCGCGACCCTCCGCCGGCGGACGCCGGACGTGCAGGTCGTCGCGCTGTCGGCCACGATCGACAACCCCGAGGACATCGCGGCGTGGCTGGACGCCGAGCTGGTGGAGTCGACGTGGCGACCGGTCGACCTCCGGACGGGCGTGTGCGCCGACGGCGAGGTACGGTTCGACGACGGCACCGACCTGTCGGTCCCCGTCGACGCCGGCGACCCGGCGACCGACGCCGACACCGAGGCGACGGTCGACCTCGTCCGCGGCGCCATCGAGGACGGCGGACAGGCGCTGGCGTTCGTCAGCTCACGGCGGGAGGCCGAGGCGCTGGCCGACCGGCTGACCGAGGAACGGCTCGCGGCGGTCGCGGCCGGGAGGGACCGGGGTGGCGACGGCGACCCCGACGCCCCGGTCGCCGATCCCGAACGCGCCGCCGCCGAGGTCGCCGAGGAACTCCGGGGAGCGGGCACCACGGGCACCGGCGAGCGCCTCGCCGAGTCGGCCGCGTGGGGCGTCGCGTTCCACCACGCCGGCCTCTCGTCGGACCACCGCGCGCTCGTCGAGCGGGCGTTCCGCGAGCGCCGGCTGGCGGTTATCTGTGCGACTCCGACCCTCGCCGCCGGCGTCAATGTCCCTGCCCGGCGGGTGGTCGTACGTGACCAGCGGCGCTACACCGGCGAGGGAACCGAGTGGCTCCCCGTGCTGGAGGTGCACCAGATGTGCGGGCGGGCCGGCCGGCCGCACCTCGACCCGTACGGCGAGGCGGTGCTCGTCGCCGACGACGCCGACGGCCGGGAGGAGCTGT
This sequence comes from Halobaculum saliterrae, assembly GCF_009831625.1. GTDB lineage: Archaea > Halobacteriota > Halobacteria > Halobacteriales > Haloferacaceae > Halobaculum > Halobaculum saliterrae. Next base: position 42,937 of record NZ_WUUS01000007.1, on the reverse strand, counting down.
GGAACCGCTACGTCACCGCCGACCCCGAACGAGTGGAGTCGAAGCTCCGCGATCCCGCCGCGCTCCGCACGCACACCCTCGCGCTCGTCGCCACCGGCCTCGCCGGCTCGCAGGTCGCGGTGCTCGACGCGCTCTCCGGCACCTTCTACGCCTCCCGGACCGCGAACCCCGACCTCGGCGGCGCCGTCGGCGACGCCATCGCGAGCCTCATCGACGACGGGATGCTGGCGGCGGCGGAGGCGGCGGAGGCGGGGAGCGGGACGGCGAAGGGGAGCGCCGGCGGCGACGGAGGCACCGGAGACGCCGGCAGCGGCATCGAGGCGACCGACCTCGGCGCGCAGGTGTCTCGGCAGTACCTCACCCCCGAGACGGGCGTCCGGATCGTGGAGGGGCTGGAGGCGGTCGCGGGGATGACCGACGAGGACGTGACCGAGCTGACGGCGTTCGAGATCGTCTGTGACACCCCGGACATGGTCGACACCTACCTCGGCAACGCCGAGCGCGCGGAGATCTATCAGTTCGCTCGCGACCGTTCGGCGGAGCTCACGACCGGAATGGCCGAGGCCACCGACTTCGAGGCGTGGTTGGAGTCGGTGAAGACCGCGCGGATCCTGACGGAGTGGGTCGACGGCGCGAGCGTCGAGGAACTGGTCGAGGCGTACCGGATCGGCCCCGGCGACCTGGAGTCGCGGATCGAGCGCGCCGAGTGGTTGCTGGGGGCGGCCGACGCGCTCGCGGACGTGGTCGGCGTGAACATGCCGGCGTTCGCGTCCGCGCGGGCGAAGCTGTGAGGGACTGATCCGAGCGAGTCCGGTCAGTCCCGGTCGTCGCGCTCGTAGGCGCCCGCCCGACGGAGTTCGCCGGCGCGACGCAGGACCATCGGCGTCCGGCAGACGCCCGGCTCGCCGGTCGCCTGCGGGACGACGCAGTTGTTGCAGTCCTCGCAGACTGCCGCGACACCGTCCGCCGCCGCACCCTCGCGGAGCAGACGGGCCGGAAGCTCCGGCTCGGCGTAGAACGGACGGGCCATCCCCACGGCGTCGGCGGCGTCGCCGAGCAGACCGTCGATCGTCCCTCCATCTCTGATCCCGCCCTCACAGAGGACGGGCACGTCGACGCGCTCGCGCACCCTGCGACAGAGGTCGGCGTTCCACGCCGGCTCGCGGGAGTAGACGAGCGACTCGACCCAGTTCGCGGCGGCGACGAGCGCCGCCCGCGGGCGCGATCCGAACGCGTCGACGTACCCCTCCCGGAAGCGCTCGTCGCGCCACGACCGGCCGGGGAACGCCCCTCGGATCACGCTCATGTCCCAGAACGCCGAGCCGTTCACGGGGGCGAATGCGTCGTAGCCGGCGTCGGCGAGCCGCTCGCAGAGACGGACGCAGTCCTCCGCCGATAGGGTCGGCCCGATCCCCGGCGGCGCCTCCGTCTCGGCGGGGACCTTCGTCAGCACGGGCACGTCGCCGGCGCGGTCGCGGATCTCCGCCAGGACAGCCTCGAAGAAGCGCGCGGTGTCGCCGAACTCGTCGTCGCGGCGGTTGTAGAACGGGGAGGCGAACTGGTGGAGGATACCCATGTTCGCGCCCGCGAGGTGGATCAGGTCGTAGCCGGCGTCGACGGCGGCGGCCGCCGAGCGACCGAAGTCCGCGGCCAACTCGCGGCACTCGGCGGTCGTGAGGACGTGCGAGTCGTAGTCGAGGAATCCGAGACGGTCGAGGAGACGAAGCGGTCGGGGCGGACGGGAGACGGCCAGTTGGCGAAGGTCCGGGTTGCGCTCGCGGAACCCGTGGTGCCACGTCTCCATCGAGCGAAGGCCGCCGTGTTCGAGCTGGATCGCGATTCGACCGTCGTGTTCGTGGATCGCGTCCGTGAGGCGTTCGAGGTCGGCGACGAACTCGGGATCGTGGACGCGGGTCATTCCCGGCGCGGCACAACCTCCCTCGCCGCGGACGATCGTGGCCCCCTGACAGACGAGGCCAGCGCCGGCGGCGCCCGCCGGCTCCAGTTCGTCGATCAGCGTGTCGACCGCCTCGGGTCCGTTTCCCGCGTGTTCGAGCAGCGGCGCGCGGTAGAGCCGGTTCGGGAGCGTGACGCCTCCGATCTCCAGCGGGTCGGTGAGGACCGGCACGGACGTTGACTGGCGCTCCGGGAGCATGAACGCTCGGCCGGCGGATACCGCCGTCCCGGAACGAACGGCGGCGGCAGTGCCGTCGCCTCAGACGCGCCGCTCGCTGATCTCCTCGGCGACGCGCTCGCCCGGGCGGCGGAGCTCGCCGGACTCGACCTCGTACACGTAGCCCGAGACGGTCACGTCCTCGGGGATCAGCTCGTGGTTCTCCAGGAACTCGACCTGTGCGGCGCAGGCCTCGTCGATGTCGTCGGTCATCCGCACCCACTCCTCGACGCTCGCGTCGCCGATGTCGAGCTCGGGAAGCGCGGGGTCCAGATCGACCTCGTCGAGGTCGACGCCCGCGGCCTCGGCCTGCGCTTCGAGGCCCGCGGCGACGTCGTCGTCGCTCGCGGACATCATCCCGCAGTCGGTGTGGTTCACGACGACGATCTCGTCGGTTTCGAAGAAGTTGGTCGTGAGCGCGGCCGACCGGATCACGTCGTCGGTCACCTTCCCTCCGGCGTTGCGGTAGATCTGCGCGTCGCCCAGTTCGAGGCCGAGCGCGTCCTCGACGGGAATGCGCTCGTCCATGCAGGCGACGACCAGGAGGTTCTCGTCGGTGGGGATCCCCTTGCGCCGCCGTCGCGCCCAGTCGTCCCGGGCGTCGACGGACTCGTCGACGCGCTCGTGAACGTGGCTGTGCTCGTGGTCGTGATCGTCGGTGTCGGACATCGATCAGAGACAGGGACCGGACCGAGGGGTCGGTTTCGGCAACCGAGAGTCCCTCCGCCGATCCGATCACGTCACAATTCTTGCCGGTTCCTCCGGGAGGTTCATCCTGTCGCCGCCCCAGCGACGCGGTGTGAGCGACCCCGACGGCGACCACACGGACGCGAACGGACGGGTGAGCGATAGCGGAAACGGCGGCGGAACCGATAGCGGAAACGGCGACGAGGGGGGCGGAATCGACGGGCCGGAGCCGTTCCGGTACGAGGCGGACATTGACCCCGGCGAGGTGCGCCACTTCCGCCACGAGGTGGGCGAGACGTACCTCGGCGACCCCGTCGAGGTGCCCGTCACCGTGATCAACGGCGAGCACGACGGGCCGACCGTCCTCCTGACGGCGGCGATCCACGGCGACGAGCTCAACGGCGTGAAGGTGCTTCAGGAGGTCGCCGCCGGCTACGATCCCGCCGAGATTCACGGCACGCTCGTCTGTATCCACGTGTGCAACGTCCCCGGCTACCTCGCCCAGCAACGCTATCTGCCGATCTACGACCAAGACCTCAACCGCTCGTTCCCGGGCAAGCCGCGCTCGAACACGGCCGAGCGCATGGCGAACGCCATTTACGAGACGTTCGTCCGGCAGTGCGATCTGGCCCTCGATTTCCACACGTCGACGCGCGGGCGAACGACCATGTACCACGTCCGCGCGGACATGACGAACCCCGCGGTGGCGCGGCTGGCGCGGGCGTTCGGCAGCAACGTCGTCCTCTCGGGGGAGGCCGACGACGGGAGCCTCCGGAGCGTCGCCACGAACGCCGGGACGCCGACGATCACGATCGAGATGGGACGTGCCCATCGCTTCCAGCCCGAACTGATCGAGCGCGGCCTGGACGGCGTCGAGAGCGTCCTCGCGGAGTACGACGTGTTGCCGGGGAAGCCGGTGATCTATCCCGGCTGGCGGCGCGTCGTCGACGCCGCGCGGGACAAGACGTGGCTCCGCGCCGACACCGGCGGGCTCGTCGAGATGGAGTACGACGCGCCGCTGGTGTACGAGGACGACGCGATCTGCACGATCACGGACCACTTCAAGACGCGCGAGCGGACCGTTCGCGCGCCGTTCACCGGCGTGATCGTCGGGGCGCTTCAGAACCCCGTGGCCGCGCCGGGACACCCGCTGTGTCACCTCGTGAGCGTGGACGAGGGGACCGCCGCGGAGATCCAGCGGGAGGTCGACAGCGGGGAGTTCTCCGAACGCCCGTGGGCCTAGCGGCACCCTGTACGCCGCGTCTCTCACGGGAGTTCCGAATGAGCGGCCGTGGGCATAGCGGCGCTCGGTTCGCCTCACTCGCCGGCGTCGACCTGCTCGTGCGTGTGGTGGTAGAACTCCACCAGCGGCGCCCCGTCGTCGCCGGCGACGGGGTCGAAGCACACCCGCCGATAGCGTTCGTTGTCGAGGAGGTTCACCGCGAGGCCGGCGTCGTGGACCGAGATCGAGTCGTACGCGGCGTCGCAGACCGGACACGTCGCCGGCGGGTCGGCGGGAACGTGCACGCCCGACCGTCGGACTCGACGGACAAAGCGGTGGCGCCGGCGGGTGACCGGACTGGGCCGACGGACGAAGCCGTGTGAGTGTGTCACGTTCTCGGACCACGCTTTTCGTGTCCGGGAACGGACGTGTTGTCGTGTTGATTCCAGTGTTCGAACCACGCCACGCGCGATAGACCGTCCGTCCCTCCGGCGTCGTTTCGGCGATCCCGGCGTGATGGCGGGCGGTCCCGCGCCCGTACGCGCACCGTTCACCGACCGCCTTCCACCCACGCCACAATGTACACGCCACACGCACGCACGCAATCGCCCCACGAACGACGACGGCGCGACCCCTCGCTCGCGGTCGCGCTCGCGCTCGCCCTGCTCCCGCTGGTCGCGCTCGCGGCCCTCCACCGCCCGACCCTCGCGCTCGGCGTCCTCGCCGGTGCCCTCGGTCCTCGGCTGCTGCGCGCGGTCGGTCGCCGCCTCCGCACGCACGCCGCCGCCCTGCTCGCGGTCCGACGGCCGGCGTAGCCCGGCAGTCGGACGACCCAGCCCCAACCGCCTCCCGACGGCCGGCGTCGCCGGCGGATCACGCCGACTTCGCCGCCGCTCGAACCGTCTCGAACTCCTCCTCGGAGTAGGCGATGAACCGCACGTCCCGCAGCGACTCGGGCTCGAACGCCCGGATCTCCTCGGCGATGATCCCGGCTCCCTCGCGGAGGGCGAACCCCGCGACGCCGCACCCGAGCGCGGGGATCACGATCGACTCGCAGCCCCGCTCGTCGGCGGCCGAGAGGGCGTTCCGGGCCGCGTCGCGGACGCTCGCCTCGGTGGCCTGTCCGTCGCCGTAGTGAGGCATCGCGGCCGCGTGGATCACGTACTCGGCGTCGAGGTCGTACGCGTCGGTGACGGCGACCGCGCCGAGTTCGACCGGGCCCTTCGACATCGCCTCCTCGTTCAGGCCGACCCCCGCGGCCCGGCGGAGCGCCCCGGCGACGCCGCTCCCCATCTTCAGGCTCGTGCCGGCGGCGTTCACCAACGCGTCGGCCGACTGGCCGGCGATGTCGCCCCGGATCACCTCGAACTCCATGGTCGAGAGATCCGCGTCGACCCTCAAATCGTTTGTCCGGCCGCGGAGAGGGTCCCACCCCGCGACAGCGGTCCGATATCCCGATAACGGCGCTACTCCCCGTCCTCGCGCCCGTGCGGGTCGTCGGAATCGGGGTCGTCGACGGCGGGGTCGTGTCGCGCGTACCACGCGGTCAGCTCCTCCAGCCGGTGGATCGCACGGTCGGGCGTGCCGATGTTGTGGTGCTCGTCCTCGTAGAGCACGAGGCGCGCCTCGACGCCCTGCTTCCTCGCGGCGACGTACAGCTGCTCGCTCTGGCTCGGGGGACATCGCCAGTCCTCCTGCCCGGCGGTGACGAGCAGCGGCGTCTCGATGTTCCCCGCGTCGGTGATCGACGACGAGGCGTCGATCCCCTCGGGGTTCTCCCACGGGAGCCCGTACTCGTTCTCCATCCAGATGTGGGAGTCGTCGGTCCCGTACGCCGACCGGAGGTCGTAGATGCCGTGTTCGGGCGCGGCGGCGGTGAAGAGGTCCGGCTCCTGCGTGACGAGGAACCCCTGTGCGATGCCGCCGTAGGAGAAGCCGTAGCCGAACACGCGGTCGTCGTCGACCCAGCCGCGCTCGACCACGTCGGCGACGCCGTTGGCGATGTCGGTCACCTCGTGGGTTCCCCACTGCCCCTTCAGCGCCTCGGCGAACTCCCGGCCGTAGGAGGAGCCGCCGCGGTAGTTCGGCCGGAGGACGACGTAGCCGCGACTCGTCAGGGCGGCGTGGTCGAAGCTGAACACCGGCTCGTCGTAGCTGATCGGGCCGCCGTGGATCGCGACGACGAGCGGGTGGTCGCCGTCGGAGAGGTCCACGTCGGGGTCGTGATACACGATCCCCGAGATCGTCTCGCCGTCGCTCTCCCACTCGATTCGCCTCGATTCGGGCATCGAGTACTCCTCGGTGAGGTCGGCGTTGACCTCGGAGAGCCGCGTCAGCGACTCGGCTTCGGCCTCCTCGTCGGCGTCGAGGTCCGCCGAATCGACGCCGTACACGTCCTGTCCGTCGCTCGGGTGCGAGAGGACGACGCCCGCGCGCCCGCCGTCGGCCGAGAGGTCGAACCCGGCCATCGCGCGGTCGGTCCCCTGCGCCTCGAAGACGCGCTCGGCGGCGTGACCGTCGGCGTCGTCGCCGACGGTTCCGGTCTCGCCCGCGTCGACCCGCATCAGCCGAGTCCTCGCCTCGTCGGCGAACCGACAGTACAGCGTCCCCCCGTCGTCCCAGACGGGCGCGCCGCCGCGGGCGACCGTGCGGTCCAGGTCGGCCGTCAGCGACGCGTACTCGCCGTCCTCGTACAGGTACACCTGCGTCGGGATGCACCAGTTCACGGGGTCGCCGCCGAGGAAGGCGAGGCGGTCGCCGTCGGGCGACCAGACCGGCGTGTTCGCCGAGAGGTCGCCGTCGGTGAGCCTCCGCAGGCCCGTGCCGTCGGGCGCGATCGTGAACACGTCGCGAACGAGCGTGTCGTCCGGGTTCTCCTCCCGGCAGGAGGTGAACGCGATGCGATCGTTCGCGCCCCAGTCCGGCTGGAGCCCCGAGAGGTCCTGATAGGCGCCGCCGCCGTGGGCGTCGTCGAGGCGCTCGGCCTCGCCGCCGTCGGCGTCGACGACGTGGAGGTACGTCCGGACGGTGTCGGTGTAGCCGACGCCGTCGAGCTTGTGCTGGAGGCGCTCGGTCTCGACCGGTTCGCCCTCCTTCCGGCCGTCGAGGTACGCCCGTTCGGCCTCGGTGGGGTCGCGCGCGGCGACGACGAGGCGCTCCCCGTCGGGACTCCAGTCGAACTCCTTCGCGCCCTCCTCGAAGTCGGTGATCTGGGTCGCGTCGCCCCCGAGCGCGAGATCGAACGCCCACACCTGCTGTGTCGGCTCGTCGTCGCCGTTCCCGCCGTCGGCGGCCGATCCTTCCTCGTCGTCATCGTCTCCGTCGTCGCGGCCGACGCGACGTTCGGCGTCGTCGTCGCGGGCGGCGATGAAGGCGAGTCGATCCCCGTCGGGCGACCACGCCGGCGCGGAGGCGCCCGAGACGCGCGTGAGGCGGTGCGGATCCCGGCTCCCGTCCGCGGGCGCGACGAACAGCGACCCGACGGGCTCGTCAGCGTCGGGGTCGTACCCGGTGGCGGTGAACGCGACCCGGTCGCCCGTCGGCGAGACCGCGACCTCGCCGACCTGCGTCAGGTCGTAGAAGGCGTCCAACGGTAGTTCCGTCATGGGACGTGGTGCCGGTGGCCGTCGGAAATAGGTTCGTCATCCGGTCGTCGCGGCCGCATCCGTCGTTGCGATCGGTCGCGCTCCGTGGCCGTGTCCTCGGGACCGGGGAGTTGAAACCGACGAGCGGTCCACACCCGGCAATGACCGACGAGGACGACGGCCTCGAACGCGGGCGCCACGAGGACGTCGCGGCCGACCACAGCGCCGCGGACGCCGAGGACGTCGCGGACCGCTGGGACGCCGCCGGGGTTCCGACGCCCGAGGCGCTCGCGGAGACGGCCGAGGCGGCGGTTCGCGCGGCCGGCGACTACCTCGCCGAGCGGTTCCGCGACGGCGGCACCGTCGGCGAGTACCACACGGACGACGTGAAGGCCGAGGCCGACGAGGCGGCCGAGGGGCTGATATTCGAGGAGATCCGCGAGGACTTTCCGGGCCACACGCTCCACGGCGAGGAGTCCGGGCGCTCGGGCGACGGGCGCGTCGAGTGGATCGTCGACCCGCTCGACGGGACGAACAACTACGCGATCGACTATCCCTCGATCGCGACGGCCGTCGCGGCGCAGGTCGACGGCGAGACGCTCGTCGCCGCGATCCACGAGCCGCTGGTGGACGACTGCTACGTCGCCGTCCGCGGCGAGGGCGCGACGGTGAACGGAGAACCGCTGTCGGTGACGCCTCGCGACCGGCCGCTCGATCGCTCGACGGTCTCGCTCGTCGTCGGGCTGCCGGCCGTCCGCGACGACGAGCTCCGTGCGGAGGCGGACGCCGTCCGCCGCGCGCTCTCGGGGCGGTGCAAGCGAGTGCTGGAGACGTGGTCGCCGTGCGTCGACTGGGGGCTGCTCGCGCGCGGGAGCCTCGCAGGCGTCGTCTGCGCGTATCCCGACCCGTTCGAACAGGAGGCCGGCGAACTGCTCGCGAGCGAGGCGGGAGCGGTCTCCGTCTCGGGGGAGGGCTACTACGCCGGCGCCGTCGACGAGGCGACGCTCGCGGCGCTCGTGGAGACGCTCCCCGAGCAGGTCCGGGAGTCGGTCAGCGGGTGAGGTCGCGAGAGGGCTGGTTCCGTGTCGCCGCCGGCGTGCTCACTGAATCACCGCGTCACTCCCCGAACCGACGGCGTGCGCGCCGGTACCCCAACGCGACTCCGACCGCCGGAACCGCGAGCACGAACAGGTACGGGAGCGCGTAGGCCGCGAGGACTACCGCGCCGCGCCCGAGCACGATCACGCCCTGAACGGAGTCGAGGAACGCCTCGGTCAGCGGCGTCTCGTACCACGCGCTCCGCTCGGGCGGCTCGTAGTCGGGGCGGGGCTCGCGAAGTTCGACGGTGATCGTCGAGTAGGCGACGCGGCGTTCGAGGCTCTGGAGCCGCGCCTCGGTGCGTTCGATCTCCGTTTGCACGTCCGAGAGCTCTCGCTGGACCGCGAGCACGTCCTCGGTGTCGTTGGCTCGATCGTACAGCTCCCGGAGGCGGTCCCGTTCGGCGCGGAGGCTCTCCAGGCGAGCCTCCAGGTCGACGATCTGCGAGGTCACGTCCCGCGTCGACTGCTCGACCGATCGGACCTCGCCGGTCCCGTTGATCGCCTCCATCGCGTCCGAGTAGTCGTCCGAGGGCACGCGGAGGACGAGTCGACCGGTCGTCCACGTCTCGTTGCCCTCGCCGCGGACCTCCGTCCGCGAGCTGCCGACGTAGCCGCCGCGATCGCGGACCATCTCGGTGAGGTCCGCGCTGGCGGCCTCGTAGTCGTCGACGCGAAGCTCCACGGTCGCCTCGTAGATCAGTTGCCGGTCGGTCGCCTGCGCGTTCATGTCCGCACCGGCGCCCCCGTCTCCGGATCCGCCGCCTCCGGACCCGGAGTCGGCCGACTCGGGTGCGGCCGTCGCCTCGGCGTCGGCCTCCACGCCCGTCGCCGCGCCGTCCCCACCGCCGGCGTCGGAACCGCCGCCGGCGCCCGCACAGCCGGCGAGCACCACGAGGAGGACACAACAGACCGTCGCGAGTGAACCACGTCGCATGCGACACCGTACCGAGGCGGGGTGCCTAACCGTTCGGTACGCTCAAAGGGCCGTTTGACCCTTCCGTATGCGCCTCCTACGGATCGTATGCAGCGACGCCTGCTGTCGATGCGGTGGCGCGACGCCCTGTTCGCCCACTGGCGCGTCGACCCCGCGACGGTGGAGGCCCGCCTCCCGGATCCCCTCTCGGTGGCGACACACGAGGGCGACGCCTACCTCGGGGTCGTCCCGTTCGAGATGACGGACATCCGGCCGCGCGGGGCGCCGTTCGGGCTGTCGTTCCCGGAGCTGAACCTCCGGACGTACGTCACCGACGGCGACACGAAGGGGGTGTACTTCTTCAATCTCGACGCGGCCGACACGATCAGTGTCGGCGTTGCTCGGGCGCTGTTCCGACTTCCGTACTACCGCGCCGCGATGGACGTGACCCGCGACGGCGACCGCGTGACGGTCACCAGCCGCCGGACCCACCGCGGCGCCCCGGAGGCCGACTTCGACGCGACGTACGGGCCCGCCGGCGAGACGCGAACGCCCGAACCGGGGGGTCTCGAGGCGTTCCTCGTGGAGAACTACCGGTTCTACACCGAGGGTCGCGGCCGGGTGTACTACGGCGACATCGCACACGAGCCGTGGCCGCTGGCCGACGCCGACGCGGAGATCCGGACGAACACGCTGTTCGAGGCGAACGGCTTCGAGCCGCCGGCCGGCGAGCCGATCTGCCACTACTCGCCGGGCATGGAGGTGACCGCCGACCGGATCCGGCGGCTCGATACGAACGCGACCGGCACACCCGAGGCCGACGGCCCCGGCGTCGAGATCCCGGTCGAGGCCGCCGAGGACTGACGGGGCGATATCGACACAAGGCACTTGACGGCCGGCCCGGGTGTTCCGGACGCATGTGTCCCCGCAGTCGAGCCCTCATCGCGGCGGTAACCGTCGCCCTCCTCGTGACGAGCGGCTGTCTCGCGGCGCCCGGCACCCCCACGACCGGCGACGGATCGCCGGCGGCGACGTCCGCTGACGGCACGACCGCGACGGCCGCGTCGACGCCGCTCCCCGGGAAGTCGATCGACTGGCCCGACGGGCCGAAGGACCCCCCGGAGCGCCCGTCGGCGCTGAACGAGTCCTCGGTCGGGTCGTTCGCCCGGACGTACGAGTACCGCTTCGTGTACAACAGCCTCTGGTACGACGAGACCAGCGAGGTGTCCGCCGAGTGCGAACTCGACGCCGTCGAGCGTCGCGGCGACGCCTGGCGGGCGGTCGTCACCTGCACCGCCTACTCGAACACCGGCGGCGAGTCGACCGCCGACGGCACCGCCACCTCGACGGTCGTCCACGCCGACTGGTTCACGCAGACGTACGTCTACTGGATCGACGAGGAGTCGGTCCACCGGGACCGCGCCGAGGAGTGAGTCGTCGCTTCCGGCGGGGCTGGAACGGTCGCGGCGGGTTAGCCCGCGGCCGCCGTAGCGACTGGTATGCCCGAACACGTGCTGGTGCCCTACAATGGCTCGCCGCTTTCGGTCGAGGCGCTGCGGTACGCCTGTGACGAGTTCGCCGGCGGCCGGATCACCGTCCTCTACGTCGTCGACGAACACACCGACGACACGGCCTCGACCGGGTGGGGTGACCACCCCGGACAGTGGGAGGACTGGCTCACAGAGCGTCGAGCGCATGCGGCAGACCTGTTCGCCGACGCCGAGGCCGTCGCCGAGGAGTACGGGGCGTCCGTCGACACCGCCGTCGCCGTCGGCCGCGTCTCGGAGATGACCCTCACGGTCGCCGAGGAGTACGGGGTCGACCTGATCGTCGTCGGCGCGAACAGTCAGTCCCGGTTCGCCGAGTTCCTCATCGGCGACGTCGCCCGAGCGCTGGTCCGGCGCTCGCCGATCCCGGTCACGACCGTCCGCGCACCCGACGGATGAACGCCCGAGCCGCGCCCTGGACGGCGCGCGGACGGGACGGTGTGGTCACTCCGGCAGGTCGTGGAGGAACGTCTGGAACTCGGCGGTCCGGCCGTCCGGGTCCGTCGCGAAGAACTGGTAGATCTCGTAGCGCTCGTTCACGTGCGGCTCCTCGCGGGCGGCGTCGCCGACGCGGTCGTGCATCCGGTCGACGCCCGCGCGGTCCGGGTAGACGAACGTGAGGATACCCTCGGTCTCGGTGTCGCCCTCGTCGGCGTCACAGAGACCGAACCGGAAGTCGCCGCGTTCGAGTATCGTACAGCCCGGCTGTTCGAGCCACACCGCGCAGTCGACGACCTCGCGATACCAGTCGACGACGCGCTCGCGGTTCGCGGTGCGGAAGAAGACGAGTCCGGCGGGGCGGGACATACGCGACCCGACAGCCGGCGGCGACGAATAGCCTTCGGCCCTTACTCCCGGGCCGCCTCGATGACCTCGCGGAACGCCTCGGCGCGCTCGGTGATGGCGTCGAAGTCCCCCGCCTCGACGAGGTCGCGGTCGACCAGCGCCGAACCCGCGCCGACGCAGACGGCGCCGGCCTCGATGTAGTCGCCGGCGTTATCGGGGGAGACGCCGCCTGTGGGCATGATCTCCAGGTGACCGAGCGGGCCCTTCAGCGCGGCGACGTGGTCCGGGCCGACGGTCTTCGCCGGGAACACCTTTACCACCTCGGCGCCGGCCTCGTACGCCTCGACGGCCTCCGTCGGGGTCATCACGCCCGGCGCGCACAGCACGCCGTAGCGGTTGCACGTCTCCACGACGCCCTCATCGAAGGACGGGGAGACGACGAACTCCGCACCGGCGGCGATGGCAGCGCGTGCCGTCTCGCTGTCGAGGACGGTGCCGGCGCCGACGAGCGCGTCGTCGCCCAGTTCCTCGGAGAGGGTGGCGATCATGTCGGTCGCGCCCGCGGTGTCGGCCGTGACCTCCAGCGCCGTCACGCCGCCGGCGACGAGCGCCTCGGCGGTGTCGACGACGGTCTCGGGCTCGGCGCCGCGAAGCACCGCGACGACGCCCGAATCGCGCATCGTCGCGAACGCATCGGTGGTACTCATACGCGAGTGAACCTCGCCGCGGAGAATAAAGCCGACGGATGACCGGTCCGTCGCCGACCGCCGGACGCCTCACTCCCCGCGCGGCACCGCCGCCGCGCCGACGGCGAAGCACACGACCGAGAGCACCGCGAGGATCGCGAGGTTCCCGACCGCACCGACGCCCGCCAGCCCGGCCCCGTCGGGCGCCGCGAACGTCACCGCGCGGACGCCGCGCGAGAAGTACGTCAGCGGCGAGAGGTTCACCGCGGGGAGGAACCAGTCGGGCAGGAGGTCCGGCGAGACGAACGTGTCGGAGAGGAACAGCAGCGGCAGCGCCACCGAGTTCGAGGCGGCGATGACGCCGTCCTGCGAGTCCGACACGCGGCCGAGCACGGCCCCGATACCGCAGAACAGCACGACCGCGAGCGCGACGAACGGGACCAACAGGAGCAGGTCGCCCGACACCGGGATGTCCGCGCCGGTGACGAGCGTCACGAGTCCGAACACGAGCAGCGAGGCGACTCCGATGACGCCGACGTTGACGAGCGTGTGTGCCAGCAGCCACTCCGCCCGCGTCAGCGGCGTCGTCGCCAGCTTCTCGAAGCGGTGGCCGTCGCGGTGCCGGGCGATCTCCGAGCCGATCCGCGACAGCGGCGTGAACAGCACGACCGTCGCGAGATAGCCGGGGAGGTAGTACGCGTCCGGGCGGGCGAACAGCCCGCCGCCGCCCGGCTGGGTCCGCACGAGGACGCCGAAGATGAGCACGAGCAGCAGCGGGAAGAAGAACGTGAATATCACCGCCGTCCGGCGTCGGAGGAACGACCGCGCCGCGGCCGCCGTCTCCGCACGGATCCGCCCGGCACGGCTCACCGCTCCACCTCCGCGGCCGGGGCCGAGTCGCTGTCGCCGGCGACGCCGTCCGCGGCGGCCCCGACCGCGCTGGCGCCGGGCGTGAACGTTCCCTCGAACGTCTCGCCGGTCAGTCGGAGGTACACGTCCTCCAGCGTCGGCTCGGTCCACGTGAGTGACTCGTAGCCGACGCTCGCGTCGGCGAGCGCGGTCACGGCGTCACCCAACTCGGCGGGCGTCACGTCGCCGAGCACGAGCTCGTCGGTGCCGACCTCGACGGCGAAGCCGGCGTCCCGGAGCGGGTCGGCGCCCGCCTCGACGTCGGGACCGGCGACGACGAAGCGGGCGGGCCCGCCGTGCTCGGCCACCAACTCCGCGGGCGTTCCGACGGCGACGAGTTCCCCGTCGCGCAACAGCCCGACGCGGTCGGCGAGCCGCTCGACCTCCTCCATCGAGTGGCTCGTCAGGAACACGGTCACCCCGCTGTCGGCGAGCGAGTCGAGCAGTCCCCACAGCGCGCGCCGCCCGGCGGGGTCGATGCCGGTCGTCGGCTCGTCGAGGAACAGCACGTCGGGGTCGTTCACGAGCGCGGTCGCGACGCACACGCGGCGCTTCTGACCGCCCGAGAGGTTCTCGTACCACGTATCGGCGTCGTCCGCCAGCCCCACGTCCGCGAGCACGTCGTCGACCGGGAGCGACTCGTCGTAGAGACCCCCGTAGTACGCGACGAGTTCGCGGGCGGTCAGGCGCTCGGGCGGCCCGAACTCCTGCGGGAGCAGTCCGATCCGGGACCGGTCCGAGTCGCCCGCGGCGTCCCCGAACAGTTCGAGCGTCCCCTCGGCGTCAGCCGTCCCCGTGAGCGCGCGCACGAGCGTCGTCTTCCCGGCGCCGTTCGGGCCGATCAGGCCGAACACCTCCCCCTCGTGTACGTCGAGCGAGACGCCGTCGAGCGCGACCGTCCCGTCGTAGGACTTGCGCGCGTCGACGGCGCGGACGACCGTCGCGTCGTTCATGGAGTCGAGTCGGGACCTCGCGGAAGTAAGGGTGCCGAAGGCGGCGTCCGGGGCGGGGCCGGGCCGCCGCGGCGACAGCGCCGGCGCGATGGGTCCGTCGGATGGCTGTTGATCGGGCGCTCACCACTCGACCGCCCGCGTCGCGAACAACGAGACCCCGACGGCCCACCGGACGACCGCGGCGACGACGAGCGCGGCGGCGGCCGTCGCGGGGTCGACGCCCGCACCGACGAGCCAGCCGTGACACGCGTCCAGCATCCCGACCGGCGAGAGCGTCGCCCCGAGCGCGAGGAAGCCGCCGATCTCGCCCGTGAGCGCGTCCCTGACGGCGTCACTCGGCGTCGACGCCGAGCCCCACGGCTCGATCGGTCCCCCCGCCATGCCCGGTCGTCGCGAGCTCATGGGTCATAATTCCACCGGGGCACGTATCGAACCGATCACGTCGGCGGGTGTGATCGACTCCCGATGCGCCCGAACTCCTTTGTCATCCCGGCCGGACGCCAGCCCATGGACGACGAGCCCTCCGTCGGGGCTGCCGAGGGGTCCGCCGCCGAGTCGGACGATCCCGCCCCGACCGCGGACGACGACACCGCACCCGATGTCGATCCACACACTCAGCGCGCGGCGGTTCGCGACGGGTACGACGGGATGGCGGAGGACTATCGGCGCGAGCGCGACGAACCCGAGGCGCCGCTCGTCGAGTCGTTCCTCGCCGACCTCTCGGCTGGTGACCGACTCCTCGACGCCGGATGCGGACAGGGGACTCCGGTGTTGAACCGCGTCGCGGGGGACGTCGACTCGATCGGCGTCGACCTGTCGACATCGATGCTGAACCTCGCGGACGACCGGACCGACACGGCGCTGGTCCGGGGCGACCTGACGCGGCTCCCGGTCGCGTCGAACGCCGTCGACGCCGTCACCGCCCTCCACTCGGTGATCCACGTTCCGGTGTCCGAGCATCCGACGGTCTTCCAGGAGTTCGCCCGCGTGGTCCGCCCGGGCGGTCGGCTCTATCTCACGGCCGCCGCCGACGAGGACGGGTGGTCGGGCGCGAACGAGGACTGGCTCGGCGCGGGCGAGCTGATGGCGTGGTCGTTCCCCGGGCTCGACCGCACCCGCGAGCAGCTCCGCGAGGCCGGGTTCCGGGTGACCGACGAGCGCGTGCTCGACGACACCGTCGCGGACGACGACGCCGGCGCGTGGACGCACCTGTTCGCGCGGCTCGCGGGAGAGTGAGCCGCCAGACGGCGCTGGAGCGATCCGTCAGACGACACAAGATCGAGTGAGCGCCGCGGCGGTCGCCGCCGGTGGGTTCCCGGTCCTCAGGCGGCCGCGCCGACGTGGCCGCCGACGGATTCGACGATGGCGTCCACGTCGAACTCGTCGGACTCCTTGTCGAACACGACCTCGCCGTCAGCGCGGACCTCGAACACCCCGCCGTCGCCGGTGACCAGCGAGACGGACTCGACCTCCATTCCGAACTCCTCGAGGATCGCCGCCTGGACGTCCTGTGCACGCTCCAACATCCCGCACGGCACGCAGTACTCTATCTCGACTTGTGGCATGTACGACCCGTCTACGGGCGCCGACAGGGTAAGTCCGACGCCGACGGCTGCCGCCCCCCCGCCCGTTCCTCACGTCGACGGATCGGCGACCCCCCACGACCGCTACCGGACCGAATCGAGTCCGGGCCGCCACCACAGCAGCGCGACGGTGACGACGAACACGAGCGTCGACGGGCCGTAACCGATCCCGGTCACCGCCGCCGCGACGACCGCGCCGCCGCCGAGGAGCGACGCCACGGCGCCGGCGAGGATCGGCAGCGAGCACGACAGACACGAGAACAGCCCGAGCGCGCCGGCGACGCCCGCGCCGGCCGCATCGACAACCGCTCCGTACAGGAGGTACGCGAGTGCGGCGTAGCCGAGCACCTTCGCCGGCATGAGTATCGCGGCGGCGACGCCGGCGTTGACGACGAGCGCCGGTCCCCATCCGGGTGGAAGCAACGCTATCTCCACGCCCGGCGTCGTCCGCGGCGGCGCGACGCCGACGACGCCGCCGAAGACGGCCAACAGGAGGGCGTACCCGACGGCGACGGCGAGCGCACGGCGACGCGTCCGAGCGTCGGCCGTGGGCGGCCGGTAGCGCGCGAACACGACGAGCGCGAGGTTGACCCAGATCAGTCCGTACAGTGTGAACAACGGCGAGGTGAGGCTGGCGGTCGTGAGCGAGAAGTACGCGAGGACGGCCGCGAGCTCGACGTTGACCACCAGCGCCGCGACCAGCAGGGTCCGACGGGTGACGAGGCGATCGATGTCGGTCGTCAGTGGCGCGTTCGTGCTCATGGGCGGTCGAGGGGTGGCGGCGCGGTCACAGCGCGAGCGCGTCGACGACGACCGCCAGCAGGACGACACCGAGGTAGGCGTTCGACGCGTGGAACGCCCGGAACGCCGCGGGCTCGTCGCGCTCGTAGTGGAGGCGAACGATCGCCCACAGGAACACGCCGCCGCCGACGACCCCAGCCAGCGCGTACAGCCAGTCCAGCCGGCCGAGACCGACCATCCCCGCGGCGACCGCCGAGGTCGCGCCGAAGTACCAGACGATGTGACGCCGCGTCGTCGTCTCGCCGCGCACGACGGGCATCATCGGGAAGCCGCCGCGCTCGTAGTCGTCCTTGTACGCGAGCGCGAGGTTGTAGAAGTGCGCGGGCGTCCACAGGAAGATGAGCGCCGCCAGCGCGAGCCCCCCGAGGCCGATCTCGCCGGTGACGGCCGCCCAGCCGATGAGCGCGGGGAGCGCGCCGGCGGCGCCGCCGATGACGGTGTTCTGGACCGTGTTCGGCTTCAGGACCAGGGTGTACACGACCGAGTAGAACACGATCGCGACGAACCCGAGGACGGCCGCGAGCGGGTTCACCCACGCGAACAGGCCGACGGAGACGACGGTGAGCAGGAGTCCGAACGCGGTCGCGTTGCGCACCGACACCAGATCGACGGCCAGCGGCCGGTCGCTCGTGCGCTGCATCCGCCGGTCGATGTCGCGCTCGAACACGTGGTTGAACGTGCCCGACGCCCCGATGGAGAGGGCGCCACCCGCGAGCGTCGCCGCGACGACCGGCGCCGAGAGCCCGGGGCCGCCGGCCAGCGCCATCGCGGCGCTGGCGACGAGACACAGCAGCCACATCAGCCGCGGCTTCATCAGCCGGAAGTACGCCGCGGCCGTGAGCCGCCCCCGGTGAACCGGGTCCGCACGCCAGGAGGGGATCGACGGGCGGTCCTCGGAGGCGACGGGCTCGGCCGCCGGCTCCGGACCGTCGGGACCGATCGCGGGCTCGTCGTCCGGATCGCCGGTTCGAGCCTCCAGTTCCCACGCGAGCGCGGCGAGCAGCCCGAAGAACACCGCCAGCCCGCCCGCGAGGTGGACCGTCGACATCGTCACCGGAACGCCCGCGACGACCGCGAGCGTCTCTCGGCCGCCGGTCGCGACGTACGCTCCCAGTAGCGACTGGGCGGGGTACAGGAGGAACGAGCTCGCGAGCGCTCCCGCGACCCGACGACTCGGGCGAGCACGCCAGGCCGCGACGCCGGTCGCGAGGACGAGGAGGCCGACGGCGACCGCCACCGCCCGGTGCCCGAGCGCGATCCAGCCGGCCTCCGTCGTCGGAGGCGCGAATCCGTCACCGCAGGCGGGCCACGCCGTACAGGCCGTGGCGGCGTCGGTGACGGCCGTGGTCGCACCCACCACGAGCAGCAGGTACACCCCCATCGAGCTGGCCGCGAGCAGTGACGGGAACCGCTTCGATATCACTATCCGACATTGCAACCCGCCGCATATCAACCCCGCGCTTTCCGCGTTCGACCCCCCAACGAGGTCACGGCGCGACCGCGCGTTCCACAGCGGAAGATGGTCGGATCCGGCCCACGGATCACGGTCCCGCCATCCGGTGTTTCGCGCGACAACAGTAGGTATTTACGTGGCCTGCGCCAACCGCGATTGTAATGACGCGTACGCGACTGGGGAGCCTGTTGGTCGGGCTCGTCGGGTTGGTGCTGTTCGCGACGCCGGTCGCGGCACAGCCATCGACGACGGCGGAACTGATCAACGGACTGAACACGGACCTGTTGTACGTCGCGATCCCGATCACGCTGTTCGTCGAGGTCATTCTCATCTACACCGTCCTGAAGTTCAAGGACAGCGACGAGCCGTCGCCGACCCGAGAGAACCGGCGCCTCGAGATCACGTGGACGGTCGCGACCGCGATCATCCTCCTGTTCGTCGGCGTCGCCTCCTACGGCGTGCTGGCGAACCCCGACGTGACCTACACCGGTGCCGAGGAGATCGAGCCCGCCGAGGGCGACGTGCACGTCGAGACCGTCGCCTACCAGTGGAACTGGCGGATGAACTATCAGACCTCCGACATCAGCGAGCTGACGGCGAGCGACATCGACACGTCGGTGGTCCCGCAAGCCGACGGGGTCGAAGGACCGGTGATAGTCGTTCCAGTGGGGCAAGATCTGTACTTCTCCTCGACCTCTGACGACGTGATCCACGGCTTCAGCGTGCCCGAACTCGGACTGAAGCAGGACGCCATTCCGGGACAGACGAACACGCTCAAGACCGTCGCACAGGAGACGGGCGTCTACCAGGGCTACTGTACGGAGTACTGTGGCGTCGCTCACTCCAACATGTACTTCACGGTGATAGTCGTCGAGCAGGGCACGTACGACGAGTTCGTCGACAGCCAGACCGGTTCGAACGACGAGAGCGCCTCGATGGCCGCGCCCGCCGGCCTCGGCGCGTAATCGACGGATCGCCCCGTACGGACCCGGCGCCTCGCCTCCCCCGTTTCGTCTCCCGCCGTTTCACTTCTCCGAGCACCCGCGGGTGGAGCGTGTCGACGCGACGGCTCCCGCGGGTCGGTCCGCGAGGTCGTCCCTTCGACCGCGGCCGCGCCGCCCCCGCGTTCAAGTCGTCGGTGCCCGTACGGTCGACCATGCGCGACGAAGCGGAGATCAGGGAGCAGTACGAGTATCTCGCCGAACAGTTGGACTCCGAGGAGATGCGCCACGAGGGCGTCAGACAGCTGTTCACGCACTACAAGCGCGCGCTCGGGTGGGCGCTCGAGGAGGAGCACATGTGAGCGCCCGATCCGCCCGGTAGTTTTATCGCCGTACCGGGGATATCGTTCGGTGACGCTTCGTCTGGAGGGCCGAAGCGTCAGCGGGGACCGATCCGGGCGGCGTGCCGCGGGTGTTTCCGCGGCGCGCCCCCGTTCGTTCTCGGAGTCAGCGCGATACCGTCGCCAGCCACCGTCGCGTCCGTCGTTCGGGCGCCCGCATCACTCAATGGACAACCCCGAGTCCACGCCGCCTTCGTCGTCGCCCTCGTCCCACTCGATCTCGAACTCGACGCTCAACTCGTCGGCCCCGGAGCCGGTCTCGCGTTCGGCCTTCACCTCGAAGGTCGCGCTCGGGGGCACGGCCATCGTGACCGACTCGCCGCCCCCCGTAAGCGTGAGTTCCCCGTCCGTGTCGAGCTTCCCGGCGATCTCACAGAGGTGGGCGGCGATCTCGCTGCGGTCCTGACGGGTCTCGATTTCGAACAGCACTTCCTCGGCCATACCGAACACTCGTCAAGCGAGAACAAAAACCAGTCGGCCGGACCGTCTGTGGGATACGTGAGGGGACGAGCGCGATCTCGGTCGACTGGCGGCGGCGTGCTGCGGTCGTGAGCCGATCGCCGCGGCCGCCCGGAAACCGAACGCTCGTCGCTTCCTGATAGGATCGGTGACGTGTCGGACCTCCTATACTACGTGCCGTGACGGCGAGACACGAGAGATCCCGCCTCACCGCCGAGAACGACAGTTCTGATCGTCGGCACGTTTATTTCGGCCGGGCAGTAACAGTTTATCGGACATAACCGATGTACGACCTGACGGGGTTCCAGCGAGACCTGCTGTACGTGATCGCCGGACAGGAGGAACCGCACGGGCTGGCGATCAAAGCGGAGCTCGAGGACTACTACGAGAAGGAGATCCACCACGGGCGCCTGTACCCCAACCTCGACACGCTCGTCGAGAAGGGGCTCGTCGAGAAGGGCCAGCGCGATCAGCGGACCAACTTCTACACGCTCACGCGCCGCGGGCGCCGCGAGATCGAGGCACGCCGCGAGTGGGAAGGGCGATACGTGGATACGGAGTGACTCGGCGACGGTTCGGTCACCGCCCCTCGTCCTCCGGCGGGTTCGTCCCCTGATCCGCGGCCGCGTCCACCCCGTCACCGACCTCGTCAGCGGCCGGATCCGAGGGCTGGACCGGAGGCTCCTCCGCCGTGAGATGCGTCGGATCGACCGCGTACGGGCGTAGCGGCTCCCCGGAGAGCAGTTCCGGCAGGATGATCCGGACGAAGTGTACGACGAACACGAGGAGCAGCGGCATGAGGAAGATCCCGTACCAGCCGAACAGCAGTGGACCGAGCGTGTACGCGATCATCACCGCCCCGACGTGCAGCGAGCGTCCGGAGACGTACGGCCGCAACACGAGGTCCGGGATGGTGTCGACGACGACCAACGAGGCGAGCGCGAACACGAGCACGAACGCCAGCCCGCCGGTGACGTCGTTCGCCACCGCTCGAACCGTCATGAACGCCGCGACCGGGACGTACACCAGCTTCATGCCGACGATCGGGATCAGGCTCGCGACGCCAGCGATCAGTCCGACCAGCGCGGCCGCCGGGATCGACCCGCCCTCGGGGGCGAACACGTTGAGGATCGAGTAGACGATCACGGCGATCGTGCCGGTGACGATCGCGTTGAGGATGTTCCCGAAGAAGATCGACTTCAGGTCGCGGTCGACCGCGCGCCCGTACGCCTCGACGATCCCCGACTGGTCGGTGAACCGGACGAGATACCGACCGAGCCGTCCGCCGTCGCGGAGGAGGTAGAACGCGACCGCGAGCATGACGAACAGGTGGATCGCGCCGATGCCGATGACCGCGACGGTGTCGGCCGCCTGTGCCAACGAGCTCAGGGCGCCGTCGAGCGTGTCGAGCGTGACGTACTGCTGCCAGTCGAGCATCGCGATCTGCGACGGGTCGGTCAGCACGTCCAGGGTCTCCTGCGTGAACGGGAGCCGGTCGAGGTAACCGTTCGCGGCGATATCGAGCTCCCGGATCTGGTTGGCGACGATGAGCAGGGCGTACCCCGCAAGCAGCAGCGCCGGAAGCACCATCGCGAAGATGGCGACCGCGGCCGCGACGGTCGGCTGCGGGATCCGCCTGCGGATCCGGTTGTAGACCGGGCGCGTCGCGTAGTAGATGAACACCCCGAACACGAAGGTCCCGACGAACGAGTAGACGACGAACGTGAGCGCCGCTGCCAACACCGCACCGATGCCCCACCACGCGGTCCGCGACCAGTCGACATCGGCGAGCGCCATACCCGGTTCCCCTCGGTCCGCCGACAAAAGCGTGTCGCGAGACGGTTCCGCGATCACGGACGCCGCCCGAAGTAGTATATACCACTATTGAGTAATATTGAGCCCATGACCGCGACGGGTGCGGAGATCGTCGGCGATCCGCTGTCGCTGCCGGTGGCGAGGCTGGCGCTGGCGGCGGCGTTGGGGCTGTTCCTCGGGTTGGAGCGCGAGTGGTCGGAGAAGTCCGCCGGCATTCGGACGTTCTCGCTGACCAGCCTCGTCGCCGCGGTGTTCACACATCTGGCGACCGAGACCGAGGTCGGCGGCGCGCTCCTCGCCGTCGGCGGCGTGCTCGTCATCGTTCAGGGAGTCTTGCTGGCGGTCCGCGGGCTTCGGACCGACGCCGACGGCGCGCTGTCGCTCACCACGTCCGTCTCGTTGCTGGCGGCGTACGGCGTCGGCGCGCTCGTCGCCGTCGGCGCCGTCGTCGAGGGGGTGACGGTCGCGGTGGTGTCGGCCGCGCTGTTGGTGCTGAAACGGGAACTGCACTCGTTCGCGGGCGACCTCTCTCGCGCGGAACTGCGCTCGATGACCGAGTTCGCCGTCCTCGCGTTCGTCGTCTACCCCGTGTTGCCGGCGGGACAGCGGGTCGTGTTCGGGGTCCCGCTGGAGCCGCGCGTCGCGTGGCTCATGGTCGTCACCGTCGCCGGGATCGGCATCGCGAACTACGCGCTGGTGCGGACGTACGGCGGCCGCGGCATCGCGGTCACCGGCTTCCTCGGCGGGCTCGCGTCCTCGACTGCCGTCGTCGGGACGATGCTCGATCACGCGACCGACCGGGCGGAGTCGGTGTCGTACGCCGTCGCCGGGGTGCTGTTGGCGGACGCGGCGATGGCGCTCCGGAACCTCGCGATCGCCGTCGCGTTCACCGTCGGCGGCGACCTGCCCGTCCTCGTCGGCGTCGCCGCGCCGCTGGGCGCGCTCGCGCTCGGCGCCGTCGCCGTGGCGGCGGCGACGGCCGACTGGCGCACGCATGTCGACCTCGAGATCGAGTCGCCGTTCTCGCTTCGCAACGCGTTGGCGTTCGGCGCGGCCTTCCTCGTCATCCTCGCCGTCAGCAGTCTCGCACAAGCCAGCTTCGGCACCGCCGGCCTGTACGCCTCGGCGGCCGTCTCGGGACTGGTGTCCTCCGCCGGCGCGACCACCTCGGCCGTGCTGTTGTATCGCGGGGGAACCGTCGGCGCCGACGCCGCGACCGTCGCCGTCCTGCTCGCGACGGTCTCCAGCGTCGCGGTGAAGGCGGGACTGGCGTTCGCCGGCCCGCGCGCGTTCGTGCGCCGCGTGGCGGCCTACAGCCTCGTGATCGTCGCCGGCGCCGCCGCGGTCGCGCTCGCGATGACTGTCGGTTGAGCGACGGACGACCGGCGACGCACCGCCCCGTCGCCTGCTCGTCATGGTATCGTCGACCCGCGGTGCCTTCGCACGCCCGTCGTGTCGGCGCCGACTCACGATGTCGCGCGGTCGACACCATCGAGTCCGTCGGTCGGTCTGCGAGTTCGATCGGACGGAAGTCGAGATCCGTGGAGAATATTCGAATCAGCATCGAGTGGACCACCATTTTATAATCGACGGTCCGCATCCACAGACATGGACCGAGACACGGCCGAGGTGAGCGTCACCGAGATGCCGGGCGCTCGCGCCCGCGAGTGGGCCGAGTATCACCGCGAGGTCGCCGCGACGACGACGTACGTGTACGACTTCGTGTGGGACATCACCGAGGACGCGGAGGGACCGTTCTGCACCGACGTCGACGGCAACGTTCTGCTGGACTTCACCTCCCACGTCGCCGCCGCGCCGCTCGGCTACAACAACCCGAAGATCATGGACCGGATGGCCGAGTTCGACATGGTCGACCCGACGAAGATCGCCGGGCAGGACTTCTACGTCTCCGACGGTTCGGACCCGGGCGAGTCGGCCCTTCCCGGCCCCGCGGACCTGATGCACGAGCTCGTCGACCGCACGGACCACTACGACCTCGACACCGTGTTCCTCTCGAACTCCGGCGCCGAGGCCGTCGAGAACGCGATCAAGATCTGCTACGACGACTCCGGCGGCGGGAAGTACGGCGTCACCTTCGACGGCGCGTTCCACGGCCGGACGCTCGGGGCGCTCTCGCTCAACCGCTCGAAGTCCGTATACCGCAAACGGTTCCCCGAGGTGCCCGGCGTTCACGACGTGCCCTACTGCGACGACCGCGGGTGCTCGCCCGAGACGTGCTCGTGCGGCTTCTTCGTCGACGACGGCGACACCTCGCTGCTGCGAGAGAAGCTCGACCCGAAGACGGGCCACGTCAACCCCGAGGAGACCTCCTACATCATCATGGAGCCGATCCAGGGCGAGGGCGGCTATCGGTTCCCCTCGGAGCCGTTCATGGAGGAGGTCGCCGACCTCGCGGAGACGCACGACATCCCGCTGATCGCCGACGAGATCCAGTCGGGGATGGGCCGCACCGGCGAGCTGTGGGGGTCGGATCACTACCCGATCGAGCCGGACGTGATCACCGGCGCGAAGGGAATGCGCGTCGGCGCCACCATCGCCAACGAGGACACGTTCCCGGAGGAGCGTGCGCGCCTCTCCTCGACGTGGGGGGCGGGCGACATCGTCGCCGCGGCGCAGGGCGTGTTCACGCTGCGCGCCATCGACGAGTACGACCTGCTCGACAACGCGGTCGTCCGCGGCGAGCAGTTCAAGGAGATCGTCCGCGACGCCGCCCTCGACGGCGTGACCGACGTGCGCGGGAAGGGGTTGATGCTCGCCGTCGAGTTCGAGTCCCCGGACCTCCGTGACGCCGTACAGGAGGCGGCGCTGCGCCGCGGGCTGCTCACGCTCGCGTGCGGGTCGGACGTGATCCGGTTCCTCCCGCCGCTGGACGTGACCGAGCGGGAGATCGAGATGGGCGCGTCCCTGCTGATCGAGGCCGCCGTCGACGCGGTCTAACGCGCCCGGCGAGCGGAGCGATCACCTGTCGGGGTCGTCCCCGGACTCCCTGGCCTCGGCCTCGCTCTCGCGTTCCTCCTCCTCGGGGAAGAAGTCGGACTCGGCGTCCTCCTCGTCCCGGAGGAGATAGTCGTTCTCGAGCATCTCCGAGACCGCCCGACCGAGGTCGTCGAGCTCCTCGTCGACGCCGTCGGCGCCACGGTCGGGGAACCGCTCCCGGTCCGCCTCGGGGACCGTCGGGGCGCGGTACCCGACCTCGTCGCTCGCGGGGTCCCAGTGGAAGTCGAACTCCTCGAACAGTTCGAGCCGGTCGACCGTCTCGAACTCCTCGACCGACAGGTAGGTGCTGTCGGCCCATTCCTCGAAGGCGTCACGCCACGCGCCGTCCTGCAGGGCCGTTCGGACCGTCTCGCGACGGTAGTCGTCGCCGGCTCGGTCCTCCCCCGCGTCGATCGCGTCGTACTCGCCTCGGCTCCGCGGGCCGCGCAGGCTCGGCGGATCGGGGATGTCGACGTCGAGTCCCATACCGGTGGGTCGTCCGCCTCGACCAAGGTCCTTCCCCACGTTCCCGTACGACGGAGACCGGCGGACGGACCTACTGCTGGTAGCGTCGCTCGTCGCTGCGCTCGGGGTAGCCGCCGCCCCCGCCGCCGGCGCCCCCGGCCATCTCGTCGTAGGTCATCCCCGAGAGGTACTCGTCGTACGTCACGTCGAACGCCTGCCGGAGGTGGAAGTCGAGGTCGCCCGTGTCGAGGGTCCGGCGGAACAGCGCGTGGATCCCCCGCCGCACCAGCTCGTCGCGGTCGGTTCCCAGCGCCGCCGCCAGCAGCGACAGCTCGTGTTTCGTCTCGCGGTCCAGTTCGACCCCGATCTCGTCGTCGAGGTCGCCGTATTCCGCGGTGATCGCGTCGTCGAGGTCGTCGAGGCTCATGGTGGTGCGGTGTCGCGGGGGGCGGAAACCCGTTACGCTCCGGCCCCTTCCGGGTCGTCCGTTCCGGAAACGCTCGGGGTATCACACGGGGAGCGCCGCGCCGCAGTACGCACAGCCCGTGCCGTCCGCGACGGCCCGAGCGCCGCACTCGGGACAGTTCACCTTCGGGGAAGTCGAAGCGTCGGCGGCTTCGTCGGCTTCGTCGGCTTCGTCGGCATCGTCGGCGGAGTACGCGAACACCAGCCCCGTCGCCGCGACGACGGCGCCGGTCGCCAGCCACACCGACGGCCCGGCGGCGAGATAGAACGTGAGGACGCCCGGGAGGACGGCGACGCCCATGCCGGCCAGCAGCGACGCGAGGACCAGATCCTGTCGCATCGACGGAACGACGCACCGACCGTCACAAAGCTGTTTCGGGGGATCGCGGCGCCGTCTGGTCCGGGGCGGGGTGGCGGCCGGGACCGTCAGCGCTTTTCGCCCGGCGGCCCCCGACCCGGTAATGAGCGCACACCTCCCCGACGACCACGACGCGGTGCGGGAGGCGCTGACCGAGTGGTACGAGGCCGACCACCGCGACTTCCCGTGGCGCCGCACCGACGACCCCTACCGGATCCTCGTCTCGGAGGTGATGAGCCAGCAGACGCAGCTCTCGCGGGTCGAGGAGGCGTACGCCGACTTCCTCGACCGCTGGCCCGAGGTCGGGGACCTCGCGGCCGCCGACCGCGGCGAGGTCGTCTCCTTCTGGTCTGGACACTCGCTCGGGTACAACAACCGCGCGAAGTACCTCCACGAGGCCGCCACACAGGTGATCGAGGAGTACGACGGGACGTTCCCGACCGACCCCGAGGACCTGCGGGAGCTGATGGGCGTCGGGCCGTACACCGCCAACGCGGTCGCCTCGTTCGCGTTCAACAACGGCGATGCGGTCGTCGACACGAACGTGAAGCGGGTGCTCCACCGCGCGTTCGGCGTCCCCGACGACGACGCGGAGTTCGCCGAGGCCGCCGCCGACTTCATGCCCGAGGGGAAATCGCGCGTCTGGAACAACGCGATCATGGAGCTGGGCGGGGTCGCCTGCGGGCAGTCGCCGCGCTGTGACGAGGCGGGCTGCCCGTGGCGTCGCTGGTGTCGCGCCTACGAGACGGGCGACTTCACCGCGCCGGACGTGCCCGAGCAGCCGAGCTTCGAGGGGAGCAGACGGCAGTTCCGCGGCAAGGTCGTCCGCGCGCTGGGCAACCACGACGAGTTGACGCTCGACGAACTCGGGCCGCGGATCCGCGTCGACTACGCGCCCGACGGCGACGGCGAGGGGAGCGGGGAGTGGCTCCGCGGGCTCGTGGACGACCTCGCGGACGACGGCCTCGTCGAGGTGACGGAGGCCGACGACGGCACCGCGGTTCGACTTCGCCGGTAGCGCGACCGTCGCTTCGGGTCGGACGCACGTGACACGGAGTGACCCGGAGCCCGTCGACCGTAATTCGTTTATTCGAGGTGCCCCGCCGGGGTTGTATGCCCACCTGCCAGAACTGCGAATCGTTCGTGACCGAGCGATACGTGAAGGTGTTCGAGCCGGAGGATATCACCCGGCCCCGCGCGTGCCCCCACTGCGAGGACATGGTCCGGCGTGGGAAGGAGGTCCGGGCGAAGAAGAACTGAGCGGGTCGCCGACCGCGTTACCGACTCCCGAATTCCGGCCGAGCGCAAGACCTTTCGTGGACCTGCCGTCTCGATAACATATGTCCCCCGCGGACGACGCCTCCACCCTCCGATCGCTGCATCGACTCCTGGAACACTACACGCCGGACGGCACGCTCGGGCGTGTCCTGTTCGCCGGGTGTGCTGGTCTCGTGTGGCCGCTGTTGCTGCTTGCCGCCGTCACCGACGGCTCCGGGCTCGTCGGGCTGGTCGGATCGGCGATCGCGTTCGCGCTGCTGCTCGCGACGACGGCAGTCGGTCTCGGCGTTCTGTGGCCGGTGTACCTCTCGCTCATCGGGAACGTCGGGAGCGCGGCGGAGTACCCGGAGACGGGCGGACGGGGCCGCATCGGCGAACGGGACCGTGACGGGGACGAGACTCCGGTCGACGTTCTGAAGCGCCGATACGCGGCCGGGGAGATCGACCACGACGAGTTCGAACGCCGACTCGACAGCGTCGTCGACGACTCGGGTCGCCCACGCGACCGAAGCGCGCCGGCACGCGAGTCGGAGCGCGCCCGCTGAGTCGGGCTCCCGCTCCCGGGAGCCGGTGGGCGTCGGCGCCCGGATCTCGCGAGCGGCTACGGCTCGATGACCAGCTTCCCGAGGAAGCTGTCCTCCATCACCGCCCGCTGGGCCTCCGCCGCGTCCTCCAAGTCGTACCTGTCCGCCACCTCGATCGAGACGTCATCGCCCCACAGCGAGGCGAGGTCGTCGAGCGCGTCCGCGAGGCTCGGCGTGTTGAACATCGACATGAGTTGAAGGTTCAGGTCCTTGCCGCGGGCCGCAGCGGACTCCGGGAACCCGATCGCGGGGTCGTTCTCACCGATCCCCACGACGCGACCGCCCTGCGCCGCGACCTCGGCGTCGAAGCCGAGGTACTCGTCGAGTCGGTGGTCGAGGATCACGTCGACGCCGTCGCCGTCGGCGGCGGCGACGACCGCCTCCGCGAGGTCGTCGCGGCCGTAATCGAGCACCGCGTCCGCGCCGAGCGCCGCGACCTCGTCGTGGTACTCCGGCGCGGCCGTCGTGATCACGGTCGCCCCCGCCGCGGCGGCGACCTGCACCGCCGCGTGGCCGACGCCGCCGGAGCCGCCGTGGATCAGGACCGTCTCGGCCGGCCGCAGGTTCGCGTGCTGGATCAGCGCGCGCCAGGCCGTGACGGCGGCGACGCCCGCGCCGCCGGCGGCGACGAGGTCGGCGCCGTCGGGCAGCGCCGCGATGCGGTCGTCGGGGACCGCGACGAACTCGGCGTAGCCGCCGGGCATGGTGCTGGAGAGACCCGTCGCGAACACCTCGTCGCCCTCGGCGATCCCCTCGACCGCCTCGCCGACCGCGGCGGCCGTTCCGGCGGCGTCGACGCCGGGGATCGCCGGCAGGCCGTACGGCTCGTACGAGCCCTCTCGGAAGTACGTGTCCACGGGGTTGACGCCCGCGGCGGCGACCTCGACGAGCACCTCGTCGGGTGCCGGCTCGGGTCGATCGACGTCGTCCACCTGCAGTACCGATTCGTCGCCGTGTTCGTGGAAGCGGACCGCTCGCATGGTCGTTCCCTCCCGCCGAGGCGACTTAACTCCGGGCGACGGCGGAAACACGGAGCGCTCCGGAGGGAGTACCGGCACGGCCGACCGGTGGAGTGAAACCGTCCGCCGTGGTAGCGGTCGGACATGTTCATCCGGCACGCCGGCGCGACGCTGTTCGGCGCCGGGCTGCTCGTCTGCACGGTGCTGTTGGTGACGGTCGGCCCCGTCGCCGCGACGACCGAGGCGTTCTGCCCCGGCCCGCGGCAGCTCGCCGAGTTCGCCGTCACCGGGGTGCAGGCGTGGCCGCCGACGGTGACGTACACCGACGGGTGCAACGACGTCCTCCTGCGCCCGTCGGTGCTGTGGTCGGGCGTCGCCGCCGCCGTCGGACTCCTACTGGCCGCGATCGGACAGGTGCTCGTGCAGCGGGCGTGAACTGCCGGGCGCACGTCGCTTGCGGCGGCGCGAGCGGGCGGACGCGTTCGCCAACGGACGGCCGCACGATCGCGACCGGAATCGGCGGGATTTAACCCACCAACCGGTTGATATCCACACGCATGAAACTCCACGAGTACCAGGCGAAGCAGGTCTTCGCCGACGCCGGGATCCCGACCCCGGACTCGCGGCTCGCGTCCACCGTCGACGAGGTCATGGACGCGGTCGACGAGATCGGCTACCCGGCGGCGATCAAGGCGCAGGTCCACGTCGGTGGACGCGGCAAGGCTGGGGGCATCAAGATAGCCACGAGCGCCGAGGAGGCGCGCGAGGCAGCCGAGTCCATCCTCGGGATGGACCTCAAGGGATACACGGTCGACAGGGTCCTCGTCGAGGCCGGCGTCGACTTCGAGAACGAGCTGTACGTCGGCATCACGATGGACCGCAACGAGGGCGAACCCGTCGCGATGGTGTCGACCGAGGGCGGCGTCGACATCGAGTCCGTCGCCGAGGAGACGCCGGAGAAGATCGCCCGCGAGCACATCGACCCCGCGTTCGGCCTGCACCCGTATCAGGCCCGCAAGGTCGTCTTCGAGGCGGGCATCCCGAACGACGTGGCGATGGACGTGGCGTCGATCCTGGGGACCCTCTACGACCTGTACGAGTCGAGGGACGCCTCCGACATCGAGATCAACCCCGTGATGATCACGTCCGACCGCGAGGTCGTCGCCGCGGACGCGGTCATGAACATCGACGAGGACGCGCTGTTCCGCCAGCCCGAGCTGGCGGAGATGGAGGACGAGGCCGCCGGCGACGAGCTGGAGGCGAAGGCCAACGAGTACGGCTTCGACTACGTCCGCCTGTCGGGCAACGTCGGCATCATCGGCAACGGCGCGGGGCTGGTGATGACGACGCTCGACCTCGTCGACTACTACGGCGGATCGCCCGCCAACTTCCTCGACATCGGCGGCGGCGCCAAGGCCGAGCGCGTCACGAAGGCGCTCGACATGGTGTTCTCCGACGAGAACGTCGACTCGGTCGTGTTCAACATCTTCGGCGGGATCACCCGCGGCGACGAGGTCGCCAAGGGGATCAACGAGGCGCTGGAGGGGTTCGACGAGATCCCCAAGCCGGTCGTCGTCCGCCTCGCGGGGACGAACGCCGAGGAGGGGATGGAGATCCTCAACGAGGACCTCGTGCAGGTCGAGGGAACGCTCGAGGACGCGGTACAGCGTGCAGTCAAGAACGCGGAGGAGGTGACCCAATGAGCATTTTCGTCGACGACGACACCCGGGTCGTGGTGCAGGGCATCACGGGCGGGGAAGGCAAGTTCCACACCGAACAGATGCTGGAGTACGGCACGAACGTCGTCGCGGGCGCGGTGCCCGGGAAGGGCGGTCAGGAGGTCGCCGGCGTCCCCGTCTACGACACCGTCGACGAGGCCGTCGACGCCGAGGACGCCGACGCCTCCGTCGTGTTCGTCCCGCCGGCGTTCGCCGGCGACGCCGTCTTCGAGGCGCTCGACACCGATCTCGACCTCGTGGTCGCCATCACCGAGGGGATCCCGACCCAGGACATGGCGAAGGTGAACAAGCGCCTCTCGGAGGTCGACACCCGCCTCATCGGCCCGAACTGCCCCGGGATCATCACCCCCGGCGAGGCGAAGCTGGGGATCCTCCCGGGCAACATCTTCGAGTCGGGCGACGTGGGCCTCGTCTCCCGCTCGGGCACCCTGACGTATCAGGTCGTCTCGAACCTGACCGAGCGCGGCATCGGCCAGACGACCGCCATCGGCATCGGCGGCGACCCGATCATCGGGACCACCTTCGTCGACGCGCTGGAGGCGTTCGAGGCCGACCAGGACACGAAGGCCGTCGTCATGTGCGGCGAGATCGGCGGCGAGGACGAGGAGAAGGCCGCGAAGTTCATCGCGGAGAACATGGACACGCCCGTCGCCGGCTTCATCGCCGGCCGCACCGCCCCGCCGGGCAAGCGCATGGGCCACGCCGGCGCCATCGTCTCGGGATCGGGCACCGGCACCGCGGAGTCGAAGATCTCCGCGCTCAACGACGCGGGCGTCCCCGTCGGCGACACCCCCAACGAGGTCGCCGACCACATCGAGGACTTCCTCTAAGCGGCTCGGTTCCGCGTTTTCACTCGCCGTCTGTCGATCCCACACCGAGCGCCGCCGCAAGTCTCTCCCGTGTTACGGTCTCGGCGTCGGCCGGTCCGGCGCCGTCGTCGCCGCCATCGCCGTCGCCGTCGTCGCCGTCGTCAGTTCCGCCGTAGCCGACGCCGGTGGCGACGAGAACGACGTGCTCGCCCGCGTCCACCGCGCCGCGCTCGCGGAGCCGACGGAGCCCCGCCAGCGGCGTCGCGGACGCGGCCTCCACGCGCATCCCGGCGGCCGCGAGGTCCCGCCGCGCCGCGCGGATCGCGTCGTCGTCGACCGCGAGGACCGCGCCGTCGGTGTCGCGGGCGGCCGAGAGCGCGCGCGTGCCGCTCGGCGGGTCGGGGTTGGCGATGGAGTACGCGACCGTCTCTCCGACCTCCTCGGCCTCCAGCCGCGTCACCGCGTCGTCGCCGCGCGCGAACGCGTCGGCGACGGGCGCACACGCCGCCGCCTGCACGAAGTACAGCCGCGGCGGGTCGTCGACGAGTCCGGCCTCGGTCGCCTCGCGGACGGCCTTCCACGCGGCGCTGGCGTGGCCGCCGCTGCTGACCGGCATGACGACCGCGTCGGGCGTCGCCGCCGGCGACGCCGCCTCGGGATTCTCGACCCCGCTGTCGTCCCCAACATTCACGTCCCCCTCGGCCTCCTCGACCTCCCCGGCGGCGAACGCTCGCAGGACCTCCAGCGTCGTCGTCTTCTGGCCTGCGACCCGCAGCGGCGAGTCGGAGTTGACGAACGCGATCCCCGCCTCGGGACCCAGATCGAGCGCGTCGTGGTAGAGCCGGCCGTAGTCGCCGTCGACGCGGACGATCCGCGGGCCGTACGCCGCGATCCGGTCGAGCCGGGAGTCGGAGATGTCGGCGGGCACGAGCACGACGCAGTCGAGGTCGGCGCTCGCGGCGTGAGCGGCCATCGAGGCGGCCATGTTGCCGTGGGAGACGGTGCCGACCGTGCCGGTGCCGTCCGCGACCGCCGCGGCGACGCCGACCGCGCTCCCGCGGTCCTTGAACGAGCCGGTCGGGTTGGTCCCCTCCAGTTTCACGTGGACGCGGGCGCCGTCGACGTCGAGTTCGGGCGCCCGGATCAGCGGCGTCGCGCCGGCCGCGGCCGCGAGGCCGCCCCGCGGCGGGTCGACCGGGAGGAGATCGGCGAACGCCCAGACGCCGCCGCGATCGGGCCACGAGAGGCCCTCGGGGTCGGTATCGAACCACAGCGGCTCGCCGCAGTCGGGGCACCGTTGGCCCGACTCGACGGCGTGGTCGCAGGCGTAGCAGGTGAGCACGGTCGACCCGCGGTCGCCGGTCGGCAAAAGCCCGGCGCACCGCCCGGGCCCGGCGGGTCGTCGAGGGGTCGACTGCCGCCCTCGATCGTTCCGCGGTCGACTCCCGGATCCGGTCCGAGTATCGCCACCGATCCCCACGCCGTATGGCAACTAGGTACGTTCGAGAGCGACGGACTCTTTCGTGCGAGCCGTGAAGCGCGAGACAGCTCCGGCGTCACGAACGCCGCGAGTTCCTGCTACAGATGAACGCACGATCTACGCTCCCCGCACTCGTACTGCTCTCCGTGCTGGTCGGCGCCGTCGCCCTCACGGGCGGCCTCGCCGCCGGCACCGCGACCGCACAGACAACGAACGCCACCGCCGACGTGAGCGTCGACGACCAGACCGGCGCCGAGTCGGTGACCGTCGCGGAGGCGACGCTGCCCGACGGCGGCTTCGTCGTCGTCTACAACGCCTCCGGCGGCATCGTCGGCGTCTCGGAGTACCTCGACGAGGGTACCCACGAGGACGTGACCCTCGAGGTCTCGCCGGCGTTCTCGCGCAGTCAGGTCGTCGTCGGTGAGGTCCGAACGGACGACGGCGACGAGTCGTTCAACGCCTCCGCCGACCAGCCGTACACGAACGAGAACGGCCAGCCGATCGGCGAGGCCGGCTACGTGACGGTCGAGCAAACCGAGACGGCCACGCCCACCGCCACGGCGACCGCCACCGAGACGGCGACCGCGACCGACGGCGGTGACGACACGACCGCCGCGACCGACGAGCCCACCGAGACGAGCGGACCCGGCTTCGGCGTCGCCGCGGCGCTCGTCGCGCTGGTCGGCGCCGCCCTGCTGGCCCGCCGGTAAGCCGCCTCGCCCGTCGAACGCCACCGATCTTTCGTGCCGGCGTGCACCCGTTGACCACCCCAGCGGCGGCGCCGGACGGTGTCCGACGAGACGGAACGCGGGATTGAACCCTCGCGGCACCGAATCCCGGGTATGACCGACGACGCCGACGTTCACGCCGACACCGCCGACACCGCCGAAGACGGCGACGACGAGTGGCTCGCGCGCCTCCGCGAGATGCGCGACGAGAAGGACGAGTTCCTCGCGAGCGACCCGCAGTCGCCGCTCGACCCGGCGCTGCGCGACGACTTCGACGGTCTCGACTACTTCGAGCCCGATCCCGCCTTCCGCGTTCGGGCGGCCGTCGATGTGCACGACGACCCGGAGTCGGTGGAGTTGACGGTCCGCAACGGCACCGCAGAGCGGTTCCACCGCGTCGCGACGCTCTCGTTCACGCTCCCGGCCGCCGGCGGTGGCGAGGTCGAGGAGTCGCTGGCGGCGCTGCGGGCGGAGGGCTCGGCGGCGCTGTTCCTCCCGTTCCGCGACAAGACCACCGGCCAGCAGACGTACGACGGCGGCCGGTACATGGACCTCCACCCCGACGGTGACCTCGGCGAGATCGACGAGGTGACGCTGGACTTCAACCTCGCGTACACGCCCTTCTGCGCGTTCGCGGACGCGTTCGCCTGCCCGCTGCCGCCGACGGACAACTGGCTCGAGGTCGCGGTCCCCGCCGGCGAGCGCGACCCGGCGCTCGAGCGATCGGGAGAAAAGTAACCCTTAGTACGGGTGAGGCGCCATGGGCAGCCATGGACAAACCGGTCGCCATCGGCGCGGTCCTCATGCTCGTCGGTACCGTGCTGTTCTTCCCGAGCCTGGCCCCGCAGTCCGGGTCGCTCGCGAGTTGGGCGCTTCTCCCGGCAGCGGCGCTGCTCACCTACGGGACGTACCTGATCGGCACGAGCGAGCCCGGCCGCTCCGTCTGACCGGGTTCTCGACTCGCCCCACCGAACCTCAGACTCACTCCTCCCCGTCGTCGGCGTACCGCTCCAGCGCCGCCTCCGCGCCGGCGGCGACGTAGCCGGCGTCGACGCCGACGATCTGGTAGTCGTATCCCACCGACGCCCAGCGGTCGATCTCCGCGGGCGCGGTCGCGAGCGTCCCGACCGGCACCTCGCTGTCCGCGAGCACCGCCTCGACGGCCGCGAGGAACCGGTCGGAGTCGTACTCCCCGAAGACGCCCAGATCCGCGGAGAGGTCGGCGGGGCCGACAAGCAGCGCGTCGAGGCCGTCGACGGCGGCGATCTCGGAGGCGTTCTCGACCGCCGTTTCGGTCTCGATCTGGGCGATCGTCGCGACGCGGTCGTTCGCACGGTCGTAGTAGTCGTCGAGGTCGCGACCGTACGCCGACGAGCGCGTCCCCGCGACGCCGCGGCGACCCGTTGGTGGGTAGCGCGCCGCCTCGACGAACGCCTCGGCCTCCTCCGGGGTGTTCACCTGGGGCGCCATCACGCCCGCGGCGCCGGTGTCGAGCGCGCGCTTGATCCGGACGTGGTCGTTCCACGCGACCCGAACGACGGCCGCCGTGTCGTTTGCGGCGTCCGGGTCGCCATCGGCGCCCGGGGCCCTCTTCGCGTCGCCGTCGGCGTCGGGTCCGCCCGAGTCGCCGCGACCGTTCGCGGCGTCGACAGCGCGGACGGCCGCCTCCACGGACTCGGTGTCCGTCGGCGCGTGTTCGGTGTCGATCACGACGAAGTCGGCGTCGGTGAGCGCGAGCTGTTCGGCGATCTGCGGCGAGGGGGTCGACAGCCAGTGGCCGGCGGGGTTCTCGCGGAGGGTCGCGCGAAGTCCCGCGACGCCGGAGTCGTCGGTCATGTGAACCGCTCCTCGCCGACGGGACATCAAGCCCGCACAACCCCCGGTCGACTGCCGCTACGCCGACGCCGATCGGACGATGCCGGCGAGCAGGGCGCCGCCGGCGACGGCCACGACGATCACGGAGACCCCGACGACCTGGGTCGGCGACTGGTCGATCCACTGCTGAAGCCACCACGCCGCGTAGTGGAGCTGCGTGTACACGAAGAAGCGGTACGGGAAGTGGATCCATGCGAGGAGCGTCACGGCCGCGATCCCCAGATAGTCGACGGCGTCCCGCTCCCGTACCCACATGGACGTTGCTCCCGGTCGACGCCACAAAAGGGTTCGTTCCCGGCTCTCGGGGGTGAGAACGGGGTGATCACGGTCGGCTTCGAGAGGGCTCCTGATCAGTTCTCGCCCTGCGCGGCCTCGACACGAGCGGCGTACTTCTCCAGTTCGCCGGCGAGCTCGCGCGCCTCGGCAGCGGAGAGGGTGACGCCCTCCGCGTGAGGCGGGAGCGCCTCCAGTCCGGTGTTGTCGAGTTCGAGTTCGAGCGTCACCTCCTCGGGGTCCTCACGCGGCGCCGTGACGTTCAACACGGCGACCGCGTCCTCCTCGAAGTCGTGGCCGCGGGCGAAGCCGTCGAGCAGGTCGAAGGTGGTGTAGGCGTTGACGCGGATGAGCCGGTCGGGCATGGCCGAGGCTCAGTCGTCCGACGGGATAGGACTGCCGTCCGCCCGCGCCGGCGCGGGCGAGGCGTCCATGTCGTCCTCGTCGGCGTACGGGTACCACGTCATCTTCGTGTTGTGCATGTACGGGTCCTCGTAGGAGGTCTCCTCCGGCTCGACCAGCTCGGCGAGCGTCTCCTCGTCGGTGCGCTCGACGAAGTCGCGGAAGGACTCGTCGCCCTCCCGGTGCTCCTCGAAGTTCGCGAGGAGGTTCTCGATGGCGCCGGGTACCTCGTCGGCGGGCACGCGCTGCTCGACCCACTCCGCGAAGCGCGGGTCCTCGCCGAGGCCGCCGCCGAGGCCGATGTCGAGCGCCTCGACCGGCTCGCCGTCCTTGCGGGTCTTCATCCCGCGCAGGCTGATGTCGGCGATCTGCGGCTGGGCACAGGATGCCGTACAGCCCGACAGGTGGATGTGGAAGTCCTCGACGCCGGCGGGCACCTCGACGTTGTCCTTGAGCCAGCGGGCGTAGCGCACCTGCCGGTTCTTCGTCTCGACGATCGACAGCGAGCAGAACTCCGTGCCCGTACAGGCGATGG
This sequence comes from Halobaculum saliterrae, assembly GCF_009831625.1. Taxonomy (GTDB): domain Archaea; phylum Halobacteriota; class Halobacteria; order Halobacteriales; family Haloferacaceae; genus Halobaculum; species Halobaculum saliterrae. Next base: position 5,977 of record NZ_WUUS01000007.1, on the reverse strand, counting down.
AGCCGCGCATGAACGTGTGCGGGTCCGGCTCGTAGGTGTCGAGCAGGTCCTCCGCGAGCAGGTCGTCGAGGTCCTCCTCGGGCACGTCGGTGACGATGACGTTCTGTCGCTGGGTGACGCGCACCTCGCCGGAGCCGTACTCGTCGGCGATGCGTGCGAGCTCACGGGTGTCGTCGGCGCCCATCCGGCCGACGAGGACGTTCAGGCCGACGTAGTAGTTGCCGTCGTTCTGCTCGTGGACGCCGACGTGGTCGTGGTGTCCCTCGTCGTTGCGCCCGGAGTTGTAGGTGTACTCGTCGCGCAGGTCCTCCCCTGCGGTCTGCAGCTCGAAGTCGACGTAGTCCTCCTGGAGGACGCGGCGGATCTTCTCGGTGCCCCACTCGTCGGTGAGGAACTTCATCCGGGCGTTGTAGCGGTCCTCGCGGTCGCCGTGGTCGTTGAACAGCGCCGAGATGCCGCCCGCGACCGCGTCGGCGTCCTCCGGCGGGACGAACACGTCGAGGCTTCGCGCGAGGCGCGGCTCGTTGCGGGAGAGGCCGCCGCCGACGCGGACGTTGAAGCCCTTGACGCCGTCCTTCTCGGCCGGCTCGAACGCCAGATCGTTGATGTCGCCCTGTCCGCAGCCCTCCTCGCAGCCGGTGACGCTCACCTTCCACTTGCGCGGGAGGTTCGCGTGGTCGTCGTTGCCCTTGAACGTCTCGTTGAGGTCCATCGCGACGGGCAGCGCGTCGACGAACTCCGCGGAGTCCTTGCCGGCGACGGGGCAGCCCACGATGTTGCGCCAGGAGTCGCCGCACGCCTGCTGGGTGGACAGGCCGTTCGCCTCCAGCTTCTCGAAGATCTCGGGGACGTCCTCCAGCCGGATCCAGTGGAGCTGGATCGACTGGCGGGTCGTCCAGTCGACGTACGCGTCGCCGAACTCGGGGTTCTCGGCGGGGCCGCGGGCGTACTCGTCGGCGATCTCGGCGACGACCTCGGCCTGCCCCGGCTTCAGCACGCCGTTGGGCGTCCCGATCCGCATCATGAAGTAGCTCTCCTGCCCGTTCCGCTGGTGGTACAGCCCCCACCACTTGAAGCGCTCGAACCAGGCGTCGTGTTCGTCCTCCGGGATCGACTCCCACCCCTCCTCGGCGAACTCCATCAGGTGCTCCCTGATCTCGTTGCCGTACACCTCCGATTTCCAGTTCTCGACGTCCGTGGGCATTCGTGGGCGAACACATTCGCCCGACGACCCTAAAGCGCGCCCCCGCGTCAATCCTCCCCGACGCTTCCGGGAAGCGGCAACGCTTGCGGCGCCCCGAGGCCACCCCGCGGGAAGCGGATCGCCTCCCCCGCGACGGGGCGGAACTCGCCGTCGACGATCCGCCCGACCGGGAGCCCCGGGACGCTCGAGCCCTGTCCGCACCGGATACACTGCCCGTACACGTCGGCCGTCACGGTTCGGCCGTCGACGCCGACGTCGGTGAACCCCTCGACGACGTAGTCGGCGCACTCGCAGGCGCACGCGTCCGGGTCGCCGACGCGCCACAACTCGCTGACGCTGACCCGACGCTCGTCGTTCACGGAGACCCACGCGCCGTCGTCGAGCACGCGGAGGGCGACGCTCATACCCGAGTGAGGCGTCCGGCGGACATACCCCCGTCGCCGGTCGCAACGGCCGACGGTTCCGGTGACGCCGGCCCGCAGTGGAACCCGCCCACTTCGTCCGATTCCGGACGAAACGGGCGTTCGGGATACCGGCAAGCCTGTACGCTACCGGGGAGCGCCGGTGAGGCTTGGTCGGGCGTGCTCGGTTTATGTGGGTGGGACGCGTGTACTCCATCGATGGCAGAACAGACGACCGACGATCGATACGGCGACGACGAAGTCGACACTTCTCATCTCGACGACCTCGAGGACGGCTGCGGCTGCGCGGAGGTGTGGGAACACCTCTCCGAGGACGAGGAGCAGTCGGCCGACTAGCGCGGCCGGGTTCGCGTCGAACGCGACAGTTCCCCCCGAAGAGCGCTCCCGAGACCGCCCGCGAGGGCCGACGGGACCGCGAGCACGGCGGCGAGTACGTACAACAGCGCGAGAAACACCCCCGCGAGCAGCGCGACGGCGGCCGCGGATCCCGCGGAGCCGGACACGAGCGCCGTAGCCGCGAGAACGACCGCCAACGCCACGTACAACAGCGACGTGAGCAGGACCGGTGCGAGTCCGACCGCGTAGCCGTAGGCGATCCCGGTGGCCGGGCGGTCGGAGGCGAGCCCGCCCGCCAGCGTCGCCGCCGGCAGCGGCCCGACGACGAGGGGGAGCAGCCCCGCCCGGTCGGGAACCAGCGGCCGGTCGACGGCGGGGACGCCGGTCGGGATCTGCACCCCGGCCAGCACCGGCAGCGCCGCACCGGCCGCGAGGACGCCCCCGACCGCGAGCGGCACGCCGAACAGCAGCGCGAGCACGCGGTTCCGGCGGTCGGAGTTCATCGGCCGACCGAGTTCGCCAACGGGCAAGACCGTTTCGGCCGGCCCGGCACCGTACGCGAGCGACCGTGCCGAACGCGGTCGCTCGTCGGACCGACCGCTCCTGGAACAGTCGTACCGAATCCGACGACGAGAAGGTATGCCGGGGGTGGGCTCCGAACCCACGATCTCCGCATGACCCAGGTACGAGGCTCGGCGGGCCCCGTTGGGGCGGAGGCTTCCAAGGCGTTCCGCACCGAATCTCGAAACCCTATGAGTGCGGCGCTATGTCCAGCTAAGCCACCCCGGCTCACGTCCACGTCGGGCGGTCGCACTCTTGAACCTTCCCATCGCGAATCGGTGCGACAAGCCGGGACACACCGGGGGCACATCGCAGGCCGAGGGCCGACGAGCCGCTCCGACCGGGGGATCGACCCCGTATCCTCCCCGACCATGCGGCGTGAGCGGCGTACCCGCCGGGTTTAAGCGGTGGGGCCGGCGAAACGCTGGTATGAGCCTGCCGGAACTGGTCCGGGGAGAGCTGGGCGACGAGGACCCGGTCGCCCGCGTTCACCTCGGCGGGGACGACGAGCTGTTCGTCACCCCGACCCGCACGCTGATCTACCGCGCGGAGGGGCTGCTCTCCGACGAGTCCATCGAGGAGATCCCCCACGACGCCGAGCGCGTCGCCGTCTCCGAGTCGCGTCGGAAGGCGAAGTTCACCCTCGAGTACGGACTCGACGGCGACCACAGCTTCTCGGTGCCGCGCGGCTCCCTCGACGAGGTCCTCCACCCCGTGCTCGCGGGCGTCCTCTCGGCCGCCGGGATCACCGAGCCGGGCGAGACCGTCGAACGCACCTTCCGCTTCTCGGAGCTCACCCTCGTCGTCACGTCGGCCCGGATAGTCAAGCACATCGGCGCCGCCGTCTGGGACGACGACTACGAGGAGTTCCACTACGACGACGTGACCGACCTCACCTTCGAGGAGGGGAGCGTCGCCACCACGCTGGTGCTCACCGTCGACGGGCGTCAGGAACGGTTCAAGGCGCCCAGCGACAGCGCCCGGGCGATCAAGGAGCGGCTGACGAACGCGCTCGTGGCCCACTACGACGTCGGGTCGCTGGAGGAGTTCCGCGCGCTCTCGGCCGCCACCGAGGGCGAGGACGAGGCCGACGACCCGGTCGATCGGACCGACTTCGGCGGCGGCCCCGACCCGCTGTCGGCCGATCCCGATCCGGTCGACACCGACTCCGGAACCCGCGAGGAGCCGCTCGCGGACGACGAGCGGGCGGACCGGGGCACCGCCGTGGACGCCGGAGCGGGAGAGTCGACGGGGGCGGTCGGCGCGGCGGGGACGGCGGCCGCGACCGAGGGACACGGGGAGGCCGACGCGGTCGAGACCGTCGGTTCGGACGCCGAGCGGGTCGGGGCCGACGAGGGCGACGGCTTCGGCGACACCGGCTTCGAGCCCGCCGAACCCACGGACGACCTCGCCGAGGAGGTCGCGGCGCTCCGGACGCTCGTCGAGCGGCAGGGCGAACAGCTCGAACGGCAGACGGAGCTGATCGAGCAGCTGATCGAGGAGCTCCGCTGCGGTCGCTGACGACGGCGTCTCTCGCGTTCCCCGCCCTTCGCTTCCCCGGACCGTCAGGACTCTCGCCCGGTCACCTTCCGAACACACGAGGAGCCGAACGGCCCGAGCTCGCCGGCGTCGAGCCGAAGGAAGTGTCCGGTCGTGATCCCCGCACCGCAGCGACGACACGAGAAGTCGCCCTCCCGACGGATCACCTGCGAGTCGAACCGGACGAACCCCGAGCCGTGGACGCGAACGACCGCGTCCTCGCGGTCGATGACCCCGCGTCGCTCGGCCTCCTCGAGCACGTCGCGAGTGATCGCGGGACTCGTCGTCACGGCCTCCAGTCGGTCGATCAGCTCGGGGAGCGAGAGCTCGTCGTCCTCGAGGTGCTCCAACAGCTCCACGCCGAGCGCGACCGTCTCCTCGCGGGGTCGCGCCGACGCCTCCTCGTCCGGTGTCACGTCGGCCGCGGTTCGTTGCGGGCGCTGTTAAGCGTCCCGGGTGCCCGAAACGCGACCGGAACTCGGGCGGGAACCCGGGGAACGCGGCCACGTCGCCTCGGACGGTCCGGCGAGCGACCGCGGCGCTTATTCGCGTGACTGACCGAGTGCGGGCGTGAACCGTCGCGCGCTCGTCGGCGGCCTCGTCGCCGGCGCGGTGGTGGTCGCGATCGCCGTCAGCTCTCCGAACGCCGTGCTCGACCGGCTCGGGTGGATCTCCGCCGATCCGTGGAGACTCCTCGCGGTGATCGTCGCGCTGGCGATCGTCCGCCCGGTGCTCGCGTGGCCGGTGACGCTGTTGGCGGTCATCGCCGGCTACGGCTTCGGCCTGTCGGCGATCCCCCTGTCGCTGGGTGCGATGGTGCTGACGTCGATCCCGCCGTACCTGTTCGCCCGGCGCGGGCGCGGCGCGGGCGACGCCCTCGCCGGCGGCGACCGGATCTCGACGGCCGTCAACGACCTCCTCGAGCGCGCCGTCGGCGCCGGCGAGCGCGCCGTCTCCGTCGCCGGTGGGACCCGCTCGGTCGCCGCATCCCGGCTCCTCCCGTTCCCCTCCGACGCCGTCTCCGTCGCCGCCGGCCTCGCGGGCGTCCGCGCCGGGCCGTTCGTCCTCGGGAGCGCGGTCGGGGAGCTCCCGTGGGCGGTCGCCGGCACCGTCGCGGGCGCCTCCGCCGGGCGCGTCGCCGAGGCGGGGATCGAGGGAGTGCTCGACCCGTGGCTGATCGGCGCGGCGGCGCTCGGCGGCCTCCTCCTCCTCGCGGGACCGGCGTACCGACACTACCGCTCGGCGTCGGTCTGATCGGCGTCGTCGCTACCCGGCGGGTCGCGGGCGAGCAGTCTCGCGTCCGTTCCGTCGTCGTAGAAGCCGGGGCGCAGCGCCGTCGGTTCGAACCCGAGCGACTCGTAGAGGCGCCTCGCGCCGTCGTTGTCGGCGGCGACGAGGAGCGTGACGCGACCGTCGGCCTCCGCGAGGAGCCGTCGAAGGAGTCGGGTCGCCCGGCCCTCCCGCCTGTAGTCGGGATGGACGACGAGCTCGGCGACGTGGACGCCGTCGCCGGCGACCGGGAGGAGGTAGCCGACGACGACGCCGTCGGCCGTCTCGTCGACGAGCGCGTCACCGGTTCGCAGGCCGTGTGAGCGCAGCGTCGGGCTGGGCTCGCGAAGCAGCCGCTGGAGCGTTCGAACCGCCGGCTCGTCGGCCGGCCGCCCCGGTCGGACCGTCACAGCGGGGAGAGGAGCAGAAGCGGCGGCGTCCGGACGGCGACGACCGCGACCGACGCGAGCGCGTCGGCGAGCGCCCCGAGCGTCGCCGGCGACGGCGCCGCGGCGGCGCCGGTGACGACCGAGAGGACGACCGCCGCGAGCGCGCCCGACAGCGTCGCGAGCGTGTTCACCGCCTGGTTGCCGATCCGGTCCCCCTCGACGGTCGCGCCGAGCAGGCTGTCGACCGTCATGCCGAC
>NZ_WUUS01000006.1 GCF_009831625.1 Halobaculum saliterrae | reverse complement strand
GGCTCGGTCCCGTCGGCCTCCGGGTCGTGGAGCGGGTCCAGCGCGTCGGCGGGGAGCCGGTAGCGCTCCACGCGGACGGGCGTCGTCCCCGCCAGCGCCGCCAGCGCCGCCGGGCCGTCGGCGTCGTCGCCGGCGTCGTACGCCAGCACCGGAACCCCGGCCTCGAGCGTGATCACCGCCTCGCGTCCGCCGACGCCCAGCAGGGCGTCCCCGGGTTCGAGCCGGAGGTAGCCGGTGAGGTCGTCCGCGAGGGCCGTCGCAAGCGGGGCGGCGAAGTCGGCCGCGACGCGGGCGCCGACGAGGGTGCCCCGTGGGAGGCGGTCGCGGATCGGGACGGCGGCGGGAGAGGTCCCCTCGCCGGTCATGGCCGGTCGGGGACGACCGCGCTCCGGAAGCGGTCGGCGACGTCGCCCGCGGCGTTCGCCTCGGGGTCGATCCCGGCGGCCGCCGCGCGATACGCCTCGGCGGCGTCGCTGTCGGGCGCGTGCGCGAGGAGGGGCTCGCCGGCGTCGCGGGCGGCCCGCGCGGCGTCGCTGTCGGGCACCGACCCGAGCGTCGGTCCCTCGAAGTACCGCTCGGCCTGCGTGCCGACCGAGCCGAGGTCCCCGCGGACCTTGTTGAACAGGACGCCCGCGATCCCCGTGCCGTAGGAGGCGGCGTACTCCTGCACCTTCAGCGCGTCCGAGAGCGCGGGGATGGTGGGCTGGGTGACGACGACCACGCGGTCCGCGAGGACGATCGGGAGGACGGCCGACTTCGAGGCGAGCGTCGCCGGCGAGTCCAGGAGGAGCACGTCCGTGTCGGCGGCGAGTTCGGCGACGACCTCGCGCAGGCGCGCCGGGTCCGACCGCTCGAACCCCGCGAGGCTGGTGCCGCAGGGGACGACGCGCATCCCGTGGCGATCGTAACAGGCGTCGGCCACGTCGACCGCGGCGCCGTCGGGGCCGCGCGCGTCGGGCGCGAGCAGGTCCTGAAGCGTGACTGGAGCGTCCGCGAGCCCGGCGTGAAACAGGAGGTTCGCCATGCCCGTGTCGGCGTCGACGACGGTCACGTCGTACCGTCGTGCGAGCGCCATTCCGAGCGCGAGCGTCGTGGTGGTCTTGCCGGTACCACCCTTCCCGCTCGCCACCGCGAACGCCTCGACCATACTCCCGCTGTCTCGGGTTCGTACAAATACGTTCGGATCGATCTCGGTGAAAACTACGACAGTCCGGCGGTCAACGGCCGGCGGTCAGCGGTCAGGGTCGGCAGTCGACGGGCACGATCAACGGTAACCGAGCGCGTCGAGGCGGCGCCCGATCTCGTCGGGTACCTCCTCGTCGTCGCCCTCGTCGCCGTCGACACCGCCGGCCTCGCTGCCGTCGGAGAGGAGCGCGAGGCGGTCGTCCGCAGCCCGTTCCAGCGATCGCATCGTCCCGCGCGGAACCGCGTCGCGTCCGACCGGCTCGTGCTCCCCGGGATCGCGCTCCCGGTCGAACACGCTGACCTCGCCGTCCGGCTCGCGGATGTACGTCCACTCCTCGGTTCGGGCCGAGACGAGCGGCGTGCCGTCGCCGAGGCGGCGGGGGATGGGCTGGCTCGTCACCGACTCCCCCCGCAGGGCGATCGAGGTGACCGGTCCCCGCTCGGGCGGCGTCGCCCCCGTCACCGTCGGGAGGAGGCTCTCGCCGGCGAACGCCGCGGGCGGTTCGAGCCCCAGCGCGTCGCAGACGGTCGGCGGCACGTCCCGAAGCGGCACCGGCGCCGACTCGCGGCGGGCGGGGGCGCCGGGGTGGTCGACGACGAACGGGACGCGAACGAGCTCGTCGTACAGCTTCGGGTAGTGGGCGAGGTGGCCGTGTTCGAGGAACTCCTCGCCGTGGTCGCCCGCCAGGATCACGGTGGTTTCCTCGCGCAGTCCCGCCGCGGAGAGCTCCTCGAGGACGCGCTCGACGGACTCGTCCACCTGTCGGGCGGCGGCGTCGTACAGCGCCCGCAGGGTTCGCAGCGTCCCCTCGTCGACCTCCTTCCCGAGCCCGGCACGGAGGTGTCCCAACAGCGTCTGGAACGACCCGACCTCGCCGTCGGTGACCGCGCGGACGTGACGCGGCGCGGGGACGTACGGGGTGTGCGTGTCCATGTAGTGGAGCCACAGGAAGAACGGGCGCTGCTCGTCGGACTCGGCGTCGTCGACGGCGTCGAACGCCCGACGCTCGAGCGCGTGGAGGTGGGAGGTGTCGACGGCGTGGCGCCGCTCGTGCCCGCGCAGCTTCGCCGCGGCGCTGCCGAGCGGCCAGCCGAGGTACTGTACCCAGCCGTTGACCGTCGGGTGGGTCGCGAGGAACCGGCCGACGGGCGTCCGTGCGCCGTCGAGGAACGACTCGAACGAGTCGAACCCGCGGTCGTAGCCGTAGTACTCCGTCAGGAAGCCGTTGCCGGCGTTGACCCCGGCAGTACGAACGCCCGCCGTCGACAGCGTCTCCGCGAGCGTCGGGTCCGCGGCGGGGCCCGGCGTCGACGCGTCGGCGAAGACAGGGCGGGCGCCCAGGACGTCGGGGAACGAGAACGGCGTCCAGTTGCCCCCCGCGACGGCCGTCTCGAAGGACGTCCCGCGACGGGCCAGATCGCGAAGCGTCGGCGTGTGGGGTCCGAGCGCGTCGGCACGCAGCGAGTCGACCGTTATCAGGAGGACGCCACGTGACGGCGGATCGCCTGCAGTTGTCACGAGAGGCCTTCGAGGGAAGCGAGCCTAAGCGTTACTATCCGCCACAGGACAGGTCACGGGAGCATTGCATGCCGGTTCGGGGATCGAACGTGTCGACAGTTCGGGGTCCGGTGGTCTCCCGTGCCGTCATCTCCCGCCGTCGCTATCTCGCGCCGTCGAGCCGGAGCACGCGCGTGTCGACCGCCGCACAGCGGGGACAGCTGTGTCGGTAAACGAGGCGCCGCTCGCGGTACACGGTCCTCCAGTCGGCGCCGTCGTCGGTGTACCCGCACTTCGGGCAGGTCGGCGCCTCGCGGAGGCGATCGCGGTACGCGTCGAGCGCGGTCGCGCCGGCCGGTCGTCGAACTGCCATGTGGTACCACACCACTCGAACCGGATTGAACGTTCGTGCCAGTTGGCTACCAGAAGGTTCGAGCGACCGAGGAACGGGCCGCGAACGCCCGCGGACCCGCGTTACGCGACTCCGAACAGCTCGTCGACGGCGTCGCGTGCCGCGCCGACGGCCTCCTCGGCCACCTCGTCGGCGCCGACCTCGGCGTCGGCCGGCGGGTTGACGTACACGTCCACGTCGAGGACGCCGTCCTCGAACGTGACGGTCACGTCGAAGTCACGGAGTTCGGACTGCCGATACCGATCGAGCACGACCCCTTCGGCCGCCTCGGAGGCGGTCTCGACGACCTCCTCGTCGGTCGGCTCGGGGCGGTCGTCGCTCACGGCTTACGCGCCGCCGGCGCCGGGACCGCCGGGGCCCATGCCCGCCGGGCCGCCGCCCGCGCCGCCCTGCAGCATCTGCTGGAGCTCCTGCTGAAGCTCCTCGAACTGCTGCTGGACCTTCTCCTCCTGGGAGTCGAAGCGCTCGGCGCGCATCCCCAGCGTGTCGACCTTCTCCTCGAGGTCGTCGTAGGCGGTCTCGTAGTCGGTCTCGACGAGGATCTCGCCGATCTCTCGGTACATCGTCGAGTCCTCGTCGATGTCCTCCATCGCGTCCAGCGCGGACTGCGCCTCGGTGAGCGAGGTCTGCGTGGACTGCTTCTGCTCGGCGAGCTGCTGGGCCTGCTCCTGCAGATCCTGGAGTTCCTCGATCTTCTCTTGTGCTTCCGGCGGCAGATTACCCTGCATACTTCGACGGTCGGGCTTCGGGGTGAAAAGCCCGGTCATTGGGAGCGCGGTCGAGTCGCGACCGAAGCGAGCGAACGAGACCGCGGATCGCGGCGGCGAGGTGTTCGCAGCCGACCAGAGAGAGGCTGCGTGGCCCGAGCCGCCCACAAAAGGGAGCGCGGTCGAGTCGCGGCCGAGGCGAGCGAACGAGACCGCGGATCACGGCGGCGAGGTCCGAAGGGACGAGCCGCCGAAACGGAGCGCAGTGGGATGGTGAGCGAAGCGAACGAACGAGACGCGAACGGAGTGGTCCCGTGCCGCTCCGCCCACAGGAGTGAACCGACCCGCGAGCGCCTATCGCTCCGCCGATGCCGCCACCGTCTCGGCCGTCTCGACCAACCGGGTCCAGGTGTTGACGCCCGCCCGGAGCGCGACGAGGTCGCGTGCGTGGACGGTCACCTCGACGGTGTCGCCCGCGCGGCCGACGGCGGCCGTCGATCGGTCGTCGTCGATCCCGCCGACCTCGACGCGGATCGCCTCGTGGACGACGCGAGCGCGTCGCTCGTCGGGGTACGGAAAGCGAAGAACCGCGCGGTGGTCGGACGGGTCGGGCACGGCGCCCGCGTCAGTGGACGTCGACCGTCTTCACGTCGGGGGCGCGCTCCTTGAGGAGCACGCGGTGGCCGCAGTACGGGCAGCGCACGCCGCCGTACTCGTCGAGCTCGACGTCGCGCTTGCACCGGGAACACTTGTAGCTCATCTGTGTGAGAGGGGTCGCTGGTGGTTACTCGTCGTCGCTCTCGTCCTCGAGCGCGGCGCGGATGCTGCGCCGGACCGAGCGGCCGCCGGGCGTCTCCGGCCGGTAGGCGCCGCCGGTGAACGTCTCGCCGGTCTCCTCGTTGACCCACACGCCGGTGCCGAGGCGCTTGACCGAGTCGCCGTCGACCGTCGCGTTCTCCATCTCGTCTTCGATCTCCGACACACGCTTGCGGGCGACGCGTCCGTATCGCGCGCCGAAGCGGCCGGCGCTGCCGACCTTCCGCGCCTTCGTCTGTTCAGCCATATGAACGCGACTTCGCCGTTGGGCGTCAAAAACCCCGCGAATTCCGGCCGTCGCTGTGAGGTGTGTGGTCCCGACCGCCCGTCGCATCGCCGTGGGGGGCCGGACGAGCCGAACGAGTCCTCCCCGCCATCGCGTGGCACACATTTATTCCCGTGGCTGGTCGGTACAGTCACAGGAGACCGCCGGAATGCTCATCGCCGAATTCACGCTGTCGACCCCAGTCCTCCGCGACGCCCTCGCGGCCGCCCCGGAGGTGACGGCCGACCTCGAACGGACCGTCGAGGGCGACACCACGCGCATCGAGTTCTTCGCCCGGGGCGACGACCTGACGCGCTTCGAGGACGCCCTCGGCAACGACGACTCCGTCGAGGACGTCCGCGTGCTCGGCGAGGGGCCGGACTTCCGGTTCTACCGGGCGACGCTCGCGCCCGAGACGACACGACGGACCGCCTCCCACGTGTTCGCCGACACCGGCGCCCGTCCGGTGTCCGCGAGCGGCGACCACACCGGGTGGGACTTCCGCGTCCAGTTCCCCGACCGCGAGGCGCTGGCGGCCTACCGCGACAGCTGCCGCGAGCGGAACGTCTCGTTCACCCTCCACGCGCTGTACGAGCGCGCCGACCCGCGGGCGGAGGCCGACGAGTTCGGCCTCGCCGGCGATCACGGAACGGTCTGACGGCGACCCCGAATCCCGCGACGAGCGAACCGACGGCATCGCCCCCCGTTCGGACGCTATCGGTCGCCGCCCTCGCCGAACCCCGACTCCTCCAGCACCTCGTTCAGGTCCGCGCGGACGCGCTCGCCCGTCTCGCGGTCGCCGGCGGTCGTGACGACGCGGTTCTCCTGGACGCTCGACCCGTCGCGAAGGAGCATCCGAACGTTCCCGTGTTCGTCCGCGCGCGTCACCTTCGCGCGCATGCCCGTTCGCGACCCGGACCCGCCGGCGTCGATGGGTCCGGGGATCACCTTCTTGACGTGCGGGTGCTCGGCGGCCGTGAGGATCGCCTTCATCCCGGTCCGATCGCCGATGAGCGTCGAGTGCGAGCCGCCGATCTTCGCCTCCGGCGGGGCGTCCACGACCTCCAGCGCCGGCTCCCCTCGGCGTGCGAGCACGGCGCCGACGGGGTCGTCGTCGGGGACGCGGTAGAACTCGAAGTGCAGTTGCGCGCGGGCCTCGCGAAGCGGTCCACGCTCGCCGGCGGCGTACACCGTCTCCGGTCGCTTGCGGCGCACCTCGTCGGCGACGCGACCGGCGAAGTTCCGGAGCTGCACCTGCGCGGTGCGCTCGCCGTCGTCGGGGACGGTCGTGATCGTCGTCTCGCCGAGCACCAGCGACTCGGGATCGAAGTCGTCGGACGGGTGCTCGGGATCGAAGTCGAGCATCGTGAGGGTGGCACGGTCGGAGCCGAAGTCGATCACGACGCTCTCGCAGTTGGCGGTGTCGCACCCGAGACAGTAGTCCCCGGGCTTGCGAAGGGACGAGCCGCACCGCCGGCAGTTCATGCGGGACGAAGGTTCGGCGCGTGGATAAGCGCGTCCGTTCGCGGTCGTTCGGCCCCGCTCGCGTGTCCGCCGCGGCAGCGACACGGCGGCGGTGACACGATGACGACAGCGACGCGACGGCGGCGGCGACACGGCGGCGACAGCGACCGCAACGACGACCGAGGGGTCGGCGGTCACCGAGGCCGATCAGTGCTCGGAGCCGATCTCCACCAGGTTGCCGTCGGGGTCGCGGACGTACACCGACGTGATCGGCGCCACCGCGCCGGCGCGCTCGATCGGTCCCCGGACGACCTCGATCCCGCGCTCGCGCAGTTCGGCCTCGACCTCGTCGATCGGCGTCTCCGTCAGCAGACAGAAGTCGCCGGCGCCGACGGTCGGCTCCGCCGCGACCGGCGTCACGTCCCCGTCCGTCGGGTGGAGGTTGATCTTCTGGTCGCCGAACCGGACTGCCTTCCGGTCGTCGCCGAACGTCACGACCTCCGCCCCCAGCGACTCGTAGAACTCACAGCTCGCGGTCACGTCCGAGACGGTGAGCACGAAGTGATCGATAGCTGAGGTTTTCATCGTCGTCCCTCTCGTGCGACTGACTGGCGTGCCATGGGAGTCGTTCGTGGATCGTGGAGAAATAGCTCCGGGTGTGGTTCGGGCCGCCGCGACGCGGGCCGGCGTCTCGGGGACGACGGCCGTCGCTCACGCGGTCCCGTACTCGGCGACGACCGGGTCGGGGATCTCGACGCCGAGCCCCGGTCCGGTCGGCACCCCGACGCTGCCGTCGGCGAGATCGAGCCCGTCGACCAGTAGCGGCTCCAGCAGCGGGAAGTCGGTCACGTCGAGTTCGAGCCACTGCGCCGCCGGCGAGGTCGCCATCGTCTGCATCGTCGCCGCGAGCCCGACCCCGGTCGCGAAGCAGTGCGGCGTCGGCACCACGTCGAACGCCTCCGCGAGCGCCAGCACCTTCCGGGTCTCGGTGATCCCGCCGCACCGCATCGCGTCGGGCATGGCGTAGTCGACGGCGCCGGCCTCGAACAGCTCGCGGAACCCCCACTTCGTGAAGCGGTTCTCGCCGGTCGCGATCGGCGTCTCGAGGGCGCGGCGGAGCTCGGCGAGCCCCTCGACGTCGCGGGGTTCGAGCGGCTCCTCGTACCAGTACACGTCGTAGTCGGCGAGCATGTGGCCGACGCGGCGCGCCTCGGCACGGTCGTAGCCGCAGTTCACGTCGACCATCAGCTCCGCGTCGCCGATCGCCTCCCGCATCGCGGCCACCCGCGCCTCGTCGGCGTCGCGGCCGCGGCCGAGGTGGCACTTCACCGCGTCGAAGCCGCGGTCGACGTACCCCGCCGCGCGCTCGGCCATCGCGTCGGGATCGTCGAAGAAGAGGTCGCTGGCGTACGCCCGCAGGCGGCCGTCCGGGGCGGCGGTGGCGCCGGCGTCGCCGCCGAGCAGGCGGTGGACCGGCGCGCCGTGGTGCTTCCCGACGAGGTCCCACAGCGCGATGTCGATCCCGCTGGCGGCGGCGATCCGCTCGCCCCGCGGGTGGTCGTACAGCGATTCGGTACACATCGCCGTCCAGTGGCGCTCGACGTCGAGGGGGTCCTCGCCGACGAGTTTCGGGGCCAGCTCCGCGTCGATCAGCCGCTCGGTCGTCGCGGGAGCGGGGCCGACCGCCTCGCCGATCCCCCGGCTCCCGCCGGCCGTCTCCACGACGACGAGCGCCGCGGCGCGTCGGTCGATCGCCCGGTCGCGCGAGAGGCGGGCCGGCTCGTCGAGGTCGACCGCCAGCGGGACGGTCCGGATCTCCCTGATCTCCATGCGTCCGTCGACGTGCCGATCCGTGGTAACTGTTGACTCTGGACACCCGAGACCAATACGTTTTCTCACCCGGAGTACGAACGCCCGTCGATGAGCGAACAGGGCGCGGTACTCCGCATCGATCCCCACGTCCACTCGGACGGCTCCTACGACGGCCACGACCCCGTCGAACTCGTCCTCGAACACGCCGCCGACATCGGACTCGACGGCGTCGTCGTGACGGACCACGACGCCATCGAGGAGTCGCTCCACGCGGCGGAGATCGCCGACGAGTACGGGCTCGTCGGGATCCCGGGGGTCGAGGTGTCGACCGCGGCCGGTCACCTGCTCGCGATCGGCGTCACGGAGTGTCCCCCGCGGGGACTGCCGTTCGACGAGACGGTCGAGCGGGTCCGCGACGACGGCGGCGTCGCGGTCGTCCCCCACCCGTTCCAGCGCAGTCGCCACGGCGTCCGCAAGCGGAACCTCGGGGAGTGCGACGGGATCGAGGTGTACAACTCGATGGTGTTCACCGGCTACCGCAACCGCCGGGCGCGGACGTTCGCCGCCCGCCGCGAGTACCCGATGCTCGGCGCCAGCGACGCTCACTCCATCCGACACGTGGGCCGGGCTTACACCGAGATCACCCTCCCGTCGGTCGACCCGGAGGCGCCGCCCGAGGCGATCGACACCTCGACCGTAGTGGAGGCGATCCGCGCCGGCGACACCGACCTCCGAGGCAGGCGGACCCCCATCCACCGGAGCGCCCGACAGTACGCGAAGGGGTCGCTCCGGAAGGCGACGTACCACCTGACGGCCGCGCTCCCGTACGTGAGTCCCCGGCCGGCGTCGATGCAGAACAGCTGAGTGGGTCGCCCTCCCCGGCCGTGACGAACCCGCTGGGTTCGTCCCGTCAGTCGGCCCCGCGAACGACGTGCCCGTACTTCAGCAGCGCGACGAAGACTCCCCCACCGAGAACGTTCCCGACCGTCGCCAGGACGAGGAACACGAGGTAGTCGGCCGGCGAGATCGCCGGCGAAACGAACAGCCCGAACAGTACCTCCACGTTGCCCGCGATCGAGTGGGGGAGGTGGAGGATCCCGATCGTCCCGGTGACGATCAGGATGATGAGCAGCCGGCTCACCGTCTCCTGTGCCGCGGCGACCAGCCACGCCAGCAGCCCCATCAACCACCCCGCGAAGACCCCGGCGACGAGGAGCCACCGGAGGTCGTGGGAGACGAGTTTGCGCGCGATCGCCTCGAACGCCTCGGGGGAGACGACGCCCAGTCCCGGCATCAGCTGGACCGCGAGCAGCGTGAACAGGACTCCCCCGACGATGTTCCCGACGTACACCAGTCCCCACAGCCGAAGCAACTGCCGGAATGACGCCTGCCCGTCGAGGACGGGTATCACCGCCAGCGTGGTGTGTTCGGTGAACAGCTCCGACCGGCCCAGAATGACGAGCATGAAGCCGACGGAGTAGACGCTCGCCACCAGCAGTTCCGTCGTGAGGTCGCCGAATCCGCCCGGGGAGAGCGTGAGTATCACCCCCATCAACAGCGGGCCGAACCCGATGTCGAGCCCCGCCGAGAGTCCCGAGAGCAACAGCCCGAACCGCTCGCGGTTCATCTCGTGGACGCCGCTCTCGATCAGCGAATCGAGGACGCTTCGCGTCGACGTCTGCTCCGTCGTCTCGGTCTGTTCCGTCTTGGAGTCGCTCACGGTCGTTCCGCCTACCGATCCGTTTCCGCCGCCGATAGTTGAACACCGATCGCGACTCCGGCCGGGTGGAAACGAACGCGTCGCCGCCGGCGACGCACCCGGGCGACCGAGACCCGACCGCTACAGCCGTTCGGGGTCGCACTTCAGATACTCCCGGAGCACCGCCGTCGCGTACGACCCGGACGGCAGCGCGAACTCGAACACCGGGTCCCCCTCCTCCTCGGAGACCGTCAGGTCGGTCGGAAGTACCACGGCCCGGCGGGTACCGCCGGAGGCGAACTCGCCGGGCAGCTCGAAGTCATCGGGGTCGACGTCGAGCTCCCGGAGGACCTCGCGTTCGATCTCGCCCGGCTCGCCGTCCCCGAGCTCCGTCTCGGTTCCCACGAGCGGCGCGGTGACGAACGCCCGCCCGCGCTCGCAGTGGCGCGCGAGCGTGTCGACGCGGCCCTCGGTCGCCCGCTGGAGCCGGTCCATGTCGGGCTTCGGGAACGGCACGTCGCGCTCGACGAACGCGACCACGTCGCCGGCGACGGGTCTGGTGAACGGCAGCCCGCGGCGCAGGCGTTCGCTGAGGACCCGGTTGAAGACGTACGACTGCGCGGCGTTGACGAACAGCCGCTGGAGGTTCGACGGCACCGCCTCCAGCGCCTCGCGCCAGTCGGCGCCCTCGTCGAGCCGGTGGAGCATCGAGCGCTCGTAGCGCAGACGACCGGGCATCGCGTCGAGGGCGGCGCTCCAGTCGGGGCTGTCGCTCCCGGCCTCGTCCTCGACGACCTCGCGGGCGCGCTGGGAGTCCTCGGGTTCGGTGTCGTACGGGTTGCCGCAGTAGGCGAGCACCGCGCCGCGCCAGTCGCCGCGGATCGCCGCGAGGCCGACCTCGTGGGTGACGGGCCGGCGGCTCCCGAAGCGCTGGTGGCCGAAGTAGTTGGGGACGGCGATCTCGACGGGTGCGCCGTCGTCGGTGGGGTCGACATCCGCCGCGTCGCCGCCGGCGGCGAACGCCCGTAGGTCCCGGGTGATCGGCGCGGGGTCGCCCTCCGTCTCCCGCACGCGGATCGCGAACTCGTTGCCCGCGAGGTCGCCGAAGGAGAGGTCGCGCCCGACGCGGCCGAGCACCTCGATGTCGGCGCCGTCGAGGTCCGGGATCTCCTCGGGTTCGGCGTCGCGGACCGTGAACAGTTGGGTGGTGACGGCGTGTTTGTCCTTCGTGCCGGCCCACGAGACGCGCTCCCGGCTGGCGCCCATCGCGTCAGAGAGCGCGCTCGCGAAGTCGTTGGTGTCCCACCGGCGGAGGGTCGCGCGCAGGAGGAGGTACGGATACGACCCCGCGTGCTCGTCGAGCGGTTCGGGGTCCATCCGCTCGCGCTCGCGGACTCGGAAGTCCTCGGGGGCGACGCGCAGGCGGCCGCCGATGCCGTCGGCGTCGCTGACGTAGTGGTCGACGCCGGTGGCGCGCTCGCGGGGATGCGCGTCCCGCATCAGTACAGCGAGAGGTCGCCGGTCACCTTGTCGACGATCGACTCCTCGCCCGGACCGACCGCGAGCGTCGTGACGGTTCCGGGGTCGAGTTGGGTGTGTCCGGCGTCGCGGATGACCGCGTTCGGCAGCCCCTCGCGCTCGGCGCGGTCGGCCAGTTCGAAGATCTGCGACTCGCCGGCGGCCTTGAGGACGACCTTCTTCTGCCCCTCGCCCTTCCACGCCGTGCGAGTCTTCGTGCCGGTGTCCTCGTACGCCGACAGCGACGCGTGCGCGACCTGCGCGGCCAGCTTCCCCGTCCCCATCCCGAGATCCGTGCGGACGACGATGGCCTGCTTCATGCTCATACGTCGCGCTGGGCGGGGGGCGCGGAAAGCGCTTCGGGAGCGTGGTCGGACGGCGGAGCCGACGCTGGAACCGATGATCACAGCGGGCCCGCACGACAGGTGCCGGCCCCGTTGACGAGACAAAAGGGATCGCCACGAATGCGTCCGGTCCACACAGGCCGCGGGGGTTCAACCGTCCGGCGGCCCTCCTCGCGCGTGTGAGCATCAGAAACGACGACGGCGGCGACGACCGACCGATGCCGGGATCGTTCGCCGACCACGGGATCCGCGACGGGCGCGTCCTCCTCGCCGGCGCGGTCCGGAGCCTCGGCACCCCGCCCGAGGAGACGGCGGTCGTCGACGACCTCCTGCTGGCGACGGTCGCGGCCGCCTTCCGCGAGTCGTTCGCGACCGTGGCCGGCGAGCGACCCCCCGACGACGTCGAGGCGGCTATCGACGACGCGGTCGCGTGGACGCGCGCGGAGAGCGACGGCGAGCGGCTACACCTCCGCAACCGCCTGCTTCCGGAGTTCTACCGCCGGCTCGATCGGTTCCACGACGCCTACCACGGCACCGATGGACCCGTCGTGACGGCCTGAGGCCGGCCGACCGCCGGAGAGGACAAGACGTTTCACGGAGCCGGGAGAGCAGCCGCCGATGGCAGGCCCCCGCACGCCCCTCCTCCGCCCGAACAGCTACTTCGAGCGCCACGGCGGTTCCCCGCCGTTCGCCCACGCGGCCGCAGCGGTCGGGCTCGTCACGATCGTCACCGCCGGCGGACTGGCCGTCTTCCTCGGCGAGTTCGCCGCCGCGCTCGACGTCCCGATCACCGTCGACAACCCGGCGTACCCCGGCGAGACCTTCTGCGAGGACTCGGCCTTCGACGACACGCCCACCGGCTGCGGCGAACCGAAGGAGGTCGAGCGGAGCCTGGGTACGCTCGTCGCCGAGGAGCTCTCGTGGCTCCCGCCGACGGCGGTGGCGCTCGTCCCGCTGTTCTGGCTCGTCCAGGGCGGCGTCCTCCACGCCGCGAGCGCCATGGCCGACGGCGAGGGCGCGTTCGCCGACACGCTCGCGGTCGCCGGCTGGGGGATGGTGCCGAGCCTGGCGCGGCTCCTCGGCGTCGGCGCGCTGATCGTCTACCGCCTCCGGACGGCCGCGGTGCCGGGATCGCCAGAGGGCGCGGTCGACGCCCTCCGGGCGGCGATCGGCGGCGTCGAGGCGATCGGTCTGCTCGCGGCCGTCGCGGTCGCGGTCTGGGCCGGCGTGATCCGGACGTACGGACTGGCTGACGCCCGCGATCACTCGGTCGGAACCGCCGCGACGATCGTCGGCGTGCTCACCGCGATCGGGCTGGCGCTCGAGCTGGTTTGACCCCCGCCGCGGCGCGCCATGCGGGAACTTAAGCCGCCGGCCGCCGCCCTCCCGCACATGATACTCTCGGACACCGACATCCTCGCGCGGCTCCGGGACGGCGACCTCGTCGTCGACCCGCTCGACGACGTGGACACGCAGGTCCAGCCCGCGAGCGTCGACCTCCGACTCGGCTCGGAGTTCCTGGAGTTCCGCCGGACGAACATCCCCTGCATCCACCCGAACGACGCCCGCGAGGTCGACGAGTACGTCGAGGAGACGCACGTCCCCGAGGGCGACGACTTCATCCTCCACCCCGGCGACTTCGTGCTCGGAACGACGAAGGAGACGGTCGGCATCCCCGACGACATCGTCGCCCACGTCGAGGGGCGCTCCTCGCTGGGTCGGCTCGCGATCGTCGTCCACGCGACGGCCGGGCTCTGCGATCCGGGCTACCGGGGGCAGATCACCCTCGAACTGTCGAACCTTGGGAACGCGCCGGTCGCGCTCTCGCCGGGAATGCGAATCTCACAGCTCACCTTCACGGAGCTGAGATCGCCCGCGGACCGCCCCTACGGCGCCGAGCGTGGGTCGAAGTACCAGGACCAGTCAGGGCCGCAGGCGTCCCGCATCGGCGACGACCCCGAGTTCGCGACGGGCCGCGGGGACGGGACGCTCGACAGCGCCGGGGAGTCCGACCGATGAGGTTCATCGAGGAGGTCGTCGTCGACGAGTTCCTCCCGACGGTCCGGGCGATGCTGGCGGAGGCGCTGCGCGAGCGCGACCTGACCCAGCGGGAGGTCGCCGACGCGCTGGGCATCAGCCAGTCGGCGGTGTCGAAGTACGCCCACGGCGACGTGGCCACGAACGACCGCGTCGCCGCCGACGACCGCGTCCGCGAGACCGTCGAGCGCGTCGCCGCCGGGCTGGCGTCGGGGGACCTCAGCCGCGTCGGCGCGCTCGTCGAACTGGAGGTACTGATCAGGCGGCTCGAGGGCGGCGACCTCCTCGCGGAGCTGCACGAGGCGGCCATGCCGGAGCTGACGGGCGCGGACTACGACTTCGCCGTCCACGACCCCGACAGCGGCCTGCGCGACCGCGAGCGGACGCTCTCCTCGCTTCGCCGCGGCGTGCGAACGCTCACCGCGGCCTCGGGGTTCGCGGGGCTCATCCCGAACGTCGGCTCGAACCTCGCGGAGTGCGTCCCGGACGCCGTCGACATCGATGACATCGCCGCCGTTCCGGGGCGGATCTTCGACGTGAAGGGGACCGCACGGGTGCCGAGCGACCCCGAGTTCGGCGTCAGCGAGCACGTCGCGGGCGTGCTGCTGTCGGCGCGGGCGGCGGGCGTCGACGCCCGCGCCGCGGTGAACGTCCGATACGACCCCGACCTCGTGGGGGCGCTGGCGGACGCCGGCGTCGAGGCCGTCGAGTTCGAGCCGACCGACCACGGCGAGACGGACGCCGGCGCCCCGGACGATCCCGTCCGCGCGGCGGTCGCGAACCGACTCGACGGCGACGCCGCCGACGCCCCCGGCGACGTGTTCGCCGTCTACCAGACCGGCGGCGTCGGCGTCGAGCCGGTGTTGTACGTGCTCGGCCCGGACGCGCCGACCGTCGCGCGGACGGTTCGGAACCTCCTGTAGCCGTGTCTCCCCGAGTCAGTCTTCCGGAGGACGCGACCATGCAACTGTCCGCCCCGGAGTTCTACACCCGCTTCGCCCGCGCGTACGACGCCCTCGCCAGACGCGGGCCGTTCGTCGCGACGCTGCGCCGGGCGCTCGCGGACGCGCTCGACCCCGAGCCGGGCGCGACCGTCGTCGAGTTCGGCTGCGGAACGGGCGCGAACCGCCCGTACATCGAGGAGCTGGTCGGGAGCGACGGGAGGTACGTCGGCGTCGACTTCGCTCCCGGCGTGCTCCGGGTCGCCCGTGAGCGGGACCGAGAGCGATACCGGAATCGCGACGAGGAGGACGGCAACGGCGGGGAGTACGTCCGCGGCGACGCCGCGCGCCCGCCGCTGCGTGACGACGGCGTCGACGCCTGCTGCGGCGCGTTCGTCGTGGGGATGCTCCCGGACCCGGCGGCGGCGGTCCGCGAGTGGGCGGACCTCGTCGGTCCGGGCGGGCGGATCGCCCTGCTCGACCTCGCTCGGACGACTCGCCCCGGCTGGCGGGCGCTGAACCCCGCGTTCCGCCTGTTCGTGCGCGCCGGGTCGCCGCCCGGAACCGCGCGGTCGCTGGAGCGATCGCCGGCGACCGTGCAGGACGAGCGCGTCGCCGCGGCCCACCGGGCGCTCCGAGAGGCGTGCGCGGACACCGAGTACCGGACGCTTCTGGGGGGGTTCGCGCGGGTGAGCGCGGGGACCGTCGAGTGAGGGGAGGTGGGAGGGCGTCTCGTCCCGGAACCGGCCCCGCTAGCCGCGGTTCGCGCGGGCCTCGCGGACGCTCGCCCCGTCGCGAACGAGGTCCTCACAGTTCGGACACACCCGCGGCCCCGCCGACGCGTCGGGCGCGAACACTCTGGCGTATCGCTCCGTCACCTCCGACCCGCAGTTCTGGCACGTTCGTCCCATACCGAACCGGTACGGCTCCATGACCATAATTTATGTCCTCAGATGACGAATGAATCGCCACGGTCGAGCGGCGGAGCGCGGTCTGGGCGACCGTTCCGGCGCCACACCGCTTTAGCGTGTGGCCACCCATCGTTGATCACGACCAATGAGCGACGCGACCAACATGCTCGTCGACGGCGAGTGGCGCACCGGCGTCCGACGTGACACCGGCGACTCCGGCGAGTTCGAGCGAAGCGAGACGAGCTTCCGCGACTGGATCGACGGCTCGGTGCCGGAACCCGGGGCGGAACCGGTCGACAACCCCGAGTTCCCCGCCGAGCCCGACCGCTATCACGTGTACATCTGCCGGGCGTGTCCGTGGGCCCACCGCGTCGCGCTGACGCGCGCGCTGAAGGGACTGGAGGACGTCGTCTCGCTGTCGCTGACCCAGCCCGAGCGCTACGACGACGGCTGGGAGTTCTCCGACGAGCAGCCCGATCCCCTCTACGGCGCCGACTACCTGCGCGAGATCTACCAGCGTGCGGACGACGAGTACACCGGGCGCGTGACGGTGCCGGTACTGTGGGACAAGAAGGCGGAGACCATCGTCAACAACGAGAGCGAGGAGATAATGCGGATGCTCGACACCGCCCTCGACGGCCTCGGCAACGGCGTCGACCTGTGGCCGGAGGGCTATCGCGAGGCGGTGGACGAGCGGATCGCCGACATCTACCCGCGCATCAACAACGGCGTCTACCGCGCCGGCTTCGCGAGCACGCAGGCGGCGTACGACGAGGCGGTCGACGACCTGTTCGCGGCGCTCGACGAGTACGACGACCTGCTGGCCGACCGCCGCTACCTCGCCGGCGACCGACTCACCGAGGCGGACGTGGCGATGTTCGCCACGCTCGTTCGGTTCGACCACGTGTACCACACCCACTTCCGGTGCAACCGCCGCGGCATTCACGAGTACGAGCACCTCTGGGAGTACACGAAGGACCTCTACCAGACGCCCGGCGTGGCCGGAACGGTGAACATGGACCACATCACCCGCCACTACTACGGCTCACACGAGAGTCTGAACCCCAAGCGATTGGTACCCACGGGCCCCGACATCGACTTCACGGAACCGCACGACCGCGACGACCTCGCCGGCGAGCCTCCGGCGGAACTGACGACGGACGCGACGATCGAGTAGCCCCAATTATTTCGATTGATTTCTCGGGGGTTGAACTCAAGTACCAGTCCGCGGGAGGATTCGATAGCTCCGAGAAGGGAGCGGAGAACCACACGCAATGTTCGAATTCATCACGGGCGAGGAAGAGCGCGGGCAGGTCGGAATCGGGACGCTCATCGTGTTCATCGCGATGGTGCTGGTGGCGGCGATCGCCGCCGGCGTCCTCATCAACACCGCCGGCTTCCTCCAGAGCAAGTCACAGGAAACCGGACAGCAGTCGAGTAAGCAGGTTAGCGACCGTCTTCAGGAGGTCGCCACCGTCGGCAACGTCAACAGCAATCAGATCGACATCGTGAACGTGACGGTGACGCAGGCACCCGGCGCCGGCGAGATCGACGTTCACAACGCGACGGTCACCTGGATCGGTCCCAGCGGGACCTACCAGCTGGTCGCGAACAACACCGGAACGTACGAATCGCTGGGGTCCGGACTTCAGGGCGAGGAGTTCGGCTACCAGCCGGTCAAGGATTCCGACGGGAGCTCCAACGTCCTCAATGACGCTGACGACCGGCTCAACCTCGTGTTCGACGTGAGCACGTTCGCCAGCAACCTCAACGAGGGCGAGGAGGTCACGATCAAGGTCAACACGATGGCCGGTGCGACCACAGAGATCCGCTTCACCGTGCCCGAGTCGCTCGGCAACAAGCAGGCCGTCGAGCTGTAACAGAGCCGACACACTTCGATCGCGGTTCATTCTTCGACCCACGCGACCGGCGCGAGCCGTAGCGCCGCACGGTCACGCGACGAACGCGTACGTGCGGACTGCGGGCACGCGTACCTTCAACTCCCCACGCGAGAACGGTCGTCCATGCACGAACCGACCGCCCGTGTCCGGGCGTGCGACCGATCGCGGATCCGGGTGATGTTCGACCTCGCACAGGAACTGGAACGAGAGGGTCGCGACCTCGTCCGACTCGAGGTGGGCGAACCAGACTTCGACACGCCCGAACACGTCGTCGACGCCGCCGTCGACGCCGCCCGCGGGGGGCACACCCACTACACGAGCAACGCCGGCCTCCCCGAGTTGCGGGGGGCCATCTCCGACACCCTCGCGTGCGAGTACGACGTGAAGCACACTGCCGACGAGATCCTCACGACCACAGGCGGGATGGAGGCGCTCCACCTCGCGTTCCTCGCGACCGTCGAACCCGGCTCGGAGGTCCTCCTGCCGTCGCCGTCGTGGCCGAACTACTGGACGCAGGCGCGACTCGCGGACGCGACGCCCGTTGAGGTGCCGATGCCCGCGCCCGACTACGATCTGGACGCCGACACGCTGATCGCGGAGATGAACGAGGACACCTCGCTCGTGGTCCTGTGCACCCCCTCGAACCCGACCGGCCGCGTCGCCGACCCCGACGAGGTCCGGGCGGTCGTCGACGCCGCCGCCGAGCACGACGCGTACGTGATCGCCGACGAGGTGTACGCGAAGCTCACCTACGACCGCGACCCGACCGGGGTCGCTGCGCTGACGGGCCACCCCGACCACGTGCTCACGGTCGGCTCCTGCTCGAAGACGTACGCGATGACGGGCTGGCGCGTCGGCTGGCTCGCCGGCGACCCGACGGTCGTCGACGAGGCGACGAAGGTTCGGGAGTCGACGACCGCCTGCACCGGAAGCGTCGCCCAGCACGCCGCCATCGCCGCGCTCACCGGACCGCAGGAACCCGTCGAGGCGATGTACGACGCGTTCCGCGAGCGCCGGGACTACGTGGCCGACCGCCTCGCCGACATGGACGGCGTGACGGCACCCGAACCGGAGGGCGCGTTCTACGCGTTCCTGAACCCGGATACCGACGAGGCGAGCCTGCCGCTGGCGAAGCGGCTGTGTGAGGAGGCCGGCGTCGTGCTCGCGCCCGGCGACGGCTTCGGCGCGGCCGGCGAGGGACAGCTCCGGCTCTCCTTCGCCAACTCGATGGAGCGGCTGGAGGAGGGGCTCGACCGGATCGAGGCGGCGCTGTAGCCGGGGCGAGTCGTTCCTCCCGACGGTTATCGCATCAACTCCCCGCCGTTCACGTTCAGCGTCTCGCCGGTGACGAACCGCGCGTCCCGGAGGTACGCCACCGCCTCTGCGATGTCGGCGGGCTGGCCGTAGTAGCCCATGGGAATGGCGTCCAGCTCTGCGGCCTTCTCGGCCTCGGTCCGATCGCTCGTCATGTCCGTCTCGACGTGCCCGGGGGCGACCGCGTTCACCCGGACGTCCGGCGCGAAGTCGCGCGCGTGGCTCTTGGTCACCGACAGCAGCGCCCCCTTCGAGCCGGCGTAGTGGACCTCGATCGGCGCGCCGGTGTACGCGAGGATGGAGGAGACGTTCGTCACCGAGGGCGTCGGGTCGGCGTCGCTGTCGCGGAGGTGCGGGAGCGCGGCCTTGGTGACGTTGAACACCGAGTTGACGTTCACGTCCATCACGCGGTCGAAGTCACCCGGGTCGAGGTCCTCGGTGTAGACGTGTTGGTCGATGCCGGCGTTGTTGACGACGTGGTCGAGGCCGCCGAGTTCCGCCACCGTGGTGTCGACGAGGCGTTCGGCGTGGTCGGGGTCGGACACGTCCGCTTGGACGACTTCCGCCTTCCGACCGTGATCGCGGACGGCCGCGGCGGTCTCGGCCGCGGCGTCGGCGGAGGTGTGGTAGTTGACGACGACGTCGTGGCCGTCGGCGGCGAACCGTTCGGCGACCGCGGCGCCGATGCCGCGGGAGGAGCCGGTGACGAGTGCGACTGGCATCGACGGTGCGACGGGGACGCGCGACTTGTGCGTTGCCGTCGCGGGCGACGCGCCCACGAATCTATCTCCGTCGAGTGCGTACGCCCGGCCGTGTCGAAGCGATCCCCACGCGGCGCCGCCGGCCGAGTCCGGGTCGCCCTCGGGCGTCTCCTTCGCCGCGTCGAGCCGCCGGCCCGCGTCGTCGACTGGGCCATCGCGGTCGCCGTCGCCGTCGAGGTCGCCTCCGGGCTCTACTCGTTCACGCGCGGAACGCCGAGCGGCGCGTGGGTGTTCTGGCTCCACTCGACGGTCGGGTTGACGCTCGCGGCGCTCGTCGCGTTCAAGCTCTACCGCGTCCGCCGGCGCGTCACGTCGCCGGCGGCGTGGGACCGCGTTACGCCGGTGTCGCTGCTCCAAGCGATCGTCACACTCGCGGCGCTGGGAACGGGCGTCTTCTGGGTGCTCGGCGGCAACGTTCCGGTCCTCGCGTGGACCACCCTCAACCTCCACGTCGGCCTCGGACTCCTGCTCGTCCCGCTGGTGCTGTGGCACCTCCGCGGGCGCTACCACTCCCCGCGCGACGTCGATCTCGACCGCCGGGCCGCCCTCCGAACCGGCGCGTTGCTCGTCGCCGGCACCGTGGCGTGGCGCGCGACCGAGACGGCCGACCGCGTCCTCGGCGGCGCGAGCCGGCGCTTCACGGGATCGAAGCCCACGGGCGACCTGTACGAGACGGAGACGGAGGGCGGCGGCTTCCCCGTCACCTCCTGGGTCGCCGACGACCCCGACCCGGTCGACCGGGACGACTGGACGCTCTCGGTTCGCGGGCTGGTCGGTGAGGAGCTGACCCTCCCGTACGGCGAGGTCGCCGGAGGCGGTCCCGCGCGCGAGGTCGAGGCGACGCTCGACTGCACCTCCGGATGGTACACGGTCCAGCAGTGGGGCGGGGTCCGCGTCGGCGACCTGCTCGATTCGGCGGGCGTCGAGGACGACGCCCGATACGTGCGGTTCACCTCGGTCACGGGCTACCGTTGGTCGCTCCCTGTCGAGGAGGCGCGCGACGCCCTGCTCGCGACGCACGTCCGCGGCGACCCGCTCTCGCACGGCCACGGGGGCCCCACACGACTCGTGGCGCCGGGGCGCCGGGGGTTCCAGTGGGTGAAGTGGGTGGAGTCGGTGGAGGTGCGCGAGCGTGGCGACCCGATGCAGTGGCTCGTGACGCTGGTGTCCGGGTTCGACTGATCAGGTGTCGTCGCTCCCGTCGCCGCCGGCCGCGGCGTCGGCCTCGGGCGGACTGACGACGTGGGTGTGCCCGTCGGACGCGACCGCGTCCGCGACGCCCGCGGGGAAGAACGGTGCGTCGGCCGCCCGCAGTTCCGCAAGCGTCCGCCAGTACGCCTCGTATTCGATCCGGCTCTCCTCGTCGCCATCGCCGCCATCGCCGTCGACGCCGCGGTAGCTGTCGCGGTCGTACAGCGAGTCGTCGACGAACGTCGCCTCGCGGACGACGGCGAACTCGTGGTGGGAGTCGCCGGCGAACTCGAACAGGTTCTCCACGGTGCAGACGGTCGACCCCGCGTCGATGTCGACGCCCAACTCCTCGCGGAACTCACGTTCGAGCGCCGCGTCGCTCGACTCGCCCGACTCGATGCCGCCGCCGATGAAGCGGTGGAAGTGCGTGTCGTCGGTGCCGGAGAGTCGCTGGACGAGGTACGCGCCGGAGTCCGGGTGACGGACCGCGCCGAGGGCGACGCCGCGGATGTCGGACATGGGATCGTGTCGGTTCGGCGATCGATCCAAAGCGGTTCCGGTTCGTGCCGGTTCGTGCCGGTTCCTCTCGGGCCGGAGCGGCGCCGATCGGTCGTCGCCGAGGCGGTCAGTCGAGGTCGCCCTCGCGGATCGCCCGTTCAGCCTCCTCGAGCGCGGCCTCCCGGTCGAACGATTCGACGATCTCGCGGAGTTCCGCGTCGCTCGCGTCGGCCAGTTCCTCCGCGTGGCGGGTGACGTTCGGCACCGCGCGGAGGATGTTGTCGACGATCGGAACCGCGGCGACCTGCGCCGACCGACTCATGGGGTTGAGGTCGATCACGATCTCGGTCTTCCCCATCGCGCCCAATGCCTCGGCGCGGTCGCCGTCCTCCAGCGGGACGACGACCACGTCCGCGTCCCCGATGCCGTCGGCGTCGACCTTCGCGCGCTCGTGGCTCAGCCCGGGAATTCGGCCGTCGGCGGTCAGGCCCTTCACGTCGCTCGCGCCGTGCTCGCGGAGGTGGTCAGCGATCGCCCGCATGCGCTCGTCGGTGCGGTTGAACAGGTTCACCTCGATGTCCGCGCCCGTCGCCTCCG
Source organism: Halobaculum saliterrae (assembly GCF_009831625.1). Taxonomy (GTDB): domain Archaea; phylum Halobacteriota; class Halobacteria; order Halobacteriales; family Haloferacaceae; genus Halobaculum; species Halobaculum saliterrae. The sequence continues at coordinate 250,438 of NZ_WUUS01000006.1, read as the reverse complement.
CGAGGTCAACGATCTCGCCGGGGACGAGCGCCGCGACGTTGCCGTTGACCGAGAGAACCGGATGATCGGCAAGCAGAAGGTGTGCGGCGGCCGCGCGGGCGGCCGCGTCAGCCGAGGGGAGCGTCTCCTCGCCCAGCAGGTAGTCGAACGCCTCGCCGCGGCCCTCGGCGATGAGCCCCTGTTTCGAGGTGATCCCGAGGTCGACGCCGTGCTCGATCCGGTGGCGAGTGAGCAGCGACTCGTAGCGGGGGTGGTCCTCGGGGATCTCCGACTCGTGCTCGGGGTCCGCGGGGACCTCGGGGTCGGCGGCGTGCTCGTCGTTCGCGTCCGTCTCGGCGTCGGCGTCGACGCCGGCGTCGTCGGTCATACCGCCGACTCGTCGTCGGGGGACGAAAAACGCGTTTACTCGGCGCGACGCAGGGTCCCCCGACGACGGGGCTACCCCTCGGTCCGCAGCGTCGCGCCGGTCGGGTGGACCGGACACGCCTCGGTGTCGTAGCCGGCGTCCGAGAGCCCCGTGCCGAGCGCGTACACCGTGCGCCCGAGCATCGCCATCGACGCGAGCCCGCCCTCCGCTTCCACCGCCTCGACCGCCTCGGCGACCTCGGGCACCAGCAGGCCCGCCTCGCCGGCGAACTCCCGACCGGCCGCGAACAGTTCCAGCTCGTCGGGCGCGCGCATCAGTCGCGTCAGGGCCGCCTCGCCCGCCTCGCGGACGGGATCGAGGTCGCCGCCGAGCACCCGCTCGGTCGACAGCTCGCCGAAGGAGACGTACTCGATCCGGGGGCGGGCCGGCACGCCGTCCATGCGGCCGTAGCCCGGCGCGCCCGGCTCCAGCCGGACCGGGAGGCCGCCGCGGAACTGCCCGACCACGTCGCCGAGGCCGGTGCCCGCGGCGGCCTCGGCCGCGTGGGCGACCCGAACGAGGTCGTTCTCCGAGCGGTCCAGGTCGAAGGCGGCGTTCGCCGCCAGCGCGGTCCCCAGCGCGGCCGCCCCGGAGACCCCGAACCCGGCGCCGACGGGCACGTCGCTGTCGACCTCGACCTCGGCGGCGACGTTCAGTTCCGCGAGCACGCGGCTCACCGGCTCCATCTCGGCGGCGGCGCCGTCGAGTTCGAGCGACGCGAGGCCGGCGTCGTCCGGTCGATCCGGCTCCCCTGCGGCGGCCGGGGTGACGGTCACCTCGACGCCGTCGGAGAGCGCGATGCCGGCACCTCGTGAGCCGGATCGGACCGGGTCGCGGTCGGGGTACGGCGCGAAGAAGGCGGTGACGTGTCCCGGCGCGAACGCGGTCGCCTCGTCCATACGCGCCCGAGCGTCGGACCGCGAGTATGGGTTTCGGTTCCGATCGAACCCCTCGGTGGCCGCGTCGCCGGCGGCGGGCGGCGGCCGGGACCCGCGCGCTTTTGTCCGTCCGTGCGGCTCGTCACCGTATGGATCACGTCGTCGTCGACGACCTCGACAACTCGCTGCAGCCGGCGGCGGTGATGCGCCACCTCACCGACCCGCTCGGCTGTGCGGACGTGGCGATCAACTACTACGAGCTCGCGCCCGGCGACTCGTTCGCGTTCGCGTACCACAACCACGAGGTCCAGGAGGAGGTGTTCGTCGTGCTCTCGGGGACGGCGACGTGGGTCGTCGGTCCCGAGCCGGAGGACGGCGAGTTCGTCGACGCGGGCGACCACGCGGAACGCCGGGAGATCGAGGTCGGGCCGATGGAGGCGATCCGGATCCCCCCGGGACAGTTCCAGCGGGGGTGGAACCGCACCGAGGAGGGCGGCGAGCGCGTGACCGCGCTCGCGCTGGGCGCTCCGCTGGCGTACGGCGAGCAGTTGAAGCGCGACGACTGTCCGGAGTGCGGCCGGGAGCGGCCGGTGAGCATCGAGCGCGCCCCCGACGACGAGTCGCAGTTGGTCACCGTCTGTGCGGACTGCGGCGCCGAGGTCGCCCGCTGGCGACGCGGCGACGACGGCGAGAACGAGCGCGTCGGGTGAGTCGACGCGGCGACCCGGACGCGGGGTGGCGGCGACGGGGACCGGTCAGGGCGAGAGGCGCTGGCGGTCGCGCGGGAAGAGCACGGCCTCGCGGATGTTGTCCAGATCGAGCATCGTCATGAGGAGGCGCTCGGCGCCCATCCCCCAGCCGGCGTGGGGCGGCATGCCGTAGCGGAACATCTTCGTGTAGTACTCGAACTCCTCGGGGTCGAGCCCCTGCTGTTCGAAGCCGGCGATGAGTTCGTCGTGGCGGTGTTCACGCTGGCCGCCCGACACCAGCTCCATGCGCGGGTGCATCATGTCGAAGCCGGTCGACTTCTCGGGGTCGTCGTCGTGGTCCTTGATGTAGAACGGCTTCACCTCCGAGGGCCAGTCGGTGATGAAGTAGTGCTCGCCGACCTCCTGTCCGAGCACGTGCTCGGCCTCCGTCGAGAGGTCGTCGCCCCAGCCGAGGTGCTCGTCGAGCTCGCCGGTGGCGTTGACGCGATCGAGCGCCTCCTGATAGCTCAGCCGCGGGAAGTCGCCCGAGGGGACCTCGAACTCGTCGGCGATGCCGAGCGTCTCCAGCTCCTCGGCGCAGTTCTCCTGCACGGCCTCGTAGCCCGCCTTCGTGACCGCCTCGGCGACGTCCATCGCCTCCGTGTGGTCGCAGAAGGCGCCCTCGAAGTCGATCGAGTGGGCCTCGTTGAGGTGCCGCGGCGTGTTGTGCTCCTCGGCGCGGAAGATCGGACCGATCTCGAAGACGCGCTCGAGGTTGGAGCCGGCCATCAGCTGCTTGAACAGCTGCGGGCTCTGGTTCATGAACGCCTCCTCGCCGAAGTAGGAGATGGGGAACAGCTCCGTGCCGCCCTCCGTGCCGGTGGCGACGATCTTCGGCGTGTTGATCTCGGTGGCGTCGTGGCTCCGGAAGGCGTCGCGGACCGCGCGCAGCAGCTCCGCGCGGATCTCGAAGACCGCCTGCACCTCGTCCTTGCGAAGGTCGAGGGTGCGGTTGTCCAGCCGGGTCGGGAGCTCGGCGTCGACCTTCCCAGAGGGGTCGAGCGGGAGCTCGGGGTCGGCCGGCGCGACGACCTCGATGTCGGTCGGGACGACCTCGACGCCGGTCGGCGCGCGGGGCTCCTCCTTCACGTCGCCCTCGACCTTGAGGACGGACTCGCGGTGGGCGTCGAGGCCGGTCTCGACCATCGCCTCGTCCATCTCGTCCTTCTCGAGTTTGACCTGGATCCGCCCCGACTTGTCGCGGAGGATCAGGAACGCGATACCGCCGAGGTCTCGGGTCTCGTGGACCCAGCCGGCGACGGTGACCGCCTCGCCGGGGGTCGCGTCAGCCGTGTAGGTTCGGCCGTGCATACGGATCGGTTCCGGCGCGAGGCTTTAAACTCGGTCGATCCCCGCTGTCACCCCTCGCGAAGGCTTATCACGGAGGAGTCGATCGCCGGGAGTTCGATTCCACGAGACGATATCGAGGAAGGTACGCTTATGGCTCCGGCCTCGAATCGACGCGCAGTGACAGACGCCGGCCGCCTCGGGGGGGAGCGCAGCCGCGGCGACAGCGACGCGACCGCCGGGGCGGCAGACGGCCGATCGATCGAGGACGACGACACCGGCGGGCCGCCGTGGTTCTCGCGGGCGTTGGCCGCCAGCGGGGCGTTCACCGGCGCGCTCGTCGTCGGGACCGCCGGCCTGGTGTTCACCTCCGCCGGGCGGAGCCCGGGGTCGGTCGTGTTGGGCCTCGTCGGACCGCTGTGTGCGGTGTGGGCGTACGGGGTCGTCCTCGCGTGGGTCGCACGGACCGACCTCCCGCGCGAGCACCACGCCCGCCTCGCCGGCTGGCTCGTCGTCGGGGTGATCCCGCTGGTCGTGGGCGCGGTGGTGATGCAGGCGTACAGCGCCGCCGTCGGGGCGCTCGAGACGTTCTCGCCGGCGGCCGCCGGCGGCTGGGCCTGCGGCGGCGTCGTGTTCGGGGCCGCCGTCGGCATCGGCGACGTGCGCGTCCGGATGCGGACCGCCGAGGCCGAGGAGGCGACCGCCCGCTACGAGCAGCTCGTCGAGGTCCTCACCGTCCTCAACCGGGTGTTGCGTCACGACGTGCGCAACGACCTCACGGTGATCGCGGGCTACCTCGACCACGCGCGCCGCGAGGGCGACGACGGCATCGCCGAGTACCTCGACGGCATCGAGGCACGCACCGACCGGATCGAACGGCTGAGCGACCACGCGCGCCTCGCGGAGAACGCGGTGCTGGGCGACGACGCCGTCGAGGGAACCACCGACCTCACGCTGGTCGCCGAACGCGTCGTCGGCACCATCGCCCGCGACTTCCCGGCGGCGTCGGTGTCGGTCCACACGGAGGTCGACGACGCGGAGGCGCTCGTCCCGGGCCACGACCTGCTGGAGTCGGCACTCCACAACGTCGTCGAGAACGCCGTCGAACACGCCGGCCACGAGGCGCCGACCGTCGACGTGACGGTCCGCGTACGTCCCGCCGACGCCGTCGGCGACGGGGCGCGCCCGAGGGTTCCGGGCGGCGCGGCGGCCGACTCGGTCGTCGAGGTCGTCGTCGCCGACGACGGGCCGGGGTTCCCGGACCGCGAGCGGACCGTGCTGGAGGAGGGCGGCGAGGACGCCCTGGAGTCGAGTTCGGGGATGGGGCTGTGGGTGGTCCACTGGATCGTCGACGCCGTCGGCGGCGTCACGGCCGTCGAGGACCGCGATAGCGGCGGCAGCGTCGTCATCCTCCGATTCCCGCTCATCGGGGACGAGTGAGGTGGCGACCGGGGCGGGAGCGCGCACGCTCACGGGACGACGGACGGAGAGAGGTCGGACGGCGGACGGAGAGAGGTCGGACGGCGGACGGAGAGAGGTCGGACGGCGGACGGAGAGAGGTCGGACGGCGAGCGGCGGGACCGGACGGCGCGCGTGTCAGTTCGGCGTCAGGCGTCGGCGAGTTCGGCGTGGGCGTCCTTGACGCCCTCGACGGTCTCGCGGACGGCGTCGGCGCCCTCGTCGTGGAGCAGGTCGCCGACGACGACGGTGTCGGCGACCTTCCCCATCGCGTGGGCGTCGTCGTAGTCGTGGATGCCGCCGCCGTAGAAGAGGGTGGCGTCCTCGAGCGCGTCGTGGGCGGCCCGCACCGTCTCGCGGTCGCCGAGCATGCCGGAGTACTCGACGTAGACGATGTCCTGTCCGAACATCTTCTCGGCGACGCGGGCGTACGCGCCGACCTCGTCGGGCGTGAGGTCGCAGTCGGCGCCGGTGAGCTCCGCGGCGGAGGCGTCGGGGTTGAGCACGATGTACGCCTCGGTGTGGGTGCGGTCCCAGTCGAGGTCGTCGGCGATGCGCACCCACTCCTTGTGGGCGCCGGTGATCCAGAACGGGTCGTCGGCGTTGAACACCGTCGGGATGAGGTAGCCCTCGAGCGCCTCGTCGTCGACGACGACCGCCGGGTTCGACGGCTCCTGATACAGCGGCACGTTGTGGGCCTTGCACGCCTCGATGACGCGGGTGGCCTTCTCGGAGGTCACGTCCAGCGTGCCGCCGATCTCGATGGCGTCCGTGCCGGTCTCGCAGGCGTCCGCGAACGTCTCGTCGCCGTACAGGTCCTTGTCCGGGTCGATCTTCAGGACGTGGTCCCACTCCGCCCAGGGAGCGCTCATGTTGGTGGGAATGATGTGTAGAGTGCTAAAAAGGGCGCGGATGCGTGTGGTTCCGTGAGGACTCGGATCTCACACGGACATCCGTACCGCGATCGTGCAAGTTCACGGGCATCCCGACTCGTTCACCGACACAGATAATACCCAAATGGTAACCGTCGTCCGCGTCTCGTCGCAGACGACATGGGATTCTTAGACTCCTTCGGTGCGTTAGTCAGTAGTGTGATCGCGTCGCTCGTCCTGCTCGTGTTCGCCATCCTGAGCTTCTTCATCACGGTGTTCATCGTGCAGGTCGGCGCCGGGCTCGCGGGCTACTCGCCCAGCGGCGACTTCATCGTGCTGTCGGCCGCGATCCTCGCGACCGGCGCCATCGTGGCCGGCGCGACCCCGCTGTCGGGGCTCAGCGGCATCACGGAGTAACGACGGCCCGCCGCGGTCACCCGTCCAGCGTGCGATAGTACGACACCGAGAGGACGCCGAAGAAGCCGCCGAACAGCGTCCCGAGCACCACGATCAGCGCCGACGCGCCGACCGCCCCCAGCGACGGCAACGAGACGGCGAACGGCTCGACCGCGCCCTGCATCGACGGCGCCGCGAGCGCGGACCCGAGGCCGACGACCAGTCCGAACGCGCCCGCGAGCACTCCCACGAGGACAGTGTACCCGAGCACGCTCACGACGTTGCGGCGGACGAGGCGCACGCTGTGTTTGATCGACTCGATCGCGTCGTGGCCGTCGATAACGATCGCCTGCGCGTAGAACTGGATGAGGAACGCGACCACGAGGTACGCGAGCACGGCCGCGAGCACGACAACCGCGACGACCGCGAGCAGCGCGACGTTCGGCCCGCCACCGCCGGCCGCGCCGCCGGGGTAGAAGCTCACGACGCCGACGATGCCCGCGACGAACGCGATCGCGCCGAGCGCGACGTTCACGCCGAAGAGGATCAGGTACACCACGAACACGGACACGAAGTGCTCCTTCCCGGCGGCGACGAACGTCGCGAGGGACGTGCGGCCGTCGAGCGCCTCGTCGGCCATGCCGATGAGTCCCGCCTGAACGAACGGGACGAGGACGACGTACAGCGCCGACAGCGCCAGCGAGACGAGACTCGCGAGGATCGGCGCGCTCGACTGGAGGAGCAACTGGGGTACCTGCAGCAGCGCCAACACGAACACGGGCACGAACAGGACTGGGTTGGACGCCAGCGTCGACGGCGTCCGTCGGAGAGCAGTCTGGAGGGCCACGACTGAACACTCGTTCAGCTATTGATAAAAGTATTGACTGGTCGACTGTGGCGGTCCGTCATTGGCGTTCCCCTCCGCGAGTGAGCGGAGCGAACGAGCGGGCCGACGACCGAACGGAGCGAAGCGAAGTCGTCATCAGAACGCGAAGCGTTCTGATTGGCTCGAAAATCGCAACGCGATTTTCGAACGTTCGAAAGGCGCACAGCGCCTTTCGTGATGCTGTCAGGTCCGACGGACCTGACTGCTGACCAGACGCCGGAGGCGTCTGGTACTGACGAGAGACGGCAAAGCCGTCTCTCGAACCATGAGGGAGGAGTGCTTTCGATCCACACTTTGCCGAGCGACCGAGCACCGCGAGGGAGCGCAGTGTGGTTCGAGACGGCGAAGCCGTCTCGCTCATCACGAGAGAGCTTCGCTCTCTCGAACGACAAAAGGTGGGCGTTCAGTTCGCCTTCGCTTGCCAGTCCCGCACCGTGTCCGCTCCGACGCCGTTGACCTTCTCCGCGAGCGCGTCCGGCTCCATCTCCTTGAGCGAGGACACGTCGTCGACGCCGGCGTCCTTCAGCTTCTCCGCGGTCTTCTCGCCGATCCCGTCGATCGTCTCCAGTTCCGATCCCCCCTGCTGGGACTGGTACTCCCGGTAGTTGCAGATCGGACAGCCCAGCTCCCACGGCTCGTCGCCCGAGTGGACCACCAGATGCGGGAGGTCGTGCTCCTCGCAGCGTTCGTCGGTCACCTCGATCTCCCCCCTGCGCGGCAGGGGCAGCGAGTAGTCGCAGTCGGGATATCGGGTGCAGCCGACGAGCCGCGACCCCGAGCGGAGGCGCTTGATCGCGAGGTCCCCGTCGTGCTCCTCGCCACACTCGGGACACACCCCGATCACCTCGTCCTCCTGCTCGTCGGCCTCGTCGGCCTGACACTGCGGACAGCCGTGGACGAACGTCTTGCGCCCGGCGAGCATCTTCACGTGGCTCAGGCCGTGGTCGTCGCACACCTCGTCGAGGATGAGCGGTTTCCCCGTCGACGGCAGGGGCAGGGTGTACTCGCAGTCCGGGTAGCCGTCGCAGCCCACGAAGTAGGAGCCGGCGCGGGACTTCCGGACGAGCAGGGTGTCGCCGCACTCGGGACAGGGCCCGAGCTGTTTGTCCGCCTTCAGCGACGTCTGGAGGTGGTCGCCGACCTCCTCGCGCGACTCGACCAGTTCCTCGAACACCCGCGAGAGCATCTCCCGGGACTCGTCTGCGACCTCGTCGAACTCCTTCTCGCCCGCGGCGATGGCCTGCATGTCCGCCTCCAGTTGGGCGGTCATCTCGTCGCTCACGATGCGGTCGGCGAACTCCTCGGACGCCTCGACGACCGCCTCCGCGAGGCCGGTCGGGCGCGGCGGGTCGCTCTCGATGTAGCCGCGGTCGTACAGCTTCTGGATCACGTCGTGGCGCGTCGCCTTCGTCCCGATGCCCATGTCCTCCATCGTCTCGATGAGCCGCGACTGGCCGTAGCGGCGGGGCGGCTGGGTCTGTTTGGCCTCCAGCGCGGTGTCCACGACCGCGAGCGCCTCGCCCTCGGACACGTCGGGGACGTAGCTCTCGTTGGTCGAGAGGTACGGGTACACCGCGTGGTACCCCTCCTCGGTGAGGCGCTTGCCGTTGGACTTCAGCCGCAGGGGGCCGTCGTCGACCCCGACGGCGTCGTCGCCCTCCTCGACCTCCGTGACGACGCGGAGGTGCTCCCACTCGGCGTCGGGCGCACACGTCGCGAGGAACCGGCGAACGACCAGCTCGTACACCTCCCACTCGTCGTCCGACAGCTCGGAGGGCGCCGGGAGCTCGCCGGTCGGGTGGATCGGCGGGTGGTCGGTGGTCTCCTCGTCGCCCTCGGTCGGCTCGATGTCGTCCAGCTCCAGTACGGACTCGGCGTCGTCTCCGAACCCCCGACCCATCGAGAGGTCCTCCAGCAGCTCGCGCTCGTCGAGGTCCTCGGGATAGACGGTGTTGTCCGTGCGCGGGTAGGTGATGAACCCGGCCGTGTACAGGTCCTCGGCCATGCTCATCGCGCGCTGGGCCGAGTAGCCGATCGAGGAGGCCGCGCGGATGAACTGGGTCGTGTTGAACGGCGCGGGCGGCTCGTCGGCCCGCCGGCGACGGCGCACGGAGGAGACGGTCGCCGTCCCCGCCCCGCGCAGGCGGTCGTAGACGGCGTCGGCGGTCGCCTCGTCCCAGATGCGCTCGGCCTCGGTGCCGTCGTCGTCCTCGTAGAAGTACTGCGCGTCGAACGCGTCCTCGGAGTCCGTCTCCTCGCCCTCGCGCTTCAGCAGGTCCGCGAACAGCTCCCAGTAGTCCTCGGGGTCGAACGCCTCGATCTCCCGCTCGCGGTCGACGATGAGCTTCAGCGTCGGCCCCTGCACCCGGCCGACCGAGATGAAGTCGTCGCCGAGCTGTCGGGCGGACAGCGAGAGGAACCGCGTCAGCGACGCCCCCCAGATGAGGTCGATGATCTGCCGCGCCTCCCCTGCGGCCGCCAGATCGAAGTCGATCTCGTCGCGGTCGTCGAACGCCTCGGTCACCTCGCGTTCGGTGATCGACGAGAAGCGCACGCGGTCGACGGGCACGTCCTCGTTGACCTCGCGGACGAGCTCGTACGCCTCCTTGCCGATCAGCTCCCCCTCGCGGTCGTAGTCGGTCGCGATGACGACCCGATCGGCGTCCCGCGACAACAGCCGCAGCGCGCGGACGATCCCCTCCTTCGTCGGGCGCTTGCGGACGGGCGCGTCGATGAGTTCCACCGGCTCGACGTCCCGCCAGTCGTCGTACTCCGGGGGGAAGTCCACCGCGACGACGTGGCCGGACAGGCCGATACAGCGGGTGCCGCCCCAGCGGTAGACGTTGACGCCGGCGCGTCGCTCGGTGTCGAAGTCCCCGTTCGAGAGGATCTCCGAGAGGCGCCGCGCGGCGTTGTCCTTCTCGGTGACGATCAGTTCCATCAGTTGCCGGGGAGTATGCCGAATCCCCTTGTAACCCTTTCGCGGGTCGCGGTCACACGGTTCGATCGGAGAGCATGCAGACTGGCCGGGAAGGCCGGTTACATCGACGCCGTGGGACCGTCACCGACCTTGTGGAAGTGCCAGCGGTCGTACAGCAGGTCGACGCCCCGGTCACCCCCCGACGCGGCACCGTCGTCGACACGGAACTCGACGGGCACCCGCTCGCCGGCCTCGTTGGGCGTGAAGAACGCGTGGGGGTCGTCGCCGTCGGCGGCCGTCAGCGGAAGCGGCTCGCCGCCGAGCGGCCCGGACAGTTCGAGCCGCAGGCCGCCGCCGTCGCGGGCGACGACCGCGCGCTTCACCCCGCGATACGAGGCGTACTCGCCGGTCAGGCGGTCGAAGCGGCGGCGACGTTCGAAGAACGGCACCGCCTCGGACGGCTCCTCCCCCAGCGCACACGCGAACACGCCCTCGCCGAGCCGGACCAGCGGGTATCCGGGCGTGGCGTTCGCGGCCACCGCGACCCCGAGTTCCGCCTCCGGGCTGAAGCCCACGTACGCCGTCGAGACGGCGATGGAGCCCGAGTGGCCGACGAGCGTTCGGCCGCACGACTCCCGAGTACGCCAGCCGAAGCCGTACGGGCCGCCCGGGGTGTCGACGCGTTCCTCGGTGAGCGCCGCGACCGACTCAGAGGAGACGACCTCGCGGCCGTCGAGGCTCCCGTCGTTCAACAGCAGGCGGGCGTACCGCGCGAGCCCCGTGACCGAGGCGAACAGCCCCCCCGCCGGCCGCGACAGCTCGCGGACGGGAACCGACGCCGCGACGAGGTCGTCTCGACCCGCGGTGTCGCCGCCGTCGCGGGCGGGCCGCGGACCGGCCCCCCGGTCCTCGCGCAGGTACATGGTGGCGTGGTCGTCGTCCATCGCGAACGTCGCGTCGTCGAAGGTGGCGCGGTCCAGTCCCAGCGGGTCGAGCACGTGTTCGGCGACGTATCGGTCGTACGGTCGACCGGTGCACGTCTCGATCACGTCGCCGAGGAGGACGTACCCCTCGTTGCTGTAGGCGAACCGCTCGCCCGGGGCGCCGACGCGTTCATCGCCGCCGGCCGTCGATCCGTCCGCCGTGCGGTCCCCCGTCGTGCCGCCCCCCGTCCCGACCGCGCCCTCGACGTGCGCGCGGAAGTCCCCCTCCGTCGACAGCGGGAGCGTGTCGGTATCGCGGCGGAGCCGCCGGCCGATGAGCGCCTCGCTCGTCCCCAGCGACGGGAGGCCGGACGCGTGCGACAGCAGGTGTCGCAGCCGGATCGGGTCGTCGGGGTCGCTCCCCAGGTCCACGTCGAGATGCTCGGAGACGGGGTCGTCGAAGTCGAGCATCCCCGCCTCGGACAGTTGCGCGAGCGCCAGCGCCGTCACCGACTTGGTGACCGATCCGACGCCGTACAGCGTCTCGGGCGTCGCCGGTCGGTTCCCGGCCAGATCGCGGGCGCCGAAGCCCTCGGCGTAGCGGACGCCGTCGGGGTCGACGACGGCGACGCTGACGCCGGGGAGCCGGTCGCACCGCATCGTCCGCCGGATCAGGTCGGCCGCCGCGGCGCGTGCCTCATCGTTCATGCTCGTGGATCGGGTCGATGAGACTTCAAGCCGCGGGGCCGTCGCGCGCCGTCGCCGGTCCTCCGCGTCCCGGCGCGGCCCCGACGTGCCGCTTCCCGAAGGGGTATGCCCCGGGGCGACCGGCACGGACGTATGCCCGAGACCGAACACGACCTCGCGACGATGACGTGGGAGGACGCCGGCGACGCCTTCCTGGGCGCCGATGCGGTCGTCGTCCCCACCGGGAGCACCGAGCAGCACTCCGTCCACCTCCCGCTGTCGACCGACAGCCTCCGCGCCGAGCACCTCTCGGCGGAACTCGTCGAGGCGGCGCCCGACCACGACCTCGACCTGCTTCGCGCGCCGACGCTCCCGTACGGGTACAGCGAGCACCACATGCCGTTCCCGGGGACGGTCACGCTCTCGCAGGACACCTACAAGCAAGCGCTCATCGACATCGGCGCCTCCCTCGCGGAGCACGGCGCCGAGCGAGTGTTGTTCCTCAACTGCCACGGCGGCAACAAGGAGGCGCTGTCGCTGGCGACGGACCGACTGAACCGCGACCACGACATCGGGGCCCACTTCGTCCACTGGACGGACTTCGGACGCGACGAGCTTGAGGAGCACTTCGGCGAGGGGTGGGGTCACGCGGGCGACCACGAGACGAGCTTCGTCGAACTGATCCGCGAGGACCTCGTGAAGTCGGACCGCAAGGAGCCGCAGGAGGCCGACGAGCTGCCGGAAACCCGCTCGTGGACCTACTTCTCGGACGTGACGGAGTTGGGCGGGCTGGGCGATCCGACGAACTCGGACCCGGAGTTCATGGCCGAGGTCGTGGAGAACACGACCGATCGGATCCTCGAGGCGTTGGCGGAGGACATCGAGAACGGGTGGTGAGGAGACGACCGGACGGACCAACGGCGCCGGTCGATGGCGGCCGATTCAGACGTGTTCGTCGAGGAAGTCGGCGATCGCCTCGAACTCCTCGATCAGGTTCTCGCGGCTCGTCGTGTGGTGTCCCTCGTCCTCGAAGATCAGCGTCTCGACGGGGACGCCCCGCTCGCGTACCGCGTCCGCGACCTGTTTGGCCTCGCCGACGGGCACGCGCGGGTCGTTGGCGCCGTGCTGGACGAACAGCGGACACCGGACCTCGTCGATGTGCGAGAGCGGCGAGATCGACTGCAGGAACTCGTAGTCGTCGCTCAGGGACCCGTACTCGGCCTCGCGGTGGCTCCGTCGCCACTCGCCGGTGTTCTCGAGGAAGGTGGTGAAGTCCGCGATGCCGACGAAGTCGACGGCGGCTGCCCAGAGATCTGGATACTCGGTGATCGCCGCCAGCACCATGAAGCCGCCGTAGGAGCGTCCGTACGCGACGATCCGGTCGTCGTCGACCGCGGGGTGGCCGTGGAGCCACTCGACGCCGGCGGCGACGTCCGCCACCGAGTCCATCCGGTTCTCCACGTCGTCGAGGTGCGAGTACGCCTTCCCGTACCCCGACGAGCCGCGGACGTTCGGCTCCAGCACCGCGTATCCCCGGTTCAGGAAGTACTGCTTCGTCGGGTAGAACCACGGTCGGCGCTGGTGCTCGGGGCCGCCGTGGATGTCGACGATGGCCGGCACCTGCTCGTCCGGATCCGCCGGGTCCACGCCCGGCGGAAGCGTCCAGTACGCCGGGATCTCGCGGTCATCGAACGTCTCGTAGTGGACCGTCTTCGGCGCGTGAAACGCCGTGTCCGGGAGTCCGTTGCGGCCGACCGGCGTCCAGTTCGTCTCGCCGCCGGTCCCGTCGGCGGCGACACCGCCGTCGCCGCCGCCGAACGCGACCGTCCGGACGCCGTACGGTTCCGTCGGCGACGTGTGCGTGTACGCGAGCCGTTCCGCGTCGGGGCCGAACGTGAGCCCCTGCACGATGCCGTCGACCGCGGGCGTCTCGACCGGCCGGAGCTCCGGACCGTCCGCGTCGCCGGCGAGCGTGCCCGCGTGCAGCGACGAGTAGCCGCCCTCGTTGACCGCGTACGCGAGGCGGCCGGCGTCCCGGTCGAACGCGAGCGCGTCCACGTCCCACGCCTCGGTACCGGGCTCTCCCGATCCCTCGTCGTCCCCGGCGACGGGCGTCACGGCGCCCGAATCGAGCGAGACCCGGCCGACGTAGGCCGTGTCGCTGTCGCGGTTCGTCACACAGATCAGACCGCCCTCGCCGTCGAAGTGGAGGTGCGAGTACGTCGCCTCCGAGTCGTCCGAGAGCGTCCGCGTGTCCCCGGAGTCGAGGTCGAGCACGGACAGGTCCTCGTCGTAGCTCGAGTGCGCCTTCGTGAGCACGAGCCGGCGACCCTCCGGCCCGAACGCGGCGACGTTCAGCCAGCCGCCGGGCCCCTCGAACACGCGCTCGGGGTCGCCCGCCCGCGCGTCTGGGCCCCCGACCTCCTGCACGAACACGTCGAAGCGGCCGTCCGCCTCGCGGTTGGCCGTGTAGGCGATCCGATCGCCGTCGGGGCCCCACGCGCCCCACGCGTGCTTCGACTCGGGGTCGTCCGTGAGGGGACGCTCAATCCCGGTGGCGAGGTCGTATCGGATCAGCTGGTCGCGCTCGTCGCTCCCGCGGTCCATGGCGTAGACGAACGACTCGTCGGCGGGCGAGGCCGCGAGCGCGGAGACGCGCTCCTCGTGGGGGGTGAGCCGCGTCGGCCACGCGCCGGGCTCGTCCGCGGTCCACACCTGCGGGGTGCCCGAGGTGTCCGCGAGGAAGAGGAGGCGCCCCTCCGGGGTGAGCGTGGGCGAGTCGACGTGTTCGATCGCGAGGAAGCGGGCGACGCCGTAGTCGGCGTCGGCTGTGTCCGGCATACTCCCACGCCGTGCGGCTCGCGGCTAAAGCGTTCGGCAGGCGGCGAGGGAGGCGGCGGTCCCGCTACGGGTCCGCCTCGGCGACTCGCTCCAGGAACGCTGCGGTCGTCCGGATGCCGTTCTCGAAGCAGTCCAAGTCGAGATGCTCGTTCGGTGAGTGGTTCCCCTGGTCGGGGTTGGCGTACGGCACCACGAGCACGGGCACGTCGGCCAGCGCGTCGACGCGGCGGAAGAACGCCGCCGGGAGCGACCCGCCGAGCACCGGAAGCTCCACCGGGTCCTCGCCCCACACCGCCGACAGCGCCTCCAGCACGGGCGTCGTGGCCGGCGAGTCCACGGGCGTCTTCATCGGCGGGAAGCCGGTGCCCTTGCTCACCTCCACGTCCGGGTGGACATCGGCGACGTGCTCGCGGATCCGCTCGAAGGCCGTGTCGGGGTCCTGCCCGGGAACGAGTCGCGAGTCGAGCTTCGCGGTCGCGGTCCGCGGGATGACGGTCTTGCTTCCCTCGCCCTGATACCCCGCATCGAGGCCGTTCACGGTGATCGTCGGCTCCAGCAGCAGGCGCTCGTAGTAGTCGCGCTCGGTCGTGAAGTGGGTGAGGTCCAACTCCTCGCGCACCTCGTCGGCGTCGTCCGGGAGTCGGTCGACCAGTTCGCGGTCCGCCTCCGTCACCTCGATGCCGTCGTGGAAGCCGTCGACGGCGACGCGGTCGCCACCGCTGGGGTACCCGCGGTCGGGTTCGGTTCCGGGGCCGTACTCCGTGAAGGACGCGACCACCTCCGCGAGCTCGGTGGCGGCGTTCGGGACGGGGCCGCCGAAGTTGCCCGAGTGGAGGTCCGCGTTCGCGGTCTCGAGGTCCAACTGGAACGTGAGGATCCCTCGGTTCCCGTAGATCAGCGTCGGTCGCCCCGAGCGGTGCTGGGGCCCGTCGGCGACGTATATGAGGTCCGCGTCGCGGACGGCGGCCGCGGGAGCGTCCGAGTCGGCGCCGGGGTCGTCGACACCGGCTTCCCCATCCAGATACGCCTTCAGTCCGAGACTGCCGCTCTCCTCGCCGCCCTCGACGAGCAGCTTCACCGTCACCTCCGGCACCGCATCGGCGGCCGCGAGCGCGTCGAGCGCGAACGCGTGGGTCGTGAACTGCCCCTTGTTGTCGCCGGCGCCCCGGCAGTAGACGCTCCCGTCGCGAACCGTCGGCTCGAACGGCGGCGACTCCCACTGCTCGGGGTGTTCGGCCGGCTGGACGTCGTAGTGGCCGTAGAACAGGACCGTCGGCGCGTCCGGGTCGTCGGCGACGCGCTCGCCGTACACCAACGGATAGCGGTCCGTCTCGATACGACGAGCGTCGAGCCCGTGGTCGGCGAGCAGATCCCGGACGGCGTCGGCGCCGGCGTCCATCCCCTCGCCCGTGGCGCTCACCGTCGGCAGGCGCAGGAGGTCGAACAGCGACTCCCGGTAGACGTCGAGGCGCTCGGCGATCGCCGGATCGGCGGCGGTCGCGGGCGTGGATGCGTCGGACATACCCGCTACTGTGCGACCGGAGCCTTCGCCCTTTGCCCGCCGGCGCAGCGTGCCGGTACCCTGAACCGGGGGAGGTTTTGCTAACCCTCTCTACAATCCAATGGCAAAGTTAATATTCTGGTATACTTGGTTAACAACCAGAGATGGAACACACGCGACGAACCGTCCTCGGATCCGTGGGTGCGGTCGGCGTGGGCGCATTGGCCGGCTGTCTGGGTTCGCGGGCGGACGCGAGCGGATCGAGCGGCGGTGACGCGGCATCGGGCGATGCCGCGGCGCAGGCGACGTTCTTCGTCTTCGGCGACCTCGCGAGGGCGGTCGCCGGCGACGCGACGAGCACCGACCTGTTGGTTCCGGTCGGCCAGCACGGCCACGGCTGGGAGCCGGGGCCGCGCGTCAGGGAATCGATCCGGGCCGCCGACCTCCTCGTCCACGGAATGGACGGATTCCAGCCGTGGGTCGACGACGTCCTGACCGATCTCGACGCCGACGGCGAGGCCGTCGCCGCGGTCGACGTCAGCGCCGAGGTGGACCTGCTGGCGCCCGGCGAGGAGGGTGACCACGACCACGACCACGACCACGGCAGCGGGGACGACCACCACGGCGAACACGAAACCGAGACCGGCGACCACCACGAGGAGAACGAGACCCACACCGACGACCGCGACCACGGAACCGGAGCGGACCCCCACTTCTGGATGGATCCGCTGCGCGTCCGCACCGCGGTCGGAACCGTCCGAGAGGCGCTCTCGTCGGTCGACCCCGACGGGGCCGACGCCCACGAGGCGAACGCCGCGACGTTCCGAGAGGAACTCGACGCGCTCCACGAGCGTCTCGACTCGACGATCGCCGAGGCCGACCGCGACGTGCTCCTCGTCGCGGGCCACAACTCCGTCCGCTATCTGGGCGAGCGATACGGCCTCCACGTCGAGACGCTGACCGGGCTGGCGCCGGACGATCGGCCGACGACCCGCGACATCGAGCGCGCGCAGGAGGTCATCGCCGAGCACGACCTCCGGCACGTCTGTGCGGACCCGATCGAGTCACAGCGTGCGGCCGACCAGCTCGTCGAGGAGACGGACGCCGAGGCGGTGCTCCCGTTGACGGCGATGCCCGGCCTGACCGACGAGTGGGCCGAGAACGACTGGGGCTACCTCGACGTGATGCGGGAGGTGAACGTCCCGACGCTGGAGCGGGCGCTGACCCGATGACGGCGGCCGTCGACGTGCGCGAGGCGACGTTCTCCTACGGCGACCGACCGGTGATCGAGGACGTGTCGCTCACGGTCGAGACCGGCGAGTTCCTCGGGCTCGTCGGCCCGAACGGCTCGGGGAAGACGACGCTGCTGGAGCTGGTGATCGGCCTGCGTCGTCCCGACAGCGGGACGGTCTCGCTGTTCGGCGAGCCAGCCGCCGACCTCGCCGCCGGCGAGCGCGTCGGCTACGTCCCGCAGGACGTGGGCGAGGCCGCCGGCGGGATGCCCGTCACCGTCGAGGAGGTGGTCCGGATGGGACGGTACCCGCACAGGCTCTTCCGTCGGTTCCGCGGGGAGGACCGCCGGGCGGTCGCGGCCGCGCTGGAACGCGTCGGGATCGCCGACATCGCCGACCGGCGGATCGGGCGCCTGTCGGGCGGACAGCGCCAGCGGGCGTTCATCGCGCGGGCGCTGGCGGCCGAGGCGGACCTCCTCGCGCTCGACGAGCCGACCGTCGGGGTCGACGCCGAGTCGCGGGAGGCGTTCTACGACCTCCTGCACGAACTGAACGACGAGGGGATGACGATCGTGCTCATCGAGCACGACATCGGCGTCGTCACGACCCACGCCTCCGAGATCGCCTGTCTCAACCGGGCGCTGTTCTTCCACGGCGACCCCGAGGCGTTCGTCGAGACGGACGCGCTCGCGGCGGCGTACGGGAACGCACAGCACGTCGTGGCCCACGACCACTGATGACGGCGACCATACCCCTCACGACCGTCGACGGAGGCGTCATCGACCGCGTGCTCGCGACCCTGCTTGACGACCTGTGGGGCGGCCTTCTCGACGTCCTCGCCGGCGCGACGGGCGTCGAGATCCTCGCCTCCCCGTTCATGCAGCGGGCGTACCTCGCGGCGGTGTGCGTCGCGCTCGTCGGCCCGCTGGTGGGGAGCTTTCTCGTCCACCGCGAGATGGCGATGATCGGCGACACGCTGGCGCACGCCGCCTTCGCGGGCGTCGCCGCCGGGCTGTTCGTCAACGCGGTCTTCGCGGTCGCGGTGCCGCCGCTGGCGACCGCGCTGGTCGTCGCCGCCCTCGCCGCGCTGGTCGTGCAGACGCTCGTCGACTACGCCGGCGCCTACCGCGACACGTCGCTGGCGATCGTGCTCACCGGCTCGTTCGCGGTCGGCAGCGTGCTGATCACCGCGGCCGACGGCGGCATCGCCGTCGGGATCAACGCCTACCTGTTCGGATCGCTGGCGACCGTCTCGCGCGCGAACGCCGGGATCCTGCTGGCGATGACGACCCTCGTCGGCCTCGCGGTCGGCGCCGCCTATCGCCCGCTGGTGTACGTCACCTTCGACGAGGTCGGCGCCCGCGCCGCCGGTATCGACGTGACGCGGTACAATCGCTTGCTGGCGGTGCTCACCGCGGTCGTCGTCGTCGGCGCGATGCAGATCATGGGCGTCATCCTCGTCGCCGCGATGCTCGTGATCCCCGTCGCCGCCGCGTCGCCCGTGACCGGCTTCAGGCGGTCGATCGCCGCGAGCGTCGCCGCCGGCCTGCTCGCCACCGTCGCGGGCGTCACGCTGTCGTACTGGTACGACGTCGCCGCCGGCGGAACGATCGTGATCACCGCGATCGCGGTGTACGCCACGGTCAGTCTGGGATCGCGTGTTCGGGCGGACCTCACGGCCCGTCGGAACGTCGACGCAACGGCGACTGAGACGCTCGCCGACGGCGGCGGCCACGGGGACCGAGCGGAGTAGCGACGGAACGGGATCCCGGGCGGGGCGACCGCCTCCACAATCCTTAGGCCGTGACGCCACGCCCGGACGGTAGACCCCTCCATGGCGAACACCGACGCGCGCGTCGACATGACCGAGGGAGCGGTGGCGCCCCGGTTGTTCAGCCTCGCGTGGCCGCTCGTGCTCGGCAACCTCCTCCAGACGCTCTACAACCTCGCGGACGTGTTCTGGGTCGGTCGCGTCAGCCCCGAGGCCGTCGCGGCTGTGTCGCTCATGTTTCCGCTGTCGTGGATGTTCGTCTCGACCGCGATGGGGCTGACCGCCGCGACCATCGCGCTCGTCTCCCAGCACGTCGGCGCCGGCGACGACCGCCGGGCCGACGAGGTGGTCGGCCAGACGACGCTGCTGGCGATCGGCGTCTCGGTCGTGCTGGCGGCCGTCGGGCTGCTCGCACGCCGCCCGCTATTGAACTGGATCGGGGCGGAGGGAGTCGTGTTCACGGAGGCGCTGGCGTACATCGAGGTCATCTTCCTCACCCTCCCGCTCACGTTCCTGTTCTTCGCCTTTCGCGCCTCCTTACAGGGCGCCGGGGACACCAAGCCCGCGATGTGGCTCGTGGCCGCCTCCGCCGGCGTCAACATCGTCATCGACCCCGTGTTCATCCTCGGGTTCGGACCGATACCCGCGATGGGGACCCGCGGCGCCGCCGTCGCGACGTTCATTTCCCGCGCGCTCGCCGCCGCGGCCGGGATCTACGTCCTCGTGAGGGGGGACTGGGGGATCCAACTCCACCTCGGCGACCTCCGGCCGAACCCGGCGGTGTTGCGCAAGCTCGTCGACGTCGGGTATCCGGGAACGCTGGACGGCTGGGCCCGGTCGTTCGCCGCGGTGGCGATGGCGGCGCTGGTCGCGCGGTTCGGCCCGGCCGCGACCGCCGCCTACGGCGTCGGCGTCCGCCTGATGTCCGTCTCCTGGACCGTCGCCGGCGCGGTCGGGCAGGCGACGGCGACGGGCGTCGGGCAGAACCTCGGCGCCGACACGCCCGACCGCGCGAGCCGGGTGGCGTGGACCGGCACCGGCGGAACGATGGCCGTCCTCGCGCTCGCGGGCGCCGTCGTCTGGTTCCTCCCCGCCCTCGCGATCCGCGTGTTCGTGAACGACGCCGCCGTCGTCGAGGAGGGCGTCTCGTTCCTCCGGATCACCGCGCCCGCGTGGGCCGCCTTCGGCGGGCTGATGGTGTTGCAGGGAGCGTTCCGCGGCGCCGGCGACACCCGCACCGCGATGGGGCTGTCGCTGCTCTCTCGGTGGGGGCTGCGCATCCCCGCGGCCGTCGTGCTGGCGTACTCGTTCACCGTCGTCGTCCCGGGGGTCGGTCCGGTGTCGGGGCTCGGACTCGGCCCGGACGGCCTCTGGTGGGCGTGGACGTTCGGCGCGGTCGGGTCGCTGATCGTGGGGGCGCTGTGGTTCCTCCGCGGGACGTGGACCGAGGGCGTGGTCGAGAACGGGAGGGAGCCGGACCCCGACCGCGACGCGGCGACGGATCCTGACCGCGACGCGGAGTCGACGCCCGCGGCGCTCGGCGACGACGGCGAGGGCGATCCCGCGACCGACGACTGATCCGAGATTCCCGTCGCTGCGGCCGGTGTATCCAAGCGGGTGGCACCTGAACTGGAGGACATGAACGGATCGACGACCCGGCTGTACGGCGCAGCGATCGCGATCACCTCCGGCGTGTACTCGCTGGTGTCCGCGACCGCCGGCGGGACGATGGGGTCGGATGCGATGATGGGGTCCGGCGGAACGATGGGAACGACCGGGCTCGGGATCGCGGGCTGGGTGATGATCGCGATCGGCGTCGTCGTCGTGGTGCACGGCGTGGTCCTGTTGACGCCGGCGGCCGAGCGGCTCGGGAGCGCCAGCGGGCCGCTGATGATCGCGTACTCGCTCGTGATGCTGCTGCTTCAAGCGCTCGGGGGGACCGGAACGGTGGGTGGAATGGGGATGGCAGGCGGCATGGAAGGCGGAATGGGGTCCATGGGCGACATGGGCTCGACCGCGACCGCCGGGATGGGCTGGGACCTCGGCATGGTCGCGCTCGCGGTGTTGATGCTGTTCAGCGGGATCGTCATGACGACCCGAGACGCCGACGACGGCGGGATGTAGTCCGGGCTACTCCTCGCGGAGGACCGCCGCGTCGGGCGCGTTGCGCACCACGCTCTGCATCCCCCGCCGGGCGGCGCGGTCGGAGCTGTAGCCCTCGCCGCTCGTGGCGACGATGTTGCCGTTGCGGTGGACGAGCCGCCAGCGCCACTCGTCGGCCCGGTCGCGGTACAGTTCGAAGCGCGCGAGCGAGACGGGGGGCGCGGCGTCGGGCGCCGGGACGGCCTCCGCCGGGAGGTCCTCCGGGTCCGTCGCCGCGATCCCGGGCGCCTCCCCGTCGTCGGTCGACCCGGATGCGTCCACGGGGTCGGCCTCGTCGCTCTCGCCGGCCACGGCCCCCTCGTCGCGCTCGCTCGTGGCGGTCGTCTCGCCGTCGGTCACGTCGCTTCCAGACCACTCGAACTCGACCTCCAGCTCCGTCTCGTCGTCCTCCCCGTCCGTCTCCAGGTCGACCTCGACGTCCATCGCGTCGGGGAGCGGGACGCTCGTGGCGTCGTCCCCCTCGCCGAGGCGGAGGTCGTCGCCGGCGGCGAGGTCGGCGGCGATCCCCCGCAGGAGCGCCGCGGCGGTCGCTCTGTCCATCCGTTCGTCCATCGAGAACACCGTGCGTTCGGACATGGGACGACCGTCGCGGGCCGGCGGCTTGAGTGTGGGGTCGGATGGGAGGACCGCAGGAACGCGCGCCGTCGCGTCGGCGGCGGCGACGGCTACTCGTCCAGCCGCTCGCGCAACATCCCGTTCACGTCGCCGGGGTCGGCCGAGCCCCCCGTCTTCTGCATCACCTGCCCGACGAGGAAGTTGATCGCGCCGCCCTCGCCGGCGTGGTAGTCGTCGACCGCGTCGGGGTTCTCCTCGATCGCCTCCGCGACCGCCGTCGCGACCTCGTCGTCGTCGGCGGTTCCCAGTCCCTCGCGCTCGATGACCTCGTCGGGACCCAGTCCCTCGTCGAGCATCGTGCGGAGGACGACCTCCTCGGCGTTCTTCGTGGTGACCTCCTCGGCGTCGACGAGCTCGATCAGCCGGGTGAACTCGTCGAGCCGGTCGGTCACGTCCTCGATCGCCATGTCGCGGTAGTTCAGCTCCCCGAGCAGGGTGTCTGCGACCCACGCGGCGGCGAGGTCCGGGTCGAACTGTTCGGCGACGTCCTCGTAGAAGTCGGCGACGGCCTTGCGGGAGGTGAGCTTCGAGGCCGCCTCCGCGTCGAGGCCGTACTCCCCGCGGAAGCGCTCGCGGCGCGCGTCCGGCAGCTCCGGGATGGCGATGCGCTCCTTCCAGTCGGACACCTGCAGCGCGGGCAGGTCGGCCTCCCCGAAGTAGCGGTAGTCCTTCTCCTCCTCCTTCGAGCGCATCGAGACGGTGTTGCCGTGCGTCTCGTTGAAGTGGCGCGTCTCCTGTTCGACGGCCTTGTCGCGCTTGATGAGGTTCTCCTGCCGGTTCCGCTCGTAGCTGAGCGCCTGTTCGGCGCCCTTGTGGCTGGAGATGTTCTTGACCTCCGTCCGGTTCGCGGACTCGAGGACGCCGTCGTCGATGTCGCCGTCGTCGCCGACCTCGCTCGCCTCGATCATCGAGAGGTTCGCGTCGATGCGGAGGCTGCCGTCGCGGCCGGCGTCGAACACGCCGAGGTACTCCAGCACCTCCTCGAGCTTCTCCAGGAAGGCTCGCACCTCCTTCGGGTCGCGGAAGTCGGGCTCGGTGACGACCTCCATCAGCGGCGTGCCCGCGCGGTTGTAGTCGACCAGCGAGTAGTCCGCGCGGTCGACGGAGGTGGTGCGCACGTCGAGATCGGCCGGCCCCTCGCGGACGTGGCGCAGGCTCCCGGGGTCCTCCTCGAGGTGGGCGCGGCGGACGCTGACGGTGCGGCGCTCGCCCTCGTGGGAGAACTCCAGCTCCCCGTCGGCACACAGCGGCGCGTCGTACTGGGTGATCTGGAAGTTCTTCGGGAGGTCGGGGTAGTAGTAGTTCTTCCGGTGAAACCGGGTCTCCTCGGGGATGTCGGCGTCGAGCGCCTTCCCCACCTTGACGGCGGCCTCGACGGCCGCCTCGTTGAGCACGGGGAGGGCTCCGGGGAGCCCGAGACAGGTGGGACAGACGCGCGTGTTGGGCTCCTCCTCCTCGACGGGGTCGGTGGAACACCCGCAGAAGATCTTGGTGTCCGTCTCGAGCTGGACGTGGACCTCCAGCCCGATGACGGGCACCAACTCGGCCCGTTCGGCTGCTCGTGCCATCGTTGAAGCGAGGTTCGCGACGCCGCAGGTAAAGCCTGACGGGACGACGGCGGGGCGGTGACGGGGAGAGGCGGTCCTCGACCGGCGCCGCCTACCGCGCGTACAGCTTCGTGCCGAGGAGCCCCGTCAACCGCGAGCGGTCGGTCGGCGACACAGCGACGTAGGGGCGCTCGACCGGGCCGAACACGTCGACGACGCGCCCGACCGTCGAGAGCGACTCGTCGACGACCTCGCTGCCGACGTGCGCGGGCTCGGCGTCCTCGGGGACGCGCACGACCGCGAGCCCCTGTGCGGTTCGAACGACCTCGCCGACGCGCTTCATCTGGCCACCACGGCGACGCGTCAGTCCCCGCGGATGACGCCGAGGTAGGCGCCCACCGCCTGCACGAGGTCGTTCTTAGCCGTCTCGTCGGTTCCCGTGACGACGACGCGTCCGCGGGGCTCGTACTCCCGGCTGTACGTCGTGTCCCGTTCGATCCTCGCGTCGTAGCCGACCTGCTGGACGGCCTGCGCGATCTCGTCGACCGTCGGCTCCGCCACCGCGAGGTCCTCGGGGACGCGGCGCCCCTCGGCGCGGGAGACGGCGGCGTCGAAGTACGCGGGGTAGAGGACGTTCTCGACCATACCGGAGGGCCGGCGTCCGCGCGGAAAAAGGGTGCTATCGGCGGCCGAGACCCCCGGCCGGGAACCACGGCCGCGGCCGCGACCGGCGCGCTACTCCCGCTCGGTCTCCGGCCGTTCCCGGTCGGCGCGCTCGGACCGGTCCTCCACGTCCTCCAGCGACTCCGTCTCCAGCAGCCGGTCGAGCTTGCGCTCGAACTGCTCGTCGGTGAGCTCGCCGCGGGCGTAGCGGTCGCGGAGGGTCTCGAGGGCGTCGCGCGTGTCGGGGTCGGCCGGCGGGTCCTCGGGGCGGGCATCGGTCCCCCGGTCGGCGTCGTCGAGTCCCTCGACGCCCTTCGCCTCCTCGTCCCACCACTCCTCGATGTCGTCCTCGTCGCCGAACAGCATCGCGGTTATCGGGACGACGACGATGTAGCCGAACAGCAGCGCCGCGAGCCACCAGCTCTGCCCGGTGAACAGGGCCGCGAGCCAGATCCCGGTGACGGCCGTGCTCACGATGCCGGTGGCGTTCTCTCGGAGGCGTTCAGCGGGGCTCGCGCTCATGGGAGAGCGGTCCCGGCAGGGGAAGATAAAACTCGTGGAGAGTTACCGCTCGCGACGCGCCAACAGCGCCGATCCCAGCACCGCCAGCACCGCGAGCGCGACGCCGAATCCCGGCCCGGAGGCGGCGGTCGCCCCGGCGCTGGTCGTCCGCGTCTCCGGCGTCGTCTCGGTCGCCGTGTCGGTGATCGGCTGGCTCTCGGTCGCGGTCGGCGTCTCGGTCCCCATCGCGGCGACCGCCTCCTCGCGCGTCTGGAAGTCGGCCTCGGCGGCCGCCTCGGGGTGGAAGCCCTCGGTCAGCGTCCGCACGCCCATGACGACCGAGCGGGGGGCGGGCTGGTTCATCCAGTTGCGGTTCACCCGAACCGTGTTGTTGTTCTGCACCGCCGGCGTGCTCGCGTACGGCTCCTCCCCGAGGAGGTACGACGAGTAGCCGGTGACGACGAGGTAGTCGGGCGCCAGTTCGAGGACGACCTCGTCGTTGATCTGCGGGTAGCCGGTCAGGTCGCGCTCGGCGGCGACGTTCGCGCCGCCGGCGGTGTCGATCATCGCCGAGATGAACGTCTCGCTGCCGGCGATGTAGCCGCCGCCGAGCGGGTACAGCACCCGCCTGTCCTCGGCGTCCGCGGTCGCCTCGCGGGCGGTCTCGACGTTCGCGTCCATCCACGCGTTCGCCTCGGCGGCGCCCTCACAGTTGCCGGTGAGCCGACCGATGAGCGTCGTCTTCTCGCGGACGTCCTCGATCGTCGTCGCTCCGGAGAAGTGGAACACCGTCACCCCGGCGTCGCGAAGCGCCTGGACGGTCTCGCGGGAACTGGCGTTCGGCGCGAGCACGAGGTCGGGGTTCGTGCCCACGACCTTCTCCACGCTCACGCCGAAGCCCGACGCGGAGACGTTCGTGCGCGAGTCGGCGCCCTCGAGGTACAGCGCGAACTGGCTCACGCCGACCACCTGGTCCTCGCCGCCGATCTCCCACATCGTCTGGGCCGCGCTGGGATTCAGCGTCGTGATCCGCTCGGGACGCTCCTCGATCGTCACGTCGGTCCCCGTCGCGTCCGTGGCTGAGTAGGGGAACCCGCAGTCCGCCTGCGTGGTCCGCGAGGCCGCGACGGCGTCGTCGCCAGCGGTGGCGGCCGCGTCGGCTCCCGTCGCTCCCGCGTGTGCCGGGCCCGCGGTCGCCGCGGCGGCGCCGACCGCCGGGACGGCGCCCGCGAGCACGACGAGCAGTGCTATCACAAGTGTCCGTGTCCGTCGTCCGTTCACACCGCGAGGAAGCCGACAGGACAATAAATACTTACCTACCAAAAGCGCGGTTGCGTTCGTGACACGCGTCTGGCGCCGCACCGCCGGCTACTCCGCCGCCCTGTTCGCGCTCCTCCTCGGGGTCGTAACGGTGAGCGCCGGCATCGGACCGGTGTCGATCCCCGCCGGGACCGTGGTGGCCGTCGTCGCCAACGCCGTCGCGGTCCCGGTGGGCGTCGAGTGGACCGCCACCGCCGTCGACGGCGGGCCGTTGACCGCCGGCCTCCCCCTCCGCGTCGAGTTCGCGCACCCGTTCGCGTTCCCGGTGTCGAGCACACAGGAGGCGATCGTCATGCGGGTTCGGCTCCCCCGGATCCTGCTGGCGGCGTTCGTCGGGGTCGGCCTCGCGTCCGCCGGCACGGTGATGCAGGGCTTCTTCCGCAACCCGATGGCTGACCCGGGGATCATCGGCGTCTCCTCGGGCGCGGCGGTCGGCGCCGTCTCGTGGATCGTCGCGCCCGCGGGAGTGCTGGCGCTGCTCGGGCCGCTCCGGCCGCTCCTGGCCGGCGGCGCCGGGCTCCAGATCGCCGCCTTCTGTGGCGCGCTCGTCGCGGGCTTCGGCGTGTACCTGATCGCCAGCCGCGACGGCCGCACGCCCGTGGCGACGCTGCTGCTGGCGGGCGTTGCCGTGCAGACGTTTCTGGGGGCGGTGGTGTCGTACCTCCTGCTCCACTCGGGGGAGTCGATCCGCCGGGTGACGTACTGGCTGATGGGCCACCTCAGCGGCGCGAGCTGGTCGGAGGTGGCCGCCGTCGCCGTGGTCGTCCCCGCGCTGACGCTCGTGTTGTTCGCGTACGCCCGCGACCTGAACGTGCTCCTGCTCGGGGAGACGGACGCCGTCGCGCTCGGCGTCGACGCCGAGCGGAGCAAGCGCGTCCTGCTGGCCGTCTCGTCGGTGTTGACCGGCGCGGCCGTCGCCGTCTCGGGCGTCATCGGCTTCGTCGGCCTCATCGTTCCCCACGGCGTCCGCCTGCTCGTCGGCCCGGACCACCGCGTGCTCCTGCCCACCAGCGCGCTCGCGGGCGGGAGCTTCCTCGTCGCCGCCGACACGTTCGCGCGCTCGGGCGTCGCGGAGCTTCCCGTCGGCATCGTCACCGCCGCCGCCGGCGCGCCCTTCTTCCTGTACCTGCTGCGGACGCGGGAGGTGTACGACCTGTGATCGATCGGAGCGACGGCGGCTCCGCCCCAGACGACGGCGACCGCGGCCGCGACGGCGCCAGCGACCGCGACGGCGACCCCCCGATGATCGCCGTCCGCGACCTCGTCGTCTCCCGCGGCGGCGAGCGCGTCCTCGACGGCGTCTCGCTGTCGGTCGACCGCGGGGAACTCGTGGGCCTCGTCGGCCCCAACGGCGCCGGCAAGACCACGCTCATCGCCGCCGTGAACGGCACGCTCGGGATCGACGGGGGGACCGTCGAGCTCGACGGCCGCGACCGCCGGGAGCTGTCGCAACGTGAGGTCGCCCGCCGCGTCGCCACCGTCCCGCAGGAGACGAACACGGCGTTCGAGTTCCCCGTCGAGTCGGTCGTCGAGATGGGGCGGACCGCCTACGTCTCCCGGTTCGGGACGACGACCGAGGCCGACCGCGAGGCCGTCGAGCGGGCGATGGAGCGCGCCGAGGTGACGGAGTTCGCCGATCGGTCGGTGACGACGCTGTCGGGCGGCGAGCGCCAGCGGGTGCTGTTCGCCCGGGCGCTGGCCGCCGAGACGCCCGGGCTCCTGCTCGACGAACCGACCGCCAGCCTCGACATCAACCACCAGATCCGGACGCTCGAACTCGTCCGGGAGAGCGTCGACGACGGCAAGGCCGCCCTCGCGGCGATCCACGACCTGAACCTCGCGGCGCGGGTGTGCGACCGGCTCGTGTTGCTCGCGGGCGGTCGGGTGCGAGCGACCGGCACCCCGCGGGAGGTGCTCTCCGACGACGCGCTCGCGGACGCGTTCGGCGTCCGAACGGCCGTCAACGACGACCCCGCCGTCGGCTCGCCGATGGTGACGGCGCTGCGGGACGGCGATCGGGGCGAGGACGGGTCGTGAGCGAGCCGCGACAGGGCGGCTCGCGACCCGTCGCGACGGGGGTCAATCGGAGTTGTTCTAACGCACTCACAATTGTTATACTGGGCGCCGCGTCTCCTACTGACATGCACCAGTCATCGGCGATCGAACGCGGGACGGGCTCCCCCGGACCGCCGGAGGCCCGGACGTGAGGCTCGTCCTCGTCGCCGGGACGACCGAGACCGCGGCGGAGCCGGGGATCAGCGCGGCCGGCGCCGACCCGGAGCTGATGCGACACACGCCCGGGGCGGACCTGGACATCGTGGCCCACGGCGAGCCGACGCTCGCGCCGGTCGTCCCCGTGAGCCCGACGGGCTGTCCGACGCCCGCCGTGATGACCCGCGCCGCGCGGGAACTGCTCGGCTTCGACGTGCTCGCGGTCGACGCCGGCATCGCCGGCCGGACGGGAGCGCCGACTGTCGACGTGGGCGACGGTCCCGGCGCGGACGTGCGGGAGCCGACGGCGGTTCCCGGCGCCGGGGAGACGTACGAGCGGGCGCGCGAACTCGGGGGAGCGCTCCCGGACGACCGGATCGTGATCGGGGAGACGATCCCCGGCGGCACGACCACCGCGCTCGGGGTGTTGACCGCGCTGGACGAGGAGCCGGCGGTGTCGTCGTCGCTGCCGGAGAACCCCCTCGACCTGAAGCGGCGGGTCGTCGCCGAGGGGCTGGACGCCAGCGGGTTCGCCGCCGGCGACGCCGCCGGCGACCCGCTCCGGGCGGTCGCGGCCGTCGGCGACCCCGTGCTCGCGGCGGTCGCGGGGGTGACGACGGGCGCCGTGGAGTCGGGCACGGCGGTGACGCTCGCCGGCGGAACGCAGCTCGCGGCCGCCGCGGCGCTGGTCCGCCACGCCGGCGTGGACGCGCCGCTGACGCTCGCGACCACGTCGTTCGTCGCCGAGGACGACTCCGCCGGAATCGCCGGCCTGACCGACTCGCTTGGCGTCGACCTGACCGTCACGGACCCCGGCTTCGACGGGGTCGACCATCCCGCGATGGCGGCGTACGTCGCCGGCGAGGCGAAGGAGGGCGTCGGCATGGGCGGGGCGCTCCGCCTCGTCGGGGAGTCGGCCGCGTCGATGGCCGACCTCCGCGAGCGGATCGTCGACGTGTACGACCGCCTGCTCGCGGGGACCGAGTCGTCGGAGGGGACGCCGGAGGAGCCGCCCGGGGGGGCGGGGACGGCGCCGGAGGGGGAGCCGTGAGGGGGTTCGTCCTCGGCGGCACCGCCTCCGGCGTGGGCAAGACCGTCGCGACGCTGGCGACGATCCGGGCGCTCGACGCCGCCGGCCACGCGGTCCAGCCGGCGAAGGCCGGCCCGGACTTCATCGACCCGAGCCACCACGAGCGCGTGGCCGGCGTCCCCTCGCGGACGCTCGACGTCTGGCTGCAGGGCGAGGAGGGGCTCCGACGGAACTACCATCGCGGCGAGGGCGACCTGTGTATCGTCGAGGGCGTGATGGGTCTGTACGACGGCGACGGCTCCAGCACGGCCCGGGTCGCCGAGGCGCTCGACCTCCCGGTCGTGCTCGTCGTCGACGCGAAGGCGGGGATGGAGAGCGTCGCCGCGACGGCGCTGGGCTTCCGCGAGTACGCCGCCCATGCCGGTCGGGACATCGAGGTCGCGGGCGTGATCGCCCAGCGCGCCCACGGCGGCCGCCACGAGCAGGGGATCCGCGACGCGCTGCCCGAGGGGATGGCCTATCTCGGACGGATCCCCCCGAACCCGGACCTGGAGATCCCCGACCGCCACCTCGGGCTCCACATGGGCGAGGAGTCGCCGCTTCCCACCGAGGCGCTCGATGCGGCCGCCGAGCACCTCGACGCCGAGGCGCTGGCCGACCTCGCGCGCTCGCCGCCTCGACCGCCCGGGCGCGACCCGCGACCGTCGACCGAGAAGCGGGTCGCCGTCGCCGACGACGCCGCCTTCGCGTTCCGCTACCCGGCGACGCTCGAACGCCTCCGGGAGCGCGCCGAGGTCGCGACCTTCGCGCCGACCCGCGGCGACGCGCTGCCCGACTGCGACGCCGTCTACCTGCCCGGGGGCTACCCCGAGCTCCACGCGCCCGACCTCGCCGACGGCGACGCCCTCGACGACCTCGCGGACCGGGCGGCCGATGGCCTCCCCGTGCTCGGGGAGTGCGGCGGGCTCATGGCGCTCGCGGAGACGTTGACGACCGCCGACGGCGACACCCACGGGATGGCCGGCGTCCTCCCGGCGGACGTGCGGATGCACGACCGGTATCAGGCGCTCGATCACGTCGAGCTCCGCGCCCGCGGCGACACGCTCACCGCCCGGGCGGGCGAGACCCGTCGGGGCCACGAGTTCCACTACTCCTCGGCAGAGGTGGCCGACGACGCCCGCTTCGCGTTCGAGGTCGTCCGCGGCGACGGGATCGCGGAGGGGATGGACGGGCTGACCGAACACCGAACGCTCGGCACGTACGCGCACGTCCACCCCGAGAGCGGCGCGTTCGACTCGTTCCTGGAGGCGATCTGAGGTGGGGGCCGGCGGGTCGGGCGGCGCCGTCGAGAACGACGGCGGCGTCGCCGCCGTCTCGTTCGACCTGTTCGGCACCCTCGTCGACGTCGATGCGCCCGACGATCCGGCCGCGGCCGTCGCCGCCGAGCTCCGCGAACGGGGCGTCGTCGTCCCCAACGACTGGGCGGACGCGTACGCCGAGCCACACCTGGAGTACGCGGAGGGCGTCGAGCGCCCCCTGCACGACCACGTCTCGGCCGCGCTGGCGAGCCGCGACCCGGAGCGCGAGCCGCGCGCGTTCGTCGACGACGCCGCGGCGGCCGTCCGCGCGTCGTTCGATCGGCCGGTCGAGACCAGACCCGGCGCCGCCGAGGCGGTCGCGGCGCTGGCCGGGGAGTACCCCGTCGGCGTCCTGTCGAACTGCAGCGTTCCCGGCCTCGTCGCGCGGACGCTGGAGCGGTCGACCGTCGACGCCGGGGACCTCGACGCCGTGGTCGCCAGCGTCGAGTGCGGGTGGCGCAAGCCCGACGCGCGGGCGTTCGAGGCGGTCGCCGCCGACCTCGGCGTTCCGGCCGGTGGGTTACTCCACGTCGGCGACGACCCGGAGACCGACGGCGGGGCCGTCGGCGCGGGCGCGCGGTTCGTCCTGATCGGGGAGGTGTCGCTCCCGGAACTGCCGTCGGTCGTCGCGGAGCGATGGGGCTGACCGCCCTCGCGGCCGTCGGGCTGGCGGCGGCGCTCGACGCGGCGATCGCGGAGCCGCCAAGTCGCGTGCACCCGATCGCGCTGTTCGGGCGGGTCGTCACCACGGTCGACCGCGAGTGGGCTCGCCCGCGATCCGTCGGCGTCGCCGCCGCGGTCGTCCTCCCGCTGGCGTTCGCGGCGGTCGCGTGGGGCGTCGTCGCGGGCGCCGGACGCGTCGTCGCCGCGAGCGTCGCGTGGACCGGCACCGCCGTCGCGCTCGTCGCCCCCGTCGCCACCGTCGCCACCGCGGTCGTCGCGGGGCTCGCGCTGTTCTCGCTCACGAGCCTGCGGATGCTCGTCGCCGTCGCGAGCGAGGTGGTCGAGGCGGCCGAGCGCGACGCCGACGCCGCCCGCGAGTCGGCGATCGCGCTCGTCGGTCGGGACACGTCGTCGCTGTCGGCCGCCTGGATCCGCAGCGCCGCCGTCGAGAGCGCCGCCGAGAACCTCGCGGACGGACTCGTCGCACCCCTGCTGGCGTTCGCGCTTGGCGCGCAGGCCTCGGTCGCCGTCGGCGTCGCGGCCGCCGCCTGGGTGAAGGGAGTGAACACGCTCGACTCGATGCTCGGCTACCCGGACAAACCGGTCGGCACCGCGAGCGCCCGCCTCGACGACGCGGTTATGTGGGTTCCCGCCCGCGTGTCCGCCGTGTTGCTCGCCGTCGCCGCCGGGTCGCCACGGTCGCTCGTCGACGCCCGACGGTGGGCGCGCGTCCCCGCCTCGCCCAACTCCGGGTGGCCGATGGCGACCGCGGCCGCCGCCCTCGGCGTCCGACTGGAGAAGTCCGGCGCGTACGCGCTGAACCCCGGCGCCGCGCTCCCCTCGCTCGCCGAGGCGCGGCGAGGAGTCCGCGTGGTCGCCGTCGCGGGGGCGCTGGCGTTCCTGCTCGCCGGAGCGGCCGCGGCGGTTGCGGGGGTGGGGTCGTGACCCGGAGCCCCGTCGCCGCCGTCGCCGGCGCGCTCGGCTTTCTCTCCCGCGTCCCCGTCGCCCACAGCGACGCGCGCTGGGACGCGTTCCGGCGCACGCCGGCGGCGATCCCGACCGCCGGCTACCCGATCGGCGCGCTGCTCGCGCTCCCCATCGCGGCGGTCGCGCTGGCGCCCGGCGGGATCGGCGCCGCCGTCCCGACCGAGACGGTCGCGGTGGTGTTCGTCGCGTGGCTGTACGCGCTCACCGGCATCACCCACCTCGACGGCGTCGCGGACCTGGGCGACGCGGCGGTCGTCCACGGCGACGCCGACCGCCGCCGCGAGGTGCTGAAGGACAGCTCCCTCGGCGTCGGCGGCGCGCTCGCGCTCGCGCTGGTCGTCCTCGGACTCGCGGCCGCGGCCGCGCTCGTCGCCGACCTCGCGCGGTTCGCCCCGATCGCCGCCGTCGCGCTCGTGATCGGGACGGAGGTCGCCGCGAAGGCGGCGACGGCGACGCTCGTCTGCGTCGGAGAGGCGCCCCACGAGGGCCTCGGGTCGGCGCTGACGGCCGAGTCAGGTCCGCGCTCGCTGCTCGGGGTCGGCATCGTCGCCGCGCCCGTCGCGCTCGTGGGGTGGCCCGCGCTTGCGCCCGGGATCGCCGTCCTCGTCGCCGCCGCCCTCGTCGCCGCCGCGGCGCTGTGGTGGGCGAGGAGCCGACTCGGCGGCGTCAGCGGCGACGTGCTCGGCGCGACGAACGAGATCGCCCGCGTCGTCGGGCTCCACGTGGGGGTGATCGCGTGGACGCTCTCGTGATGTGCGGCGGCCGGGGCACTCGGCTCGGGGCGGTCGGCGACGGGAGCGAGAAGCCGCTGGTCGAGGTGGGCGACATCCCGATGGTCGACCGCGTGCTCGACGCGCTCGCCGGGAGCCGGGTCGAGGGCGTCCACGCCGTCGTCTCGCCGCACACGCCCGCGACCGCGAGGCACCTCATCGGGCGCGATGACCTGACTGTCATCGAGGCGCCCGGCAACGGCTACGTTTCCGACCTCGGCTACGCGCTGGAGCGGATCGACCGACCCGTGCTCACCGTCGCGAGCGATCTTCCGCTCCTGACGGCCGAGGTGGTCGATCGCGCCCTCGACGCCGCCACCGGCGATACTGGCGACGCCGTCGCCGCTGACGGCGCCGGCGTTGGCACCGCCGACGGCGCCGCCGCATCGCTCGCCGTGTACGTCCCAGTCGACCGCAAGCGCGAGGTGGGCGCGAGCGTCGACGAGCGGACGACGACGGTCGACGGCCGCGAGGTCGTGCCCACCGGGCTGAACGTCGTCGGCGACGAGGACGGAGAGCCTGTCGACGAGAGCGCGCTCGTCGTCGCCGGCGAGGGCCTCGCGGTGAACGCGAACCGCCCGCGCGACCTGCGCGTCGCCGAGGCGCTGCTGCATCGACAGCGCGAGGGAACCGAGATATCTCCCGATCACGGAGACCACCCATGAACTTCGACACCGCACGCGACACGCCTCGCACCCCGCACGGCAGCAGCGACGACCCCGACGTGCTCGACTTCAGCGCGAACACCAACCCCCACGTCCCCGACGGCGCGGCGGCGGCCTACCGCGACGCCTTCGAGTCGGCGCGGACGTACCCGGAGGAGCCGCCCGCGGAGTACCGCCGCACGGCCGCCGAGTACGTCGGCTGCGACCCGGAGGAGGTGGTCCCCACGCCCGGCGGGCTGGCGGCGATCCGGCTGACGATCGATCTCGCCGTGGACCCGGGCGACTCGGTCGCGGTACCGTACCCGAGCTTCGGGGAATACGCCCGCGAGGTGCGCCTGCAGGGCGGCGAGCCCTCGTTCGTTCCGCACGACGAGATACTGGAGGTCGACCCCGCCGAGCACGCCCTCGCGATCGTCTGCAACCCGAACAACCCGACCGGGAACGCCTACGGGGACGACGACCTGCGGTCGTTCGCCGCGCGGTGCCGGAAGGCGGGGACGCCGCTGTTGGTCGACGAGGCGTTCCTCGGGTTCACCGACCGGCCGTCGCTGGCGGGCGCGGACGGCGCGATCGTCGCCCGCTCGCTGACGAAGCTGTTCGGGCTGCCGGGGATCCGCGCGGGGTTCGCCGTCGCGACCGGCGACTGGAGGGAGGCGCTGGCGAACGCCCGCCGCACCTGGAACCTCGGGGCGCCCGCGCTCGCGACCGGCGCCCACTGCATGCGTCGACGGGAGTTCGTCGAGCGCACCCGCGAGCGCGTCGCCGCCGAGCGCGAGCGCATGCGCGCGGCGCTTTCCGACGCGAGATACGGCGTCCACCCCTCGGACGCGCCATACCTCCTGCTCGACGTCGGCGACCGCACGGCGGGTTCGGTCGTCGACGGCGCCGCCGAGGCCGGGATCGCCGTCCGCGACGCGACGACGTTCCGGGGCCTCGAAAGCCACGTCCGAGTGGCGGTCCGGACGCCCACCGAGAACGACCGCCTGTTGGAGGTGCTCCGTGGGCTTTGAGACCGCGGTGGCCGGGGGC
Source organism: Halobaculum saliterrae (assembly GCF_009831625.1). GTDB lineage: Archaea > Halobacteriota > Halobacteria > Halobacteriales > Haloferacaceae > Halobaculum > Halobaculum saliterrae. The sequence goes on along the minus strand of NZ_WUUS01000006.1, from coordinate 216,109 downwards.
GTTCTACGGCTGCGCCGCCCCGACACGCGCTGGCTCTCGACCGGCTGGGACGGCGGCTTCGCGGACGCCCCGGCGGCGTACAACGTCTCCGTCCCCGAGGGGTGGGAGCGGACCGACCTCGACGCGTACGTCGCGGACAGGCTCGCTGACGCCGGGTTCGCTGGGCCGGGAGGCGACCCCACGGCCCCGGCGCTCCTTACGGGCGTCGACATGCGCCACGCGCGAGTCGCGCGCTCGGGTCCGGTCGTCGCGGTCGCGACCGCAGGGGTGTCGAACCCCGCGGCGCTGCCGATGGACGCCGAGGGACGCGAGGAACCGACGGGCGAGTCAGTCGCCGGTGAGGGACCCGAGCGTCCCGGGCGCGGGACGGTGAACGTCCTCGTCGCGACGACCCGGCGGCTCGACGACGGCGCGCTCGCGAACCTCGTCGCGGTCGCCGCGGAGGCGAAGGCCGCGACCCTGCTCGCGACGACGGGGTTCCCGGGGACGACGACCGACGCGGTCGTCGCCGGCAGCGCGCGCGACGGCGACCCCGCGGCGTTCTCGGGGAGCGCGACGACGGTCGGAGGCGCCAGCCGGGCGTGCGTCCGCGACGCCGTCCGGGCGAGCCTGAACTCGCGGTACGCCGCCGGCGACGCGACCGTCCCGGATTCCGTCGCCGACGCAGAACACGGCGTCGTCACCGACCGTGAGACGGAGGTGACGCGCCCGTGAGCCGGCGGAGGACTGTCCCCCGCCGAGCCGATCCGGAACTGTTTGCCGATCCACGCCGTAGGAGACACCCATGCCAGACACGAACGCCGCCCCCGACGACGAGGACCGCGCCGCCGACCGAGCCGAGGAACGAGACGAGGACCCCCGCGCACGGACGCCCGGGAAGGGAGTCACCCCCGCCGCACGCGACATCGAACCGAGCGCGCCCGAGGAGTTCGGGCTGGTGCAGACGTGGTGGGGCGACGGGAAGGGGAAGACGACGGCAGCGCTGGGGATGACGTTCCGGGCCGCCGGCCACGGCTACCGCGTGCACCTCCTCCAGTTCATGAAGGGCGGCGCCGACAGCGTCGAGGACGTCCGCGGCGAGTACAACGCTATCGCCGCGATCCCCGGGATCAGCTACGAGAACTCCGGCCACTACGGCTGGCACGCGATGGCCGACGGCACCGACGAGGACGACCACGCCGCCCGCGCGGCGGCGGGGTTCGAGCGCGCCCGCGAGCTGGTCGACGGGTGGGCCGACGAAGACCTGACGGAGCCGTTGGGGCTCGACGGCGCACCCGAGGACGGCGCGCACATGCTCGTCCTCGACGAGGTGGTGTACGCCGCCAATCGCGGGCTGGTCGACCCGGACGACCTGCTCGATCTGATCGAGTCGAAGCCCGACGCCCTCGAACTCGTCCTCACCGGGGGTCACGAGGAGCCCGAGTACCTCGCCGAGGCCTCGGACCTGATCACGAACGTCCGCAAGGTGAAACACCCCTTCGACGAGGGCCACCGCGCCCGCAAGGGCACCGAGTACTGATGCGCGAAGGAGACCGCGGGAGCGACGTAGACGCCGCCGCGACCCTCCTCGTCGCCGGCACGGCGAGCCACGTCGGCAAGAGCACCGTCGTGGCGGGGCTGTGCCGTCGCCTCGCCGACGCCGGCGTGTCGGTCGCGCCGTTCAAGGCGCAGAACATGAGCAACAACGCCCGCGCCGCGCTCAGGCCCGACGGCGACTGGGGGGAGATCGGCGTCTCGCAGTTCGTGCAGGCGCGTGCGGCGGGGATCACCCCGACGACGGACACGAATCCCGTCCTGCTCAAGCCCCGCGGCGGGGGCGAGAGTCAGCTCGTGATCGACGGCGAGGCGGTCGGCCACTACGAGGCCGGCACCTACTACGACGAGCACTGGGGGACGGCGCGGACGGCCGCCCGCGAGGCGTACGATCGACTCGCGGCCGAGCACGACGTGGTCGTCGCCGAGGGCGCCGGCTCCATCGCGGAGATCAACCTCCACGACCGCGACCTCGCGAACGTCGAGACCGCCCGGTTCGGGGACGCGTCGATCCTCCTGCTTGGCGACATCGAGCGCGGCGGCGTGTTCGCCAGCCTCTACGGCACGCTCGAACTGATGCCCGACGACCTCCGCGAGCGCGTCGCGGCGACGGCGATCACGAAGTTCCGCGGCGACGCCTCCCTCCTCGACCCGGGGATCGAGGAGCTGGAGGCGCGGACGGGCGTGCCCGTCGCGGCGGTGCTCCCGTACGACGACCCCGGGCTCCCCGAGGAGGACAGCGTCGCCCTCCCGGACGGGGACACCCGGACGGTCGTCGGGGACGACGACGGCGTCGCCGACGCGGCCGCGGTGACGGTCGCGGTGCCGCGGCTCCCGCGGGTGTCGAACTTCTCCGATCTCGACCCCCTCACGCGCACGCCCGGCGTCCGGGTCGCGTACGTCCCCCTCGACGCGGACCTCGCGGACGCCGACGCGGTGGTGCTCCCGGGGACGAAGAACACCGTCGACGACCTGCTGGCGCTGCGGGATGCGGGCTTCGACGAGCGACTCCAGGCGTTCGACGGGCCGGTCGTCGGGGTCTGCGGCGGCTACCAGATGCTCGGCGAGCGGATCACGAACGCGGCCGTGGAGGGAACCGGCGACGCCGACGAGGTCGCCGGGGTGGGCCTGCTTCCGGTCGAGACGCGCTTTCGCGAGGACAAGCGCGTCCGGGAGACAGTCGTCTCGGTCGACGGCGCCGGCCCGCTCGCGGGGGTGTCAGGGACGGTGTCGGGGTACGAGATCCACATGGGACGGACGGAGCCCGTGGACGGGGGAGCCGTCGAGACGCCGCTGGAGCCGGGGAGCGCGGCCGTCGGCGACGTGCTCGGCACGTACCTCCACGACGTGTTCGCGACCGAGAGCGTTCGGGAGGCGTTCGTCGACGCCCTGTTCTCGCACACGGGGCGCGAGCGGCCCACGGAACACGGCCCGGAGCGTGACCCGTACGAGGCGGCCGCGGCGCTCGTCGCCGACCTCGACGTGTCGGCCCTGCTCGGCGACGACGCGCACGCGGCGTCGGAGCCGAACGCGGACCGGTAGCCCTTTTCGCGCGGCCGGCCGAGGCCGGGTATGACCACGCCGTGCGTCCGCGCCCCCGTCCGCGAGGGCGAGGCGACGAGAGCCGCGCTCGCCGAGCGCGACCTGCTCGACGGCGACCGCGAGATCGAGGTCGAGGACGGCGATATCTTCGTTCCCGTCGTCGACGCCGCCGCCGCGCGCGACGCCGGCTACGAGGTCGTCGACCGCGAGACCGACGAGCGCGACGGACCGACGCCGCCCGCGGAGGTCCTCGGGTTCGAGCCCTCCTACGAACGCCTCGGCGACATCGTGATCCTCGACGAGGACGACCCCGAGCGCGCACGCCGGATCGCCGACGCGATCGTCGAGTCGGACGTGCCCTGCGAGGCGGTTCTCAACCGCGCCTCGAAGGTCGCCGGCGAGTACCGCGTCCGCGAGTGGGACGTGCTCCACGGCGACAGTACGGAGACGGTCCACCGGGAGTACGGCCACGAGTTCGCGCTCGACGTCGCCGAGGTGTACTTCTCGCCGCGCCTCGCCACCGAGCGCCACCGCGTCGCCGAGCAGGTCGGGGGCGGCGAGCGCGTCGTCGACATGTTCGCGGGCGTGGGCCCGTTCGCGGTGCCGATGGCCGCCCGCGGCGCCGAGGTGGTCGCCTGCGACGTGAACCCCGCCGCCATCGAGTACCTCCGCGAGAACGCCGAGCGCAACGGCGTCGCCGACCGCGTCACCGCACTGGAGGGCGACGTGCGCGGGACGACCGCCGACTACGACGGCTGGGCCGACCGGGTCGTGATGAACCTCCCCCACACCGCGAACGAGTTCCTCGACACCGCGGTGCGACTCGCCGACGATGACTGCGTGCTCCACCTCTACGACATCGCCCACGAGGACGACCCCTTCGGTCCCGGTGAGCGGGCGATCCGAGCGGCCGCCGAGCCCGCGGGCTACGAGGTCGAGGTGCTGACGCGTCGGGCGGTCCGGTCGTACGCGCCCCACGAGGAGAACGTCTGTCTGGACGTGCGGATCCGCCGGTCGTAACGGCGTGTGAGTCCGGGTCACGGCGACGCACATTCGCAACCCTTATTCCCGTCATGGCAGTACGACTGATCGCACGCGCCGGTGTAGCTCAGCTGGCAGAGCGATTCCTTCGTAAGGAATAGGCCGAGGGTTCAAATCCCTCCACCGGCTTCTTCTGCCGAACGAAGTGAGGCTGGAGAGCCTCGCGTGGAGGGATTTGGGGTAGGTCGGAGCGAGCTCCGACCGTGGTTCACAATCCCCTCCACCGGCTTTCCGTTCCGGCGTCTTTTGGAAGGTGTACAAATGACCAATAGCGGGTGTGGAACTGGCATTTTCGGGGTTCCTCCACTCTCGTCGCACCACGTTTGACTCGGCGTTTCGGCCGGGGTCGCCGCCGACGTTCGGCTCGGTCACAGGGCCGTGGGCGGGCGATAGCCCGGTCCAAGGACGCCGAGTAGCGGGGGAACGCCTCGGGTGTCGATCGGTCCTCCCGCGACTTCGTGTGATCGGAGTCGACCCACACCCCGATCTGGAGCCGGCGGCTGTGAATCGGCCGGGAGGGAGGTTGCGAATTCAGCACAGGGAACTGTCCGGAGGACGGCAAGCCGGATCGAGGGAGACGCCGGAAGGGGTAGACTACGTCGTACAGTCGAGGAACCCGAGTTGCTGGAGTTTCGAGATCAACTCGCAGTTCCGCGACCGGATCACTCCGCTTCGCTCGTCGTACTCGACGAACCCCGCCCGCTCCAGTTTCGGCAGGTCCGTGTGATACAGGTTCGTCTCAACGGCCTCCACGGACGAGTCGAGCGTCGCCCCGATGTGCTCGGAGACCTCGTTGAGGGACATCGTCTCTCCCTCCGAGCGGGCAAGGAGACACAACACGTGCCGCCGGTGTCGGTCGGCTAACGCCTCGAACACTGCATCGGCCGAGGATCGGCTATCCAACGTGATCTTCATCTCACATAATAGTTCCACGTTCGGGGGTTAAAAAACAGGGCAATTCCCGATAAATCAGGTCCCGTACTGTCCGCATACTCCGTGGGCAACGAACCGAGCTACTCCCTTCACTTCGACCCGTGGTTCTGAGGCGACGCCGTGCCGGAGCGAAACCGGGAAGCGCCGGGCGGGCGTTCTTCGGGCATGCTCACCTTCATCGGCCTCGGCCTCTGGGACGAGCGCTCGGTCACCGTGGAGGGTCGAGAGGCTCTCCGGTCGGCCGACCGTGTCTTCGCGGAGTTCTACACCAGCCGCCTCGCGGGCACCACCGTCGAGGAACTCGAAACCCACCACGGGATCGACATCGAGGTCCGTGACCGCGCGGGCGTCGAGCGGGACCCGGAGCCGATCCTCGATGCGGCCGCCGACGGAGAGGTCGCCTTCTGCACCGCCGGCGATACGATGATCTCGACGACCCACGTCGACCTCCGCGTTCGGGCGGCCGAACGCGGCATCGACACCCGCGTGATCCACGGGATCACCGCCCAGTCGGCCGCCTCGTCGCTGACGGGGTTGCAGAACTACCGCTTCGGGAAGGCCGTGACCCTGCCGTTCGAGTACGCCCACGGGGCGGAGGGAACCCCACAGAGCGTGATCGACGGGATCGAGGCGAACCGCGAGCGCGGCCTTCACACGCTGGTGTATCTGGACATCAAGGTCGCCGGCTCCTCTCCTGCCGGGCCCGCGGAGGGCGAGGCCGACGAGTTCATGACCGCCGACCACGCCGCCGCGGCGCTGGCGCGCGACTGGGACGAGGACGCCGTCGGGGTGGCGGTCGCGCGAGCCGGGAGCCCCGAGCCGGTCGTCGCCGCCGACACGCTCGCGGCGCTCGCCGAGCGCGACTTCGGCGACCCGCTGCACATGCTCGTGGTTCCGGGCGAGTTGCACCACCTGGAGGTCGAGGCGCTCGCGGCGTTGGCCGGGTGTCCGCGGGACGCGTTGCCGGCGGTCGAGTGAGACGCGATCGGGGCGAGTCGGACTACTCCCGACCGGTCCGGCCGCCGTCGGTCCGCACCGGTTCCCTCGGCAGGTCCAGCGACTCCAGCAGGTCGTACTCCTCCTTGGTGACCATGTACAGCACGTCCTCGATCACGGTGACGAGCTCCGGTAGCTCGCGGACGACGAGGTAGGTGACGCCCACGAGCGCGACGACCGCGAGCACCTGCGAGATGACCCGGTCCGAGAGGAAGAAGGACACCATGTACGGGTCGGAGGAGCCGAACAGGAACAGCACCTCGTCGACGAACAGCTGGAGGTACTGGTTGCCGAAGGCGATCCCGATGAACGTGGTTCGGGCGATGTTCAGTCCCCAGATGATCGGGATCGAGACGGCCAGCGCGCGGAGCTTCCGGCCGAGAGGAGCATGCACCGCGGCGATGAGTCCCGCGAAGATGGCCATGCTCCCCAGTCCGGTGCACGCGAGGACGATCTCGAACAGCAGCCCGTGGCCGTCGGCCGTGACGAACCGGTAGGCGTTCCGGTAGCCGAGGATCGGCCCCTCGACCAGCGCGGGCTCGTAGCCGAACTGCGCCATCGCCCAGCCGGTCTGTCCGGTGACCACGAGGATCAGCCCGCGCTTGAGCGGCTCGATCGACTCGAACGGGAAGTAGACGATCCCCATCGCGGCGACCGCCCGCGAGAGCACCAACAGCGAGTCGCGACCGTTCCACAGCAGCCACCCGGCGTACAGACACGCCGGGACGGCGAGCAGGGAGAGCACGCCCTCGACGTAGCTCTTCTGGGTGAACGCGAAGTGCGGGAACAGCGCCAGCCAGAAGCCGGCGAACAGCACCCAGCCGGCGGTCGCGAGCGTCCGCTCGGGGGGCGTCTCGAACGCGTCGAGCCGCCCTCGGAGGGTCGCGAGCGTGCCCGCGTCGCCGCCGACGCGACGGCGGCGAACGTACTCGACGCCCGCGCCGGCGAGGAACGTCGCGATCACCACCCACCCCAGCAGGTCGGTGTAGATACTCGCCATTCGTTGTTCGTGAATCGGCGGTGTCGGGTAAAGCCCTTGTCGTCTCGTGTGTGTCGAGCACCGAGGCGACGCGATGGACGGCGCCGTCGCTGGCCGGTGTGAGCGCGTCGAAAGAATGGGTCCGCGGAAGCGGACGTGACCGGGTTACGGCCGGTCAGTCGTGGTCGTTAGTTGTCGCGGCGGACTGCCAGCAGCGCAGCGCCGATGAGGGCGATGACTGCCAGCACGGCGCCGAAGCCGGGCGTCGACGTCGAAGTCTCGGTCGACTCCGTCGTCGTCATGCCGCCTTCGTCAGCCTCGGTGGCCGTCGCGGTGGCCGTCGCCGTCTCCGTGGCCGTGGCCGTCGCGGTCGCCGTGGCCGTTGCCGTCGCGGTTGCCGTCTCCGTGCCTTCCGTGGCGGTGGCCGTCGGCGTGGCCACGCTCTCGACAACGTTGCCGTCGGCGCTCACAACGGACGTGCCGCCCTGGCGGACGGTCACGGTGAACGTGTCACCCGCGGACTGGTCCGCGAAGTTGAACGAGGCGTTGAAGCTGCCATCAGCCTGAACAGTCACGGTCTCCGTGTTGAAGAACCGCGGCTGCGTGTTGTCCGTGGAGCGGACGCGGATGGTCAGCTCGGTCCCCGGCGCGTAGTTGGTCGTGCCGGTGATCTGCTGCTCGTCAGCGGCCGTGACGTTCACGGGGTCACTGTCGAGCGAGGTGTCGGCCGACTCGACCTCGAAGGTCGCGTTGACCGACTCCTGGTCCTCCTCGTCGGAGGAGCCGAGCAGGCGTGCGCTGTCGACCGTGAAGGTAGCCTCGAACTCGTCACCGTCGCTCAGCGAAACGTCGTTCCCGCTGCGGGAGACGTTGAGGTCGCTGTCGCCGGTGTTGACCGCGATGTAGTAGGCACCGTCGCCCTCGACGAGCGTGACGGCGTCACCCGAGTCGGTCAGGTTGATGACCTTCGGGTCGCGGTTCTGGATCGGGTTCGTCTGCTCAACGGTCACGTTGACGCCGTTACCGAGAGCGGCGCTGAGGTTACCGTTTGCGGCGATAGCGCCCTCCAGGCCACTCGCGGTGACCTGGTGGACGACGTAGTCGCCGGCCGTGATGGTGTCGTCCTGCGTGACGGCACCGTCCTCGATGAGCGACGCGATGTCGGATTCCTCGACGCCGTCTTCGCCGTCAGCGTCGAGGTCGGCAGCGCTGGGCGCCGTCCACAGCTGCATGCTGTCGGTGGAGCGCTCGGCGATGAACATCGTGCCGATGTCCTGCGGCGAGTCAAGCGTCGTCTGCGCGTCGGACGCCGTGCTCGTCGCAATCGTGTACTCACCAGTCGAGAGGATCGCGGAGATCGTCTCCTGGTCAGAGCTGCTGTCGAATTCAACCGTGTCGTCACCCGTGGCGGAGACGACAGTACCCAGACTGCTGCTGCCAGCCGAGAAGGTGTTGAACTCGATGGTGACCTCGTCGTCGTCGTCCTCGTCAGTCACGGAGACGTTGGCCTGGTAGCCGTCGTCCTCGAGACTGCCGATGACGACCGTCGCGGTGTCAGCGTTGCCGCTGAGGGAGACGTTGATCTCCGCGACGTCACCCTGCGCGACCTCGATGTTACCCTGCTCGAATTCAGCCTCACCGTCGCCGACATCGTTCACCGTGATGTTGGCGGAGTCGGAGACGCCGGTGTCCTCGACGGTCGAGGTGATCGTGTAGTTGCCCGCGTCGACGCCCGAGAAGTTCGCCGTGAAGGCGTCCTCCGCGGAGCCGGCGACGGTCAGCTCGTCGGCGTCGTCGCTGTCGACGTCCTCAACGGTACCGGCACCGCCGAGAATGTCCTGCAGCGTCGACGCGTCGACGGCGTCACCCTGGTACTCGGCCTCGAGCACGTGGGTGTACTGCGCACGGTTGGAGTCAGCCTCGAAGTCGACCTCGACCGAGTCGCTCGGACCGGAGTTGTCGACCGAGTCGGCGCTGAAGTCGACCGAGATCTCCTGCTGCGTCAGCTCGAAGGAAACCCGGTTGTTATCGCCAGTGATGAAGTAGTCACCAGTCTGACGACCGTCCGTGCTGAACGTCACGAAGCCGTCACTGTTGACGGTCTTCTGTGAGACGAGCGTGGAACCGGAGTCGGTCACACGGCGGAGCGAAACCTGGGTGTTGGCACTGTGCTCGTCAGTACCGACAACCTGGCCTGCCCAGACGAGCGTGTTGTTGTTGCTCGAGTTGACAACTGTGTCGGCAGCCGACCTGTCCTGACCAGTGTTGGAGACCGTCAGGTCCGGACCTGCGTCCGCCAGCACGATGTCGCTGCCGCCACTGTCGAGGACAGTACCGCGGTAGTTGTAATCCGTGGCAGTGGTGACAGCAGGCGTGCTGAACGAGTAGGTGAACGTAACGGTCACCGTGTCGTTCTGGACACCGCTGTCGGTGCCAGTCGTGACGCGGAGTGTGTCGGCGACACCGTCACCGTCCTGCCCGTCGACCGGGTTACTGGAGACGCTGGCGGAGTAGTCGCCGTTGTCACCGTTGACAGTGGCCGAGCTCACGCTGAGCGAGCCAGCCTGAGCAATACTGTTCGGGATGTTGACGTGGAACGTGTCCGTGTCACCATCGTCCGTTGTCACGTCGTCAAACGTGACCGATACCGTTTCGCCGTTGAACGACGAACTCTCGTTGACCGGGTCAGTGGAGTACGTCGCTCCACTGACGGAGTTCGCCGCAGCGGCCGTCCCTGCGAACGCGACAGTGCCAGCGAAGACGCTGAACACCATCAGCGCTGTCAGGAACAGCGCGCGGATCTTGTCGTTAGTTTCTGTCATGGTTTGTCTGAGTCGCACTGCAAGCGGCGACAACACCGATCTCCCAAGCCTGCTCCAGAACGCCCGCGAAGCGGACTTGGCGGGGGGGACTATGTGCTGTCACCATGGGTAGGGGTACGCACATAACCAACATCGGACCTTATAAATCTCTTGTGGTAATTCGGACGGCGCGTCAACGCTTCACACACCCGTTTTCGGGGGTGTCGGCCGTTCTCGGTCGAACCTGGGGTAAGTACTTTGTGGGGTATATGTGTTACAATACCACGGTCGTAGTCGCCAGAACAGGGGGCTGATCCCTCGCGCGCGGCCGCCGCGACTGTGACCAGCCTTCCACGCACGTACTCCCCGAGGATTTCTCGGACGTGTCTCCGAACACGAACGAACTCACACCTGTCACCGAACTGGCTCGGGCAGTACCAGCGGTTTCCATGCCCAGTCTGTACGTTCCAATCCCACCGACGAGCTCGGGCCTCCGTGCGGCCTCAGTTATCGGCGCCCTCGGTTCGATCGCGCAACACGCGCTCGGCCGGACCGGTCCGTGTGTCCGTCCCCAGCTTCACGCCCGCATTGAGGCTCGTCTGGATGCCCGTCTTCACCCCGTCACCGCAGACGACGCCGAACTTGCGACGACCGGTGGACACGAGTTCCCCTTTCACCAGCGCCCGCACGTCCGCGTCGTCGTGCCGAAGGTTCGCGACCGTGGTCCCCGCGCCGAAGTTCACGTCCCGTCCGAGGAGGCTGTCGCCGACATAGGAGAGGTGCCCGACCGTCGCCCCTTGCATGAGTACGCTGTTTTTCACCTCGACGCTGTGGCCCACCGACGCGTTCGATTCAGAGTGTTCGCCCGCGCACGTACGCGTTCGGCCCGACGCTGGCGCCCGACCGGATCAGCGCGGGTCCCTCGATCACGACGCCGGCGTCGACCTCGGTGCCCGCCTCGACGACGACGTCGCCGCGGAGATCGGCGTCCGCGTGGACCTCGCCGTCGATCCGGCGCTCCAGCTCGTCGAGCTTCCACTCGTTGGCCGCCAGCAGCTCCCACGGTCGGCCCACGTCGAGCCAGCGGTCGAACGGGACCGCACGCACATCCATCTCCGCGCAGGCACGTTCGAGGACGTCCGTGAGTTCGAGCTCGCCGCGCTCGCTCTCGCCCACGTCGAGCCATCCCTGGGCTTCGGCGGGGAAGACGTACGCGCCGGCGTTGATCAGATCCGACGGGGGGTCGGCGGGCTTCTCGGTCACGCCCGTCACACGGACGTCGTCGCCGGTCCCCTCGGCGTGCAGCACGCCGTAGGCGCTCGGATTGTTGACCCGGTAGGAGCCGACGGCGGGCGCCGACTCGTACAGCGTCGCCAGCGACTCGGTATCGTACAGCGCGTCGCCGTTGAGCACGGCGAACGGGCCGTCGTCGAGCCGGGCCGCCCCCGCGCGGACGGCGTCGGCGGTGCCGCGCTGCTCGGACTGTTCGGCGAACGCCACGGGACGCCGTCGAACTCGTCGCCGAAGTACGAGCGGACCGCGTCGGCCTCATAGCCGACGACGATCACGAGCCGGGAGGCGCCGGCCGCGACCGCGGCCTCCGCGGTGTGGGCCGAGAGGGGCTTGCCGGCGACGGGCAGCATCGGCTTCGGGCGGCGGTCGGTGAGCGGACGCATCCGCGTTCCCTAGCCGGCGGCGAGGATGACGGTCTGCATGGATAGTGCCATCGCCGGCCGATGCAAATCGGTTGTGGCTGCGGGACGACACGGATCTGGCTTGGTGGAGGATATCGGAATAACGTATAGTAGTAGTGAAATAGATACTATTGAGATACCGATATAGCGGGAGTACGATCCGAACTTATGGACAACACCGGACGTAATCAGCTGTGTTATTGGACGGTTGAAACTTAGTAGCGCTCACAACCGGCCAGGTTCACCCCGGTCGTATACAAGAATAAAGCAACTCGCCAATTAATAGTAGAAGTGCAATTAGTTGTATAGCTCAAACCGCACAACGTCCAGTACGATCTGTTTCTACGCCGAACCATTGAGGGTACTTCACCGGAGGTGCTTATGCAAGCGATTCATGTCGGACCAATGACAACGGGGCGGTTAACCATGGTACTTTTCTCACTCCTACGAAACGTGTCGCGTATGGAAGACGGGCCGGCTGTGGGCTATGATGAACTTGACGTGGCACTTGCCCACTGGCACGTCAACGCTTGGGGTGGGGCGGAATACCTTGTGACCAAAATGGCAGAGACACTAGGTGTCGATCAGATCTATACCGTCGGAGTCCCCTCTCCGGAGGGCCCCAATCCTTACGGTGATGTTTCGTTTTATGACGTGACTGTAGATCTGTCATTCCCTAGCATACGGCGATTCCAGTCGCGGATCGACCGTGTATTCGAGTATTCTCTGTGGGAGGATGTCGACTGGCGCGAGTATGGCCATCCGGACGTACTCATTACATCGGGAGCGACTACTCGCGCTGTGATCACACCTGATGACGTGTTGCACATCAACTACTGCCACTCCCCTCCGCGGTGGTTCTATGACCTGTACCACGACCGGAAAGATTCTTTACTCGGATTGCTGTCGCGGCCACTCATCAGACACCTCCGAACACGAGACGTAACGGTAGATCCCCGTGTCGACTACTACTTTGCCAACAGTCCGATTATTGCTCGACGACTGCGCAAATACTACGATCGAGAAGCACACATTCTGTATCCACCGGTTCCGCTAGAAAAGTACCGTAATGAGGGGGATGAGGGGTTCTACCTGCATCTTGGAAGGTTGGACAATGAAAAGGGGGTTTTGGCTATTGTGAAAGCCTTTGAACAGTCGAACGAAGAGATTCGATTTGTCGGTGGCCGTGGTGACGTGGATCAATCAGTAGTCGATCAGATAGAAGGGTCAAGAAACATGTATTATGAAGGGTTTGTCTCCGAAGAACGGAAGTTGGAATTGCTCGCAACGTGTACTGCAGTCGTGTTTAACGGTCGCAACGAGGATTTCGGTATTGTACCGATTGAGGCTAACGCGAGTGGAAAAGCCGTACTAACACGTAACGAGGGGTTTCAAGGCGTGTTCGTCGAAGAGGGGGTCAATGGTTATCTTCATGATGGCAGTGCTGACGGCATCGTAGACGCGATACACAGACACAAACGAGCACCACTTACAATTTCAAAATCACGGGTGGAGCCGTTCTCTTTGACGACGTTCGACACTCGCTTGCACAGTTTGATCACGGAGTGGCATCGGAATCACCAGCTGGGATCCGACCCTGCAGAGGAAGAAGTATGAACATCGGGATCTACTCCCCGAGAGTCGGGTTCGCAAACAGCGGCGGTACCGAGACCGTCGTTCGGGAGCTGACAAAACAACTCACCGGTCGTCACGATATCACCCTGTACACAGGGACTGGGAATATCCTCCCGGAAGTCGAGCGGATGGATGCTGACATCGTCCAAGTCGACTTGATCCCCAAAGAAAGTCGATTGAACGAGCGAGTGTGTAGTTACACGCCCCTCATGTCGGCCGAAGTTGAATCGCTGTCGATGTTTTGGAACGTACTGCGGAGTGATGTACGTGATGCTCTCAACAGAGAAGATATCGTTTCAACACATTACTACCTGGATAATCTCCTTCTCTCCCGAACGCTCTCTGTGCCGAACGTGTTTCACATTCCGGGAATCAGGCACTCGTCGATCCGGTGGAAGCTGATGGGCCGATTTGCTCAGCCTGACTCATATCTCGCTACTAGCAAGGACACAAAACAACGTGCCGAGGACTGGCTTGGTGTCTCCGTCGATGGAATTGTTTACCCATCTGTAGACAGGGACCAGTTCAACCCCGATGTGAAGCCTGCAGTGACGGAGGACGATCCCATCGTGATGTTCGTTGGTCGTTTGCAGGATGGGAAAGGGGTACCCGATCTCCTCGACGCATATGCGCAGCTTGTGAGCCCGGCTGTCTTGTATATCGTTGGCGATGGTCCATTAAGAGCTGAACTCGAACAGCGCGCACACGACATCGGGATTGCGGATTGTGTCCGGTTTACCGGTGCTGTCGAACATGAAGCGATCCACCAGTACTTCGCGGCGTGCGATGTGTTCTGTCTACCATCGTATCATGAAGGATTCCCGGTCGTTAACCTCGAAGCGCTAGCTTCCGGTAAGCCAATCGTCAGCACCGATATCAACGCGATCGCAGAGCAGGTTACTGAGGGAAAGAACGGGTATCTCGTCTCCCCAGGCGACGTCAATGGGCTTACTGAGGCATTGGATCGCCTGCTTGGTGACGGGCCTCGCCGGGAGCGGTTCGGCCGAGTGAGCAGGGAGGTGTCTGAGAAATTCACTTGGGACCGACAGGCAGAAATCTTGGAGATGCACCTCCAGCGAATTGTCAACGACAATGTCGAATGAACGCGTGATCTCTCCAGAGGAGGTTTCGGTGGTGATTCCGACGCTTGACCCGGACCCAATTACACTCGAGTCTGTTCCAGACACCGTTGAAACAGCAGTTGTGTCCGAAGGGAATCGGGCGGAAGCACGGAATCTCGGGGCGGCGCAAACCGACGGTAAGATTCTCGTCTTCTGTGATGATGATATCACATTCGAAGAATCGTTCTTCTGGCAACACGTTCGTGAGGCCCGCCAAGGCCTGGTCATCGGCTTAGAGGACTTCGACTTTGGGCTGTTGCTGACTCGGTTTTTCGTCCTGTCACGGCAAGTCTTCGAATCACTTGGCGGGTTTGACGAACGGTTGAATCACATGGAGGACACCGAGTTCTGTCTTCACGCACTCAATAAGGGCCTAGAACTCCGCGGGCTTCCCAGAGACAGTATTCATCACGAAGAGCACGAGTCGGTTGGGCAGGGAACACTTCAAACACTACAGGCAACTGCATATCTCTGTGTCAGATATCCGCAGTATGCCCCAAGTCTTCTCAAAGGCGTTCTCAATTTTTAATTAATGACACGATATTCCTCTCAGGAAGTGCCATTGCTCACTTGCCCACAGTGTTGCGGGCTGATTCGAGACGCAACTACGGGCTGTGAGTGCGGTTGGGCCCCGACGCGACGGAGTGGAATCTTATCGTTTCGACAGCAGGATGAGACGTGTCCCTTGTACCGAGATCTCGCTGAAGAAACAGAGCGCACATCGCTTCGCAACGCAGTCGAGACCAGTAGCCTGGGGGGTGAAGAATTTGACTCAGTGGTCGCCGAACTATTCGAATATGGTCGCGACTGTTGGCGCTTGTTCGTTGGTCCGTTTCTCACCGGACGATGCTTGGACATCACTGCCGGAACCGGTCGTCGGACAGGCTTGCTAGCGGAGCAGTGTGAGTCTGTCGTGGCTCTTGGACAGTCGGTGGACCGACTTCGGATTCTTTCGAACCGAACTGATCTGCCGACAGATTCCGTCGTTCCCATCCATGGATCGCTGTCAGAGGTCCCACTCGCTCCTGGAACATTTGATACGATTGTGGCTGATTTAGCGAGCCTTCGGGATGACGTCGATCGCCTCAGTTTGTTCTCGACGATCGATACACTCCTCTCAAAACGAGGAACGGCGTTCGTCCTTACAGAAGGTGTGATCCAGGCAGACGGGGTCGCTGACAGCGTCCGTCGTCTTCGGTCTGTTCAGCGAGCGCTCCATGGGAACGGAGGGCCAATTAAAACCCTCCAGATCGCCAAAGCATATGGCCTGTACCCGAGTCCAAGTTGTCCGGACTACGCGCTCGACCCGACAAAACGAGACGAGATGCGACGGTTCCAGACGCTGGAGTTGACTGCCCGGACTATCACAGAACGGGCAGGCAAACAGATATTGACACTACTTCGCCGTCTGGGACTGCTTCAATACGCCCTACCCGGATACCTACTTGTCTTCTCCCGTCAGAGAGAACCAACAACGACAGACTTGTCGGGTGGCCTGATTCTCCGAGGGCGATACCGTTCCACGCTGTTCGATAGCTCTACCGACGGGGCTGACCGGATATATAAGGTTCCCAACGTCACGACGTATGAGCAGTTCAACAACCGCGAACAGGAGACCTTGGAGTACGTTCGCTCAACAAATGACGAGATTACTGGGACTCTTCCAACAGGAACGCGGATAGAGACACAGTTTGGTAATACCCGATCTGAACAACAGGTCCAAGGAACACAACTTCGTAATAGAGTCAAACGGTCCCCTGGGTCATTCCAGTGGGTGTTACGGACGGGTCTCAACTGGATCGCTCGTCTCCAACAACCGTATTGTGAGCACAAGATCGAGCGGACACCAACAGAGGTACAAGAATTCCTCTCTAACAGCACCGTCGGTATCGAGGTTCCTGCGCCCCCGGAACCGATATCGAGCTTCGAAACGGTCGTACACGGGGACTTCAATCAGGTGAACGTGTTTGTCGATGATACGGGAATTACTGGTGTAATCGACTGGGAGTACGCGGCGACAGCAGGCTCACCGTTTATTGATCCGACGAACTTTCTTCTGACCCTCGGCGTGCGCACGTTCGGCGACATTGACACTGCCGTAGACCGACTGTTTCTACAGGACTCCCCGTTCGCGCGAATCACGACTGAGGAACTCACACGATACGGCGAACAGGTTGGGATGGACCCGGTGACTATCGTTCGCCACTTGCCAGCTGGTTTGCAACACAGAATCAGTGTGAATTATTCATATCCCACGAGCCTTTCGCTTATCACGATCCCTGAGACGTTTGCGGTTTGGGGACGAAAGATTGCAGGCGAGTTGCCTGCGATTGTGCAGGCAGTTTCCCACAGAGCAGGGGCAGTGTCGCCCGATTGAGAGGCTTAAACGCCGATCGTCGTTTCGACGACTCGCTGTTGGGTTTCTCTGCTCCACTCTTCTTCTTCGGGAACCTGAAGCCGATACACGTCTGCGGTTTCGGCCACGGCTTCGTACACTTCGCGTTCACGAGAACGCAGTTGCATGAGCTGGTCCGTTAGCCCGTCCCGTTCTGGGAACAGCATGTCGTACGCGCTATACGTGTCATGGAGTGTCGTATTCCATTCGAAGTCAGTGATTGAACCCAGTATGCGGGCCATTGTTTTCGCCTCGATTGGTTCGATACGGCAGTGATCGATATCAGACTCCGTTGTTTCCAACAAAACGAGCTTGTCTATCGGGGTCTCTTGCGGGATCGTCACAATATCTTCGAAGAGATCTGACGGGTGGTACTTATATGAGTCTTTGATAACATGGTTATTGAGGTAATCGAGGACACCTCGCACAAAGCTGTGCTCCGGCATCCCCTCAGTTTGACTAGCGAGGGCCATACTCAGCCTATCTTTGAACCGTTCGAAGTTACTCCGGGCAAGCAGCTCTGGGAACGCACGGAGGTTATACTGAAGGAGATTAATCGGCATCGGATAGCTGTGGGCCATCCCACGTTCGTCCACGAACAGACGGTCATCAGACAGGAAGTCACCGCCTCGGACGGCGAAACTCAGCATCGTATTGGTCTTCCCGGTATGACGCCACGCGGGAAAGAGAAGCGTCTCTCCCTCATACCGGACACCTGAGCCGTGAATCATCGCCTTTCCCTCCGGCGCAAGTTGTTGCCTGAGCTGCCCCTCGAGGAGTGTCGTCAACGTTGACGTTGAAGCCTTGGACGAACACGCAACTTCAGTCCAATCCTCATCAACGGCGATTGTACTGGCGTGATCACGGAGGGTAAACCGATCCTCGGACCGCCCATAGAACCGCTTTGCCCCGCCAAGCTTGTGCTCGTGTCTCAACGATTGCGTGAGTTGGGATATTTGTAAATTTATATCGACATCGGTTCCTGTTGAGGAAAAAGACCCATACGCGTTTGAGAGCTTATCTAATGCATCTGTACTCCCGTCAATGCCGAGCTGATACCCGTATATGTCGAAGACGTTCATACGAGAGAGTTCTGTTATCAAGTAACGTTTTCCACTGGACATATGCATTCTGGTCTGTTCTGAGTCCCAGTCTCACCGGCCCCGTAGACACCGAATAGCGTAAGTATCCCGCGGGGACACTCCTCCACATGACTGACACACTGGCCGTCATTGCTCTTGACGCGGCTGATTATGCTCTCGCGCGTCGGTGGGACTGCGAAAACATTCTGCTCGAAAATAGCGGGCCACTGGAGACATTCACCTATTCGGCCGACCACCCGTACACACCTGAAGTTTGGACATCTGTCGCAACCGGCGTCCACCCCTCTGAACATGAGGTGACTGGTGACGCCGCAGACTGGGATTCGCTTGCTCTTCGGGTCGCAAGCCAAGCTACTCAGTTCTTCCCACACAAGGTGAGAAACACACTCGGGAAACCATTTCGAGAACGAGGCCACAGGCAGGAGATCCACCGAACTCACCTTCCTCATGCGTTCGAAACTGGTCAAGTATTCGGTTGGCCAGGTATTGCTGATGCGACTCACCTCTCAGAGGCCTGGAGTTGGGCGTCAAAGGTCAGCCATGGTGAGATGACCGAACGGGAACTTCGGCAGCGGACGATGGGAAATACGGGGAAAGAATTCGGCTGGATTGTGGGTATTACGGATATCGACACACCGATCGCAGGCGTTCATTCCCACGTTCTTGATGTGACAGGTCACGCCTTCGCAACGCGGGAGGCCAAGTTGCGAGAGTATTACGAGCGCGTCGACAGTATGCTTGGCTGGGTCCGGGAACGAACCGATGAGTTGGTCGTCCTCTCAGACCACGGTATCCGGGTTTCTTGGATCGACGATGGAGAGAGCGGTGTCCACAGTAACCGAGCGATGGTTGCAGCCACAGAAGGCGTCAAAGGTGACCTGCCGGAGTCTGTCTTCGATGTTCGAAAGTGGTTGGAACTGAATACTGACGACCGGGAACGGGGGGTAGATCAGACAGTCACAATGGACACTGCAGAAGAGCGCCTTCGCGAACTCGGATATATGGAGTAACCTCACAGAGATGTTCTGGAGATCGACTCGGGTCAGTTCACCGTATTCGATCGTGTAGCTGCCTGATGTAGTGGAGGTCAATACCTGTTTGCGATTCGATTGTCTCGGCGAGCATCATGTCCGATTTCTCAATGCCGCTACTGAGATACCCGAGCGTGGTCGTTGCAACAAGAGCGAACGCGGAGACAATGACCAGTAGCACTGAGTTGTCTTCAACAACGAACCACAACAGTCCGGCTACCAGTACTGTCGGGATGAGCGGCAAGAGCATCTGCCGTGAGAAGGGCATGATGCCGTATGTCCGATGGAGGAACCATGTCATCACACCATTTCGAACGACGTACGATGCGCTAGTCGCGGTTGCAGCACCGGCAATACCAAATCGAGGAATCAGAACGAGGTTCAGGACGATGTTCAGTCCGACCGTTCCGGCATCGAAGATGAAGATCTCTCGAGTATCCCCGAAACTGGTGAGCGTGTTGATGTTCGGCCCAACAAGGATGTGGGTCAAGAATCCGCCAATAAGAATCAGAAACGGGAGTGTTGCTTGAAGATATATCTCTGAATACAAGAGGGAAATGACCGTCTCCGGGAACACCACAGCAGTCAGGATAAACGGCACAGAAGCCAGAACGACCCACTTTGTAACTGCTTGGTAGATCATCGACGCTTGGTCTATTGCTCCCTCCTTGTGCAACTCAGATAGTTCTGGGACGTACATGAACCCGAGTGTCTGGTAAAACAGAAGTGTTGTCTGTCCGAGCACAAACGCAACATTATACTGCCCGACATCGGCCGAAGCTTGCAGTGTACCGATAAGAAGCGTGTCGACGTTGTTCATTAATCGCATAATGACTGCAGACCCAACTAGCGGCAGTGAGAACGCCAACAGTGAACGGTACGAACGGGCCGCCGGAGTGCCGATCGCGAACAGATCTGTCTCACGGTGGACGACATAGAGAGCGAGAAAGGCCGCAGTCCCCGTTGCGACAACGTATGCACTTGCGACACCTACGGCCTCAAAGCCAGCAGTTACCAATACGACGATGAACACGATTCTGACAATTGGTTGGAATATACTGGATATGAGGGCTTTTGCCGCCGGTTTTTTCACCGCCTGAAGCCCCCCATTCGAGACTTTTCGAAGACTGTAGAGAGGGACGACCACAGCAACCACCTCGAGTACAGGAATCAACGATGGATCGTTAAACACACGAACTGCCAGCGGTTCGGCGGCGAGAAACACGCCGACCCCACCAAAAACTGACAGAATAATGGACAACTGAAGCGCCGACAGGAGAATCCCTCGTCGTTCTTGATCCGTTTCTGCACGGGGATAATTTCGTGAAACACCCTGTCCCATTCCGAGATTCAGCAATTCCCCGAAGACGAACAGCATCGATAATGCGACAACCACAATCCCATAGCCGGTATCCCCAAGTGCCCTAGCTATGAAGATGCTCCCGCCGAAAGCGATGAGCTTGTGAAGTATCGAGCCGGCGAAAATGATGGCAGACCCGGAGACGATCCGGGAGATCGATCCAAGGCCTTCGTCGCTCATGTGGCGATGTATTAGTGTTCGCGGTATATACTCCCCGAAGAATAGGTGTTGACACCACCCGAGGAACTTAACAAGTGAGCCGATAGAGCGAACACAGATGTTGTTGTCGCATCCGCTCATCTCAAAGGCACGTACGTACTACCGTGAAAACGGTTTTAGCGCGACTGTTCGGATGAGCGGACGGTACGTACTATGGAGACTTGCAGGGGCTCGTTTTCTGTGGAAACACAAGAAGACAATCACGGGTTCCCGAGAGGGGCTTAAGATCCGGGGCGACGTTCGGCTTCTTGACAGTGGGGCTGAACAAGTCGTATTCGGCAACAGGGTAGAGCTCGTCGGGAATCTGGGACAGCCGACGTTTTTCAAAGTGGCCGGCCGCCTCACTGTCCACGACGACGTATTCATCAATCGGGGCTGTGAGATCTACGCAGCGACCGAGGTCGTCCTCAAAGAGGATGCCACGCTTGCTCCTGGTGTCGTGATCCGTGATTCTGATGTCCACGCTGTGGGCGACGGTGCCGTCGAGAAGCGTCCAGTCACGGTCGGTGAAAGCGCATGGCTGGGTACGCGAAGTATCATTCTGAAAGGCGTGACTATCGGCGACAACGCAGTCGTTGGTGCCGGTTCGATCGTCACTGACGATGTTCCTCCTAATACTGTCGTCGCTGGAAATCCAGCTAAGGTAGTCAAAGAACTGTGACCGATATTCCGGGCCTGCTGTCTTTCTGAATTCACAGAGTAGGCTTCGGCTCTTCGAGAGCGCGGTTTCCTGATGTTGTGATTATGTCCGTATAGTGGATACTGTTCACTCGACGGTGACGCTTTTTGCGAGGTTACGCGGCTTGTCGATTGCGCGCCCGAGTCGATTAGCCATGTGATAGGCAACAAGTTGCAACTGTACGTTTGCGAGCATCGGAGCAGTCCGCGGGTGAGTCTCAGGAATCATCAATACGTGATCTGCATACCGTTCGACATCGGATTTCCCGTCAGTTACGGCGATCACTGGGGCGTCGCGTGCCTCGACTTCTTTGACGTTGCCGATGGTCTTGCGTGCGCGTTCGTCGTCGCCGGTCACGATCGCAAACACCGGTGTGTTTTGTGTGACCAACGCGAGTGGACCATGTTTCAATTCACCGGCAGCGAAACCCTCTGCATGCTCGTAGGTGATCTCCTTGAATTTCAGTGCGCCTTCAAGAGCGACCGGGAAGTTCTGCCCACGACCAATGAAAAAGAATGATTCGTGGCTCAGGTACTTGTCGACGATTTCTTCGGCATTTGTCTGGTCAAGTACTTGTTGAATGTCACCAGGAACGTCCCGCAACCCGGCGACGAGATCACGTGACTTGACCCCACCGTTCGTAAGCGTCTCTGCCAAGAGGTTCAACGCGGTCAGCTGCGAGGAGAACGTCTTCGTCGCGGCGACGCCGATCTCCGGGCCCGAGCGGATGTACAGCGCGTGGTCGCACTCGCGGGCCGCGGTGCTGCCCACCACGTTCGTGAGCGCGAGCGTCTCGGCGCCCCGTCCCTGCGCCTCGCGGAGGGCGGAAAGGGTGTCCGCCGTCTCGCCGCTTTGCGTGACGCCGACGACGAGCCCGGACTCAGGGATGGGCGCGGGGCCGGTCGCGTACTCGCTGGCGAGGAACGCCTGCGCCGGGATACCAGCCTCGCGGAACAGCTCGACGCCGTACAGCGCCGCGTGATAGGAGGTCCCGCAGGCGACGAAGTGGACCGTCTCGGGTGTCCCCACGTCGTCGAGTTCCTCGACAGTGACCGTCCCCGAGAGCTCGTCGAGACGGCCGCTGAGCCCCTGTCGGAGCGCGGTGGGCTGCTCGTGGATCTCCTTGAGCATGTAGTGGTCGTAGCCGCTCTTGCCGGTCTGTTCGGCGCTCCACGTGACCGTGGAGACGTCCTTCTCGACGCGGTCGCCGTCGCGGTCGGTGACCGCCCACCCGTCGCTGTCGACGATCGCGACCTCGCCGTCGTCGAGATACACGACGTCGCGCGTGTGCTCGAGGAAGGCGGGCACGTCGCTGGCGAGGTAGTACCGGCCGTCGCCGACGCCGAGCACGAGCGGGGAGTCGTTGCGGGTCGCGAAGATCCGGTCGTCGCCCGCGACCACCGCCGCGATCGCGTAGCTGCCCTCGATGCGCTCGAGCGTGCGACGGAACGCCGCCTCAGGGTCCAGCTCTGCGTCGAGGTACGCCGCGAACAGATGCGGGATCACCTCGGTGTCGGTGTCGCTGGTGAAGGTGACGCCCTCGGCTTCGAGCTCGTCGCGCAGCGCCTGGTAGTTCTCGATGATCCCGTTGTGGACGACCGCGACCCGTCCCGATTCGTCGGTGTGGGGGTGGGCGTTCGCGTCCGTCGGCGGCCCGTGCGTACTCCAGCGCGTGTGGCCGATGCCGACGGGACCGGCCGGCGGGACGTCGCGGCCGGCGATCAGCTCGCGGAGCATCTCCAGGCGGCCCTCCTTCTTCTCCACGTCGATGGCCTCGTCGGCGAGGGCGACGCCCGCGGAGTCGTAGCCGCGGTACTCCAGGGTCTCCAGTCCGTCGAGGATCACGTCGAGCGTGTCGTCGCCGTGTCCGACGCAGCCGATGATCCCGCACATCAGCCCTGCACCTCCGTGTCCTCGTCGACGCTGCGGTGGAGCGTGACGCCGGCCGCGATGTCGGCGCCGGGGCCGACGAGCAGTCCCGGCCGAACCGTCGCGCCCCCGCCGAGTCGGGCGCGGTCGGCGAGCACGCACCCGAGTCGTTCGTCCTCGTGGACGCGGTCGCCGACGCGCACGTCGGCCGGGCCGCCGGGCGCGGTCGCCCCGGCGCCGATCTCGACCCCCTGGCCCGTGATCGAGTCGACGAGCGTCGCGTTCGCGCCCACGCGCGTGTCCGTGTCAACAACTGACCGCCGGACGACCGCGCCCGATTCGACCGTGACGTTCGGCCCGACTGCGGCGTCGGGACCGACGACGGCGCCGGGTTCGACGACCGCGTCCGGACCCACCACGATGGGGCCGTACAGAACGGCGTCCTCCGCGATCGACGCGGAGTCGGCGACGTACACTCCGGGTTCTGCTTCCGGTTCGTTCACGCGGCCGTCCGCGAGCAGCGTGCTCGCGAGGGCCGTGAGGTCCCACGGATACGTCACCTCGGAGTGGAGGCCGTCGGCCCTGACACCCCGCACGTGCCCGCCGCGGTCGATCAGGTCGGCGATCCCGTCGGTGAGCGCGAGCTCGCCGTCCGCGCGGTCGACGGCCTCGACCGTCGAGAGGAACGACGGGCCGAAGGCGTACACGCCGGCGTTGAGCAGCCGGTAGGCACCGGTCCCGGGTTTCTCGATGAGTTCCGAGACGGTCGACCCCTCGAGCGTGACGGCGCCGTACAGCGGCGCCTCCGCGGATTCGACGACGGCAAGCGTGCAGACATCCGCCGCGGAGTGAGCGTCGACGACGGCCGCGACGGTCTCGGTATCGACGACCTCGTCGCCGTTGACGACGAGGAAGTCGCCGTCGAGGCCGTCGCGTGCCTGGAGGAGGGCGTGTCCGCTGCCGAGTTGCTTCTCCTGTGTGTGGTAGGTGATCGTCCGGTTCCGGTAGGTCGGCCCGAAGTGGTTCTGAACGCGGTCGGCCTCGTAGCCGACGACGATGTGGAGGTCGTCGATCCCGGCGTCGATGAGAGCATCGAGGACGTACTCCAGGATCGGTCTGTTCGCGGCCGGAAGCATCGGCTTCGGACGGTACTTGGTGAGCGGTCTGAGTCGTTGGCCCTCGCCGGCCGCGAGGACGACTGCGGAGTTGATTGACATACTCGTGAGCGAGGAGGCAGGCTACTGTGTCTTTCGTCCCCGGGCGACCGGTCTAGCGGTCGGCGTCACTGTCCGTGGTCGACTCCGGTTCCTCCCGTTGTTCGCTGAGCTTCTCCCAGATCTCGGTGCAGCCCGCGCCGTCCTCGAGGTCGTGGAGGTGATCGTCATCCCGCGCTGAGTTACTCATCTTGTGAGTAACTGCAGCCCCCCATCGACATGAAGCTATCGGACACCGAACCGATCGTGAGAATCGGCGTCGACCGCCGTGGCTTATGAGCGAGACGTGCGTACGGTCCGCATGAGCAGTCACGACGCGGAGGCGCTTCTCGACCCGCTCGATCTGACCGAGTACGAGGAGCGGGCGCTCGAACACCTGCTCGAGTTGGGGCGGACGACCGCCCCCGACCTCTCCGAGGCGACCGGGATCCCGAAAGCTCGGATATACGGTGTGCTCGACGAGTTGGCTGACTCGGGGTACCTCAAGGTCATTCCCGGCCGGCCGAAGCAGTACCAGCCGAAGCCCCCCGAGGAGATCCTCGACCGCGCCGTCGAGAACCGACGGCAGGCGTACGAGACCGACCGGGCGCGGATCGAGGACGCCCGCGAGGAGTTCGTCGCGGCGTTCGGGCCGCTGTACGAACAGGCCAGCGAGGACATCTCGCCAACGGAGGAACTGTTTCACGTGGTCGACGTCGGCGACCCGAGCGAGCGCGAGACGCGGACGCTGTATGCGGAGGCACAACAGGAGGTACGGGTCATCACGAAGAGCTTCGAGTACTTCGACGCGATCGAGCCCGCCTTCGCCGACGCGTACGACCGGGATCGGACGCTTCGGGTGCTGTTCCTCGATCCCGAGTTGTTGGAACCCGCCAACCGGTCGGTCCAACGTGAAATCGTGGAGTACCTCCGCTCGACGTATCCGGCCGTCAAGTACCGCTTCAGCGCGACGCGACTCCCGTGGCGCGGGACGCTCATCGACCCGAGTCTCGAGTACGACTCCGGCGACGCCGTCCTCCTCGTCGAAGAGGAGGATGTTCCGCTACACAAACGACAGGCGGCGGTCACGGAGAACCACTCGTTCGTCGCGGGGCTGGGCCGCTACTTCGATCTCACGTGGAACCACGACACGCTGGACACCGATCCGTACGATAGCGGCTGAGCCTCAGGAGTCGGTCTCGGCTTTCGCCTCGAGGAGCTCCCGTATCGATCCGTCGACGGTCTCTCGGGGCGACCATCCCAGTGTCTCTTCCGCTGCGGAGATGTCCACCTCGAAGGACTCGACCATCGTCTCGCCGCTGCGAGGGTTCTCGACCAGTTCGATGTCGATGTCCTCGTCGAGTATCTCGGCGGCGTGTCGCCGGACGAGTTCGGCAACTTCCATCACACCGGGGTCCTCGCGGGAGGCGATCTCGTACTTCTCGACGCCGGTTTCGCCGCGGTCGAGCTGGTCGCGGAGTCGTTCGGCACTCCGCGCGTACGCGCGGGCCACGTCCTTGACGTGGATGAAGTTGCGCGCTTGCGTCCCCGGCTCGTAGACGGTGAGCGGCTCCCCAGCCGCAGCGCGGTTCGCGAAGAAGTTGATCACGGTCCCCTTCGAGACGCGCGTGTCGCCAACGATGTGCTCGCCGTAGAGGTTGGACTTGAGGTACAGGTGCGCGGGGAACGCGCCGTCCGCGAACGTCTCGATGGCACGCTCGTTCAGGACCTTCGTCCGGCCGTACCAGTTCAGCGGGTCGCGGTCGTCATCGACGGAGATCGGGAACGAGTCGGGGTCGCCGATGACGGCCATGCTGAACGGGAAGACCAGTCCGGCACCGGTCTTGCGACAGAACCAGGCGACGTTGTTCGTCCCGGTGACGTTCACGTCGTACGCGAGGTCGGGGTTGGTGTCGCAGTCGTCGACGCCGCTGACCGCCGCGAGGTGGAGGACGATGTCGGCGCCCGCGAGCGCGTCTTCGAGGTAGTCGCGGTCACGGATGTCGACGTGCTCGACATCGACGTCGTCGATCTGTCTGACCGTTCCGAGATAGAAGTTGTCGAGCGCGGTGATCGCCCACTCGGGGTGGTCGCGCTGGAGGATCTTGACGACGCGGCTGCCGATGAAGCCGGCCGCACCGGTGACCGCGACGTGGAACTCGTCCGTCGTGCTCATGCGCATCCACCGTCCGCGTCGGTGCAAATACCTCGCGATTCCCGTTCGAGGGAGCGACCGTCCGCGATCATCGGCGACCTCTTCCGACAGTACCGTTCCGGAACCGGTCGGCCAAGTCCGCGATCCCTGCACGGAGGTCGTGTTCGGGTTCGAAGCCGGTCTCGGCGACGCGGTCGAAGTTCACGTGATACGACGGACCGGGGTGCTCGTCCTCGAGATAGGTGATGTCGAGGTCGCGATCGAGGACGTCCCGGACGGTCTCGGCGATCTCCTCGACGCGGTAGTTCCCCCCGTTGGCGCCGACGTTGTAGACGAACTCGGACCAGTCCTCCGGGTCGAGTGCGGCCTGCGCGTACGCGCGGGCGGCGTCGGTCACATGGATGAACGGCCGCCAGTTCGAGCCGTCGCCGTACACCGTGAGCGGCCGGTCGGTGATCGCGCGGAACACGAAGTGATTGACGACGAGGTTGAACCGCATTCCCGGGGAGTAGCCGTAGTTCGTGCTCATGCGGAGCGCGGTGCCGTCGTAGCCGTACTCGTCGATCGCGTTCGCGAGGAGGTCCTCGGCCTCGTACTTCGATTCGGCGTAGGGGTTTAGCGGGTCCGGCTCGACGGTCTCGTCGATGTCGCGGGCGGCCGCCCGGCCGTAGATGTTGCACGAGGAGGCGAACACGACGTTGTCGACGTCGAGCTTCCCCGCCGCCCGGAGGACGTTCCGCGTCGCGTCGTAGTTGACGTGGAACGTTTCCTCGCGGCGGTCGTGCGTGCTGTCCGCGCCGGTGATCGCCGCGAGGTGGATGACGGTGTCACAGCCGCGCATCGCCGACTCGACGTCGCCGTACTCGGTGACGTCGCCGCGCCGGAAGCGCAGGCTGTCGTCGCTCCCGAGTCCGCTCCCCATGAGGTTGCGTGGCGACGACATCGAGAGGTCGTCGAGGACGGTGACGCGGTCGACGCGGTCGTCGTCGCGAAGGATCGGGACGAGCGCGCTGCCGATGTACCCACAGCCGCCGGTGACGAGAACGTGCATGCGTGATATGTGAGAGGGTGTCGGGTCGGTCAGTCGTCCGCCGCCGGGGGCGCCTCCGCGGAGTCGTCGTCGAGGCGGTCCTCGAGGACGCCCGGGAGGAAGCGGTCCTCGTAGGCGCCGATGCGGTCGGCGCGGTCGGCCAGTCGCTCGAAGACGCCGCGGATCCCCTCCTCGAAGGTCACCTGCTGGTCGCCGATGAGGTCCATGTAGCGGTCGTTGTCGATCTCCATCTGGTGGGTCTCGTCCTCGTCGCGCGGGTTCTCGAAGTGCTCGACCTCCGTGTCGAAGCCGAACTTGGTGGCGACCTCGGCGATGGTCGTCCCCATCTCAACGATGGAGATCGGGCGCGTAACCTGATTGTAGACGACGTGGTCGTCCGGGCGGTCGTCGGGGTCGTTCAGCGCGAGTCGCGCGAGCCCCTCGACGGCGTCCTCGAGGGAGACGAACGGCTTGCGCTGTTCGCCCTTGCCGTACACGGTGATCGGGTAGCCCGCGATCGCCTGCGCGGCGAAGCGGTGGGCGACGACGCCGAAGTAGTAGTCGAAGTCGAAGCGCGTCGCGAGGCGGTCGTCTGCTGCGGTTTCCTCCGTGGCGGCACCGTAGGTGATGGCGGTGCGCACGTCCGAGACGGGGATGCCGAACTGCTTATTCGCGAGCCGGAGGTTCGCCGCGTCGTGGGACTTGGTGAGGTGGTACCAGCTGCCCGCCATCGCCGGGAAGGGTACGTCGTCGCGGTCGCCTTGGTTCTCCATCGTCGCGCCGCCCTCGGGGATGGGGAACTCAGGGGCGCCGTACACGCCCGTGGTGGTCGTCTCGATGAGGTGGGTGTCGGCGAGGTCGTTCTCGTGGAAGCCCCACGCGAGGTTGCGCGTGGACTGCATGTTGTTGTGTTGTGTGAAGTTGGCGCGCTCGCCGTTGATCTGCGAGTAGGGGGCGGAGGGTTGGGCAGCGGTATGGACGATTGTCTCTGGCTCGTGGACCTGGAGGAGTTCGTCGACGAACGAGCGGTCGGTGAGGTCGCCCTCGACGAACGAGAGATTTGTGAGTCCGTGCACTTCCTCCGCCGCTTCGAGGCGCGTCTCGATGTCCGCGACTGGCGTCGCGGAGACGGAGCCGACCTCCGAGACCCATTCGCGCCGGCCGAAGTTGTCGACGAGCACGACGCGGTCGTCCGTTCGGGAGGCGATACGTAGCGACGTGGGCCAACCGAGGTAGCCGTCGGCGCCCGTGACGAGGATCGTCATCGGTTACTCAGCTTGTGAGTAACCAAGAGTTCACTTGAATCTTGTTATCGGAGTATCGGACGGGAGAACCTCGATACGTGTGGAAAACGGGTACGGATCAACAGCGTCGGTTAGTCCCGAATTGAGTTCGTCGTTACCCACCCAGTGTGATGGTCCGGGGACGGGATGAGATTCGCCTCTGCGTAAACTGCTTCAAGCGTATCGAGGTGAGACAGTGAGTTGTCTCGCGCGACATCGTGTCCGAGCACACAATCGCGCGAGCACACTTACCACGTGCGAGTGCGTCATCGGAGTAGTACATGATCGCGCCAGGCGAAGGCAGTCGTGCCGGGCGGACTGTCGAGACGACGCCGCGTCGCGATCGTGGTCCCGGCGAGATTCATCGTGTCTTCGATCGGTTCGACGCAGAGTTGCTCGATGCGACATCACGGAGTGAGCCACGGCGGCTCGAGATCACCGTGGCCATCTGAGCTTCCGTTCTTCTTGAGATACACACCGCGGTCAACGAGATTGCTGAGACGACGTATCGTGATGTTTGTTCTCAACTCGTCAGAGGAGGATTCATCCAGATCCGATCGCAGTCACTTACTCCAAGCAGGTTCGGCTACCTTCTATGCGCAGGGAGACGATCGCCGAGCATCTCGACCGCTACGACGAGACACAGGGACTCCTGCCGGGTGAGTTAGAGACGTTCGGCGAACAGTATCGGAACCAAGGCTATCTCACCCGAGATCAGCTCTACGAGATCGCGTACCTGTCGTCGACGCGCAGCGCGTACCATGTCGAATCCAACCTGGAGGAACGCTGTCGCGAGGTGACGCGTAACGTCCGTACCGTCGACGGCGACTTCTCGAAGGTCCGGCTGATGACGGGACTCAGCGGGTTTCAAGCCCCGACGACGTCGTGTGTGCTTACGGCGCTGGATCCGGAGCGGCACGCGGTCGTCGACACGAGGGTGTGGGCGACGCTGGAGCGGTTCGACTATCTGGAGGGACGCAAGGAATCGTTCGACGCCGCCGACTACGTGGCGATGATCGATCCGATCCGGGAGATCGCCACCGAGACTGGGTATACCCCCGCGGAGGTCGGGTACGCGCTGTTCGCGTACGATGCCGTGCATCGTGAGGGGACGCTGCACTGACACCCCCGTCGGCGGGACGCCCGAGACGGACGGCAGTCACATAGAGGCCGACGACAGCAGTTAGAACGATTCGCCGGACTCGGACTCCGGGACGACCGATGAGTCAGACGACGAGCCCGATACCGACACGCCGACTGAGACGCCGCCGGAGACACCGACAGCAACGCCGGTAGAGACGCCGACCGGACACAGCGAGCCCACAGCCGAAGACAGCGAGTCGGGTGACGAGCCGCCGAGCGACACCACCGGAGGAGAGTCGGCGAACGACGCTGGTGAGGGTGGTCCGCCCGCGTCCGCGGACGGCGGCCAGTCCGGGGACGGACCCGGGTCGATCACGCTCACTCTCGGTGTCGATGCGTCGGTCGACTCCCCGATCAGCACCGACCGCGGAGACGTCGACGTGGTCGCCGGGACCGTCTCCGGGACCGCCGAGTGGTCACGGCCGCGGGCAACGCACGCCGAGGTGACCGTCGGCTTCGGAACCGACGACACGACAGTGCAGGTCCGCAGCGTCACTACCACGGTCGCGAATCGGACGGAGTTGACGCTGGCGAACGCGCTTGTCGACACGCGACTCCAGTTCCTGACGGCGGGCGAGGCCGACGATCTCTCGGTCGCAGCCGACGGCCGGACCAGGACATACGACCGAACGGTGACGGTGACGGTCACGCTGTACGCCGGCGACCAGGATACCGAGACGGTGGCGGCCGACGTGCCGGTTGAGATCGTCGTGACGAACGAGCCCGGAAACAGCGAGGAGTCGGGCGGATCGAACGCGGGGGCGACGTAGTGACTTGACCGGATGGGTAGAGCTATCCACGGCGTCGGCCCTACACGCTCGTGATGCGGGCCACCCTCTCGCTCGCGGACACGCCGTTCGAGGACCGCGAGTTCAGCTGGTTGTGGGTGATCGCGACCGGGCTGTACGGCGTGGGCGATATCGTCACCACGCTGGCGTTGATCGGCTACATTCCAGCGATCGACGAGGGAAATCTCGAGATGGCTGTCGCAGTCGAGTCGTTCGGTCTCGTGGGACTGATCGCGCTGAAGGCGGTCGTGTTCGGGGCATGTCTCGCCGTCAGTCTCTGGGGGGCACGGGCCGGGGACCGGCTCGTCTTCTACACGCCGCCGGCGTTGCTCGCGGTCGTCGGCGCGTTCACCACGGCGTACAATCCCCGACTGCTCGTCGGCGTCGCGTGAGCTGAATCGAAAGCGTGGCGTGATCAAGCGGCTTGCACTTGGGTCCCGTCCAGTCGATATACGCGGGAATCATCAACGGAGACGAGTACATCGTGAGAGTGTCAGTTACTGAGTGCCACAGGATTCGAGGTTCGCATATCGTATCACGACCACCTCGGAGGATCGGATGATCGGGATCAGTAATCCGGGGTGGCCCGACGCATGCCGCCAGGTCGTCGGTGGTCCGAACGTGTCCTCCATAGAGTGTAACCCCGATCTTCCGAGCCCACTCAATCCGGCCGAGTTACGTGAGACTTAACCCGATTCCCCTGACAACTGTTCGGTAATGGACCGAGGCTGGCGGTATCGACTGGGCAGCGTCGCGGGAGTGGTTCTCCTGTCGGCGTTCGCGGTCGGCGTGGTCAACAACGCCACCGTCCAGTCGCTCGCGTCGATGGCTCCCGTGCTGGGGCAGCTGCCGACGGATCCCCCGGCTGCGCCGGAGTTTACCATCGAGTTATTGGTGACAGTTGCGGTGATTACGGGCGCGTTCTTCCCGCTTTACCGCCCGCGGCCGCGTCGGATCCTCAACACGGTCGCGCTCGTGCACAAGCGCCTGTTCGTCGCCATCCTCGCGGTCGCAACTGTCGGCTACTTCGACTACACCTACGCAGTCCCGCGGATGACGGTGCTGCTCGTGACACCGATCCTCTTTGTCGCGCTCCCGCTATGGTTCGTGTGGGTGGGGCGCCGTCCCAACAGTGAGTCCGAGCGGGTGCTTGTCGTCGGCGACGACCCCGGGGTGATTGAGGACGTGATCAGTGAGTTGGACCGAGCGCCGCTGGGTTACCTCTGCCCGACGACCACGCTACGTGCCCATGAGACAGTGGGGGACCCTGTAGTCGCCGACGGGGGGGTGTCGCTCGGCGGGGTGAGTAGGCTCGGTGGACTGTCTCGCATTGAGGACGTGCTAGTGGAGCAAGACGTGGACACCGTGGTGCTTGCGTTCGCTCAGGCCGACCGGGCGGAGTTCTTCGGGGCGCTGGACGCGTGTTACGAGCACGGCGTCGACGCGAAGGTGCATCGCGACCACGCTGACACGGTATTGACTGGTGATGATGAGATGGGGACGCTGGTGGACGTGGTGATCGAGCCATGGGACGTGCAGGACTACATGGCGAAGCGGGCGTTCGATGTGGCGTTCTCGGTGGCGGGGTTGGTCGCGGTGTCGCCGGTGATCTTGGGGATCTGTGTGGCGATCAAGCTGGACGACGGGGGAACGGTGTTGTATCGTCAGGAGCGGACAGCCGTGTTCGGTGAGACGTTCGACGTGTACAAATTCCGGTCGATGGTCGAGAACGCCGAGGCTGAGACGGGTGTGACGCTCAGTGCTGAGGACGACGGCGGCGTGGACCCGCGTGTGACGGACGTGGGTCGCGTGTTGCGGCAGACGCATCTTGATGAGATCCCGCAACTCTGGTCTGTGCTGTGGGGTGATATGAGCGTGGTCGGACCGCGTCCAGAAAGACCGGAGTTAGACTCTGACATACAGACTGGTGTGGTGGACTGGCAGAAGCGGTGGTTCGTAAAACCAGGGCTGACTGGGCCGGCGCAGGTGAGTGGAGTTACAGGTGTTGAGCCGGATCAGAAGTTGCGATATGACTTAGAGTATGTTCGCGACCAGTCGTTGGGATATGATTTCAAGCTTGTTACAAGACAGGTGTGGATTGTATTGGATGAAGTGATATAAGACCATTATCTACTCATTCTAAGCCGTCCGCTGGGATTCTGACCGTCAGGCCCCATTATCGCCAGGACGCAAATCATAATTATGTCGATGCGAAACTCCAGTCAATGACAACAGTTACTCTTGGATTGGATGGTGGGAGCTTCGAACTCATTGAGCCTTGGTTACAAAACAATAAGCTCCCGAATATTGAGTATATACAGAGAAAAGGAACCGCTGGAGATATGCAGAGCTGTGTACCGCCGGTAACGTGTCCGAATTGGCAATGTTACGCCACCGGGCAAAATCCGGGGAAACTCGGAGTTTTCTGGTGGGAAACGATAGATAGAGAGAAGCATAATATACGTAATACAAGCAGAATTGAGAATTTTGATGGTGAACCGTTTTGGCGACGGCTTAATCATGATGTCGCAGTAATTAACCTTCCTACAAGTTATCCGCCACCGGATGTTAATGGAATCCACATTTCCGGCGGTCCAGGAGCAGAGCAAACCGGTTTTACTAGTCCTGCGTCATTAGAGAGTAAACTGAGAGATGAATACGATTATCAAGTCCACCCGGAACAGATATCCTTACTTTCAAAAGATAATCCCGATAGCCCGTGTGTTGACGAAATATACCGATTGATAGATCAGCGGTTCGATGTACTCCTCGATGAATTAGCCACCGGTGAGTATGAGTATATACATCTGACAGTATTCTACCTGAACATGCTCCAACATTTTTATTGGGACGATCCCGTCGTTGAGAAAGCTTGGCAACGGATCGACGACCGCGTCGGCGAGTTATTAGAGGCAGATGAACTCAATCGATTACTCGTGATGTCCGATCATGGTTCAAACGAAACTAAGATTGAATTTCACATTAACACTTGGCTTAAACAACAGGGATACTTGATCACTACCGATAGCAGTACAGATTGGTTGTCGCGGTTGGGAATCACCAGAGAACGTATTCGTCCGTTCCTCGGAAAACTCGGAATTGAGTGGTGGCTACGTCAATTTATTCCAGACCGGGTCCAAGATATGCTTCCGTCAGAGGACGGACGGATTAAAAAGAGTGGCAAAGAGTCGGTCATCGATTGGGATCAATCAACAGCCGTGGCTAGTGGGCAGGGCCCTCTGTATGTTCTCTCCGATGATCCGACTGAACACGAACGAATCCGTAGTGAACTTATTGAAGCACTTGATGGACTAGTCGATGACCAAGGAACCACTGTCGTGAGCGAGGCACTCCCAGCTGCTTCCGTGTATAATGGCCCATACCTTGACGAAGGTCCCGATATAATTCTTCGGCAAGCACCCAATGTCCATATTGATGGGAGCATCGGGGCTGATTCTGTTTTCGATGACCCCGATACGTGGCGAGGAGAGAACAAGGAAACTGGTTTTTTCATGGCGTACGGAGACGATTTCGTCACGGACTCATTCTCGTCGGAGATGCACATTCTAGACATCGCTCCGACAATTCTCCATCTACATGGCGAGGATATTCCCACCTTCTTTGACGGGACGGTTCGAAGTGAGTTATTCGCGGCCGGTTCAGATGCGGCAGATCGCGAACCGAACCGAGTCACGGCCAGCGACGAGATAGATCAGAGGGCAGTCGATAGAACGGGATCCGTATCTGATCGGCTCGAAGACTTGGGATACAAATGAGCAAGCCCGGAGTATTCATTGTTTCGCTCGATACGGAACTGGCGTGGGGGAGGTTCGATATGATCGATGTCGAGACAGAACGCTCAGCTTTCGAAAATACTCCAGCAGTAATCGAGGATCTTGTAAGACTGTTTGATCGGCACGAAATCTCAGCGACGTGGGCGCTCGTCGCCCACCTCCTCAGAGACTGTGAAGGCAGCCACGAGGAACCAGAGCCAGCCTTCGAGTGGATTGATTGGATGTCGGCGTTACCCTGTCGGAGCAAAGTGAGTCGGGACCTCTGGTACGCTCCTGAGATACTGGAAACGATTCGAAACGCAACGGTGGATCATGATATAGGCCTCCATGGGTATACCCACATGATACTCGGTGCGAACGGCTGTTTCGATGACGTGGCCGCGGCAGAGATAGATACAGCACTGGATATCGCAGCTGCAGAGGGTATCGATCCGGACAGTTTCATTTATCCACGTAACGAGATTGGCCATCAAAAATTACTCGCTGACCGTGGATTTGAGGTGTACCGCGGACTCGATCAACGATGGTTCGAGCATGAGAATGTTCCCAAAGTTGTAAAACCGGGAATACGCTTCCTTGAGGAATTAACGCAGTTGACACCCCCGACGGTCACGCCAAGCAAACGCCGTGGACTGGTCAAAATTCCGGGATCACAGGTGTTCAGACCATATCACAACGGCTGGCAGTACACTCCATGTCACTCACAGCGAACGCGAGCTAAGAAGGGACTGCGCCGAGCTGCTGAGACCGGCGAAATATTCCACTTGTGGTTTCATCCATGTAACCTGGCCAGTGATCGGGACATGCTACTCGCTGAACTCGATGCGATCCTTGGTACGGCAGCAGAACTCCGTGACGAGGGCGAACTGGAAGTGATGTCGATGTCGGATGTCGCAACAGCATATCGGGAGGGACGCTGGCAGAGGGGAGACAACAGATGAGTGAGGTAGCCGTAATGCACCTCATTACGCGTTATTTGAACGGAGGTGCTGAAACGACGACTGATAACGCTATCAAAGCGCTCCATGAGGCTGATGAGGAGTATGAATTACACCTAGGTACTGGAGAAGCACACGATCAGGATCGACTCGCAGACGCAGAATCAAAGGGCGTCAAGACGGTTGTTTTTCACAGGTTACGACACTATAACCCAATAGCTGCGCTCATTGCAGTGTTAACTATCGCATGGTACCTCCATCGCAACGACATTGACGTTCTCCATACCCACAGCACCGAGGCAGGGATCGTAGGACGATGGGCAGCATTTTTAGCACGCACGCCGTTTGTCGTCCACGAAATTCACGGAGACCCCATTTCGGAGGACCACCACCCCCTCTTGAACGCATTCGTGCTGGCTGCTGAGCGAGTGAGTGCACGAACTACAGATCTGTTAATTGTCAAATCAAAACGGATACGAGAGGAATTTATCGATCGGGGGATTGGGGAACCTGAGCAGTACGAACTTATATATCACGGTGTCGATATTGATGCGTTCGCCGACTCACAACCAGCCATATTACCGGAGAGCAACGCTGATCATCGACTCTTGTTTGTGGGTCGTCTCGCGGAGGGTAAGGGACTCTACGACCTGTTAGATGCCTTCAAGTCTTTAAGACAAGAAATAAGTGTCGAACTCATAATAGCCGGCGACGGGCCGATCGCAGAGGAATTTACAACCCGAGTCGAAGAAAGTGAGTTGTCCGATGCCGTTCGACTCCTCGGCTATCGATCTGATGTTCCAAATCTCCTAGCGGCGTCCGATGTCTTCGTTCTCCCATCATATCGAGAAGGGACGCCTCGAGTTATTTCAGAGGCTTTGGCATCGGGTACACCAGTTGTTTCAACGCGTATTGCAGGAATCCCCGAACAAGTGGCTGACGGCGAGACAGGACTACTGTACGACCCAGGAGACGTTGAGGAGCTTAAGAATGCCATTTCGGAGTTGCTTGAAGACGATGAACTGAGAGTAGCGATGACGGATCGCTGTCGAAAGAGCGTCGAAAGGTTCAGATGTGAACACTCAGCTCGACAGGTCCAAGAGCTGTACAAGAAGCACTGTTTTGATCAATCGTCTATTGATAGCCCAATTTCTTGAGCTGTTCTTCGTCGATATCGTATTGAGTCCTATCCGCCGCTTCAAACTCGTTCGTTACTGATTCCCGGGAAACCTCCAAATTAGAACCGTATTTGACAACGCCCGGGCTGTGAGAGCCTAGAATTCTTTTAATAGTAACGTGGTTCGCATGGGAGCGAGTTAGAGACGCATGGGAAGCCGTGTACAGATGTGTTGCAAGTCCGTACGATGCACGAGCGAGTGCTGAATATCGATGGAATACGACACCGGATTCACCTGTTGACCATGCGCCAGTGGCCGCGTACTTATTATAAGATCTTCCCCGGTGCTTTCCCTTTTTCCAGACTTCGGAAAGCAACGGTTGCGATCTCGACGGGGTTTTCCGCCAAATACTCTGACCAAAAATATCTTGACGAGGCGACCATCCCAACGACCGCATTGCGGTCGGAGCGATATCTGCTGTTGAGATAGGCTCATCAGCAACTACGCCGCTCTTGAGACCGGCACCGCAAAAGACGATAGGGACCTGTACTAACGGTGGTGCCATCGGATGGCCGTGGCCATAGATCTGACCGAGGTTTTTCTCGCCAATAAATTCTCCATGATCACTGCAAAAAATAAGGAGAGTCTCCTCAAGTATCGACCGATCTTCAAGTTGGGCTACGATATCAGCAAATCGGTCGGCAGAGCTTTCTACCGCATCTACATAATCATTTCGTGCTGATCTGTGTGAACCTACGTTCTCGAAGTATGCTTCAGAACCTTGCGAGTTCTCGAAGTCTTCATTATATGGGGAGTGACCCCCCTTATCGTGAACAATGTGGACAAAAGGGGAATCTAACTCATCCAATTTCGTTCTCTCATCTACATGGTGGATCTTTAGTGGTGGTTTCTGGCGGGGGGGAAGATCGGTCCAAATTGTTTCCGCATTGAATCCTACGTTTCGGGCGTTCTTTAGTAGCGGCGGCATTCGTTCAAGTTGATCGTCGAAGTGCCATATCTTGTGAGTGCTCGGGAGTTGGCCGGTCAGAATCGATGGCAACCCAGATGCGGTGAAGGTGCTGGCAGATACACCTTCGAAGGTAACTCCATGTTGGGTTACTGTCTTCGGTACCGAATCGAATCGGTGACTATCCGAGACGAAGATCAAAACATTATCGACTTGCCCCCGTTCTGTGAGTGTTGAGAGCATATCGTGACTCCAGAAACTCTATTACAAGGTTACATAGATTCTCCGATCCGACGGGACAGACGAATGTTCAACCGATGTCAGAGTCAATTGGGAATATCGACCTTCGTCCCGTCACTGACCACTTCTAAAATGGATTGGATTCGACGCTCCCAGCTGTTTTCGATACCTTTCTCTCTCGCATTCATTCCGAGTTCAGAACGAAGCCGCTCATTTGATATAAGCCGCTCAATAGCCTCTGACATCTCCTGTGTATCGTCTGGTTCCACGAAAAGAGCGTCATGTTCATGTTCCAGAATCCGTTGGTGCGGTGTTATTCTTGTGGCGATAATCGGTAGTCCAAGTGCGAGGTACTCGTATATCTTTGCGGGTGAACTGACATTGAATCCCTCGTGTGGCGGGAGCGGGGAAACTGCACAATCACAATTGCCTACCTTATAGGGTACGTCTTCGTGTGGGATCAGACCGTGCCACGTTACGGAATATGCCCCGACGTTAGCTAGTTCTTCGATTTCAGCTGCATAATCTTCGACAACGGGACCAAACAGTTCAACGTTGATTCGTTCCTGAGTTTGTTTCGAGAGTTGGTTCAACCCCTTGAATACAAATTCAATACCTCGATGAGCTTTGATCGATCCTACATAGACAATGGTAAAGTTGTCCTTATTTTCTTTGGTTTGTGGCACAAACACATCGGGATCGACGCCGAGCGGAACGATATATATTTCATCTTCTGATATGCCGAAGCTCTCAGCAATACTCTGACAGAGAGGTTCGCTAAGCGTGATTGTAATATCAGAAAAACCGAGTAATAACTTGTGTCCCAACCATGACGATGTTAAAAATATTTTGTTTGTTATGGTGTTTTTATTAAATTCTTTTGGCTGTTCAACTGGGTGTACCTGAAGATCACAGACAACTCGAGAACCGAACAAGATCTTCAGGAAGATTGGAGGAAGTATGACGTTCCGATAAGCATAGACGATGTCTGGACGCGTTCTACACGCTAGCCAAACCCAGCGTGGGAGAAGGATAATGTTCATCCAGAGGACTCCAAGGATACCGGAGGCCGAGTAGGAGTGCGATGTCGTACCCACAATTCTCGTCGAGGACGGTCCGATCACATGCGTATCGAATAGCTCCCCGAACGATCGTGAGACGTAGTATGCTTCTGTCGTCCCCTGCACGGTGGAGATATCATGTGTCGAGAAAATGAAAACCGTGTGTTGGTCTGCCTCCATTATGCGTAACACGGAGAGGCACTAACATAAAATACATCCGCCTTGAGGCGGTCCTTAGCTCAGTTTTTGTTGGAGATATTTTAGTTCGTGCCCAGTAATGGTCCGAAGACGGTAAGAAGAGATGGTATATATACCGATACCGACCAGAACAGTTGCAAACAACGATGGGAACCCTAATGGAGATAACTGCCATCTCATGATCAATACAAACACACCCATCACACCTGCGGAGGCAACTACCCGAACAAATTCAAATCGAATCTGTACAAGATCTTCTCTGAGATACCACCCAGCAGAAGTCAATCCAATTACGAAGGCTGTGAACGTTGCTATTGCGGCACCGGTGATGCCATAGACTGGTACTAAGATGATATTCAAGCAGATGTTTGAAATTGCAACACCTCCCCAGAGAAGACCGACAAGTAGCGTTCTTTCCTCAACTTTCAATACTTGGATAAATATATTAAATGTTCCATACAGTGCCATTCCTGGAGCAAGGATCGCCATGAGATTGGCGTCACGAGCGATGGTCGACGTGCTAATGAGTCGGATAGTTGGTATCCTGAGTATGATGATTCCAACAATCGACGGGGTAGCGAACAATAGAAAGTAGCGAACGATAATGCCGAGTCGAGATTGAGATTCTTCCGTTTCTCCCTCCTTCTTTAGCTCCGAGAGGTCCGGAAATAGGACATTAATAATGGGATGTGAGACTGTTCCGATTACCGCCGCTATTGCGTACATAACCGAATATATTCCAACAGAATCAAGTCCCAAAAAATACGTTATTACGTAACGGTCAGAAGTATTCACAACCCAATACGCTACGGTCGAAAGTAGAAGCGGTAGGCTAAAATTCAAATATGACCTGATATTAGCGAATCTCGGAATTGAGACGCCGACTATTGAAACGGCTTGGACCGAAAGCAGTAACGAGAACAATAGATAGAGAGCAAGAATACCGAGAAATACACCAACAATTGAATTAAGGAAGAAGCCGCCAACGAGTAGACAGCCGACTTCACCCAAGATTCGGGCGGATCGCCAGAGGTTCATGCTCTTGATACGTCGTTGCGATCGTAGCATCTGTAAAGTCTGGACAAAGTAGATATTAGCTACCGATGCGGTTGCGAGTAACAAGAGAATCGTGCTACCGCTCTCGGTCGGGAAGAGAAATTCCGCTGTCGTTTGTCGAAATATAATAGTGAATAGCCCAATTGCCACGGCTGTCGCTAGAGTCACTACTAGAACAGCATAGTAGTCTTCTCGAAGTCGTGTGTCGTCAGCACCGGGAAGATATCGGTTCATCGCGTTCTCTAATCCAAGGCTCGCCAGTTTCGTGATGAGAATCAGCGATATACTATACTGGATCCATACACCGTAGGTCGAGGGGCCGAAGAGTTTCGTCAGAATCGGAATAACGAGGACACCGCGGAGTTTGCTAACCGCAAACGGCAGAAAAGAGTAGAACACATCGTGGAGAAACATCTGGCGAGATTCAACCATTCGATAGCAAGCGGAGTTGATTGGGATAAATGTCTTTCGTAACCCAAAGCTCGGCGTTCCAGCTCATATGGTGGAGTCTCATTTCAAGTCGGATTATTTTTACTTGTAGCGAGCGGTGCGATTCGTAATGAGACGTACTGCTCTTCTAGCAATATTGATGTTTGTATCACTGTTGACGCGCTCGTATCTCATTCAACAGAGGCACGCATACATACTCACAGTGCTCATTTACATACTGATCCTTGGATGGGTGTTCATAACAACTGATACTAAACTGATGAGTCATAGAAGACCGTCTTATCCTATTCTAGTTATCATTGCAGTTTATATTATGCATATTTTTATTTCAGCAATTGATGGGCAGAATATTCTCATAGTTACACTTCGTTCTGTGACCTTCGTAGTCTTCGCTATAATCAGTTTGTACGTTTTGCCAAATTATTTTTCACGAGGAGAGTTCA
The DNA here is from genome assembly GCF_009831625.1 of Halobaculum saliterrae. Taxonomy (GTDB): domain Archaea; phylum Halobacteriota; class Halobacteria; order Halobacteriales; family Haloferacaceae; genus Halobaculum; species Halobaculum saliterrae. Next base: position 175,321 of record NZ_WUUS01000006.1, on the reverse strand, counting down.
TACGTGTAGCATCAGGGTTTAGTGCAGTCATTGTTGCGATCGGTCTTCCAACGGCGATCTTCGGTGATTACTCCGCTCTTGGTGTTACTATCAAAGCTTGGCCATGGAAACTTCCATTTGAACCACAATTCTTACCAAATGGAACTCTCCACCCAGTCCAGAGTGTAACGAACAATCCGAACGTCATGGGGTTACTCACCTCGGTTGGGACGATCTGCTCGATGGCAGAGCTATACCGACGTAAAAATATTTTCATGTTATTACTCTTCACAATAAATTCCTTAGGTGTATTCCTCAGCGGGAGCAGAGCGGCACTTTTAGCCGTTACAGCAGGAACATCGTTGTTGGTTATCTGGCGCACCCATAGTGTTCAATTCAGCCGATTAACGGCGGTACTCGGCGTTATTGGGTTAGGGATATTTACCGGGCTGGTCACCGACATCCTTCCTTTTCCCCAAGTGATCTCATCTCTTGGTCTGAGAGGGAGAACTCCCCTCTGGAGGGGGACGATTGAGGCCCTTTCTACGCGGCCTATCTTTGGCTTCGGTCCGGGGAGTAGGGCAGGGTTCATTCGTCCGTTCGTAGGCGAAGAGTGGCATGGGCACACCCCACACAACTCTTATCTCCGTATGTACCTCACCACGGGTGCTATCGGCGGAACAGCCTATGTATATTTCACAATCGTCGCAATTTCCGATTCGATTCGGAAGGCCGTTCCCCCAGAGGTCGTTACACTAGGGATCGTCGCTGTTGTGGTCGCAATCATGCAGACATTTGCTGGTTTCTCACTATTTGGTATCAGTTTCAATTCTGTTCTCACCGCGTTGATTTTTGGCTTTGCAGTTTGTCCGTATGAAGCGCAAAGTAACCGAACCACCTCAGGCCGCTGAGGCAGATATCCACTTCTTCTTAGGTGAAAGACAAACTAGCATACATTATATGATAGTGTTTATTGGATTGAGAAAAATCAAATAATATGCCAACAATAGAATATTTTATTTTTTTAATTGTTGTGTTCTACCTATGATTGCATCTTTTGATATCAAGTGAGCCGTCAGATTGCCCCATAATAATCACAGTACACTGTAGGCCCTCTGGTGATCCAGTAATATATCGCGGTCCAGTAGTAGCATTCCGATCAAGTGATGGCTTCCATACACCACGGACCTCCAAGTTACTGTATGTGATCACTCGGTATATTGTTATATATGACAATTCAGTACCACTATTTACAAAAACAATTTCGTTTACTCTCTGGATCTGGTAATTGCGTAGAGCGTATCCAGTCTCGACAGCTTCCTTCCCAGTGATTGGGTCACTAGCGAACCGTTGATCTGCTTCACCGCGAAGATCAAATACGGGTGCAGCGGTAGACGCAGACCCGTTAATGCCAATCCCGGCCTCAAAGACTGCGGCGTTCAGCAGTGCCGTCATTACAAGAACCGCCAGAAGTAGGTGTACAGCACGTTGCGCAGTCTGTTGATAATTATACATTCTCGCGTTCTGATACACAAGCTCAAGAATCCCACTGAGTGCGAGTGTTACGGGGAGGACCAACCCCCAGAGATAATACTGATGGTTGAGTCCACCAGGAAGTCCGAACGGAATCGCCGCACCCGCCGCCAGCCATGACAAAACGACGATGTCCGCGTACTCCTTACCTATCAATTTTCCTATACTACGATTTGTCACAAGTCGGTAGAAAAAGTATGCACCAAGGACTAATCCTGGATAAAACAAAGAACTATGCCCAAGATAGAATGGTGAAAATGGCCGTGTGAGAAACCGTAACCAGAAACCAGTGGTAAAGAATATACTGAATCCTGTCTCAACGACCGCATAGTGAGAGGGTGATGCCGGGTTGGGCTGAAGTTCGGTCAATAAGTAAACAGCGACCACAGATACAGTGGTTACAATCACAAATACACTGCTCCATCGGTATTCCCGGTGGTAACCAAGAATGACAACAATGGGAAGTACGATCGCTGCTTCCCATAGATGATTGCTCACACCGGCAACCAATGCGAGTACAGCGATTCCGAGCCACTTCTGTTTATCTGTGTCCGTATACTGGATTGTGGCATAGACGGCTACGGCGGTAAGAGCCATACTTAGTGCTTCAGGCATCACGGTCCACGAAAATCGGAAGAAGAATGGGTTAGCCCACAATAATAGTGGACCGACGATCCCAGCGACTGGCCCAAAGAGGTCGCGTGCAGTTTTCCCAAGGATGATCGTTGCAGCAACTGCGGCGATTACACTAACCAGTCGACCACCGGCTTCGTATCCGATTGCCACGAATGGCGCAGAGAGGAGCGAGTAAAGGTGGAGCGCAGCGTCACTTTCGCGTAATGTTATGTATGTATATGATTCAACTCCATTACGTAGGAATGCGACTGATTGGAAATAGTGTGCGAGCTCACGGTCTGGAATGTAGCCCGCTGGAATTGGCTCCGTCAGAAGCAGGAGCACTCCCAATACAGGGAGATATTTGACGAGAGAAAGTCGTGAATCGAAGAGTCTGTTGTCGTCACTCATTGGTTATGCGGTCTACACAGACCGTAGTTAATTAAACGGGTTGTTTCAGATTGTGGGGGTTCAAGTCTACGATTATACCAAGAGTCACGGTGAGTTCCATCAAACGGTTTCGTGAAGAACAATGGTACTGTCTTGACTTCCTAATCTGCTCTGTTCAGCTGTCTCTGCACCCGCTGAGTTTGACCCATTATTGATTGTTCTGTTGTTATTCGTACTTCAGGATCAAAGAATCTATGATTCCAAGTTCCGGGCATTTATAAATAAGAGTTCAAGACAGCCCCCGCTTATTGGCTTCAGACGTGCAAGCCTCATCAAAGGGCGATCATGGTTTCGAGTGCGGCGCAGATACATTGTCTACCGTATCAAGAGCGATCACACTTCTCACATGTTTGCTATCCCAGTCCTCAGGTCGTCAGCACACCCATTGATTGCGAACCAGTGTTACGTTCGGCACAGCCGAGGCCATTCCCACCTGAATATCGATCGGTCCGAGACGGCCTCCACGAAGTCGTCAACCAACAGTCCGCCCGGTGGTTCAGGGTCATGTCCGATGACAGCATGCTCGCGCGGCAGCGCCCGGACCTCCAGGCCGCCCCACTCTCGGTCGACACCGAACAGTGCCTGGAGGTGGCCCGTATCCTCGTCACCCACGGTTGCCGACTGGACGTACCGCATCTGAAGATAGTTCAGGCCGAACTCATCGGCCCATTCGGGGTCCATCCCGTCGAGCTTGTGGAACTGTTTGCTCGCATACTGATCAAGGATCATCTCGGCGGTGTCGTGCTCGAAGAACTCGTCGAGCGTCTGCGTGACCAGCGGGATAAAGAGGTCGTGATGGTGGTGATGCCGGAAGATCGTCTCCAAGCACGACAGCGTCGCCGCGTCCTACATCAAGTATCGCGCCTCGTCGATGGCAAACACGACCTCTTTATCGGTTTCTTTCGCCCGTTGTACACCAGCGAGATGAGCAGCTCCATCAGCAGGCTAGTGTGGCCGCCCCACCTAGCCGTCCTGCTCGGCCACGTCAGAATATACGACCGATCCATCACGGATATGAAAATAAGTCAAAGATATTATATTCTATCTATTCTTTCACACATCTCACACGGTGATTTGTTCTTATTTTGTGCTTCTTTAATTGTCAGTTTCTCAAATGTTGCATCTGGACCACCAGCATTACAAAGCGGCTCCTGATCATCATTTGGTTCGTGATATGCATATCCTCCGTTTGCCGCTCCTGTCGGCCGTGTTAGAACAATATGATTATCGGGGCGTGAATCTTTAGAAGCTAATGCTACTCTTTCTTCCGAACTTGGGCGACTATCACTTGGCATATTGGGTTATATGAATAGTATCAAAAGTAGTTACTGGTTGGGAAGAGGAGGCTACGATGTTAAATAGGCCGTGTGGATTTTTACTTTGATTGAAACAAGCTGTTGATCTCAAAATACAGCTTTGAAGATTACCTCATCAGATTCATCAATGCTTTCTTTGATAGCAGACCCCACGCAGTCATTGACCCACAGTCGTCGGAGCGTCCACCCGTCTCGGTTGTAGTAGGTGGGATACGCTCGTACAAGATCGCTAGTCTGAACGCGCTTGTTACATCGGCCGCAGATGTGGCCCGACTGAACTCCGTTGAGCGCCTTGACAGGGTTGTGTGAGCCGTCTCTATACACCTCCAGTGACGAGTAGGCGACGTTGCGCTCGTCGCAGATCCACCGGGACAGCCGGTACGACGCGGTCGGGCTGGATACCGAGGGCAAGATCGTCGTGACGCTGGAGGCCGAACGGGCCAACAACGACCGGTATCGGGCTGTCCCCGAGGATTACGACGCGCTTGCGGCGCCAGAGCCGGAAGCCGCCATCTGGGTGGTGAAAACCGGCGCCGTGGGTCATGAGGTGTTGACGGCGCTCAACCGCCTCGCGGACGGCGAGCCTCGCGTGGCAAAAACGTATGACGAGAACCCGCCGCCGAGTCAGTGGCTCATCGACGAGCCGGGGTTCACCGAGTTACGAACGGCCGGAACGCTGCTGCGGGATCTCGATCTACGTCATGCCGACGGGTGATCTGCTTCACGAGAAACGGTGGTTGTCGGGCGTTCAGGTAGTGACTCGACCGATTCAATCCTATTCGTGCCGAATTCGGCTGTCTCGCCACGGTAAGCTGTCGAATCGGCGGATCAACGCCGTCGCTGCGCCGCTTATATTCCCGGTACAGGCCGGCAGCATGTCGAAATCGACGTCGATACGGGTACTGTTGTCACCGGCGCTAGCAGAACTACTCGTAGTGAGGAATGGCCGATTCCCAAGCAGCCGTGTGAAGCCCGCTACAGCCAGTATTTGGATCTGTCGTTGGAGATGGAGATCGCCTGTGCTGTCGGTATTCGAGAGTATATCAGATTGAGCTGCCGGATACTCGATCATAGCCGTGGTCGTCGTGACTCCCGTTGGTGGTCTGATATCGGATGACTGCGTCGAAATCGCCAGATAGCAGGGGCCTTGGTTTTGAATGCCGATGCAGCGGTGGCTCCTTACCGGTCACAACCCAACCGCCACAGAGTCTCTCAAACAGTTGGTATCGGTCGATATAGGCGATTCATGTGGTTCCAGCGGTACCTGTTGGGCTATCGAAACGCTGCGTTGCTCCGCGATTGCGCGTATATCGGTGTGTTCAGCGCTCTACTGCACTTGGCTTGGTCGCTGCGGACAAAGTAGTCAACCGATCCCCCGCAGAGACCGTTAGCAGGTTGCTGTCCACACAGACAGCGGAGATTGGAAGGAAAATACCGAGTGACTCTGGCCGATGTGTTCCCTTATGAGCCAAATATACACGACAAAGCTTCTTAGTAGCTAGTATAGGATTATATCCTAGGGAAGGCGACAATTGGATGACTTCAGGACGGCCCCTATTTCGAGTGTAATGACGTCTATTTGCACCGGGGAGTGATTCCGGGGTCGCCAACTATCGACGGGCTGCTACCGCTCAACTGCGGACGACTATCACAGTCGCGGATGTGTCCACAACACACCGGAAGCGTCGTGATTCCCAAGAGAGTAGTTGCAGACGAACGCTCGGTCGGGACGCGTCAAGGCGAACACCGCCTCAGTAGGGGACAAAAGCTAGTTCGCCTCAACGCCCGTTGAGCCTCGGAGGTTATTCAGGGTGACACGCCCGATTCGGTTGTCGGCGTTTACAGCGACGTACAACTGCGGTCTACAGGCAGTCATCCCATTCGCCGCATCGCTGAGAGAGGGCCGCTCGCCGAACGGATGCGGAGGGATCCGGAAGCGTTTTGATCCAGATGCGATAGGGAGTGAGTAATGCGACCAGCGGGTGATCTCCAGTGAATCTCATTGACGACGAGGGCAACCTCTTCGGCGCCGTCAACGTCGTCGACGCCCTCGCAGTGCTCCTCGTGCTCGCCGTCGTCGCCGCGGGTGCGGCGTTCGTCCTACAGCCCGATCCCGAACCGCAGGGCCCGGACACCGCGACCAGAAACGCCACCCTCGATCTCGGGACTGTCCCGCAGTACGTGGTCGACGAGATCAACGAAGGTGACACCTACAGCCCGGCAAGCAACCAGCAGATCACGATCACAGACGTACACCTTACGCCTCAAGGAGACCAAACGAGAGCAGTTCTTCGGGTACAGATTCAGGGTGTGCAATCTGGCGGCTTCAGCTATGACGGCGCCCCGCCACGCTTGGGGCGGACACTACAAATCGCGACCCAACTATACCAGGTCGAAGGGCAGATCCGTGCAGTCGGGAACGGCGACACACTGGACACACCGACCACGCCGGTTGTCATTCGGGACATGATGCCGACGCAGGACGCCCGTGATCTCGCTGCGGGCGACGAGATCCGACTCGCGGGACGTACAGTTGCCACGATCGAGACAGTTCGCGCGTATCCCACCGAGGACGCGAGCCAGCGGCTCATCTATCTCACCGCGAATCTCAGCGCCCATCGGCAGAACGGCGCCCTCCGGTTCGGCGGGAGCCAACTCCGGCGTGGGCAGACCGTCTCGCTGCCGGGGGCCCAGTACACCGTCGACGGGCAGGTGCTTTCGGTCGGAGATGGACTCGAAAGCGGACAGTCGGAGATCCTCATCAGCCAGACCGTGCCGACGGAAGTCGCCGACGACATCACCGAAGGCGACACCACGACCGTGGGAACGCAGGACATCGCGACGGTCGAACACGTCGCCAAGTACAGCACGAGCAACCCGGACAGGACCCGGGTGTTCCTCGGGCTCTCAGTGTCGACTGTCTCGACCGGCGACGATCCCCAGTTCGGCTCGACCGAACTCCGGCGGGGCTCCCGACTGACGTTCGCGACCGACGCCTACAGCGTCACCGGCGAGATCGAACGCGTCGGCGCGACGACCCAGCGCGGGGCGCTCGCCAACCGGACGGTCACGCTCAGCATGCGCGAGGTCCGCGAGCCGATGGCACAGGCGATCGATGGGGGGATGCGCGAACGCTCCGACGGCGAAACGATCGCCCGCGTCGACCGCGTGAGCGTCGAGCCGTCCACGATCATCCTCGAGGGTGAGCGGGGAGACCTCGGCGTGTACGACCACCCGACGCTGCGCGACGTGACGATCACGGCCACGCTGCAGGTGCGCGAGACCACGTCCGGGATCCGGTTCAAGGGTCGCACGATCCAGCAGGGGTCGACGGTCGTGCTCGACCTCGGAACGATCACCGTGCGGGCGACGATCGTCTCGATCCGATGACGAGCCGACGGCCGGGCGCGACCCGCCGACGGGGCGAACCCGCAGCCGACCGCGAGGGGCCCGACTGATGTCACAGGAGGACACGACGTCCAGGTTACGAACGCGCGTTCGGGGGATCGTCGAACGATCCGCCGTCGGGAGCGCGGTCGCCGACCTCGGCAACGCAGCGCGGTCGTCGTCGCTCACGGCGTTCGCCCGGCGGGTCGGCGAGTTCACGCGGCACTCGTTCTTCTACCGCTGGCTCACGAAGGAGCCCGAGCCGGAGGTGATCGTCATCGACCTGCGGGAGACGTGGACGGTCGGACCGATCATCGCACTCCTCGACTGGGCGATCGAGCGGACGCTCCCCTACTGGCGCGGGTCCACGCTCAAACAGGCCCTCGACCGACTCGTCGCGCTCGGCGAACGAGCGGCAGACACCCGTGCCGGGCAGCTCCTCGTTCGGGTACTCGAACCCCCGGAGCCGCCCGACAGACACGCTGATCGATCCAGCCGCGGATCGGGGAACGAGGAACCATCCGAGAACACCGATCACGAAGACGAGAGCGGACAGGAGCCACCGGACAAGTCGCGCGATAGCGAAGCCGACCGGTAATACCGCAACCGACTGTGATCGGCCACCCAACTGGTTTCTGCCGTGTGTACAAGCTGCGAGACGTGCCACAGTACAATAGACGGTGAAGAATGTCGATTCAGCGAGGAATGGATGTCATGCGATCGTGAGGGGCGAACCGATACCCACGTTCACTCGTTGAGGGCAACCGACTCGACGACGACACGGAGGATAACGGCAACCGAGACGATCGTTCCGCCGACCGCCCCGAACACGACCCCGACCGCGACGATCAGCGTCCCGACGCCCGCGACGGCCCGGACCACGCCCGTCGCCAGCCAGACGAGGACGACCGTGTTACAGAGAACGACGACAGTCTCACCGCCGCGGAGCACCACCCCGGTTGTGGGTACCTGATCGGCCACGGCACGGACCGTGAGCGTTCCCCGGTGCTCGCGTATCCGAGACGCCCCACGAGCGAGCACGACCCCGGTGATGACGGCGCCACCGGACAGACACCACACGAGCAGGACACCGGGGACGAGCGCACCCGGCGACGTGAGCCGGGTCGCCGGCACGAACGACACCGCCGCGAGAACGACCGTCGGCGTCAGCCGACGATCGACGAGCCGATCGCGGCGCGTCACGGACGGGCGCGGCAGGGAGGGCACGGCAGCCACATGGAAGCATGGCCACTAAAGCCGGACGCCGAAGTCGCCAGAGGCGCGAGCGACGACCGGACGCCGGTCTATTCCTCGTCGGGCGACCCGTAGGTCCCGCTCGGCTCGTCGAGGTCCACGGCGATCAGCGACTGCTCGTCGTCGTCGGCCCACGCGGGGTCGTACTGCGTCGTGACGTCCGGACGAGGTCGTACGTTTCGAGGAACGCCTTCGGCGCGATCGTCCCGCCGGAGTCGGTCACCGAGACGGTGTAGGCCGCGTCGTCCGCGTCCGCGTCCGCGACGGGCTCGATCCCGATCCGGTTGGCGTCCTCGTCGAAGTACAGGACGGCGCCCTCGTTGTCGCCGAAGAACTCCTCGGGTGCCGCTCGATTCACGCCGATGCTCCCCGACTTCCGGATCGAGATCATCGGGTCGGTTCCCGCCGGCCGGCCGCGGCCCGATCCGGACTCGTCGAATTTCTCGAAGGCTATAGTCTTCGTTCGAAAGATATCGTTATATAGCTATTGTCTATTCGTGTGGTCAGTCGGATCGATCGGTCTGATCGGTTCGCCGAGGGGGAGCCGTTCGTAGCGACCGGTCGGGTCGACGCCGTACCGCACACGGCCACACCGTGCGTGCCGTGCCCTTCGAGACGACGGCTTCATTACCCGAGTGACACAGACTGGCGCTATGGTGACCGCTCGCGACGTCAGCGACCTCCTCGACGAGCGGCCCGATCTCGAGCCCGCGATCGACGCCGTCCTTGAGCCGGAGGGGCCCTGGACGTTCGACGACGTGGACGTCGACTCCGGCGCCTTAGGCGAACTCGTCTCGCGCGGTATCGTCACAAAGACCGACGACGGCTACGTCGTCGCCGACCACGCGGCGACACGCCGCGCACTCGCCGGGGAGGTCTCCGAGCAGACCGTCGAACCGGTCCGCGATCTCGACGTCTCGCTGCCGTCCCTCCCGAACCCGCGCGTCCTCGCGGCGCTGGCCGGAGCGTTGGCGGTCGTTTTCGCGCTCCGGATCACGACGTTCCCGGCCGTCTTCCAGGAGGAGGTCGTCCTCACGGCGAACGACCCCTACTTCTACCGCTACTGGGTCGAACGGATGCTCACCGACCCCGAGACGACGCTCACGACGGTGCCGGGCGGGATCGCGAAGGGCGAACCGCTGCTCGTCGCGACGCTGTGGTTCGTTTCCTCGCTGCTCGGGGGATCCACGGGCGTCACCGGACAGGTGTTCGCGTGGTACCCCGTGGTGTCGGCTCTCGTAACCGGCGTGCTCGTCTATCGCCTCACCGTGGAGGTGACCGACGACCGCCGGGTGGGGATCGCCGCGGTCGTGTTCATGGGCACCGTCGCGGGCCACGGCCTCCGGACGAGTCTGGGGTTCGCCGACCACCACGCGTTCGACTACGTCTGGCTGCTGCTCACCGCGCTCGGCGCGACGGTCGTCGTCCGCGATGCGATCGACGCGCAACCGCTCGCCTCGGTCCGGACGCTCGCGGCGACGGCCGCGGTCGCGGTCGGCGTCGCCGGACAGACGCTCGCGTGGGACGCCGGCCCGCTCCTCGTCGTGCCGCTCGGAATCTTGGTGGCCGCGGACGCGATCGCCGCGGTGTACACGGACCGCGACCCGCTGCGCAGCGGCGGCCCGCTCGTCGCCGCGAGCGCGCTCGCGGCAGGGGTCGTGTGGGTCGCACACTCGTCGTTCGGGTGGCACACGACGCTCGTCGCCGTCTCCCCGGTCCTGTTGACGATCGGTGGACTCGGCGTGGTGCTGGCCGGCACGCTCGCCCGTCGCGTCGAACTGCCGGCGGCGGGGGTGGCCGGGGTCACACTCGTCGGCGCGATCGCGGGCGCGTTCGCGTTCAGCAGGCTCGCGCCGGAGCAGTGGGCGCGAGTGACGCGAAGTTTTGATACTCGCCTCGTCCGCACCGACGCGATCGCCGAGACGACCGGGCTGTTCGGGGAGTCGGGCGGATGGCTCTTACTTGTCGGCTTGCTGCTGTTCATTGGCGTCCCGTATCTCCTGTGGGCGACGTACCACCTACGTGAGGACGACCGGTGGCTCGTGCCGGTCGTCTACACGTGGTACTTCCTCGCGCTCGCGGTGGTGCAGGTCCGCTTCGTCGGGCAACTCGGGCCCTTCCTCGCGGTCTTCGGCGGCCTCGCGTTCGTCCATCTGGCGGAGCGCGTCGACGTCGCGCGACCGCCGACGCCCTTCGGGGGCGATCCCGTTCGGGATATCGGGACGCCCGACCGACAGACGGTCTTCGCAGTCGCGGCGTTGTTCGTCCTCCTCGGCGCGTTCGGCGCCGCACAGGTTCCGCTCAAGAACGCACAGCTCGTCCACAGCCAGGAACAGTACGAGACGGCGTCGTGGATGAGCGACCACGCCGCCGAACACGACCTCGAGTACCCGCAAAGCTACGTGTTCAGCTTCTGGCCGGACAACCGCCATTACAACTACTTCGTGAACGGGGAGTCCCGGTCGTACGGGTACGCACGCACGAACTACGCCTCGTTCGTCGCCTCGACGGATCCGGCCGGGTGGTACGACCGACTCGGGGACCGCGCGGGATACGTCGTCGTCACGCCCGATACCGTCGGCAACGAGTCACAACTTGGGACGCGTCTCTATCGTGAGCACGGCTCGCGAGCGAACGGGACGGCAGGCGTTGCGCGGTACCGACTGCAGTACGTGAGCGACGACGAGACGTATAAGGTGTTCACGCTCGTCCCGGGCGCTGTGCTTCGCGGGACCGCGACGCCGAACGCGACTGTGACGGTAGAGACGACCGTCGAGGTCGAGGGCGCGAGGTTCGCCTACACCAGACAGACGACGGCAAACGCGAACGGTGCGTACACGGTCCGCGTCGCCCACCCCGGCACGTACAGTGTTGGGAACGGAAACGTCACGGTCAACGAGTCCGCGGTCCGAACCGGCTCGACAGTGAGGGTGAACGCGTCGACATGAGCCGGGTCAGGTTTCCGCTGCTCCCGCGGTGGGTCAGGTACCTCGGCGTCGCGGGCGTGTTGGGCTGCATCGTGTACTTCTCGCTGGTCACGGCGCCGCCGTCGGCGCCGACACAGGCGCAGACGCCGTTCTGGGACAAGCACCTGCACTTCGCCGCCTACGGGGGGCTCGCGCTCGCGCTGGCGTACGCCACCGTCCGATATCCCGACCGTCCAGTCGTTCGAGCGGCTCTCGTCGTCGGTGGCGCACTCGGTGTCGGGATCGAACTGCTCTAAGGGACGCTCCCGAACCGATACTTCGGTTGGGGCGACCTCCTCGCGAACACGCTCGGGAGCGCGGTGGTAGCGGTCTGGTTCCTGATCGAACGACGCGTGCGGTACGTCCGGGTTCGTCCGACTTCCCTCACGGATCGTCCCAACTGAGTGTAGCCTCCGGCGAGCCAGTCTCAGTCGGAAACTCGTCGATACATTTAGACCGACGAGCGAACTATTAGCGAAACGCTGAGCCCTGTCCGGACTCAGCGAACTCGAACATTGGAGCGGTCCTCACGGACCGCTTTTCGGAGACGACGCGTGACCCGTCAGCGGTTGCTGCGCGGTCAGGATCTAGAGCCGAAAAAACGGAACGTCGACGTTACAGTTCGACGGCTTCCTTGTTCCCAAGCGACTCGGGGACGGTGAACCGGATGCTCGTGGTCGCACCCGCCATCGTGTTGACCTTCACCGTGACCTCTTCGCCTTCGTTGAGCTCGTTAGTGAAAGTGCTCGTGTCGAACACGAGGTTCAGTCGGTCGTCCGCGTCGTTGAGGACGTTCTCACTGCCGTCAGAGTCCTTCACGACGGAATAAGAGAACACATTCGAGGCGTTTTGGATATCAGTACTTGAATAGTTCTGCGTGGTCGAGGTGAGTTGGTAGGTTCCGCTCGGCCCGATCCAGGTGACGGTCGCGTTCTGGATGTCGATCTCGCCGGCGCCGGGCGCCTGCGTCACCGTCACGTTCACGATGTCGATAGTACCACTATCCGTGACGTTACCGACAGTTGCGACCTCTTGGACGCGGTCGCTGACCTGCTTACTGCTCTGTTGTCCCGTTTCCTGCGACTTGCTCTGAAGGAATCCCGCGGTGTTGATGAGGACGCCGGCGGCGATCGCCGCCACCAGCACCATCGCGATGAACACGATGAGCGTCCCGATACCCACCTGACCGCGTTCTTCCTCGTCCGTGATGAACTCGAACATTGTGTAGTCGTCCGCTCCCTGTCCGGAGCTACCTCACAATATCTCGAAGGGGTACTTACCAGTAACCACCCAATTACCGAACTCGATAACAACACAGGTCCGACGACAGAACGCTCACAGGACCAGTACTCCACCGGCGACGGCGAGGGCTCCCAGCCCGAGACACACGGCCCAGAAGGACACCCGTTCGACGACGCGAACGAGCGCGTCGATCGTGGCGTACCCGACGATGCAGGCGGCCGCGAGCGACACCAGCGCGGCGAGGGGCGTCACCGCACCCAGACCCGTGTCGAGATACGCGAGCAGTCCGCCGCCGACCGCCGCCGGGATCGAGAGCACGAACGAGTACCGGAACGCGTCGGGCGCGTCGTGGCCCCGCAGAAGGAGGGTCCCGGTCGTCATTCCCGACCGGGAGATCCCGGGGAGGATCGCGAGCCCCTGCGCGACGCCCACGAGGACGGCGTCGCCCGCGTCAGGCTCGCGCCGCGGGTCCACGTCCAATCCCGAGGATATCCGCTGGAAGACCCCCGTGAGTACGAGGAGCACGCCGATGCCGACGACGACCGCGCCGCCGGTGAGCGCCGAGACGACCTCCTCGAGGGTCGCGTACGCGGCGATGCCGACGACGCCGGAGACCAGCGTCCCGACGGCGAGAAAGGAGACGACCGCCTGGTCGCCCTCGAACGCCGCGTCCGGGCGCCACCGCGGAACCCGCGCGGCGATCGACGCCAGCTCCCCGCGGTAGTAGACGGTCGCGGACAGCGCCGTTCCGAAATGGAGGAACAGCGCGAACGCGACTGCCGTGTCCGGCGAGCGACCCAGCGCCGACAGCGCGATCGTGATGTTGCCCTCGCTGGAGATCGGCAGCCACTCGAAGACCCCCTGGAGCACACCGACGACGAGCGCGACGACGAGCGAACGGTCCACTGTCGCGTGAGACGGGTGCCCGGATATAATGGCGTACTGATCTCCGTTCGCCGGCGTGCCGATATCGGCGCGCTCGATGCGGTCATTAAAGACGGCGAGCTGGCGTCAGAGTGGCGAAGCCGGTCCCGTTCTCAGGCCCGGGTCAGCGCCCGCGCCACCGCGGCGCTGGCGTCGCCGACCGCCCGCGCGGTCGCCGCGACCCGCGCGTAGTCGGACAGCTCCCAGCGGAACCGCCCGAGCGACACCTCGTTGCCTCCATCCACCCGCGCCAGCTCGTCGTCGAGATACCTCAGCGTCGCCGCCAGCCGGTGTAGTCGGAGGCGATCGAGCCGCGGGTGCGGCCCGTCCGCGTGCGCCGAGCGCACCGACTCGACCGCCCGCGTCCGGATCGCGCGAACGTCGGCGGCGGACGCGACGTCGATCACCTCGCCGGCGTCGACCCGCGAGCGGAGCCGCTCGACGGCGCCGAGCCGCGCCAGCGCCGCGTGCGCCGCGACGATCGCCCGCGGGAACTCCCCGGCGTCGCGCGCCTCGGCGGGACGCTCGTCGCGACGCAGGTCCTCCCGGAGGTCCCGGAGCGCCCGCTCGGCCGGGAGCGCGTCGCGGTCGAGTTCCGAGGGCTCCTCGCCCCGTCCGATCCCCACGGCGTCCCGCCGCTCGGCGACCGACGAGACCAGCGCGTCCGCGGCCGCCGAGAGCGCCTCCCGTCGGGACGCGACCCCGTCGGCGGCGTTCAGCCGCTCGAAGACGTGCGCGGCGTCCTGTACCGCGCCGCGTGCGGTCGCCAGTTCCTCGTCGGCCTCCGCGACCGCCAGCGCCGTCGCGTTCCCGTCGGGCTGTGCCGACAGGACCTCGTTGAGCGCCGCGATACACGAGCGCACCAGCCCCGCGATCGCGTCGTTGACGACGACCGCCTCGACCGCGTCGCGCCCGCGGTAGTGCCATTCGCTGCGGAACGCCCGCAGGTCCGCGCGCAGCGCCGCGCCGTCGTCGCGCACGTCGCCGAGGTCACGGCCGGCGTCGACCGCCTCCCAGCCGCCGCCGACGAACGCGGCCTCGCTGCCGGCACGCCGGAGCTGGCCCATGCGGCTCCACGGCGTCGACGCCTCCGACGCCCGCGCGAGCGCCTCGTTCGCCCGCTCGTGAGCCCGGTCGAGGCGCTCGCGGATCGCGCCGTTGGGCACCTGTGTGGCGTCGAGCGGGGCCGGCACGGCCGCCAGCGAGGCGTCGATCTCATCGGCCCGGGAGGTCGCCGCCGACGCCTCGATCGCGACGGGGAGCCGCTCGGGGACGGCGGGCGGCGACTCGGCGAGGACCGACGCCAGCTCGTCGCCGGAGACCGTCGACTCGTCGTCGCCGCCGGGAAGCGCCCCGCAGCCCGCGAGCGACCCCGCTAACGCGGCGCCGGCGCCGGCCAGGACCGCCCGCCGCGTCCGCCCGGAGCGCTCACGCATCGTCGCCCTCCGTGCTCGCGGGCTCGGTCGTCGCGTTCGCGGGCACCGCGTCGGCGGTGATCGGCGGATCCGGCTCGGGCTCTGGTGGGCGCCCCCGTTCGGCACACGAGCCGCCGCCGACACCCGAGCCGTACCCGGTGATCCGGTCGGTGTCGAGCGCCTCGGGGATGCGGATCAGCCACGCCGTCGAGTCGCGCGCCTCCGCCTCGCAGGCGACGCTCGCGTCGCGGAGCACCCGGCCGAACTCCGTGTCGATCTCCGTCTGTGACCACGAGACGCCACACAGCTGGAGCTTGTAGCACTCCCCCACCGGGAGCCGCTGGACGAACACGGTCGCCGCGTCGAAGGCCGTCTCCTCGAGGAACGACCGGGCGGCGTCGGCGCCGTCGGCGTCAGCGAAGTGGAGCCGCTCGACCTCCTCGCGGGAGGTGAGGAACCGCGGCCGGCGACGGCGGGGCTCGCCGTCGGCGTCGGTCCGCGTCTCGTCCGGGAGCCACACCAGCGGGTCGTCGGTGGCGGCCCGGAGGCGCCGGTGGGGCGGCACCGAGCCGGGGTCGGACGGGCCCCGCGCCGGCTCCGTCGAGGTCGATCGGTCGCCGCCGTCCGCGCTGCCGTTACAGCCCGCGAGCGCCGTCAGCGCGCCGGCGCCCGCGAGGAGGACTCGTCTGCGGGAGAGGTCGGAGGAGACCATCGGGTCGTGTGTCGACGGGAACGCGACAAGTGTCTTGTTCTCCGGCGATGGGGTCGGCGCCGGCTCACTGCGTGGGGTCCGCGCCCGTCGAGCCCGCGTCGAGGCCGTCGACCCCGCCGTCCGCGTCGGGGTCGGGGCCGAGGTCGTCGCCGTCGTCGTCGGAGCCGACCAGCGTCGTCTGCGCGTCGTCGACGCCGAGGAGCCGCGGCAGGGCGGTGTTCGCGAACGTGAGCCCGATCACGAGCACGATCGGCGCGAAGAACAGCCCGTAGAAGCCGAGCACGACCGGCCCGAGGGTGTACGCGAGCATCAGCAGGCCGACGTGGGTCTCGTCGCCGCTCAACAGCGGCCGAAGCACCAGATCCGGGACCGTGTCGACGACGACGACCGCGACGAGGAGGAACGCGAGGACGTATCCGAGCTCCGCGAACGCGCCGTCGAGCAGCGGCGGGATCGCCATCGCCGCGGTCACCGGGAGGTACACGATCTTCATCCCGACGATCGGAACCAAGCTCGCGATCCCGGTGAGCGCGCCCGCCAGCGCGGGGTACGGCACGCGGACGCCCGCGGGGACGAGCGCGTTGTACCCGCTGAACGTCGCGATCGCGATGAGCGAGATGGCGACCACGTTCAGGAGGTTCCCGAACAGCACCGCCTCCAGCTCGCGGTCGACGGCCTCGAGGTACTCGCGAACGATGGCGTCGTCGTCGAACCGGAGCAGCCAGTCGCTGATGCGGTCGCCGTCGACGAGGAGGTAGTAGGTGACGATGGTGACGACGAACAGGTTGAGCACGAACTCCGAGACGACCGTCGTGAGGAACGAGGCGTTCTCGGTCGCGAACTCGACGAACGGTTCGAGGTCGCCGGACTGGTACGCCTCGTAGATCCCCTGGACCGTGAACTCGGGGATGCGCTCGATCGCGGCGAACCACGCGATGTTCGACGCCGCCGCGCTCACCAGCGCGGTGTCGGTGACGAACTGTCGCGCCTCGACGACGAGCAGGACGCCCGCGTAGCTGATGAGCAGGACCAGCGGGATCGCCAGCGACGCGAGCACGACCCCAGCCCGTACCCGTGGCGGAAGCCGAAATCGCGCCAGAAACTGGTGATACCGTCGCGTCGAGTAGTAGAGGAACACCGAGACGGTGAACGCTGCGATGAACCGGTACGCGAGCGTCCCGATGACGACCGCGACCGCGAGCCCGAACAGCGCGACGACGAACCGCTTCTCGTTCACGTCATACGAAGGTCAGTAGTTTGACTTAATTGGTTCGGAGGTGGGCGCAGGCGCCGAACCGTGGCGGTCGATGGCCGCGTCCTACCGCTCCAGCAGTTCGATCTCGTGGCCGTCGGGGTCCTTCGTGAACCCGTAGGTGTAGTCGCACGACTCGGGGTCGCGGTAGTCCTCGGTCTCGCGCGTCATCAGGGTCTCCCAGTCGTCTACCAAGTCGTCCGCGCGCACGCACACGTGACCCCACGCGTCACCCATCGTGTAGCTCCGGCCGTCGTAGTTGTAGGTGAGCTCGATCGCCATCGCCTCCTCGGCGGCGTCCTCGGGCTTCATGAAGTAGTTCGCGAACGTGTCGGCCTCCCAGCGACCGGTGTGTTCGTACTCGAACGTGCGCGTCCAGTAGCCGAGCGCCTCGGTGGCGTCCTCGACGCGGATCATCGTGTGGTCGATCGACCAGCGCGCGCCGTGGTCGCGCTCGACGATCTCGATCTCGTGGCCGTCGGGGTCCTTCACGAACGCGTAGCCCGGGTTCTCCTCGGGCGGGCGGTAGTCCTCGACTCCCTCGTCCATCAGCTCGTAGTACGCCTCCTCGACGTCCTCGACGCGGACGGCGATATGCCCCCACGCGTCGCCCATCTCGTAGGTGTGGTCGCCGTGGTTGTAGGTGAGCTCCAGCAGGGCGCCGTCCTCGTGCACGTCCTCCGGCCCGAGGTAGTAGTTCGTGAAGTCGCCGCCCTCCATCTCCCCCTTGATCTCGTAGTCGAGGTGTTCGGTGTACCAGTCGAGGGACTCCTCCTCGTCCTCGATCCGCATCATCACGTGGTCCAGCGTGTACGCCATACCCGACATACCGGCCGCGCGCTCGAAAAGGATACCGGAGGGGGAAGGGACCGAGTCTCACACGACGGGTCCTCACGCGACCAAGGGCCCGGGTCGCCTGCTCAGAACCGCTTTTTGCGTTTCTCCGGGACGTATCCCGGTTCCACCCGGCTCATGATGTCGGCGGCCGAGTCGTGGGTGAACGACGGCGTCTCGGTGAGCGAGAAGGTGTCCGCACGCGTGCCCGTCTCGTATCGGAGCGCCGCGCCCGCGACGCCGGTCGAGAACGGCGTCAGCGACGCGCCGTATTCGTCGGCCAGCGCCTCGAGGAACTCCCCGCGCGTGGCCGCCACCTCGTCCGCGTACTCCGGTTCGGTCTCGTTGCGCGCGATCGCGGCGAACCACTCGTCCGTCTCGCCGTGGCGCGCGTGCCAGAGGTGACTGGCGTATCGCCACCGGAGCCGGGCGGTGTCCCGCAGCGCGACCGTGAGCGATTCCTCCAGGGAGCGCTCGGCGTCCTCGGGGGGCGCGTAGTCGAGGAACAGCAGGTCCCGGTCGATGCGCTTGAGCGCGCCGGTGTCGAGCAGATCCAGACACAGCACGCCGTCGCCGTCGCGGACGCGCATCGTCGGGTGCTCGCCATCCGTGTCGACAACGCCCGACCGGGGACCGACTGCCAGCCGATAGGCGGCCTGCAGCGCGAACAGGTGGAACCACTCGATCCGACCGCCGGCGGCCGCCTCACCGGACAACGGCGGCTCGAACGCGTCGGCGTCGAGGACGCGTTTCGGCGTCGCATCCGACTCCGGGGCCAGCGTCGGATCCGAGCCGTCGGTGTCGCAGTCGCTCGCGGCGTACTCCCGGGTTCGGAGCCCGCCCGCGAGGACGGGCACGATCTCGATCGCCATCGGCACGACCAGCAGCGGTCGGACCCCCTTGTGGGTGACAACGAACACGTCCGGCGTCGTGAACGGGACGAGCGTCTCGCCCAGCTCCGCGAGGCGGCACTTCTCCTCGGGCCCGTCGGCCGTGTCGAACCAGTGGGGCGCCGTGACCGGACCGTCGAAGTGCGTCCGGCGGACGTACTCCCCCATGCGGTCGACGAAGTCGTCGGGGGAGTCGACGCCGACGCGGTACACCTTGTACCACCGCTCGCCGGTTCCTCGGCGAGTCTGCTGGAAACACACGAGCGCGTCGGACTCCATTCGATCTGAGGGAGCCGGGCGGGCAGGGATAACGCTTCGGCGCCGAATGTCACGACTGATTCTCACAGGGTCGGGGCAGACGACGCGTCGGGACCGTGAGCCGTTCCGTCGTGTTCTCCACAAAACACATTCCGGCGGACCCGAGACACGCCCGACATGATGTCCCCACGACGAAGATCCCTCCTCGTCGCCCTCGGCGGCCTCGGATCGACCGCCGCGACTGGCTGTCTCGGGGACGCGCCGACCGAGTCACCGGACGGAGATCCGTCGGCGACGGGGGCGACTGAGACCGATCCGAGTGGCGAACCGGACGGCGACAACGCTCGCGCCGCCGACACCCTCCGGCTCGCCGTCGCCGACGGGTTCCCGGCTGACGGGCCCGTCCGGGTTCATTCCGGCCCGCTCGCATCGCTCCTCGAACGCGGCGCGACAACGGGCGACCGGGTTCGGGCGACCGATTCGATCCTGCTGACCGGGCGGCCTCCGCTCCTCCCGGGAGAGCGCACTGTCACGCTCGCGGGCGACGGGGTCGACGACGGCGCGTACGAGCTCGCGGTCGACGGCGGCCTCCTGTACGACTGGCTCCTCGGCGCGACCGCCGTCGATGACCCGCCGAGGGACGTGGATGTCGTCGACGTCGATGCCCTCCCGAACGACCGCCGATCGCTCGCGGTCGAAGCCATCCGGGGCGGTCGCGCGACCGTCGAGCCGCAGACGCCGCTGGGAACGTGGGCTCGCACGGAGTTCGTCGACGGCTACGTCCGGCGCGAGGGGACGGTGTATCGGGGGTACGAGCGCCGGCAGACGGACGCCGCGTTCTTCTCGGAGGAAGTGTGGTACGTCGCGAGTGTGACGCCGACCGAGGGGGCGTCGAGCGACGCGCCGACGCTCCACCTCGACCCGCTCCCCTCGGCGGCCCGCACGGTGGTCGACGACCTGCTCGCGGACTGGGCCTCGACCCTCGACCCGGTCGAGGCGGACGTGTCCGACCTCGACGATCGGGCACGGCGAGCGCTCGCGGGGACGGACCGGCTGCTCACCCACGTCGCGGTGTTCGAGGTGGATCGCTCGTGAGCCCCGCGAGCCGCGGCGGGGGCCGACCGGTCCCTACTCCCGCGCCGACGCCCGGTAGCGCCACGCCGCGACCGCCCACAGCGCGAGCGTCCCGACGGGGTAGCCCGTCCGCACCGGCTGGAGGCCGAAGCGGACGGCGACGGAGGCGTTCACCGCGCCCGCGAGCACGAGCAGTCCGGCGGTGACGCGTGGGTCCTCGCGGCCGACGAATGCCAACGACGCCGACGCGACCGCGAGGACCCAACACGCCGCGGCGACGATCCACGGAACCAGCAGCGGCGACCCCGACAGCGCGAGGTACTCGGGGAGCGTTCGGGCGTACAGGACCGGCGCGAACGAGAGCCCGCCCCACGCGAACCGGAGGAAGGGGACGCCGCCGTCGGCGAACGTCTGGACCGACCACGGGACGAGCCCACAGGCGAGAACTGCCGCGAGGACGCGCCACGGAGTCGGTCGCGGTGGCCGGAGGACCGTGTCGGTCACGCTACTTGCGGGCGACGATCCGGAGCACGTCCTCGTCGGCGAGCTCGTGGCCCTGCCCGACCTGCTGGTCGTCGTGTTTGGCGGAGTCGCCGGAGACGCGCGCGAACTTGAACCGCTCGTCGAAGCTCCCGCCGAGCTTCTCGCAGGCGTCGCCGACGGTGTCGCCCTCGCGGAGCACGAGCGGCTCCTCCCGGTCGACGCCGCGGCCCGGCTTGTCCATGTAGATCCGGATGAGGCCGAGCGCGTCGAAGATCCGCTCCCGCAGCACGTCGAGGCCTCGCTCCTCCTCCGCGGAGATGAAGATCGCGTCGTCGGGGTCGATGCCGTGCTCGCGGAGGTCCTCGTTGACCGTCGGGAGGTAGTCCTCGTCGATGAGGTCGGCCTTGTTCACCGCGACGATGGAGGGGAGGTACTCGCGGTTGTCCATCACGCCGTCGATGAGCTCGTCGATCGTGAGGTCGTGCGGGATCGTCACGTCGGCGTTGACGAACCCGTGCGCGCGGAGGACGTCCTTCACCGTCCCCTCGTCCAGCGAGACGGTGTCACGCATCGTCACCTGGATGCCGTCCTTGTGCGTCTTCCGGACGGAGATGTTCGGCGGCTCGGTGTCGAGGCGGACCTTGTTCTCGTACAGCTCGTGGCGGAGGCGCTCGTACTGGTCGATCTCGAACACCGAGAGCATGAACACGACGAGGTCGGCGGTGCGGACGACCGACAGCACCTCCTTGCCGCCGCCGCGACCGCCGGCGGCTCCCTCGATCAGCCCCGGCACGTCGAGGATCTGAATGTTCGCGCCGCGGTACTTCAGCATCCCGGGGTTCACGTTCAGCGTGGTGAACTCGTACTCGCCGATCTCGCTGTCGGCGTTGGTGAGCGCGTTGATCAGCGTGGACTTGCCGACGGAGGGGAAGCCGACGAGCGCGACCGTCGCGTCGCCGGTCTTCTCGACGGCGTACCCGTGGCCGCCGCCGGAGGAGGACTGGTTCTCCAGCTTCTCCTTCTTCTGGGCGAGCTTCGACTTCAGCCGCCCGATGTGGGCCTCGGTGGACTTGTTGTACGGGGTTTCGGCGATCTCCTCGCGGAGTTCCTCGATCTCGTCCTCCAGTCCCATCGCTAGCAGATGGGCCGTCCGCGAGCCTAAACGCTTCCCTTCCAGGGACAGCACCCCTCCACGGACGCGCGGCGACCGGATATCGCCGTTCGCGGACGGTCGCCGGCCGAACGGCCTAACGGGCGGTGCAGGCGAGCGAACGGGGGAGGGAGATCCCACCACGTGAGCCCGTCCCGCCCGCGACACGGACTTCGATACCACTATGTCGCGGCGGGCGCGACACCGCTTCGAGGACGGCATGCCGGACCCCTCCAGCCTCCGAGACAGCACGCAGATCGTTCTCCCGAAGCGGGAGCTGGACGGGATCAGATCGACGATCGAGTCGGAGTTCACCGTCTCGGTGTTCACGACGGACGACCAGTGCCGGATCATCGGCAGTCCCGTCGAGATCAAGGCCGTGTCGGAGTTCCTCGCCCGCCACGGCGTCACCATCCCCTGAGCGGGGCCGTCGCGGGCGACCGACAGGCTTTGGACCCGCAGGCCCGTCGGTAGCGTATGGACGAGAATCCGGGAGTGAGCGAGGAGTACCGGATGGTCAGCCCGTGGCCGCTGTTCGTCGCGCTGGGGATCCCGATCGCCGAGATCGGGATCCTGTTCGGCCTGGTCCCGCTGGCCGTGGGCGGCCTGCTCCTGTTCTGCGGGTCGATCGCCGGGATCCTCCGCGAGAACGAGTACGTCTCCTCTGCGTGGCGCGGACTCGCCGGGGTGTCGGTGTTCGTCATCGCCGGAGGGCTGGCGCTGTGGTACGCGGACACGGCGACCGCGTCCGACCTGCTGATCCGGGCGTACTCGCTGATCGGCACCGGCGTGTTGCTGCTGGTCGCCGGTGTCGGCGGCGATCTGTTCGCGCGTGACGCCGAGCCGGGTCTGTGAGCGCGTGTGGGTCCGTGAACGCGTGCGTGTCCGCGAGCGATCCGGCGGCGTGACCGGGGAACGGTCCGACGGAACGGGACGATCGGGCCCCCGCGAGCGCGGAAATGGGCAAGGTATTAGGTCGCGACGGTGTACGTTCCGCGCATGGCAGAGATCTTCGACAGGGACACCCTGCTGGATCTGACGGTCAACGTCATCCCGCTGGGCATCATCCTGTTCTTCGTCGCGGCGTTCGTCCTCATCGACCCGTTCGGCGGACTGGACTTCTACGGCCGCGTGCTCCAGATGGGGCTGTTGGCGTTCCCGTTGGTCGCGCTGGCCATCCTGACGTACGTCTCCGGGAAGGCCATCGCGGGCGACGAGAAGCGCTCGAAGGTGTTCTTCCAGGGGCAGGCGACGATAGAGGGCTCCCCGGAGAAACACGAGGTCGAGGAGGCGATCGAGGCGGAGGCGGCCGGGGAGACCGACGTCGAGGACCCCTACGGCGGTGACGCCGACGAGGACGAGAGTGAAGTCGACCCGGACGCCGACGACAACGACGACAACGACGACGAGAGCGACGTTGACGCTGACGACGAGAGCGACGAGAGCGACGAGAGCGACGCCGATGAGGACGGGGAAGTCGACGCCGACGAGAAGTAGTCGAATCTGACCTCCGAACGGCCCCGGAACCGAGGGGCTGCGGCCGGGGGCGACCCGAATCTTTCTTGTGTATTCGACGCTGATGCGTGTCCATGGAGATTACCGGCCAACTACTGCTGACGGTGCTCATGGGGGCGTTCCTCCTGGGTGTGGCCGCCTTCCTCGCTCGGGTCGAGGACTGGCGGTCGTACACGCCCCTGGGTGCCGGCGGCGGCGCAGTCGGTGAGTCCGGCTACGGGCACTCGGAGAAGCCCGCAGGGCTCATCCGCTGGTTCACGACGGTCGACCACAAGGACATCGGACTGCTGTACGGCGCGTACGCGACGGTCGCGTTCGTCGTCGGCGGGCTGATGGTGATGCTGATGCGCGCGGAGCTCACCACCCCGGAGACGGCGGTGCTGGGTTCGGCGACGTTCTACAACTCGCTGCTCACCAGCCACGGCATCACCATGCTGTTCCTGTTCGGAACGCCGATCATCGCGGCGTTCTCGAACTATCTCATCCCGCTGGTCATCGGCGCCGACGACATGGCGTTCCCGCGCATCAACGCCATCGCGTTCTGGCTGCTGCCGCCGGGTGCGCTCCTCATCTGGGCCGGCTTCTTCCCGCTGCCGGACGTCATCCCCGCCCAGACCGCCTGGACGATGTACACGCCGCTGTCGGCGGGCGTCGGCAACGGCAATCAGATGAACGTCGGGGTCGACCTGATGCTGCTCGGCCTGCACCTCACCGGCGTCTCGGCGACGATGGGGGCGATCAACTTCATCGCGACCATCTTCACCGAGCGCGCCGAGGAGGTCACCTGGGCCAACCTCGACATCTTCTCGTGGACGATCCTGACGCAGTCGGGGCTCATCCTCTTCGCGTTCCCGCTGCTGGGCAGCGCGCTGGTGATGCTCCTGCTCGACCGCAACTTCGCGACGACGTTCTTCGCCGTCGAGGGCGGCGGTCCGATCCTGTGGCAGCACCTGTTCTGGTTCTTCGGCCATCCCGAGGTGTACATCCTCGTGCTCCCGCCGATGGGGATCGTGAGCTACGTGCTCCCGCGCTTCTCCGGCCGGAAGCTGTTCGGGTTCAAGTTCGTCGTCTACTCCACGCTCGCGATCGGCGTGCTCTCGTTCGGCGTGTGGGCACACCACATGTTCGCGACGGGGATCGACCCGCGGCTTCGCGCCTCGTTCATGGCCGTCTCGTTGGCCATCGCGATACCGTCCGCGGTGAAGACGTTCAACTGGATCACGACGATGTGGAACGGGAAGCTCCGCCTCACGACGCCGATGCTGTTCTGTATCGGCTTCGTGAGCAACTTCATCATCGGCGGCGTGACCGGCGTGTTCCTCGCGTCGATCCCCGTCGACCTCGTGCTCCACGACACCTACTACGTCGTCGGGCACTTCCACTACATCGTGATGGGCGCCATCACCTTCGCGGGGATGGCGGGTATCTACTACTGGTTCCCGCTCGTCACCGGCCGCTGGTACCAGCGCCGGCTCGCGAAGGCGCACTTCTGGCTGTGGATGATCGGCACCAACGTCACGTTCTTCGCGATGGTGCTGCTCGGCTACGGCGGCATGCCGCGCCGGTACGCCACCTACCTCCCGCAGTTCGCGACGCTCCACCAGATCGCGTCGCTGGGGGCGTTCCTCCTGCTCGTCGGCGGCATCATCTGGATCTACAACGTCGCCGTCTCCTGGATTGAGGGACCGCGCGTCCAGTCGGGCGACCCGTGGCGCCTCGACGAGACGGACCTCAACACCGCCGAGTGGGACTGGTTCGAGGCCAAGCGCGAGACCTCGCTGGCGGCCACCGACGGCGGCGAGGACGTGACGGCCGACGGCGGGCAGGAGATCGAGGACGACACGGCGGAGTAACGCGGCTGTCCCCGAGTTTCGTCGAGTTCTCGCAGGTTTTCGACCGGGTTCCATCGCGACCAGCGGCGCGTCCGTGACGACGGGGCTTTTGGTCGCGCGGCCCCGAACGGGAGTATGAGCGACAAGGACCTCCTCGGACTCGTGCTCGGCGGCATCGCCCTGCTCATGTTCGCGACCGGCCTGATCCTCGTGTTGCAGTGACCGCCTCCCGGGACGACGCGGACCGGAGCGACCGGGACGGAGGCAGGCGGTTCGGCGGTCGACGGGTCGTGATCGCGCTGTATCTGATCCTCACGGCCGTCGGCGGCGGCGCCGGCGTGCTCGTCGCCACGTTCGTCGACGGCCTCAGCGCGCCCGCGCTGTACGGGGTGATCCCCCTGCCGCCGACGGCGCTCGGGTTCGGCGTGTACGGCGCCGTCACGCTCGCGACGGTGCTCGGGATCCCGCTCGCGCTCGTGGTGTACGTCTCCCGCCGGATCGACGACCCGGACGCGATCGACGAGTGAGGCGTCGCACCCGAGCTGTGAGGACGGGGACCGGAAGTCACGACCCGGAACGTCGCCGACGGCGAAAGGACTAATCCCCGCCCGGGAGTGGTGCGATGTATGTATCACGTGGTACTCGGCGTCGACGAGGAGGAGGAGCACGCGCGCGCCGCCGCGAAGGAGATCGCGAAACTGCCGGGTGACGGGAGCGACACCGAGGTCACGATCGTCCACGTCTTCCAGGACAACCCCAGCGGCGCCTCCGCGACCCAGGTCGCGTCGGTTCGTGAGGCGCAGAAGGTCCTCGAGGACGCGGGCATCACCGTCGACGTGACCGAGTCCAGCGGCGACCCGGCGGACGCGATCATCGAGGTGAGCGAGGAGGCGGACGCCGACCTGATCGTCGTCGGCGGACGCAAGCGCTCGCCGGCGGGCAAGGCGCTGTTCGGTTCGGTGACCCAGACGGTCATCCTCAACGGCGGCCGCCCGGTGATGGTCACCGGCGTCGTCGACGACGAGTAACGGACCGACACGGAACGCCCCGGCACCCGGGACCGGTTCACGACCGGACGCCGGCGACCTCTCCCCTACACGTATAGTCTCGGGCCCGGTAGCGACCGTCAGTGTGATGCGGGTCAGGCTGATCGCGCTCGTGGGCGTCGTCGTGCTCGCCCTCCTGGCCAGCGTCGCGGTCGACCCGTCGACGCCCGGGACGGGACGGGACCCGACGGCCGAGCACATGTACGCGCCGCAGGGGACCGGGAACCTCCTCTGGCCCTACACCAGTCGGACCCGGTCCATCGAGGGGCGGACCCTCGCGATCAACGTCGTCGTCCGGGCGGATCCCGGAACGCTGAGAACCGCGCTCACGGACCGGTCCGAGGGGAACTGGACGGCGGTCGAGGGCGACGACGCGCTCGCGGCGGAGTCGTCGCCGTGGCGACCGGCGCGCGGCGCCGCCCGGTACACGTACGTCGCGCCGGACCGAAACGCCACGGGGACGTGGGTCGACGCGAACTACCAGTTGGGCACCGGCGCGTACCTCGGGCGCCGCGTCCACGTCCGGGTGTACCCGGCCCCGTCGGGGAACTGGAGCGCGATCCAAGCACACGCCGAGTACTGGGACTGGTTTCGACTTCGGCACACCGTGACCGGGATCCGCCCCGGGGCGCAGTTCATCGAGCGCGATCTGCGCGACGAGCCGTTCGTCGCGAACGTCGCCCGAGAGTACCACGGCCTCCCCGGCGGCGGGAGCGACGGCTGGACGACGACCATCGAGTTCGCCGCCCCCGTCGCGCTCGTCGGCGCGGTCGCGGTGAGCCACAGCCGCGAGTGGCTCGGCGAGGGGTGGTCGCCCGCCGACGTCGCCCTCCCGATCGCGCTCGCGGGCGTGTTGCTCGGCGTCCGGTCGCTCGGGCTGACCGTCGAGAGCGCCGTCCCCGCCGCCGATCCGCGGGTCTTCGCCGCCGGGCTGTACCCGGTGCTCGCCTTCGGGCCCCCGGCGCTCGTGACGTGGCTCGCGTCGGGTCGGCCGCCCGAGCGGACGGCGCTGCTCGTGGGTGGCGGGCTCGGGACGGGCGTCGTGCTCGACCTCGTCGGCGTCGGGGTCAGGGAGGTGCCGATCCGGCTGGGGGTACACCGACTCGCGCTGTGTTGTGCGCTCGGGCTGTTCGCGCTCGGGATCGCCCGCGGAGACCGCCGTACAGCCGCGGCGGGCGCGATCGCGTGGGCGGCCGCGCTCGCGGCGCCGCTCGCGGGCTACGCGTGACCGGCCGAGCCGGACGACAGTCCGCATCCGGGACAGGACGGGACGGGACGACGGAGTCGGTCCGCGTCAGGGAGCTGTTCACCCGCGCCGATCGCCGCGGGCGGCGACCGTCGGCGCGGTCAGTCCGCCGTCGTCCTCGTCGAGCGATAGACCACGACGCCGTCGTTCTCGTGGACGCGCGTCCAGCCGTCGGCGGCCGCGAACGACCGGTCGAGCGTGCCGAAGGTGACCGTCGACTCCCCGCGGACGGTGTACTGCCCCTTCGGGAGGTACACGTGCGTCGGGACCGCGCCGACGCTCGCCGCGCTCGACTCGACGCAGCCGGCGCTTCGACACGTCGATAGCGTCTCGAACGCCGACAGGTGGCGCTCGTACTCCCCTGCGTCGCGCCACTCCACCCCCCACGGCCCGACGAGCAGCGTGCGATCGGTCAACGCGGGGAGCCACTCGGCGGCGTCGCCGACGGCGACGAACGTCGCGTCGGGCGGCGTCTCGCTCGCGATCCACGCCATCGCCTCGCGGTCGTCGCCGTCGAGGAACTCCGGGGTCGACGGGTCGCTCGCGGCCGTCATCTCCGCCGCGAGCGCGGCCCCGCCGACGGCCGCGGTGGCGACGAGCAGCGCCGCCGCGAGCGCGGCGCGAGCCCCCGTGCGACCGGACGGCCCCTCCCGCCCGGACACGAGACCCGACGGCCACGGAGATGACGGGAGCGAGTCCCCGAGCGACCGCTCCGGGAGGCGACCCGCGAGGTCGACGGCGACCGCCGCGAGCGCGACGGCGCCGGCGGCGTAGGCGAACCGCGGCTGTTTGAACAGCAGCTCCGCGACGACGATCCACGTCGGAAGCAGCCGGTCGCCGCGGGCGAGGAGGTACGCGGCCGCGGCGAGCGGGACCAACGTGAACGGGGATAGCTCCCCGGCCAGCAGCGCCGCGCCGCCGCCGACGCCCCCGTGGGTGCCCGCGGCGGCGGCGAACACCGTGGGGCCGTGGGTGGCGACCGCCCACGCCAGCCACGGCGCCGCGATCGCCGTCCCGCCAAGCCCGACGGCCAGCCCGCGGACGAACCCCACGGGCGACGGGTCGAGCGTGACCCACAGGACGACGTAGCTCGCGACGACGAACAGCGTGTAGGTTGGATGCGACAACGCGGTCAGTCCGAACAGGACCGCCCCGGCGACGAGCGCTCGGCGCGAGCCCGTCGTGTACGCCCGGTACCCCGCGTAGATCGATGCGAGCGCGTACAGGAAGGCGAACGCGCGCACGACGCCGCCGGCGGAGACGTGCCACTCCAGGATCTGCGGGTTCACGGCGACGAGTGTCGCCGCCGCGGCGCCCGCCGGCCGCGACCCCGTGACGTCGCGTCCGAGGAGGTACACGGGGACGGCGACGGCGACGACCGCGACGCTCGGGAGGAATCGGGCGACGGTGACGGGGTCGACGCCCAGATCCAACAGGAGCGCGAACGCGTAGAACTGCAGCGGCGGGTACGCGAACGGGACGCCCTCGGCGGTGTAGCCGGGGATCGTCGCCGGCGGCCGGTAGCCGTTCGCGGCGATCTCGGCGGCGATCTGCGCGTACAGGCCGGCTCCGTACGCCGGGTACGGGTTCGTCGCGAGGTAGACCGCGACGGCGACGCACGCGGGCAACAGCGCCAGCGCGAGCCACGGACGGTCGCGGGCGTCGAGCGGAAGCGCGTCGAACCCGCCGTGTGCGGCGATCGCGACGATCCGTCCCGTCATTTGCGCTCGAACGTGAGGGGCCACCGAAGCGACGCAGAGACGCCGAGGCGGCGGTATTCGCTCCACGCGAGCGCGGGAATCGACACGAGCAGCGCGAGGATCGCCGCGCCCTCGGCGAGCCCGACCCAGCGCGGACGGACGTACGCGATCGCGTTGACGAGTGTCGGCGGCGCCGCGGCCGCGACCCGGTCGAGCGCGGATCCGGTCTCGGGGTCGAACGTCCGTGACTCCAGCCCCAGCGACGCCGCGGACTCGCCGCCGGCGCTCTCGTCGCCGGTGCCGAGGCGTTCGGACTCGTACGGGAAACCGAGGTCGGCCGACCAGACGACCTCCCCGTCGGTGTCGACCTCGACGACGCGGTCGCCGTTGGAGTCGGTGATGAGCGTGTGGCCGTTCGGGAGGCGGTCGGCGTCACGGGGCCACTGCACGCGCTCGTCGCTCCACGTCCACGAACGCTCCCACGCGCCGTCCTCGCGCCGGTATTCGACGACGCGACCGTTCTCGGAGTCGGCGACGAGCAGCGCGGGTCCGCCGCGCTCGGGCGGGATGTAGTCGGGGTTGTGCTGCTCGTACAGCGTGTCGTGGTCGCCGTCGCTCCCGAGCGTCCAGTCCTCGCGCAGCCCCCGCTGTACGTCGACGAACACGACCTGATCGTGGTTGCGGACGCTCACCATGACCGTCTCGCGCCCGTCGATCTCGACGTACTCCACGTCGTTGATGTGCGTCCAGTCCTCCGGGAACGGACCGCCGCTCCCGGTCGGGTCGAAGTCGGACTGGGCGTCCCACTCCCACTCGGTCAGCCCGGTCGTCGTGTTCACGATGAACGCGCGGTCGCGATGGATGTCGGCCACGAGCAGGCGCTCGTCGTCGATCCGGTCGGCGTCGTGCCAGCGGGTGGAGTGTTTCCCGGGCGTGATCCGGCTGAACACGTCCGTCGACTCCCCGGTCGTGAGGTTGACGCGCTCGACGCCGTTGCGGGTGCAGACGCTCCCGGCACACTCGTCGGCGTCGAGGTGGTCCGCGTACACGAACTCGACGGTGACGTCGGTTCCCTCGACGGGGTCGACGTCCCAGTAGCGGGTGTGGTCGTTCTGGTGGTACCGGATCGTGCCGTCGGGCGCGAACGCGATCAGTTCGGCCTGCGCGCGCGGTCCGTCGTTCTCGTCGGCGACGAAGGCGTTCGAGTCGGTCGCGACGACGGTGACGCCGTCGCGGGGGCCGACGACCGCGGAGTCGTCGCCGGTACGCAGCGCCCGCTCGACGGCCGGGTCGCCGGTGACGTCCTCGCTCGCACGCTCGGCCTCGACGTAGCCGACGACGAGCGTCCCGGCCGCGACGACGACGAGCGCGGCGAGGAGGACGCGGACCGACGGCGTCGGCGGTTCCGGGGACACGTCCGTCGCTTCGACTCGCTCGCACAAAATACTCACCGTGGCACGGGTAGCCGATCGGGGGCCGAAACCGCTCGTTGCCTTTGACCGGAAACGGTAACAAGGCCTAATCGACCAAGGATCCAATTGGACAGGAGATGGGTCACCGTCCGTCGTCCGGACCGCCGCGCCGGCGTGCGCTCGCGACGATCGCAAGCGGCGCGGCCGTCGCCGCGAGCGGATGCGTCGGCCGGATCCGCACGATGTCGGGGTGGGAGTCGCGGAGTCAGGTGACGCTCACGATCAAGGCCGCACCGGCCGACGAGGACCCGTACGCCCTCCGCGTGGGGCGACGGATCGCCGAGTGGCTTCGAACCGCCGGGATCGACGCGCAGGTCTCTCCGGTGTCCGAGCAGGAGCTGTTCAGACAGGTGCTGTTGAACCGTGAGTTCGACCTGTTCGTCGCGCAGACGCCGGCGCGGTTCGAACAGCCGGACAGCCTCTACTCGCTGTTGCACTCCCGGTTCGTCGAGACACCCGGCTGGCAGAACCCGTTCGGCTACAGCGACCTCGACGCCAACGACCACCTCGAGACGCAGCGCCGGACGACCGGACGGGAACGCGAGGACGCGCTCGAACGGCTCCAGTACGTGATCGCGCGGACGCAGCCGTTCACCGTCGTCGCGTTCCCCGACGACATCCGCGCGGCTCGCGCCGACAGGTTCGACGGCTGGCGATCGGCGGACCTCCGGTCCCCGACCGGCTACCTCTCGCTGGAACGGACGACCGGCAGGGGAGGCGAGGGGAGTCCGCGAACGACCGCCACGGAGTCCGACTCGGAGGTGGACGACTCGTCGGCGTCGACGCTTCGGCTGGCCGTGACGGAC
Source organism: Halobaculum saliterrae (assembly GCF_009831625.1). Classification (GTDB taxonomy): domain Archaea; phylum Halobacteriota; class Halobacteria; order Halobacteriales; family Haloferacaceae; genus Halobaculum; species Halobaculum saliterrae. The sequence continues at coordinate 143,970 of NZ_WUUS01000006.1, read as the reverse complement.
CGGCGCGGGACGTCGAACCTGAACCCGCTCGCCGTCGAGTTCCGCCGCAGCGGCGTGCTGACCGGGCTCCTGTACGACTCCCTCGGATACGTCGCCGACGACGGAACGACCGAGCCGTGGCTGGCGGCGTCGTGGTCGTTCGACGGCGACGAGCCGCCGGTCGCTCGCGTGGAGCTGCGATCGGGCGCCACGTGGCACGACGGGGAACCGCTCACGGCCGACGACGTGGCGTTCACCTACGACCTGCTCGCGGACACGTCGATCGGACCCGTCGACGGCGACGGCAGCGACGGCGGGGCCGGCGGCGACGAGGACTCCGACGGCGACGGCGGGTCCGACGCCGACGCCGACGACGGGGAGGGGATCCCGGACGACGAGGAGGTGCCGTCGCCGCGGTTCCAGGGCCGGATCAGCCTCGTTGACGAGGTGCGGGCGGTCGACGACCGGCGGATCGAGATCCGGTTCGTGGAGTGTCCCCCCGACATCGCCGTGCGCGCGCTCACGGTTCCCGTCCTCCCGGAGCACGTCTGGAGCGACCGGACCACCCCCGCCTCGTTGGCGGGGATCGAGATCGGGTCGGTGACGGACGCGCTGGTGACGAACAACATCCCGCCGGTCGGGAGCGGACCGCTCCGGTTCGTCCGGAACTCCCCGAGGGAGTCGCTCACGCTCGAACGGTTCGACGACCACTTCCTGGTCGACGCCGATCGGGCGACGCTCCCCGAGGGCGTCGACGGTCCGCCGGCGTTCGACCGGCTCTCCGTGCGCGTCGTCGGCTCCGGCGTGAGCGCCGTCGGCGTCGTCACCGACGGCGACGCCGACGTGACCGGCACCGCCGTCGGCGCCGACACGGTTCCGCGGATCGGGCGGTCCGACGGGACCGACCTGATCGTCGACGGTCGCACGCCGCCGTACGTCGTCGGCTACAACGCGCTGTCGGCGCCGCTGTCCAACCCGCAGTTCCGCCACACGCTCGCGCGCCTGATCGACCGCACGGCCCTCCTCGACGACGTGTTCGACGGCTACGCGCGGCCGGCGGTGACCCCGCTGGCGAACACCGAGTGGGTCCCCGACGAGCTCCGGTGGGACGGCGCCGACCCGGTGACGCCGTTCCTGGGTCGCGACGGCGAGGTCGACGCCGAGCACGCGATGGAGGCGTTCAAGACGGCGGGGTACAGCTACGACGAGGGACGGCTCGTTCGGACGGACTGACCGATGAGCCTGCTCGACGTCGTGCTCGAGGTCGCCGTCGTCGTCGGGGTGCTTCACCTCGCGTCGGTGCTCGTGTTCGTCGGACCCGATCGACTCCGACCCTCGACGGCGGCCCGGGCCGTGCGATCGACCGTTCGCGCCGCGGGCACGCCGCTGGTCGCGCTGGCGGCGGTGTTGGCCGCCAACGGCGTCGTCCGACGGATCGGCGTCGAGCTGTCGTGGGTGGTCGGCGTCAACGTCACCGGCGCGATCTACGCGATCGAGGGGACGTTCGTGGCCGCCGTCCAGTCGTACGCGACGCCCGCCGCGACGGCGTACTTCGGGTTCGTCTACGTGTTCGGGTACGTGTACCTCCTCACGTTCCCGGCGATCGCGTACGCGCTGCGGGAGCACCCCGGCGAACTGCGGACGCTGCTGATCGCGTACGGGTTCAACTACGGGATCGGTCTCGTCTGTTACGTCCTCTTCGTCGCGTACGGTCCCCGCAACCTCATGCCCGAGCTGGTCGACTCGCTGCTGTTCGAGAGCTGGCCGCGGTCGCAGCTGCTCACCAGCCAGGTGAACGAGAACACCAACGTCTTCCCGTCGTTACACACGTCGCTTGCGGCGACGGTCGCGATCCTGACGTGGCGCGGAGACTCGCTGTCCCGGTGGAGGCCGGTCGCGGCTGCGCTCGCCGCGTCGATCGTCGTCTCGACGATGTACCTCGGCATCCACTGGGCGACCGACGTGGTCGCCGGGGTCGCGCTGGCGGCGGTGAGCGTCGTCGCCGCCGAGCGGATCGAGGCGCGACGCGACCGATCCGTCGGGGGCGGCGCCGACAGCCTCGACGATGGCGATGGCCGCGACTGTCCGGACGATCGGGACCCACGCGACGGGCGGATGCCGGAGTGACCCGTCGTCCGCGTCGCGCGACCGACCTGCCGCCTCAGGCGACCGGTCCGCCGACGTCCGGGCGGGTCGTTCCGTCGGCCTCGGTGCGAGCGTCGACGTAGCCGCCGGCCCACAGGCGCGCGGCCACGACCTGCGCGTAGAAGAAGGCGAACGCGCCGATGACCGCGCCGAGGATCGGGATACCGTTCAACACGCCGACCAACACGCTCGCCCCGACGAGGACGGCGACCGAGAACACCCACGCGGTCGCGTACGCCCCGCTGAGGACGACCGGCTTGAGGACGTCGGGGTCGAACGCCGCGCCGATCCGCCGCTCGTCGGCGAAGGCGACGACCGCCGCCACGGCCACGTAGCCGAGGACGAGCGAGAGAGCGACCGTGAGCAGTCCGCCGACGACGAGCCCAGCGAGCCCGGTGGCTGTGCCGCCTCTCGTGCCCGTCGCGACGGCGACGAGCGAGCCGCCGACGGCCACCCCACCGACGATCCCGGGTATCAGCATGTACACCACGCCGACGAGGACCGCCTTCGCGCCGTCGACGACGAGCTCCTCCCAGTCGCCGAACGTCGGCGGGCGCGGGTCGCCCTCCAGCGAGTGCCGGACGACGCGAACGACGTAGCCGTACACCGGAAGCAGGGGGAGTAACAGGAACCCGAAGGCCGAGAGGACTCCGCCGATGAGGAAGGTCTTCACCCAGTCGTCGTGTTCGGTCGGGTACGTGATCGCGTCGCTGATCTGTGGCATGATCACGTACGTCACATCGAGAGCTCTTTGTAAGGCACAAGATACGACCGGTACGCGGGACGAAACCCCTCGGAAGCGACGACCGACCGGGTCAGTCGTCGCCGAACGCGTCGGCCACGAGCTCGGCGACCGCTGACGGCGACTGGTATCCGGTCTCGATCCCGACTTGCTGGCCGTCGGCGACGCACACGACCGCGGGCGCCACGTCGACGTCGAACCGCTCGCGAACGGTCGGCGCGGCCTCGCCGTCGACGCCGACGACGGCCACGTCGTCCGGGAGCAGATCGAGCGTCTCCTCGAGCTCGGCCTTCATCGACTCGCACGGGTCACACCGGAGGCGCCACACGAACAGGACCGCCCGGTCGTTCACCTCCAGGAACGGTTCGACCTCGTCGTTCTCGAGTTCGCGCATCCCCTGCGGAACGGGCGTCGCGGGCGCGACATCGACGACGAGTGACGCCATCGTCGCTCGTTCGAGGGAGTCCGGCACCGGTTCGTCCTCGTCCTCGAAGTGCGCGCGCACGGAGAGGTAGGCGACGAACTCCTCGCGGGTGACGCCCTCCTCGTCGATCCTGCGAACCGCCTCCGAGTACTCGAGACCGAACGCGTCGGCGACGGCCTCAGTGAACTCCTGGTCCGGCAGGTCGCCGTAGCTCTGCTCGTACAGGTCGATGATGTCGTGAAGCGCCGAGGAGAGCCGGAGCGTTCCGTCGTCGTCCTCCCGGATCGCGCCGACCTCGATGAGGCGATCGAGCATGGCCTCGGGGTCGGGCTGGTCGACGGGCGGGCCGGGATTGGGGTTCGCGTCCATTGTCAGACACCGAGGTACCGCTCGCGGGTCTTCTCGTCGTCCCGAAGCTGCTCGGAGTCGCCCGCGAACACGATGCTCCCCTGGTCTATCACGTACGCCCTGTCGGCGATGCTCATCGCCGCGACCGCGTTCTGCTCGACCAGCAGGATGGTGGTACCCGTCTCGGCGATGCGCTCGATGGCGTCCTCGACGGTCTGGATGATCTGCGGCGCCAGCCCCTCGTAGGGCTCGTCGAGCATCAGCAGGTCCGTGTCCTGCTTCAGCGCGCGCGCGATCGCGAGCATCTGCTGCTCGCCGCCCGAGAGCGTTCCAGCCTTCTGCGACTGACGCTCCTCCAGCCGCGGGAACACCTCGAACACCTCCTCGGTGGACATGCCGGGATGGTCCATCGAGACGTCACGCCCGAACGTGTTCGACCAGTTGCGCGCCACGTCCGACAGGTGGAGGTTCTCCTCGACCGTCAGGTTCGGGAACACCCGTCGTTCCTCGGGAACGAGCGAGATGCCGAGCGAGGAGATGTCCTCCGTCGTCCGGTCGGTGATCTCGTCGCCCTTGAACCGGACGGCGCCCTCGCGGACGTCCGGCGGGCGGGCGCCGGCGACCGACCGCAGCGTCGTCGTCTTGCCCGCGCCGTTGCGCCCGAGCAGCGCACACACCTCCCCCTCCTCGACGTGCAACGAGAGGTCCCGGAGGATGTGGCTCTGGCCGTAGTAGGCGTCGACGTCCTCGATGGAGAGGAGGTGTTCGCCCTCGGCGGCCGCGGCGGTCGCCCGCGCGGCGTGATCGTCGGCGACGTCCGCGGCGGCGGCATCCGCGGCGGCCTCCGCGGCTTCCTCGCTCGTGTCCGCGGCGGGGTCGGATGCGTCGGAGCTCACAGCTCCACCCCCCCGAGGTACGCCTCCTGAACCTCCTCGCTTTCCTGCACCTCTTCGGGAGTGCCGTCGGCGATGACTTGCCCACGATTCAACACGAGGATTCGGTCGGCGATCTGGAAGATGATCTCCATGTCGTGTTCGACGATGAGGATGGTGAGGTCGAGGGTGTCCTGAAGCTCCTCCACGAGCTCCACGGTCGCAGCGGTCTCGTCCGGCGACATGCCGGCGGTCGGTTCGTCCATCAGCAACAGATCCGGCTCGGAGGCCAACGCGATCGCGATCTCCAGGCGGCGCTTGTCGCCGTACGGGAGGCTCGCGGCCTCGACGTCGGCGTCCCCGAGCAGTTCGACGGACTCGAGCATCCGGTCGGTCGTGTCGTGGACCGCGTCGAACCCGGACAGCCGCTTGAGGAAGTCGAAGCTGAACGAGCCGTGCTCGGACGCGAGCGCGGCGATCTCGACGTTCTCCCGGACGGTCATCTCGGGGAAGATCGACGCCGTCTGGAACGACTTCGAGACGCCCGCCTGCACCGTCTCGTGCGGCTCGAGGTCCGTGATGTCCTCTCCGTCGAACTCGACGGTGCCGGCCGTCGGTTCGAGCGCGCCCGTGATGCAGTTGATGAGCGTCGACTTGCCGGCCCCGTTAGGACCGATGACCGCGCGGGTCTCCCCGGAATCGACCTCGAAGCTCACCTCGTCGACCGCGACGAGACCGCCGAACTGCTTCGTCAGGCCGTCCGTGCGCAGAAGACTCACTCGCGCTCACCCCCGTCGGCCACGGCCGGCTCCTCGGGGTCCTCGCCGAGGAGGCGCGAGCCCAGGTCCGAGAACGCCCCGTAGATGCCCCGGGGGAACACCCACACGATGAACACGAACACCGCGCCGAGCACGAACCGCCACAGCGACCCGATCGACCCGATCATCGGCAGGCTGACGCCGGAGATGACGTTCGCGACGTACTCGAACACGAGCGCGCCGAGCACCGGTCCGACGAGGCTTCCGGTGCCGCCGAGGACGGTCATGATGACGAAGTCGCCCGACTGGATCCAGTACAGCGCCGTCGTCGGGTGGATGTACTGTTCGTGGATGACGAACATCGCTCCCCCCACGCCCGCGAAGACTGCGGAGATGATGAACGCCATCAGCTTGTAGCGGAACACGTTGAGCCCGACGAACTCGACGCGCTCCTCGTTCTCGCCGAGCGCCTCGAAGATGAGGCCGTACGGCGAGTTGATGATCCGGTTTCCGACCCAGACGGCGATGAGCATCACGACCGCCGTGAACGCGTACATCACCGTGTAGGAGTCGAACACCGGGATCAGCTGGGCGTCCAGCGGGATCGCCCCGAGGAACAGCCCGTGTGCCTCGATCCCCGAGAACCCGTTGTCACCGTTGGTGAGCCACGACCCGGGACCGAGCGCCCAGAAGTACAGCGCCTGTCCGAACGTCAGCGTCAGGACGGCGAAGTACACGCCAGACCGGCGGATCGAGACGAACCCGATCGGCCACGCGAGCAGCGTCGCCACGATCGTCCCGACGATCACCATGAGGATCGGGCTCGGGACGACCTGGCTGAACAGCGCCGCCGAGTACGCCGCCGAGCCGAAGAAGGCGGCGTGTCCGAACGACAGCAGGCCGGTGTATCCGAGCAGGAGGTTGAAGCCGATGACGATGATGCCGTAGATCAGCACCAGCGACGGCAGGCCGGTGTAGCCGCCGATCGAGATGCCGATCACGTCCCCGACCGCACCGAGAATGTCGATCAGCAGGAACGGGAACACGACCAGCGCCGCCGCCATCGCGACGACGACGAAGTCGTCGCGCTCGCGCAGTCCCGCCAGCGCGGAGCCGCCGGAGCCGCCGGCGGTCTCCTCGGTCACGGTGCCGCCGTCGGGGATCGCATCGGTCGCGTCGCCCGAGCGGTCGCCGCTCATTCGCCCACCTCCGCGGAGCCGAACAGGCCCTCGGGCTTGAACACGAGCATGAGCGCGACGAACAGGTAGAGGACGATCTGCGCCCACTGGCTGTACGTCTGCGTCATCGCCGAGATGATGAGTCCCAGCACCAGGCCGCCGGCGATGGCCCCGCGAACGGAGCCGGCGCCGCCGACGACGATGGTGAGGAACGCGGGCACCAGCGCCTGCTGGGTGCCGATCTGGGGGCTGACCGTCTGGATCGACGCGCCGATGAGGCCCGCGAACGCCGCGAGCGCCGCGCCGAGGGCGAACACGAGGCTGTAGGAGCGGTTGATCGGGATGCCGAGGATCCGGACCATCTCCGAGTCGTGAGTGCCCGCCTGGACGACCAAGCCGAAGTCCGTCCGCTCGATCGCGAGGTACGTCAGGCCGATGACGAGGAACGCGATGGCGATGATGAACAGTCGCCACGAGGGGAACAGGCCCACGAGCGGCAGGCTGATCGGCTGGGAGACGTTCACGCCGAGGATCGTCGAGGGCGCGATCGACTGGAAGGTGTTCCCCCCGATGACGTTCTTGACCGTCTCCTCGACGATCAGTGCGAGGCCGAACGTCACGAGGAGTTGGTCGGTCTCCGGGCGGTCGTAGAACGGCTCGGCGACGAACCGCTCCATGAGGAGCCCGATTCCGAACCCGACGATCGGGACGACGATCAGCGCGGCGAGGAACCCTCCCTCGAAGCCGAGCGTCGTGATTCCGGAACTGTACAACAGCCCGTTCGAGAGGGCGGTCTCCTGAAACACGATCAGTCCCGTGTACGCGCCGACGAGATAGAGCGCCCCGTGCGCGAGGTTCAGGAACTCCATCGTCCCCAGGATGATGGTGAGGCCGATACCCAGCAGCGCGTATATCGCGCCCTGTTGGAGGCCGTTGAGGAGTATCGATGCGATCTCGGACTGTAGGAGCAACATTATCGTTCGTGTAGGTGCGGTGTGGTCCGCTTGCTAGTAGTTGTCGGTGTTGACATTCGTTGACGTGGTTCCGCGGATCGAATAAGAACGTGCCGGTACGGGACGGGGAGGACCTAGCCGTCGGTCACTCGTCGCCGTACTCGCCCAGCTCACACTCCGCGGCCGGGCCCGCGTCGCACGCGTACCCGATGTCGTCGCGCGAGGTCGTCGAGACGATGTTCAGCAGCTTGTCCTCCGTCTGCTCCTCCTCGCTCGCGCCCTGCATGACGAGCACGTCACGCTGGGCCTGGTGGTCGCAGCCGCGCATGGTCTCGTCACCGAGCCCGGCGCCGCTGTAGTCGTGACCCTCGAGTTCCCGGATGACCTCCGGCGGGTAGAACGTCTCCGCCCGCTCGACGGCCGCGGCGTACTGGAGCGTCTGCGTGTACGCGATACGGGCCCCGTAGCTGGGCGCGCGGTCGTGCTCCTCGCGGTACACCTCGACGAACGACTGAGTCGCGTCGTCCTCGAGCTGCCAGTTCCAGTCGGCCGTCCCGAAGATCCCGTCGATGGATCCGCTGGCCGCCTCGGCCATCAGCCGGTTGTACAGCGGGACGACGATCTCCATGTCCTCGTCGAGGCCCGCCTCGATCGCCTGCGGGAGCGAGTTCGCCGCGTCCAGCCCGTAGTGGTTGAGCACGAGCACGTCCGTCTCGTCGCGGGGCACGTCCGAGAGGTACGACGAGTAGTCGGAGGTGCCCAGCGGCGTCGGCACCGACTCGAGCTGGTTCCAGCCGCCGACCTCGGTGAAGAACTGCTCCATCGACGCCTGCTGAGTCTGTCCCCACGAGTAGTCGGCGTACAGCTGGTAGAAGTTCAGGTCCTCCCCGTACTCCTCGGCGAGGACGGGCGCGAGCGCCTGGCCGGTCATGTACGCGTTGAACATCTCCCGGAAGGAGTAGCGCACACACTCCGACCCCGTCGTGTCGTTGGAGTGGGTGATGCAGCACTGGAACTGGACCTTCTCCTCCTGACAGAGCCCCTGCACCGCGATCGCGACGCCGGAGGACGACCCGCCGGTGATCATGATCGCGTTGTCGCGGTTGATCATCCGCTGTGCGGACTGGCGCGCCGTGTCGGGGTCGGTCGCGGTGTCACCCTCCACGGACGCGACGGTCTTGCCGAGGACGCCGTCCCCGGAGAGCCCGTCCCAGTTGTCGACCCAGCCGCCGCCGTTGTTCAGGTGGTCCTTCGCGAGGTTGTACCCCCGAAGCTCGTCGGCCCCCTCCTGAGAGTACGACCCGGACTGCGGAACGTTGAAGCCGAACACGACCTCGTCGCCCTCGACGGGGTAGTTTCCGATCGCCGGGTACTCCGAGTCCCCGCCGCCGCCGCCGGCACAGCCGGCGAGTCCTGTCAATCCTGCGGCGCCGGCTGCCCCGGACGCCTTGAGCACGTCACGTCTGCTGAGTGCGGTGGTATCCCGTGCCATGCCCCTATCGCCGGAAGCAACCTTAATGAACGTTCCGCCCATATTCCCTTAAATCGTGTTAATATTGGTAATATGGAGGACGGACATTCCCCATGATAATGGTTATCACTCGTAGGGCGTTTCAGTCCGTCGATCGGGGAAGAAACGATGGGGTCGCCCGGCGCACAGGCCCGGGGTCGATCGCGTCGATCAGGCGAGTTCGTCGGCGACGCCCGCGAGGCCGGTCACCTCAAGTGAGGGCGCGACGCCGATCTCCTCGAACGGGTCGTTCGCCCGGTTCACCCACGCGGTCCGCATTCCCGCGCTCCCGGCGCCCGCGACGTCCCATGCGTTGCCGGAAACCAGCCGACAGCGGTCGATCGGCGTGTCGGTCCGAGCGGCCGCGTTCTCGTACACCGCGGGGTTCGGCTTGAACGTCGACACCTCGTCGGCGCTGATCACGTCGTGGAGGTGCGGCGCGAGCCCCGCGTTGTCGGCGAGCGTCTCCAGCATCTCCGGGTTGCCGTTCGACAGCACTGTCACCGTGTGGCCTGCCTCCGAGAGCCGGGTCAGCGTCTCGATCGCGTCGGGGTACGGATCGAGGTGCTCGTAGGCCGCGAGGATCCGCTCGCGGGTCGGCCCGTCGGCGTCGACGCCCCACTGGTCGAGCGCGTACGCCAACGCGTCGCCCGTCACCTCCCAGAACGGCTGGTACTCCTCCATCAGCGCCGACTGATAGGAGTACTGGAGCTGCTTCGCCCGCCAGGTCGCGTCGATCTCGGCCACGAGCGTCTCGGGCGCGTCGAGTTCGGCCGCGAGCGTGCTCGTCACGCTGCTCGTGTCACACAGCGTCCCGTACATGTCGAAACAGAGCGTTTCGGCCATACTCCACGGATCCACATCGTGCATGTTAGTACCACGGGAGGCGGCGGTTCGTACCGATCACGGGGGCCGCGGCTCGCGACGGCGAGGGACCCCGCCTCCCGCGGGTGGTACGCCGAGCATACCGGGTCGACGGGCGAGTAAGCGCCCGCGTGATTAAGTGCCACCCGTGCTACCTATCCACATGGATCTCAGAGACGCGACGACCGAGGACGTTGACGACATCCGCGAGACCGCACGCGCGTCGCTGTCGGCCTCCTACGGCCACGCGCTCTCGGCGGATCTCATCGACGACGCCGTCGAGTCGTGGTACGACGCCGAGGCGCTCGCCGACTCGCTCACCGACGAGGGCGCGGTGTTCGTTGTCGCCGTCGAGGACGGCGGCGTCGTCGGGTTCGCACAGAGTCAACTCGTCAAGCGCCGCGAGCCGGTCGGAGAGTTGGACTGGCTCCACGTCCACCCGGACCACCGCGGGAAGGGGATCGGAGACGACCTGCTTCGCCGGGCGGAGACGGAGCTACTGGAGTTGGGCGCGGAGCGACTCGAGGGGCGCGTGCTCGCGGCCAACGAGGCGGGGGGTGAGTTCTACGAGGGCGAGGGGTTCTCCGAGATCGGCGAACGGACCGTCGAGATCGGTGGCGAGGAGTTCCTCGAGCGCGTGTTCGCCCGCTTCCCCAGCGGCGACGGCGAGCAGGTGCTCACCGAGGCACGCGTCGCCGACGACGGCGAGCAGGTGTACGTCGCCTACGACGAGGCCGACCGCGCGTCGATCGCTCCCTTCTACGCGACGTACGCCGACCGCGAGCGCACCGAGCGGATGGGCTACGTCTGCGGCAACTGCGGCGGGTTCGCAGTGAACGTCGACACCATGGATCGTGTGCAGTGCAGCGAGTGCGGGAACCAGCGGAAGGCCAGCCGGTGGGACGCGGGATGGTGAGGGCGTACGCAGTGGACGGTCGGGTCGGTATCGGGTGAGGCCGCAGGCATCGACGGCAAGGGCGACGGCGGGCGATCCGCCGGACAGTCTCACGTGCGATACTTCGGGGGCCGCAGTTAAGTCGCGGCGGCGCCGTCGGGTGCACATGGACGGACGCGTGCTCGCCGTCGTCGGCGCGAAGGGGGGCGTCGGCAAGACGACGACGAGCCTCAACCTCGCGGCCGCGCTCGCGGAGGACGGTCGCGCCGTCGCGGTCGTCGAGGCGGATCTCGCGATGGCGAACGCCGTCGACTTCCTCGACATCCGCGTCAACGGCGGGCGGACCCTCCACGACGTGCTCGCCGGCGGCGCGGGCGTCACGGACGCCACCTACCCGGCGCCGGGCGGGTTCGACGTCGTCCCCAGCGGCGTCACCCTCGACGGCTTCGTCGACTCCGACCTCGATCGCTTCCCGTCGGCGATGGACGCGCTGAAGGCCCGCTACGACGCCGTGCTCGTCGACACGGCCGCCGGCGTCAGCAGCGAGACGGTCGTGCCCATGTCGGGCGCGGACGCCTCGGTGCTCGTGTCGACGCCGCGGGTGGCCTCCATCCGCGACGCCGACAAGACGATCACCGTCGCCGAGCGCGCGGACGCGCCCGTCGGCGGCGTCGTCCTCACGAAGTCGGGCACCGGACGCTCCCCGCCGGCCGACCGCATCGCGAGCTTCCTCGACACCGAGCTGCTCGGACACGTGCCCCACGACGAGTCCATCCCGGAGGCGCAGGACGCGGGCCAGCCGGCCGTCACCTATCGCCCGCACAGCGACGCCGCCGCGGCCTACCGCGAGGTGGCGGCCGCGCTCCGCAAGCGACCGGACATGCTCGGGATGACCGTCACGGCGAACGCTGGCGGGTTCCGCTTCGGCGACGGCGACGACGACGGCGCGTTCGCCGACGGCGGCTCCGACGGGAGCGCGGACGACGGGTTCACGAACCCGTTCGGATAGCCGGCGACGACGCGGAGTCGCGACCTGGGACCGGAACGGCTACCCGCGAGCACACCGGGGTCGCCGACGGGTATCGGGAGCGCGAACCGGCCTATCGGCTGTACCCGCTGCTCACGCACCTCCGGTACTTCGGCGGGGGGTACCTCGACGAGGTTCGGACGACGCTGTCGGCGCTCGGCTACTGAGCGTCGGCGTCGAGGAACCGAGGAACGGGTGGCCGTCGGTCGGGAATCGATGCGGCCGAAGCCGTGAGCGCGACCTATCCCTCCCCGACCATTCGGTCCTCCTCCTCCCACTCGTCCTGCCGGAGCTCGTACTTCTGGACCTTCCCGGTGGAGGTCTTCGGGAGCTGCTTCACGAACTCGATCCGCGTCGGCGCCTTGTAGTGGGCCATGTTGTCGCGGGCGTACTGGATCAGCTCGTCGGCGGTGACGCCGGGGTCGTTCGGGTCGCCGCCGGCCGGGACGACGAACGCCTTGGGCGTCTCGCCCCAGTCGTCGTGCGGCGAGGGGATGACCGCCACGTCGTCGACCCGGTCGTGGCTGAACAGCGTGTCCTCGACCTCGATCGAGGAGATGTTCTCGCCGCCGGAGATGATGATGTCCTTCTTGCGGTCCTGGATGGAGATCATCCCGTTCTCGTCGACGACCGCGAGGTCCCCCATGTGGTAGTACCCCTCGACGCGGTCGGTGAACGCCTCCTCGGTCACCTCGGGTTTGTTCCAGTAGCGGTCCATCACCTGGTTGCCGCGGACGACGACCTCGCCGATGGTCTCGCCGTCCTCGGCGACGTCGTTGCCGTCCTCGTCGACGACGCGGATCTCGGTGCCGATGTAGCCCAGTCCCTGGGTCTTCTTCACCGCGAACCGGTCCTCGGAGTCGTCGTCGAAGAAGCGCCGCGCGTCGCTGGTGGTGATGAGGGGCCCCGTCTCGGTCGCGCCGTACACGTGTTGGATGTACCAGCCGAACTCGTCTTCCGCCATGCGGATCGTCGCCTCCGGCGGCGCAGCCCCCGCGGTGGCGACGCGTACGTCCTGCCCGGCGTCGGGTTCGCCGCCGTGTTCATCGAGGTGGTCGCCGAGCATCTTGACGACGGTTGGCGCCGCACAGAAGTACGTCACGTCCTCGGTCCGGAGCTTGTCGAAGACGTACTCGGCGTCGACGCCCCGGGTGCACACGTGGCGTGCGCCCATCCCGGTGACCGCGTAGATGTGTCCCCACCCGTTCACGTGGAACATGGGGAGCGTCCAGAGGTACGTGTCGTCGTCGGCGATCTCCTGATGGATCGTGATGATGTACGCGTGGAGCGTCTCCGTCCGGTGGGTCCGGCACACGCCCTTCGGGTCGCCGGTGGTACCGGAGGTGTAGTTGATCGTGATGATCTCGTCCTCGGCCATCTCCGGACGGTCGTACGCCGTCGACTCCGCGATCACCTCGTCGAACTCCTCCCAGTCGCCCTCGACGGCGTCCGCGTCGTTCGTGATGAACGTCTCCGTCGGCACCTCGTCGCGGATCCCCTCGATCTTGTCCGCGTAGGCGTAGTCGGCGTAGACGGCGTCGACGCCCGCGTCGTTCAGGATGTACTCGAAGTCCGACTCGACGAGGCGATAGTTCAACGGCGTGTGGACCGCGCCCGCCTGGAAGCTCCCGTAGGCGGCCGCGAGGTGGTAGTGCGTGTTCGGGTCCAGCACCGCCACGCGGTCGCCCTTCTCGATGCCGCGCGCCTGCAGCGCCGCCGCGAACCCGTCGGCGCGCTCGCCCAACTCGTCGTACGTGAATCGCTCCCCGTCGACCCCGAGGACCGCCTCGTGATCGCCGTAGTTCCGGCGTGCCCTGTCGAGGAAGTCGGTCACTAACAGCGGTTTCTCCATGGACAGGCGAATTTCAGGCACGTTCGTGATAATCGTTGCGGGGACGGTACCACCTGCCATGGGGCTCGGTCACGGATCCACCGATCGCAGACACGGTGGGGAACCGAAGGCTACGAGCGTCATCGGCGCCGTGACGAGCGGTCCGCGGCGACGTCGCTGGCGGACGAACGGCGAAAGAAGACACGGATCGACTGCGCGTCGGTACGACGGCGAGCCGGCGTGGCGGTGCGGTACGAGGGGTCAGTCCCCCTGAACGACCTGCCGGATGTCCTCGACGATCTCGGGGTTGCGCAGCGTCGAGGTGTTGCCGAGCTCCTCGCCGTTGGCGATGTCCTCCAGCAGGCGACGCATGATCTTCCCGGAGCGCGTCTTCGGGAGCTCCGGCGTGAAGATCACCTGCTCGGGGCGGGCGATCGGGCCGATGGCGTCCTCGACGGCCTCGACGATCTCCGCGCGGAACTCGTCGGACTCCTCCTGGCCGTCCTCGACGATGACGTACGCGTAGACGGCCTCGCCCTTCACCGGGTGGTCGCCGCCGACGACGGCGGCCTCGGCGACGCCCTCGACGCCGACGATCGCCGACTCGATCTCCATCGTGCCGAGCCGGTGGCCCGAGACGTTGAGCACGTCGTCGACGCGGCCGAGCACGGTGATGTAGCCGTCCTCGTCGATCTTGGCGCCGTCCTCGGGGAAGTACACCCAGTCGTCGGGGTCCGAGGAGTCGGTGTCGGAGTACTCGGCCCAGTACTCCTCGATGAAGCGTTCGTCGTTCTTGTACAGGGTCCGGAGCATCCCGGGCCACGGCTTGTTCACGGTGAGATAGCCCGCGCGACCGGGCTCGACCTCGTCGCCGTTCGTGTCGACGATCTGTACGTCGAGGCCGGGCAGCGGCGGCCCCGCGGAACCGGGCTTCATGTCCTTCACGCCCGGCAGCGTCGTCACCATCATGCCGCCGGTCTCGGTCTGCCACCACGTGTCGACGACCGGGCACTCCTCGTTCCCGATGTGCTTGTAGTACCACTTCCACGCGCGCGGGTTGATCGGCTCGCCGACCGTCCCGAGCAGTCGGAGACTGGAGAGGTCGTGCTGATCAGGGTACTCCTCGCCCCACTTCATGAACGCGCGGATGGCGGTGGGCGCCGTGTACAGCTGCGTCGCCCCGTAGTCCTCGACGATCTCCCACAGGCGGTCGCGGTCGGGGTGGTCCGGCGTCCCCTCGTACATCATCGTCGTCGTGCCGAGCGCGAGCGGGCCGTAGACGATGTACGAGTGGCCGGTGATCCAGCCGATGTCGGCCGAGCAGAAGTACGTGTCCTCGGGCTTGATGTCGAGCACCGCCTGCGAGGTCCACGCGGTCCACGACAGGTAGCCGCCGGTGGTGTGTTTCACGCCCTTCGGCTTGCCGGTGGTGCCGGAGGTGTACATGAGGAACAGCATGTCCTCGGCGTCGCGGTCGACCGGCTCCACCTCGGCGCCCTCGTGGTCGGCCATGAGCTCGCCCCAGTCGTGCTGGTCGTCCGCGAGGTCGTGGCCGAAGTCGTCGCCGTTCCGCCCGAGGCGGTCGACGACGACCGTGTCGGTGTCGTGCTCGACGCCCTCGAGGCCCTCGTTGGCCTTGTCGAGGTGGTCGAGCGGGTCGCCGCGGCGGTAGTAGCCGTCACACGTGACGAGGTACTCGGAGTCGGCCGAGTTCATCCGGGTCGCCAGCGCGTCCGCCGAGAAGCCGGCGAACACGACCGAGTGGGGCGCGCCGATGCGCGCACACGCCAGCATCGCGATCGGCAGCTCCGGGATCATCGGCATGT
Organism: Halobaculum saliterrae; assembly: GCF_009831625.1. GTDB lineage: Archaea > Halobacteriota > Halobacteria > Halobacteriales > Haloferacaceae > Halobaculum > Halobaculum saliterrae. Next base: position 128,618 of record NZ_WUUS01000006.1, on the reverse strand, counting down.
ACATCGTCACGACGTCGTCCTCGCCGACGCCGAGGTCCCGCAGCGCCGCGGCCGCCTCGTTCACCTTCTCGTGGAGGTCGCTGTAGGTGAGCGTGACGTTGTCCTCGTCGACGGGCTCGCCGACCCACTCGATGGCGGCCTCGTCGCCGCGCTCGTCGAGGTGCCGGTCGATGCAGTTCGTCGAGGCGTTCAGGGTGCCGTCGGTGAACCACTCGTAGAACGGCGGGTTCGAGTCGTCGAGCACCTGATCGTACGACTCCTCCCAGTCGAGAAGGTCCGCGGCCCCCTCCCAACACTCCGGCCACTCCTCCTCGAACTCCTCGTAGATGCCCGCGTCCGAGACGTTCGCCTGCTCGACGAACGCGTCGGACGGCTCGAACACCTCCTGTTCCTCGAGCCGGGCCTCCAGTTCCACGTCTTCGTCAGACATACTCACGCGATACGTCTCAATCGACCGTGATAAAACTGCCTCACTCCGTCGAATTCGCCGCGTCGTCGTGGGGTTTTCGCCGGACGAGAAGCGGTCGTCTACCTCGATGAAGGGTCGGAATATCGCGATCGGAGGCCGACGGAACTGGCGCAGGGAGCCGTGCCGATCAGTCCCAGGTGACCCACGTGAGGAACGCGATTGCGACGAGTTCGAGCAGGCGGAGGCCGCCCATCGCGAGGTGGGCGATCGGTGCCTGCGCGGCGATCCAGGCGCTGAGGTCGGCGTGGAAGTAGAAGAGATACAGCGCGAGGGCGTTCTCCGCGAGGAGGACGACCCCGAACGCCGCCAGCCCGAGGGTGTGCTTCGAGCGGAACCGCGAGTAGTTTCGCCCCCAGACGTAGCTCAACCCGAGGAGGAGGACGATGTTGACCGCGGCGGCGACCCAGACCACCTGTAACCAGAGACTCATCGACTCAGCCTCCAGTAGCGCGCTGGTTCGTTTATACTCTTTCCAACCGTCGACCCGAATCCCCGTCGCGTCATTCTACCTTCTCCATGATCCGTTCGACCGTGTCCCAGTGCTGGCGAGCGCGGTCCGTCGGGAGGTACACCGCGCCGTAGTCGCCGCCCTGCTTCTCCAGCACGTCGTTGTCACACAGTACGTCGAGGTGGTGACGTACCGTCGTGTAGTCCAACTCCAGCGTCTCCGCGAGCCTGTTGGCGTTCCGCGGCCGATCGTCGACCGTCTTGAGAATCCGGACGCGGTTCTCACCGCCGCGGGTTCCGGTGAGCACGTACCACAGAACGCCGTCCATCGTTCCGTTTTCACGCCGACGATGGAAGTAAGTCCACCGAAGTCCGGGATTCACCGGGGCCCGCGGGCCGCCGTGCGACACCCATCGGGGATCCGACGCGTCCGTCTACGAGGCGAGCCCGATCGTCTCGCGGTAGGCGCCGTGGTGTTTCTCGAACACGTCCATGATCTCGCCCATCGTCGCGTACTCCTTCACCGCGTCGACGACGTACGGCATCACGTTCTCGTCGTTCTCGATGGCCGAGTCCAGCGCCCCGAGCGTCTCCTCGACCGCGTCGTCGTCGCGCTCCTCCTTCACCTCGGCGAGGCGCTCGAGCTGTCGGTCCTGCACCTCCTCGTCGACGTGGAGCAGGTCGGGGTCGGGCTCGTCCTCGACGGTGTACTTGTTCACGCCGACGACGACCTCCTCGCCGTCGTCCACGCGCTCCTGGTACTCGTAGCTGGCCTCCTGGATCTCGCGGTGGAAGTACCCCTGTTCGATGCCCTCGAGGACGCCGTCACGAACCGATCCGTCGCCCATCTCCTTCAGCTCCTCGAGGTACGCCATCGTCTTCTCCTCGACCTCGTCGGTGAGGCTCTCGACCATGAACGAGCCCGCGAGCGGGTCCGCCGAGTCGGCCGCGCCGGACTCGTCCGCGATGATCTGCTGGGTCCGCAGCGCCACGCGGACCGCCTGCTCGGAGGGCAGCGCCAGCGCCTCGTCGAAGGAGTTCGTGTGCAGCGACTGCGTCCCGCCGAGCACGCCCGCCAGCGCCTGAATCGTCACCCGGACGATGTTGTTGAGCGGCTGCTGGGCCGTCAGCGACTGCCCGGCCGTCTGCGTGTGGAACTTCAGGCGCTTGGACTCGTCGGCCTCCGCGTCGTACCACTCGTCCATGATCCGCGCGTAGATGCGCCGGCCGGCGCGGAACTTGGCGACCTCCTCGAAGATGGAGTTGTGGGAGTTGAAGAAGAAGGACAGCTGCGGCGCCACCTCGTCGACGTCCATCCCGCGCTCGACGGCGTCCTCCACGTACGCGAAGCCGTCCGCGAGCGTGAACGCGAGCTCCTGGATCGCGGTCGAGCCGGCCTCGCGGATGTGGTACCCCGACACCGAGATGGGGTAGATCCCCGGCGTCTCCTCGATGGCGAACTCGACGGTGTCGGTGACCAGATCCAGCGAGGGTTCCGGGGGGATCACCCACTCCTTCTGCGCGATGAACTCCTTGAGCATGTCGTTCTGGAAGGTCCCCCGGAGCTCATCGCGGGGGATCCCCTTCCGGTCGGCGAGCGCGACGTACATCGCGAAGATCACGGGCGCGCTGGGGTTGATCGTGAACGAGGTCGACACCTCGCCGATGTCGATGCCGTCGAAGAGGATCTCCATGTCGCGCAGGGTGTCGACGGCGACACCCTCCTTGCCGACCTCGCCGTCCGAGAGCGGGTCGTCGGAGTCCTTCCCCATCAGGCTCGGCATGTCGAACGCCGTCGACAGGCCGGTCTGGCCGTTCTCGATGAGGTAGTGGAAGCGCTCGTTCGTCTCGGTCGCGGTGCCGAAGCCGGCGAACTGCCGCATCGTCCACGTGCGCCCCCGGTACATCGTCGGGTACGGGCCGCGGGTGTACGGCTCCTCGCCGGGGAACCCGATGTCCTCCTCGTAGTCGATGTCGGCCACGTCCTCGGGCGTGTACAGGTCGTCGATCTCGAGGTTCGAGACGGTCGCGAACCGGTCCTTGCGCTCGCCGTGTGCGTCCAGAACGGGATCGCGGGTCTCCTCCTCCCACTCCTCACGGGATTCGCGGATCTCCGCGAGGTCATCCTCATCGTACATGGACGCAACAACTGCCGGAAGGACCATTAACGATTCGGGTGGCGGGGATCCCTGCTGGCCGCGCGGCCCGATCCCTCGCGGTCGAGCGACACGGCTCGATCCGCCCCGAGCGAAACACGAAACACCCCGGCGGCCCAATCCCCGACGACAGACCGTGCAGGAGTACCAGCGCAAACAGCTCCTCGAACGCGTCACCAAGGAGAGCGCGACCATCGGGGCGGACATCCCGGACCGCATCGAGGTCCAGGGCGAGGAGATCGACCTGCAGGAGTTCGTCTTCGAGATCAAACGCCGCGACACGATCCCGGAGGGCGAGCGCGAACGTGTCGAGCGAGCGAAGCGGAACCTCCGGCGCGAGCGGCTGGAGCGACTCGAACGGATCGAGGAGAACCGCGTCGACTTCGAGACGGGCGAGGAGGTCGCGGCGTCGATCATCGGGATCGACCGCGCGCTCGACGCCCTCGACACCCTCCGGGCCGCGGACGTGGAGGGCGAGGCGCGCCGGCAGGAGGCGATGGACCGGAAGCGCTGGATGAGCTTCCTCAAGAAGGCGCTCGGGCAAGACGACGCCAGCGGAAGCAAGCGCGGCGGCTACTGACCGGCGGCGTCGTGTTCCGGGGAAGGAGCCCCGAACGATCGCCCGAGTCGGCCGTTCAGTCGTATCTGGCGGTCGCCTCGACGGAGTAGTAGTCGACCTCGAACTCGGGTTCGCCGAACGTCGTCGCCCACGCCCAGTAGTTGCCGGCGTCGAGCCGCCCGTGTGTGGTCCGCAGGGTCGCCGAGTCGAGGAGGCCGTCCTCCGTCTCGTTCTCGTCGTAGAGGATCACCTCGACGGCCACGTGCACGAACGGTCGGTCGGCGGTGTTCGACAGGTTGCCGGACACCACGATCCCCCGCTCGCCGGCCCGCTGGAAGATGACCTCATCGAGGGCGAGCGCGTCGGACTCCTGCGGAACCACGGTGCCGGCGGGGTCCTCGTAGGGCTCCGGGTTCTCGGAGGCGTTGCGGACGACGGTCAGGGAGACGTCGGGGGCGACGCTGGCGACGTCGTCGGTTGGTTCGGTCGTGTCGGCGCCCGCGTCCGGCGCGCCACTACAGCCCGCGAGGCCGATACCTGCCGAGGCGATGCCGGTCGTCCGGATGAGAGTTCGTCGGTTCATTGTGGCCTGCTGGTCCCGCCCCGTGACCCGTCCGGGAACTCGGTACGCTCGATCGTTCTGTCCCCCATGCAGTTCCTACTGCTCGATGCGTCGGGCGGTTCGTCAGCCGACTGAGCAGGTCGGTGCGGAGTTCTGGGAACGGCGGTCCGTGGTGGCGCTATGCCGACTGGACCGAAAAGCCGGATCCCTGCACTCGCAGGGTGACCGACCCCGTCCGTCGCGGGCGCGGTTCCGGCCATTCGTTCTAAGTTCCGGCCACCCGGATGCACACGTACATGCGAAACGCCGAGGTCGCCGGGCTGCTGGAGGAGTTCGCGGACCTGCTGGAGGCGCAGGGAGTCGAGTACAAGCCCAACGCCTACCGGCGCGCCGCCGAGAACGTCCGCGACCACGCGCGCGCGATCGAGGACCTCGCGGGCGAGGGCGGCGAGGACGCCGTCGCCGAGATCGACCGCGTCGGCGACGCGATCGCCGCGAAGGTCGTGGAGTACCTCGACACCGGCGAGGTGGAGGAGCTCGAGGCCCTCCGCGAGGAACTCCCCGTCGACATGGCCGCCCTGACCCGGGTGGAGGGCGTCGGCCCCAAGACCGTCGGCACGCTGTACGAGGAACTCGGGATCACCACCCTCGACGAGTTGGAGGCTGCCGCGGAGGCCGGCGAGATCCGGGAGGTGAAGGGCTTCGGAGCGAAGACCGAGCAGAACATCCTCGACAACGTCGCGTTCGCGAGGGAGGCAGGGCAGCGTCAGCGGCTCGGCGACGCCCGCCCGCTCGCCGAGGACGCGCTCGGCCATCTCGAGGGCGAGTCGGTCGTCGAGCGGGTCGACGTGGCTGGGTCGATCCGGCGCTGGAGGGACACCATCGGCGACGTGGACGTGCTCGTCGCCAGCGACGACGGCGAGGCGGTCGTCGACCTGTTCACCGACTGGCCCGACGCGGACGACGTGATCGAGGCGGGCGAGCAGAAGGCGAGCGTCCGCGTCGACGGGATCCGGGTCGACCTCCGCGTCGTCGTCCCCGACGAGTTCGGGGCCGCGCTCCAGTACTTCACCGGCTCGAAGGCGCACAACGTCGATCTCCGCAACCGGGCGATCGACCGCGGGCTGAAGCTCAACGAGTACGGCGTGTTCGATGTGAGCGGCGTCGACGACCCGGACTCGGGCCAGCGCGTCGGTGAGCGCCTCGGCGGCGCCGACGAGTCGGAGATGTACGGCGCGCTCGATCTCCCCGTGATCCCCCCCGAGATACGCGAGGGCACCGGCGAGATCGACGCCGCCGCCGACGGCGAGCTGCCGGACCTGCTCACTGAGGGCGAGGTCCGCGGCGACCTCCACACCCACACCGAGTGGTCCGACGGAGCCAACACGATCGGGGGGATGGTCGAGGCTGCCGCCGATCGCGGCTACGAGTACCACTGCGTCACGGACCACGCGGACGGACCGGGCGTCTTCGGGGACACCGGCCTCTCGGACGACGAGGTGCGCGAGCAGGCCGAGACGGTCGCGGCGGTCCGCGAGGACGCCGAGATCGACGTGCTTCACGGCGTCGAGGCCAACATCGACGCCGAGGGCGACGTGACGACGAGCGACGACCTGCTCGCCGACCTCGACGTCGTGATCGCCTCGCCACACGCGGCGTTGGATCAGGACGAGGCGACCGATCGACTGATCCGCGCGGTCGAACACCCGTACGTCGACGTCCTGGGGCATCCGACGGGCCGACTGATCAACCAGCGGCCGGGTCTGGAGGTCGACTTCGAGCGCCTCGCCGAGGCCGCCGCGGGGGCCGGGACGGCGCTGGAGGTCAACTCGAACCCCGCGCGCCTGGACTGCAACGGCGACGCCGTGCGTGCGGCCGTCGAGGCTGGCGCGCCGATCGCGGTGAACACCGACGCTCACTCCCCGGCCGAACTCGACAACGTTCGCTACGGCGTCCACACCGCCCGACGGGGATGGGCCGAACCGGCGGACGTGGTGAACGTGCGCGACGTCGAGGGACTGCGCGCGTTTCTGGAGTGACCGGCGGGCTCGTGTATCGGCGGACGCGACCGAGGCGTTCGAGCCGCCGGGAGTCGAACGGGACGGGGACAGACGACGAGGAGAGAACCGTTCGTGCCGGTCAGCGCGGACGCCAGTCGTCGCAGGCCTCCATGTCCTCCATCAGTTCGTCGTGGAGGCCACAGTACGGCTGCATCCCCTGGTCGGTCCGAACGTACTGGAAGTGCCCACAGGAACCACAGTAGGAGTCGCCAGGGGACTGAGACCGCGGTGTGTCGCGCTCCGGGGCGGCCGACTGTTCGACGGCGGGACCCTCGGCCGAGGGGGCGACGCGGTCGATCCCGGGCGCCGAGTCGGGCTGTTGCCGCTCCGCCAGCGGGGTGATGTCGGACGACGACGCCCCGCCGTCGCTCGCCGCGCCCGCCGCCGCTCCGGCGTCCGTCTCGGCGTTCCCGACGGATCCGGATCCGACGGCCGCCGACGCCGACTGCGCCGTCCGGTCGCGGCGCTGGTCGCCCTCCGAACGGTTCGTCTGCGTCTCGACGCTCCCGTCCGGAGTGGTGCCGAGGAGCCCGACGCCGCCGACGGTTCCGGTGGAGCCCTTGGCGCCACGCAGCTCCTCGGCAGTCGATTTCGGCACCTCGATCACCTTCGTCTCGCCCTCGCGGGTGACCTCCAGGGTCACCGTTCCGCCGGGGTTGTTTCGCGCCTTGAAGTTCGCGACGCCGGTGAACAGACACCAGAACGTGGTGAACGCCCCGAGGAAGTACACGCCCGCCGTCGGGAGGGTCAGGTCGGCGTACTCCCCGACGCAGCGCGCGCCCGACCAGTGACACGGGTACGCGTGGGCGAACAGCGCCACGCCGAGGACGGCCACCCCCGCGCCGACGACGGCGGCCGCCCGCGTCCGACGGCTCGTCGGCATCACGACCAGCACGCCGAGGAACGTCGCCGGAACGCCGAGTCCCGCGAGGATTCCCGCGGTCTCGCGCGCCTGACCGAGGGTCCAGCCGAGCGTCGCCGTCGTCAGGTCCGTCGCCGCGATCACGATCCCGACGACGACGAGGAGCGCACCCAGCGAGAACAGTCCGACGCCGAGATACAGCCGCCGGAGGCTGGCGTACTCGCCGACTTGCCCCTCGTAGACCTCGGCGAGGCTGCTCATACACCCCTGTTATATCACGATCAGTTAAAAGGATGCGTCAGACATCGGCATGACGGTGTCCGTTCGGTCCACCGGTTCGGCTGCGATCGGGGGCGGTCGAGCCAGCCCCGACCGCGGGGCTCGGGAGCCGACCCGCAGCGGCGCTCCGAAAGGATTAGGCGGACCCTCGGCGAATCCGAAGACATGGCTGACGACGACGAACCCGAGGAGGAGGAGGAACCCGCCGTCGAACTCGGCGAGGGTCCGACGGTCGAGGGCGCACCGCTGGCGCGCGTCGCCTCGCGGCTCACGTGGCCGCAGGAGCGATCGGCGGTGCTCGACAAGGAGGGAGACGCGACCATCCGCACGCCCGACGGTCCGCGGGAGCTCTCCGACGTGCTGAGCGAGGTCGACATCACCTACTTCGACCGCCGCCAGACGTTCGTCGACGCCGTCGAGAACGAGGTCGGACGCGGGCCGGTCCGGACCGCGGAGTAACGACCCGAAGCGACTGCCGGGTTCACGCCTCGATCATCCGTATCGCCCGGCTGCTTGGGAACGACGCCCACGGGGGGAGATGGGCGCCGTCATCGAGGGGACGGGCGGGATGGTCGGCGCGGCCTACACCGACCTCGAGTCCCCGTAGTCGCCCTCCCCGCCGGGGTGGTCATCACCGCTGTTGTCGTCGTTCGGTCCGGACTCGTGCTCCCCGCGCAGTTCGGCCAGTTCCTCGCGCGTCTCCGCGAGTTCCCGCTCGAGTTCCGCGATCCGCTCGTCGTCGGCGCCGCCAGCGTCACCGAGGAGCCGTAGTCCCCCGACGCCGACGAGCAGCAGCACCGCGGTCCCGCCGAACAGCAGCAACAGGACGAGCAGGATGATCAGTAGTTCGGGACCGCCGGGGACGCCGCCGAAGAGAGGGACCATACTCCTCACGTGGCGGCGACGGCACCTAACGATAGGGGAGGCCGATACGGTCGTCGTCGCCTACGTCGTCCAGTCCGCGAGGCTCGACTGGAGCCCCGCGACCATCGTGGACTTCTTGCGGAGCCGCGCGAGCGACACCGGGAGCTGTTCGCTCACCCCCCGAACGGCGGCCTCGAACGTCTCGGCCTCCCCGTGTTCCCCCCGGAACGCGTTGCGGACGCTCTCGCGCACCTGCCAGACGCCGACGGGTCCCCAGTAGTCGTCGGAGACGTGCCGGATGACGAGTACCTTCGCCTGTCGGCCGCGTTCCGAGAGGTGCTCCAGCACGCCGAATCGAGAGGCGTAGTACGCGCCGGCGGTCTCGTCGACGTATCGCGTGCGGCCCTCGCGGTTCTCGTGGGCCGACGAGAGGTAGGTGTCGCCCTCGGGGTCGGGGTGCCAGATGCTCCCCGGCGACTTGATCTCGACCAGCTCGAACTCCCAGTCGCCGGGCGCGAGGACCACCCAGAACGCGTTGCCGAGGTATTCGTTTCGCCACACCTGCACGGTATCGATGCTCCGACGGTCGCGGATCGTTCCCCGGAGGTACTTGCCGATCGTGTCGTCGACGGCGGTGATCGACCACCGCGTCGGAACCAGCCGTCGCTGGTCGCCCCGACCCAGCGCGCCCGCCGAGAGGACGGTGTTGATGTCGTACACATCGAACCCCCGGCGGTAGAGGTAGTTCATCGCCCCCTCGGCGCGCCAGTCGTCGTCCTCCAGCGTCTTCTTCACCGGTCGCGGGACGTGGGGATTCTCGGTCAGATCCGCGCCGGCCGCCCGAGCTCTCGGCCCGGTCGGCGTCGCGACGTCGTCGGGCGAGACGTCGTAGTCGATGTCGGGGCCATCGTCGAGGAACACCTCGACGTCGACCGGGCGGTCGGCGATGGCGACCTCGCGCTGGACGCCGAGGAACCCGTCCCACGCGTCGTGGACGGACCCGGCCTCGCGGGCGTCGACTCCCTGGGTCGAGTTCAACAGCGAGGTGCGCCGCTCGAAGACGTCCGAGATGGAGACGCCCTCCTCGTACCACGCCCCGCTGGTCTCGTAGGTCGCGGCGTCGTCCTCGTGGCCGACCGGCGAGAGCAAGCCGGTCGAGAGGTTCGGGTAGTTCGACGACCCGACGAAGATGGACGGCGAGACGGAGCCGAACACGGAGTCGCCGCCGGTCGCCTCGTCGAAGCGGTGCTGGAACGACTCGAGGTGGTCCATCAGCTCGTAGGACTTCTCCTGTGCGAGCCGTCGGCGCTCGGCCCGGTCGTTCGCCTCGAACTCGACGTAGTCGTCCAGCTTCACGGTCGGGTCGGCGTAGCCGCTCCGCGGACATGAACGTTCCCCGCGCGGTCGTCACTGCTGACAGCCGCTACGCTCAGGAGATGGTTAACAGGCGGTCGGTGCGTCGCCGGGGCGGCCCGCGCGGGGCCGGCAAGGGACGCGACACGCGACGAGTGACCGCACGCGCGCACGGCTCACGCCGTCCGCGCCGAGGCCTGCGCGGCCCCACACCCGCTGACCGTCGCGCGACGACTGTCAGGTCACGGTGGGGGTGGTTCCGGTATCCGACAAAAACGTTCGCGGCGCCGCGAAGGCGCGGGCGGGAGTACGTCGCTGTCGAGTCGACGACCGCCTCAGCCGTGGATGCCCATCGCCTCGATCTGTTCCTGATAGCGGTTTCGGATGGTGACCTCGGTGACCTGCGCGACGTCGGCGACCTCGCGCTGGGTCTTCTTCTCGTTGCACAACAGCGAGGCGGCGTAGATCGCGGCGGCGGCGAAGCCTGTGGGCGACTTCCCGGACAGCAGTCCCTGCTCTGCGGTCGTCTCGATGATCTCGTTGGCCTTCGATTTGACCTCCTCGCTGAGGTCGAGTTCCGAGCTGAACCGGGGGACGTACTGCTTGGGGTCGACCGGCTTCATCTCCAGCCCGAGTTCCTGGGAGACGTAGCGATAGGTCCGCCCGATCTCCTTGCGCTCGACGCGCGAGACCTCGGATATCTCCTCCAGCGAGCGAGGGATGCCCTCCTTTCGACAGGCGGCGTACAGCGTCGCCGTGGCGACGCCCTCGATGGAGCGGCCGCGGATGAGGTCCTCCTTGAGCGCGCGGCGGTAGATGACGGATGCGACCTCGCGGACCGAACGGGGGACGCCCAGCGCGGAGGCCATGCGGTCGATCTCCGAGAGGGCGAACTGGAGGTTGCGCTCGCCGGCATCCTTGGTGCGGATGCGCTCCTGCCACTTGCGGAGGCGGTGCATCTGGGAACGCTTCTCCGAGGACAGCGAGCGGCCGTAGGCGTCCTTGTCCTTCCAGTCGATGGTGGTCGTGAGCCCCTTGTCGTGCATCGTCTCGGTCACCGGGGCGCCGACGCGGGACTTCGACTGCCGCTCGGAGTGATTGAACGCCCGCCACTCCGGCCCTCGGTCGACGTGGTCCTCCTCGACGATGAGCCCCGTCGGCTCGTGCATCAACTCGCCGTCGGCCGTGCGAACGAGGTCCTCCTCGTCGAGGTCCTCGAGGTCGATCTCGTCGCCGTCGTCGGTTCGCTCGTCCGCGCCGGTCGACTCCGACTCCCCGGCGCGCGCGTCGCCGGTCCACTGCCGTCGCTCGCGTTCGTCTCGCTGACGGGTGGGGCCTGACATCGTACTTATTACGTGTCTCTCGCAGTACAGTTAAGCGTTGGTCCCGATGGCAACGCTTTCTCCCCGTCGGCCGCCACCGATCGGTATGCCGGTCATCGACTGCGATCCCGAGGCGGCCCGCGGGCGGTTGACGGACGCGGGCGTCGAGGTGGTCGCGGGCAACACCGACCACGAACGCTGGCGCGCCGAGCGCGACGGGGCCGTCGCGGTGGCGTACGACGACAAGGTCGTCGTTCAAGGGGGAGATCCCCAGCGACTCGCCGCGCTCGTCCGCGAGGGGGGCGGCCGGGGGCACGTCTACTTCGACGGCGCCTCCCGAGGCAACCCCGGCCCCGCGGCCGTCGGCTGGGCGATCGTCACGGGCGACGGCGTCGTCGCCGAGGGGAGCGGGCGGATCGACGACACGACCAACAACAAGGCGGAGTACGAGGCGCTGATCCGCGCGCTGGAGGCGGCAGTCGATTACGGTCTCGACGAGGCCGACGTGCGCGGCGACTCGCAGCTGGTCGTCAAGCAGATCCGCGGGGAGTGGAACGTGAACGATCCCGGCCTCCGGAACCGACGCGTTCGGGCGTTGGAGTTGCTGGAGCGGTTGGACCGCTGGAGCATCGAGCACGTCCCGAGGGAGATAAACGAGCGCGCCGACGAGTTGGCGAACGAGGCGTTCGAGGGCTGAAATGGACGACGCAGAGGACACCACCGACACGACGCGAGCGGCATCGACCGACGAGCACCCGGACGACGTCGGGTTCGACGGCGCCGAGGGCGACGGTCCCGAACACGACGACGTCGACCCGAGCGACGACGGGTGGAACGAGGAGCTTCCGAAGCCGACCGTGGACGCCGCCGAGCGACTCACCCGCCTGGCCCGCGAGGCCGTCGACGAGTCGGAGGCGGAGGCCTACCGCGAGGACCGCGCCGAGCGGCTCGCCGACCACGGCTTCACGGCTCGCGTTCGCGAGGACGACGACACGCTCGTGTGCCACCCGGACGAGTGGATCGAGGGCGGAACGGTGCAGATCGACCGCATCGACGACACCGACCGCGCCGTCGAGGTGTCGCTGTCGGGAGCGGGCGACCCCGACGACTGGAGCGAGGTCGAGGAACACAACGGCGAACTGGTCGAGCGGGTCGCCGAGGAACACGACGAGGTCCACGCCGCGAACGCCCGGGCGTTCGCCGACTTCATGGGGAACCACTACGCGCGGCCGATGGACTCCGCCGACGCCGACGAGGTTCAGGAGTTCCTCGACGAGTACTTCCCCCGCAACACGTGGCCGTCCGAAGAACAACGCGACGCCGTTCGAGCGTCGCTGCGGTACGTCTTCGACGCCGCGGACGAGCGGACTCCCTTGTAGACCCGTCCGGGCGGTGACGCCCGCGAGGTTCGGTTCGATCCGGTGAACCGTGTTCGTCGGCCTGTGCGTCCGTTCGTCGGTCTACGCGTCGAGCGCGTCGTCGACGAGCGTGCGGAGGTCGTCCGCACGCGACTCGTCGGTGACGTACCGACCGACGACCCAGTTCAGGCGGTCGAGCACGGCCTTTCGGCCCGTCTCGGTGAGCTCGTACTGGTTCGTCCGCTTGTCGAGTTCGCTCTTCTCGACCAGGTCGAGCTCGACGAGGTCGTCGAGGTTGGGGTAGAGCCGGCCGTGGTTGACCTCGGCGTCGTAGTAGCTCTCGAGTTCGCGTTTGATCGCGAGCCCGTACATCGCCTCCTCCGAGAGGATGACGAGGATGTTCTGCTGGAACGCGGTGAGGTCCCGCGCGATGTCGACCACTTCCGTTTTCGATTGTGCCTCTGACATGGTCACTCGGTGGGAGGTCACGGGAGTATTTAATTGTTGCCAACCAGAAAGGATATTCTCCACGTAGAGAGCTTGAGAAGCCACTATTCGAGTGATCCGAGAATCTCATCCCCCCGGATCGTCTACCGACCGTGATCAGTGAAGACCGGTGACACAAATAAGGGTTCGGCCGACTATATTCGGTCAGTCGGATCTACGGCCTCCACGAAGAGTACCGCGGTCCGACCGCGCGGTCGGGCCCGGGATCGTCGTCGGAGGCGGCGCCGATCCCCGTCGCCACCGCGTGCCGAAAGGCCTTTGCTCGCGTTGACGGAACCGTCGGGCGCATGACGAACCTCTGGGAAGACCTCGAGACGGGGCCGAACGCCCCCGAGGAGATCTATGCGGTCGTGGAGTGCCTGAAGGGCGAGCGCAACAAGTACGAGTACGACAAGGACATCCCGGGCGTGATGCTCGATCGCGTCCTCCACTCGAACGTCCACTACCCCTCGGACTACGGGTTCATCCCGCAGTCGTACTACGACGACGAGGACCCCTTCGACGTGCTGGTGCTCGTCGAGGACGCGACGTTCCCCGGCTGCGTCATCGAGGCCCGTCCGGTCGCCCTGATGAAGATGGACGACGACGGCGAGCAGGACGACAAGGTGATCGCCGTCCCCACCGAGGACCCGCGGTACGACCACATCGTGGACCTCGAGGACATCCCGCAACAGCAGCTCGACGAGATCGACGAGTTCTTCGAGACCTACAAGAACCTCGAGGAGGGCAAGGAGGTCGAGACGCTGGGCTGGGAGGACAAGCGGGCCGCGATGGACGCGATCGAGCACGCCCAGGACCTCTACGACGAGAAGTTCGCGTAACGCGCCCAGTCCTCCCGGTTTTCGCCTCCCTCGGCGCTCCCGGATTAGCCGTGAGCATGGCCCCGCTCGCGCGCATACGTTATGCACATGGGTAATCTTTAGTGGCACAACCGGCAAGGTGTACCCGAACATGGCCGCGAAACAGCCCGCCGTCGGCATCGATCACGTGACCGTCGTCCCGACGAACGCCGACGTCGACGACGAGGGAACCGCCGAGTACGACGGCACCGACGACGACGGCGACGGAGTTGAGGCCGCCCACGACGAGGCGTGAGCGAGCACGCCCGGGCGGACGTCGACGTCTCCGAGCACACCTGAACGAGACGGGCGGTGGGCGGGCTCCGTCCCCCGCTCGCGGACCCCCGGATGTGCGCTCTCGTTCCCGAGAGGGGCAGACATATACCCCGCCCGCGGCTAGGGCGGGTAATGGCGAAGTGCGCGGAGTGCGGCGAGTACGAGAACCTCCCGTACCAGTGCGGACGCTGCGGGCAGTCCTTCTGTTCGGAGCATCGCCTTCCGGAGAACCACGACTGTCCGGGCTTGGGGGAGTGGGACGACCCCGGCGGCGTCTTCGACTCGGGCTTCGACGAGAACGTCGAGGACGGCGGGTCCGGCGGCGTCGGCGCACGGGTGAAATCCAAGATCGACCGCGAGACGGGCACCGGCGGCGTCATGGGCGCGTTCCGGGGGAACATGACGTACGTGTTCCTCGCGCTGATGTGGGTCACGTTCGCCGCCCAGTGGGCGGTGATCCTCACGGGCGGCCCGTGGCAGGACGTCTTCGTGCTCAGCGAGAACGCCCTCCGGCAGGGGTACGTTTGGACGATCGTAACGTCGGTCTTCTCGCACTCCCCGACCGTCTTCTTCCACATCGCCGGCAACTCGATCGCGCTGTACTTCTTCGGCCCGCTGGTCGAGCGCTACCTCGGGTCGAAGCGCTTCACCGCGATGTTCCTCGTGACCGGCGCGGTCGCCGGGCTCTCGCAGATCGGCGTGGGCGCGCTGCTGGGAGCCTCGCCCGCCGGCGGCGTCCTCGGCGCCTCGGGAGCGATCATGGCCGTCATGGGCTTCCTCTCGGTCGTGAACCCGAACCTGAAGGTGATGCTGCTCATCCCGCCGATCCCCCTGAAGATCCGGACGATCACCCTGCTGTACGCCGGCTTCTCGCTGTTCGGCGTCGTCTCCAGCGGGAGCGTCCTCGGCGGCGCCGGCGGCATCGCCCACGCCGCCCACCTCTCGGGGCTCGTGCTCGGCGTCCTCTACGCGACCGTCGCCGACGGTCGACGGGGCGTCCCCGACCAGATCGGCAGCGGCGGCGGCGGCCTCGGCGGCGGCCGCCGACGGCTCTGATCCGATGCCCGAGCCCGTCCGTCCCGAGTTCCTCCCGGATCCGGCGCTCGACCGCGAGGCGATGGAGGCGCTCCAGCGCGACATCGCCGACGCCGCCCGTTTCGCCGACGACCTGCGGTTCGACCCCGCCGACGTGAGCCTCGACACCCCCGGAATGGGGTTCGACGCCGGCCCGCCCTCGGAGACAGCGCTCGTCGCCGGCGTCGATCAGGCGTTCCTCGACGACCGCGCGGTGTCGGCGATCGTCGTGTCCCGCGGCGACGAGGTCGTCGAGCGCACGTACTCGGTGACGGACCTGTCCATCCCCTATATCCCGGGGCTGCTCGCGTTCCGAGAGGGCGGTCCGATCGTCGACGCGCTGGCGACGCTGGAGTCGGACCCGGACCTGTACGTCCTCGACGGGAGCGGCCGGATACACTTCCGGCAGGCCGGCATCGCCACCCACGTCGGCGTGCTGTTCGACGCCCCCGCGATCGGCGTCGCCAAGCGCCTGCTGTGCGGGTCGCCCGAGGCGGACGTCGACGGTCGTCCCGCCGGGTGGCGAACGCCGATCCTCGCCGACGGGCGCGTCGACGCGCCCCCGGACACGACGATCGGATACGCGTACCAATCGCGCCAGTACGACTCCTCGCCGGTGATCAACCCGCTGTACGTGAGCCCCGGCCACCGCGTGAGCGCCGAGACCGCGGTCGATCTCGTGGCGGCACTGTGTGACGGCTACAAGCTGCCCGAGCCGACCAGACTGGCGGACGCGTACGCCGACGAGGCGAAAGGCGAGGTCGCGGCGGACGAGTGATGTCGGAGTGCGGATCCGACACACCGCCACGAGACGGCGGGAGTTAACTTCGGGGCGCCCGACGGCGTTGACATGACCAGAACCGTGCTCATTACGGGGTGTTCGTCCGGCATCGGCCGAGCGAGCGCCGAGGCGTTCCTCGACGAGGAGTGGACGGTGTACGCGACCGCCCGAAACCCGGCCGACGTCCAGACGCTCGGAGACCACGAGGACTGCCGGATCGCGACTCTCGACGTGACCGACGAGGAGGACATCGAGCGCGTCGTCGACCGGATGCTCGACGAGGAGGGTCGGATCGACGCGCTCGTCAACAACGCGGGCTACGGCCAGATGGGCCCCGTCGAGGACGTTCCCACCGACGCCGTCCGCGACCAGTTCGAGGTGAACGTGTACGGTCCCCACCGACTGATCCGCGAGGTGTTGCCGGCGATGCGCCGCCGCGAGGACGGCGCCATCGTGAACGTCTCCTCGGCGGCCGGCCGGATCGCGTTCCCCGGCGGCGGCGTCTACTGCGGCTCGAAGTACGCGCTGGAGGCGATGAGCGACGCCCTCCGCAACGAGGTCCGCGAGTACGGGATCTCCGTCTCGCTGATCGAGCCCGGCCCCGTGGAAACCGGGTTCGACGACCGTGTCGAGTCCGAGATCGACGGCCTCGACCGATCGGGCGCCTACGAGTCGTTCTACGATCTCGTCGAGGACTACGACGCCATCGGCGGCGGCGGGTTCGCGGCCGTCGAGCCCGAGCGCGTCGCCGAGGACGTCGTCGACGCCGCGAGCTCGACGAAGCCGCCCGCGCGCTACCCGGTCGGCCCGCTCGCGACGGTCGCGGAGATCGGACGGTTCGTCCCGACGCGGATCGCGGACTCGCTGTGGTCGTTCGCGTCGAAGCTGTCGTGAGCCCGTGAGCGACGGCGACGAACCGGCCGTCGGGGACCGACTCGACGCGCTCCACGAACAGCTCGCCGCGACCGCAGAGCGACCGGTCGCGCGGGCCGCGAGCGCCCACCTCGGGGAGGCCGAGGCCGTCGCCCGCGACCTCGCCGAACGACCCGCGGACCCGGACACCGTCCGCGAGCGAGTCGGCCACGTCGTTCGCCTGCTCCGTGAGGCCGGCGACACCGAGGACGAGCGGGCCGACGAACACGTCGCCGCGGCGCTGGAACTGGCCGAGGGCCTGATCGCGGAGCTGGCGGACAGCGACGGCGAATCGACGTAGTCGACCGCCCTCAGGCCAGACAGGCGGCGACGACGCGCAGGGCGTCCTCGCCGCGAACCTCGTCGGCGAGCAGGGGAACGCGCTTCACGTCGCGGCCGCGGTAGAGGTCGGTCGCCTTCGAGAGGCTGTTCTGCTGGACCTCCCACCGACGCTGGCAGAACTCACACTCCTCCAGGTTCGGCGTGACGATCCACGAAGGGTCGACGCCGTCGCCGAACGCCGCGACCTCGCGCGGGTCCTCCATCACGCGGTTCACCACGAGCGTGTTCACCGGGATGGAGAACTCGTCGAGCCGGGAGACGAGCCGCTCGGACTCGACGACGCTCATCTCCTCGGGGACCATCACGACGCGGAAGTCGGTCTTCGAGGGGTCCTGTAACGTCTCGCGCAGCCGGGTGATGCGCGCCTTCAACTCGTCGAGGTCCGGCTCCTCGCCCGCGCCGTCGCCCATCCCGAACATGCCCTTCATACCCTCCATCATCCCGGAGAACTGCTGTTTGAGCTTCATGATACGCCCGACCATCGAGTCGAGCGTCTCGGGGAGTTGCAGCAGGCGAAGCGTGTGCCCCGTCGGGGCCGTGTCCACGACGACCCGGTCGAAGCGAGGGTCGTCGAGGTGTTCGAGCAGTTGACGCATCGCCGCGGCCTCGTCGGCACCGGGCATCGTCCCGCCGAGCATTCCACCCATCGGCGAGTCGGCCATCGCCTCGCCCATCCCGCCGAGCCCCCCGAGGGGGTTCTCGCCGGGAGCCGCGCCGCCGGATCCGTCCCCGGCGTCGTCGCCCTCGGCGCCGGTCGCCATCCCCGCGCCGAACAGTCCCTCCTCCATCGCGGCGTCGGGGTCGATCTCGGCGGCGTACAGCGGAACGTCCTCGCGGATGCGGGAGGGGTGGGCCGGGATGTCGGTGTCGAGCGTGTCCGACAGCGAGTGCGCCGGGTCGGTCGACACCACCAGCGTCGCGACGTCGTCGTGGGCGCTGGCGAGCGCGGTCGCCGCCGCGCACGTGGTCTTCCCGACGCCACCCTTCCCGCCGTAGAGAACGTACTTCGGATCGTCCGGGTCGGCGAGTCCCGCCGCGTCGCTCATGTCGATCTCGGCGCCCATCTGTGAGGCGTCCGGCTCGGGCGGCTGACCGTCCTCCCCGTCGTCGTCGATCTCGTCGACGGGCTCCACGTCGATATCGCTCATTGTCGGGACCGAGGAGACGGGAACTTGTCTATCCGTTGGTCGCGGCGCGACGGGGTCCACGCGGGGGTTGAAATACGATACCGGGAGCAACACCGCCGGACGCCTCGGGTCGTCCCCGTCGACCCACAGTCCGCGTCGCCCCTCGCGTGCCGTCGGAGCGCCCGGGGCCGAGCAACGAACGCGAGCGAGCGATCCCCCGTCGGCCGCTACGCGAAGTAGTCGGCCAGCCGCGCGGCCGCCTCCTCGGCACGCGGTGTCACCAACGCGAACCGGAGCCACTCGTCGCGCGCCGAGCCGAAGGTCTCGCCCGGCATCCCCGCGACGCCGGCCTCGTCGATCAGTCGCTTGGCGTTCGCCATCGTGCCCGGGAAGTCGTCGAAGCGGGCGAGTACGTAGAACGCGCCCTCGGGCGTCGTGTACTCGGCGCCCGCGGCGTCGAGCGCGTCGGTGAACGTCGTCACGCGCTCGCGCAGCATCGCGCGCACGTCGGCGTAGTAGTCGGCGTCCGTCTCGCGGAGCGCGCGCAGGACCGCCACCTGCGGCGGCCGCGAGGTGGCGACGTTGACGAGCATGTGTCGGGTCTTGGCGGCGTCGACGAGGTGCTCGGGGAGCACCGCGTAGCCGACGCGAAACCCGGTGATAGCCATCGACTTGGAGTAGCCGGTCGTCACGATCACGCGGTCGCTGTCGAGCGTCAGCGCCGACTCGAACTCGCCGGTGAAGTCGAAGTGATCGTACACCTCGTCGACGACGAGCGTCGCGTCCACGTCCTCGGCGATCGTCGCGAGCTCGGCCATCGTCTCTCGCGAGTACACCGCGCCGGTCGGATTGTTCGGCGTGTTCACGAGAACGAGGCTCGTCTCCTCGCTCGCCGCCTCGCGGAAGCGATCGGGGTCGATCGACCCGTCGCGCTCGGTCGGGACGAGCGTCGCGTCCGCGTCGAGCATCGACGCCTTCCCCGGATAGTACGGGTATACCGGGTCGGTCAGGAGGACCTCCGAGCCGGCGTCCCGATCCAGCGCGGCGGCCATCGCGAGGTAGTTCGCCTCACCCGTGCCGTTGGTGACGACGATCCGGTCGACGTCGACGTTTCGGCGGGCGGCGATCTCCTCGCGAAGGTCGCGCAGGCCCTCGCTGGGCGGGTACTGGAACTCGTCCGGGCTCGCGTCGGCGTACTCGCGCAGTCCGTCGCGCAGCGCGGCGGGCGGTTCCCAGTCGGGGTTGCCCGACACCATGTCGACCACGTCGCGGTCGGCGGACGCGGCGTACTGCATCACGTGGAAGAACTGCGGGCGCTCGTAGTTCACGGCTTGTCGGCGGTAGTGTGGTCCGTCGCTCCTTCACTCCCGCGGTCTCACGCCGGCGCCCACGATCTTAAGCCGCCGCCGAGATACCGTCGGATATGCGTGAATCCGAGACGCGAGAGTCCGGATCCGGTCCGCCCGTCGAGGAGCGCGTCGGCGACGCTCTCCGAGCCGCAGGCCAGACCGTCGCGACCGCCGAATCGTGTACCGGCGGCCTGATCGGGTCGTCGCTGACCGACGTTCCCGGCTCCAGCGACTACTTCGACCGCTCGGTCGTCACCTACAGCTACGACGCGAAGCTGGAGGAGCTGGCGGTCCCGCGCGAACACCTGGACGAGGCGGGTGCCGTCTCGGAGCCGGTCGCCCGCGCGATGGCCCGAGGCGTCCGCGACACCGCCGGCACCGACTGGGGCGTCTCGACGACCGGGATCGCCGGTCCAGACGGCGGCAGCGACGAGAAGCCGGTGGGAACGGTGTACATCGGTGTCGCGTACGCCGGCGCGTGGGGGACCGGCGAGAGCGACGCGACCGTCGAGCGCCACGAGTTCGACGGGACGAGAATCGAGATCAAAGCACAGATCGCGCGGCAGGCGCTCGCGAACCTGTCCGAGGCGGTCGAACGGCGCGGGTAACTCCGGCGTGCCGCCGTTCGTCGTCGGCCGGGCCATGCCGAAACGGTTTGGTCGCTCCCGCGAACAGGGGCGAGCGTGAACAAGAAGGGCCACGTGCTGAACGCGATCCTCCTCTCGATCGGACTCGGCTACGTCCTCCAGCCGTCGGGCGACGTGGAGACGTTCGTGACCATCGCCGAACTGTTCGTCCCGATCGTGCTCGGCGCGCTGTTCCCCGACGTCGACACGGCCTTCGGCAAACACCGAAAGACGCTGCACAGCCTCCCCGTCCTCGGGGTGATCCTCGCGTATCCGATCTACTTTGGGAACCTCCAGTTCGTCTGGATCGGCGTCGCGACGCACTACCTCCTCGACGTGGTCGGGAGCAAACGCGGCATCGCGCTGTTCTACCCGCTCTCGTCGACGGAGTACGGGCTCCCGGTCGGCGTCGCGACCTCCAGCAAGTGGGCGGACACGTTCACGGTCGTCATCACGCTCGCGGAGCTCGCGGCGCTCGCGCTGGTGCAGTTCTTCGTCGTCGACCTGAACACCGGGACGCCGCGGGAGGCGGTCGGGGCGCTCCTGACCGGGCTGCCGGTCTGAGGGTCAGTACACGGATACGTCGTCGAAGCGTCCGTCGTAGGCGATATGTCGGGGGTGTGTCGCCTCCATTCCCGAGAGCAGCAGGCGGTCGATCTTCCCCCAGGAGTTCTCGTAGCCGAGGTGGACGAACTCCACCAGCCGTCGCAGCCGTGTCGCGGGATCGCCCTGCCTGACGACCGATCGGGGCCGTCGCTCCTTCAGCGCCGTCACGAGCGCGTCCTCCCCGCGAACGTCACCCTCGAACTCCGTCCACGCCGCGCCGACGGTGCCGTCGAGGTGCGCGTACGAGGAGCCGAACGTCGGGATGTCGAACGCCTCGGCGATCCGACGTCCCCGGTCGTTGTGTCGACCGAACAGTTTCGCGTTGTACGTCTCGACGGCGTCGATCCGGTCGCGGTAGGCGCCCACCTCGGCGCGGGTGAGGCTCACGTTCATGAACTCCGGATGCGGAGCGAGGACGGCCGCGCCCTGTCGCTCGAACTCCGCCAGCGCCGCCTCGAAGGTGATGAAGTCGGGAACCGGATCGTCCAGTCCGACCGCGAGGAGGTGGCGGCGGTTCCCCCAGTCGCCGGTGAACACCTCCCGTGCCGGCACCACCGTCACCGCCTCGGTCGAGAAGCGCTCGGCGCGCTCGCGGATCTCCGGGAGCCGCGTGAAGTGCGGCGCGTACACGAGCGTGTCGACGCCCGACTGCCGTGCCCGCTCGACGACGCGCTCGTCGAGCACCTTCACGTGGGCGTCGACCCGCGTCGGTCCTGCAGTCACACGCGAAGCTATGTCGGGTCGACGTTAGTGATTCCGCTTTGGAGTCGAATGCAGGCGCGGGGACGGACGGGGACGACCGGGAACGGAGCCCCACGGGAACGCTTAAGCGAGCCTGTCGTCTGCATCCGGGTATGTCCCGGTGGGCCTGTGGCCTCGAGGGGTGTGACGCGGCGTTCGACGCGGTCGAGGATGCCGTCGTTCACCAGACGACCGCACACGAGCGACACGAGTGTCAGGTGTGCGGCGCCGTCGTCCCCGACGGCTACTTCGCCATCCGTCACGCCTTCGACGAGCACACCCGCGCCGAGTTCGTCCGCGCGTACGACGCCGACTCGGACGACGTCCGCGAGCGCGAGCGGATCAAAGCCGACGTCGAGGAGGTCGCCGATCTGGACCGGATCGTCGATCGGGTCGGCGACGACGTGTGAGCCGGTCGAAGTCGGCGAGTACCCGTCCGCTATCGTACTGAAAACAGTCCTGTGAGGCGACGAGCTACCGTTCGTCGCTATTCTCGCGAGCGAACGCGAGCGAGAGCACGGCGAGCGCGTCAGCGCTCGTCGGAGGCTGCTCGCGGGCCAGAGGCCCGCTCGCATGGTACGACGAACTACCGTTCGTCGCTATCGAGCACGCGGATCTGGTCGCCGCGCACGGTCACGGGGATCGGGACGGTCGCCTCGTACAGCTCGACGGTCACCTGGTCCTTCCCCTCGTCGATGCGCTGGACCTGTGCCTTCTCGCCCTTGAAGGGGCCGGCGATCAGCTCGACGATGTCGCCCTCGGCGATCCCCTCCACGTCGGGCGTCGGCGAGAGGAAGTGCTCGACCTCCGACATCGACGACCGGCCCGCCTCGCCGCCGGGGCCCTCGACGAGCCCGCGGGCGTGGGGGACCTCCTCCAGCACGCGCCGGATGATCGAGTCGTCGTCCGCCTCGACCATCACGTAGCTGGTGAGCTGGTCGGGCGCGAGCACGGCGTGGATCTCGGCCATCTCCTTGCTGGCGATCATGTCGGCGACGGTGCGCTCCTGACTGGCCGTCGTCTTCACCGAGTAGATCGGCACCGTCAGATCCCCCCGGTGAGGACGGTCATGACCGCGAAGATGATGAATCCGAGAAACCCGACGAGGAAGATGCCTGCACCGGCGATCTTGGAGATCTGGGAGAACTCCTCCCAGGAGGGCGTGCTCGCCAGCTTGAGCACCCTGACGTAGCTTGTCAGGTCGTACTTGACATCCATGGTTACCGGGCGTACTTCGCCGCACCTTCTATATCTGTTGCTCTGACCGCGGAGCGCCCGTCACGGCGGCGCACGCGCTCCGGCGGGAGATCGGGATCACGCCCGTCGATCGATGCCTCGAGAAACGGAACTGTGGAGGACGCCTCGGTCGGAGGGTCGCCGCCGCTGGACTCCGTCGTCGGCGACGAGCGGCCGCGTCAGTCGACGTAGTCGATGTCCTCGAGCCGGTCGCCGGCGGCCGCCTGGGCGGCCTCGTTGCGACCGTAGATCTGCGGGGAGTCGACGCCGGTGACGACGATCATCGTGCGCATCTGCCCGTCGAGTTCCTCGTCGATCGAGGTGCCCCAGATGATCCGCGCGTCGGGGTCGATCCGGTCGTAGATCTCCTCGACGACGCCCTCGGCCTCCTCGATGGACATGTCCGAGCCGCCGGTGACGTTGACGAGCGCGGAGTTGGCGCCGGAGATGTCCACGTCGAGCAGTGGCGAGCGCAGCGCCGACTGCACCGACTCCTGAGCCTTCGTGTCGGAGTCGGACTCGCCCAACCCGATCATCGCGACGCCGCCCTTCTCCATCACGGTGCGGACGTCGGCGAAGTCGAGGTTGACGAGGCCGGGCTTGGTGATGAGCTCGGTGATCCCCTTCACGCTGCGCATCAGCACCTCGTCGGAGATCTTGAACGCCTGACGCACGGGAAGCTTGCCGACGGCGTCGAGCAGGCGGTCGTTCGGGACGACGATCACGGTGTCGGCCACGTCGCGGAGGCGTTCGAGGCCGGCCTCGGCGTTCGTGCGACGCACCTCGCCCTCGGCCGTGAACGGCGTCGTGACGATGGCGATGGTGAGCGCGCCGATCTCGCGGGCCGCCTTCGCGACGACGGGCGCCGAGCCGGTGCCGGTGCCGCCGCCCAGTCCGGCGGTGACGAACACCATGTCGGAGCCCTCCAGCGACTCGCGGATCTCCGACTGCGACTCGATGGCCGCCTCCTCGCCGACCTGCGGGAGCGAGCCCGCGCCACGACCCTGGGTCTTCTCCTGTCCCATCAGGATCTTGGTGTCGGCCTGGATGTTGACGAGGTGCTGGACGTCGGTGTTGGCCGCGACGAGGTCGGCGCCGTGGATCCCCTCCTCGGCCATCCGGTTCACCGTGTTGCCGCCGGCGCCGCCGCAGCCGACGACGGTGATGTTCGTCTGGAGGTCCTTCAGAACGTCCTGAAGCTCCTCGTCGGTCATCTTCCCCGTGCGTGAGGCGTCGTCTCCCGATCCCGACGAGTTCGTCGCGGCGTCGCCGCCGGGCTCGCCGGACGCCGGATCCGCGGAGGCGTCGGTTTCCCCCGCCTCCCCGGCCTCCTCGGCCTCGTTGATCGCGTCCTCAACGATGGAGTCCATAGGTATGGGCAGGCGTTGCCGACGGAGAGTTATTATCCTTCCCCCTCGCGTCTTGCACCCGTCAGACGCCCTCACGTCGGTCGACGCGCGGCCGGAAGCCGGAGACCGCGGCGCCGTCGGACGGCCCGGCAGTTCACACTCCGGCCTGACGGCGTTCACCCATCAGTCAGACGGGGAACACTTCCTCGCGCTCGCGGGCGACGGTCTCCGGGCGGATCGTTTCGCCGCCGACCTCGACCGGTTCGCCGGCCGAGAGCGCCCCGAACTTCAGCCCCTCGGGGACCCCGAGCGTCGCCGCCCGTTCGGGGTCGAACGCCTCGATGCGGGCGCGGACGACGCCGTCCTCGCGGACGACCTCGTCGTACTTCTCGGCCAGCACCGCCGCGAGGTCGTCGACGAGCGCGTCGTACGGGTCGGAGACGCCGGCGGCGTCGGCGTCCGCGCCGGCGACGTGGCCGGCCGCAGGGCCGTCGGGGAGCGCGGCCCGCCCGGCGGCGCGCGTGCCTGCCTGCTCGGTTTCGAAGCCGATCGCGTGGTGCTCGACGGCGTCGCGGGCGGCGTCGGCGTCGATTCCCTGCGCCTCCGCGAGCAGGTCCGCGGGGAGGTCGACGACGCGGTAGGCGTCGGCGGGGTCGCCGCCTCCGTCCACCCCGAGGTCGGCGACGCGATCGCCGAACCGGAGCCCGTCGTCGACCGCACGGAGGTCGGACTCCAAGGACGCGACGAGATCCAGCTCGCGGTCGTCGACCGCGCGGAGCCACGTCTCGCTCACGACCCGCACGTCGCGAGCCGCGAGCGCCTCCCGGAGCACGGGGTACTCCCCCTCGACGAGCGCGAACTCGGCGTCGCTGGCGCTGACGACCGCATCGAGCACGTCGCCGCGCTCTCCGGGGTGGCCAAGCTCCTCCAGTTGCCAGTCCGACGCGATGTGTCCGACGCCCCACGCGGTCTCGCGGATCACGCGCTCGAACCGCGGGGCGTAGTGTCCGCCGCCGAAGCCGACGACGTGGCGCGGGCGGTCGGCGTCGCCGACGGCGACGGTCGCGTCCCGAGACGGGAGATCCAGCACCGTCCGGGCGACCGCGTCGGCGCCGGCGGGGTCGTCCCACTGCTCGTCGTCGCTGCCGAGCTCCGCGAACACCGCAGGGGTCGCGAGTTCGGTCGGTCCGTGGTGGGTTCCCTCGATGGCGACGTCGTACCCGTCGGGCGCGTGCTCGTCGAAGCCGGCGACGAGCGCGCGCTGTACGCCCGGGCAGGCGGGCGCGAACGACCCCGGATCCCCGCCGTACTCCGCGTCTCCGAAGTTCCCGGTGAAGTGGCACGTGAGCAGCGGACCCGTGTCCCCGGAGTGGCGCGAGACGAACACGAGGAACTCGGGGTCCTCGGAGAAGACGGGGGTCGGGTCGTCGAGGTGAATGTGGAGCTCGTCGAAGGTGCGGATCTCGAACCTGCGGGCCCCCTCGTTCGCCCCGTCCGCCCCGTCCGCGTCGTTCGCGTCGTCGCCGGCGGGGGCGACCGGAGCGTCGACGGCGTCGAGCGTGTGGTATGTGCCGCCGCCCTCGGCGTCGGTGCGGGACGCGTCGGTCCGCTCGGTCCACTCCGTCGGCGCGAGCAGTCGCTCCGCGATGTGGGTCGAGGCTCGGTCGGCTCGGGAGACGACGATACCGATCACTGACCGGGGCTAGCGGACGGGCGCTCGAATACGCGTCGGTTCCGGCCGAACGGGCCCGAACGAGCGAGACGGGAACGAACGCGGAGCGGTCCTTCAGTCGGCCGACCGTTCTGACTCGCCGCCGACGGCGTCGCGGATGGTCCTCCCCGAGAGCGACGCGATCGTCCGCATCTCGTCCCGACGGGTCGCGAGGAGCCCGACCGTGAGGACGAGATAGAGGACGGTGTACGCCTCGAGCAGGAGGATCGAGTTGGCCTCGGCGGCCGCCTCCGTCATCGTCCGGATGAAGTAGAACTCGGTCACCACCTGCGAGAGGAACAGCACGAGCAACACCAACGACTCGCGCACGGAGATCTGGAAGTTGACCAGGATGGCGAGCGCGAAGAAGCTCTGTGCGGCGGTGATCCAGATCTCCGCCGCCTGCTTCTCGTCGAACATGAGCACGCCGTACTGCCCCAGCGAGATGCTGTACACGACTGCGAGCGTCCCGATGAGCAGCGTCCACTGGTTCAGCTTCGAGGAGATGAGCGCGTTGAACGCCGCCGTCGCACGAGCCTTGTTGACGAGATACGCGGTGACGATCAGCTCGGGGCTCTCGGAAGCAAGCGGCGCGATCCACTGGATCATGAAGAACTCGGGTATCCCGTACTGGAGCCCGAGGTCCTCGAGCCCGTGAGCGAACGGTTCGACGGCGGTGAAAATGAGCAGCCCCGAGTAGCCGAACAGCGCGAGCACCGAGGTCGCGCGGACACCGAACGGCTTCGACTGGAGGTACGCGGGGACGCCGACCTGCTCCTCGATCTCCTCGACGTCGCCGCGGATGATGACGAGGATGTACGCGACGTACAGCCCGACGAGGACCAGCGTGTCGATGCCGCCGATCCCGCCGCCCAGCGGAACGAAGAACGCGAACACGGTCGCGGCGAACAGGAACGCGATCTCGAGCGCGATGTCGCGGTCGAGCGAGACGTAGTCGCCGAGGGCGTTGTCGGTCGTGACGACGTTGGGGTCGTCGCCGCGGGCGTACGCCTGATAGATGGAGAACAGCGCGATGCCGGACCAGCCGATGCCGATGAGGATCCGGTTCGCGCCGGTCATGTTCGCGACCGCGAGGTTCGCCGCCTGCGCGTCGCCCTGTCCGGCCTGCCAGGCGTACAGCGCGTCGACGGCGTACTCGGGTGCCACAGCGAGCACCGCCAACACCGCGATGGCGAACGCGCGCGGCACGTCCTTCTCGGCCGTCTCCGCGCCCCACGCGAGCAGGAACGACGCACCCAGCACCGCGACGCCGCTGACGGCGACGGTCGTCAGCGTCCCGAAGGACTCGTTTACGCCGGTCAGCCACGACAGGATCCACGGCAACGTCAGCGCCACCCCGCCGAAGAGCGCGACGAGCGGGCTCCGAAGACGTGAACTCATTACCGGCACGGAGCCGGCGGCTTGTCCTTACTCTTGCGCTTCACGCCGATCCGCCGAAACCGGCGTCAGCGCGTCCGATCGGTTCGCTCGGGGACGTTCGCCGCCGTCACGGGAGGAGCAGGTAGAAGAACACGAGGTACCCACCCACCAGCACGGCGCCGTCGAGCCGTCCGATCTCGCCGCCCCGGAGCATCACCGCGACCGCGGCGACGGTGAACGCGATGAGCGCCGGGAAGTCGAACGACGAGACGCCCGAGGAGACGAACACCGGAACGATGACCGCGAGCAGTCCGAGCACGGCGAGCACGTTGTAGATGTTCGAGCCGACGACGTTGCCGACCGAGAAGTCCGCCTCGCCCCGGACGGCGGCGACCACGCTCGCGGCGAACTCCGGAAGCGACGTGCCGAACGCCACCACCGTCAGCCCGATGAGCCGCTGTGTGAACCCGAGCTGATACAGCATCGACCGGCCGCCGTCGATGAGCCACCGGGAGCCGAAGAACAGCAGCGCGAGCCCGACGAGCAGGTACGCGACGTGACGGAGCGAGACCCCTCCGGCGTCGACCTCGGGCAGCTCCTCGACCACCGACCCGCCGTCGGCGACCGCGCCCGACTCGTCGACGGCCGCGTCCTCGTCGATCGCCCCGCGATAGAGGACGACGGTGAACCCCGCGAGCACGAGGAGGAAGACGCCGCCCTCGATCCTGCCGATCGTCCCGTCCATCCCGAAGGCGACGACGAGCACCGCCGCCAGCGCCATGAACGGGACGTGCCTGCGGACGACCTCGCTCGACACCGACAGCGGGCGGATCAGCGCCGAGACGCCGAGCACGAGCCCGATGTTGGCGATGTTTGAGCCGACGATCGCGCCGAGCCCGATCTGTGCGTCGCCCTCGACACCGGAGAGCACGCCGATGAACAGCTCCGGCGCCGTCGTGGCGAACGCCACCACCGTCACCCCGACCAGCGCGGCGTGGAGGCCGACGCCGAGCGCGAGCCCGGTCGCACCCTTCACCAGCGCCTCCGCACCGAGATACAACAGCACGACGCCCAAGAGCAGGAAGAGGCCGTGTTCAGTGAACAGCACGTCCGCCAGCTGTAACATCATCGTGCTGGCAGTTCAACCTCCCCAACTTGAACACCGGGGGCGAAGATATCACGGTTGATTTTCGGAGCGGCCGACGGGCGGCCCGCGGTTCCCGCCGACCCGTCGCCGGGACGCTTTTCCGCTCCCCCCGGAAGGGAGTCGTATGGACGTGTACGGACTCGTCGGGAACCCGGTCGGACACTCGCTGTCGCCGCCGATGCACGAGGCGGCGTACGACGCGCTCGGGATGGACGCCCGCTACGTCACCTTCGAGCCGGACGCCGACGACGGCGCCGCCGCCGTCGAGGCGGCGGCCACGCTCGGCGTCGCGGGACTGAACGTGACGGTGCCGTTCAAACGGGACGTGTTGTCGGCGGTCGAGCCCGCCGACCTCGCGGCGGAGGTCGGCGCGGTCAACACCGTCGACTGCTCGACCGACCCGCCGCGGGGGTACAACACCGACGTGGCCGGCGTCCGACGGGCGTTCGGTCACCACGGCGTCGAGCGCGAGGGCGCCGACGCCGTCGTCGTCGGCGCCGGCGGAGCCGGACGGGCCGCGGCCTTCGCGCTCGCCGCCGACACGGCCTCGCTCCACGTCGCCAATCGCACCGTCGAGCGCGCGGAGTCGCTCGCGGCGGAGATCCGGTCGGCTCGCTCCGACGATCCGGACGCGCCGACCGCCGTCTCCGCGGGCGGACTCGACTCGCTGGCCGAGCGCGTGCCGGACGCGGACCTGCTGGTGAACGCGACGACCGTGGGCATGGAGTCCGACGAGACCCCCGTACCGGCCGAGTACCTGCACGGGGGCCTGGCGGTGCTCGACGCCGTGTACGCCCCGCTGGAGACGCGGCTGTTGCGGGAGGCGGCCGACGCCGGGGCGACGACGGTCGACGGCGCGTGGATGCTGCTGTATCAGGGCGTCGAGGCGTTCGAACGCTGGACCGGCGAGGACGCGCCGGTCGACGCGATGAACGGAGCGCTCCGGGCGGAACTCCCGTGACGCCGGGTCGCCGCCGCTCCTCCCCGGTGTTTTCCCGCCGATCTGCGCTGGATTTTTAAAAGGCGGCGGCGTGGATATCTCAAATGGGACTCCTTCGACAGATCAAGCGACTGCTGGGCATCGGGGGCAGCCAGTCGGGCGATCGTTCGACCGAGACCGCGGTGACGGTCGAGCGCGAACGCGACGAGCCGGACGCGGAGCCGGAGACGACGACCGAGGACGCCGTCAAGGGCACGGACGATCCAGCGAGCGACGGGGACACGGACGAGTCGGAAGTCGAGTCGGCGGACGATACCGACGACGAACCCGTCGCCACGGAGACGGAGGCGGCCGCCTCCACCGACTCGCTGGTCGACGAGGCGGAAGCGAGCGACGACGCCGCCACGAAGGCCGAGCCGGCCGAGGCCGCCGGTCCCGGGTCGGCCGACGTCACGACCGACGTCGACGAGATGGAGTCGGAGGACGACGGCGCCGACGACGCCGTCGAGGACACGGAGGAGTCGGACCCCGAGTCGGCGGACGACGCCGACGACGACCCCGTCGCCACGGAGACGGAGGCGGCCGCCTCCACCGACTCGCTGGTCGACGAGACGGGGGCGAGCGACGACGCCGCCACGAAGGCCGAACCCGCGGAGGCCGCCGGTCCCGGGTCGGCCGACGTCACGACCGACGACGACGGCGATTCCGGTGCCGATGTGTCGGTCGACCAGATCAAGGGGATCGGTCCGGCGTACGCCGAGCGCCTCGGGGAGATCGGGATCGAGACGGTCGCGGACCTCGCGGCCGCCGACGCCGAGGAGGTCGCGGAACGAACCAGCGTCTCCGAGAAGCGCGTCGGGCGGTGGATCGACCGCGCGGTCGAGTTCGAGGCGTAGCGGACGGCGGCGCTCACGTCCACCGACCGGGGTCGTCCGGCCGGATCCGCCGCCCGGAACCGAACCCGCTTTTTCGATGCCGCGACACCACCACCCATGGAGACGGTCACGGACCGCGATACGTTCCGTCGCCTCGCGGCCGACGCCCCCGCGGACGCCCGGATACCCGTGGAGCGCCGGGTCGCGGTCGACGACCCGTTCGACGCCTATCGCCGCGCCCGACGCGACGATCGACCGGGGATGTTCTACGAGACCACCGGCGGCCAGCCCGGCCGGGGATACTTCGGCGTCGACCCCGCGGAGACGCTGACGGTCGGTCCCGACGCGGTCGTCCGTGACCCGGACCACCCGGGCCACGGCGACTACGCCGCCCCGTCGCCGACGCTGTCGGCGCTTTCGGGGCTGCTCGACTCCGGGACGCTCGTGCGCGGCGACTGCGACGTGCCGTATCCGTGCGGCGCCTTCGGCTGGCTCTCGTACGACGTCGCCCGCGAACTGGAGTCGTTCCCCGCCGACGGCGCGGTCGACGACCGCGGCCTGCCCCGGCTGCAGGCCGCGGTGTACCCGACGCTCGCGTCGTGGACGGAGCCGCGAACGGATGAGGAGGTCTCCCTCCGGGTCACCTCCTGTCCCCGGCTCGACGACCACCCGGACGCCGATTCGGCATACGAGGCCGGCCTCGCCGCCGCCGGCGACCTCGCCGAACGGGCGCTGACCGGCGACCCGTCGGTCGGTCCCGCCCCCGCCGCCGGCGACGACGCGGACGCCGACACGACCTTCGAGAGCGACTGCGGACGGGAGACGTACGCCGAGCGCGTCCGCCGAGTCAAGAAGTCGATCCGTGCGGGCGACACCTTCCAGGCGAACGTGAGCCAGCGCCTGACGGCGCCGGCGGCGGTCCATCCCGTCACGGCCTACGCCGCGCTTCGGGAGCGCAACCCCGCGCCCTACTCCGGGCTGGTGGAGTTCCCCGGGATCGACCTCGTGAGCGCGAGCCCCGAGCTCCTGTTGCGGCGCGAGCCCACGGAGGGGATTGACGACGGGGGCGACGGCTCCGACGGCAGCCCCGCCGACGGCGACACGGGCGCTCGACTCGAAACGGAGCCCATCGCCGGCACCCGTCCCCGCGGCGGCGACCCGGAGACCGACGCCGCGCTCGAAGCCGAGCTCGCCGGCGACGAGAAGGAGCGCGCCGAGCACGCGATGCTGGTCGACCTGGAGCGAAACGACCTCGGGAAGGTCAGCGAGTACGGCAGCGTCTCGGTGCCGGAGTACCGCCGCGTCGACCGCTACTCGGAGGTGATGCACCTCGTCTCGCTCGTCGAGGGCACCGAGCGGCCCGACCGCTCGCTGGCGGACACGCTGGCGGCGGTGTTCCCCGGCGGCACCATCACGGGCGCGCCGAAGCCGAAGACGATGGCCATCATCGACGCGCTGGAGGGCACCCGGCGCGGCCCGTACACGGGCTCGGTGTTCGCCGCCGGCCTCGACGGGCGGTTCGTCGCCAACATCGTCATCCGGACGCTCGTGCGGACGGGCGAGGAGTACCACCTCCGCGTCGGCGCGGGGATCGTCCACGACTCCGACCCCGAGGCCGAGTACGAGGAGACGCTCGCGAAGGCCCGCGCGCTCGTCAGGTCCGTGGACGACGCGCTCGACGCGGACATGGCGGTCGAGGAGGGTCACACGAAGCCGGAACGTGGTCACACGGATGGGACGGACCCCGACGCGGGGGTGGACGAGTGACCCGCGTCCTCGTCGTCGACAACTACGACTCCTTCGCGTACAACCTCGTCCAGTACGTCGGGGAGTTGGCCGACGACGTGGTCGTTCGGCGCAACGACCGGATCGACGTCGACGAGATCCGCGCCCTCGATCCCGACGGGGTCGTCGTGTCACCCGGTCCCGGGACCCCCGAGGAGGCGGGCGTCTCGATCCCGGTGTTCGAGGAGCTGACGTACCCGACGCTGGGGGTCTGTCTGGGCCACCAGGCGCTGTGTGCCGCCAACGGCGCCGCGGTGACGCTCGCGCCGGATGTCGTCCACGGGAAGCCCTCGGACGTGCGTCACGACGGCCGCGGCGTGTTCGCCGATCTGCCCGAACGCGTCGAGGTCGGACGCTATCACTCGCTGTGCGTCGAGCACGACGCGATCCCGCCTGAACTGGTCGAGACCGCCTGGACCGACGGCGAGCGCGAGGTGGTGATGGGTGTGCGCCACGCCGAACTCCCCCACGTCGGCGTGCAGTTCCACCCCGAGAGCATCCTCACTCCGGACGGGAAGCGCATGATCCGCAACTTCCTCGGGGTCTGCGAACGAGGTGGGTTCGAATGAGCGACGATAGGGACCGAACCGCCGGCGACGATGGGGACCGAACCGCCGGCGACGACCCGACGGCGACCGACGCCGACGGCGACGACCTCGTCCACCACGTCGACGGCGAGCTCGTTCCCGCCAGCGAGGCGTCGGTGTCGGTGACGGACCGCGGCTTCCAGTACGGCGACGCCGCCTTCGAGACGGTCCGCGCGTACGGCGGGACGCTGTGGCGCTGGGACGCCCACGTCGAGCGCCTGTTCGGCAGCCTCGACGCCCTCGGGATGCCGGCGGACGAGCTCGGGCTGTCGGCGCTGGATCTGGAGGCGCGCGTCCGCGACACCCTCCGCGCGAACGGCCTCGCGGACGCGTACGTCCGCCTGTCGGTGACGCGCGGGGAGACGCCGGCGTTCGCGCCACCCGCGGCTGAGGAGACGGATCCCACGGTCGTCGTCCTCGCGAAGCCGCTCCCCCGGGGCGGCAGCACCGACGCCGGCGGCGAGTCCGTCTGGGAGGGGCCGGCGACGCTGCAGACGGTGAAGACCCGCCGGGTGTCCGACCGCGCGATCCCGAGCGACGCGAAGACGCACAACTACCTCAACAACGTCCTCGCGCGCGTCGAGACCCGCGTGACCGGCGCCGACGAGGCGGTGGTCCTCGACGACGACGGCCACGTCGCCGAGTGCGCGACGGCGAACCTCTTCTTCGTCGCCGACGACGCGATCCGCACTCCGTCGCTGGACGGGCCGGTCCTCCCGGGCGTCACCCGCGCCGAGGTGCTCGACATCGCCCGCGAGGAGGGATTCCCCGTCGAGGAAGGGACGTGCACCCCCGACGATGTCCGCAACGCCGACGAGGCGTTCATCGCCTCGTCGATCCGCGAGCTCCGTCCGGTCGGGACCTACGACGGCGTCGAGGTCGGCGGGGGGCCCGTGACGACGCTCCTGTCGCGGCTGTACGACGAGCGCGTGGAGGCCGAGTGCTACGCCGACGATCCCGGCGGGGCGGGCGACACCGGGACCGATCCCCGCGACGGGACCGATCGCAACGACGGCAACGATGGCGACGACGACGCCAGCAGCGACGGCGACGTGCGCGAATAGGGAGGCATACAAGCGCGCCGTCCCATCACCGCCGTATGGACGAGGCCGCGCGCGTCGCCGACGCCGACGACGTGCCCGAGGGAGAGACGCTGTTGTTCACCGTTCGCACCGACGAGGGCGAGCTCGCGGAGGCGTTCTGCACCCGCCTGGCGGACGGGACGGTCGTCGCGTACCGCAACTACTGTCAGCACTGGACGGACGTGCGCCTCGACAAGGGAGACGGGGCACGCGTCACGAACGGCGAGGTGTGGTGTCAGAAGCACGGTGCCACCTTCCAACTCGACACGGGGTTCTGTGACTTCGGCCCCTGCGAGGGCTCGGTGATGGAGCGCGTCGACGTGACCGTCGCCGACGGCGGCGTGTACGTCGACGACGCGGAGTACGCCTTCGAGCACCTCGGCCCCAGCGGCGTCGACAGGGGCGACGGCGGCGACAGCCGGATCGACTTCACCGGCAACTGAGCGGGGCTCGGGGCGAGCGAACGGCCGCTGTCAGGCGTCGGGCGAGGAGAGCGAATCGCCCGTCGCGCCCAGATCCCGGTCGATCGCGTCCCGGACGGCCTCGATCGCCGTCGTCACGTCCACGCCGGGGTCGAGCGTGAGCAGCAGCCCCTCGCGTCCGGTGTACACGCGGACGATCGTGAGGTGCTCCATCCCGGTGGCGACGTACTCGACGCCGCCCGCGACGGGGAACAACTCGTCGACGAACAGCCCGATCTCCGAGAAGTCGATCCCCGCGTAGCGGTGGATCCGGTCGAAGTGTGCCCCCATCTCCTCGTCGTCGGCGTAGAACGCTCGCGTGAACTCGTCGCAGTGGACGATCTCGTACGCCTCGGCCGTGAACGCGGCGACGACGTGGAGGTCGGAGCCGTCGTCGAGCGCGTCCCGGATGGCCGCCGTCGCGGCGTCCACGTCGAACGAGACGACCTCGTCACCCCCTGTCATGGCACCGACTTTCGGCAGGTGTGTGAAAACAACGTCGGTCAGCGATCGAGCGTCTCAGCGGGGAGGTGTCCCGATGCGGTCGAAGGACGGACCTCGACGCGAGACGAGCCTCTCAAGGACGGAAGCGTCGGTTCGCGAGAAGTAGCGGGAAGTAGATTTGAACTACCGATCTCCGGGTTATGAGCCCGGCGGAATCTCCTGGCTATCCCATCCCGCTACCGAATAGAACAGGAGCTTCACTTGTAAGGGTTGTGTTTCACATCCCGCCGCCGTGTGGGAGTTTCCCCCACGACACGCGACCACACCGGGGGACGTCCGTGTCAGCGACGCGCCGCCCCGAATCACTCCAGCACGCGCCAGGTGAACAGGCTCTCGGCGACGTAGTTGAGCGTCAGCCCGACGCCGATGCCGATCAGGTTGGCGACGGTCGGCCAGAGGTCGCGACCGGCGACGAGGAGCGAGACGTCCGTTCGGGAGGTGAGCAGCCACAGCGTCGTGAACGCGACCGCGAGCCCTCCGAGCCGGACGAGATGGGACTTCCCCCAGCGACGGAGCAGCGCCGCCCCGCCGGCGGCGCCCTCGCCGCCGAACGTGTACCGGTCGTTCAACAGGAACATCAGCGTGATCGACGCCTCCGCGCCGACCGCCTTCGCGGCCAGCGGCGCGGCCGCCGCGAGCGTGGTCAACAGCGCGACGATGGCCGTCTCGAGCGTCGCGCCGGCGACGCCGACGGAGACGAACTGCCCGATCCGGACGCCGGAGAGGAGCGCGCCGACCCCTCCGTCGCTCCCGGCGGCCGCCCCGCCGTCCGTCGTCGCGTCCGGACTGTCCGTCGTCGTGTCCGACCCGTCGGCGTCGCCGCTCACGGGTCACCCCCGTCGCTCACGGCGCCGCGGTCGTCCGGTCGGTCGATCAGCGCGACGCCGTCCTCGCGGTCGATCAGGCGGTGAAGCCGGTCGTCGCGGATGAGCCGGGCGCGGTGGCGCGCCACCAGCAGCCCGCGGCCCATGTCGAGCGTGTCGCCGACGGGTGAGACCGTCGATCCGGGCTGGTCCTCCCACGCGATCGGCACCTCGGCGATCCGGTAGTCCAGCGCCGCCGCGACGGCGACGAGCTCGATGTCCCACGCGAACCCCGGCTCGTACAGGTGGTCGCGAACGCGCTCCCACGCCGGCGCCGTGATCGCCTTCGCGCCGCACTGGTAGTCGTACAGCTCCGCGTCGAGCAGACGGCGGGCGATCCACGCGAACCCGTCGCCGAGGAACCGGCGGGCGAACGTCTGGTGGGACCGGACCACGGAGTCCGGGTGGCGCCGCGACCCCGCCGCGAGGTCGGCGTCGCCGTCGCACACGGGGGCGAGCACGTCCGCCAGCGACGACGCCGGGGTGGCGCCGTCGGCGTCGGCGAAGGCGTACACGTCCGTCGAGAGCGCCTCGAAACCGGCGGTGACGGCCGCGCCCTTTCCGCGGCGACGGCGGACGACGTGGCAGTCCACGCCGTCGGGGAGGTCGAAGGGTGCCGAGTCGGGAGACGGGTCGACCGCATCGCCCGGAAGGGTATCGCCCGGGGAGGTGGCGCCCGAAGGAGTATCGGGTGGGGGAGTATCGTCCGGGAGGTCGAGCTCGACGCGGAGCTCGGCGGGGTCGATCGTCTCGCGGATCGCACGGAGGTAGTTCCGGAGCCGACCGGGGTCCGGATGGTAGGCGGGAACGACGACGCCGACGGTCGGCTGCATGGCGACGACTTCCGCACGGTCGGGTAAAAACGGTGCGAACGCGTCCCGCGGCGGCCGGCTACCGCCGAAGGATCGAGCCGACCAACACGAGCAGCCCGATCAGCGCGGCCGCCGCGAGGACGGGCAGCATCGCCGCCTCGGTCCCCTCCGGGAGCGTGCCGCCGGCGACCAGCGCCTGCACGAGGAGGTTGCCCGCGACCGCCCCGACGAGAACGAGCCCGCCGATGATCGGCAGGCGACTGCCGCCGAAGGCCGCGAAGTCGCCGCCCGCGTTCGTCCCGGTTCCGTCGTCCGTGTCCGTCTCGGCGTCGTCGCTCGCGTCGTCCCGGCGAGCGGTGTCCCGACGTGGCACACGCTCGATCGGGGCGGTCGACGCTTAGTGGTTTGCGTCGACGACCGACGGGACCGACGCACGCCCGGAGCGGTGGAGCGGGGCGGAGGGAAAGGGACTTACCGCGGCGGCGACCCGTGGAAAGCGATGGAGTACGGCCTCGTCGTCCGCTGGCTCGTGGTTCTTCTCGCGCTCGGCGCCGTCGGCGTCCCGGTCACGTCCCGGCTGTTCCCGCGGTCCTCGACTCGGGGAGCCGGGTTCGCGCTGCCCGTCGCCGCGCTGACGCTCGGCCTCGTCGCCTTCTGGGTCGGCCGCGTCGCGTTCGGCCCGATCGCGCTCGGCGTCGCGCTCGCGGTGCTGCTCGCGCTCGCCGCGCTCGCGATGGTCGATCGCGGGGCGCTCCGCGACGGGACCGTCGCGCTCGACGACGACGCGGTCGAGCGCCTACCGGACCGGTCCGTCGTCGCCGAGACGGCCGCGGTGTTCGCGGTCGCGTTCCTGTTCGTCGTCCTGATCCGCGCGTTCGACCCCGGCGTCGACCCGAGCGCGGGCGAGAAGTTCCTCGATTACGGCATCCTCAAGTCGCTGCTGCGGGCTGGAACCCTCCCGCCGGAGGACATGTGGTTCGCCGGCGAGCCCGTCCGCTACTACTACGGCGGTCACCTGCTCGCGGCGCTGTTCACGACGCTGACGGCGACGCCGGCGCGCTTCGGCTACAACCTCGCGCTCGCGGGGTTCTACGCGATGCTCGTGACGGCCGTCTACGACCTCGCGGGGTCGGTCGCCGCGAGCCGCGGGCGCTCGCGTCGAACCGCCGGCTTGCTGGCGGCGTTTCTCGTCGGGATCGCGGGGAACCTGCACACCGCAGGCTGGGTGTTCGTCCGCGCGCTCCCGCCCGGCCTCCGGGGCTCCGTCGCCGGCGCCCTCGGGCTCGACGCGACCGAACTCGTCACGCGCGAGTTCTCCTACTGGACCGCCAGCCGGGTCATCCCCCGCACGATCAACGAGTTCCCGCTGTTCGCGTGGCTCAACGGCGATCTCCACGCGCACATGACGATGACGCCGTTCCTCCTGCTCGGGGCGGCGCTCGCGTTCGCGCTGTATCGCACGCCCGAGACCGAACCGCGCCGCCGGCGACTGCTCCTGTTCGGGGCCGTTCCGCTCGTGGGCGGCTTCCAGGTCGTGCTCGACACGTGGAGCTTCCCGAGCGTGTTCGGGCTCGCGTGGCTCGCGCTCGCGGCCGCGCCGGCGCCGCCGCGGACGCTCCTTCCCGCGCCGCTTCGGCGCAAGCTCGACGCTCGGCTCGGGCGCGACGACGGCGA
Organism: Halobaculum saliterrae; assembly: GCF_009831625.1. GTDB lineage: Archaea > Halobacteriota > Halobacteria > Halobacteriales > Haloferacaceae > Halobaculum > Halobaculum saliterrae. The sequence continues at coordinate 90,741 of NZ_WUUS01000006.1, read as the reverse complement.
CAGTCGACTACCCGCGGAACTCGGCCGCCCGGTCGTCGCGGCCGCGCTCGTCGCCGGCGCCGGACTGCTCGCGGTCGTCGTGGCCGCGCCGTTCCTGCTCGTCGCCGTCGCCGGCGGCGGGAGCGAGCGCGAACTGGCGGTGTTACCCGTCGAGATGCGCTCGTCGCTGGGCGGGCTGCTCGTCGTCCACGGCGCCTTCCTCGCGACGTTCCTCGCCGGGCTGCTCGGGGCGGTCGGCCGGGAGCGTCCCCTGCCGGTGGTCGCCGGCGCCGTCGCGCTGGCGCTCGCCGGGCTCGGCGTCGGCCTGCCGGCGCTCGGACTCTTCGGCGTCCTGCTGGTCGTCGGCTGGGTCGCGCTCCGGACCGACCGTGCGGGCTTCGAGACGGTGTTGATCGTCGGCGGCGCGGGGCTGGCGCTCGTGGTCGAACTCGTCTACCTGAACGAGCAGGCGGGCCCCGGGCGGATGAACACCGTGTTCAAGACGTACGCGCAGGTGTGGCCGCTGTGGGCCGCCGCCGCGGGCGTCGTCCTCGCCGGGATGCTGGAGGCCGTCCCGCGTCCGGACGCCTCGGTGCTGTGGCCGGGAGAGGGTACACGCGACGTGGCGGCGGCGCTGTTCGTCGCCGTGCTGGTCGTGTCGACGGGGATGTACGCCGCCTTCGCCGTCCCGGCGCACGTGAACGAGGGGTATCCCGACGAGCCGACGCTCGACGGCACCCACTTCGTCGGCGCGTTCCACCCCAGCGAGGAGCGCGCGATCGACTGGCTGGACGCCCGCGAGGGCCAGCCCGCGATCCTCTCGGCGCCCGCGACGGGAGTCTACCCCGGCGCCGAGTCCCGGTACGGCCACTCGCCGACGATGTACCAGTGGGACGCGAGCCCCGCCGCGAGCCTCACCGGCCTCCCGACGGTCGCCGGCTGGCACCACGAGGTCGGCTACCGCGGTCCCGAGGCGTACTTCTCGCGGGTCCGCGCGGTCGACGACGCGTACACCTCGCGAGCGGCCGCCGTCGAGGCCCTCCGCGAGTACGACGTGCGCTACGTGTGGGTCGGGTCCGCCGAGCGCGAACGCTACGACGGCCGCGGCATGATCGACTTCGCGTCCATCGACGGCGTCGAGGTGGTCGAGGAGGCGTCGACGCCGTCGGTGACGGTGTTCCGGGTGACGGAGTCGGAGCTGCCGTCGGCGTCGTCGCTGCGGGACGACGAGAACTGACGGAGCGGATCGGGGACGCGGTCGCCGGGCGTTCAGACGTTGAGGTCGCCGCCGGCCTTCACGACGTCCAGGGCCTCGGCGTCGATCGTGTCGACGTCCAGCCAGTGGGGGACGTACGTCTTCGTCTCGAAGTCCTCGCGCTCGTCGTCGGTACCGATGGTGCACCACAGCTGTGGCTCGTCGGGCCCGTGGTAGTCGCCCTGCCGCTGGATGGAGAAGACGCGCATCTCCTCGCCGTCGTACTCGATGATACCGTCCTTGCGCAGGCCGGGATCCCCGTGGACGATGAGCTTCTTCATGCGCCCGGCTTGGCGGGTTCCTACACTAAGGGTTTCGATGCCGCGCGTCTTCGGGCGGCGAGGCGGCGGTGGCGACGTGACGACGCGTACTGACGCGGCGACCCCGTGGCTCCGACGGCGACGACGGCGACGGAGGTGACGACGGCGGCGCGGCGAGGACGCCTACCCGCCGAGATACAGGCGGGACACCTCGGGGTTGTCGAGCAGGGCGTCCGCCTCGTCGGCGTACGCGACGGTCCCCTGATCGAGCACGTATCCCGAGTCGGAGATGGACAGCCCCTTGCGGGCGTTCTGCTCGACCATCAGGATCGCCGTCCCGAGGTCGTTGACCGCGAGCACGTCCTCGAACACCTCGTCGGCCGTGTTGGGCGCCAGCCCCGCCGACGGCTCGTCGATCAGCAGGACGTCCGGCTCCATCACGAGGGCGCGGGCGAACGCCAGCACCTGCCGCTGGCCGCCCGAGAGCGTCCGGGCCTTCGCGTTCCGCTTCTCCGTGAGGATCGGGAACCGGTCGTACAGCTCGTCGATCACCGGCCCGAGGTCGTCGTCGCGGGCGACCCCGCCCATGCGGAGGTTCTCCTCGATCGTGAGGTTCCCGAACACGTTCTCCGTCTGGGGGACGTAGCCGATCCCCTCGCGGACGATCTCCTCGGGGGCCAGCCCGCCGATGTCGTCGCCGCGGTAGCGGACGTGCCCCGACCACGGCCTCAACAGCCCGAACACCGTCTTCAGCACCGTCGACTTGCCCGCGCCGTTCGGGCCGATGAGGCACGCGACCTCGCCGGCCGACAGCGACAGCGAGAGGTCGTCGAGCACCTGCACGTCGCCGTAGCCGCTGTCGACGTGTTCGACCGAGAGGATGGTCTCCTCGGCGTCGGCGGTGTCGCCCCCGTCGGTCGCGACGGGAACGTCGGTCCCCGCCGGAGCCGTGGGGTCGCTCATTCGCCGGGCCCCCCGAGGTAGGCGTCGACGACGCGGTCGTCGTTGCGGACGGCATCGGGTGTTCCCTCGACGAGGACGCTGCCCTGGTCGAGAACGACGATCGGGTCGGCGAGGTTCATGATGAACTCCATGTCGTGTTCGATGATGCACAGCGTGACGCCCTCCTCGTTGAGGCGGGCGATGTGGTCGCGCAGTTTGTTCGCGAGCGTCGGGTTGACGCCCGCGACCGGCTCGTCCAGCAGGAGCAGCTCCGGCTCGGCGAGCATCGCCCGCGCGAGCTCGACGAGCTTCAGCTGCCCGCCCGAGAGGTCGGTCGCGGGCTGGGTCGCGAGGTGGTCGATCTCGAACTGCTCCAGCATGCGCTGGGCGTCCTCGATGTTGCGCGTCTCCGCGGCCTCGACCTCCCTGGGGCTCGTGAACAGCTTCACGAACGACTCGCCGGGCTGTCGCTGCGGCCCGACGAGCATCGCCTCGCGGACGGTCATCCCCTCCAGCTTGCGGGGCGTCTGGAACGTCCGGATGAGTCCCTCCTCGGCGACCTCGTGCGGTTCGGCGCCGGTCACGTCGACCCCGTTGACCGTGACGGTGCCCGCGTCGGGCTCGTAGAAGCCCGAGACGAGGTTGAAGATCGTCGATTTTCCGGCCCCGTTCGGGCCGATGAGCCCCGTGACGGTCCCTCGCTCGACGGCGAAGGAGGCGTCGTCCGTGGCGATGAGGCCGCCGAACGTCTTCCGGAGCCCGTCGACGCGCAACACGACGTCCTCCTTGTCGAGGTTCGGGCCGTCGGTCAGCGGGGGCGTCCGTTCGCCCTCACTCATCGTCCCCACCTCCGTCGCGGGTCGCGGGGTCGTCCGGCTCCGCGTCGGGACCGGAGTCGGCGTCGTGTGCGCCCGCCGCGGCGTCCTCCGTGACCGTCTCTCGGGGGTTCGTCTCGCCCGGTCCCGCGGAGGCGGCGACCGACGACGGCCAGATGAGCTCCCGCTGGGGCGGGAGCACGCCCTGCGGCCGGAACCGCATCACGAGGATGATGAGCAGTCCGACCGCGAGCAGCCGCGTCGACGCGAAGTTGTTCACGACCGTCGCGTACGTGCTCGTCACGAGCGGCACGTCGACCGGGAACGATGCCGGCAGCACCTCCCCGAGGAAGCGGGTCCCCTCGCGAATGGCGATGACGACGAACCCGCCGAAGATCGCCCCGCGGTTCGAGCCGCTCCCGCCGAGGATCACCGCGATCCACACGTAGAACGTGTTGATCGGCTCCAGGTCGCCGGGGCTGACGAAGAGGTTCAGGTGCGCGTAGAACACGCCCGCCAGCGCCATGATCACGCTGCCGAGGACGAACGACTGCATCTTGAACGCGTAGGTGTCCTTCCCCAGCGCCTTCGCGAGGTCCTCGTCCGAGCGGATCGTCCGGAGCACGCGACCCCACGGCGACCGATGGACCCGTCGGAGCACGGCGAAGACGACGGCGACCATCGTGAGCACGATCCCGACGTTCAACAGCGCCTGCCAGAACGGGGCTCCGAGCGTGAACCCCAGGAGCCGCGTGGACCCGAACCCCGGGAGTGCCACCTCGTGGACCTGAATCCCGGGCAACGTCTGCGGGAGCGTTCCCAGCACCGGCCAGCCCTCGAAGAAGCCCGGAAGGCCACGAAGGCCGGCGCTCCCGTTGGTCACGTCGCGCTGGTTCAGGAAGATCAGGCGGACGACCTCCGCGAGCCCGAGCGACGCGATCGCGAGGTAGTCCGCGCGAAGTCGGAGCGTCGGGATCCCGATGGCGACGGCGACGGCCGCCGCGAGCGCCACCGCGAACAGCAGGCCGAGCACGGTGACCGGGAGGAGGCCGTACAGGCGCGACCCCGAAACCCACACCAACTCCACGCCGGCGAGGCTGAATCGCCACCCCTCGGCCCCGACCGGCGAGTTCCCGGCGGTGAGCAGCGCCGTGCCGTACGCGCCGATCCCGAAGAACGCCGCGACCGAGAAGTTGATCAGTCCGGTGTACCCCCACTGCACGTTCAGCCCGAACGACAGCAGGACGTACATCCCGACGAGGCCGACGAGGTACAGGAAGTACGTCGGCGCGAGCCCGCCGGTGACCAGGCCGAACAGCAGCAGCGCCGCCAGCAGGACGACGAACCCGGCGACACCCTGTTCGGCGCGGGTGAGATCCGCGAACCGTCCGCGGACGGCGTCCGCGGCGCTCATGTCGCCTCCTCCCCGGCGATGCCGGACGGTCGCACGAGCAGCACGGCGACCATGATGAGGAACGCGATCGCGTTCGCGTACTCGATGCCGATCGGGATGCCGAAGCTCTCGGGAACGAACGGGATCTCCTGTCCGAGCCGCGGAAGGATCGGCGTCAGCTGGTTGATCATCCCGATGAGGAAGCCGCCGGCCATCGCGCCGTAGACGGAGCCGATCCCGCCGAGGATGACGGCCGCGAACACGACCAGCAGGATGTTGAATCCCATCCGCGGCGAGATGTTGTTGTAGAGGCCGAGGAAGACGCCGCCGGCCCCCGCGAGCCCGGCGCCGATGACCCACGTCCAGATCTCGATCCGGTCGGTCCGGATCCCCGAGACGCGCGCGAGCGAGGGGTTGTCCGCCGTCGCGCGCATCTTCCGACCGAGGTCAGTGTACTGGAGCAGGGCGTGGAGCCCGGCGACCAGCACGGCGGCGCTGGCGACGATCGCCACGTCGTGCAGCGTCATGCGGATCCCGAACGGGAGCAGCGCCTCGATCGGTCGCAACAGCGGGATCTGGAACTCGATGAATCCGGTGCCGAAGCCGAGCTGGATGATCGCGCGATACACGAACGCGACCCCGATCGACGTGATCAGCAGCCCGATCGACCCGACGTCGAGCGGCTCGTACACGATCTTGTGAGTGACCACCGCGACCGCCGCGGCGACCGCGACGCCGACGACCAGCGCGAGGAAGAACCCGAGCGGCAGCCCGAGCACCTCCGCGCCGAGCGTTCCCACGAAGCCGAACGTCACCAGCGCGGTGTAGGCGCCGACGGTCATCGTGTCGCCGTGGGCGAAGTTCGCGAAGTTCGCGATCGAGTACACCAGCGAGAGTCCGATGCTGGACAACACGATGATGCTGCTGAACACGAGCCCGTTCGCCAGGTATTCGAGAACCGACATCGAGGGTTAGCCCTCGATCGTGCCCGAGGAGACGTACTCGTGGTTCTCCACGGTGAGGACCTGCAGGAACCCGACCGGGTCGCCGTTCTCGTCGAAGTCGATCGGCCCGGAGACGCCCTGGTAGTCGATGTCGGAGGGGGAGCCGTCCTCCCCGAGCACCTCCATCGCCTCCTCGAAGGTGAACACCTCCTCGCCCTCGGGGCGGGTCACGTCCCGGACGGTCTCCTGAAGGGCCGCGCCGGTGAACTCGTCGGCGGTCGCGATCGACAGCGCCGCCGTGACCACGCAGTCGTAGGCGAACGCCGACCACGAGGTCGGACTGTCGCCGTACTCCGACTCGAACTCGGAGGCGAAGTTCTGGTAGTTCTCCTGATCGACGGCCGCGGAGGGGACGACGACCTTCATGCCGTCGAGGCTCCCCTCGGGCGTGTTGCCGAGCACGTCCGACCCCTGGACGGAGTCGGCGCCGTAGAACTGCGCCTCGTAGCCGTTGGAGTACGCCTCCTGCGCCATCGAGGTGAACTCCGGCTGGTAGGTGATGAACAGCCACGCGTCCGCGCCGGAGTTGGCCATCCCGGACACCGTCGAGGAGTACGACGACTGTCCCTGATCGTGTGGCTCGTCGTAGGCGATGTCGCCGCCCCACTCCTCGCGGAACGTCTCGGCCAGTCCCTGTCCGTAGTCGTTGTTCACCCACGCGAGCGCGACCGAGTCGTAGCCGTCCTCCTCGATGATGCGCGCCAGCGCCGTCGACTGCGTGCTCCCCGTCGGCGACATCCGGAGCAGCCCCGGGAAGTTCGTCAGGTCGGGGCTCGTCGAGTTCTGGCTCAACTGAACCACGTCGGTTCCCTGTATCACCGACTCGTAGATGGCCAGCGAGACGCCCGAGCCGACCGCGCCGATGACGAACGGGACGCCGTCCTGGTTGACGAGCTTCTGTGCCGCCGAGACGCCGGACTGCGACTGGCTCTCGGAGTCCTCGACGGTGATCTCCAGGTCGCGCCCGCCGATGCCGACCTCGTTCACGTCGGCGAGCGCGAGGTCCTTCCCGCGCTGGTTGCGCTGGCCGAACGCCGACAGCGACCCGGTGAGCGAGTCGACCATCCCGATGGTGTACGGTCCAGTCTCCCCGTCGTCGCCGTTCCCGCCGTCGTCGGCGGTCGTCTCCTCGTCGCCGCCCCCGCCGCCCGATTCCTCGGTGGGAGTGTCGGTCGCCGCGTCGTCGGTCGTGCTACAGCCGGCCAGGCCCGCCAGCCCCGCGAGGCCCGCCGCCCCGGACACCTTCAGTACGTCGCGCCGCTTCGGTTGGATGTCATCCGATACCATGACTAACGATGTCTGGCTCCACAACCTTATCCCTATATCCCTCCCCGACCATGGTCGGAACGGTAACCGACGCCGGCGATCGGGCCGAGCCGGTCCGTCGTGGAGGGTTGTATTCGTCCGACTCGCCGCGGATCTTTTGGTCGGGTTTCGATTGATGGGGAGGCCGATCCGACTGGGAGGTATGATTCCGCCTATCGCGAACAACTTCGTCGCCGGGGAGACGCCGGAGGCGGCCCTGTCCCACGTCGAGGACCTGAACGCACGGGGGGTCGGCGCCATCCTGAACCTCCTCGGCGAGCACTACGACGAGCGGACCGCCGCAGACGCTGACGCCGACGCGTACGTCGCGCTGGTCGAGGCGCTCGCCGAGCACGACCTCGACGGCTGCGTCTCGGTGAAGCCCTCGCAGATCGGCCTCGGCGTCTCGGAGACGGTATTCGAGGAGAACCTCGCGCGCATCGTCGACAGCGCGTCGGGGACCGACGCGAGCCGATCGAACGGGCGGAGCCCGAGAGACGCCGACGACTGTTTCGTCTGGATCGACATGGAGGACCACGACACCACCGACGTGACGCTCGACGCCTTCGAGCGCCACGCCGTCGAGACGGGCGGGAACGTCGGCGTCTGCGTGCAGGCGAACCTGAAGCGTACACCCGAGGACCTCGAACGGGTAGCGTCGCTTCCGGGGAAGGTCCGGCTCGTGAAGGGCGCCTACGACGAGCCGGCGGCGATCGCCCACCGGAAGAAGTCGCGGGTCGACGAGGCGTATCGGGACTGTCTGTCGTTCATGTTCCGCGAGTTCGACGACGGCGTCGCGGTCGGGAGCCACGACCCGGCGATGATCGAGCACGCCCGTGAGCTCCACGCCGAACACGGGACGCCCTACGAGGTGCAGATGCTGATGGGCGTCCGCGAGGAGGCGCAGGTCGACCTCGCCGCCGAGGGGGTCGAGGTGAACCAGTACGTCCCGTACGGCAGCAAGTGGTTCCAGTACTTCTCGCGGCGGGTGCGCGAGCGCAAGGAGAACGCGCTGTTCGCGCTGCGGGCGGTCCTCGGGTGATTCAGGGATCGAGCAGCTTCGCTTCGGCCTTCCGGAGGTGTTCGAGCAGCGTCGTCTTCGATCGGTCAACCTGGTCGGCCAGCTCCCGCGTCGAGCAGCCGCGGGGCCACTCGTAGTAGCCGGCCGCGCGGGCCGCCTCGAACACCTCACGCTGGGTCGGCGTGAGCGTGTCCAGGCGCTGTTCGCGCTCCGTGCGGTCGGCCGCGCCGTCGGCGGCCGTGATCGAGACGACGGACACCTCCGCGCCGGCGTCCTCGCGGACGTCGTCGAGGGCCGCCTCGATGTCCGACCGCTCGCCGGTGAAACACAGCTGCCACTCCTCGCGGCCGTCCTCGATGCGGACCGGCGCGCTGTGGACGAACCCGTGGCGCAACAGCGTCGGGCAGACCATGTCGTCCGGGTCGTACTCGAGGAAGAACTCGCGAACGACGTTGCCCGGGGCGTCGCGGGCGCGGCCGAACCGCTCCTGCAGTTCGAGCACCTCGCCCGCGTGGTCCGACGCCCGGATCTCCTCGAGGAGTTCCTCCACCTCCCGATTCGTGTCGCCGAAGGCCGTAAACAGGCCGTTGACCGACTCCGGCGCCGTCTTCGGCGTGTCGTAGATGGCGTGGGCCAACACGCCGCCCCCCGCTCGTTCGGTCGCCTCGATGGCCCAGCAGTTCGGGTGCCAGAGATCGAGCGTGAGCCGAGTTCCGGCGTTCATCGCCTGCCTCATCATAGCGCAGGTACCACGTGGAGAGGTATATGTGAGCGGGTACCAACCCCAACCCGACCATAGTCGGGTGTCCGTCGACCGACCATGGACGGTTCGGGAGTTACCACCGACGGCGGCGGTGTCAGATCCATGCCGGCAGCCTACCAGCACTACATCGACGGCGAGTGGACCGACGGCACGGGCGAGGAGACGTTCACCAGCCGGAACCCCGCCAACGGCGAGGAACTGGGCGAGTTCCGTCGCGGCACCGAGGCCGACGTCGACCGCGCGGTCGCCGCCGCCGACGAGGCCTTCGAGGAGTGGAAGGAACTCTCCCACATCGACCGCGCGGAGTACCTCTGGGACATCTACCACGAGCTCAAGGAGCGCCACGACGAGCTCGGCGAGATCGTCACCAAGGAGTGCGGCAAGGAGATCTCCGAGGGGAAGGCGGACGTGACCGAGGCGTGGCACATGGTCGAGTGGGCCGCCGGCGACGCCCGCCACCCCAAGGGCGACGTCGTGCCTTCTGAAATTCCCAGCAAGGACGCGTACATGCGGCGGAAGCCCCGGGGCGTCGTGGGCTGTATCACGCCGTGGAACTTCCCCGTCGCGATCCCGTTCTGGCACATGGCCGTCGCGCTCGTCGAGGGCAACACGGTCGTGTTCAAGCCCGCCGAGCAGACGCCGTGGTGCGCGCAGATCCTCGCGGAGATGTTCGAGGACTCTGGCGTTCCCGACGGCGTGTTCAACATGGTCCAAGGGTTCGGCGACGCGGGAAACGCCATCGTCGAGGACGACCGCGTCGACACCGTGCTGTTCACGGGCAGCGCGGAAGTCGGCCACAAGATCGCGAGCAAGGTCGGGGGCGAACCCGGCAAGCTCGCGGCCTGCGAGATGGGCGGGAAGAACAACATCGTGATCACCGAGAAGGCGGATCTCGACGTGGCCGTCCACTCGGCGGTCATGTCCAGCTTCAAGACCACCGGCCAGCGCTGCGTGTCGAGCGAGCGCTTGGTCGTTCACGAGGACGTGTACGACGAGTTCAAGGAGCGCTTCGTCGAGAACGCGAAGAACGTCGCGGTGGGGGACCCGCTCGATGAATCGACGTTCATGGGGCCGCTCATCGAGGCCGAACACAAGCAGAAGGTCTCGGAGTACAACCAACTCGCGAAAGACGAGGGCGTGAACGTGCTGGTGGACAGGGAAGAACTGGAGCCTGAGGAGATCCCCGACGGCCACGAGGAGGGCCACTGGGTCGGGCCGTTCGTGTACGAGGCAGACCCCCACGAGGACCTTCGCTGCACTCACGAGGAGGTGTTCGGGCCGCACGTGGCGCTGTTGAAATATTCGGGCGACATCGAGGATGCGGTGGAGATCCACAACGACACGGACTACGGGCTCGCCGGGGCGATCATCTCGGAGAACTACCGCCAGATCAACTACTTCCGCGACAACGCGGACGTGGGCCTCGCGTACGGCAACCTCCCGTGCATCGGCGCGGAGGTCCAGCTCCCGTTCGGGGGCGTGAAGAAGTCGGGCAACGGCTACCCGTCGGCGCGTGAGGTCATCGAGGCGGTGACCGAGCGTACCGCGTGGACGCTCAACAACTCCAAGGAGATCGAGATGGCGCAGGGCCTCTCCGCCGACATCAAGACCAAGGACGACTGAGGGGACCGCCCACTGCGACGCCTCCGCGGGGCTTATTCGCCCGGCCGTCGCACCCCCGCGTATGCCGACCATCGCCGAGAAGCGCGTGTTCACGAAGCGCGACGACGTGGTGCGGGCGCTCGCGGCCTCCTCGATGGGCGTCGTGGGCGTCTCGCTGTCGGGCGACATCGTGGGCGAGTTCGGGTTCGAGCACCGCTGTGACGCCCGGGACGTGGCCGCCCGGGGCGAGGCCGTCGCCGTCGCCACCGACGAGGACGTGCTCGTCGGCGACTTCGAGCCGACGGGACACGGCCCCGCGGTCGCGGTCTCGGTCGCCGGCGACGGCGTGCTCGCGGCGGCGCCCGACGGCACCGTCTCGCTGCTCGCCGGCGACGCCGACGGCGAGCCGGGCGGCGACGCCGACGGGGCGGGAACCGGAGGATCGTGGACCCCGGTCGGCGCCGTCGACGACCCCCGCCGGCTGGACGGTCGGCTGGTCGCCGCCGGCGACGGCGTCCACCGCCTGACCGACGGCGAACTGGAGTACGCCGGCCTCGACGACGCCAGGGACGTGAGCGACCGTGGCGTCCCGCTGGCGGTGACCGGCGATGCCCTGTACACTCTCGGGAACGGCTGGATGCGCGACCTCGACGCCGACGGCGACGACGGCGGCGATCCCGAACCCCACGCGGAGGGCGGCGACCGCGCGTTCCGCTGCGTCGTCGCCGACGCCGACGGCGAACGCGCGGTCGCCGCCACCGACGCGGCGGTGTTCGAGCGAGCGGACGCGACCGCGACCGAGTGGGTCCGCCACGACGAGTCGGGGGTCGTCGACGCCGCGTTCGCGGGCCGGCACCTCCTCGGGGTCACCGAGGGCGGCGAGGCTCGGGTGTACGCCGACGGGGGATGGCGCGGCCGGACGCTCGGCCTGCCCGACGTGCGTGCGGTGGCGGTCCCGGGCGAGTAGAGCCGTCGTCGGACGGTTCGCCCCCGGACGGCTCACCGCCGAACAGGGCGCCGCCGGAGCGCCCTCGAGGCGGTCGTCGCGGGCTGTGACGCCGCCGCACGCGTCGCCCGAGTAGGAACGCGTTTGTATCCGGCGGCGGGAACGACGTGTATGATCGTACCCGGGTCCGCGTCGCAGGCGCTCGCGGCCGCCCTCGCCGAGCACACCGGCCGCCCGCTCGCCACGCCGGAGTACCGCTGGTTCCCGGACGGCGAGGAGTGCGCCGCCGTGCCCGAGTTCGAGGGCGAGGAGGCCGTCGTCGTCGCCGCGACCGACTCCAACGACGCGCTCGTCGAGCTGCTCCAGCTGCAGGACGCCGTCCGCGAGGCCGGCGCCGAGACCGTCACGACCGTCCTGCCGTACATGGGCTACGCCCGCCAGGACCGAGCGTTCGAGGAGGGACAGCCCGTGTCCGCGCGGGCCGTCGCCCGCGCCGTCTCGACCGGAACCGACCGCGTCGTCCTCGTGACGCCCCACGAGGCCGGCGTGGCCGATTACTTCGACGTGCCCGTCGAGGTGCTGGAGGCCGCGTCGCTGCTGGCGGAGCCGCTGCCCGCCGACCTGACCGAACCGCTGTTTCTCGGACCCGACGCCTCCGCCGAAGGGATGGCGGCCGCCGTCCGCGACGCCCACGGCGACGGCGAGACGAGCTTCTTCGAGAAGGAGCGCGACTACGACACCGGGGAGGTGACCGTCACGCCCGGCGACGTCGACGTGGCCGGCCGCGACGTGGTCGTCGTCGACGACATCATCGCCACCGGGTCGACGATGAGCGAGGCCGTCGCCGCCCTGCGCGAGCGCGACTGCGGCGACGTGTACACCGTCTGCGTCCACGGGATGCTCGCTGGCAACGCCCGCACGAAGCTCGCCGCAGCCGGCGTGACGCGCGTCGTCGCGAGCGACACGCTCGAACGTGCCGAGAGCGACGTGTCGGTGGCGCCGCTGGTGGCGGAGGCGCTGTAGTCGCGGACGGGACGAACGAGTCCCTTCCGAACGCACGTCGTCGCCGGGTCCGGAACCCGCGACCCCGATCGATCGCCGGTCGGGGTGCCCGGCCGGGTGTCGATCGGATGCTGTCGCGATAACTTGTGTATCGCATTCGATATTCAACCAATATACTTATTGAACGTGCAGCGAGGCTTGACACGAGGATGAGCAACGAAACACCCGCCGCAGACGAGCAGTTCTGCAGCAGTTGCGGTTCAGTGATCAAGAAGGAAGCGGAGATCTGTCCCGAGTGCGGCGTCCGCCAGTCGTCCCCGTCGAGCGGGGGTTCGAAGGACAAGACCAGCGCGGCACTCCTCGCCATCTTCCTCGGGTGGATCGGGGGGCACCACTTCTACCTCGGCAACACCACCCGAGGGATCATCTATCTCCTGTTCTCGTGGACGGCGATCCCCGCGCTCCTCGGCATCATCGAGGGGATCATCTACCTCACGAAGTCCGAGGACGAGTTCCAGCGCAAGTACGGCAACTGAGGTCGAGGCCCCGATGGTTTCGACGTACACCACACCGGTACGCCCCGAGACCACCGACCGCCGATCGCGATGAGCGAATCGAAGGCGGCCGACGAGGCGTTCTGTCGGTCCTGCGGCGAGACGATCAAGCGGGCGTCGGAGCTGTGCCCCAACTGCGGGGTCCGCAACGACGAGCATAGCCCCGTCGGGGGCGGCCCCACGGGTGGTTCCCACGGCCTCACACAGTACGAGACGTCGGTATCGGACACGTGGTGGTACGGCGTCGCCGCGGGAACGGGGATCTGGCTGCTGCTGGTGATCGCGTCCGCCACGACCAGCGATCTGGGCGCCGCGGGGGGACTCCTCGTCCTGATCGGGTGGGTCGGTCTCCCGCTGTCGGTGTACTTCGACACCCGCTACGTCCGTGCGAGCTCCGAGTGGGATCCGAACGTCGCGGTCTGGGTGGTGCTGACGGCGGTGTGGTTCCTCAACGTGCCGGCCGGCGCGGCCTACCTCTACCGACGCCACCGGGTGCTCGGCGAGCCCTGACTCCGCCATGACGGGCGACGACGATCGGATCCGTCATCCCGATCCCGAGGACCGGTTGGTCCTCGCTCCGGACTGTTCACGCTGTCCGGCGCTGGTCGAGTCGCGTACCCGCATCTCGTGGGGCACCGGTTCCCGGGACGCGAACGTGTTCGTCGTGGGTGAGGCCCCCGGCGCGGGCGACCCCGACGCCGAAACCTGGAAGGGTGGGAACCACACCGGCTGTGCGTACACCTCCCGTCACTCGGGCCGCCGGATCCGCCGCCTCGTTCGAGATCTCGGCTACGGCGACGACTGCTTCTTCACGAACGCGGCGAAGTGCCATCCCGAGAACGACCGCGATCCGACCGAGACCGAGCTGACGAACTGCCGCGGTCACCTCGAAACCGAGTTGGAGGTCGTCGACCCGGCGGTCGTCGTCACGACCGGGAAACACGCGACGGCGACGCTGCTCGCGTTCGAGGGGATCGAGTTGGACGGGTTTCTCGACGCGGTGTGTGAGCCGATCGACTGTCCGACGCTCGGCGTGACCTGTCTGCCGATCCTCCACCCGAGCTATCAGGAGGTGTGGCTGTCGCGGCTGGACTTGAGCGACGCGGAGTACCGGGAGCGGATCTCGGAACGGTTGCCGTGAACGGGAGGCGACAGCTCCTCCCGCCGCCCGCAGTTTCAAGCGATCGGACGACAGAGGGGTCACGTACATGAGCGACGACTGCATCTTCTGCTCGATCGTCGCGGGCGACATCCCCGCCCGCGTGGTCGCCGAGACCGACGACGCGCTCGCGTTCCTCGACGCGAACCCGATGGCTCGAGGCCACACCCTCGTGATCCCCAAGGGTCACCACCGGCGCCTCGCGGACCTCTCACGGGAGGAGTCGCGCGCCGTCTTCGACCTCGTGCACGAGCTCGCCCCCGCGATCGAGGACGCGGTCGACGCCGACGCTCACACGATCGGCGTCAACGACGGCCCGGACGCCGGTCAGGAGGTCCCCCACGCGCACGTACACGTCATCCCGCGGTTCGAGGGCGACGGCGGGGGCCCGATCCACGTCGCCGCCGGCGAGCGGCCGGACGTGGGGGACGACGAGCTGGACGAGATCGCCGACGCGATCGCCGAGTAGTCCGGCTTGTTCCACGTTCGAACACACGCAACTATTTATCGGATGCGGGCACAGCAGCCGCATGGCCAGCATCCGATCGCTCGCGCTCGTCGGCGCCGTCGGCGGCGCCGGCACGACCCGAACGGCCGTCGAGTGCGCCGCCGCGCTCGCCCGTGACGGCCGCGAGGTCGCCGTTCTCGACGCCGCCTACGCCACCCAGGGGCTCGGCGAGTTCGTCCGGGGGCGCATCGATCCCGATCTGACCGGGCTGTGTCTCGATCCCGAGCGTTCGCTCGACGAGGGACTGTACGACCTCGATGCGTCGGTCGAGGGCCGGATCGCGCTCGCGCCGGCGAGCGCCCCCTTCGAACGCCTCGCACGCGCGAGCGACGACGCCGCGGCGCAGGCGCTCGCCGACAGAGTGGCGGAGGCCGTCGCTCGCTTCGATCACGTGCTCGTCGACGTCCCGCCGATCGCCGCCAACCCGTCGATCGCCGCGGTCCACGCCGTCGACCGGGTCGCGATCGTCGCACCCGACACCGAACACGGCGCCGACGGCCGACGACGACAGCGGGACGTGCTCCGCGACGTCGACGCGCCCGACGGCGACCCCGCGGTCATTGCGGTCGCCGTCCCCGGCTCCGGGGACCGAACTGACGGGAGCGGGGACGACGGAAACGGGAGCGGCGGGACCGACGCGGACGCGACGGTTCCGCGCGGTCCCGTCGAGTTCGCCGCCGCGCCGGCGTGCCTCGGGACGGACGCGTTCGCCGCCGGCGTCGTGGCCGCGACGGAGACGCTGTTCGAGACGGAGCTGGACGTCGAGTTCGGGGAAACGGGCGTGATCGGTCGTCTCAGTGCCGGCGTCGACCGCGTCCGCGGAGGGAGGTGACGAACGGGTCGATCGCGATCCGTAGCAACGACGACTGACGACGGCGGAAACCGGAGTCACCGCGGGTCCGCGGCATCGGTCGGTGCGTTCCGTCTCGAGCGACACGCCGACCGGAGTCAGCGTAGGTCCGAGACGGAACTCATCGTCTCCCCGAGCGCGTCCCGTTTCTCCACGCTCGCGTTCCCGCCGTCGGCGAGCGCGCCGCGGGCGACGTCGCTCAGCTCCGGGACAGGGTCGTGTGACTCGACGTAGCTCGCGAGCGCGAACGCCGCCTCGTCGCCGCCGGTCAGCTCGAGCGCGTCCGCGCGCGAGACGTCGCCGGAGAGCCAGTCGCGAACCACGCGACGGGCCGTCGGCGCGAGCGGGGAGACGCCCTGTACGCCGCATCGGTGGAGCACCTTCGCGGCGGTCATCGCGGCGACGCCTGCCTCGCGAGCGCTCTCACCCACGCTCTCCCCGCGAGCGTGGTGATCGAGCACGACCGCCGTCGCCTCGGGGGAACACGGCAACGCGTCGACGTGGGGCGCGAGCAGGGACGCGAGGTCGCCGTCGGTGTCGTCCACCGAGGCGACCCCGCGTTCCTCCTGCCGGGCGGTCACCTCGATACCGGCGGCGATGTCGGAGAGCGTCATAGCCACTCTCGGTCGGCATCCGATATAAATTCACTCTTCATCTATCTACAACAACCGAGTGTAGGATCGCAACGTACCGGTTATCGGTACGTTCGAGCGCGCTCGACCGGTCCGAGGGGGCCGGAGCCCCCCACACATAAGTATGGCTTCGGGACCGACGTTCGAGTATGGCAACGAGCACGACGGCGTGTCCCGAATGCGAGGGCCGAGTGTACGCGGACGGCGACGAGGCGGTGTGTAGCGAGTGCGGGCTCGTCGTCTCGGAGGACCGGATCGACCACGGCCCCGAGTGGCGAAGCTTCGCGGACGACGACCACGATCCCAGACGGACGGGGGCGCCGCTGACCCGCTCGCGCCACGACCGCGGACTCTCGACCGAGATCGGCCACACGCGCGTGAAAGGTCGCAAGCGTCGCCAGTGGGCGCGGATGCGCAGACAGCACACGCGGGCACAGATCTCCTCGAAGCGGGACCGCAACAAGGTGTACGGCTTCACCGAGATCCGACGGATCGTCTCGTGTGCCGGGCTTCCCGATTCGCTGCGCGATCGGGCGTGTTCGCTGTTCACCTCGGCGCAGGACGCCGACCTGCTCCGGGGGCGGTCGCTGGAGGGGTTCGCCGCGGCGGCGGTGTACGTCGCCTGCCGGGTCGCCGGCGTCTCGCGCACCCGCGGCGAACTCGTCGCCGACGCCAAGGCCGACGCCGACGAGCTTCGCGCCGCCTTCGACGCGATGAACCGCGAACTCGGCCTCCCCGTCGGTCCGATCGACCCGGTCGAGTACCTGCCCCGGTTCGCGACGGAGCTGGGACTCGACACCGAGGTCGAGCGCGCCGCCCGCGAGTATCTGGACCGCGCCCGCGACGAGGGACTCACGAACGGGCGCAACCCGTGCGGCGTCGCCGCGGCGTGTCTGTACGCCGCCGCACGCGACGCCGGCGCCGACTGCACGCAGGCGGCCGCGGCCGAGGTCGCCGACGTGACCCCCGTCACGCTCCGCTCCTCGTACGTCGAGCTTCGCGGGGAGTGACCGGTCGAAGCCTCTGCGGGTGAACGGGTCGTCCTTCTCGCCTAGGCGACCGCACAGCGACGGACGGCCGCGGCGAGTTCCTCGATCGCTCGAGCCGCGGCCGACTCCGGGGCCGCCGTTCCGATCGGTTCCTCCGCGGCGATCGACCGCCCGATCCGTTCGTCCGCCGGAATCCCCGTCGTCGGCGCGCCGAGCGCGCGTTCGACCGCCTCGACGGGCGGGTCGTCGACGACGCGGTTGAGCGCGACGGCCGCGAGCCCGCAGTCGAGCTCCCGGGCCAGTTCGCGGGCCGCGAGCGCGTCCGCCAGCGCCCACCGCGTCGCCGACGCGACGAGGAGACACGCGTCGGCGACGGCAAGCGGCGCGCCCGCGTCGACGCGGAGCCCGGCGGGCGAGTCGACGACGACGTGCTCGTACCCGTCGACCGCGACCGTCTCCCGGAGCCGGCGCACGTCGGCCAGTCGGGCACCCGCGAGAGTTCGACCGCACGGGAGCACGTCCACGGGCCCCGGCCGAACTGCTTCCGCGGGGGTCGCCCGGCCGGCGAGCACGTCGTGGAGGTCTGGCCCGCGCTCGCGCCCGCCCGGCAGGTCCGCCATCGCGAGGTACGCGTCGACGACGAGCGCGTCGAGCGCGCCCGCGACGTTGTACGCCAGCGTCGACTTGCCGACGCCGCCCTTCCCGCCCGCGACCGCGACGATCACGCGAGGCGCTCCAGCGCGTCCGTCGGCACGTCGACGGCCTCCGCCCGCGCGGCGAGCGACTCGGCTCGGTCCGCGATCCGCGCCAATGCCCGCGCGTCGAGTGCGACCAGTTCCTCCAGCCCGACCGGAGCGACTCCTCCCTTGAGCTCCGCCGTCGCCTCCGAAACCGACCCGCTCTCGAGCGTCTCCGCCCGCGAGATCCGACCGTCGACCTCCTCGAGGTAGCGCGCCACACCCGGCGGAGGCGTCGCGGGCGCGGAACGCGACTCGCGTGGTGTCGGCGTGTCGGGAGTCGACCCGTCGGGGCTCGACCCGTCCGGGCCGGACTCGCCCGCCGTCGACGCCTCGGCCTCGGCCCCGCCGGGATCCGGCTGGCCACCCGCCGGACCGACCGCGTCCGGCGGGGGCCTGTGATCCGCCAACCCGGCGAGCGCATCGCTCAGCGGGTCCGCCTCGCCGGTCGACGGGTCCGAAACGTCGACGAGTTCGACCGGCTCCTCCGTCCGACAGGCGTTGGGAGGGTTCGGACCGTCCGAAGCGTCCGGGGCGTCCCGTGGGGGCTTCTCGTCCTCCGAAGTGGCGCCGTCGCCGTCGACTCGGCAGGCGTAGCCGAGCACGAGTTCGCCGTGCGCGTCGACGACGCCGGCGTAGCCGTCGCTCGACCACCCCGGCTCGGGCACGCCGTGTCGCCGCGGCGGGAACACCGAGCCGGGGAGGCGGTTCTCGACAACGACACGGCGGGCGACCGGCTCCGAGTTCCGGACGCGGACGGAGACGAGCGCGACGCCCCCCTCGGTCCTCACGCCGGAGTCCAGCGAGATCGGCATGCCCGGAGTGGTTCCGTCATCGGCGATAAACGTCCGTCCGGTCGGGTCGACGGTCTGAGCTCGGTCGGTCGCCTAGTTGCCGTGTACAGCGTACGGATCCGGCGACAGGTCAGTCGGGAGCGACGAACACGACCGGCGAGCCGAGCCACTCGTGGACCTTCTCTGGAGACGGGAATCGGTCGACGGCGACGACGACGGGGTCGGCCCGATCGGCGATTCGCACCGCAGCCGCGTGCGCGACCACGGCGTCGCCATCGAAGTCATCCGGACCGTCGCCCGGTCGAGCGGTGAGAGACCCGTCGGAGGCGGTGCCGTGGGCGTCGGAGTCGCCGACACCGGAGTCGCGGGTGGCCGAGTCGCCGCCGAGGATGCACGCGGCGTTCGAGCGGAACGTCGCGACCGCGTCCACGAAGGCCGGATACACCTCGCGAGCGAGGTCGCGACGGATCTCTCGGCGGCGGTTCGTGAGCGCGTCGCGGAGGTGGAGGCGACGCTCACGTGCGTCGCGAGCCGCCCGCGACCGCTCGACGGCGTCGGCGAGCGCCTGTTCGGCCGCGACGCGCTCGGTCTCGGCCTCGGTCAGCGCGCGCGTCGCCGCCTCGAACTCCGCCCGCAGCGCGTCGACCGTCGTCTCCGCGGCGTCCGAGTCTGCCTCGGTGTCGGCGCTCGTCCGTTCACGCGCCTGCGTGAGCCGCCCGCGGAGTGTCGCCGCCTGCTCGCGCAGCCGCTCCACGTCGGCGCCGGCCGTCGCCGCGCGACGGCGCGCTGCCGCCAGCGCGTCGCTCGCGTCCCCCGCGTCGTCGACGTCCGCGTCGACGGCCTCGAGCTCGGTCCGGAGCCGACGGCGTTCATCGTCCAGTGGGTGCTCCCGACCGCGCTCGCGAGCCGCGGCGGCGAGCGCACGCCACAGCGACGGCGGTCGATCCGTGAGCGTCGCCAACGGGTCGTCCGGGTCGAGGTCGAGCACGGCACACGCACCCTCGACGGTTCCCGCCTCGGCGGCACGTCGAAGCGTGGCCGCCTCCGCCGGGGCGGACCGAGGCACGGGTCGCTCGGTCACAGTTCGGCGTCGCGCATCGCCGCCGGGTCGGGGTGGTCGTCGCCGGCGGCGAACTTCGCGTACGGCGTGCTCGGCGTCTCGCGGTCCTCGTAGGCGACGGCGGCCTCGCGCACCGCCGGCCGGACGGCCGCGAACTCGTTGAACGGCTCGGTGCGCTCGACCTGCACGTCGGAGCCGTGCTTCGCCCGGAGGCGACACGCGAGGAAGGCGCCCAGTTCCGTCTCGGCGAACAGCGCCGCCCGACCGAGCCGCCGGACGACGGTGTCGTCGTGGCTGCGACAGACGTTGCGGAGCGTCGTTCGCGCCCCGCGGGAGTACGTCACGACGAGTAGCATACGTTCGCGGATTCAGTTACTAATATAAAACGTTCCGAGCCGCGTATCGAAGTCGATACCGCCGTCGCCTACAGCGATTCGACCGTCACGTCGGCTGGAGTTTCCCCGTCACCGCTGTCGGCGAGCCGGACGGCTCGCTCGCGCGCCTCGGCTGGCGTTCCGGCGACGACGACGCGCCCCTCGCCGGGACCGTCGACGACGCGGTACGCGCGGCGGTCCTCCACCTCGAACTCGGTCGCGTAGGTGCGCAGCACCGTCGCGACGCGACGCTCGGTGTCGGCGAGGTCGGCCTCGCCGTCCTCGAACGCACGGATGGCGTCCTCCACGTTCCGGAGGGCGGAGATGCGGTCCATCCGCGGTCACGTCGTCCGGACGTAGCCCGGCTTCGGCTCGTAGATCTCGCCTTTCGTCCGGAACTTCTCGATCTGTTTCTCCGCCTTGTCCGCGTCCATTCCGGCCTCCTCGGCGCGTTCGAGGATCGTGTCCACCGGCGCGCCGGGCTCGTCGTCGTACTCCTGGGCGATCGTCTCGATCAGCTCCTTGACGCTCTTGATCCGGTCGCGCTGGCTCTTGCTGGTCCCGGTCTCGACCACGTCGGCGTCGAACTGGCCCGTCTCCGGGTCGACGCCGATGTCCTGCAGACACGAGCGGACGATCTCGATGATGCGCGTGGCGTCCTCCTCCTCGACGGTGTCCGAGAGGCGAACGCGGGCGCTCGCCTCCGAGAGCCGCACGAGCGCCTCCAGCTTCCGGGCGGTGACGGGGACGGGCGCGTCCTCGTCGGCGCCCTTCGCCCGGAGGTCCACGTAGAACTCGCGGATCGCCGCCCGCGCCTCGTCGGTCATCGTCGGGTAGCAGTTGCGCTTGGCGTACGCGATGTACTTCCGGAGGAGTTCGGCGTCGATGACGGGCGCGACCTCCTCGGTCACCTCGTCGACCTGCTCCTGCGTGAAGTTCGAGGTCGCCATCTCCGTGCGCTGGGTGTTCAACTCGCCGGCGTAGTTCGTCGTCAGGATGTGGTCGGCCAGCTTGGCGTCGTGCTCGGGGTCGGGGCTGTCGGTGACGGTGAAGATGAGGTCGAACCGGGAGATGAGCGCCGGTTCGAGGTCGATCTGCTCGCCGATCGGCTCGTACTGGTCGAAGCGGCCGTACTTGGGGTTGGCCGCGCCCAGCAGCGAACAGCGGCTCTTGAGCGTCGCGTTGATGCCGGCCTTGGAGACGCTGATCTGCTGTTGCTCCAGCGCCTCGTGCATGGCCGATCGGTCCTCCGGGCGCATCTTGTCGAGCTCGTCGACCGCCGCGATCCCCTTGTCCGCGAGAACGAGCGCCCCCGCCTCCAGCGTCCACTGCTGGCCGTCGCCGAAGTCGTCGCGGACCGCCGCCGCGGTGAGGCCGGCGGAACTGGACCCCTTCCCGGAGGTGTAGACGGAACGCGGGGCAATATTTCGAATGTATGATAACATCTGGCTCTTCCCCGTACCCGGGTCCCCTATCAGAAGCATATGTAAGTCGCCACGAATGCGCGACCCGTCCGGAAGGTGCTTCGTCACCCCCGAGAACAGTTGGAGGATCATCGAGAGCTTCTCCTGCTCGTAGCCGTAGATGGAGGGCGCGACCGAGGCGACCATCTCGTCGTAGATGTTCTCGTGCGTCGAGAGCTCGAGGATCTCCTGTTTGTCCTCGTCGGTGATGTCCATGTCCTCGAACTCCTCGTCCTCGATGACGACGGAGACGCCCTCCATGTACGGGTCGAACACCGTCGTCTTCTCCTGCCCGCTCGTCACCTGCTCCATCTCCAACCGGCCGACGACGGTGACGTGGTCGCCGGGCGTCACCTTTCCGCAGATGTCGTCCTCTAGGTTCACGTCGATGCTCTGGGGCGTCTCCCCGCCGCGCAGACCCTCCGGCGACTCCTGTACCCGGAGCTGCTGGGAGTCGATGAACTTCGACTCGTTGTTGTTGACGCGGAACGGCCCCTGCCGCTCGCAGCCCTGGCACTCGTGGGGTTCCTGAAACCCGGAGTCGTTCTGCGGGATGTACGTCATCGTCCCGCAGCGCTGGCACTCGAAGGCGGCCTCGACGATCTTCGGGCGCACGTCCGTCGCCTTACGGACGATCCCCATCACCGCGACCATCGAGCCGATGTGGTCGTCGCTGACGCGGATGCCGCGGATGTCGAGGGTGTTCTCGCGGGGGAGGTGACGGAGGCGGACGTGCGCCTGCCCCAGCGAGATGTCGACCGGGAGGTCGTACGTCCGAAGCGCCTCCTCGGCGACCTCCTGCATCTCCCCCGGACGGTTGAGGTACCGCTCGGCGAGGTCCGGGTCGTACGTGTACAGGTCGTCGTACTCGACGTACAGCGAGCGCTGCTCCTTCGGGTAGTTCTGGGCGAGACGCGCGACCTCGTCGGCGTAGTAGGTCCGATAGAAACTGAGGAAGGCGTCGACGTCCTGGCTCTCGGAGACCTGACTCATTGCACTGAGGTAGCCACCTCATCGGGTAAGAACTGTCGCCTCTCGGTGGAAGTGGACCCGGCGTAGAACTACTCGGGGATATCAGGGGGCCAGCGAGCGTCGAACTCGTAGTCTTCGGCCCAGTTGATCATACTGTTCCACCGATCGGGAGTCTCGACTCTGAGCGAGAGTGCGGTGTCGTACTCATCGCGACGAACTAGAAAGAGCGAGTCGGGCGAGTCGAGGTGGACCACGATGAGATCGATCGTATCCGGACCCGGGAGCTGGCACTTCGGGTCGAACCGTATGCGCCCTTCGGTGACTGTCCCTCGCTCGACAGCGGTACGATATCGCTTACCGTCGTTCGTTTCGAGCAGTAAGTCGTACTGTTCTTCGTTAATTGGGACGTGAACGGTGATCTCGCGGTCCACCAGTTCTCGGGCCACGTTTGGCTCCGACCTCTGCGTGTCGACCGCTTCTGTGGGCGGCCAGTTTGCGTCGAATTCGTACTCCCGTGCCCAGTTCATATTCGCGTGTCGTTGGCTCGGCTCGGCAGTCCGGAGAAACATGTTAGAACCGACCTCGGATTCGGGTACGAGATACAACGATGTCGACTCGTGGCAGTATACGAGAAAGTAATCGACGTCGTCTTCATAGAGTTTGTATACGTTCCCGCTGCTGTTCGTGTGTTGGGAAGCACCTCGAAACCGTATTCCCTCCCGCTCGTACGAACCCGTCTTGATCTGTACGGTCAGGAGTCGATCCTTCGCCTCCAAGATAGCATCGTACCGTTCGTTGTCGCCGACAGGTTTCGAAACCGCGATCCCGCGCCGTTTTAATTCGGCCACCACGACCGCTTCGGTGTAGTCTCCCTTCCGGTGACTCGGCATCTCCTCCAGTGGACCCATACATTCGGTTCTGAGGGAGCCGAATTGAACGGTCGGTACGGAGTGAAAGTGGATGGGACCGCCCGGATTCGAACCGGGGACACTGGCACCCAAGGCCAGGAGTATACCGCTAACCCACGGTCCCGTGCTACCACCTCTGTGGCGGACGCGAATAAACCGTTCCGTTCGCTCCGCCCCCGCGACCGGCTCACAACCCCAGTCCGAACACGATCGGGATCCCGAGCGTCGTCACGACCGCGAAGATCGCCTGCAGCGGCGCCCCGACCCGCAGGTAGTCGGTGAACCGGTAGCCGCCCGGCCCGTACACGAACAGGTTCGTCTGGTAGCCGACGGGAGTCATGAACGCCGTCGACGCCGCGAACGTGACGGCCATCGCGAACGCGAGGGGGTTCGCGCCGAGCGTCGCGGCCACCTGCAGGGCGACGGGGATCATGAGCACGACGCTCGCGTTGTTCGAGATGACGTTCGTGAGCAGCGCCGTCACGACGTAGAACGCCCCGAGCAACGCCAGCGGGGAGAGCACGTCCGCGCTCGCGACGATGGCGTCCGCGATCAGCCCCGCGGCGCCGGAGGTCTGCATCGCGATCCCCAGCGGGATGACGCCCGCGAGCAGGAAGATCACGTCCCACTCGACGGCCTCGTACACCTCCCCGGGCTTCAGACAGCCCGTGACGACCATCGCGAGCGCCCCCGCGAGCGCGGAGACGACGATGGGAACGAGGTCGACGGCCGCGAGGGCGATCGCGAGCGCGACGATCCCCACGGCGAGGAGCGTCTTCGACTGGCGGTAGTCGTGGCGCTCGATCTCCCGCGCGAGGATGAAGTTCCGGTTCGTGTCGAGCCGGTCGATCGACGCCTCGCTCGCCTGCACGAGCAGGGTGTCGCCCACCCGCAGCGGGACGTGGTCCATGCGCTGGCGGAACAGTTCCCCGCCGCGCCGCAGCGCCAGCACCGTCGCGTCGTAGCGCTGGCGGAAGCTCGCGGAGGCGAGCGACTCGCCGATCAGCGACGATCCGGGTGCGACGACGACCTCCACGAGGTTGTGTGCCTCCTCGGCGGTCTCCAGCTCCGCCTCGTCGACGACTTCGGGGATGAGGTCGAGCCCCTCGACGTCGAGCAGTTCGACGAGCGTCGTCCGGTCCGTTCGGACGGCGAACACGTCGCCCGCGCGGATCTCCTTCTGTCCGAGCGGTTCGAGGAACGTCCGGTTGTCGCGGACGAGTTGGACCAGATCCACGTCGAACTCGGTCTCCGAGAACGCCGTCTCGACGCGCTGGCCGACCAACGGGGAGTCCTCGCGGACGACGACCTCCGTCAGGTACTCCGCCATCTGGAACTCCTCGGTGAGATCCGCACGCGGCGCGATCCGGGCCGGCGTGAGCCACCGTCCGATCGTGAGCAGGTACAGCGAGCCGACGACCAACAGCACCGCGCCCAGCGGGAGGAACTCGAACATCCGGAACGGTCTGGCCACGTCTGCGGGCGCGAGCGTCGCGTACAGGTCCGACGCGAGGATGTTCGTCGAGGTGCCGATGAGCGTGAGCGTCCCGCCGAACATCGACGCGTAGCTCAGCGGAAGCAACAGCTTCGAGGGTGAGGTCCGCCCCCGCTCCGCCAGGTCGATCACCATCGGGAGCAGGATGGCGACCGCGGCGGTGTTGTTGATCAGCCCGGAGATCGGACCGACCACGCCGATCGTCGCGCCCAGTTGCTTCCGCTCGTCGCCCTTCGTGAGTCGAGCGATGAACGACCCGAGCCGCTGGACGATGCCGGTCATGCGGATCCCCTCCGAGAGGACGAACATCGCGAGTACCGTCAGCGTCGCCGGGTTCGCGAACCCCGACAACCCCTCCTCGACCGACACCAGCGCGAACGACTCCGCGAGCACCCCGACGCCGGCGAGCGCGGTCGTGACCGGGCCGGAGAGCAACAGCGCCACGAGGATCCCGAGCGCGGTGATGTCCACGGGCACCGGCTCGGTGACGAACAGCACGAGCGCCGCGAGAACCACCGCGAAGACGAACAGGATCTCGGGCGCGAGCACGCCGGATGTGATGCCGTGTGCCGGCAAAAAGGGTACGGGAACGGAACGAGACTGGACGCCGAGGTGACAGGCGCCGTCCGCGTGGGCGATCCGCGTTCCTGCGGGTCGTCAGTCGAGTTCGCACGGGTCGACAATCGGACGCGGGGTTATCCGGAGCGGAGACCAACGCTAGGGGATGGCAGACGACAAACAGGGACGCGATAAACAGGCCCACGACGCCGAAACGCGCCGTCGAAAGCGAGCCCTCGCGACGGATCTCGAGCGGTACAACGAGGAGGAGCCGCCGGTCCACGAGGACGCCCTCGCCGCGATCGAACGGGATCTCGAGTCGGTGGAGTTCCCCGCGACCGGCGCCCAAGTCGTCGATGTGGTCGGTGAGCGGGAGATCCCGACTGACGCCGAGACGTTCACCGCCGAGGCGCTGCTCCCCGACACGGACGTGGAGTTGTTCGACGGCCCCGCGGCCGTCCGCGCCCGAGTGCAGCGACCGACGGTCGCCGCGGCGATGAAGCGGGTCGTCGAGGCGGCCGGGACGCTCCAGGGCGTGGACTTCACCGGATCGCAGCGCGACGCCTACGAACGGGCGTTTCACGAACTCGTGGAGATCGACCCGGTCGACGAGAACGAGGGGATCCCGGTCGTCGCCGACTGGATCGTCGAGCAGATCGGCGAGAAGGACAAGCTTCCCGGGTCGCGGTCGGTCCGTCGACGGGCGGCCAAGTTCTGTCGGGCGAACGGCTACGAGGTCCGGAACGACGAGTGGCTCGGCGTCTGACGGGGCGCCGCGTTCCGTGTGATCGAACGGGGAGCCGGTTCGCCCGCGTGTCCGTATCCGCGGCCGAGGTCAGTCGCGATCGAGGTACTCGTCGAGTCGTTCCTCGACGAGCTCCGTGACCCGCTGGGCGTACGTCCACAGCGCCGCGTTGATCCGCTCCTCGGTCTCGTCGTCGAGGTCGTCGATCCCGCGGAGGACCGAGTCGCTCGTCACCTGCGGGTGATACACGCAGACGACCCCGAGCGCGTCGGTCGACCGCCCGCCGTCGGCCGAGTGGATGCCGTACTGGTCGGTTCCCCAGACGCCGTCGTCGCCGTGCCGTTCCAGTTGGGAGTCGATCGTATCGAGCAGTCGGAGCTCCTCCTCGGGGAGGATCGGATCGTCGCCCTCGAACAGCTCGGTGTACGCCTCGACGCGGGCGCGGTCCACCCAGCCGTCGAGCTGGGATCGGACCTCGTGAACGAGCTGTCGGCGGGAGTTCGAGTCGGCCATACCCGGACGACGGCTGCGACGGCAATCAACCTTGGTACAGTCTTCGGTCCGACCGGAACGTGATGGGACGGGTCCGCTCCGACGATCGAACGACCGAGTCGCTGTGTGGCTTGCGCCCGACTACAGTTCCTCGTCGGCCAGCTCCATGTCCGCGACGATCTCGTAGGGGTGGTGGTCCTTCCGGATCCCGTCGAGGATCCGGAACGCGTCGTCCGGGGCGAGGAAGTGCTCGGTGACCGCCCGGCCCAGCGGGGTCGGCGACAGCCCGTCGATGAACTCCCACTCCAGCAGCTTGCCGATCGCGTGGGTCGTGGGGACCTCGCCGATCATCCGGTCGTTCAACCGCTTGGCCTGCTTCCCCGCGACGACGACGTTCGCGAGGGTCTCCTCGGCGGCGGAGGCGGTGTCGTACACCGTCGTCACGTCCTCCATCTCCCCCTTCAGCAGCTTGAACGCGGTCTCGTCCTCGGTGCCCTCCATCGAGGAGTGGTAGCTGGCGTCCGGCTCGACGAGCACGTACACCTTCCCCTGATCGTGGTAGTCGGGCCGGCCCGCGCGGCCGAGCATCTGCTCGAACTCCTGCACGGACAGCCACTCGATCCCCATCGCGAGCGTGTCGAAGATCACCTGCGAGGCGGGGAAGTCGACGCCGGCGGCCAGCGCGGCGGTGGTGACGACCGCCGCCAGCTCCTGATCGCCGAACTTCCGCTCGACGGTCTTGCGGCGCTTGTAGTCGAGGCCCGCGTGGTACGGCGCGGAGTCGTACTCCAGCTTCCGGGAGATCTCGTGGCAGCGCCGGCGGGAGTTGGTGAAGACGATCGTCTGCCCGCGGTACCCCTTCGAGGACTTCGTGTCGAACTCGCGTTTGACGAGCTTCTTCTCGATCTCGACCTTCTCGCGCTCGTCGGCGAAGGTGACGTGACGCTCGATGGGGACCGGACGCTCCTCGAACTCGATGAGGGTCGCACCCAGCCGCTCGGCCAGGAACTCGGGGTTGCCGACGGTCGCCGAGAGGTACACCCACTGTGCCGAGGAGTTCCGGTTCTCGGAGTAGTGCTTGAGCCGCGAGATCATCCCGTCGAGGCGGTGACCGCGGCCCGCCTCCTTCAGGGTGTGGACCTCGTCGATGACGACGGTGCCGATGTCGCCCATGTCCTTGCCCGTGCGCAGCGCGTGGTCGATCCCCTCGTAGGTGCCGACGATCACGTCCGCGTTCGGATCGAAGCGGTTGCCGTCGTCGTTGATCCGGGAGGCGCCCACCCGGATGGTCACGTCGAGCACGTCGCCGTACCGTTCCTCGAAGTCCTCGTGCTTCTGGTTTGCGAGCGCGACCAGCGGGACGAGGAACAGCAGCTTCCCCTTCCCGTTGAGCGCGTTGTTCACGCCCGCGAGCTCCCCGACGAGCGTCTTCCCGGTCGCCGTCGCGCTCACCACGAGCTGGTCGTCGCCCTCGAACAGGCCGTTCTCGGCCGAGAGGCTCTGCACGGGCAGCAGCTCCTCGAACCGCCCCTCGACGCGCTCCTGGAGCGCGGGGTGGAGGTTCAGCGAGTCCGTGCGGACGGGGTCGATCTCGTCGGTCGTCGCCGAGATGGTGTCGAACTTCGTGAGGTCGGGGTCGAGGTTCCCCTGCAGGAGGTTCGTGATGCGCTCCAGGTCCTGCACCTCGAACAGGAGGTCCTCGAGACGGTCCTGCGCGTTGCCGGTGAACTGCCCCTTGTAGGAGAGCTCGCGCTCGAGCTCGCGCTTCGCGCAGTCCTGACAGATCCAGTCGCGGTCGGCCTTCACCGCGGTGTCGGAGGTGACCGGGGAGTAGCGTCCGGCGTTCGCGCAGTAGCGGCAGGTGCGCACCTGCTTGGCGTCGAGTTGGTAGGCGTCGAGCATCTCGACGAGTCGGTCGCGGGCGCCCGCCCCCGTCTGCTCGGAGATGCGGATCCGGCGCGCGTTGCGCGCCAGCTCGACGAACTGGTCGGGCTGGCGCGGCTCCTCGCCGCCCTTCTGTTTCACCCGGAAGCGTCGCGGGCGCGGGCCGGCGTCGGCCTCCTTGAGTTCGAGGACGCCCTGGAGGACGCGCGAGCCGTCGCGCTCGACGACGACGGTGAACTCGTCGGCGTCGTCGCGCGCGTGGAGGAACAGGGTCTCGACCTGTGGGAGTTGCTCGGACACGGTGATCGCTTGGTCCGTGCTAGGCGGATGCGGTATTTCAGGGATTCGGCTTCCGTGTGTGCGGGAGTCCAGCCTGAACCGTCGGGGCTGTCGCCGAGCGACCGTCGTCTCGGCGAAGGATCCGGCGGACGCGGAACCGGCCTACTCCTCGTCGAGCACGCGGATCGTGTCGTCGCCGTGGGGGACCACACAGATGAACGCCCCCGGCTCGTCGCCGTCGTTGCGGTACCAGTGCGGGACGCCCGCGGGGATGAGCAGCGCGTCGCCCTCGGCCACCGTGTACTCCTCCCCGTCGAGCCCCACGGTGTACTCGCCCGCGAGCACGTACTGCTCGTGTTCGACCTCGTTGGTGTGGTTCGGGACGTGCGCGCCGGGCGCGAGCTCGAAGCGGCGCATCGCGAAGTGGGGCGCACCGTCCGAGTCGTCGAGGAGCACGCCCTTCGACATCCCCTCGCCGGCGTCGACCTCGCTCGGTTCGAGGTCGGCGCCGCGCTTCACCACGGGGGTCGTCGTCGGTTCGTCCGCCGTCGCGTCGGTCTCGCTCATACCTCCGCTTTCGCGCGACGGGGCATAAACGTCGGCGGGCGGGTTTATACCCGACGAGGGACAACCCCGGGGTATGCGAGGAATCCGTATCGGGCGGGTCGCCGGGATCCCGATACAGTTGAACTGGACGTTTC
This sequence comes from Halobaculum saliterrae, assembly GCF_009831625.1. GTDB lineage: Archaea > Halobacteriota > Halobacteria > Halobacteriales > Haloferacaceae > Halobaculum > Halobaculum saliterrae. The sequence continues at coordinate 61,300 of NZ_WUUS01000006.1, read as the reverse complement.
TGCTGATCCTCCCGCTGTTCGCGTATCTCATCGGGAGCCAGGTCGGGGAGTTCGCCGGGATCGTCGGCGACACGTTCGGCGTCGCCATCCCCGCGGCCGCGATCACCGGCGGGAGTCTCCCGTGGGTGCTCGGTACCGCCGCGGCCGTCGGACTGTTCGTTTCCGTCCTGTTTCACGAGTTCGGCCACTCGCTGACCGCGATGCACTACGGCTACGAGATCGAGTCGATCACGCTGTGGCTGTTCGGCGGCGTGGCCTCCTTCGAGGAGATGCCCGAGGACTGGAAACAGGAGTTCACCGTCGCGATCATGGGTCCGGTCGTCTCCGTCGCGCTCGGCGTCGTCGCCTACGCCGTGCTCGTGGCCGTCAGCCTCCCACCGTCGGTCGCGTTCGTCGTCGGCTATCTCGCGCTGATGAACCTCGTGCTCGCGGCGTTCAACATGCTGCCCGGCTTCCCGATGGACGGGGGACGGGTGCTCCGTGCGCTGCTGGCTCGGAACCGCCCCCACGCTCGCGCCACCCAGATCGCCGCCGAGGTCGGGAAGGTGTTCGCGTTCCTGTTGGGCCTGGTCGGCCTGTTCGGGGGCAACTGGCTCACCGTTGGCCTCGCCTTCTTCATCTACATCGCCGCCTCCAGCGAGGCACAGCAGACCACGATGCGCGCCGCCTTCGAGGGCGTCATCGTCGACGACATCATGACGGGGCGCGAGCAACTGAGTGTCGTCCACCCCGGGGACAGCGTCGCGAAGCTGATGGAGCGGATGTTCCGCGAGCGCCACACGGGCTACCCCGTCGTAAAGAGCGGCTCCCTCGTGGGGATGGTGACGCTGGCGGACGCACAGGGCGTCCGCGAGGTCGAGCGCGACGCCTACACGGTGCAGGACGTGATGGAGGCGGACATCCCCAGCGTTACCGCCGGCGCGGACGCGGTGACGGCGCTGGAGACGATGCAGCGGCGCGGCGTCGGCCGCCTCGTCGTCGTCGACGCCGACGGCGAGTTGGTGGGTCTCATCTCGAGGACCGACCTGATGACGGCGTTCAACGTGATCCAGCAGGGCGGCCGGGAGTCGCTCGGCATCGGCGCCGGGACCGGCCCGCTGCCGGACGTGGGCGGCCGCGGTCTGTGACGACCCGGAGCGGCGCCGAATCCGACCGCGACACCCGCCGGTCATGGGTCGTCGCCCCTCTCACTCGCCGTCGAGGAGCGGCAGCACGAACCCCTCGACGAACGCGGCCCCGTCGTCACCGCCGTCGCCGGCGACGCCCCGACCCCGCTCCCACACCCGTACGACCCGGCCGTCGGCCCGCCGGACGCGATAGGTGAACTCGAACGGGTCGTCGGCCGACAGCGACGCCTCCATCGCGTCGTGCGTCCACTGTCGGTCGGCCGGGTGAACCACGTCGTCGGTGTAGACGACGTCCCCGCGCTCGAACGCCCCGGGATCGTAGCCGAGCAACACGGTCGCCCCCGGACCGACGACCTCGGCGGGCCATCCGGGCGCCCGCCGACATCGGTAGAACATCGCGTCCGGGCGTGCGGGCGCCGACGGACCGTCGACGGTCGGGGACCCGATCCCGACGTCGGCGGCGACGCACAGCCGGTACAGCCCGCGCGCGAGCGACTCGAGCGCGTCGGCGCCGCCCTTCGCGTACGCCGGCGGCGCGTCGGGCCGTTCTGCGGCCCACGGACGCCCCGTGAACAGGACGAACGGGAGCGACGGGAACGACTCGCGGACCCGCTCGTAGAGGTCCAGTCCCGACAGTCCGGGCATCTCCAGGTCGCTGAGGAGGCAGTCGTACGACCCTCCCTCGAGCGCCGCCAGCGCCGCCTCCGCGCTCGAAACCCGGGTGACGGAGCCAACCCACGCCTCCCGCTCGAGGACGAGCGCGACGACCTCCGCCAGCGCGTCGTCGTCCTCGGCGTGGAGGACACGAAGGGGTTCCGTCGCTCGATGGGAGTCCATCGGCGGTGCCACGGAGGGGAACCACCAAAGAATACCGGTTCGACGAACCGTCGGTACGACCGCCGAGCGTCGCGGCTCGGCCGGTCGCGCCCGTTCAGTCGGAGAGGTCCAGGTGCGAGAATTGAACCCGCGTCTCAGCCTCCACAAGGCTGAAGGATAGTCCACTACCCCAACCCGGACACGCACCCGTAGGTTGCCCGGTCCGATTCAAATACGTTACGAATCGGCCGGGTCCCCACGCGCGATCGGCGACGGCGGGCGGACGGACGGGTCCCCCCTGCGGAGCCGACGGATGACCGTCCCCGGTGCGTCCGGATTTATCCGCGGCGGGCGAGAACGAGAGACGATGGCCGAACACCAGTACCGGTGGGATGCGTTCTCCGCGGGTGTGGTCCTTCTCGGTTCGGTTCTGACCGCCGCGACGGCGTACCACCACGTCGTCCGCGAACCGGCCGCCGTCGGTCAGGTGATCGCGCCGACGGCGGCGTTCCTGCTCGACGGGGGATTGGCCGTCGTCGTCGCCGCCGCGGGGATCGGAATGGCGCGGTCGGACCGGGGGCGCGAACACAACCGGACCGTCGCCGCGTTCGGCGCCGGAACCGCGGTCGCGTTCCTCGCGGCGGTGGCGCTCACGATCGGGATCCGCACGGTGGAGGGACGCGCGGTCCCGGAGCCGGTGTTCGTCCTGTTCACGTCCCTCGGAGCCGGGTTCCTCACCGGCGCACTCGCCGGCGAGTACCGCGCTCGAAGCCGCTCGTACGCCCGGTCGGCCGCCCGCAAACGCGACTCGCTGGCGTTCGTCAACGGGATGCTCAGACACGACGTCCGAAACGACGCCGCGATCATCGCCGGCTACGCGGAGGACCTCGACGGCGGGGAGGCGGCGACCGACGGACGGGACGCGGCGTCGGTCGTCCGCGACCGCGCACAGCGGGTCGTCGAGCGGACCGAGCTGGCTCGGACGGTCGGCGAGACCGTCTCCGGGGAGATCGATCCCGATCCGATCCCGCTCGCGCCGCTCGTCGACGAGGCGGTCGCGTCGGCCCGAGCCGCGTACCCGTCCGCGACGGTCTCGAGCGAGCTACCGAGTGATCTCGCCGCGCCCGTGAACGAGTCGTTCCGGCTCGTCCTCGACAACCTGATCGAGAACGCGATCGAACACCACGACGGCGAGGCGACCGTCCGCGTCGAGGGCGAACGGGACGGCGATCGCGTCCGGGTGCGTGTGCTGGACGACGGGCCGGGTATCGACCCGGAGACGCGGACGGGACTGTTCGATCACGCGGTGGGAACCGCGAAGGGGCTCCACGTCGTGAACACCGTCGTCGACGGCCTCGGCGGCGACGTGCGCGTCGAGGACCGCGACCCGCGCGGGACCGCGGTGGTCGTGTCGCTCCCGGCGGCGGAGACGGAACCGGGGGCGGACGCGACGACCGGAAGCGGGCCGGGGTCGACAGCCGCCGGCGACGGTCGCGACCGCGGCGACGACGCGATCGGTCCCCCCGTCGACGATCGGGACGGCGTCTGACCGTCGCGCTTTTCTCGTCGGATCCGCTATCGTCACCCAGCAGTGGCCATCACGGACAAGATCTACCTGAAGAACCACCGGCAGATCGCCTCACAGCTCGACGCGAACATCCCGAAGGGCGCGTTCTCGGGGGCGACGCTGGACCTGGTGTTCTCGGGCGACGGCCTCGCCGAGCTCGACGAGACCACCCGCGACCGGGTGCTGGAGTTCGCCGAGGACTTCCTCGATTGCGCCTGCGACGACGCGCCGTACTGCGGACACCCCGAGCGGAAGTTCGTTCGCTACCTGCTGGAGCTGCGCGCGCAGGGGCTCGGTCCGGACGCCATCGTCGACGTGATGGGCGACGACTACATGCTGTACGCCTATCCGGGCGACGTGCTCTCGTTTCTCGACTCGGCCGTGCGCACGCTGGAGGCGACGGAGTCGCTCGCGGCCGTCGAGGGCGACGAGGAGGCCCGCGAGAGGGCGCACGAGGCGCGAAACGAGTTGGCGCGGTAGGCACCGGCTAGCTCCCTCCGACGCCGGACTGCGGGCTTAATACGGATGAAACCGCGTTCGTAACGCTCGGTGTTTACCGTTCCTCACGGGGAAGTCGTAGCCATGTCGAAGCAGGAAACGAGACGGAGGGCGGCAGCCGAGCGTCGTCCGAGCGAACTCGTCGTCGAGCACGTCGCGGCCGCCGAGGGGGTGTCGCCGGCCGCCCTCGAGGATCGCCTCCACGACGCCGTCGACCCGGAAGCGCTCGATGGCGTCGTCCGAAGCGGGTCGCCGGACGTGGAGGTGACGGTTCGGTTCGGCGGGTACCTCGTGACCGTTGTCGGGGGTCGAACACCCGAGGTGACGGTCCGACCGGTCGACTAGAGGTTCGTCGACCGGTCGACGGACGCGAGCCTACCCGAGTTGATACGGTTCGTCGTCGCGCTCGCGGTCGCGGTCGTCGTCGAGCTCCTCGAGGAACACGACCTCCTCGCCGTCGTCGGCCTCCTCGAGTCTGTCCTGCAGGTACGTGACGAACGCCTTGTACTCGTCCAGCTGCTCGCGGAGGTGCTCGGCCTCCAGTTCGAGCCGCTCGTGCTCGCGGACGAAGCTCTTGGGCACCTCGACGGTCGGCGGGAACGACTCGCCGTCGGCGTCGGTCTCCTCGACGCGGTTCTCCGGGACGACCTCCACCTGCCCGTCGTGGGCGACGAGGGTGTCCACGTAGTCGCGGAACACCGCCGACAGCGAGAGGTCGCGCTCGTCGGCGATCTCGCGCAGCGCCTCGAAGGCGTCCTCGTTGACGCGGAACGAGACCGTCTTGTTCTTGCTCCCCATTGCCGGATGCTCGTTCGGCCTGTCACTTAACCGTTCGTCAGACGCTCACACGGCGCTCTCGGGGATGGAGTGTGAAAACGGGAGGTCGGCCGCCGACCTACGCGGGCGCCTCGTCCTCGAGTTCGTCGGCGTCGTCGAGCGACTGCAGCGCCGCGACGGCGGCGTCGCGGTACTCCTCGACGGGCAGGTCGTACTGCTCGCGGGCCATCCGCGCGTACTCGTTGCCCTCGTCGTCGAACGCCTCGATGCGGTCGAGCGTCCGCGCGGCGGTCTCGGCGACCCAACGGTCGCGCGTGGCGGCGTCGACGGTCGTGATGGACTCGGGACGCACGGAGACGTTCACGCTGCCGTCGTCCGTCTCGTAGGTTCGGGGCTTGCCGACGACGGCGACGTACGCGGGCGGCTCCAGCTCCCGGAGGGCGCTCGCGGCCTCGGGCTGGTACTGCCCGGCGTAGGTGAAGAACGTCCCCGTCGGGTCGACGATCCGGCCGCGCCAGTACTCGCTGTCCTCGCCGACGTCCTCCTTCTCGGTGAGGGTGCCGACGATGAACACGCGGTTGGCGCGCTCGCCCGTGGGGAGCAGCAGGTACAGGGGGGCCCGCTCGTCGTCGGACTCCTTGAACGTGTAGCTGGCGTCGTTGTACTCGGCCGCGAACACGCGGCGTGCGACCTCTCGGGATGGAACGGACTGGCTCATTACAGGGACCTCGCGCGGATCAGCAGCGACTCGGCGTCGACGGTGTCGTCGGCGCCGGACAGTTCCTCGAACTCGTCGGCGAGCACGTACCGGCCCAGCGTCGGGCCGCGAACGCGGTAGTAGCGGCCGACGATCATGTCGGCCATCTCCTCGCCCACGACGGTCGTGTCCAGGGCGTCCTGGGCCATCTCCTTGGCCTCGTCGAGGCCGATGCCGGTCAGCTCGGCGGTCGCCTCCTCGTTGAAGATGACCTCCTGGACGGCGTCGCCGTCGTCGAGCACCGCCTTGATGCGGAGGTCGAACTCGCCGTCGACCTGGCCGTGCTCGCTGCAGCGCCCGTTCTGGAGCACGCGCGTGCAGTCGTCCTCGGGACAGCGCTTGATGAGGCCCGAGCCCGACTGGATGTCCACCAGCGCGCCCTCGACCTCGTCGCTGTCGTCGCCGACCTCGATCTCCTCGTCGAGTTCGGAGATCGTGGTCGTCCGATTGAGCTTCACCGAGTAGTTGCCCTGGTACTCGTCGGTGACGACGTTCGAGAGCGCGTAGCTCTGGCCCTCCTCGAGCTCCTCCAGCTCGCTCGTGGAGAAGGAGACGAACTTGATCGTGCCGGACTCGTCGCCGAGCAGGCCCACCTGCGCGATGGAGTCGTGGTTGGGGTCCCACAGGTCGGCCACCGTCACGCGAAGGTCGACCCACTGTTCGTCCTCGTCGATGTCGCCGACGAGCGCCTGTTGGCTCCCGCCGGAGCCGATCTCGTCGCGCTCCAGCCCCGCCTCGTCGAGGTAGGAGTTGACGACGCTCCGGCGCGCCTCGTCGACGGGGACGCTGTACTCGTTCACCAGCGAGGCGAGGCGCTCCTCGATCTCCTCGACGGTGAGGTCCAAGTGGTCTGAAAACTGCTCGTGTATCTCTTCCGCGTGGGTTTGCAGGTCTGCCATGGTTCTCTCGCCTCCGGGTATGTGTTCAGTGGGAGGCGTACGACGGTTGGTTCGCGATCCTATTTAGTATTCCGTGACCGGGGTGAAAGTGGAGATCCGGGAGGGCGGTGACCCGTCGCCGCGACCGTTCGCGCGCGGGCAACGGACTGATAGTCGGGGCGCGCCCACACGGGAACATGGGACTGGGCGACAGGCTCCGGCGTGTGCTCGAACAGCAGGCACGCAAGGCCGGCCGCGAGTACGCGCGCAGCAAGCGTGCCTACCGCGAGGGTCGCGAGTGGGGCGAGAACCACGCCGGCGACTTCGACCTCCCGACGGACGACGAGGACCGCGCCCGCATCGTCTGTCGCCGCCACGCCGAGAAGCGCCGCGTCGCCGTGAACGCCGACGGGGAGCCGGCGTGTTTCGAGTCGGGGCACCCGGACTGTGAGGGGTGCGCCGAGGACGTGCGGGAGGGACGCATACAGACCTGGTAACGTTTTGCCCGCCGCGCACGAGCGGGTCGACATGGATCGACCCGTCGTCGCCGTGATCCTCGCCGGCGGCACCGGTTCGCGGCTGTACCCCGCCTCCAGAAGCGACCGCCCGAAGCAGTTCCTCGCGCTGGGCGACCCCGACGACGACCGGAGCCTCCTCGCGAGAACCGCCGAACGAACGGGCTTCGCGGACGCGACGCTGGTCGCCACGCGCCCCGAGTTCGCCGACGAGGTGCCCGAACACGCCCCGAACGCCGAGGTCGTCGTCGAGCCGGCGGGCAAGGACACCGGGCCGGCGATACTGTACGCGACCCACCGCGCACGCGAGGCCGTCGACGGCGACCCGGTGGTGGTCGTCCTCCCCGCCGACCACCACGTGCCCGACGGCGACGCCTTCGAGGCGACGATGGCGCGGGGGGCGCGCGTCGCCGCCGACACCGACCGGCTGGTCGCCTTCGGCGTCAAGCCGACCCGGCCCGCAACGGGGTACGGCTACATCGAACCCGGCGAGGGGCACAGCGGCGACGGCTCCGCGGTCGACTACCGCGACCTCGCCGCCTTCCACGAGAAGCCCGGGGCCGACAACGCCGCTGAGTACGTCGAGGCGGGCTACTACTGGAACGCCGGCATCTTCGCGTGGACGCCCGCGGCGCTGTTCCGGGAGGCCCGCGACACGCCGCTCGGGCCGCTTGCGGACGCGCTCGACGGCGACGACCCGGATCCCGAGGCCGGCTTCGCGGCGGTCGACCCGGTCAGCATCGACTACGCGGTGATGGAGCGCGCCGAGGGCGCCGCCGTCGTCCCCGCGGATTTCGCGTGGGACGACCTCGGGGCGTGGGACGCGCTCGACCGCGTGCTCGACGCGGACGACGACGGCAACGTCGTCGGGGGCGGTGCCGAGGCGCTCGCGGTCGACGCCGCGGACAACGTCGTCGCGGCGGACGACACGCACGTCTCGCTGGTCGGCGTGGAGGGGTTGTGCGTCGTCGCCTACGACGACCGCGTGCTCGTCGTCCCGAAGGAACAGGCACAGCGTGTCCGCGACGCGGTCGACCGGCTGAAGGAGAACGGGCGGTTCTGACTCGATCCTCCGATCCCCGGCCGTGACGGGTTAGGACCGCAGGCGCCCACCGTCGACGGGCAGCGCCGCGCCGTTGACGAACGACGCGCGCTCCGAGGAGAGGAACGCGACCACGTCGCCCAGCTCGCGCGGGTCGCCGATGCGGTCAAGCGGGATGTCGCTTGCCCAGTCGGCGACGCCCTCCTCGTAGCTGTCGTACTCGCCGCGGTCGAGCGCGTCCTCGACGAGTTCCTCGATGCGGGTCGTCTCGTGTGCGCCCGGGAGCACCGCGTTCGCGCGCACGTCGGGCGCCCACTCCCGCGAGACGGTCTTGACGAGGCCGATCACCGTCCGGCGGACGGCGTTCGAGAGCACGAGCCCGTCGATGGCCTCCCGAACCGAGGTCGAGGTGATGCACGTGACCGTCCCCGCGTCGCTGTCGGTCAGGTGCGGGCGCGCCTCCCGGAGCGTCCAGACGGCGCTCATGACGAGCGTGTCGAAGGCGCCGCGCCACTGGTCGTCGGACGTCCCGTCGAAGGTACCCGGCGGGACGCCGCCCGCGCTCGTGACGACGTGGTCGAGGCCGCCGAACTCGTCGACGGTCGCCTCCACGAGCGCGGCCACGTCGTCGCGGTCGGTCACGTCGGCCTCGACCGCGAGCACGTCGCCGGGCTCGTCCGCCAGCGCCGCCTCGGCCTCCTCGAGGCGTTCGGGCGTTCGACCGCAGATCACCACGTTGGCGCCCTCGGCCGCCAGCGACGCCGCCGAGGCGAAGCCGAGGCCGCTCGAGCTGGCCGTCACCAGCGCCGCGTTTCCGTCGAGTCGGAGATCCATACCTGCGGTTGCGGCCGTCCGGCACAAAAAGCCGCCAGAGGCGGCAGGACGTGCGGTCAGTCGGCGTTCGGCTGCTCCGAGCGTCGGACCCGGACGGTTCCGGCGCCGGTGATACCGACGAGGATCGGGTCGACGACCTCCCGACCCTGAACCGCGTCGCCGGCGTCGTCGCTCACGAGCTTCATCAGGTCCGGCGCGGTGTGGTTGACCTTCACGTCGGCCTCGTCGCAGGCGTCGTACACGCGGTCGGGCACGTCGTAGAGGTCGGTTCCGGCGGCGATCTCGATCCGGACGGGCGCGGACAGCGCCTCCGCGAACGCGACCGTCTCGCGCGCCTTCTCGACGTTGTCGCGGGCGGACGACTCGACGCTCGACACGTTCGCGCGGGAGGTCCCGAGCAGGTCGGCGATGTCGGCCTGCCTGACGTCGCGCTCGCGCAGCGCGAGCACCTCCGCCTGTCGACGGGTGAGGACGCTGCGGTCGGCGTCGAAGCCGGCGCGGTCGAGCAGTTCGGCGACGTCGACCGCGTCGACGCTCCCCTCAGTGGTCATGAGAGTCGATCGAACCCCGGTACACAAAAAGGATAGTACGGACTGTCCAGCCGCGACTTCCGGGGCGGGTCGGCGCTACGATCCCCAGAAGTTGTCGCGCGATCCGAGCCGTTCGCCCCGCTTGGCCTCGGTCTCCTCGTCGATCTCCGGGTTCTCCCCCTCGCCCTCGACGCCCCCGTCGCCCTCCTCCGGCTCGTCGGGGAGTCGCTCGACGACGTGTTTCGCCTTCGCGTGGTTGTGCTTCACCCGATCGATGCGGACGACCGCCCGAGCGGGCGGGAGCAGGCCGTCGACCATGACGATGAAGCCGTCGTCGGTGCGACCGACGCCCGCGCCGCTCTCGTGGATGTCGTCGACCTCGACGACGACTTCCTCGCCGGGTTTGACCGGCTGCTGCTTCAGATCCGAGATCGGCATGTCGTACTCGTTGCACCACTCGGCGCCGCCGCGGTCGCCGTAGTGCTGACAGCCCATCCCCTGGATCCGCTCGGAGAACCGGGGGCAGTCATCCGCAAGTGGACAGTCCGCCATGCGGAGTGATACCTCCGGCACGGTCTAAACGCTTCCGTCTGGTCGAGTCGATCGGACGCGAGGGATGCGGACGGACAGCGATCCAGCCGAAAGACGGCGACGGGGAGCTTTTGCTCGCTCCGCCCGTACCGCGACCGTGAACCGCCGCGCTCCAGAACTCGCGCTGTTGACCGGGGTGCTCCTCGCCGTGCCCATCGGCGCGTTCGCGCTGTGGGCGACGGGCGACCTGTCCCGGTCGCTTCTCACCGGAGTTGCCCTTCTGTACCCGTTCTCGGTGTACGCGATCTACCACGACGACGATCCGACCGCCGTGTTGCCGCCGCGGGCCGTGGCGGTCGCCGGCACACTGGTGGGTGCCGTGCTCGTCGCCGACGCGGCGGCGACCGGCGGAACCGCCGCCGCGACGCTGCGCGGCGCCCTCATGGGACTGCTCGTCGCCGCGCCGGCGTGGATATACGCCGTCACGTACGCGCCGGTCCGCACGCTACCGGACGGTCGGGCGCTCCTGCTCGCCGGCGCGGGAGGCGGCGTGGCGCTGCTGCTGGCCGGACTCCTCCTCGGGACGCCGTTCGGCGCGGCGGCGGCACTGGTGCTGTGGATCACGGGCGCGATCGCCGCCCGAGCCGCCGGGTTCGCCGCGACGCCGACCGCCAGGCTCGGCGCCGTCGCCGCCGGCGCCGTCCTCGGCGTCGCCGTCCTGTTCGCGGCGCTGTTCGCCGGGTCGGTGTCCCCGGCGGCGGTCCTCTCGGCGGTGGCGCTGGCGCTCGCGCCGGCGCTGTACTACGGACTCACGGTCGAGACGGCGTCGTTCGAGTGACCAAGCGCTCGGCGTCGTCCGGGCGTGGGTGCGACCGTGTCGCTATGCGGCGGCTCGGTCAGAGGAACTCGGCGACCTCGGAGTACCACATGTCGTGGTGGTCGACGCGGTCGACGCGCTCGGCGACGTCGACGGCGAGCGCGTGCCAGCAGCGCTCGCTCGGGTCGGAGGTGTCGAGGTTGTAGGTGGCGTCCCGGCAGTCACAGCCGCCGTCCTCGACGACGTGCTCGTCCCGATAGCCGACGACGACGGTGAAGTCGCGGTACCGCTTCACCCGTCCCTCCCCGACGGCCTCGATCGCCCGGCGACCGCGGTCGCCGTGGAGGGTGATGATCTCGGCGACGACGGGCGGTCGAAGCTCGCCGGCAGCCGCGAGCGCCGCGCGCCAGTCCTCCGCCGCGAGATCGGCGAGCGCGCCCGGTTCGAGGTCGGCCGCGTCCGCCGCGGTCGGTTCCTCCTCGTCGGTTGCGGCGGGGTCGGCGGCGGCGGCAGGGTCCCCGTCGGTTGAGTCGGGTCCCTCGCCGGTGGCGGCGGCCTCGGGTGTCGCGTCCGGGTCGCCGTCGCCTCGGGTCACGTGGCGCCGGTTGGCGTGGCCCCGGCAAAACGCTTCGGTCCCGCCGGGGGCCGGCGAACGGGATCGCCGTCGACTCGTGGGCGCGCGTCGATTCCGCGCCAGTTAACCCCGGGGGCGGCGCACGTCCGGCAACGATGGAGGTCACGGAGGGCGGCGTCACCGTCGAGGTCGAGGGCGCGCGCGACGGCGCGAGCGAGGGCCGCGCCGACGAGGTGTTCTACAACCCCGAGATGGAGTTGAACCGCGATATCACGGTCGCGACGCTCCGGGCCTACGCCGACCGCGAACCGCGCGCGGAGACGTACCTCGACGCGATGGCTGCCTCCGGCGTCCGTGCCACCCGCGCGGCCGCCGAGGGATGGGACGTGACCGCCGCCGACGTGGACGACGACGCCGTCGCGCTCGCGGGACGAAACCTCGCGCCCTACGACGGCGAGGCGGTCCAGCGCGACGCCAACGCGCTGCTGCACGAGGGGTTCTTCGACGTGGTCGACGTCGACCCGTACGGCTCGCCGATGCCGTTCGCCGACGCCGCGGTCGCGGGCACGCGAAACCTCCTGTGTGTCACCGCGACCGACACCGCGCCGCTGTGTGGCGCCCACTTCGAGTCGGGCGTCCGCCGGTACGACACGCTCCCTCGAAACACCGAGTACCACCCCGAAATGGGACTTCGCGTGCTGATCGGCGCGCTCGTGCGTCGGGCCGCCAGCCGGGACAAGGCCGCCGTTCCCATCTGTTCGCACGTCTCCCGGCACTACGCCCGGACCTACCTCGAACTGGAGGCCAACGCCACCGAGGCGACGGCGACCCTCGACTCGCTGGGGTTCGTCCACCACTGCGAGGACTGCCTCGAACGCGACCACGAGTTCGGTCGGCTCCCCGACGCGCCCGAGTCGTGCCCGTACTGCGGATCGAACCGGGTCCTCACCGCCGGACCGATCTGGCTGGGAGCGGTCGCCGACGCCGAGTTCGCCGGGCGGGTCGCCGGCGAGGTGACCGACGACATGGGCGAGGCGAAGCGCGCGCGGACGTTGCTCGACACCGTCGCCGACGAGTTGGACACGCCGACCCACTACGACCAGCACCGCCTGTGCAAACAGTGGAGCCGTCCCGCGGTCGGCATGGACGTGTTCGTCGACGCCCTGCGCGAGGCCGGCTTCGACGCCTCCCACGCCCACTACTCGGGGACCGCGTTCAAGACCGACGCGACGGTCGCCGAGATGCGCGAGGCGACCGCCGGTCTCGCGTGAGGCGGCCGAACGACCGCTCCGGTCCCGGTCGCCGCCCTCTTTGACCTCGGTCGACAACGCCGCCGACATGTCGAACGACGCCCGTGGCTCCGGGCCGGCCGGCGACGGAGGATCACAGGTCGACGGCGACGGTCCGATAGCGGTCGCGGGCGCCGTCGTCCGTGCCCTCCGCGCCGCGGACGCCACGTTCGTGGCGGGGAGCCTCGCGTACTACAGCGGCGTCGCGACCCTCCCGGTCGGGGTGCTGATCGTCGCGTTCCTCACCCGGGCCGGGGAAGGGGTGGTCGCCCCCGGAGCCGTCACCGCGGGGGGAGAGCTGCTGACGCCCCGGGGGCGAGCATTCCTCCGCGCCTCGCTCGCCGACGTGACGGAGCGACGCGGGATCGTCGTCGTCGCGGGAACGTTGGCCGCCTTCTCGGTCGTGCAGCTGTTTCGGGGGTTCGATCGCGCGTTCGCCGCCGTCTACGGGGTCGAGAAGCGGGGCGTGCGGTCGCGCGTCCACGACACGGCGTTCGCGATCGGCGTCGGCGGGCTGGGCGTCCTCGCGGTGCTGATCGCGGCGGGAGCCCTGTCGCTGTACACCAACGAGTCGATCGCCCGCGGGGGCGTCCCCGTCGCGGTGTTGCTGCTGTCGACGGTGGCGCTGTTCCCGCTGTTCTACTCGCTCCCGGCGACCCCGGTGTCGCGCACGGAGGTGATCCCGGGGACGCTCGTCGCCGCGGTGGGGTGGACGGTCACGGGCGCCGTACTCGGCGCGTACGCCGCCGCCGGCAGCGGCGTCGGGATCTACGGCGTCATCGGTGGGCTCGTCGTGCTCGTCGCGTGGTTCTACGCGGCGAACCTGCTCGTGCTCGTCGGAGCGGCGACGAACGCGGTGATCGCCGGACACGCCTGATCCGACGATCGCTCCAACGGGCCTCCCGTCCGGGTGGGGGAGTCGCGGGGCACCGATCACTCAGTTCTCACCGTCCCGACACGAACCATGCGTTTTTCTCTCGGTCGTGTGAACACCCTGGCGTGCAGGCAGAATCAGAACCGGCGGGAGCGACGGGGTCGCTCCGGCGAGCGGCGTCGTTCGTCCGCGAGGTCGCCGCGCGGACGAGCGACGGGAACGTCACCTTCCTCGCGGCGAGCGTGGCGTACTACGCGTTCGTCTCGCTGTTGCCGGCGGCCGTCCTGGCGCTGGTCGTCGCGGTGACGGTGGGCGGACAGCAGCTCGCCTCCGCGGTCGTCGACGCGAGCGGGGAGTTCCTCACCGCCACCGGGCAGGAACTGCTCGTGGCAGCGCTCGTCAACGGTCCCGGACAGGGGTCGGTGACGCTCATCAGCCTCCCGCTGACGCTGTGGGGCGCGTTGAAGGTGCTTCGCGGCCTCGACATCGCCTTCTCCCAGGTGTACGGGATCGAGGGCGCGGTCGGACTCGTGGACCAGCTCCGCGACTCGCTGGTGGTCGCCGCGAGCGTCGGCGGGAGCATCGGCGCGATGGTCCTGCTCGGGGCGGTCGTGGCGATCGTCGACGTCGGCGCCGTGACCGTCGTCGCGAGCGTCCTCGCGCTGCCGGCGCTCCTCACGGCCGCGTTCCTCCCGATGTACTACAACTTTCCCGACTCGGAGGTGACCGTCCGCGACGTACTCCCGGGCGCCGTCTTCGCGGGCGTCGGCTGGACCGTTCTCCGGGTGGTGTTTCAGGCGTACGTCGAGTTCAGCGCCGGCGGCGGCGGCGACGAGGGGGCAGTGTACGGCGTCCTCGGCGGCGTACTGCTGTTCGTGACGTTCCTCTACTTCGGCGCGACGCTGGTGCTGGTCGGCGCCGTCGTCAACGTCGTGCTCCGGGACGGCGGCTGGGGGAGCCGGAGGAGTGGCGGCGAGGACCCGGCGTCGACGGGACAGACCGGCAAGATAAAGGGACGGACACGCGTGCGAGGTGACGAATGAGCGGCGAGACCGCGAGCCCCGAGACGGCGGCGGACGGCGAGGAGGACGAGGGTCGTCCGGCGCCGGACATCGGGGAGTTGGACGAACGCGTCGCCGAGCTCCGCGCGGACCTCGACGCGATCGACGACCGGACCGTGGAGAAGCCGGCGTTGGAGGCCGAACTGAAGCGGTACGTCCGCCGACGGATGCGCCGGGGCCACGCCCGGGGATGGGGACCGTACCTGGTGCTGCTGTACGGCACCGTGATGACGCTGGGCGCGTTCTACTTCCTCCGGGAGTGGGTCGCGATCGCCGCGATGCTCGTGGTGTTCCTCTCGACGCTGGGGCTGTACACGCTGTTCCTCCTCGTCGGCGTCGGGTTGAACCTCGTGGAGGTGCCCGGACGCGCGCTCGACGTCGTCCGGGACCGGCGGTGAGGCGGGCGGATGTTCCGCACGATCACCGCCGGCGCGGCCGCGCTGCCCGACTGGGTGGTCGCCGTCGCCGCCCTCCTCACCCAACTGGGCGACGCGTGGTTCCTCTATCTCGGCCTCGCGCTGTTGTACTGGATCGGCGACGACCGGCTGGCCGCCAACCCCCGCCGCGTCGGCGCGACCGTCGTCGCCGTCGGCCTCGGCGCGCTCGCGGTGACCGTCGGCCTCAAGAGCCTCTTCGCGTTGCCGCGGCCGCCCGGCGCCGGCGAGGCGACCGCCCCGCTGTGGCTCCCTGAGCTGCTTCACGGCGTTTACGTCAACACCGCCACCGGCGACGGGTTCGGCTTCCCCTCCGGGCACGCGATCGGCGCGACGATGGTGTACGGCGCGCTCGCGACGTTCCTCGACGTGGGAACCCGTCGGAACCGCCGACGCGTCGCCGCGCTGCTGATCGGCGTCGTGGCGCTCACCCGGGTCGCGCTCGGCGTCCACTACCTCGCGGACGTCGTCGTCGGCATCGCCGTCGGGCTCGCGGGGCTGTGGCTGTTCCAGCGGGTCGCCCGGAGGGGGTTCCGTCCGAACCCCGACCGGGCGTTCTTCCTGTCGGCCGGGCTCGGCGCGGTGGCGCTGGTCGTCGCCGCGGTCGGCGGGCACGGCGGCGAGGTGCTCGAGGCCGGCATCGTCCTCGGCGGCGGGCTCGGCGGGTACGCGGTCTGGCGGGTTCGCGGGACGGACACGACGGCCGTCGGCCCCCTCGCTGCGGTCGTGGGCCTCGTGCTCATCGCCGTCGTGTTCGGCTCCGCCTACGCCGTCGCCTCGATCGGGCTCCCGTACGTGTTCGGCGTCGTTCCGGACACGACCCCGTTCCGCCTGCTGGCGGCCGTCCCCCTGTCGTTCGCGGGCGTCGCGCTCGTCGTCGCCTGGCCGACGGTCGTCGGGCGCGTTCGGGCGATGCGAGACGACGAGGCGAGCGCGGAGTCCATCGAGGACCTCATCAGCGAGGCGGAACCCGACGGCGACGGGGGAGAAACGGGCCGAACGGATCGGTCGGAGTGACCGACCGAATCGAGCGATTCGAGCGTTGAGCGAGAGGGGGGGGGGGGACGGGCGGCGGGGGTCGGATGACCTCAGAACGTCTCGAGGTAGCGGTCCAGCTCCCAGTCGGAGACGTCGACCCGGTAGTCGTCGTACTCGGCGGACTTCGCCTCGACGAACTTCTCGCCGACGTGGTCGCCGAGCGCGTCCTGCACGACCTCGTCCTCTTCGAGGGCGTCGAGCGCCTCGCCGAGGTTCGAGGGGAGCGTGGTGATGCCGTACTCCTCGCGCTTCTGCTCGTCGAACTCGTAGATGTTCTCGCGGACCGGGTCGTCGCAGTCGAGCCCGCGCTCGATGCCGTCGAGGCCGGCGTGGATGAGCGCCGCGAACGCGAGGTACGGGTTACACGAGGGGTCGGGGAAGCGCGCCTCGATACGGGAGGCAGCCGGCACGCGTGCGGCCGGCTTGCGGATGAGCGCCGAGCGGTTGCGGTCGGACCACGCGACGTACACTGGCGCCTCGTAGCCGGGGACGAGCCGTTTGTAGGAGTTCACCGTCGGATTCGTCACGGCCGCGAGCGCCTCGGCGTGGTCGAGGATCCCGGCTGTGAACTGCTTGGCCGTCTCCGAGAGGTCGAACTCGTCGTCCTCGTCGTGGAAGGCGTTCTCGCCGTCCTCGGTGAACAGCGAGATGTGCGTGTGCATCCCCGAGCCGTTGATCCGCGGGATGGGCTTGGGCATGAACGTCGCGTGGAGGTCGTGCTGGGCCGCGATCGCCCGGACCACCGTGCGGAACGTCGCGACGTTGTCGGCCGTCGAGAGGGCGTCGTCGTACTCGAAGTTGATCTCGTGTTGGCCCTGCGCGACCTCGTGGTGGGACGCCTCGATCTCGAAGCCCATGTCCTCGAGCCCGTAGATGATGTCGCGGCGCACGTCGCTCGCGAGGTCCTTCGGCGCGAGGTCGAAGTAGCCGCCGTGATCACCCGTCTCGGTCGTCGCCCGACCGTCCTCGTCCTCCTCGAAGAGGAAGAACTCCGGCTCGGGCGCGGCGTTGACCTCGTATCCCATCTCCTCGGCGCGGTCGAGCGCGTTCTTGAGTACGCGCCGGGGGTCGCCCTCGAACGGCTCGCCGGTCGAGGTGTCGATCACGTCGCAGATGAGGCGGGCGGCCCCGCCCTGGTCGTCCGCGCGGGTCCGCCACGGGAGCACCGCGAACGTCTCGGGGTCGGGCTTGAGGCGCATGTCGGACTCCTGGATCCGGACGAACCCGTTGATCGAGGAGCCGTCGAAGTAGATTCCCTCGGTGAACGCCTTCTCGGCCTGCGTCGCCGGGACGGAGACGTTCTTCACCGTCCCCAGGATGTCCGTGAACTGGAGGCGGAGGAAGTCGATCCCCTTCTCGTCGATCTCGTCGATAACGTCCTGCTCGACGGCGCTGAGCCCGCCGTCAGCCTTGGTGTTTCCGTCCGTCATGTTGTGACGTTTGACTCCATACACTCCCGGTATATAGGAGTTGACGGTCCATGCAATTTCCCCTTCCCTTCGCTCGTAGTGGACATCCGTCAAATTCTAAAGGGTGGCACCCGTGGTCGATTGTAATGACGTACGAAAACCTCGATGCCAAGCTCGTCAACGCGCTCCTCGGGAACGGTCGCGCCAGCCTCCGCTCGCTGGGGGAGGACCTCGACGTGTCGGTGACGACCGTCTCGAATCACCTTCGTGACCTCGAGGACGAGGGCGTGATCGAGGGGTACACACCGCGGGTGAACTACGGCCGACTCGGCTACGACGTGACGGCGATCGTTCAGTTGAAGGTCGAGGGGAGCGCGCTGCCGGAGATCGTCGATCGTCTGCGCGACCAGAAGCAGATGGTGTCCGTCTACGAGGTCACCGGCGACTACGACGTCATCGCGATCGGCAAGTTCCACGACACCGACGAGATGAACGAGGGGATCAAGGGTCTGCTCGCCGATCAGGACATCCGCGAGACGAACACCTCGGTCGTGCTCAACACGGTCGTGGAGAACGCGCAGTTCGACCTCGACGTCGAGGAGTGAACTGTCGTCCGCGGCGGGCCGCGAACGGTGAGAACGGTCGATAGCCGAACGCCGGGTTCAGGCCATGAGCTCGGTCACGTCTTCCATGTCCGTCTGACAGAACGGACAGCGGTACCGGGTCGAGAAGCCGCCGGACTGCGCCGTCGTCTTCGCCTCGAGTTCGTGCATTCCGATCTGACGGCCGCAGTCGGGACAGTTCACCTTGGGCACACCCGAGTGACATGGTCACACACTCATAAATCCCGGTACCGGCGTACAGAGAGAAATATATTAGTACATGCACTTCCGTGAAGGTTGTCGGCTCCGTCGGTCCGCAGTACCGCGAACGGCGTCGCCGACCGCGGACGCGGTACGTGCTATACGGACGCACTGACGGCTCCGGAGCGGACCCCCGTCGCCTCGGCTGGAGCGGTCGGAAGCGCGCCGCTGTCCTTCCGAGGACTCGTGCGCACGCTACGCTCGCTTACTCGTCCTTGCACTCTTCTTGGGCGGCTCGGGCAACGCGGACTCACTTCGTTCGACCGCGTTCACCTCGCCGCCGTCCTTCCGAGGACTCGTGCGCACGCTACGCTCGCTTACTCGTCCTCGCGATCCTCGAACGTGAACGTCCCGTCCCGCTGGACGACCTCGCCGTCGAGTTCGATCACGGAGTCCTCGCTCATGTCGACGATCATGTCGACGTGCTCGGCGGACTCGTTGACCTCGTTGCCCTCACCGACCGTCTCGGGGTACGCCGAACCGACGGCCATGTGGACGGTGTCGCCCATCTTCTCGTCGAACAGCATGTTGTACGTGAACCGGTCGATGGCGCGGTTCATCCCGATCCCGAGCTCGCCGAGGTAGCGGGCGTTCTCGTCTGTGTTGAACACGCCCGCGAGCACCGACTCGTTGCGCTCGGCGGAGAACTCCTCGACGCGACCGTCCTCGAAGGTGAGCCGGACGCCCTCGATCTCGCGGCCCTGGCGGTACAGCGGCAGGTCGAAGTACACCTCGCCGTTCACGCTGTCCTTCACGGGCGCGGTGAACACCTCGCCGCCCGGGAGGTTCGCCCGCCCGTCGTCGTTGAGGGCGGTGTTACCCGCGACCGACATCGTGAGGTCCGTCTCCTCGCCGGACCTGATGCGGACCTCCTCGGCGTCGTCGATCAGCTCGACCATCTGTTGCTGGAACTCCGCCTGCGCCTCCCAGTCGAGGCTCACCGCGTCGTACACGAAGTTCTCGTACTCCTCGGTGCTCATGCCCGCCAGCTGGGCGTGCCCGCTCGTCGGGAACTGGGTGAGACACCACGTCTTCGAGAGCCGCTCCCGCTGGACGGGCCGGCGCGCGCGGTTGTAGTCGGCGGTCGTCTCCGGGTCGATGTCGGCCTTCTCCGAGACGTTGCCGCCGCTGCGGGCGATGACGAACGCGTCGGCCGCCTCGTACAGCGCGAGCTCGTGGTCGGGCAGCTCGAAGTCGTCCTCGCGGGCACGGAGGTACGCACGGGTGGCGCGCTGGGAGTTGTTCAGGTAGACGGGGTTCGCGCCGATGTCGCCGGCGTACTCGTGGAGGGCGACCGCCAGGTCCTCGGCCTCGGCGGGGAGCTGGATGACGAGGTCGTCGCCCTCCTCGAGCTCGATGGAGTGGTCGACGATGGTCTCGGCGTGTTCGCGGATTCGCGGGTCCATGTCACGCGCTTGCCGTCCGGCCGAGTAGGGGTTTCGGTCGCCGACGGATCGACCGCGAGCCCCGCCGCGGTCACCTCACTCGGCGGGCTCGACCCGTTCCAGCACGATCCCGTCGGCGAACGCTCCCCGTTCGGCCGCCTTCTCTCGTCGCAACCGTGCTATCCGTTCGCGACCGCGGCGGTCGATGGCCGCGTCCAACGCCGCCGCGAGGTCCGCGAGTTCCGCGTCGACGGACTCCACGGGGTCGTCGGCCGCGTCGCGGGCCTCCACGGCCTCCTCGACGAGTTTGTTGAGCAGATAGCGGTCCAGTTCCGCACCCGAAACCGACCGGGTTACCGGCGTCTCGTCGGCCGCGCGGATCACGTCGGGGACCTCGTCGCGGACGAGCTTGTCGTACTCGCGAACCGGCTCCGCGTCGTCGTGTTCGTCGGGCACGCTCGAACCGGACCGGCCGCGGAGAGAAAGTCGGTTCGGTCGGGAGTCAGGGGCCGCCGTACCCCTGCTCGGTCGCCCACTCGCGGAGCTCGGCGTACACCGCCTCGCGGTCGTCGCGATCGCCCGACGCCAGCACGCGGTAGCGCTCGGCCTCGGGGTCCTCGACGACGGCGAAGGACCTCGTCTCGGTCGTGATCAACAGCGCCGGCACGACCTCGGTCCCGGAGCGCTGTGCGATCACCTCGTGGTGCGCCTCGACGATCCGGTCGGAGTCGGTGAGGCTCCGCACCGCCGCGGCGCCCATTGGGTACGGGAGCGCGTCGATCAGCGACATCGGGGACGGGTCAGGCCTCCAGCTTCTGCCGGAGTACGTCCGCCGCGTCGTCGAGCGCGTCGTCGAGCGCGTCCACGTCTGGGCCGCCCCCCTGCGCGAAGTCCGGCGGACCGCCGCCGCCCCCGCCGACGCGGCCCGCGAGTTCGCCGACGACCTCGCCGGCGTTCACGCCGACGTCGTCGGGGACGCCGACGACGAACGTCGCGGCGCCGCCGTCGCCGGAACCGAGCACGGCGATCCGGCCGTCCTCGACGTGGGCGTTGGCCGTCGCCCGGAGCTCGTCGCTGTCGGCGTCCATCCGCTGGACGACCGCGACGGCGTCGCCGACCGCGACCTCCTCGCCGCCCGCGGCGGCGCGAAGCTCCGCGAGCTCCTCCTTCAGGCGGTCGATCGTCTTGCCGCGCTGCTTCCACTCGGTGAAGAAGCGCTCGGCGGTCTCGGGCACCTCCTGAGGATCGACGCTGAGCACGTCGGCGGCGTCGTACAGCGCGTCCTCGATGCGGTGGGTCGCATCGAGGGCGGCCTCGCCGGCGGCGAACACGAGGCGCTCGACGCCGTCCTGCACGGGCTCGGTTTTCAACAGTTTGATCGCGCCGATGTCGCCCGTCCGGGCGACGTGGGTGCCGCCGCACGCCTGCACGTCGTCACCGACCCGGATCAGCCGGATCTGCTCGCCCGGGGGGATCCCCCCCTGATAGAGGTCGAAGCCGTGCTCGGACTCGGCCTCGTGGCGGTCGGGCCACTCCTGTTTCACCGGGACGTTTCGGCGCACGAGTTCGTTGGCGACCTGCTCGATCGCCTTCACCTGCTCGCGGGTGACGCGGTCGTAGTGGGCCACGTCGAGGCGGGACGACTGGAGCCCCTTCTGTGCGCCCGCCTGCCGGACGTGATCGCCGAGCACCTGCCGCGCGGCGTAGCCGACGATGTGGGTCGCGGTGTGGTGCCGCATCAGCCGCCGGCGACGCTCGCCGTCGACCTGTCCGGTCACGAACTCGCCCTTCCCGGGGTCGTCGTCGGTGCGGTGGAGCACCACGTCGCCGCGGAGCTGGACGTCCTCGACCTCGACGGTGGCGTCGTCCGTCGAGAGCGTTCCGCGGTCGGCGGGTTGGCCGCCGCCCTCGGGGTAGAACATCGTCTGATCGAGCACCACGTCGTAGCCGTCCTCGCGCTCGAACACGTCCAGCACGACGGCCTCGAACTCCGTCCGTTCCTGGTCGTCGTAGTAGAGCCGCTCCGTCGTCGGGAGGTCGTCGATCCGCTCGTCGCCCGACTCCTCGCGGTCGAACGCCTGTGCCGAGTCGTGTCGGGAGGCGACGAGCCCGTAGAAGTCGTCGGGCACCTCGACGGTCGCGCCCCGCTCGGCGGCGATCTCCTCGACCATGTCCGGCTGGATGCCGTGGGAGTCGTACAGCTCGATCAGTTCCTCGACCGGGATCGGCTCGCCGGTGCCGGCGTACTCGTCGGCCAGCGACTCGACCTTGCGGCCGCCCCGTTCGAGCGTCTCGCGGTACTTCTCGACCTCGGTGCGCACCATGTCGCGGATCGTGTCGCGGTTCTCGTAGCCGAGGCGGTCGGCCTGCATGTCCACCAGCTCGTCGAGGGGGGCGTCGACGCCGACCTCGTCGACGAGGCGCTTCGTCCGCCGGAGCACCATCCGTGCGAGGTAGCCCGTCCCGACGTTCGAGGGAACGATCTCGTCGCCGAACATGTACGCGAGCGTCCGGCAGTGGTCCGCGATGGCGTAGATGTCCTCGAGCGGCTCCAGCAGCGCGGTCAGCTCGGCGGCGTCGACGCCGAGCTTGTCCGCGATGTTGTCGCGGGCGGCCTCGACGTCCTCCGCCTCGTCGATGTCGAGGTGGCCCGCCAGCGTCGAGGCTCGGCGGACCAGCTCCTCCTCCTCGTCCGTGAGGTCGATCCCGGCGTTGTCCTTCAGGAACTCGATCGTGTCCGGGTAGATGGCCTCGTAGACGGTCGGCGTCCCCTGGCTCATCCAGGTCCACCGCTCCAGTCCGTACCCCGTGTCCACGATGTACGTGTCCATCTCGGAGTAGGTGTTGCCGTCCTTCAGCTCGTAGTCGCCGTCGGGGTCCTGCTCCAGCGACATGAAGACGAGCGTCGCCAGCTCGGCCCCCTTGTAGATGACCTCGATGGCGGGCCCGGCGTTGCCGCCGCCGACCCACGGGTCCTCGATGTAGGTGATCTCCGAGAGGTCCGCCCCCATCTCCTCGAACAGCCCGTCACACAGGCGGACGGTCTCGTCCTTCCAGTACACCTCCCCGGAGTAGGCGTACTCGTCGCCGACCTCCTCCTTCGCGTTGAACGCGTGGTGGGCCATCATCTCGAAGGCCATCGTGTGGCGGCCGGTCTTGCCCACGTTGTCGATGTCCTGCATCCGGATACACGGCTGACTGACCGTGAGCGGGTTCGCCGGCGGCGGCGTCTCCCCGGAGGTGACGAGCGGCTGGAAGTCGTAGATGGACGCCTGCGTTAACAGTACGTCGTCGCGCCAGCGGTTCGCCGCCACGGGGTACGGCTCGATGCGTTCGTGGTCGTGGTCCTCGAAGTACGAGAGGAACGCCTCGCGCATCTCCTCGAGGGTGTACGCCTCGTCGAAGCCGGGGTCGCCGATGAACGAGTAGTCCTCGCAGGGCGGCTCGCCGCACAGCTCCCGCTCGTCGTCGCGGGTCCAGAAGTGGTCCCCGCAGGAGGAGCACTCCCGTCGGGAGAACCCCTCCTCCTCGAAGTAGTCGAGGCGATACTCCGCGGTAAGGTCGCTCATTACCACGTTGTGCCCCGTCGCCGCGCAAAAGGGTTCCGGGCCGCGCTCGCCGCCGGTCTCGACCCCGTTACTGTTATGTGAGGAAGGGACAACATCGAGTACCAATGGCGGATCCTGTCGCGGAGCCGTCGATCGCCGTCGTCGTCGTGACGGCGACCGACGCGACGGTTCCCGACGGACTGCTCGATTCGCTCGGTCGCGCGTTCGACGGCGGCGTCGAGGCCGTCGACGCCGCCGGGCTCGTCGAACGGCTCGACGATGACCGACCGCCGGACGCGGTCGTGTTGGTCGGCGACCTCCCCCCGTCGGCGGAGGTAGCGGAGGTGCTGTCGACGACGAGGGCGTCGGTCGTCGCGTACGCGGAGCGCGCGCCGGATCCGGACCTGCAGTACGTCGACGGCCACGTCTCGCGGGCGGCCGACGCCGATCGGCTCGCCGTGGAGATCGACCGCGCACGCACCGGCGAGACGCGTCGACAGCTTCGGGCGGCGCGCCGGCGGATGACCGAGTTGCACGCCGGAACCGCCGACATCGCGGCCGCCGAGGGCGTCTCGGAGCTGTTCGACCGGACGATCGAGGTGGCGCGACGCGTGCTCGAGTTCGACCACTGCGCGATCGCCGTCCACGAGGACGGCGAGATGGTCGTCCGCGCCCGCTCGGAGAACGCCGACTGGCTCCGGACGCGTGTCGACGTCGAGGAGTCGGTCGGCGGGCGTGCGTTCACGCGCGGCGAGACCGTACACGTCGACGACATCTCGACGCGGGACATCTACGACCCCGACGCCACCGGGTCGGGGATATCCGTCCCGTTCGGCAGCGACGCCGTCTTTCAGGCGATCTCGCGGACCCCGTACGCGTTCGACGAAACCGATCGCGAGCTGGCGGAGCTGTTGGCGACGCACGTCGGGCAGGCGTACGAGCGCCTGCGAGCCCAGGCGAACCTGATGCGCCGCGAACGGGTGATGACGGAGCTTCACGAGGCGGCGCCCCGGCTCGTCGACGCCGACAGCGAGGACGAGCTGTACGAGCTGGTCGTCGAGATCGCCGAACGAGTGCTCGCGTTCGATCGGTCGTGCGTGTACACGGCCGACAGCGAACGGTTCACGATACGCGCAACGACCGACGACAGCCTCCCGAAGGAGCTCTCGCGCGGCTTCGGCGCCATGGAGGTGAGCCACGTCGAGGACCGATCGTTCGTCTTCGACGACGTCTCCGACCACGAGTTCGCGGAGTCGCACGACGGGACGGCGCGTGGGCTCATCTCGGTCCCGTTCGCCGCCGACGCCGTGTTTCAGGCCGTCACCGAGCACGTTGGCGCGTTCGACGACGGCGACCTGGAGTTCGCGGAGCTGCTCACGTCGTACGCGACGGCGACGCGCGAACGGATCCGATCGGAGCGGGCGCTCCGGAACGCACGGCGCGTGACCGAACAGCTTCACGAGGCGACCGCCGACCTCGCGGCCGCCGACGACGAGCGGACCCTGATCGAGCGCGCGATCCGCGCCTCCGAGGAGGTGCTCGAGTTCGACAAGTCGACGATCACGCTCAGGGAGGGAGACAAGCTCGTGCCCAAGGCCGACTCCACGGGCAGCCCACACGACGGCTCCCGGCCGATGGAGCTCGACGAGGGGATCGCCGGTCGGACGTTCCAGACCGGCGAGTCGGTGCTCGTGAGCGACGTGGCGGACGACGACGACGCGGCCCCGGCGCGATCGGAGTACCGATCCGGGCTGTCGGTGCCGATCGGCGATCTCGGCGTGTTTCAGGCCGTCGCAACCGTCCCCGACTCGTTCACCCGTGACGACCTCAACCACGCGGAGCTGTTGATGTCACACGTGGCGGTGTCGCTGCAGCGGGTTCGGGCGCAGGCCGACCTCCGCGCCGAGCACGACCGGCTGTCGGCGCTGTTCGAGAACATCCCCGACGCGGCCCTGTCGTTCGAGTTGGTGGACGGCGAGCCGGTCGTTCGGGAGATCAACTCCGCGTTCGCCGACACGTTCGGCTACGGGGACGAGGTCGTCGGCGAGTCCATCGACGATTTCATCGTTCCCGAGGGGGAGGAGGCGGAGATTCGGGCGGCCGAGTTCAACGAACGGCTCCACGCGGGGGAGAGCCTCCGGAGCGAGTGTCGCCGCGCGACCGCGGACGGCCTGCGCGACTTCCTGATGTACGTCGTTCCGCTGGAGTTGGGCAGCGAGAACGTCGGCGGGTACGCCATCTACTCCGACATCACCGAGCGAAAGGAGCGGGAGCGGGCGCTCCGCCGGCAGAACGAGCGGCTCGACGAGTTCGCCAGCGTCGTCTCACACGACCTCCGCAACCCGCTGTCCGTCGCCGAGGGGTACCTCGAACTCGTCCGGGAGACGGGCGAGCTCGAGCACCTCGACACCGTCTCCGACGCCGTCGAGCGGATGCGCGCGCTGGTCGACGACCTGCTCAGGCTGGCCCGCGAGGGACGCGTCGTCGGCGACACCGAGTCGGTGGACGTGTCGGTCGTCGCCCGCGCGGCGTGGGGGATCGTCGAGACCGGCGACGCGACGCTCGCGGTCGACGACGACCTCGCCGTCGAGGCCGACGGGGACCGCCTCCGTGAACTGTTCGAGAACCTGTTCCGCAACAGCATCGAGCACGGCGGGGACGCGCCGGCCGTCCGCGTGGAGGCGACGCCGACGGGGTTCGCCGTCGCCGACGACGGGCCGGGGATCCCGGCCGACAGCCGCGAGGAGGTGTTCGAGGTCGGCGTCTCCACCATCGATGACGGCACCGGGTTCGGGCTCGCGATCGTTCGCCGTATCGCCGAGGCCCACGGCTGGTCGGTGACGGCGACGACCGGCGAGGACGGGGGTGCACGGTTCGAGTTCGTCACCGGCGACGGATAGCCCTCGGTCGGTCCCCCGACCGGAGCGAGTGTCGCGACGGGGACGGAGCGCTCGACCGCAGTTGCTCGGCCATCCGACGGCGCCCGCGGCTCAGTTCAACGCGATGAAGCGGTAGTTCAACACCGCGGCGAAGCAGACCCAGGCGAGGTACGGGAGCAGGAGCGCCGCCGCGCGGCGGTCGACGCGGGCGAACGCGACGACCGTGCCGGCGAGCAGGACCGCGAGGACGACGACGATCGCCAGCGCCGCCGCGATCCGTTGAAACGCGAAGAACGTCGGCGTCCACGCGACGTTGACCGCGAACTGGAGGACGAACGCGCCGAGCGCGAGCCGGCGCGCTCGCGACGGCTCCGCGCGGACGAGGAGCCACACAGCGACGGCCGAGAGCGTGAACAGCCCCGTCCACACGACGCCGAACAGCCACGACGGCGGGTATATCGCGGGCTTGGTCAGCGCCGCGAACCACGCCGAGTCCGGGCCGCCGACGACGGCCGGAACCGCGCCGGCGACATTGACCGCGAGAACCAGCGCGACGAGCCCGAGGAACCCGTCGAGGCGCTCGTCGAGCCCAGAGATCGGACCGCCGGAGCCGCCGGAGCCGCGGGTCGTCGAGGTGTCGGCCATGCACCTCCGTCCGTCGTCCGGCGGCATAAAACGGTCAGCCAACGAACCGGTTCGTCGGCGGTCGGCCGATTTCGCCCCGATCCCGTCTGCCGTCGACCTCGTTCTCCGCGGTCGACCCCTTCAGGCCTCGGCGACGACCGACTCGATTCGGTCGAGCCCCTCCGCCACGTCGCCCTCGTCCACGTCGAGGTGGGTACACAGCCGGCAGGTGTACTCGCCGAAGGCGTGGAACTTCACGTCGCGCTCCTTGCAGGCGGCCGAGAGTTCCTCGCCCGTCAGCCCGGCGGCCTCGCTGTCCACCATCACGATGTTGGTGTCCGGCTCGGGCGCGGACAGCCCCTCGATGTCGTTCAGCCCCGCCGCGAGGCGGGCGGCGTTGGCGTGGTCCTCCGCGAGCCGGTCGACGTTCTCCAGCGCGCGCAGGCCGGGCGCGGCGATCATCCCCGCCTGCCGCATGGCGCCGCCGAACAGCTTCCGGGTTCGGCGGGCGCGCTCGATGAACTCCTCGCTCCCCGCGAGCACCGACCCGACGGGCGCGCCCAGCCCCTTCGAGAGGCAGAACATGACCGAGTCCACGTGCTCGGTCATCGCCGCGGGGTCGGTGTCGAGCGCGACGCAGGCGTTGAGGAAGCGCGCGCCGTCGAGGTGGACCGGAACGTCCAGTTCGTGGGCGGCGGCGGCCGCCTCGTCGATGTCGGCTTTGGGGACGGCGACGCCGCCGCGGGAGTTGTGCGTGTTCTCCAGACACAGCAGGCCCGTGCCGGGGCGGTGGAGATCCTCCTCGACGTAGCCCTCGCGAACCTGCTCGGGCGTCGGAACACAGCGGTCGCCGCAGTCGAGGATCCGCGGCTGTACCTGCGAGAGCTGCGGGATGCCGCCCAGCTCCCACTTGTACACGTGCGCCTGTTCGTCACACAGCAGTTCCTGCCCGCGGTCGGTGTGCGTGCGGATCGCGATCTGGTTGCCCATCGTTCCCGAGGGGACGTACAGCGCGTCCTCGAAGCCGGCGAGGTCTGCCGCGCGGGCCTCCAACTCGTTGACCGTCGGGTCGTCGGCGTACACGTCGTCGCCGACGGCGGCGTCGCGGGCGGCGTCGCGCATCTCGTCGCTGGGGCGGGTCACCGTGTCCGACCGGAAGTCGATCATACGCGAACCGTCCGCCCGACGAGAGAAATAGGGAGCGGTCGGGGAAGGCGAGCGCGACCCGCTGGACGGCCGCCGATCCCGTCTCCCCGACGGTCGAGGGGACGTCCGAGGGATTCACGGCCCGTGGTCGCGAACAACCGACCAGTGCCTCACGCAGCGAACGGAGACGTTGACCTGTACTACGAAGTCGACGGCGAGGGCGGCGACCGCGACGTCGACGCCGTCGCGTTCTGCGGCGAGATCGGCTACGGACCGTGGCAGTGGGGCTGGCAGCACGCCGCCGTCGCCGGCCCGTACCGGGCGGTCGTCCCCGCGACCCGCGGCACCGGCGACTCCGACGCGCCGCCGGGACCGTACGCGGTCGGTCACCTCGCCGCGGACCTGGACGCCGTACTCGCCGACGCGGGGATCCGCGCGGCCCACGTCGTCGGCGTCGGCCTCGGCGGGATGGTCGCGCTGCACGCGGCGCTGCACTCCCGACGCGTTCGGAAGCTCGCGCTCGTCGGCACCGCCGCCTACGGCTCCGGGATCGATCCGGACTCCCTGTGGGCGGATCCCGCCGACCCGGCGGCGTTGGAGTCGTCGCTGCGGGCGGCCGTGACCGACGAGTTCCTCGACTTCCAGCCGTCCGTCGTCTCGCGGATCGTCGAGTGGCGCGCCGCCGAGGACGCAGACCGCGACGCCTGGGAGGCCGCGCGGGCGGCCGTTCGCGAGTTCGACGTCGCCGACCGACTGTACGAGGTGTCCAACGAGGCGCTCGTGCTCCACGGGAGCGAGGACGCGGTGTGTCCGCCGACGAAGGGGGAGGAGCTCGCCGAGGGGTTGCCGCGCGGGGAGTTCGTCGAGGTCGACGGCGCGGGCCATCTCGCCAACGTGGAGGCGAGCCGGGAGGTGAACGATCGCGTTCTGGCGTTCCTCGAGGGCGAGGAGTGACTCGTCGGCCGCGTCGCACCCCCGCACTCCACCGCGTCCACGCCTCCCCGGTCCCGAACCCCGGAGGAACTCGGCGATGACACAAACCATTTTAACGAGAGCGCCTCAGCACGTTCAATGACAGGCCTTCGGTTGGCTCTTCTCAACGCCGCCCACGACGGCGCGAACACCGCCCGTAACTTCCGGCGGGAGCTCGACGCCGACCTCGTCGAGTTCGACGCGAACGCACAGCAGCTCCCCGACGACTTCGACTTCGACGGCGTGGTGATCACCGGCTCGCGCTCCTCCGTGTACTGGGACGAGGAGTGGATCCCGCCGCTGGTCGAGTGGACCGCCGAGGCGGCCGAGCACGGCCTGCCCATCCTCGGCGTCTGCTACGGCCATCAGGTGCTCGCCGAGGCGCTCGGCGGCCGCGTCGGCGGGATGGACGACTTCGAGATCGGCTACAACGAGGTCACCCACCACGGCGACGACGAACTGTTCGACGGCATCGACCGCGAGTTCACCGTCTTCACCACCCACGGAGACACGGTCGTCGAGCTCCCGCCGGGCGCGGAGCTGCTCGCGGAGAACGAGTTCGGCGTGCACGCGTTCCGCAAGGGCAACTGTTGGGGCGTACAGTTCCACCCCGAGTACGACATCGAGACCGCCCAGACGGTGAGCGAGGGGAAACGCGACCGCATCGGCGACGACCGGGTCGACGAGGTGCTCTCCGAGATCACTCCCGAGCGCTACGAGGCCGCCTGCCAGTCGAAGACGCTGTTCGACAACTTCACCGCGCACTGCCGCCGCGTCCGCGATGCGGCGTCGGGCGACGGCGTCGAGGCGTGAGCCCCCGTCGGTCGCGGTCACGCTGTCGAAACCCCTATGGCTCGCACCGTCGCATCCGCGGGTATGGCAGTTGTCGACACGCTGATCGACGCCGTCGCCGCGAACCCGGGGCTGACGATCATCCTCGTGGTGCTGCTCGCGCTGGTGTTCGGCGCGTACCTGTTCATCCGCCGGATCGTCGTCAACGTCGCCGAGGGCTACGATCAGGGGCGACAGTGAACGCGTCCGCGGCGGCTCGGGGTGCCGCCGCCCGACGCCGGACCCAACAACGACTTACCCGCGGGGCCTGACGCCCGGGTATGGTCGCAGCCGGCACCCTCGCTACGCTCCTCGTCGCCGCCCTCGCCTCGCTGTTCATGGCGTGGGCCATCGGCGCCGGATCGTCGGGATCGACGCCGTTCGCCCCCGCGGTCGGCGCCAACGCCATCTCGGTGATGCGCGCGGGCCTGATCGTCGGCGTGCTCGGGTTCCTCGGGGCCGTGCTGCAGGGCGCGAACGTCACCGAGGCGGTCGGGAACGACCTCGTCGCGGGGGTGTCGATCACCGCCGCCGCGGCGATCGTCGGGCTGCTCACCGCCGCCGTGCTCGTCGCGATCGGCGTGTTCGCCGGCTACCCGATCGCCACCGCGTTCACCGTCACCGGCGCCGTCGTCGGCGTCGGCCTCGCGCTCGGGGGCGACCCCGCGTGGGGGAAGTACCGCGAGATCGTGGCGCTGTGGGTCGCGACCCCGTTCGTCGGCGGCGGCATCGCCTACGCCACGGCGCGACTTCTGCGCGCGGACCGCGTTCCCGAGCGGATCGCCGTACCGACGCTCGCGGGCCTCGTCGCCGCCCTCGTCGCCAACATCGGCTTCACCGTGCTCGGCCCGCCGGGCGTTCAGCGCTCGCTCGCGGGCGCCGTCGCCGACGCGCTTCCGGCCGTCGGCGTCGGCGGCGTCGACCTCGGCTGGGTCGCCGTCACGGTGGCGTTCGCGATCCTCGTCGCGCTCGCGCTGTTTCGCGACATGACGCTCGACGAGGCCCGCGGACAGCGTCGGTTCCTGCTCGTGCTCGGGGGGCTCGTCGCCTTCTCCGCCGGCGGCTCGCAGGTCGGGCTCGCGATCGGCCCGCTCGTACCGCTGATCGGCGGCGAGGGGTCGGCCGTACAGATCCCGCTGATCGCCGTACTCATCGGCGGCGGGATCGGTCTGCTCGCTGGCTCGTGGACGGGCGCCCCGCGGATGATCAAGGCGCTCGCGCAGGACTACTCCTCGCTGGGGCCGCGGCGCTCCATCGCCGCGCTCATTCCCAGTTTCGCGATCGCACAGACCGCGGTCGCGTTCGGGATCCCGGTCTCGTTCAACGAGATCATCGTCTCCGCGATCATCGGGTCCGGGTACGCGGCCGGCGGCGCCGGCGTGAGCACACGGAAGATGGCGTACACCGTGCTGGCGTGGATCGGGTCGCTGGCGCTGGCACTCGGGATCGGCTACGGCGCGTTCACCGCCGTCGACGCGGTGATTTGAGTCGGGCGAGGCTATACATCGACCACGAGTCCGTCGTGTGCGAACGTCACGTCCTCGTAGTCGGCGCCGCCGGCCAGTTCGGTCAGTTGGGCGTGACTCCACCCGTAGTGGTGGCCGATGTGGCTGAGGAACGCCGCGTCCGGGTCGACCCGACGAACTCTGTCGAGGATCTCCGGATGCGAGAGGTCACCCTCACCGGGCGTGGGATCGCGGTGTCGGTCCCCGTCCGGAGTCCGGGTGAGATACCCCGACTCGAACACGACCGCGTCGAGATCCGCGGGGAGTGACGCCGCCGGGAGGCCACGGGCGTCGTCGGCGACGACCGCGAGCGTCGCGTCGCCGTCGTCGAACAGGAACCCGGTCGCGTCCTCGATCCCCGATCCCGGCTCCAGCGGGTACGGAAGCGCGTCGACCCGCCACCCGTCGGTCCGGAGCGGGCCCGCCTCGTCCCCGTCGAGCAGGTGGAGGTCCACAACCCCCGTATCGACGTAGTGGCCGACGACCCCGACGCTCTCGCGGGCGCGCTCGTACACCGGGCGGGTGGTGACGAGCGTCGGCGCGGTCCGCGCCTTCGCCTCGGAGACCGTCTCCCCGGGTCCGGGATCGGCCGGCCGCATCCCGAGCACGCGGAGTCCGCCCGCGTGGTCGGCGTGCCAGTGGGTCAGGAAACAGTACTCCAGCGATCGGATTCCCGACTCGGACAGCGTTCTCGGCGCGAACTCGGAGGCGTCGACCAGCCCGGCGATCCCGGGGAGGAACAGCTCGGAGCCTCGGCGGGCCACCGGCGGCCCCGTCCGCCTCGCCTCCCGACACAGCCGACAGTCGCAGGTCGGCAGCGGGATCGGCTGGCTCCCGCCGGTACCGAGGAACCGAACGCGCATACCGTCGAATGGTCCGACCGGGACAAAAGCGCTTCCGCCCCCCATCACCCGAGACGGACGCGACTCAGTTCTCCGCCTCGGCGCCGACCTCGGCCTCCTCGTCGTCCGTCGCGAAGTACTCCTCGGTGACGGTGACGCGGGCCCGCATGATCCGGGTGTTGTCGACCTCCTCGATGCGGATCTTCACGCCCTCGTAGTCGATCTCCTCACCCTCCTCGACGAGCCGACCGGCGCGGTTGAACACGAAGCCCGCGAGCGTCTCGAACTCCTGTCCCTCCGGCAGGTCGATCTCGAGCACCTCGTTCACCTCGTCGATGTTCACCTCGCCGCGCACGAGGACGGTGTCGTCGTCGACGAACTCGAACGGCTCCTCCTCGTCGCCCTCGAGGATCTCGCCGACGATCTCCTCGACCATGTCCTCCAGGGTGAGGATCCCCTCGGTGGTGCCGAACTCGTCGATGACGACGACCATCTGCATCCGAGTGTCCTGCATCTCCTCGAGCAGCTCGTCGGCGTTCTTCGACTCGGGGACGTGCAGCGTCGGCTGCACGACGCTCGCGAGGTCGTTGTCCCCCTCGCCGTAGTAGCGAGCGCGGACGAGGTCGCGGATGTTCACGACGCCGATGATGTTGTCCAGGTTGCCCTCGTACACCGGGACGCGCTCGTGGTCGGCCTGCACGCACGTCTCGATCGCCTCGTCGATGGAGGCGTCCTTCGGCACCGCGTTCACGTCGAGCCGCGGCGTCATCACCTCCTTCGCGATCGTCTGGTTGAACCGGAAGATGCGGTCGAGCATCTCCCGCTCCTCCTCCTCGATGACGCCCTCGCGTTCCCCGGTCTGGATCATGTTCTGGATCTCGTCGCGGGTGACGTACGAGGTCTCGATGGCCGACCGACCGCCGGTCACCTTGTTGACGACACGGGTGAGGTAGTCGAAGACGACGATGAGCGGGAAGAGGACGTACTCGGAGAGCTTCAGCGGCTTGGCGATCCGCAGCGCCCACGACTCGGTGTTCTCGACCGCGTAGCTCTTGGGCGCCGACTCGCCGAACAGGAGCACGAGCGCGGTGATCCCGAACGTCGCCGCGACGACCGCCTGCCCCTGGCTCATGTAGATGGCGAACAGGCCCGTCGCGATGGAGGACATCGCGATGTTGACGATGTTGTTGCCGACGAGGATCGTCACCAGCAGGCGGTGGGGGTCGGACTTCAGCTCCTTGACGACCTCCGCGCCGATGCGACCGTCCTCGACGAGCTGTTCGACCCGGTGACTCGCCAGCGAGAACATCGCGATCTCCGAGGAGGAGAAGAACGCCGACAGGCCGATGAGCACGACTATCGCGAGGACGCCACCGACGGTGATCGTGGCGTCGTTGATCGGCACGGCGTTCGCGAGCCCGCCGAACTGCGCGGGCGTGACTACTGGAGCGGATACCGGCGACAAAC
Source organism: Halobaculum saliterrae (assembly GCF_009831625.1). Taxonomy (GTDB): domain Archaea; phylum Halobacteriota; class Halobacteria; order Halobacteriales; family Haloferacaceae; genus Halobaculum; species Halobaculum saliterrae. The sequence continues at coordinate 27,870 of NZ_WUUS01000006.1, read as the reverse complement.
CCATGCGATACGACGGCTTGACGGTCCCCCGAATTAAGCGTTGTCCTCGGGCGGCGCGGCGGCGTCCGCTCTCGGCTCGACCCTGTCCGCCCCACGCGAGTGTCAGGGCGCCGCGAGCGGCCACGGCGGCACGGACGACGGGAGTGCCGCGGGCGAAGACGTTACCAAACTCGCCGTCGTAGTCGTATCCATGACAACACCCGAGATCACGCTGTATCGGCTTCAGGCGTGTCCCTACTGCGAGCGCGTCGTTCGAAAGCTCAAGGAGCACGGGCTGGAGTACGAGTCGCGGTTCGTCGAGCCGATGCACTCGGACCGGAACGCGGTCGCACGGCTCACCGGCAAGCGTTCGGTGCCCGCGATCCGCGACGAGAACACCGGCGTGACGATGTCGGAGTCCGGCAACATCGTGGAGTACCTCGACAACACCTACGGCGACGCCGCTGCGGGAGGTGCCTGAATGGTCGACTTCGACGTCGTCGAGCTCCCCGAGGCGGATCACGTCGCCGTCGGCGAGGACGCGCCCGACTTCACCCGCCCGCTCGTCGGCGACGAGTACTGGAGCGACACTGCCCTGTCGGACCTCGACGGGCCGATCGCGCTCGTGTTCTTCCCGATGGACGGCGCGTTCCCCGCCACGTACGTCTGGAACGAGATCCGCGACCGCGGGTGGGGCCACGGCGACACCGACGACGTGACCGTCGTCGGCGTCTCCGTCTCCACTCCGTACGAGCACAAGACGTTCATCGAGGAGCGCGAGATGGACTACGAACTGTTCTCCGACCCCTCAGCCGAGGTCGCCGAACAGTACGGCGCGATCCACGACCTCGACGGGATGACGGGGATCCGCGAGCACCGTCCCGCGGTGTTCCTCCTCGACGAGGACCACACGGTCGAGTACGCGTGGGTCGCCGCCGAGTGGCCGGAGTTCCCGGACTACGACGAGGTCGAAGCGCAGATCGAGCGCCTGTAAGGCTCCAATGAACGCCGACGGACCGAATCACGAGCCGGATCGCGAGTCGGACCACGAGCTGACGGACGACGACATCGAGCACGCCGCCGAGGCGATCCGTTCGGGCGAGTCCGTCGTCTATCCGACGGAGACCGTGTACGGCCTCGGCGCCGACGCGACGGACCCGGCCGCCGTCGAGCGCGTGTTCGCGCTGAAGGATCGCCCGCGGGACAAGCCGCTGTCGGTCGGGTTCGGGAGCGTCGACGCGGCGCTGTCGCTGGTTCCCGCGAGCGACCGCGCCGCCCGGTTCACGCGGGGGTTCCTTCCCGGTCCCGTGACCGTCGTCGTCGACCGCGGCGACACGCTGGCGGCGGAACTCACCGACGGCGAGCCGCGGGTCGGGATCCGCGTGCCGGACCACGGGACCGCACGCGCCCTCGCGGATGTGGCCGGACCGATCACCGCGACGAGCGCGAACCGCTCGGGCGCCGGGAGCGTCCGCCGGGTCGCCGAGCTCGATTCCCGGATCCGCGACGGCTGTTCGGTCGTGCTCGACGGCGGCGAGACGGCGGGCGGCGAGAGCACCGTCGTCGATCCCGACCGCGGGGTCATCCACCGGGCGGGTCCGCTGGTCGACGAGATCCGCGAGTGGCTGGCGAGCGAGCCCTGAGTCGGGCGGGGCGCTCGCTCCGGAGCTACAGCCCGATCAGGCTCCGGAGACTCCGTGTTTTCACCCCACAGTTCGACCGATGACGGCAGTCGCGACACTTCGCGCTGCTCGATAGCCTCGCCGGGGGACCGTCCAGCTCCCGAACCGACCGGAGCACCCGTCGGTACGTCCCGGAGCGGCGCACGGACAGCGACACGTCCCTGACGACGCCGTGGGTCGGGTACTCGACGATCGCCCGCCGGATCCGTCGCCCCTCCTGCCACGAGAGCGCGTGCATCGCCGCGACCGCCTTCACCGACTGCGGTTCCCACACTCCCCGCTCGGGCGGGTCACCCGGCGAGACGATCACCGGAACCGGGGGATCGCCGGTCGGGTTCTCGTCGTCGTCGCGCGGTGCGTCCGCGCCGGTCTCGCCGATCACCTTGTGCGCGACGCCGCGGGCGTCCTTCCCGTCGAGGAGGACATGCGTGTCGGTCGGATCCGACAGCGACTCCCAGTCCGCTCGGTCGGCCAGCCGAGCGAGCGCCGCGCGGTACTCCTCGGGCGGGCGATCGATCGGTTCGGCCGCCAGGGCCGCGTCGTCCAGGTCCCGCAACTCGGGATAGCGAAAGGCGAGGTCGATCCGGGCGGTCGCCTCCGGCGGCGGCTCGCGGTCGTCCTCGCGCCGGTCGTAGTACAGTTGGCGCGGGCAGTACGTCGCCGTCGCGAGGTCCGTGAACGACACCTTGTCCCGGGACACGTGAGTGGTGGTTCCGTGTTCGTATTTGAACGTTCGCCGTGGGAAAGAGAACAAGTGGAATGCGGAGGCAGTGCGGAGGCAGTGCAGTCACGGTGCCGTCGCGGAGTCACCTGCGATCCTACCGCGAGCGAGCCAGCCGATAGGCTGGCGAGCGAGCGGCCGTTTGGCATGAACGGGTTTTCGCCGAGCGGTTCCCGCAGGCCGCCGAAGGCGGCCGAGGAAACCCGAGGCGAAAAGAGGTTCCTCAGAAGGAAACGTTCGTCTCGATGTCTTCGGCCGCCTCCCTGAGCCCGTCCTCGCGGGCGTCCTCGGTGTGGCCGCCCTTGAGGTCCTGCTCCGCCAGCAGGTCGGCGAACTCGTCGCGGAAGCGGTCGTTCGCCCGGGTCGACTCCAGGTTCGTGGCGACGACCGTCGAGTAGTGCTCGACGGTCGTCTCGTCGACGCCGAGCTCGGCGGCCCGATCGGCCATCGGCACGTCATCGACGTGCATCGAGCGGAGCCGCGAGAGGTCGAACGGCGCCTCGCGGTCGCCGTCGCGGACGAGATGGAGGTCCATCCGCGCGTCGAAGACCGTCCCCTCGTCGACGTCGAGGTCGGCGGCGATGGCGGCGTCGTCGGCGCCCCGGAAGTACAGCCGGACGACCCGGACGAGGTCCTCGTCGGAGCGGTCGGAGTCGAACTCGAAGCGCTCGCGCATCCGCGCGACGAGGTCGGCGAGCCGCTCGGCGGCGTCGCTCTCGTCCGCGAGCGAGCCGTGCCCCTCCTCCTGACGCTCGGTGACGGTGTCGCCGCCCGTCGTGTCGAGGAAGATTTCGCGGAGTTCCTCCGTCTTCTCGTCCATAGACTGAAACGATGACCGTCGTCGGACAAAAGGGTGTTGCCGGCGACGGCCCGCGCAACCGTGCTGACGGGAGCGGAGGAGGCTCGACGCCCGGAGCGGGCAGGTGCGGACGGTATCAGGGGCGGGTGCTGACAGTCGTCGTGGACCGTCATGGACGTCGGTGTGAGAAGATTTAATCGGAGGCGGCGACGGGCTATCGACATGCAAGCCGACGTGACGCGCGAGACCTTCTGGACGATCGGTCCCGTCGGGAAGGCCGCGTTCTACTACCTCGCGGCGGTCGCGATCGGGGTGTTCCTCTACGGCACGTACGCGCGGTTCGCGCGCTACGCCGCCGGTGAGGACGACTGGTTCGACCGCCTCGACGACCTCCCGGGACGGGTACTGCGGGCGGCCCGGATCGTGGCGTCGAACCGCAACCAGTTCGACCGCGACCTGTACGCGGGCGTGATGCACGCGTTCATCTTGTGGGGCTTTCTCACGCTCCTCATCGGGACGACCATCCTCGGCATCGACCTCGACTTCTGGCGACCCGTCACCGGCGAGTCGTTCTTCGTCGGCGACTTCTACCTCTCGTACTCGTTCGTGATGGACGCGATGGGGCTGCTGTTCGTCGTCGGCGTCGGTATGGCCATCTACCGACGCTACACCGAACGCGACGGTCGCCTCTGGGGCAAGCACACCTCGTTGGAGGACGACGCGTTCGTCTGGACGCTGTTGGCGCTGGGCGTCGGCGGCTACGTGCTGGAGGCGTTCCGCATCGTCGGCTCCGCCGAGTTCGCCGCATACGAGCAGGTGTCGTTCGTCGGCTTCTTCCTCGCGGGCCTGTTCGCCGAGGCGGGCGTCACCGTCGGGATGGCCGAGACGCTGTACCACTGGACGTGGTGGAGCCACGCGCTGCTGGCGTTCGCGTTCATCGCGCTGATCCCGTACGCCAAGCCGTTCCACATGATCTCCTCGTTCGCGAACGTCGTCACCCGCGACGAGAAGGCCGGGGTAAGGCTTCCGGGCGTTCCCGAGGACGCCGGTCCCGACGAGATCGGCTACGGCTCCATCGACGACTTCTCGTGGCGCCACATCCTCGATCACGACGCCTGCACGAAGTGCGGCCGCTGCTCCTCGGTGTGTCCGGCGAAGGCCTCCGGCCGGAACCTGGACCCGCGCGACGTGATCCTCGACCTCAAGCGCTACCGCGAGTCCCTCGACGCCGGCGAGACCGAGGAGGTCGAGATCGTCGCGGACGGCGGCGACTCCGTCATCGCCGCCGAGTCGATGGAGTCGTGCATGTCCTGTATGGCCTGCATGGACGCCTGTCCCGTCGACATCGAGCACGTCTCGGAGTTCACGCAGATGAACCGTCGACTCACCGAGACGGGCCAGATGGACGAGATGGTGCAGGACGCGATGATGAACGTGTTCCAGAACGGCAACACGTTCGGCGACCCCGCCCGCAAGCGGCCCGACTGGGCGGACGACCTCGACTTCGAGGTGCCCGACGCCCGCGAGGAGGACGTGGAGTTCCTCTGGTACGTCGGCGAGTACCCCAGCTACGACGAACGCAACCAGCGCGTCGCCCGGTCGCTGGCGACGCTGTTCGAGCGCGCGAACGTCTCCTACGGCATCCTCTACGAGGACGAGCAGCACGACGGCAACGACGTGCGCCGCGTCGGCGAGGAGGGCCTCTTCGAGATGCTCGTCGAGGACAACACCGAGGCGTTCGAATCGGCGACCTTCGAGAAGGTCGTCACCACCGACCCACACTCGATGAACACCTTCCGCAACGAGTACCCCGAGGTCAGCGAGTTCGACGACCCCGTCTTCCACTATACGGAGGTCGTCGAGACCCTCGTCGATCGGGGTCGCCTCGGGCTGGACGGCACGGAGCTGGACTACACGGCGACGTACCACGACCCGTGTCACCTCGGCCGGATGAACGACGTGTACGAGGCGCCGCGGGACCTGATCCGCGCGACGGGGGTCGACCTCCACGAGATGCCGCGCAACCGCTCGGACTCGTTCTGCTGCGGGGGCGGCGGCGGCGGCCTCTGGATGGACCACGACGAGGAGTCCAAGCCCAGCGAGGAGCGCCTGCGCGAGGCGCTGGAGGACACCGACGCCGGCGACGCCGTCGAGAAGTTCGTCGTCGCCTGTCCGATGTGCGGGACGATGTACGAGGACGGCCGCAAGACCGGGAACTTCGAGGACGACATCGAGATCGTCGACATCGCGGAACTGCTGTGTGAGGCGCTGGCGGCGAAGGAGGGCGTCGCCGTCGACGCGCCGGCGGACGCCGACGGGGACACGTCGTCGGCGGCGGCCGACTGACGGGATAAAAAGCAAGTTCGCTCCACGATCTGCTGATTACGGCAAAGAACCAAGTTCGTGGAAGTCGTATCCGTGTTATGCGCGTTGATGCCGCTGACGGACGGATTTACCTCCCGAAATCGCTCCGTGAGGAGTTCGGCGACCGATTCGAGTTGGTGGAGCGTGAGGGTCGGCTTCTCCTGATCCCGGTCGCGGACGATCCGCTCGCGGCACTCCGTGAGGAATTCCGGAACGTCGAGGGGACGGCGGAGGAGCTCGCCGCAGCCGCCGAGGAAGAAGCGATCGAGGAGGCCGGTCGGTGAGCTACGTCGAGACGGATTTCCTGCTCGCGCTGATCAAGGAGGACGACTGGCTCTCGGCTGCCGCTGAGGAGTACTACCGAGAACACGGCGAGGAGCTCTGGACATCGACACACACGTTAGTCGAACTGATGCTCGTTGCATACCGGGAGGAACGGAACGTCGAGCGCGTCGTCGCGAACGCGGCCGCACTCGTCGAGGTTCGGGGTGATACCGATCCCGTTCTCGCCGCCGCCAACGCCGTTGAGGAGGACGGGCTGACGCCGTTCGACGCGCTCCATCTCATTGCTGCCGACGGCGACCGGATCGTCTCCTCCGATGGGAGCTACGATGACGTGACCGAGCGGGTCGCGCTGGAGGACTTGGAGGAGTAGTCGATAGAACGATCCGAACGCCGACGTGACGGGCTCACGACCGCGACGCGTCGACGTCGATCGCGTCGACCGGGCAGATGTCCACACAGAGCATACAGTCGATACACTGGTCCTCGCGGGTCGGCTCGACCTTCGTCTCGCTCTCGGGGTGGTCGGGCGTGTCGACCCAGTCGAACACGTCGACCGGGCAGTTCTCCAGACACGCGCCGTCGGCGATGCAGATGTCGTAGTCGACGGCGACGTGGGCGCCGTGGATACCCAGCTTCTCCGGCGGATCGACCGGCCCCCACACGTCGAGACCGTTCTCCTCGCCGACGTGCTCGCGGTTGTCGTCGAAGTTCGGATCGATTCCCATTATCGATGCTTACCGCGACACGTACAAAAACGCCGGCATCCGGGGACCGCGGGAACGTCGCGGACACGGTCGCGACGGGCGACGGCGAACGCGTGCGCGACGGGCGATACGATTACGGTCGACCCGAGCGACGTCCCCGCGTGAATCGCGTCAACGCCGACGAACTCGACTGGGAGGGGACCGACCGCGGCGAGTCGGTCGGCTGGCGGCGAAAGCGGCTGGCCGCGGCCGCCGACGGCGAGGATCTGGGCTGTAGCCTCTACGAACTCCCGGCGGGCAAGCGCGCGTGGCCGTATCACTACCACGCGGGCAACGCGGAGGCGATCTACGTCCTGTCGGGGGAGGGGACCCTGCGCCACGCCGACGGGACGAGCCCGCTGCGCGCGGGCGACTACGTCTCGCTCCCGCCCGGTGAGGACGGCGCCCACCGCGTCGTCAACGACTCCGAGGGTGCCCTCCGATACCTCGCGGTCTCGACGATGCGCGAGCCGGAGGTGCTCGTGTACCCGGACTCCGACAAGGTGGGCGCGATGGCGGGCGCGCCGCCGGGCGACGGGGACGAGCGCGACGTGGACGCGTACTTCCGCCGCGGCGACGCCGTCGACTACTGGGAGGGCGAGGAGGAATAGCGGACGTGAGGGTCGGCCCGCCCGAAGCCACATGTCCGTCGAGCCCGTAGATCCGGGTATGTCGGTCCCTCGCCTCGTGTACGACGACGACTGCGGGTTCTGCACCTTCTGCGTCTCACACGCGCTGGAGCTTGGCGAGTTCGATGCCGTCGGCTTCTCGGAGTTGGCCGACCACGACGATCTCCGCGCGCGCCTTCCCGACGACTACGAGGAGTGTATGCACCTCGTCACCGACGCCGCGGTGTACTCCTGCGGCGAGGCGCTCGAACAGGTCGCGAAGCGCACCGGCGCGACCGGCTGGTGGCTCACCGCGGCGGCGAAGGGGCTTCCGAAGTACCCGGAGGCTCGCGAGACGATGTATCGGTGGGCCGCCGACCGGCGGGCACTGTGGGGGAAGTTCGCGCGGCGCGACTCGCTGTCGAACGAGAGCGGCTCGACGTAGCGCCTCAGGGCTCCGGAATCTCGGGAGTACGGGTCCGCCGCAGCGCCGCCCGACCGGGGGCCAAGTCTCTCGGGGGCGCACGCCGGAGGTACGCCTCGAGCGCTCCCCGGACGACCGCGACCTCCTCGGCGTCGAACCGCTCGCGTCCGTCCTCGATCGCCGTCAGCGCGTCGAGTTCCGGGTATCCCTCGGCGGTGCCGTCCGCCTCGACCGCCCGCTGGACCCGGTCGAGGAGCGCGGCGTGGACCACCCACGCCTCCTCGCGGGGGAACGCGAGCGTCCGCCACCCGCCCTCGACCGGTTCGACCATCTCGGTTGGCGCCTCAGAGTCCACCTACTTAGCTATGGTCATCGTTCGCACACCGCCACCACGACGGGCGCGGGATTGGTCCCCCTCGACGCGTCGCCTCGCGACGAGAAGGCCGACAGCCGGTCGCTGGCCGGGCTGACGACGTAACTCGCCCGCTATCGCATTACGAGAAGGCCGACAGCCCGGTCAGGTCCTCCCCGAGGATGAGCGAGTGGATGTCGTGCGTTCCCTCGTAGGTGTACACCGTCTCCAGGTTGCTCATGTGCCGCATCGGCGAGTAGTCCGTCGTGATCCCGTTGCCGCCGAGCATCTCGCGGGCGACGCGCGCCTGGTCGCGGGCCATCCGGACGTTGTTGCGCTTGGCCATCGACACCTGCTGGGGCCGCAGGTCGCCGCGCTCCTTCAGGTCCGCGAGGCGATACGCGAGCAGTTGGGCGAGGGTGATCTGCGTCGCCATCTCCGCGAGTTTCTCCTGTTGGATCTGGAAGCGGGCGATGGGGCCCCCGAACTGCTCGCGGCCGGTCTGGTACTCGCGAGCCGTCTCGAAACAGTCGCGGGCGGCGCCGACGGCGCCCCAGGCGATGCCGAACCGGGCCTGCGTGAGACACGACAGCGGCCCCTTCATCCCCTCGACCTCCGGCAGGACGTTCTCCTCGGGGACGCGCACGTCGTCGAGGACGATGCCGCCGGTGACGGAGGCGCGCATCGAGAGCTTCTCGTCGATCTTCGGCGTCTCGACCCCGTCGCGGTCGGTCTCGACGAGGAAGCCACGGACGGGCGACCCCTCCTCCGAGGTGAGCTTCGCCCACACCACCGCCACGTCGGCGATGGGGGAGTTGGTGATCCACGTCTTCTCGCCGTTCAGGACGAACCCGTCGGCGTCGCGCTCGGCGCGCGTCTCCATCCCCGACGGGTTCGAGCCGTGCTCCGGCTCGGTCAGCCCGAAGCAGCCGACGGCCTCACCCTGCCCGAGGGCCGGGAGCCACTCCTCCTTCTGGGCCTCGCTGCCGAACGCGTGGATCGGATACATCACGAGCGCTCCCTGCACGCTGGCCATCGAACGCAGGCCGGAGTCACACGCCTCCAGTTCCTGCATCAACAGCCCGTACGCGCGCTCGGAGACGTTCGGGGAGCCGTATCCCTCGAGGTTCGGCGCGTAGAATCCCAGCTCCCCCATCTCGGGGATGAGTTCCGTGGGGAAGGTCCCGGCCTCGTAGTGGTCGGCGATGTCGGGGTCGACCTCCTCGGCGACGAACTCCCGGGCCGTGTCCCGGATCAGTTTCTCCTCCGCCGAGAGGTCCGCCTCCAGACCGACGTAATCGAGCATACGAACACTCGGTGACACGTCGACAAAGGGGTGTCGGGATCTTTCGGATCGACGATGAGTGATGTGATCGGGCCGACCCGGACGAGAGCGGAGCGGGAGACGAGCGAACGCCGTCGGGTCGGTACCGATGGCTACGACGCCGATTTGTCCCTCCACGAGGCACTTGCCGGTCGCGTTCGAAGCCGGAGCCATGCCACGGGCGTCACGTCGTTCCGCGTTCACCTACGCGGCGTGTCTGCTGTGCGTGCTCTGGACGGTTGCCGGGGTGGCGGCCGCGACGACAGCGACGACACCGCCGGCGGCGCCGATAGCGCCGGCCGCGACGGACGATCCCGGCCCGGGCGACGATGTCCGGATCGAGGGGACGGTCACCGGCGTCGACGGGGAACCGGCCGCCGACGCGGCGGTGATCGTCGGCGAGTCCGGAACCTTGCGTGAGCTGTCGACCGACGAGCTCCGCGCGCTTGCGGCCGCCGATCCGCCGAACGTGACCGTGGCCCGGGTCGGCGACGACGGCGGGTTCGCGGCGACCGTCGACTGGGATCGCGCCGACGCCGCTGTCGCGGTGAGCGACCGGGGGGTCAGCGAGCTTCGGATCCTCGGCCACGAGAACGCGACGCTCGCGCTTCGTCCGCACGAGCGGCGGCCACGGACCGTCTTCGCGCACCTCGGCGCGATCGGTCACGGCGAGCGACGCGGGGACCTGTACCTCAGTCTCGTCAACAACGACGAGACGGCGGTCCGAACGCTCTCCGTCCGCGTCACGTCGCTGCCCGAGCGGTGGTCGATCGCGGCCGTACGTGGCGACGGTCGGTTCCACCCGGCGAACCGGACGATCGAGTGGTCGTCGGTGGCGCCCGGCGAGGAGGTCGACACGACGGTCGTCGTGGCGACCCCGGCGACCCCCTCGCCGGGGGCGTACTCGGTGGGGCTTCGGGCCGCCAGTGCGACCCACCCGGTCGCGATCGAGAACGAGACCGTCGAGGTGCGGCCGGCCGAGACGCCGGGTCCGACGACCGCGCCGCCGCGGACCGAAGGCGCGGACGCGACGAACGCGACCGAACGCGAGCCATCGACGGCGACGGTCACGGCGTCCGATCGATCCGGAACCGCCGACGCCGCGGGGACGACCGCGACGGGCGACGGCTTCGGAGTCGCGACGGCGGTCGTCGCAACCGCGACTGTCGCGGCGGTCGCCGTCGCGTTCGGACGTCGACGCCGGGAGTGACGGGCCGTTCGAGGCAACGAGATCGCTCGGTTCCGCGACCGCCGCGAGCGCACGGAAAGCTTACCAACACCACCGCGAAAGAGGAACGACGAATGGCCGACATGCCCTCCTCCATCCCGGGGATCGGCGGGCCGTGGTCCCGCGGCGACGACGACGACCGCGACCCGCGAGTGATCGGCGTCGACGGCGACGACGCCGACGACGTCCTCGCGGCGCTCTCCTCGGACACCGCCCGCGCGATCCTCTCCGCCCTCCACGACAGCCCCGGCCCCGCAAGCGACGTCTCCGACCGCGTCGACACGTCGCTGCAGAACACCCAGTACCACCTGAAGCGCCTGCGCGATGCGGGCGTCGTCGAGGTGGTCGACACCGCCTACTCCCAGAAGGGCCGCGAGATGGACGTGTACGCCCCCGCCGACGGGCCGCTCGTGCTCGTCGCCGGTCCCGAGTCCGAGGCGTCCGGCATCCGCGCGACGCTCAGCCGCCTGCTCGGCGGGATCGGCGCCGTCGGCCTCGGCGCCGTCGTCGTCGAGACCGTCCTCGACGGCCCGTTCGCGCCCACCGTCGGGTTCGGCTCGGCCGGCGGCGCGGACGGCGCCGACGGGGGGTCCGGCGGCGATAGCACCGACGTGAGCGTCGAGTCGACGAACGCGACGGCCACCGAGGCAGCCGCCGACGACGCGGCGACGCCGACGCCGACCGAGGCCGCCGACGACGGCGGGATGGGGATCCAGGAGGCGACCGAGACCGCCGCGGAGACATCGACCCCCGCGCCGACGGCGACGCCGGCGCCCGAATCGACCGCGACCGAGCTGGCACGCGACACGACGTACGCCGTCGCCGGCGACGCCGGCCCGACGCTGGTCGACCAGCTCGCCGCCTCGCCGGGGTTCCTGTTCCTGTGCGGCGGGCTGCTCGCGCTCGCGGTCGTCGCGGTGGCCGCCCGCCGTCGCGGCGGCACGTGACCCGTCGCGTCCGTCCGCCTGTCACCCGTCCTCCGCTCACCTGTCCTCCGTTCGTCCGTTCATTCGTCCGGCCGCTCGCCCGTCCGCGCCGCCACCGCGGTGACTAAAAACGGCGTTTGACCATAGAGAAAGTACTTGACACGAGCGCCGGTACGATCCGGTACGGTTCCCGGTGGCGCGCCGGCCCTCCGTTCGCGGTTCCCCGTCGGCCCTCCAACCGCCGCGCCCGAGCCACGACCTGCCACCGTCTCCCCGACACCCCCGACCGGGTGCGCGGGCGGCCGGCGGCCCGGGAACCCGGTCCCCGTTGACGCGACCGCACCGTCGTCGACGCGATCCGCGCCGTCGACGCGACCCGAACGAGGGAGACGGGTCGATCGTGTTCCTCGCCGTGTTCTCGACGACCCTCTCGGCCACCGTACGCGGCTCTAGCACCCGATCCGGGCGATCTCACGGCGACCGTACCGGGACGGAGAACCGCTCGAACGCCTCGCCGTCGGGGGTCACGAGCTCCCCGGCGAGCCCCTCGTCGGTTCGGGTTACCTCGCCGTGTGCCGGCCGGTTTCCCCTCGGCTGGGCGTAGCTCCCCGGATTGAGCAGCGGCACGTCCCCGGAGTCGTCGAACTCGGGACGGTGGCTGTGGCCGAAGACGACGAGGTCCGCGTCGCGCTCGCGGCCGAACATGACGAGGCCTGTCGCGCCGCTTCGCGACCGGTGCCGAACCGCGACGGTCGCGCCCTCGTAGCCGACGACGCGGTCGCGGGGCAGTCGCTCGCGCAGCGCGGCGTCGTCGTTGTTGCCGGTGACGCCGTACAGCGTCGACGCCTCGCGCTGGAGGTCGTCGAGCACCGCCTCGCGGTAGAAGTCGCCGGCGTGGATCACGGCGTCCGCCTCCCGGACCGCGTCGAGGGTCCGTCCCCGGAGGCGGTGGCCGTCGGTGGCGTGCGTGTCGGAGAGGATCACGAGCATACCGACTGGGTCGTGACGGTCGCTACTAACGGTTCGGGAGTTCGAAGTCGGCGGCGTCCACGCCGCCCGTCGAGGCGTCGATGACGACGACGATGTCGACGGGGCGACGACGCCCGGCTCAGGACGACCGGTCCGTCGTGCTCCATGGGGTTGATTACCGTCGGCCGAGACCGGTAGACAATGGCTGGAGGAAGCAGGTCCGTCGTCATCGCCGCGCTGATCGCCAACGGCGCCATCGCGGTGCTGAAGTTCTTCGGCTTCCTGCTCACCGGGTCGCCGTCGATGCTCTCGGAGACGTACCACTCGATATCCGACACCGGAAACCAGGTGTTCCTCCTCATCGGCATCCGCTACTCGAACCGGGAGGCGAACCGGGCGCACCCGTTCGGCTACGGCAAGGCGCAGTTCTTCTACGCGTTCCTCGTCTCCGTGCTCCTGTTCGGTATCGCCGGCTGGGAGTCGCTGAACCACGGGTACGAGGCGATCATGCACCCCGCCCACGGCGGCGAACGGGCGGACGTAGTGCTCGCGGGGATCAACTTCACCGAGCTGGTGCCGGTCGATCCGTTCTGGATCAACGTCGTCGTCCTCCTCGGCGCCATCCTGTTCGAGATCTACGCGTTCGCGAAGGCGCGGGCGGAGCTGAACCGACAGATCGACACCTACGGCTGGGCCGGGCTCCGCGAGGCGTTCTCGAAGACCAGCGACGTGACCACGCTCACCGCGTTCACCGAGGACGCCATCGCGCTGGCCGGCGCCGTCATCGCGCTCGTAGGCATCTCGCTCGCGCGGTTCCTGGAGATGCCGATCTTCGACGCGATCGCCTCGGTCGTCATCGGCGCGCTCCTGATGTTCTTCGCGGTCGCGCTGGCGTGGGAGAACAAGCGGCTCATCCTCGGCGAGTCGCTGGCGGCGGACGTGGAGGCCGACCTCGAGGCGGCGATCGCCGACCACGACGGCGTCGTCCACATCGACGGGTTCCGGACGGTGTTCGTCGGCCCGGGCGAGGTGCTCGTCACCGCCGACGTGAGCTTCGAGGGCGACGCGGCCACCCGCGACGTGGACGCGGACATCACGCAGATCGAGGCGACCCTCCGCGAGATGGACGACCGCGTCGGGATCGTCTACATCGAGCCGGAGGTGTGAGGTCGCCGCTCGCGGGCGGACTCGACCACGACACGAACGTGAACGGTCGCTCGCCGCCTGCTATCTCGTCGCCTACTCGTTCGCCAGCGCAAGCGACGCCAACAGCGCCTCCAGCTGCACCTGTTCGTTGGCGCCCTCGGTGATGCGGAAGTCGGCGTCGCCGATGCGCTCCATCAGCCGCACCGCCTCCGGGTCCGAGAGGCCGAACTCCCACACCGACCGGTGGAGCTGGTCGATGATGTCGCCGCCGGCCATCCCCGTCTCGGTGAGCAGCGTGTCGAGCGTCGCCCGCGACTTCGAGAAGTCGCCCGCGAGCGCGTCCTCGACCATCGCCTCGATCTCCTCCGGACGGGCGGTCGCGGTGATCTCGTAGACCGCCTGCTCGTCGACGATCTCGCCCGTGGTCGCGGCCGCCTGCAGGGAGTTGATCGCGCGGCGCATGTCGCCGTTGGCGGCGTACACAAGCGCGTCGAGCCCGTCGTCGGTGATCTCGATGTCCTGATCGGCGGCGATGTCGCGGACCTGCGCCTCGACGGCCTCGTCGGAGAGCGGCGAGAAGCGGAACACCGCACACCGCGACTGGATCGGGTCGATGATCTTCGAGGAGTAGTTACACGAGAGGATGAACCGCGTGTTGTCGGAGAACTGCTCCATGGTCCGCCGCAGCGCCGACTGCGCGTCGTCGGTCAGCGAGTCGGCCTCGTCGAGGAAGATGATCCGGTAGTCGTGGCCGCCGAACGACGAGCGCGCGAAGTTCTTGATCCGGTCGCGAACCACGTCGATGCCGCGCTGGTCGGAAGCGTTGAGCTCGAGGAAGTTCGTCCGCCAGTCGTCGCCGTAGATCGTCTTGGCGATGGCGACCGCCGAGGTGGTTTTTCCCACACCTGCCGGTCCTGCAAAGAGGAGGTGCGGCAGGTCGTCCTGCTCGATGTAGCTGCGGAGCCGGGAGACGATCTGCTCGTGTCCGTACACGTCCTCCAGCGTCTGCGGGCGGTACTTCTCGATCCAGACCTCCCGCCCGGGGGAGGACTCGGCGGCCTCGCCGTCGTCGGCCTCGCTCATGGACGGTGGTCGGCGGCCCGGGGGGATAAACGCCCCGAGATATCGACCCGGCGATCCACGACTGGATGGAGGCCCACGATCGGACGGGAGTCCACGACCGGACTCCCCGTCCACACGCGACGGCAACGCTGAAAGCCGCGCGGCGGCGACTGCGGGCATGGACGTGACCTGCGAGGTCGTCGGCGAGGGCACCGAGACCCTCTCGCTCGACGACGACGCGACCTATGCCGACGTGTGCCGGGCGACCGGCTACTCTCCCCACGAGGTGACGGTGCTCGTGGACGGGAGCCCCGTCCCGGAGGACGCCCCCGTCGAGTCGAGCGAGGTCAAGGTGCTCAGGCTGATCAAGGGCGGATGACCGGCGGCGACGACGGCGAATCGAAGCGAGGCGCGGACGGCGACACCGCCCCCGACGCCGGCACCGTCTCGGATGCCGACGTGTCGATCCGGACCGCCCGCGACGACGAGACGGACGCCGTCAGGCACCTCCTCGACGCGGCGATGTTGACCGTTCCGGCGAACCTCCCGGAGCGCGTCGGCGGCGGCGACGTGCTGGTCGCAGTGGCGAAGGAGATCGGAACCGAATCGACCGACGTGGTCGGTGCGCTCGTGCTCGACGGCGGCCATGTCGACGCCGTCGCGGTGCGTAAGCACCGGCGGGCCGACGGCGTCGGCACCGCGCTCGTCGCGGCGGCGGCCGAACGGACCGATGCGCCGCTGACTGCGACGTTCCGGGCCCAAGTGAGACTGTTCTACGAGGCGCTCGGGTTCGAGGTGGAGGAACGCGACGACCGTCTGTTCGGAACGCTCCCGGCGGACGCGGACGTGACGCGGTGACCGCCGCGGTCAGCCCAGGTCAGCCCTGATCAGATCACGTCCGACAGCGGCGCGACCGCGAACGGCGTCACCATCTCTTCGGGCGTCAGCCCGCCGTGCCAGCCGACGTAGCCGAGCTTCCCCGGCTCGTCGCCGCGCCAGACGGCCTTCCGTCGGTGGACGAACACCACGTCGCCGCAGCGCCGGCGGAAGCGGTCGGAGGCGCCGCGGTCGCCGAACAGCCCCTGGTCGAGGGCCTCCTCCCGGGTGAACGCCCGTCCCTCGAAGGTCCGGTCGAGGTAGTCGACCACCTCCTCGGTCGTCCCCGGCCGCAGGTGGAGGTGGACGTTGCGCGCGCCGCCGACCGGCGGGAGCGGAACGCCGCCCGCCGTGCGTTCGTCGCTTCCGGCGTCGTCGGCGCCGTCCCCTCCCTCGCTCCCCCCCGTGAGCGGGTACCCGGCCGGAGCGCCGGTCTCGTAGCGGCGCATGCGCTCGGTGAGGAACTCGTGCTCCCAGATGTCGACGTTGGTCTCGGGGTCGGTGTCGACGTGGCCGTGGTCCGCGGTGAGCACGAACAGCGTCGAGTCGGCGACGTCGTCCGGAACGTCTGCCAGCGCCGTCGAGACGGCGTCGGAGACCGCTTGCAGCGTCTCCCGGTAGTGGTCGGATTCGGTGCCGGCCTCGTGGGCCGCGCCGTCCACGTCCGAGAGGTACGCGTAGCAGTAGGTTCCGGGGTCGGACTCGGAAAGCGCCTCGGTCAACAGCGTCCGGAAGCCGTCGAGGTCCTCGTACCCGCGTGAGTCGGCGCCGGCGAGGGCGTGTGCGGAGTAGGCGCCCGTCGCCGCCTTCATCGGCTGAACGGTGACCGAGTCGACGCCCGCGGCCGACATGGGCTCGTATATCGACCCGCCTGCGAAGAGGTCCGCCGCGTCGACGCCGTACGCCTCGTCGGCCGGCTCGCCGGACTTCGACGTGAACGGCAGGGTCTGGATCACGCGGTCGACCTCGGGGAGGTACATATCCCACCCGATCACGCCGTGTTCCGCCGGCGTCAGCCCGGTGTGGACGGTCGTGATCGCCGCCGCGGTCTCCGAGGGGTAGACGGACGTGAGCGGGGTCACGCGCGCGGTTTCCGCGAGGTCGGCGACCCAGTCGGGCGCACGTCCGGCGGCGACCTCGCGGCGCCACTGTTCGAAGCCGAAGCCGTCGACGAGCACGTGACAGACGCGGTCGTAGTCGGTGTCATCCTCGGGCGACGTGCCGGCGAGGCTGGGTACGTCCGCGACGACATCGTCCGGGAGCGGGTCGCCCGGAAGGTCGACGCCGAGCACCCCGCCGAGGGTCGCGGGGACGTCGGCGAAGCAGTACCGGCCGTAGTCGGGGAGGAGGGAGCCGTCGCGCTCGCGGTCGTCGCGGATGCGGGCGGCGACCTCGTCGTCGAACATGGCAGTCGAGGCGGCGGCCGCACACTCAAGCCTGTGGGTCCCGGCGGAGTATCGGCGTGGACGTGGGAGCGGGGAGCGACACGAGGCGCGAGACGGCGAACCGGTGCGGGGCGAGAACGGGGTCCGAGCCTCAGACCAGGGGCTCGACCAGCTCACGGCCGTCCGCGAGGATGGCCGCCGTGTCCGCCTCGGAGCCGGACTCGGCGTACACGCGCATCTTCGGCTCGGTCCCGGAGGGGCGGACGAGCAGCCACGAGCCGTCCGCGAGCAGGAGCTTGAAACCGTCCACCGTCACCACGTCGGCCACCGATTCGCCGGCGACCTCGTCGGGGATGTGATCGGCGAGGTCGTCGATGACGCGTTCCTTCTCGCTGTCGGGGCAGTCGACGCTCACCTTGTCGGCGACGATGCGGCCGTGTTCGTCCTCGAGGCGGTCGACGCGGTCGTCGTACGACTCCTCGCTGGCGGCGACCGCCGCCAGTAGCGCCATCAGGACGCCGTCCTTCTCGCGGACGTGCCCGCGGACGGAGAAGCCGCCGGACTCCTCGCCGCCCATCAGGGCGTCGTGCTCGCCCATCGCCTGCGCGACCCACTTGAACCCGACCGCGGTCTCGTACACCGCCTCGCCGTGCGCCTCGGCGATGCGGTCGATGAGGAACGTCGTCGAGACGGTGCGGATCGCGGGCCCCGAGTCGTCCTCGAGGAGGTGGTCGTACGTCGCCGCGAAGAAGAGGTTCTCGTCGAGGTGGCCGCGCTCGGGCGTCACGATCGCCAAGCGGTCGGCGTCCCCGTCGTTGGCTATCCCCAAGTCCGCGCCGCCCTCGGTGACGCGCTCGGCCAGTTCCTCCAAGTTCTTGGCCGACGGCTCCGGCGACCCGCCGCCGAACTCGGGGTCGCGCTCACAGCGGATCCGCTCGACCGCCGCGCCCGCCGATTCGAGGAGCGCGTCGGTGACGCCGCGGCCGCTGCCGTGCATCGCGTCGTACGCGACCGTCAGCCCCGAGAGGTCGAGCGCCCCATCCCCGCGGGCGACGAGGTCGCGGGCGTGTTCGGCGTGGGGCGTCACGAGGTCGACGCGGTCGATCGCTCCCTCGTCGGGGGTTCCGGCGGCCGCGAGATCGGGCTCACGGAGGTTCGCCTCGATGCGCTCGGTGACCTCGGGAAGCGCGGGCGCGCCGTCCTCGGGGATGAACTTCACGCCGTTGTACTCGGGCGGGTTGTGCGAGGCCGTCACCATCATCGCGCCGGCGGCGTCGCGCTCGACGATGGCGTGCGCGACCAGCGGTGTCGGGCAGTCGCGCTCCGGGAGGAGCACGTCGAAGCCGTTGCCCGCGAGCACCTCGGCGAGCGACTCGGCGAACCCCTCCGAGGTCGGGCGGGCGTCGTAGCCGACGAGCACGGGGCGGTCCGTCGCGTCCGCCGCAGCGGCGTCCGCCTCGCTCTCCGCGAGAGTGTCCGCGACCGCCTGTCCGACGATGCGGACGCGTCGGTCGGTGAACGTGTCGAGGGTGGCGCGCCAGCCGTCGGTTCCGAACGAGATCTCGTCCATGCGCGACGCGTCGGCGCCGGGTGGCAAAAACCCGGGTGCCCGGCGGCGCTCGTGGGGGACCCGCCCGGGCGCCGAACCGACGCCACGACCCCGTCAGTCTCCCGCCGCGACCCGACGGGGTTTTCACTCGTTCCCGTGAATCGCCCGGCATGTCGGAGACGCCCACCGTCGTCGCCGTGAACGGCTCGCGGCGCGACGGGAGCTACGGCCGGGCGACGCTGCAGTACGCCCTCGACGCGGCCGCCGAGTACGGCGCCGAGCCGGACTTCATCGATCTCGGCGACCCCGAGCTCGACGTGCCCCTCTATCACCCGGACGTGGACGCCGCCGACGCCGGCGACGTGCCCGACCTGCTCGCACGGATGCGCCGCGCCGACGGCGTGCTGCTGTGCTCGCCGGTGTACCACGACTCGTACTCCTCGGCGTTCCGCTCGTTCCACGACTGGTGCAGCTTCGACGAGTACGAGGACACCGTCGTCGGGCTGTTCACCGTCGCCGGCGGCGGCTCATACGGCGGCACGCTCGAACACATGCGCGCGACGATCCGTGGCGTCCACGGGTGGGTCGCGCCCCTGCAAGTCGGGATCCGCGGCGCTCGGAACAAGTTCGAGCCGTGGGACGACGACGAGCGACCTCCCGAGGACGCGACCGGGGCGGAGTTGCGCTACGAGTTCGTCGACGATGGCTTACGCGAGCGCACCGAGAAGCTGGGCCGCCGGATCGCCCACTACGCGGGACACACGGACGAGTTCCTCGACGTGCCCGAGTAGGGAGCGGACGACTTATTCGCCCGTCGTGTGGAGGCGGACGCATGTGGCGCAGGAGAGCGGTCTCGGCCGCGGTCGCCTCCGTCGTCGCGACCCTCGCCGGCTGTAGCCGCGGTATCGGCGGACAGCCCGACTCGGTCCCCGTCGAGGTCACGAACGCGAGCGACGCCGTCCGCGAGTACGGCCTGACGGTGACGACGGCCGGTGCCGAGGACCCCCTGCTCTCGATGGAGGAGTCGCTGGAACCGGGAGACCGAAGCACCGGCGAGTTCGAGGTCGCGGAACCGAACGCGACGTACACCGTCCGGGTCACGATGGGCGGCGAGGCGTGGTCGGAGTCGATCGACGGGAGCGGGCTTCGAGCCGTCGACGTGGAGATCGAGGGGCCGACGACGGTGACCGTCGTCGCGAGCGCGACGTAACCGGGGCAGACGCGAGCGCGGTCAGTCGACCAGCGACTCCTTCTCTCGGC
Organism: Halobaculum saliterrae; assembly: GCF_009831625.1. Taxonomy (GTDB): domain Archaea; phylum Halobacteriota; class Halobacteria; order Halobacteriales; family Haloferacaceae; genus Halobaculum; species Halobaculum saliterrae. The sequence goes on along the minus strand of NZ_WUUS01000006.1, from coordinate 8,188 downwards.
GCGATCGCTGTTTGATGTCGTACTCCCGGCTCATCGCCCCCGACTTCGAGTCGAACGCCTCGACGTGGACCAACTCGACGGGCGTTCGCCCGCGGGTGTACTTCGCACCGTCGCCGGCGTCGTGTTCGGCGACGCGACGAGCCACGTCGGTCGTGTAGCCGGTGTACAGCGACCCGTCTGCACACTCGAGGACGTACACGTAGTGGTCGGCCGCCGGGACGGCGACGCCGTCGACACGGTCCGGGCCGTCGCCACGCTGGGAGTCGTCGACGCGGTCGGAGTCCCCCCGTTCGGAGTCATCGCCGCCGGCGTCGACAGTCGGGTCGCGATCGCTCACGGGACGGGGTTCGGGACGCGGGCGAAAAACTGACGCGATGCTGCACGGGGCCGTCTGTCCCGGGTCCCGCGGGGGAACGGGAGACGGATGGGTGGTGGCCGTCGCGGCGCGGCGAGGTGGTCGCGGCGCGGTTCAGTCGTCTGCGCGGGTCCGCTCTCGTGCCGCTTCGGCGATGCCCGCGTTCGCGGAGCAGGACGGGCACGCGTTCAGGTTCCCGCGTTCGTCGCCGAACACGCGGGCGAAGCGGTCGGATACGTGCGACCCGCAGTGGTCGCAGCGTGGCATGTGGTCGTCCGGCATCCACCGCTGCCGGTAACACGCATAGGGCTGCAAGACACATATACCCTTTCACGGCACACACCGCGGGTAGCGGCGTGTAACGGCGTCGAATCGACCGGTCAGCGATCCGGCTCGTCGGGGCGACCGTCGACGCCGAGCGCGATCAGTCCGGCCTGCGTTCCCGCGACGAAGCCGGCGTCGACGTTCACCACCGACAGCACGGTACACGACTGGAGCAGGCCGAGCAGCGCGGCGACGCCGTCGCCGCCGACGCCGTACCCCGTCGAGGTGGGCAGGCCGATCACGGGCGCGCCGACCAGTCCCGCGACGAGCGTCGGGAGCGTCGCCTCCCGCCCGGCGGCGACGACGAGCACGTCGGCCGACCGGAGCGTCTCGATCTCGTCGAGGACGCGCGTGAGGTTCGCGACGCCCACGTCCTCGACCGTCTCGACGCGGGTCCCGGCCTCGCCGGCGACGACGGCGGCCTCCCGGGCGGCGGGCGCGTCGGCGGTGCCCCCGGAGACGACGACCACGTCGGCGTCGACCGCGGGCGGGTCGTAGTCGGCGGCGTGGACGACGACGGTGCGTGCGCGGGCGTCCCGTTCGACCGTCGCGTCGGGGTGCTCCCGCTCCATGTAGGTCCGCACCTGCTCGGCGGTGTCGTCGTCCGCCCGCGTGACGAGTGCCCGCCCCGTCGAGTCGACGGCCGCGTCGGCCATCGCCGCCACCTCCGCGGGGGTCTTCCCCTCCGCGAGTATCCCCTCGGGGATCCCGCGACGGTGCTCGCGGGCGGCGTCGAAGCGCCCGGCCTCCGTGGTCGCGTAGCCGCGCAGCTCCGCCTCCGCCTGTGCGGGTGTGAGGTCGCCGGCGGCGACCGCCTCCAGCGTTTCGCGCATGCCCGATACTGGGCGGCGGAGCGACTCGAACCCTCCGACCGGGGACAGTATATAAACTCGGAGTCGGAAACCCCCGTGAACGGCCGCGAGGGGCCCCGCCTCGCGGGTTAACTTGGGAAACCTTATAAGGAGGCGTCGGGAAAGGCCGGTTGCATGGCAGACCTCATCGTCAAGGCAGCCGTCAAGGAGTACCTCGAGGAGAAGAACGTCGCGTCCGATTTCTACGACGCGCTCGACGGCGAAGTCGAGGAGCTGCTCGAGGACGCCGCCCGCCGCGCCGAGGAGAACGACCGGAAGACGGTCCAGCCGCGCGACCTGTAAACTCGGCCACCCTTCCTCCACTTCTTTCAGCGACCGCGTAGCCGCGGCGCCGTCGCGCTCGGCGGTCCCACGGCACCGAATCGACGGTCACCTGCGAGGGGGTTCACGGCGACCGCCGAGTCACATCGTTACGGCGACCGCCGAGTCGCGTCGCCGTCGTCGTCGCCAACGAACACCGCGTCGGCCATTCCGACGAACAGGCCGTGTTCGACGACGCCCGGGGCCGCCGACAGGGTCCCCGCCAGCGACCTGGCCTCACCGACGGCGCCGAAGTCGCAGTCGAGCACGAGGTTCCCGTTGTCTGTGACCACGGGACCGTCCTTGCGTTCTGCGGACCGCAGTTCCGGGTCGCCGCCGGCGTCGCGGACCGCCCGCTCGACGCGGGCGAGCGCGTCCGGCAGGACCTCGACGGGGACCGGATAGTCGAGCGGCTCGGCGAGCTTCGAGCCGTCGGCGACGACGAGGAAACGGTCGGCGGCGGACGCGACCACCTTCTCGCGGGCGTGGGCGGCACCCCCGCCCTTCACGAGGGCGTTCGCTCCGAGGGCAACCTGATCGGCGCCGTCGATCGCGAGGTCGACGCGGGCGACGTCCGACAGCGACAGCAACGGGATCCCGACTTCCTTGGCGAGCGCACGCGACTGATAGGAGGTGGCGACGCCCTCGACGTCGAGCCCGTCGTCGACCCGATCCCCGAGGTCTCGGATCGCGTGTGCCGCCGTCGAGCCGGTGCCGAGGCCGACCACGTCGCCGTCGCGCACCTCGGCGGCGGCCGCCTCGCCGGCCGCCCGCTTCGCTGCCTCCGTCCCCGCGGTGTTCTTCATGGTCGAGTGCTCCGCGGGCGGGCGCAAAACGCTTGCCCGTCGGACCGAGCCGGGGTGTCCGGCCCGGCATGCCGCGAACGCACGGCCGTGACGGACGGGTGAGGACGAAGACGTTAGGAGCGCCGGCGACGAGGACAGGGTATGCGAATCGAGTACGACCGCGACACCTGCGTCGGAATGTTCCAGTGCGTGGCCGAGTGGGACGCCTTCGAGAAGGACATGGACGCCGGGAAGGCGACGCTCGTCGACGCCGAGAAGACCGACGAGGACGTGTTCTCGCTGGAGGTTCCCGACGGCGAGGAACTGGACGCGAAGTTCGCCGCGCGCACCTGCCCGGTCGACGCGATCCGGCTGTACGACGACGACGGCGAGCAGCTGATCTGACTGGATCGCGGCCGCGACCCCTCGGTCCCGTGGCGACACACGAGGGGCGTCCGGTGCGCTCCTCCGAGTGTGCGCTCTCACGAGTGATTCGCGCGGCCGCGGCCTTATCACGCTCCGATCCGTCGCTCGGGTATGACTCGGGAGCGTCCGGAACGCGGCAACGCGGGTGGACGCCGATGACGCTTACGTACCTGGGCGTGCACGCGGTGTTCGTGCTTCCGGTACTGGCGCTGTTGCTGTGGCGACGGCCGGCGCTGCCGGCCGAACGCCGTCGGACCGCGCGCGCCGGCCTGCTGCTCATGGGGACCGTGGCGTTCGCGTACACGACGCCGTGGGACAACCTCCTCATCGAGCGCGGGGCGTGGACGTACGGCGAGGGCCGAACCCTCGCACACGTCTGGGCGGCACCGGTCGGCGAGTACCTCTTCTTCGCGCTGCAGACCGCGCTGGTCGGCTTGTGGCTCTACCGCGTCGACTTCGACCCGACGCCCGTCGAGGGCGACATGGCCCGCGCACCACGAGCGCTCGGCGCGCTCGCGTGGCTGAGCCTCGCCGCCGTCGGCGGCTGGCTCGTGCTCGCGGGGCCGACGCGGTTCCTCTATCTCGGGGCGATCCTCGCGTGGGCGTGTCCGGTGCTGGCGCTCCAGTGGGGCGTCGGCGGCGCGTTCCTCCTTCGCCGTCTCCGCCCGGTCGCCGTCGCCGTCGGCGTCCCGACGCTGTACCTGTGGGTCGTCGACCGCGTCGCGATCGCCGACGGCGTGTGGGCCGTCGCCGCCGAGACCTCGACGGGCGTCCACCTCCTCGGGCTCCCGGTCGAGGAGGCCGTGTTCTTCCTCGTCGCCAGCGCCCTCGTCGTCAACGGGCTCGTGCTGTTCGAGTGGGCCCTGTTGCGCTTCCGCTCGGAGTCCGCGGGAGACACGGAGAGCGATCGCCCACGGACCCTCGACGACGGTACCGGCTCCACACCCGGAACCGCCCTCGGTACCGACGACGGCGCCGACGCCGTCGCGACTGACGACGATCCGACCCCCATCGCCGACTGATGTCGGTGTCGGATCGCTCCCGGTCCGGAACAGCGCTCGCCGCCGCCCTGCGCCGCTGGGGCGTCCACGCGCCGTGGGTCGGGTTGGCGCTCGCGGTCCCGTTCGGGCTGCTCGCGTCGTCGCTCCCGCCCGCGGTCCGGTACGCGCCGTTTCTCGCGTCCGTGCTGCTGTTCGGGTTTCCGCACGGCGCCGTCGACCACCTCGTTCCGGCGCGCCTCACGGGGATCGGCCTGGGGCGGTCCGTGGGAGCCGTCGTCGCGGTCTACGCGCTCCTGGGCGTCGGCTACGGCCTCTGGTGGCTGCTCGCCCCGACCTCCGCGTTCGTCGCGTTCATCGTGATCACGTGGGTTCACTGGGGGCAGGGCGACGTGTACGCGCTCCTCGTGCTCGCGGCGGCCGAGCACCTTCCCACCCGGGCCGAACGCGCGCTGTCGCTCGTCGTCCGCGGCGGCCTCCCGATGCTCGTTCCGCTGGTCGGCCACCCGGAGGCGTACCGTCGGGTCGCGGGCGCGCTCGTCGGGCTGTTCGCCGGCGACGCGGCCGCCCTCGACGCGGCGTTCAGCCCCGCCGTTCGCGCCGGGGTCGCAGTCGGGTTCGGCGCCGTCACCCTGCTCGCGCTCGCGGCGGGCGCGTACCGGGTCCGCCGCGGCGACGCCGCCCGGCGGCCGTGGCTCGTCGACGCCGGCGAGACCGTGGGTCTGTGGGCGTACTTCCTGCTCGTGCCGCCGATCCTCGCCATCGGGCTGTACTTCTGTCTCTGGCACGCGGTCCGCCACGTCGCCCGACTGGAGCTGCTCGACCCGGACGCGCGCACGGCGCTCTCCGAGGGCGATCTGACCGGGACGCTCCGGCGGTTCGCCCGGGACGCCACGCCCGCGACTCTCGGCGGCCTGCTCGTCGTCGCCGGCGTGTGGGCGCTCGCGCCGCGCCCCTCGGCCGGACCGGAGGGCCTGCTCGCGGTGTACCTCGTCGCCATCGCGGTGTTGACACTGCCGCACGTTGCAGTCGTCACGTGGATGGACGCGCGGCAGGGCGTCTGGTGAGCGTCGAACGAGCGCGCTTCGGGAACCCACAACAAGAAGCGCACCTCCACGCCCGAGCGACTGAGAACGCGAGAAACAATTATCAAGGACTCCCGTGATCGCTCAATCGATGCCAGTATCCGAGCGCTGTCACATCACGGAGTGGGCCGCGCTCCTCGAGGAGTCCGTGCCCGAGACGGCGTGCGACGAGCGTCGCCTCGAGTTTCGGCCGCGCGAGGAGCGCTGAACCGCCCGTTCGGGTCGGGAGCCGTTCGGTTTCACTTTCGCCGCGGTTCGCGAAGGTTTACCCCCCGTGAGGCGCAAGTGTGAGCGATGGCCGAGGCCGCCGCGGAGACCGAGTACGTCGATCATCCCCTGCTCGTCGAGGGGTTCATCGAGGACCGCCGCTACCAGACGGAGCTGGCGGCGACCGCCCGCGAGGGCCACACGCTCGTGTGCCTCCCGACCGGCCTCGGGAAGACGACCGTCTCGCTGCTCGTCACCGCCCACCGGCTGTACGAGACCGGGGGGAAGGCGCTGTTCCTCGCGCCGACGAAACCGCTGGTGCAGCAGCACGCCGACTTCTACCGCGAGGCGCTGGACATCGCCGACGAGGAGATCGTCGTGTTCACCGGGGAGGTACGCCCGGACGACCGCGCCGAGCTGTGGGAGGACGCGAGCGTCGTCATCGCCACGCCGCAGGTCGTCGAGAACGACCTCGTCGGCAACCGCATCTCGCTTTCGGACGTGACACACCTGACGTTCGACGAGTGTCACCGCGCGAGCGGCGACTACGCGTACGTCTACATCGCCGAGCGCTACCACGCCGACGCCGAGCGGCCGCTCGTCACCGGGATGTCCGCCTCGCCCGGCGGCGACCGCGAGGAGATCGCGGCCGTCTGTGAGAACCTCGGCATCGACCAGGTGGAGGTGATGACCGAGGACGACGCCGACGTGGGCGAGTACACCCACGACACCGACGTGCAGTGGGAACGGATCGACCTCCCGGATCCGATCGTCGAGATCCGTGACGCGCTCAACGAGGTGATCACGGACAGGCTGGAGAGTCTGAAGGAGTTGGGCGTCACGAACACCACCCAGCCGGACGTCTCCCAGAAGGACCTCAACAGGATGCGCGGGGAGCTCCAGCGCATGATGGACGGCGGCGACTCCGACGCCTACACCGGGATGTCCGTCCACGCGGAGGTGATGAAGCTCCGCCGCGCCGTCGAACTCGTCGAGACGCAGAGCGTCGAGGCGCTGCGCCGCTACTTCGAGCGCCAGCGCAACGCCGCGCGCTCGTCGGGCGCCTCGAAGGCGAGCCAGCGGCTCGTCTCCGAGCCCAAGGTGAGAGAGGCGATGCGCAAGGCCGAGTCGTTCGACGACCTCCACCCGAAGTTCCGGCGCACGCGGGTCCTGCTCGCGCAGACGCTCGGCATCGGCGGCGGCGAGCGCGTCATCGTGTTCACCGAGTCCAGGGACACCGCCGAGGCGCTGACGGAGTTCCTCTCGGCCTCCTTCGACACCCGGCGGTTCGTCGGGCAGGGCGACAAGGAGGGCTCCGACGGCATGACCCAGAAGCAACAGCAGGAGACGCTCGACGACTTCCGCGCCGGCGAGTTCGAGGTGCTCGTCTCCACCAGCGTCGCCGAGGAGGGGCTGGACGTGCCGGAGGTCGATCTGGTCCTCTTCTTCGAGCCGGTCCCGACCGCGATCCGCTCCATCCAGCGGAAGGGCCGGACCGGCCGGCAGGCGGAGGGCGAGGTGGTCGTCCTCCTCGCCAACGACACGCGCGACGAGGCGTTCTTCTGGATCTCGCGGCGACGCGAGCAGGAGATGGAGGACGAGCTTCGGAAGCTGAAGGGCGTCGCCGACGAGTTGACGGACGAACTCGACGACGGCCAGTCCGGGTTGGAGGAGTTCGAGGGCGGGGCCGAGGGAAGCGCCGAGGACGGAAGCGGCGACGACGGCGCCGGCGGGGACGGAGACGGCGATCCCGACTCCGCGACCGCCTCGACGTCCGCGGCGGCGGCCGCGAACGGCCAGCCCGGGTTGACGGACTTCCAGCCGCCCGAGGACGACGACGACGCCGAGGCGGAGACGGACGCCGCCGACGGCACCGACGCCGGCGGCGACACGACCGAGCGCGACGACGAGGCGACGGCGGACGACGCCGGCGAGGACGACGACGACGCCGAAGCGGACGACGGCGTCGTCGCCACCGCCGGCACCGACGCCGACGGCACCGAGATCGTCGTCGACCAGCGCGAGCTCGAGTCGACCATCGCGCGCGACCTCTCCACCCGCGAGGGGATCACCACCCGACTGGAGACGCTGGCTGTCGGCGACTACGTGCTCTCCGACCGCGTCGCCGTCGAGCGCAAGTCTGTCGCGGACTTCCTCGACACGCTCGTCGGCGGCGACCGTTCGATGTTCGAGCAGGTGAGAGACACCGCCCGCGCGTACGCCCGACCCGTCGTGATCATCGAGGGCGAGGACCTCTACGGCGAGCGCAACGTCCACCCGAACGCGGTCCGCGGCGCCCTGTCGTCGCTGGCGATCGACTTCGACGCGAGCGTCCTCCGGACCGAGGACGAGGCCGACACCGCGGACCTGCTGGAGGTGATCGCCCGGCGCGAGCAGGAGGAGAACGACCGCGAGGTGTCCGCACACGGCGAGAAGGGCGCGAAGACGCTCGCCGAACAACAGGAGTACGTCGTCTCGTCGATCGCCGACATCGGCCCCGTCACCTCGCGGGCGCTGCTGGAGCACTTCGACACCGTCGAGGCCGTGATGTGCGCCCGCGAGGAGGACCTGCTGGAGGTGTCCGGAGTCGGGCAGGTGACCGCCGAACGGATCCGCGAGGTCGTCGGGAGCGACTACCCCGAGTGAACTGAACGATCCCCGAGTTCGATCGTCGTCAGCGACGCAGCGCCGCCAGCGCCTCGGCCGCCTCTCGGGCGGCCTCGAGGTGCGCGGTCGCCGTCCGGGGATCGGTCGCCTCGCGAGCGGCCTCGGCGTGGCGCCGGAGCGTCGTCGCCAGCGCGTCGCCGGCGGCGGCGAGCGCGTCGTCTCCGGCGTC
>NZ_WUUS01000005.1 GCF_009831625.1 Halobaculum saliterrae | reverse complement strand
GTCGGCCCGCGCGGCGCCGACGGGCGGGGCGGTCGAGCCCGCGGGCGCGGCCCGACGGGCGGCGCCTCCATGTCCGGGAACTCGGGGATGCCGCCCGGCGACGCGCGCCGGACCCTCGGCGTCGACGCCGACGCCTCCCAGTCGGAGGTGAAGGCCGCCTACCGCGACCGCGTGAAGGAAACGCACCCGGACTCCGGCGGCGACGAGGAGGAGTTCAAGCGGGTGAACCGAGCCTACGAGACCCTGACGGACGACTGACGGGACCGCCCGGAGCGCCCGTGCGCGTTCGACCGACCCGTTCCCGCACGGTCGACCGCTGCGTGTCCGCGAGGTCGACCGGATGTGCGCTCGCACGCTCGACCGTGATCCGACGCGGGAGACCCGTCAACTACTGTGATATAGAGTCACATACACGTGAAAACCGTTATACCTGCCCACCGCTACCCGTCGGCTATGGGCGCTGACCGGGCCGTGCTCACACGGACCATCGAGCGCGGCGAGGAGGAGGGCGGGAACGTCGAGTTCAAGACCCGCCTCACGCGGGAGGTCCATCTCGCGGAGGGACGCATGGAGTCGCTGGCCGCGCAACTTCGCCACCGGGTGCTCTCGGGCGATGGCGAGGCGCTGTACGTGATCGGCGTCACCGACGACGGCGGCATCGCCGGCATCCCGCCGACCGCCTTCTCGGAGTCGATGGACGTGCTCTCGCTGTTGGCCGAGGAGGCGGACGCCCACATCCACGAGGTGGAGACGTGGGGCGTCGGCGACGGGGAGGCCGAGGGGGGGCTCGTCGGGCTCGCGACGGTCCGCGAGGGCGCCGCCTTCGAGGCGGACGACGACCACATCGTCGTCGGCACCGCCGGCCACGTCGACCACGGCAAGTCCACGCTCGTCGGCACGCTCGTCACCGGACAGGCCGACGACGGCGAGGGCGGGACGCGCTCGTATCTCGACGTACAGCCCCACGAGGTGGACCGGGGGCTCTCGGCGGACCTCAGCTACGGCGTCTACGGCTTCGACGACGACGGCCCGGTCCGCATGGACAACCCGGACCGCAAGACCGACCGCGCGCGCGTCGTCGAGGAGGCCGACCGCCTCGTCTCGTTCGTCGACACCGTCGGCCACGAGCCGTGGCTGCGAACGACGATCCGCGGGCTCGTCGGGCAGAAGCTCGACTACGGGCTGTTGACGGTCGCCGCCGACGACGGCCCGACCAAGACCACCCGCGAACACCTCGGCATCCTGCTCGCGATGGAGCTGCCCACGATCGTCGCGATCACGAAGGTCGACGCGCCGCCGGAGGAACGCGTGCTGGAGGTCGAGCGGGAGGTCGAGTCCATGCTTCGGGACGTGGGCGAGACTCCCCTGTTGATGGAACGTCACGGCGTCGCGACCGCCGTCGAGGAGATCGGCGACGGCGTCGTGCCCGTGCTGCAGACCTCGGCGGTGACGGAGCACGGGCTGGGCGATCTCGATCGAATGCTGGAGCGCCTCCCGAAGCGCGAGAACGACGCCGACGGCGACTTCCGGATGTACGTCGACCGCTCGTACGACGTGAAGGGCGTCGGCGCGGTCGCCTCGGGCACGATCCGCTCGGGGGAGGTGGAGGCGGGCGACGAGTTGCTCCTCGGGCCGATGCCCGACGGCACCTTCCGCGAGGTGGAGGTGCGATCGATCGAGATGCACTACCACCGCGTCGACAAGGCCCGCGCGGGCCGGATCGTCGGCATCGCGCTCAAGGGCGTGAACGAGTCGGAGGTCCAGCGCGGGATGGCGCTGGTACCGCGGGGGACCGACCCGCGGCCGGTCCGCTCGTTCGACGCCGAGGTGATGGTGCTCAACCACCCGACCCGGATCCAGGAGGGGTACGAGCCGGTCGTCCATCTGGAGACCGTCAGCGAGGCGGCCGTCTTCCGTCCGGAGGGCGGTCGCCTGCTCCCCGGGGACACCGGCGAGACGGAGGTCCGGTTCAAGTTCCAGCCGTACCTCGTCGAGGAGGGCCAGCGGTTCGTCTTCCGGGAGGGACAGAGCAAGGGCGTCGGCACCGTCACGGGCGTGACCTACGCAGACGAGTGAGTGCCGACACCGTCTGTCCGGCGGCGACCGCGTTCAGTCGCGCAGGGTTACGTAGGCGTTCCTGACTAGTTCCGGGAGGGTCCCGAGAATGGCCCGCGGCGCGCCCCGTCTGGCCCCTCCGAGCGCCCGTTTCAGGGCGTCCGCGGCGTTTCGGTGGACACCGGACCCGTGACCGACGAGGACCCGATTCACTGGGAGTCCGCCGAGCGCACCCGTCGGAGGTACCAGACGGAGGTGCGGCATCACCGCCAGCCGCTCCCCCGGGTTCGTGTGTGAGTCCATCGTGGTCAGCGCGTCCCCGACGACGAGCGTTGCTTGCCCGGGATGGTAGAGCGCGACCTCCCGCCAGAGCCGACTCACGACCGGCACGGTACGGAAGCCGGTGGCGGCGGGGCCACCGGTGAATTCGGTCGTCTCCGCGTCGACCGCGAGGTCGCCGAGATGCTCGTGAACGAACACCCGAACGCCGTGGCGGTCAGCCACCCGCGCGGCATGGCGACAGTGATTGTCGCTCAGTACGAGAACCCCGGCGACGGACCCGAATTCGGCGATCTCGGCGTCGAGTCCGTCCGCGTCGATCGGGTCGACGAGCCAGACCGCACAGTCGTCTCCGTCGCCGCCATCGTCCGCGCCGACGGCGATCGCGTGACTCGTCCGCTCGAACTCCTCGTCGGGGTGGGCGACCCACGAGAACCCGTCGGCCCATCGGCCGATCACCGAGAGGTCGTCGCCGACGCCGTATCGCTTCAGCGGCACGGTGGCGTCGTCACGGGGGGCGGATAAGTGTTCGATGATTCTGCGGACGGCTCCACGAACAGCCTGTCAGCTTGCGTCTCTGTGGCCGGTATCGCCCCGTCTCAGCGCCCGCAACGACGACACCCTGATCGCTCCACCCGGGAGCGGGTCGCGGTCGCCGACCACGACGGCCTCCATCCCGGCCGCGAGTGCGCCCGCCGCGTCCGACTCGGGGGAGTCGCCGACGTGAACCGCGTCGCTGGCGAGGACGCCGAGCGCTGACAGTCCGGCATCGAACGCTCTCGGGTCGGGCTTCGCTGGCGCGTCGTGGCCCGCGAACACCACCTCGGCCGCACGTTCATCGAGGCCCACCGACCGAGATTTCGCGGCCTGCGCGTCCGGCGGACCGTTCGTCACGACGGCGTACGGGGTCCCGTGTTCGTCGAGCGCGTCCAGTAGGTCCCGTGCCCCCGGTAACCACGTCACGTTCGTGTGATCGCGCTCTTCGGCGAACGCCCGCGCCACCGCGCGGCCGAGGTCCGAGTCGCGGCCGCGCTCCTCGCAGAGCGCGGCGAAGCATTCCGCACGGAGTTCCGCCATCGAGTCTGTCCGGTCGTTGAACTCGGCGAAGCGGTCGTAGTACGCCTCCACCGGGAACACCGGGTCGACGCCGACGGCATCGAAGGCGCCCGCGAGCACCTCACCCGGCGACCGCCGATAGGAGACGAGCGTGTCGTCGAGGTCGAACGTGATCCCCGCTGCGTCGGCCAACGGGGCTGCGAGTCTCGGCGGGTTCACGTTCTCACGCATCGTCGTCTCCCTCACATATCGCTGTCGCCGTCCGAGTTCTCGCGGAGGTCTCGGAGGATCCCCGTCGCGACGTACGCGCCGTCGCGTTCCTCCGCGAGACCCAGCAGCACGAACCACGCCAAGTGACGCCCGACACGCTCGCGCCACACCGACTCCCAGTCGTTCGTCCGGAATCGCTCCCAGTTCGGCACGCGGTCGACGAACGCCGCGAACGCCTCGTCGACGGTGAGGCCGCCGCCGCCCTCGTCGGAGTTGCCTGTCGCTCCCCCCGCTGCGAGAAGCGCGTCGGCGACGTCGCCGGCGCCGTACACGCCCGACAGGAAGCGATCGCGCACGTACGCCGGCGTCGGGTCAGCGGGGAGTCGCTTGAAGCCGTCGTCGGTCTCCTCGGCGAGCCCGAGGGCGCGGAGGAACGTGAGCCACGTGCGGGCCACGTCGCGCGAGCGGAACCCCAGTCGCCGCATCAGCCGGGCACAGCAGTCGTCCTCGCTGCCGGGGACCATCGGCACCGCGGCCTGCGCGTCCGCGACGAACGCGACCGTCTCGGGCGCCTCGGGGACGAGTTTGAACTTCATCGCCCGCGGCGGTTCACTGGTAGTCGAACGACGCCGCGAGCAGGTCCTCCCGGGTCTCGCCCAGCGCGTACGTCGGCCCGTCGAGCACGTCGACGGTGACCGCGGCGGGCGCGAACACCGACTCGTCGATCTCGTAGAAGTCGTAGTCCGCGTCCGCGAAGACCTCCGCGAACGGACGGCCGAACTCGTCGGCCGCGCTGGAGGGCACCTCGTCGAAGCGGTCGAAGTCCTCGGCGACGGTGAGGTGGACCTCGCCGCCGTACGCGAGCGCGTCGTTCGTCCGGCCCATCGCCTCGGTCTCGTCGTAGCTGACGGGCGCCACCGGCGCCGAACCGGCGGCCGACTCGATGAGCTCGGGATCGTATCCCAGCTCGAACAGCCGGAAGACGGCGAGTTCGGCGGCGCGCGCGGCCGCGGTCACGCTCCCGGCCGTCGAGCCCAGCGCCGTCGTCGGGAGGTAGACGGCCTGCTCGTTCACGTTCGCACGTTCGGCGACCTCGGCGACCACCTCGTCGTCGGGGAGCGTCGCGCTCTCCACGCAGAGGACGGTGAGGTCGAACTCGTCGTAGTAGCCCAGCGCCTGAAACTCCCGTTCCTCGCCCACGAGCGCGCGGGCGGGCCCGGAGCCGAGCCCCGAGAAGTGCTCCGTCTCCAGTTCCCACCCGGCCTTCTGTGACCCGAGCAGCGCGACGCCCGGATGGTCCGTCGTCAACTCGACGTGGGGGGTGGGCGAGCCGTCGACGCGACCCATCCCGGTCTGGAGGGTCGCCAGTCCGGCGGTCTGTATCTCCGCGAGCAACAGTCCCGCCTCGATGCCGCCGTCGGCGTCGACGCCAAAGTCGACGACCGTCGCGCCGGAGTCGAGCTCGTAGGCCGCGAGATTGAGTTCGTCGACGAAATCGAGTGCCTCGTCGACCAGCTCCACCGCCATGCGATTGAGGCTGTCCATGGACGGGTTTGGACGGCATCCCGGTTAAGTTCGGTCTTGTCGGGATGGACGGCCGTCGAATCGTCACCGTGGATGCCGCGTTCGCGTTCCGCCTCAGTCGTCGCCCACGACGCCCGCCCCGAACTCCGCGGTCGCGGCGCCGGCCTCGGCGACGTCGGGGAGCTGCTCGCGCACGTCGTCGCCGCGGCCCTCCGCGATGACCTCCGCGTAGGCGTCGGGGAGCACGCGCGTGAACTCGCCGACGACCGACTCCCAGTCGTCGAGCAGCTCGCGCGCGCGGTCGCTGTCGGTGCGCGCGAGGTGGTTCTCGACCAGCCGGCGCAGCATCGCCTCGTCCTGATCGGTCAACTCCTCGGAGAGGCTCACCATCCCCTTGTTCGTCTTCGCGGCCAGTTCGTCGTCGGGGTCGTGGACGTACGCGACGCCGCCGGACATGCCCGCCGCGAAGTTGCGGCCGACCTCGCCCAGCACCGCGACGACGCCGCCGGTCATGTACTCGCAGCCGTGGTCGCCGACGCCCTCGACGACGGCCTTCACGCCGGAGTTGCGGACGCCGAAGCGTTCGCCGGCGACGCCGTTCACGTACGCCTCGCCGTCGGTCGCGCCGTACAGCGCGACGTTGCCGACGAGGACGTTCTCGTCGGCCTCGAAGCCGGCGTCCTCGGGCGTCTGCACGACGACCGTGCCGCCCGAGAGGCCCTTGCCGACGTAGTCGTTGGCGGCGCCGACGAGGTGGGCGTCCACGCCCGAGGCGAGGAACGCGCCGAACGACTGCCCCGCCTCCCCGCGGAAGTCGAGGTCCAGCGTGCCCGCGGGGAGACCGTCCTCGCCGTGCGCCTGCGAGATTCGGTTGGACAGGGTGGCGCCGATCGCGCGGTCGGTGTTGTCGACGTCGACAGCGAGCGCGGCGGGCTCGCCCGTCTCGACGCCGTCGCCCAGTTCGTCGAGCAGCTCCCAGTCGAGCGCGTCCGCGAGGTCGGGGTGCTCCTGCTCGCGCACCTTGTGACGCGGCCCGTCGTCGCTCGGCTCGGCGATGAGCGCCGAGAGGTCGAGCTTGCTCGCCTTCGGGTGATCGATCTCGCGCTGGGAGAGGCAGTCGACGCGTCCGACCAGCTCGTCGACCGCGGTGAACCCCAGATCGGCCATGATCTCGCGCAGCTCCTGCGCGATGAAGGCCATGTAGTTGATGACGTGCTCGGGCTCTCCGGGGAAGCGGTCGCGCAGGTCCTCGCGCTGGGTGGCGACGCCGACCGGGCAGGTGTTCTGGTGGCACTGCCGGGCCATCACGCAGCCCGAGGAGACCATCGAGGCCGTCCCGAAGGCGAACTCCTCGGCGCCCAGCAGGGCCGCGACCGCCACGTCCCGACCGGTCTTCAGGCCGCCGTCGGCCGAGACGGTGATCCGGTCGCGCAACCCCGTCGCACGCAGCATCTGGTTCGCCTCCGCGACGCCGAGCTCCCATGGGAGCCCGGCGTTCTTGATCGAGGTCTTCGGCGACGCGCCCGTCCCGCCGGAGTGGCCGGAGATGTGGACGATGTCCGCCTCCGCCTTCGCCACCCCGGCGGCGATGGTGCCGATGCCGGCCTCGGAGACGAGCTTCACGTTGACGTCGGCGTCCGGGTTGGCGGCCTTCAGGTCGTATATCAGCTGCTTCAGGTCCTCGATGGAGTAGATGTCGTGCAGCGGCGGCGGCGAGATGAGGCCGACGCCGGGCGTGGAGTAGCGCACCTGAGCGATGTACTCGTTCACCTTCGATCCGGGGAGGTGCCCGCCCTCGCCGGGCTTCGAGCCCTGCGCCATCTTGATCTGGATCTCCTCGGCGTTCGCGAGGTAGTTCGAGGTGACGCCGAAGCGTCCGGAGGCGACCTGCTTCACGCTGCACCCCCGTTCGGTTCCGAACCGCTCGGGCGGCTCGCCGCCCTCGCCGGTGTTGGACTTCGCCCCGATCCGGTTCATCGCGACCGCGTTGTTCTCGTGTTGCTCCGGCGAGAGGCTCCCGAGGCTCATCGCGGCCGTCGAGAAGCGCTCGACGATCTCCTCGACCGGCTCGACCTCCTCGACCGGCACCGGGTCGCGGTCGGAGGAGATATCCAACAGGTTCCGAAGCTCCGCGGGCGTGTCGGGGTCGTTCACCTGCTCCGCGAACTCGTCCCACGCCTCGCGGTCGCCCTCGCGGACGGCGGTGTGGAGGGCGTTCACCGAGTGGGGGTTCCAGCCGTGTTTGATGCCCGAGGAGCGGTGCTCGTACTCCCCCTGCGTCTCCAGTTCGGGGTCCTCCCCGAAGCCGATCTCGTAGCGCTCGCGCAGGTCGGACTCGATCTCCGGGAGGCCGATCCCCTCGGTCCGGATCTCGGTGCCCTCGAAGTACTCGCGGACGAGGCCCGAGTCGAGGCCGACCGCCTCGAAGATCTGCGCGCCCTGATACGACTCGACCGTCGAGATGCCCATCTTCGCCATCGTCTTCAGCAGCCCCATCTCCAGGGCGTCGCGGTACGCCCGCAGCGCCTTCCCCTCGTCGGCGCCGTCGGGGCCGGCGACGATGTCGCGGACCGTGTCGTACGCGAGATACGGACACACTGCGCCGGCGCCGTAGCCGACGAGACACGCCACGTGGTGAACCTCGCGGGGGTCGCCCGACTCGACGACGAGCCCGGCGCGCGCGCGCAGTCCCTCGCGAACGAGGTGGTGGTGGACCGCGCCCGTCGCCAGCAGGCTCGGCACGTGCAGGCGCTCGGGACCCATCTCGCGGTCCGAGAGCACGAGCACGTCTGCGCCGTCGCGGACCGCCTCGGCGGCCGCCGCCCTGAGGTCCTCGACGGCCGTCTCCAGGTCCCCGTCCGGATCGTACGTGATGTCGAGCGTGACCGACGTGAGCGATCCGTCGGTCGCCTCCCCGAGATCACGGAGGGTCGCGGTCTCCTCCTCGGTGACGACTGGGGAGTCGTTGACGACCTGACGGGCGTGCTCGGGCGTCGACCCGAGGAGGTTGCGCTGGGGACCCAGCCGCGTCTCGAGGGAGGTGACAAGCTCCTCGCGGATGTAGTCGATCGGCGGGTTCGACACCTGCGCGAACAGCTGCTTGAAGTAGGTGAACAGCGGACGGTCGAACTCCGAGAGCACCGAGAGGGGCGTGTCGTCGCCCATCGATCCGACGGGGTCCTTCCCCTGTTCGGCCATCGGGCCGATGAGGTGATTGAGCTGGTCGGTGGTGTAGCCGAAGGCCGCCTGCCTGCTCCGCAGGTCGTCGTCGGGCCCCGTCTCCGGGCTCGGTTCCGCCTCGGCGGTCACGTCGGACAGGTCGCGCTGTTCGGCGTCGACCCACTCGCCGTACCGCTCCTCGGTGAGGTCGGCGAACACCTCCTCGTCGTCGAGGACGCGCCCCTCGGTGCGGTCGGCCACGAACGTCTCGCCCGGGCGGAGTCGTCCGCGCTCGCGCACCTCGCTCGGGTCGTGCTCCAGCGCGCCGACCTCGCTGCCCATCACGAGGCGGTTGTCGGTCGTCACGTCGTAGCGACACGGGCGGAGGCCGTTGCGGTCGAGCACGCCGGCGACGCGGTCGCCGTCGAAGCCGATGACGAGCGCGGGCCCGTCCCACGGCTCGACCAGCGAGGCGTGGTAGTCGTAGAAGTCGCGCCGAGCCTCGCTCATCGCGTCGTCCTTGCGGTACGCCTCGGGGATCATCATCCGCAGCGCGTGCGGGAGCTCTCGCCCGCCGTTGAGCAGGAGGTCGAGCGTCTCGTCGACCGACGCCGTGTCCGACTGGTTCGGGTCGGAGATGACCGGCCGGACCGCGTCGAGCTCCTCGTCGGTGAACCCCCCGTCGGCGAGGTCCGACTGCCGCGCTCGCATCCAGTTGACGTTGCCCTGAATGGTGTTGAACTCGCCGTTGTGGACGATGTTGCGGTACGGGTGCGCGAGGTGCCACGCGCCCAGCGTGTTCGTCGAGAACCGGGCGTGCACCAGCGCGACGCCGGTGTCGAGGCGTCCGTCGCTCAGATCGGGGTAGTAGGCTGGGAGTTGATCCGCCTTCAGCAACCCCTTGTAGACGAGACGCTGTCGGTCCAGCGAGCAGACGTAGAAGCGCTCGCCGCCGTCGACGCCCTCGACGGCCGACTCGAGCGCCCGTCGCGCCACGTAGAGTCGGCGGTCGAACGTCTCCTCGTCGAGGTCCGCGCCGTCGGCCGGCGCGACGAACGCCTGCCACACGTCAGGCTCGGACTCCAGCGCCGTCTCCCCCAGATCCGCGGCGTCGGCGTCGGTCGGCACGTCGCGCCACGCGAACACCTCGAGGTCGTACTCCGCGAGCGTCGACTCGAACAGCGCCCGCAGGTCCTCGCGCGCCGCGTCGTCGAACGGCATGAACACCGAGCCAACCGCGTACCGTTCCGGAAGGTCGCCGACGACGGCCTCGAAGAACTCGTCGGGCCGCTCGATCATGATGCCGGCGCCGTCGCCGGTGTTCTGTTCCGCGCCCGTCGTGCCACGGTGTTCAAGGTTCTCCAGCAGGTCGAGTGCGTCCGATACTACTTCGTGTGATCGCCCGCCGTCCAGGTCGACGACGGCCCCCACGCCACAGTTCGAGCGCACGTCACTGGGGTCCGCCAGGCCCCCGACGTGCGCCGACGCGTCCGGCTCAGTCATGGATGCCGGTTCTCGTGGCCCCGATAAAGGGTTGACCCTAAACGGCTAAGGGTGTGTTATTGCCATATTAGGATATTATAGGACAACCGTATCCTCTCGAACGACCGTGAACGATCCCGATCGCTGGACGGCGTACTGTGACTCGAACACGAGTTATGATTCGTTTCGTTGACAATCGAACGCCGTCGCGAAACGAGCGGTCGGTGGGGGCGATCACGGCACCAAGGGCGGTCAAAGGGCCCGATACGATCACGGCTGTCGGGACGACGGGGCGGCGACCTCAGTACGACTTCGCGAAGTACGCGGTCCGCGTCGCGTCGTCGTCGCAGACGGCGCAGGTGTCGTCGTGGTCGGTGCCCCGACGCTCGTCGTCCTCCTCGAACGGGACCATGACGATCTCGGCGGCGATCTGCTCTTTGATCGCCTCCTCGCAGGTCTCGTCGCCGCACCACGGCGCCTTCACGTAGCCGCCGTGCTGGCCGATGGTGCCGAGGATCTCGTTACGGGAGTCGGCCTCCCGCACCTCGCCTGCGAGGTTCTCCTCGGCGGCGGCGTACAGCTTCGCGTACACCTCGTCGAGGTGCTCGCGGGTCGCCTCGGCGACGCCGTCGCGGTCGACGGTCGACTCCTCGCCGTCGGGGCGGTGCACGACCGTGACCTCGTCGTCCTCGACCTCGTAGGGGCCGATCTCGAAGCGGACGGGGACGCCGTTGAGTTCGTGCTCGTTGAACTTGAAGCCGGGATTGCGCGTGTCGCGGTCGTCGAGCTCGACGCGGATCCCCGCGTCCTCGAGTTCCTCGGCGACGCCCTCGGCGTACTCCAGCACCTCGCCTCTGGTGTCCTCCTGCCAGATGGGAACGATCGCCACCTGCGTAGGCGCGACCGTGGGAGGCAAGACGAGCCCCTGGTCGTCGGAGTGTGTCATGATCAGCGCGCCGAGCGCTCGCCACGACAGCCCCCACGAGGTCGTGTGTGCCGTTCGCTCCGCCTCGTCCTCGTCGGAGAAGGTGATGTCGAACGCCTCCGCGAAGCTCGTCCCGAGGTAGTGGGAGGTGCCGCCCTGGACGGACTTGCCGTCGGGCATCAGCGCCTCGACCGTCGTGGTGGTGTCGGCGCCGGGGAACTTGTCGTGGTCGGGCTTCTGACCCCGAAGGACGGGGATGGCGAGGAAGTCCTCGTACACCGACTCGTACTGGTCGAGCCGGGTCATCGTCTCGTCCCATGCCCCGTCGCGGTCGGCGTGGGCGGTGTGGCCCTCCTGCCAGAGGAACTCCTTCGTGCGGAAGAACGGCTTCGTCTCCGTCGCCTCCCAGCGCACCACCGAGCACCACTGGTTCACCCGCAGGGGGAGGTCGCGGTGGCTCCGCACCCATTGACTGATGTAGGGCGTGATGATCGACTCGGAGGTGGGACGGACCGCGAGGCGCTCCTCCAGTTCGTCGTGACCGCCGTGGGTCACCCACGCGACCTCGGGGTCGAACCCCTCGACGATGTCCTTCTCGGCCTCGAGGTACGACTCGGGGATGAACATCGGGAAGTAGGCGTTCTGCACCCCGGTGTCCTTGAACTTCGCGTCGAGGAATCCCTGCAGGCGCTCCCACAGCTCGTACCCCCGCGGTCGGGTGATGATGAACCCGGACATCCCCTCGGGCGCGTAACTCGCCAGCTGCGCCTTCTGGACCACCTCGGCGTACCACTCGCCGGTCTCGTACTCCTTCGACTTCGTGATCCCCAACTCCTGGTCGTCGTCGCCGGAGTCGGGGGACTCGTGTTCGCTCATACTCGTGGATATCGGACTGCCGTCTTAAACTCGGTGCGATCGGTCCGGGGCTCGGTGAGAGCGCGAGGGGCTCGGGTTGACCGGCCCGGTAGCGTGGAGAAGTGGATGCGTGGCTACGCGCCACGCGGCGGAGACGGGACGTCGACGCGCCGCTGGGCGCGGGATCGAGTGGCGACCCGGGAGCGACGTTCGGCGTTCACAGCCGGAGGAACCCTCGCCGCCGACAAGGACGTTTCCCCGGCGTGTCATCGGGTACCGTGCGTCGCCAACGCTTACGGCCGCCGCCGCGGAAGTCGCGGTCGTGACACTCAGGCCCGTCGAACTCGACGGCGACGACACGGAGGAACTCCTCGCGCTCCACCGGGAGTACGGCTGGTGGGACGAGCGCGAGCGCGAGGACGTGGCGCGCGCGCTGGCGAACACGGACCTGGCGCTCGGCCTCCGCGACGGCGACGAGTTGGTCGCCGCCGCCCGCGTCCTCACGGACTTCGTCTACTACGCCCGCGTCTACGACGTCGTCGTCGCCACGGACCGCCGCGGCGACGGGGTCGGTCGGAGGCTTCTGGACGTGCTCACGGACCACGAGCGCCTCGACGACGTGAACCCGGTCCTCCTCTGTCGCGAGGGGCTGGTGCCGTTCTACGAGTCGGCGGGCTTCGAGCGATACCCGGAGTCGGTCGCGGTCCCGGACGACGACGCTCCCGACGAGGAGGACCTGGTGACGCTGATCCATACGCCGAGCTGACCTAGCCCTCGCGTGGCTCCACCGCGAACGGACTGGCGCCCTCCCGCCACGACCAGCCCGGAAGGCGGGTCTGAAAACCGGCGGCGAGCGCCGCGTCGAGGTCGTCCGCGCCGGCGGCGTCGTCGGGACCGCCGTGTACCCGGGTGTCCGCGAAGTGGAACGTCGCCTCCGCCAGCAGCGCGAGCGGCTGGCCCCCGGCGATGGTCGACGCAAGCCGCCGGCCAAGCAGCTCGTCGACGACGAAGCCCGGGTAGTCCCCCTCCACGTCGAGGTCACGGAGGAGTCCGGCGAGGGCGGCGACGTTGACCGCGCGGTCGCCGTCGGCGAACACGCTGTCGACCTCGCGCCGGTACTCCTCGTCGGTGACGGCGTCGACCTCCGTGTCGAACAGTTCGCCCAGCGCGGCCCGGGTGTCGTTGAGCAGGGGGACGACCGTGGGCGCACGCTGGCCCAAGCGGTCGCGCTCCGTCGCGACGGATGCGGGCGTGAGTCGCATACGAGTCGTTCGAACCGGGGCTTGGTAGTGGTTTGCGAAGGGTTTTATAACACGCGGGGGATAGAGGAAGTCAAGCGGGTTTTCCGTCGCCCACGAGGGCACCTACAACGGAGCGTCCCGTACGCATGCAGTCTTCAACTCACAGTCGACCCGAGGGCGTCGCGTCCGACAGCCGCGCCCTCCGGGACCCGCGACGATCCTCTCACATATGAGTCAAGTCGAGAAGCAGTTAGCCGACACGAAAGCACAGATCGAATCGGAGATCCCCGACGACGTCTCCGTCACCGACGTGAAGTACGAGGGACCGGAGCTGGTCGTGTACACGCGCCACCCGAAGGAGTTCGCTCAGGACGGCGACCTCGTCCGACGGCTCGCCTCCAAACTCCGCAAGCGCATCACCGTCCGTCCGCATCCTGACGTGCTCTCCGATCCGCGGGAGGCCGAGTCGAAGATCGAGGAGATCATCCCCGACGACGCCGGCGTCGCCGACCTCGACTTCCACGAGGACACCGGCGAGGTCGTCATCGAGGCGGAGAAGCCCGGCATGGTCATCGGCCGTCGGGGCTCGACCCTTCGGGAGATCACCCAGGAGGTCGGGTGGACCCCCGAGGTCGTCCGCACGCCGCCGATCGAGTCCTCGACCGTCTCGAACGTGCGGAACTTCCTGAAGCAGGAGCGCGAGGAGCGTCGCGACATCCTCGAACGCGTCGGTCGCACCATCCACCGCGAGGAGATGGCCGACGAGCAGTGGGTCCGAATCACGACACTCGGCTGCTGCCGAGAGGTCGGGCGCGCCTCGTTCATCCTCAACACCGCCGAGACGCGGATCCTCGTCGACTGCGGGGACAAGCCCGGCGCGGAGGGGGAGGTGCCGTACCTGCAGGTCCCCGAGGCGCTCGGCGCGGGCGCACAGAACCTCGACGCCGTGGTGCTCACGCACGCCCACCTCGACCACTCGGCGCTCATCCCGCTGCTGTTCAAGTACGGGTACGACGGGCCGATCTACTGCACGGAGCCGACGCGCGACCTGATGGGGCTGCTCACGCTCGACTACCTCGACGTGGCGAGCAAGGAGGGCCGCACGCCCCCCTACGAGTCCGCGCAGGTTCGCGAGGCGATCAAACACACCATCCCGCTCGAGTACGGCGACGTGACCGACATCGCGCCCGACGTGAAGCTCACGTTCCACAACGCGGGCCACATCCTCGGATCGGCCGTCTCGCACTTCCACATCGGCGACGGCCTCTACAACGTCGCCTTCTCCGGTGACATCCACTACGACGACACCCGGCTGTTCAACGGCGCGGTCAACGACTTCCCCCGCGTCGAGACGCTCGTGATGGAGTCCACCTACGGCGGTCGAAACGACTACCAGACGGACCAGGAGGACTCCGAAGCGAAGCTGATCGAGGTCATCAACGAGACGTACGAACAGGACGGAAAGGTCCTCATCCCGGCGTTCGCGGTCGGACGCTCCCAGGAGATCATGATGGTGCTGGAGGAGGCGATGCGCACCGACAAGATCCCGGAGATGCCGGTCCACCTCGACGGGATGATCTGGGAGGCGACGGCGATCCACACCACCTACCCCGAGTACCTCCGCGACGAACTGCGCGACCGCATCTTCCACGAGGACGAGAACCCGTTCCTCGCCGACCAGTTCAACCACATCGACGGGGGCGAGGACGAACGCCAGGAGGTCGCCGACGGCGGCCCCTGCATCGTCCTCTCGACCTCGGGGATGATGACCGGCGGTCCCATCATGTCGTGGCTGCGCCATCTGGGGACCGAGGAGAACTCGAACCTCACGTTCGTCGGCTACCAGGCGCAGGGGACGCTCGGGCGCCGTATCCAGAACGGCTGGGAGGAGATCCCGGTTCAGGACCCGCAGAACCGGAGTCGGACCTCGACGATCACCCTGAAGATGGGCGTCGAGACGGTCGACGGCTTCTCCGGGCACGCCGACCGCCAGGGACTGGAGAACTTCGTGAAGACGATGAATCCGCGTCCCGAGAAGGTGCTGTGCGTCCACGGCGACGAGCGCTCCGTGCAGGACTTCTCCTCCGCCCTGTATCACGACTACAACATGCGGACGTTCGCGCCGAAGAACCTGGAGACGTTCCGATTTAAGTGAATCTCCTTTAACGGGGTCCTCCCCGCTCGCTCGTCAGACTCCGTCAAAACCCGTTCATGTCGTCAGAACGCGGAGCGTTCTGACTACTAATCAGAATCGCGGAGCAATTCTGATGATGCCAAACGGTCCGCTCGCTCGGACCTACGGCCCTCGCTCGCGGTACGTCACGGAGTGATACCGTCCGCCAACCTTCCGTGATGCACTCGCGACGCGAGACGGAACGGATCACCGCCGGGACTCAAGTCCCGTCCGGTCGAGAGACGGGTATGCGTCTCGCGCTCATCGCCCACGACGAACAGAAGCCGACCCTCGTCGAGTTCGCCCGGGAGTACACCGACACGCTCGCGAAGCACGACCTGCTCGCGACGGGAACGACCGGCAAGCGCCTCAACGAGGAGACGGACCTCACCGTCGAACGGAAGTCCTCGGGACCGCTCGGCGGCGACATGCAGATCGGCGCCGAGGTCGCCGACGGCGACTGCCACGGGATCGTTTTCCTCCGCGACCCGCTGACGGCCCAGCCACACGAGCCGGACATCTCCGCGCTCCTGCGGGTCTGTGACGTACACGACGTTCCGCTCGCGACGACCTCCGCGAGCGCCGCGTACCTCATCGAGGGGATCGAACGGGAGGGCGCGAAGTATCACGAGGAATAGCCGGCACGCACGACTTTTTGGCCTCGACCGCCGAAGCGACCCCCGTGAGACGCCCGGCTCTTGTACGTACCGTGCTCGCCCTCCTCGTGTCGCTTGCGGCCGTCGGCGGACCGGCCGTCGGGCCCGCCGCCGCGGCCCCCGAGGACTGCTTCGGCGACGGACGCGACCTCGACATCGGCACCGAGGGCCCGACGATCGACCTCGAGGTGTACACGTCGCTGTTCACGAACCTCGGCGGGAAGGGTACGCTCGGGATGTCGGCGATCGGGCACACCGGCGAGTTCGAGGTGATCAGCCTCCGGACGGGCGTCGTCTTCGCGGGCGTCGGCGACCCGGAGGCGTTCCTCGCCGACCCGTTCTCGCGGTTCGCGCTCGCGTTCGACTACACGCTCTCGCTGCCGATGCTCTCGGCGGCGCCCGGGGACTCCACGTACGAGCAGTCGGAGGCGCCCGTCGAGGGCGTCCCCGAGGCGGAGTGCTCGGTGGAGTAGCGGCTCAGCCGTCGGCGTCGGGGGGATCGGCGACCGTCCGGCTCGGGTCGACCGCGTCGCCGGCCAGCTCGTCGATACCTACCCGATCACAGCGGTCGTACAGCGGGCACGCCTCCGGTCCCTCCAGACACGCCGGCTCGCGGGCGGTGCAGCGCTCGCGGCCGAACTGGATCATCGCCGTGTGACCGAAGCCGCACTTCTCGGGCTGAACGGCCGCCTCCAGCGCCTCGCGGACCCCCTCGTGGTCGGCGTCCGCCGGAGCCAGTCCCATTCGACGCGCGATCCGGTGGACGTGCGTGTCGACGGGGAAGACGCCTCCCCGGCCACCCGCGAACAGGAGCACACAGTCCGCCGTCTTGGGGCCGACGCCGTCCATATCGAGGAGGGTCTCGCGGACGGTCGCGGGGTCCTCCTCGCGCACGAACGCGTCGAACCCGTCGGCGCCGCCGTACTCCTCGAGGACCCGCTCGGCGAGCGCGAGTATCCGCTCGGACTTCACGTTGTACAGGCCCGCCCCGGAGATGGTCTCGGCGAGCTCGTCCCGCGCGGCGGTCGCGAGCGACGCCGCGAGGTCGCCGTCCCTCGTGGCCGTCCCTTCGGCCTCCGGTCCGTATCGCGCCATCAACGCGTCGTGGGCCGGCTGGCTCGCCTTGTCGCTGGTGTTCTGTGAGAGTATCGTCCGGACGAGACACTCGAACGCGTCCTGTCCGCCGTACGCCTTCCGCCAGTACAGGTCGCCGAGGGCGTCGACAACGGCCTCCGCGCGCGTGTCGGGATCCTCGGACCCCTCGAACGCCGTCGGACGGCCGCCGCCGGCGTCGCCACCGCTGATGTTCTCGGCCGGTTCGTCGTCGCGCACGCCACGTGATGGGTCGGCATCGTACAAGAACCGTCGCCCGCGCGGTCCGTGAACGCGATCGATCCTCGCAGTTCGCAACGGCCGCCGGCTACGGTTCGACGCGCAGCGTCACCGTCAGCGGCGCGCCCCGTTCGAGCGCGGTTACGAGTCGCCGGTCGAACTCCGCGGCCGCCTTGTCTGCCCCGATCATGATCGTTCGCTCGTCGACGTGGTCGCTCGTCCGACCGACCATGCTCCGGTCGCCCTCGTAGGAGAGGTCGGGGTGGCCGTGCCCCGTCACCGTCTCCGTCGCGTCGGCGGCGCGGAACTCTGCGGTGATCGTCGCGGTCCGGGAGCGGCACGCATCGACGAACGAGCGCGGCACGTCGGCGGGGGTCGTGTCCGCCTCGACCGCGAGGATGCAGTCGCCCGCGGGGGTGAGCCAGTCGTCGCTCGTCACCTCGAAGGTGCTCGCGTGCTCGGCGCTGACGTGCTCGTGGCCCGACGCGCGGACGGTCACCTCGCGTACCGCCTCCCGTTCGTCCATCGCGCTCAGATCGTCCGCCGCGGCGACGTCGTCGTCGCTCATACCGGTTCTGAACGGTGGGGAGACAAAACGCCCGCGGGTCGCGGTCGGCCCGTTCACTCCAGGTCGACGCCGCCGGCGAGGCGGTCGACGCCCACCACGAGGAGCGCCCCGAACGCAGCCGCGACGGCGAACTCTCCGGCGACCGTCGCGGTCCACGCGGCGACCTCCTCGCCGACGCGGGTGACCGGGGCTCGGAGCGCGCCCACGATGAGGCCGATGAGGAACGCGAGCGTCGCCTCGCGACGGGCCGCAAGTGCCGCTCGCACCGCGTGCGCGACGGTCAACAGTCCGACGACGCCGCCCGCGAGGAACGCGACGACCGGGACGCCGGTTTCGACGACCGTCGCCGTCGGCCCGCCGGTCACGGACGCCAACAGCGCGTCGACGAAGAGGGACAGCGCCTCAGTCATGCGCTCGTACTGGCCGAGGATGACCAGCAGGAGCGACCCGGAGATCCCGGGGAGGATCATCGCGCTCACCGCGACCGCCCCGGCGAGGAACGTCGCGAGCGCGGTCTCGCCGAGCGCCGCGGACGCGCGCCCGGAGGCGACGAACGCGAGAACGATCCCGGCGACAGCCGCGGCGATCCGGGCTGGAGAGTCCGCGCGGAACTCGTCCCTGAGTACGACCGCCGACGCGCCGATGAGTCCGAAGAAGAACCCGTAGGTGAGCACGGGAGCCGTCTCCAGCGCGACGTGGAGCGCGCGGGTCACCGTGAGGATCGCGGTGGCGATCCCCGCGCCGAGCGCGAGCAGGAAGGCGCCGTCGACGTCGGTCCAGACCTCGCGAAGCTGGTCGCGGTCACCGAGGAGCCCGTCGAGCGCTCGACGCGCGAGCGCCGGGGAGGCCGCCGTGATCGCGGCGATGAGGCGGTCGTAGATCCCGGTGATCAACGCGATCGTTCCGCCGGAGACGCCCGGAACGGCGTCCGCAGTCCCCATCGCGACGCCCCGGAGGTACGTGCCGAGCGGTCCCTCGTCGCGTTCGATCAGGGTCGCGTCGGCCGTCGGGCTCCCGTCGGATGTCTCGGTTCCGTCAGCCGTCGTCCCCGGGTCCGTCGCGTCCGCGGATCCGATCGCGTCATCGCTTCCGGGGTCCGTCATCTACGGCGCGACGGTGCGGCGGGTCGGAGCGCGGATCGACGGCGCGGCCTCGTCCGTCGTGTCCGTTCCCGACAGCGTCCCGTCGCCCACGCCCCCGCCGGTCGAGCCGTCGTCGATCGAGTCGAGGCCCTCCAGCGAGTCGAACTCCGCGGGAAGCGAACTCGTGTTGTCGGAGCCGTCGGTCGTGTTGTCGGTCTCGGAGCCGTTCTGTGCACCCTCGGGCGCGCGGAGGACCTCCTCGTCGAGCGTCACCGTCACCGTCTCGTCGGTGTCGCCGTTGACGGCGCCCTCGCTCACGTTGAACGTCCCCTGATTGCGGACGATGAACGCCGACTCGTTGCTCTCGGCCTCGCCGGTGACAGTGTACGCGCCCGTCGCGCGGACGCTCACGTTGGTGTAGCCGTTCTCGGGTCCGTACTCGTCGTAGTCGGTCGTCGAGTAGGGGACGGTGAACTCGAACTCGCCGTCCTCGTTCGCGGTCGTCTGCTGTTCGTAGGTGAACGTCGAGGCGTTGCCGCCGGAGCCACCCTCGGGAACCCGCATCTCGACGGTCGCGGTGACCGTCTCGTTGGGGTCGGCGCCGTCACCCTCGACGGTCGCGCCGGGCACCTTCTCGAACGTCTTCACCCACTGCGGCTGCGTCTTCTGCAGCAGCGACGGGCGCAGGCCGAGCGACTGCGACTCCCGCAGCACCGTCCGCTGGTACTGGCTGGAGGAGTACGCCGAGGTCTCGGACGTGCTCACGAGCCGGTAGTGCTCCAGGGCGGGCACGGACTCGCGCGGGAACGATCCGACGCCGCCGATCTGGGCGGTGCCGTCCTCCTCGACGAACTGTTGTGCGGCGCTCTCGTTGGCGAACGTCCGCACCGCCGTCGCGTTCTCGCCCTGCGGCAGCACCTTGTAGGTGGTGCCGTCCTCGGCGGCGACGGTGTCGTAGTCGAACACGACCACGCGCTCGCCGAACAGCGTGTTCACGGTCGGGTCGGCGCGGCTGCCGTGGAACCTGTACAGCCGCACCATCATGCTCTGGTAGTAGCGCTGCTTCTTGTCCTGGAAGGCGACGCCGTAGCGCGTGCCCTGCTGCGTCTGTTGGGCGCGCAGCGTCGGCTCGTAGTAGTCCGACGCGTTCGTGTCGTCGTCGAAGACGACGGGCGCGCCGAACTTCGAGCCGACCGTGACCATCTGCCAGTCGACCATGACGTAGCGCATGTCCTCGGCCTCGCCGTCGTCGTCGATCTCGCGCAGCGATTCCTCGGCTTCCTCTTCGCTGGGCGAGAGGAGGTACTCAGCCGCCGAAGAGGCGCCCTGCTGGAACGGGTTCGCGTGCGGGATCCGCTCGCCGCGCGTGGTGATCCAGTGGCCGTAGTCCCACCACGACATCACGCCGTAGGCACCCTCCGGGTAGTCGTAGTCGCTCTCGGCGGGCCGCTGATAGGTGCCGTAGTAGTCGAGGTCGTCCGCGTTGCCGGCGCCGCCGAGGTTCCCCTCGGCGGGTGTGTTGCTGTTCATCTTCTGCAGGCTCTCGTCCCAGATGGTCACCGCGCCCGGGCCGGTGCTGTTGCCGACGCCGATGGCCGTGTTAGTTCGATCGATGGACGTCTGTCCGGTGTTTCCGAGCGTCAGCGGGACGACGAGCACTGGGCCGAGGACGACCAGCACCGTGAGAACAACTGCAATTGCCTGATACGTCTCGATGTCCGGCATCGAGAGGTCCGCCGAGAAGTCGATCCCGATGATCGCGAGGATCTCCCGGAGGAAGTAGGCGTTCAGCCCCGCGACGGCGACGGCGAGGTAGTAGTTGAAGCGGACCTGCGTGAACGCCGCCGCGGTGATGAACGCCGCCCACACGAACACGAACAGGAGCTCGGCGTCGTAGCGGACGCGTGCGGCCGCGCCGAACACGAGCAGTGCGACGAGCGTCAGGCCCGCCACCTGCGGGTTAAGACCGAGGCCCCTCGAGAGGTCGTTGAAGATCGGCGCTCCGACGAACACGAACAGAACGACGAACGCCGAGCCGGCGAGGTAGTAGTAATCGCTCGTGGTGCCGCGCTTCCACAGCGGCCTGACGAGCATCCAGACGGCTGCTGCGAGGGCGGTGATGAACGCGAAGCCGTATTCAGCGAGTACGACGCCAAATCCGCCGTAGTACTGGACGAGGCCGGATTGGAGGAGCGGCTGCGCCTCGCCGATGGTGCGCGCCGTCGCTGTAGATGAGAAGCCGACGAATCGGAGGAGGTTGCTCTCGATCGTCGTGAACGGCGCCGCCTCGACGAAGATGACGAGGAGGATGCCGACTGCGCCGAGTATACCGACGATCCCCGCGAACGCGTGGTCGTTCAGGCGGTCGTCCTCGAACTCACGGGAGTCGAGTTGGCGGGCGAGGAACGCGAGGAAGACGGCGCCCGCGGCGGTCGCGAGTGCGAAGGCGGGCTGGATGAGGCTCATTGCGGTCGGGGAGAACGTCGCTTCCTCGAACTTGAGGAGGGCCATCAGCGCGGCGACGACCATCGAGACGACCGCAACGAACGCGACGTGGTCCGGAGAACGGTCGCCCGCGTAGTCGGAGACAGTCTGGAACGCGACGTACGCGGCGAAGATACCAAGAAGGAGAACACCTGGTGGCCACGTCCACAGATACAGCCCTATTGCGACGCCCGCGAGCGAACTCCAGATGATTGTGGGCTTCAGTTCGTCCCACTCGCTGGCTTGGACGAACTCCCAGATTGGTCGGTCACGCTGGGCGACCGAGAGCGCGACCATGAGCGCGACGACAGCGAACGCTTGGAAGAACGGTTCCACAATGTTGTGGTCGGCGAAGCCGACGAGTCCGCGACGGAGGAACGTTCCAGGCAGGAGCATCAGGATGACCGCGCCGAAGAGGCCTGCGAGGCGACCTCCGAGGCGTTTCCCGATGAGATAGGTGGGGACCGCGACGAGTGCGCCGAAGACCGCTGGCGCGACGAGGAGGGTCTTGGCAACGAGCACCTCGGAGGGAGATCCGAGACCGACGACGAGGGCCGCGGCCGCGACAAGTTGGTCGTAGAGGGTACCGAATTGGCCGGAGTTGGTCCCGAAGGGATAGTACGTCCACGGGTCCCACGGCATCGTGGAGGGCCAGTTTGCGACGGTGTACCGGACCTGTCTGAGGTGGTACCACGCGTCGTTGCCGTTGAAATACACCTCCCCGTCCCGGATGAAGTTGCCGTAGGACTGGAGGCGGACCCACAGCATGAACACGACGATCGTCAGCAGCGCCGGGATGTGATAGAAGTCACCGAGGATGTCAGTCGGTGACTTCCCCGCGAAGGAGTAGTCGAGGCCCGGAACGGTGGTAGCGGAGCTTCCGCCGTCCGGGGTTGTGTCGCTGTCGCTTCGACTCATTGCATCGATGGACTTGGAAAACGAGGATAAGCCTTGTGAAGTGGTCGCCCACGTCGCCGTTAAAATGCATAACACGTAAGCCACAGACCGTTCTGATGGCCGGCGTGCAAGTCTCCGTCGTCCTCTGTACGTATGCCGAGTCGATGTTCGAGGACTTCCGCGAGGCGGCGGACAGTGTCCTCGACCAATCGTACGAGGAGGTTCAGCTGGTCGTCGTCGTCGACGGAAACGACGACGTGTACGACATGGTGAACGATGAGTACGGAGACAGACACGAGGTCCTTAGCCACTGTAACGACCGGAACGTAGGTCTGTTGGAGAGCCGGAACACCGGCGCTGAACTCGCGGATGGCGACGTGGTCGCCTTCATTGATGACGACGCCGTGGCGGACGGCCACTGGATCGAGAAACTCGTCGAGAGCTACGAGGCGCACGACGTCGTCGCAGTCGGGGGGAAAATGACCGCCGAATGGGTTGCGGGGCGGCCCTCCTTCCTCCCCGAGGAGTTCTTCTGGCTCGTCGGTGTGACACATCGGGGGTTCGCCGAGGGGCCCGGTCCGGTCCGGAACACGTTCGGCTCGAATATCTCTTTCGACAGAGAGGCGTTCCTCGACCTCGGGGGATTCGACACCGAAGTCGGGGGCAGAAAGGGCGATAAGAACCTGCAGGGCGGCGAGACGGAACTGTGTGCGCGTCTCCGCAACAAGTACGGAACGAGCGTCTGGTACAACCCGGATGCGACCGTCGGTCACAAGGTGTTCGAGTATCGAACTGACCCCTTGTGGCTGCTTGACCGGGCGTTCTGGCAGGGGTACTCCAAGCGTGGGATGCAACAGTTCGTGTCCGACTCCGGCGACGAGGAGGGCGAGTTCCTCGGCGATCTGGTGAGGGAGTACGTCCCGAACCGCCTCTTTCGCTTGTTCCGTGACCCCTCCAGTCCAAAGGTACAACAGCTAGTAATGTTGTTGCTGCTAACTGGAGCGGTCGGCTGTGGGTACGTGTACGGTATCGCCAAGTGGGGCTGATAATGGGGGATGAGAATAGCTCGGCCGGCGACTCGACTGCCGACGGCTTCGAAGACGTCGACGGCGTGAACTCGCTTCCCGGCGTCTGTGTCGTGACACATCCGCTCAATCAGGCTGGAGAGAACGCGACACGGACTATAATGAACGTTCTCTCCGCGAACACAACCGTCTCCTTAGTGACCGCTGACCTCCCGGAGAACTCGTCGATCTGGGACGATCACCCAGTTTTCGAGGTATCCGAGTACGGGGCCGGTCAATCGAACGTCTTCACCGCCGTGTACCACTTCCTGCGCAACCAGTTTCGGATGTCAGCACGAACCCACGAGCGTGATGTGGATGTCATCCTGTTCTTTGGAGCCACCTCGTATCTCATTCCCGTCCTGTTCGCGAAGGTGATCGCGAAGAAGATTGTCGTCGAACCACGGGGGGACGTTCCGCTGACACTCCGATTGAACTGGGAACAGCGGATGCCGGCGCCGTTGGCTCGGACGCTGGCCGGACTCGTCCGGCACTTGAGAGGATGTGCTACCGTGCCGCTGACGCGATCGTTACGTACACGCCGTCGATGGCCTCCGAACTTGGATTGACACGTTTCGATGGGAAGCTGTACCCGAACGGCGCACGGTACGTGGATACCGACGCGTTCGATGTGAGCGTACCGTTCGAGTCACGGAGGTCGTCGGATTCGTTGGTCGGCTGGACGAGGAAAAGAATGTCCGAGCGCTCCTAGCGGCGGCAGAGAAGCTCCCCGAGTCGACCGAGTTCCGAGTCATCGGTGACGGTCCACTGCTGAAGGAACTGGAGGCCGCGACGACGACAGACGGGGTCAGCTTTGCCGGCTGGGTCGATCACGATGACGTCCCTGCGGAACTGAACCAGATGCGCCTGCTCGTCCTTCCGTCCGACCCGACCGAGGGGTTTCCAACGACCATCCTGGAATCGCTCGCCTGTGGGACCCCCGTGTACGCGACACCCGTTTCCGGCGTCCCGGACGTGGTCAGGGAGGGGAAACGGGATTTCTCATGACCGATCCGTCTCCCAAGGTCATTGGGGACGATGTCACCACGATCCTCGACCGGGACGATCTCGTCGAGGTTAGCCGTCGAGGTCGAGCAGAGATCATGTGCGACTACGACTTCGAGGCAGCGACACGTCGGTAACGGGACATCCTCGAGGCCCTCGCCTGAATCGGGACGCCCGTTGTGGTGACCGCCCGTCCCGAAGCTACGGGAAGATGGTCGCTCCCGAAACCCCTAACTCGCCACCCACTCCATCTCACACACATGACCGACGACGTCTGCGTCCTCCTCCCCACCTACGACGAGGCGGCCACCGTCGCGGACGTCGTCACGGACTTCCGCGAGCACGGCTTCGAGGACGTCCTCGTCATCGACGGCGGCTCGACGGACGACACCCGTGAGCACGCCCGCGACGCGGGTGCGCGAGTCGAGGTCCAGTCGGGGTCGGGCAAGGGCCAAGCGATCCGCGAGGCCGTCCGTGAGCACGTCACCGCGAACTACGTCCTGATGGCGGACGCCGACGGTACCTACCGGGCGAGCGACGCGGACGCCATGCTCGAACCGCTCCGAAGCGGCACCGCGGAGCACGTCATCGGCGACCGCTTCGCGGACATGCACGAGGACGCGATGACCGGGCTGAACCGCATCGGCAACAGGATCTTCAACGGACTGTTCTCGATCATTCACCGCGAGGACTACGGCGACATTCTCTCGGGGTACCGCGCCTTCACCGTCGACTCCTTCCGGCGGCTCCGCCTCTCGTCCGACGGCTTCGGCATCGAGACGGAGTTGGCCGTCGAGTGCGCGCGCCACGGCGTCCGCACGTCGGTCGTCCCGATCACGTACCTCCCGCGTCCGGACGGCTCGAACACGAACCTCCACCCAGTGCGCGACGGGGGGATCATCCTGATGGCGATCTACCGGCAGGCGAAGACCTCGAACCCGCTGTTCTACTTCGGGAGCGCGGGGGCGGTATCGGGGTTCGCTGGCGCGTTCATCGCCGCGTACGTCGCCTACGACTGGTTCGTCAACGGCATCTCCCACAACGTCCTCGCGCTCGTCGCGGGCGTCGGAATCATCCTCGGCGTACAGTTGCTCATCTTCGGCGTGCTCTCCGACCTGGTCGTCACGCTCCACGGGGAGACGCTCGACCGGGTCGAGGCGCTCGAACGGGAGTTCGATCCCGCCGAGGCCGCGGACAGCCGATCGGGGAACGCCGACGTTCCGGACGACTCAGAAGGGCAGGATCGAGCGGACCCGCCCGAGCAGTGATCCCGCGCCGCTGCGTCTGCGGTCCTCGAAGATCGGATGGAGGCGATTGAGGAGGTCCCGCTCGGTCTCGAACCGCTCCTCGGGGAGCTCGCGGAGCACCTCCGCCAGGTCGAGCGTGTTGCCCGCGGCGTCGTAGGGGACGCCGGTGTTCCCCATCGACGCGATCAACTCCTCCGTCGTCGCCGGAAACTGCACGCCGGCTCGATCGAGGCGCGCGTCCAGCGCCGCGATGCCGAACTCGATGGATTCGGGCTCCTCCGTGTCCCCCTGCGGCGGTCTGGCTGCCATTACGCCGCGTTGCCGCCCCGGGGACTAAAGCGGACGGGCCCGCGGACGCGAGGCGGTGCGCCGCGACGAGTCGTCCCTCCCGGTGTCGCCGTCGCCGCCGTCGGCTCCGTCGCGCTTATCGGTCGGGCGTTCCTCCTCCGACCCATGACTGACTACACCACCGTTTCCATCCCGAAGGACCTCGCCGAGCGCGTCGATGAGACGCTCGAGGGGACGAGCTTCTCGTCGACCTCGGATCTCGTGCGGTTTCTCCTCCGAAGCATCGTGATCCAACACCAGAAGCAGGGGTCGCTGTCGGAGGCCCAGTTCGAGGAGATCACGGAGCAACTCCGCGACCTCGGCTACCTGGAGTAGATCGCGGTCGCAACGTTCGATCCGGTCCGTCCACGCTTTCCTTACGTAGTCACTCCTCGATCCCCTCCTCGGGCGGATGCGCGTCGACGACGGCCAGCTCCCGCCGCCGGCCCCGGCGGTCGTACGCGGTCACGTCGTCGGAGTCGTACGGCGGCACCGCCACCAGCACCGCGGCCGCGAGGTCGTCCTCCTCCGTGAGCCGCCGGTCGCCGCGGGGGTGCGAGAGGAACCGCGCGCGCCCCGGCGGCCGTCCCAGATCCATTCCGAAGACCGCCGAGACGGAACCGGCGGCGGCCGGGAAGTAGAAGTGCGTGAGCACGGGCGTCGACGGGTCCAGATCCGCGGGCGGGTCGACCAACTCGCCCGCGGGCGTCGCGTCCAGCACGACGTTCTCCGCCTCCGGGTCGGCGTCCGCCGCGCGCTCGACCAGCAGGGCGAGCAGGTCGGCGGTGATGTGGACGGCCGCTGGGTCGGTGTGGGGCACGTCGTCGTCCGGGCCGCCCACGGCGTCGGCGGCGCCGCCTCCGCCGGCTGTGGGACTCACGGCGGAACGCTCACCCGAGGAGCTGCCCGATGGCCTTCGCGTACAGTCCCGGCGCGTTCCCGCGCGAGCTGTCGAGCGCCGCCGCGAGCTCGCGTCCGGCGTCCGCCATGACGCCGGCGCCGTGACCGCACAGCACCCGCTCGGGGTCCAGCCCGGACAGCGCGCGGCGCGGCGGGAACAGCCGGAGCATCGGGTGCACGCCGAGCGTCTCCGCACCCGTGCGCATGTACGAGGAGGCGCCGACGGACTCCGGGACGTACAGCGTGCCGCCGTCCTCGTCGTACAGGCCGACCTCCTGCCACGGCGGGATCGACGAGTCGCGAACCGTGACCGCCTGCAACCCGCCGAGCTCGCGCCCGAACCGCTCGACGGGCGCGTCGAGCTTCGTGGCGACGCCGGTCATCCAGTCGGGCACGTACACGGGCACGTCATGGCGGGTCGCGACCGCCGCGGCGTCGCGTTTGTGTCGGTCGAGACAGACGACCGTACCGGCCACCTCCCCCTCAAGGTCCGAGAGGAGGTCGTCGACGCCTTCGGCGTCCACCGGATCGAGTACCCATACGTCGCCGTCGACCGACAGGGCGTGGCTCGCGCGCTCCATCGTCTCGTCGGGGTGGGCGATCCAGCCGACGCCGCCCTCGAACTCGTCGATCACCGCGAGGTCGGCGTCGCCGGAGCCTTTCATCGGCATGGACGGTGACATGAGCGCCGCGGGCTTAAGTGGGGTGCCGCCGGAGGGGCGGACGAGATGACGACGCGACCCGCGACGACGCAGCCGCGGCCGGCGCTCGCGTCGCTCGCGCTGGAGGTGACCGACCTCGGGCGCGCGGCGACGTGGTACGCCGACACGTTCGGACTGGTCCCGACCCGTCGAACCGCATCCGAGTGCGCCTTCGAGGTCGGCGGAACCGAGCTCGTGCTCCGCCGGCCGGACTCGGTCCCGCGCGGCGGCCTCCACACGCACTTCGCGTTCGAGACCCCCACCCGCGAGTACCCCGCCTGGCGCGCCCGCTTCTCGGACGCCCCGGAGATCGACTTCGGCTCGTTCCGCTCGCTGTACCTCGAGGACGACGACGGTCACGCGCCCGAGATCGGCGGGACGGCTCCCGACGGGACCGGGACCGGTCTCGTCGGGGTCTTCGAGGTGGTGCTGGAGGTGGCGAACGTCGACCTCGCGAGCGACTGCTGGTCGGCGCTGGGCTTCTCGGCGGTCGACCGCGGCGACGAGCGGCGGCGGGTTCGGATGCGCGGTCCCACCGGGGCCGACCGACAGTTCGACGTCGAGCTGTGGGAGCCGCAGTTGGGGCTCGCCGACGCCCGCGGCGGCGTCCACGTCGATCTGACGGTTCGAGTGCACGAACCCGCCGCCGTCGCCGACCACGCGTACGGCGATCTCCCGTCGGTGACGGTGCAAGAGGCGCCCGACGGCTCGGTCGAGCTGTACGACCCCGACGGCCACCACCTCGTGTTGGTGCCCGCGGACGGGGATGTGAGTTCGGAGAAGGCGACACAGTGACCGTGGACGGGCACGGCGACAGCGGAGACGGGGGCGACGGACCGACCGACCACGGCCGTCGGCACGTCGCGGTCGAGGACGTACGGAACGCATCGTATCCGGCACGCGCGAAACGCGGGAGAACGCGACCTCGGGAGAGGGAATCCCGGACCGATGTGTCCGTAACCGTGTAGCTACTCACAAGTTGTTCACCGCACCCGCCGCTCGAGACAGTCAGGGTCCAGCGAGCCTCCCATCGCCGATGGTCGGAAGCAGATATTGTTTCGTATAGTTCGGGACGACCACGGTAGCAGTTCAACATCGGAGACAAGCCCCTGCAGGTGCAAGCTAATCGGTTATTCAACTGTCAAGCCACCCCTCGAGTGGAATGTCCCTCACAGAAACAGTTTCGAAGATCGACAGTCTGAGCGACGAACAACGCGAATGCATCGAGAACTGTAACGAGGCCGCCGAGGTCTGTGAATGGTGTGCCGACGAGTGCCTCGGGAGCGAGGAGACGGAGGAGTGCGCCCGACTCTGCCGGGACGTCGCCGATCTCACGTCGATGCACGCCCGGTTCATGGCCAGGAGCTCGGACTACAGCGGTCAGCTCGCCGAAGTCTGTGCCGACGCGTGTGAGGAGTGCGCCGACGAGTGCGAGCGCCACGACGCCGACCACTGCCGAACCTGTGCGGAGGTCCTCCGGGAGTGCGCCGAGAGTTGCCGTCGGATGGCGAGCGCGTAATCGATCGACCGACGGCACCACCCGTTTTAGATCATCACCCTGTGCGAAGTCACGGTCGCCCCCCGGGCGAGTCTCACCGGATAGAAATCAGGGACGTCCGAGCCGACTCGAAGACTACCGTCGGCAGGTGGGCGCCGTGAATCCGATCTACCCCGTTGGTGGCGTCGACTCGCTCCTGTTGACCGTGGTCGATATTCTCCGGACGACGCTGTGGGTCGAGGGGAAGGCTGGTCCCCTCACGACCTGACCGATGTCCAGTACGTCGAAGCTCCTCGGGAAGGTGTGCGGTGAGGATCCACGGGCCGTCCCGATCTCCGGACTGGTGATGTTCACCGAATCGACCGAGGCCGTCCCGAGGAGTCGGTTCACGGACGCCCCGGAGGTCTCAGCGTCATGCAGGTAGCGATGAGCTGTCCCGTCTAGTACTCTACCTGCTCTCTCACCTCGTAGTGCTGAGCGTGCTCGTCGAACCTCGCGAGTACTTCACGGGCCTCCGGAGGCACGTGAGCGTCCTCGTACCGTTCGCCCGCGAACTCCTTCACCGAGTCGATCGATTCGAACCGCATGATCGTGACGAACTCGACCTCCTCCGGGTGTGACCGACGCAACATCCGAAACCCACGATAGCCGTCTATGTCCTTGTCAGCGAAGCTCGGAACGATCTCCTCTCTCAGGAGCCGCTCGTACTCGTCCGCCTTTTCCGGGGTCGTCCATCCGTGCCAAATGCGCTCGATCATCGGAATCCCGTCGACGTTCGATCCCTTCCGGTCGGACGAACATAGGTGTCATGAGGGCTCTTCAACGTGTACCGGGGCCAACTTGTGCACCGACCGCTTCCCGGGGTCGTCGCCTGACGGGTCCGAGCCCCGAGAACGGCCGCGAACGCTCAGCTCAACTTCTCGGTGTCGACGTCGACGCCCGGCGGGGAGACGACGAGAAAGCCCCGGAAGTGGGTCAGCTCCCCGCCCATGTCCTTCACTTCGCGCGCGAAGCCGGCGGCCCGCTCGTTCAGGTCCCCGTCGACGGCGAGCACGAGCACGTTGCCGTACTCCACGTTGCGCACCCAGTGCTCGGGCTCGGTCTCCCCGTCGAGCACCCCGAGGACCACGTCCCCCACCGTCCCCTCCGACTCGATCATCTCCTCCGCGTCGCGGAGGTCGAGCCCGAAATCGCTCATATCGCGGCCCACGGCGTGTGCTTTCAAAAGGGTTCGGTCCGCGGTCGGAGTTCTGTTCGACTCCACCGGGCCCGGTTCTCGCGAGCGCGACCCTCCCGTATCGGGTGTCGGTCCGACGACGCAGATCCCTCCATCCGTCAATACCATGTGTATTAGGAGGTACTAAGAATAGTGTTCGATGGGTAGTCGACGCAGTCATGCGATCACGGTCCGATCGAACGGTCGCAACGGATCGTCGCGGCGGCGGCGACCTGTCCGACCACAACGCTTTACAATGAGCTCTCTCCTCCCATGGGATGATGTCCCATAATCAGGACTCGTCGGTAACCAGTCCGGCGGAACGGGTTCTTCCAGGGCACACTGAGTGCAACTGACGAGTTCGATTCTGTCCGTATCTTCGACACGACGCTTCGCGACGGCGAGCAGTCGCCGCGCACGTCGTTCGACTACGAGGAGAAACGAGAGATAGCCGCGGCGCTCGACGAGCTGGGCGTGTCCGTCATCGAGGCGGGCTTCCCGGTCAACTCCGACGCGGAGTTCGAGGCCGTCAGCGACATCGCGGAGTCGACCGACACGACCGTCTGCGGGCTCGCCCGCGTGGTCGAGAAGGACATTCAGGCCGCCATCGACTCGGGGGTCGGGATGATCCACACGTTCGTCTCCACGAGCGACGTACAGATCGAGGACTCGATGCACGCCACCCGCGAGGAGGTGAAACAGCGGGCGGTCGAGGCCGTCGAGATGGCCAAGGACTCGGGCGCGGAGGTGATGTTCTCCCCGATGGACGCCACCCGAACACAGGAGTCGTTCCTGGTCGAGGTGATCGAGGCCGTCGACGAGGTCGGCGTCGACTGGATCAACATCCCCGACACCTGCGGGGTGGCGACGCCGCGACGCTTCGGCGACCTGATCGAGGTCGTGACCGACCACACCGACGCCGGCGTCGACGTCCACACCCACGACGACTTCGGGCTGGCCGGCGCGAACGCGCTGGCCGGCGTGGAGGCCGGCGCCGACCAGGTGCAGGTGTCGGTCAACGGCATCGGCGAGCGCGCCGGAAACGCCGCGCTCGAGGAGGTCGTCATGGCCGCCGAGTCGCTGTACGACGCCGACACCGGCGTCGACACGACCATGATCACGGAGGTGTCGCGCATGGTCGAGCAGGCTAGCGACATCGCGGTGCCGCCGAACAAGCCCGTGGTGGGGCGCAACGCCTTCAGCCACGAGTCCGGCATCCACGCCGCCGGCGTCATCGAGAACAGCGACACGTTCGAGCCGGGCGTCATGACCCCCGAGATGGTCGGCGCGACCCGCGAACTCGTGATGGGGAAACACACCGGCACCCACTCGGTCCGCGAGCGGCTGACCGACGCCGGCTTCGACCCCACGGAGTCGGAGGTGCGCGCCATCACCCGCCGCGTGAAGGACGCCGGCGCCGAGGGACGCGTGACCATGTCGGACGTGCGCCGGTTCGCCCGCGAGGAGGGCGTGGCCGAGATGGACGACCCCGAGGACGACCGGGAGCGGGAGGCGCGCGTCTGACCGGCCACGGGTGCGACGCCGACGGGCGATCGCCGGCACCGCCGGCGGGCCGCAATCGTTGCCATCCGCGTCACGGTTATATGTGCCGAGCGGATACCTCGCGGCGAGATGACGACGCGACCCGCGCCGACCGCCGTTCGCCCGGCGTCCGCCGAGCGCGTCGTCGCCCTTCTCGCCGGGATCGCGGGTATCGTAGGGGCGTAAGCGCCCCCATATCACCCCAACCCGACCGACGTACCGACGACGCCCGAGACACGTATCGACGGCGACCGACCAGCGACCAGCGATCACCGACCGCGAACGAATGACACACACGGACGGAGGACACCGACGATGAGCGAGCCAGCGACCCCCGACGCCGCGTCGCCCGAGGGGGGCGACGCCGAGGGGCGAACCGACGACGAACAGGAGCGACCCGAGGCGGCGGACGGCACGGATACGGCCGAGGAGGAGGCCGCGGCACGCGAGGAGGCCGCGACGCGCGCGCCCGGCTCGGGCGCCGAGGCGGTCGTCGCCGCGCTCGAAGCCGCGGGCGTCGAGACGGCCTTCGGCGTGCAGGGCGGGGCGATCATGCCCGTGTACGACGCGCTGTCGGCGTCGACGGTGGACCACGTGACGATGGCCCACGAGCAGGGTGCCGTCCACGCCGCCGACGCCTACGGCATCGTCCGCGGCGACCCAGGCGTCTGCATGGCGACCTCGGGACCGGGCGCGACGAACCTCGTAACCGGCATCGCCGACGCGTCGATGGACTCGGACGCGATGCTCGCGCTGACGGGGCAGGTGCCCTCCGACATGGTCGGCTCCGACGCCTTCCAGGAGACCGACACCGTCGGCGTCACCGCGCCTATCACGAAGCACAACTACTTCGCGAGCGACTCCGACGAGGTCGGCAGCACCGTCGGCGAGGCGTTCGCGCTCGCGAACACCGGCCGACCCGGGCCGACCCTGGTCGACCTGCCGAAGGACGTGACCTTCGGCGAGACCGACCGTCCGGTCGGCGAGCCCACGGCGCCGGATCGCGCCGTCCCCGACCTCGAGGCCGACGAGGAGCAGGTCGAGGCGGCCGCGCGCGCGATTCAGGACGCCGAGCGCCCCCTCTGTCTGTTCGGCGGCGGCGTTATCAAGGGCGACGCGACCGAGCAGGCGCGGGCGTTCGCCCGCGAGTTCGAGATCCCGGTCGTGACGACGATGCCCGGCATCGGGAGCTTCCCCGAGGACGACGACCTCTGCCTCTCGTGGGCGGGCATGCACGGCACCGGCTACGCCAACATGGCGATCACGCACACCGACTGCCTGATCGCCGTGGGGACACGCTTCGACGACCGCCTCACCGGCGGCGTCGACACGTTCGCCCCCGAGGCGGAGGTCGTCCACGTCGACATCGACCCCGCCGAGATCTCGAAGAACGTCCAC
Organism: Halobaculum saliterrae; assembly: GCF_009831625.1. Classification (GTDB taxonomy): domain Archaea; phylum Halobacteriota; class Halobacteria; order Halobacteriales; family Haloferacaceae; genus Halobaculum; species Halobaculum saliterrae. The sequence goes on along the minus strand of NZ_WUUS01000005.1, from coordinate 251,028 downwards.
GCTGACTACCCGGTCGTCGGCGACGCCGCGACGGTCCTCGACCAGCTCGACGCCGCCATCGGCTACGGGGACGCCCCCGACACCGAGTCGTGGCGCGCCCAGTGTGACGAGTGGCGCGAGCGGTACCCGATGGACTACGCCATCGACCCCGACGAGCCGGTGAAGCCGCAGTTCGTCGTCGAGGCGTTCGACGCCGCGATGGACGACGACGCGTACGTGACCACCGGCGTCGGCCAACACCAGATGTGGGCCGCCCAGTACTGGACGTACCGCGAGCCGCGCACCTTCGTCTCCTCGCACGGCCTGGGAACCATGGGCTACGGCCTGCCCGGCGCCATCGGCGCCCGCGTCGCGGCCGACGACGACCGCGAGGTGATCAGCTTCGAGGGCGACGGCTCGTTCCTGATGACGATCCAGGAGCTGTCGGTCGCCGTCCGCGAGGACCTCGACATCACCGTCGTCGTCCTCAACAACGAGTACATCGGGATGGTCCGCCAGTGGCAGGACGCCTTCTTCGAGGGCAACCACATGGCCTCCCAGTACGACTGGATGCCGGAGTTCGACACGCTCGCGGAGGCGTTCGGCGCGAAGGGCTTCCGGATCGACGAGTACGACGACGTGGAGGACGTCGTCGAGGCGGCGCTCGCCTACGACGGGCCCTCGGTCGTCGACGCCCACATCGACCCCGAGGAGAACGTCTACCCGATGGTCGCCAGCGGCGCGGCGAACGGTCAGTTCGCGCTCGCGGAGGACCAGTTATGACCGGCGACGTCGACGGAGACCGACCCGGAGACGAGGACGATCGCTCCCCCGAGGAGCCCGCCACCGACGGTGGCACCGACCACCCGGCGGAGTCGCCGATCGCGGAACACGCCCGTCCCGCCGGCGGCGACGCGCCCGAGACGGGGTTGGCGGGACCGACTCCCGAGGACCGTCCGCACCCGACCGGCCGTCGCGACGAACACGGCGTCCGAAAGGAGCCCGACCACGGGCCCGAGCCGACGCGCCGGGCGACCGTCTCGGCGCTCGTCGAGGACGAACCCGGCGTGCTCGCGCGCGCCGCGGGACTGTTCCGGCGGCGACAGTTCAACATCGAGAGCCTGACGGTCGGTCCGACGACCGTCGAGGGCCACTCGCGGATCACGCTCGTCGTCGAGGAGACCGAGGCCGGCATCGAGCAGGCGAAGAAGCAGCTCGCGAAGCTCACGCCCGTCATCGCGGTGGGCGAGCTGAGCGAGGACGCCGTCGCCGCCGAGCTCGTGCTGCTGAAGGTGCGCGGCGAGGAGCCCGACAAGGTCCACGCGATCACCTCGATGTACGACGGGCAGACGCTCGACGCCGGGCCGCGCACCATCACGGTGCAGATCACCGGCGACGAGAACACGATCGACGACGCGATCGACGCGTTCGACCAGTTCGGCATCATCGAGATCGCCCGGACCGGCCAGACGGCGCTGGAGCGGGGGGACTCCCCGACGACGCCCGGCGAGGAGCCGGGCCACTCGGCGGGGTCGACCGACGACGACGAGTTCACCAACTACGACGACTGACGACACACACGAGACACGACAACGATGACAGACTCAGATTCCACCTTCGACACCGAAGTATACTACGACGACGACGCCGACCGCTCGCAGATCGACGGCAAGACCGTGGCCGTGCTCGGGTACGGCAGCCAGGGCCACGCCCACGCGCAGAACCTGCACGACTCCGGCGTCGACGTGATCGTCGGCCTGCGGGAGAACTCCTCCTCTCGCGCGGCCGCAGAGAGCGACGGCCTGCGCGTCGAGACCCCCGACGTCGCCGCGGCGGAGGCGGACGTCGTCTCCGTGCTCGTCCCCGACACCGTTCAACCGGCCGTCTACGAGGCGATCGAGGACGGCATCGAGCCGGGCGACACTCTCCAGTTCGCGCACGGCTTCAACATCCACTACAACCAGATCGTCCCGAAGGAGGGCGTCGACGTGACGATGGTCGCGCCGAAGTCGCCGGGCCACCTCGTGCGGCGCAACTACGAGAACGACGAGGGGACGCCCGGACTGCTCGCCGTCTATCAGGACGCGACCGGCGAGGCGCGCGAGGAGGCACTGGCGTACGCCCACGCGATCGGCTGCACCCGCGCGGGCGTCATCGAGACGACGTTTCAAGAGGAGGTCGAGTCCGACCTCTTCGGCGAGCAGGCGGTGCTGTGCGGCGGCGTCACCTCGCTCGTGAAGCACGGCTACGAGACGCTCGTCGACAACGGCTACTCCCGCGAGATGGCGTACTTCGAGTGCCTGAACGAGCTGAAGCTCATCGTCGACCTGATGTACGAAGGGGGGATGGGCGAGATGTGGGACTCCGTCTCCGACACCGCCGAGTACGGCGGGCTCGTCAAGGGCGACGAGATCGTCGACGACTCCGTCCGCGAGAACATGGAGGAGACGCTGGAGGCGGTGCAGGACGGCACCTTCGCCCGCGAGTGGATCGCCGAGAACCAGGCCGGTCGACCCTCCTACACGCAGCTCCGCGACGCCGAGAAGAACCACGACATCGAGGACGTGGGCGAGGACCTGCGCGCGCTGTTCGCGTGGGGAGAGGGGGAGGAGGCGGAGGCGGCAGCCGACGAGGAGCAGGCCGAGGTACGCGCCGATGACTGAGGACCGAGACGGGACCGACGCGACCGACGGCGGCCGCGACGACGACACCATCTCCGACGTGGATCACGAGGGTCCCGAGACGAGCGCGAACGCTGTCTGGGCCCGCGGGGACGACGTCGACAGCGACGCCGAGGAGGAGTGACCATGAGCCGAGGAACGCTGTACGACAAGGTGTGGGAGCGCCACAAGGTGGCGGACCTGCCGAACGGACAGGACCAGCTGTTCATCGGCCTCCACCTCGTCCACGAGGTGACGAGCCCGCAGGCGTTCGGAATGCTGCGCGAGCGCGACATGGAGGTCGCGTTCCCGGACCGTACCGTCGCGACGACCGACCACATCGTCCCGACGACGAGCGAGGGGCGAGAGCGCCCGCTCGCGGACGAGCGCGCCGAGGAGATGCTCACCCACCTGGAACACAACACCGAGGACGCGGGCATCCGCTTCTTCGGCCTCGACGACGACCGGCAGGGCATCGCCCACGTCGTCGGCCCGGAGCTGGGCTTCGTCCAGCCGGGGATGACCGTCGTCTGCGGCGACAGCCACACCTCGACCCACGGCGCCTTCGGCGCCATCGGGATGGGGATCGGCACCAGCCAGATCCGCGACGTGTTCGCCACCGGTTCCATCTCGGCCGACAAGAAGGCCGTCCGGCGCGTCGAGGTGACCGGCGAGCTCGGCGACGGCGTCGGCGCCAAGGACGTGATCCTCCACGTGATCCGCGAACTCGGCGTCGACGGCGGCGTCGGCCACGTGTACGAGTACGGCGGCGAGGCGATCCGGAGCCTCGACATGGAGGGCCGCCTCGCGGTGTGCAACATGTCCATCGAGGGCGGCGCCCGCGCGGGCTACATCAACCCCGACGAGACCACCTACGAGTACCTCCGCGGCCGCGAGTTCGCCCCCGAGGGCGACGAGTTCGAGGAGCGAAAGGAGTACTGGGAGTCCATCCGTTCGGACGAGGACGCCCAGTACGACGACTGGGTCGAGGTCGACGCCGACGACCTCGCGCCGCAGGTGTCGTGGGGCACCAACCCCGAACAGGTCGTCGGCGTGGACGAACCCGTGCCGGAGCCGAGCGAGACGCGCGACCCCGACGCGGCCGAATCCGCGCAGGCCCACACCGAGGTCACGCCCGGCGAGACGATGGAGGGACACGAGGTCGACGTGGCGTTCCTCGGTACCTGCACGAACGGCCGCGTCGCCGACTTCCGCGAGGCCGCGAAGGTGCTGAAGGGCCGCGAGGTCGACGACGACGTGCGCGCGCTCGCGGTGCCCGGCTCCGGCACGGTCAAGCGGAAGCTGGAGGCCGAGGGCATCGACCAGGTCTTCAAGGACGCCGGCTTCCAGTGGCGCGAGGCCGGCTGTTCGATGTGTCTGGCGATGAACGACGACGCGCTGGAGGGCGACGAGGTCTGTGCGTCCTCCTCGAACCGCAACTACGTCGGTCGCCAGGGGAGCACCGAGGGACGTACCCACCTGATGTCGCCCGGGATGGTCGCCGCCGCGGCCGTCGAGGGCGCCGTGACCGACGTGCGCGAGTTCGACACCGCCGACGAGGTGGGCGAACCGGTCGCGGACGCGGAGGTGGACGGATGACCGACGACGCGCCCGGGAGCGCCGGCGACGACGCGCCCGAGACTGACGACGCGGCGGTGCCCGCGATCCGGCGCGTCGCCGGCACGGGCGTCCCGCTTCGGGGCGACGACGTCGACACGGACCAGATCCTCCCCGCCCGGTTCCTGAAGGCGGTGACCTTCGACGACATGGGCGAGTACGCCTTCTACGACCAGCGCCGCGACGCGGACGGCGAGTTGAACGACCATCCGTTCAACGAGTACCAGGGCGCGAACGTCCTCGCGGTCAACGACAACTTCGGCTGCGGCTCCTCCCGCGAGCACGCCCCGCAGGGGCTGATGCGCTGGGGCGTCGAGGCGATCGTCGGCGAGTCGTTCGCGGAGATCTTCGAGGACAACTGCAAGTCGCTGGGGATCGCGACGCTCGCGGTCGACCACGAGGACGCCGTCGACCTGCAGGAGTTCATCGAGGCGAACCCCGACGCCGGCATCGAGGTCGACGTGCGCGCCGAGACCGTCCGCTACGACGGGAGGGCCGTCGAGGGCGACGTGCCCGACGCGATGCGCGAGGCCCTGTTGGAGGGGATCTGGGACACGACCGCGGTGATGCGGACGAACCTCGACCGCGCGAAGGCGGTCAACGACAGCCTGCCGTACACCGATGACTGAGTCGGAACCCACGGACGCAAGGCGGGGCGACGGCGGCGAGGTCCCCGAGATCGCGGTCATCGAGGGCGACGGCATCGGGCGGGAGGTCGTTCCCGCGGCCGTCGAGGTGCTGGAGGCCGTCGGCGACTACACGTTCACCGAGGGCGAGGCGGGCGACGCGACGCTCGATGAGACGGGCGAGGCGCTCCCCGCGGAGACGTACGAACTGGCCGCGTCCGCCGACGCGACGCTGTTCGGCGCCGCCGGCGAGTCGGCCGCGGACGTGATCCTCCCGTTGCGGGAGGCCGTCGGCTCGTTCGTCAACATCCGACCCGCGCGGGCGTACCCCGGCGTCGACGCGCTCCGACCGGAGACGGACGTCGTCTTCCTCCGGGAGAACACCGAGGGCGTGTACGCGGGCCACGAGGACCGCCTCACCGACGACGTGTCGACGCTGACGCGCGTGGTGACGAAGACCGCCTCCCGACGCCTCGGCGAGTTCGCGTGCGAGTACGTCGAGGAACGGGGGAAGAACGGCTTCACCGTCGCGCACAAGGCGAACGTGATGCGCGAGACGGACGGACTGTTCCGCGATACGGTGCTCGCGACGGCCGACGAGGCGGGCGTCGACGCCGACACCGTCCTCATGGACGCGTTCGCGACACACGTCTGTCTCGATCCGGAGCAGTTCGACGTGGTCGTCTGCCCCAACCTCGCGGGCGACGTGCTCTCGGATCTGGCCGCCGGGCTGGTCGGCGGGCTCGGCCTGCTCCCCTCCGCGAACGTGGGGTCCGAGCGCGGCCTGTTCGAGCCGGTCCACGGCACCGCGCCGGACATCGCCGGCGAGGGCGTCGCGAACCCCTCGGCGACGATCCTCTCGGCCGCGATGCTCGTCGAGTCGCTCGGCGACGACGACGCCGGCGCGCGGATCCGTTCGGCGGTCGAGGGCGTCCTCTCCGACGGGCCCCGAACGCCCGATCTGGGCGGCGAGGCGACGACGCGCGAGGTGACTGACGCGGTGCTGGCGCGGCTGTAGCGACCGGCGGCGGCGTTCCGTCCGCGACGTGGACTACCCCAGTATGAGCCGGGGACCCGTCCTCGTACGCGAGGTGAACCTACTCCTGATACGCGAGCCGGACCTGGTCGAACTTCCCCTTCGATTCGAGGTGTCGCTGGAGCTCGTCGGCGTACTCCTGCGTGAGTCGCTCCGCGGCCTCGAGTTTCTGGTCGTCGACGCCGCCGCCACCCCCACCGCCGAGGATGGCGTCCTTGATGTCGGAGACGATCTCCCCGAACGCGCCGTTCGAGGAGCCGCCGTCGGATCCGCCGCCGGCCATCGCGCCCATCTGCTGGGAGATGTTGTCCAACTCGGGCATGATCTGCGGCAGCTTCGAGGTGTCGGCAACGACCCGGGCGCTCTCGGGATCGTCGGCGTCCTCGATCTCGAACTCGACGGCGGTCATGATCAGCCCCCACTCCTGGTTCGAGAACTCCGACTGTCGAACACGGTCGTTGAACTCGCGGTCGACGGTCATCCGCTCGCCGACGATCGCGTCGGTCCAATCGCTCATACCCGTCCGATCGCGGGCGGCGGATATGTCCGTTTCCCTCGGAGGACGTGGTCCCCGACTCCCGACGACTCTCGGCGGCGCCGAGTCGGTTCGCCGGGGACATCCAGGAGCCTCCCACTCGGCGTTCCTTACTGGTACTCGGTGATCGTCACGGTGTAGCCGCCCGAACCGCTGTAGGAGTCCACGTCGACCTGCATGTCGGTCGAGTCGTCCGGGGCGTCGATCGTGATCGACTCCTGACTGTCCGTCGACCGTGATGCGTAGTCGTAGTCGCCCGGCGAGGCGTTCTGCGTGGTCCCGGTGTTGACGTACAGGTCGAAGTCGGCGTCGGCCGGCCCGTCGAGTTCGACGACGACGCGGCTCGGCGACGAGTAGTTCCACGACCACGAGTAGTCGTCGTAGTCCCAGGAGCCCGAGAGGCTTCCGTCGACCGAGCCGGTCGTGGAGTCGCCGGTCCCGCCGTCGTCGCCCCCGTCGTCGCCGCCACCGCCGCCGCCCGAGTCGGCCGGGTCGGTCGTGACGGCCGCGAGGGCGTCGACCTGCCCGCTCCCCTGCTCGTCCGCGGAGAGGCCGACGTCGGCGGCGGTCGCCTTGAGGTGGTCGCGCAGTTCGAGGTTCGTCAGATCCGGCCACGCTGCGAGCGTGAGCCCGGCGACCCCGGAGGTGACCGGCGTCGCCATCGAGGTGCCGGACAGCTCCTCATAGGAGCCGCGGGACTCCGTCGTCGTCGAGAGGACGTTGACGCCCGGCGCACACAGCTCGACGGAGTCGCCGTACTGCGAGAACGACGCGAGGTTCTCGTTCGAGTCGACCGCCGAGACGGCCACGCACTCCGAGTACGCCGCCGGGTAGCTCACCGACGAGGAGCCGTCGTTGCCCGCGGCGGCGACGACGAGCGCGCCGTTGTCGTCGGCGTAGCTCACGGCGTTCTTCATCGTGTCCGTGTAGCCGCCGCCCCCGAGGCTGAGGTTGATCACGTCGGCGCCCTGGTCGGCCGCCCACTGGACCGCGTCCGCGATGTCGGCGGTGGACCCGGACCCGGACTCGTCGAGCGAGCGACCGTTGATGAGCGTGGAGTTCCCCTGCCCGGCGACGCCGCTGCCGTTGTCGACGACCGCCGCCGCACAGCCGGAGACGTGCGTGCCGTGGTACTCGTCGCTCGGGGCGTCGGGGTAGGGGTCGGAGTCGCCGTCCGCGAAGTCGTATCCGGGATCCGAGGCGTAGTTGCCTGCGAGGTCCGGATGGTCGTACTGCGCGCCGGTGTCGACGACGGCGACGGTGACCGATGCGTCGCCGAGGGTGGTGTCCCACGCGTCGTCGGCGTTCACCTGCTGGGGGGCGTACTGGCTCCCGAACTGCGGGTCGTTCGGGGCGAGTTGGGTTTCCAGCGTCTCGTTGTCCTCGGCGTACTTGATGTGATCCTTCCTCGTGATCGCGTCGATGAAGTTCTCCCGAGCCACGTCGGCGGCCTGTTCGGGGAACTTCACCGCCACGTAGCTGAGCGTCTCGTTGCTGTGAACGACCTCGGCGTTACCGGGGACGTACTGGGCGACCTCCCCCTCGATCTCGTCGGCGGAGGCGGAGACGCCGACCAGTATCTCGCCCTCCTTCGGCCCGGGATCCCGTCCCGGTCGAGCGGCGGCGACGCCGCTCGTCGCCGCGATCCCGGCGACCGCGCCGGTCAGCTTCAGGAAGCCACGCCGCTTCAGGTCGTCGCGTTCGGTGTGGTCTGACATGCGACGCGTTCACGAGGAGGTAGGCGAGCCTTAATTCTACTGTTCTTTTCGTAATTATAATATCGAATTCATACTAATTAGCAAACGGAAACAAACTCGGCGACGGTGGAGAAACCGATCGTCGGTCGAGGCTTCACCGGTGCGTCGCAGTCGACGGTCGGCCGATCCCGTACGTCCGGCCCCGTCGCGCTCGTCGGTGCGCCGGCAGTCGCCCCCTCCCCGGGGTCCCGTCGGCCGTCCACCCCTCGTCGACGCTCAGGCCGCAGCTCCCGCGTCGGCCAAGGCGTGGAGCGACCGATCTCCGACCGGTCGCCCGGATCGGCGGACACGGACCCAGCCGAACCGGAACGCGTATCGGCGCCGGGCCGAACCGGCGGACATGGGACTGCTCGACCGCCTCCTCGGGAGGCACGCCTCGGGCGGCGGTGTCCGTCCGAGGACGGACGACGCCGGTGGCGCCGACATCGACGCGGTCGGGGAAGGTGCCGTCGGGTCGGCCGGGCCGCGCGGGCCGTGGCGCGACGCCGACGGCGACGCCGCGGCGCCGCGTGGCGTCGCGCTGTTCGTCGACGGACCGAACGTCTTCCGCGAGGAGTTCGACGTGGACTTCGCGGACCTGCGCGCGGCGGCGACGCGCGGGGACGGGACCGGAGGCGATCTCGTCACCGCGCGACTGTATCTCGACGAACACGCGACGCCGGGACTGATTCAGGCCGCCGAGGCCAACGGCTTTCAGGTGATCACCACCAGCGGCGACGTGGACGTGAAGCTCGCCGTCGACGTGGCGTCGTTCGCGGCCGAGCGCCGCGCGGCGACGGTGGCGGTCGCCTCCCGCGACACGGACTTCAAGCCCGCGCTGGAGGTCGCCAACGAGTACGGGCTCCGGACGCTCGCGATCGCGCCGGGAAGCCACGGGCGGTCGGACGCGCTCCGGCGAAGTGCCGACGACGCGGTGACACTCGGGGAATAGCGGCCCACACGACGACCGGCGGCCGCGGCACGCCGCCCCTCGATCCGGCTGTCGGGGCCCGACGACCGCGGATCGACGGCCACGGCACGGTCGACCGCCGCCGCGGGGCCGCTCACCCGTCGGTGGCTCCCTCGCGGATCGACCGGAGTCCGGCGCCGAGCAGATATCCACCCGCGGTCGACACGACGACCGCAGTGATGACGACCGCGAGCACCGGAACCGCGACGAACGCTCCCCAGCCGAGCACCGACAGCCCCACGAAGAGGAACGTGTACGCGCGCTCGCCGGCCCGCGCCGTGACCGACGGGAACCCCGCCGCGAGCAGCAGGCTTCCGACGAGATACCAGCCGATGACCGTCAGCGTCGGGACCAACACGTTCCCCCCGAGGAGTTTCACGGCGGTCAGCCGATGCCGGGACCCGCCGTTCGGGGAGACGAGCGCGCCGACGGCGCCGGCGGTCACGGCCGGGAGCGCCAACGCCAGCGCGTGGTACCGGGGCGAGGCGCTCGCGAACGCCTCGACGGAGACCAGCCCGGCGTCGAACCCGGGGCGACCGCCCCCGTAGAACCCGGGGGCGCCGCCCCGAGCGATCGGGAGCAGGACGTACGCGACGAGTCCGGAGGCAGACGTGAGCGCGCCCCCGGCGATCCCGAGCCGTACCGTGGGGTCCGCCAGCGTCGCACGGAGGTAGCGACTCACGGCGACTCACCGCCGGACACACCGAGCCAGGCCGTGTAAGGAGGGATCACTGGCTGCCGATTCGAGGGCGGGTGTGAAAAGCGGAGGGGCCCCGGTCGCTACGCCAGCGGCGTCCGCTCGACGACCGTGCCGTCGTAGGTGGGGTACTGCTCGACGACCTCGCCGTCGTCGAGGTCGCCCTCCTCGATCATCTCCTCCAGCAGCCACCACGCGACTTCTACGTGCTCGGACTTGACGGAGTAGAACTCCTCGGGGACCTCCAGCTGGTCGAAGCGCTCGGGCTCGGTGTACGTCTTCCCGTAGACGAGAGTGCCGTCGTCGGTCACCTCGTCGAACGGGCGCCGGAGGTTGCGCGCCATCCGCTTGAGGCGGTTGCGGTGCTGGGCGGCGTCCTTGAACACGGACGTACAGAAGTACACCTTCTCGTGGTCGCCCATCACCTCCAGGATCTCCTCCTTCGAGCCCTCGACGGCGGACATGTGTCCCTCCTGTAGCTCGAAGCCCTGCTCCTGCATCCGGCGGTAGTTCCCGTCGGACATCTCGAACTCGTTGACGTTGCAGAAGTCGGCGGCGCCCTCGTCCAGAAACTCCAGGAACTCCTCCTCCGCACGAATGCCGGGGATCTCGAACGCCGGCGTCAGGCCCTCCTCGCGGGCGACGTACAGGATGTCCTCCCACTCGGTGCCGTGGAGGTCGCCCCACTGCTCCACCGGCGGATGGAACCGGATCTCGTCGAGTCCGGCCTCCGAGAGGCGGCGCATGTTCTCGCGCCCGCCCGGGATGCCCGTGTAGAGGTGCGTGTGGTGGTCCTCGCCGAACTCCTCCTTCAACAGTCGGAGATACCGACAGGTCTTCGCCATCGCCTCCTGCGGCTCGCCGCCGGTGATCGAGGTGCCCAGCGCCGACATCCGCTTGGCCTCCTCGATGACGTCCTCGTCGGACTCGACGAGGCGCTCGTTGGCGTACACGTCGGTGACGTTCTTTCGGTTCTCCCCGAGCGGACAGTAGAAGCAGTCGCGCTGGTCGCAGTAGCCGTACACGAACAGCACCATCTTCCCGCCCTTGGAGCACTGTTCACAGCCCTTCGAGATCATTCGGTACGTCATGTACCGGGCCGAGCGGCAAAAACGGTGCGATACAGCCCCGTTCGTCCGTGTGAGGCGTTGCCGCGGCGAGATCGTGGCCGGACGGTCCCGACACATTCGACCACGAGACTGATACCCCTGCGGACACAGACCCGTTCCATGTCCAGAGAGGCACTCGACAGACGAACGTTCATGCGACGAACCGGGGCCGCGCTCGCGCTGGGGGGTGCGGGCGCGACGAGCGGCTGTCTCGGCGTCATCACCGGCTCCGAACCCGCGGAGTTCTCCGCGAACGTCGCGTCCGTCCCGGACTCGACGCTGGAGTCGACCGGGTTCGAGGAGTACCGGGTGGAGCCGAGGGAGTTGACTCGGGAGTTCACCGTCGCCGGCCAGACCCGCGAGGTCGTCGTCACCAACCAACTCGCGCAGTACGACAAGGCCGCGGAGGTGTTCGGCGAACGCCTCCGCGCGTCGATGTTCGTGGCGCTCTCGACTCCCGCCGTCGAGGTCGCCGGGCAGACGTTCAACCCCGTCGCGGAGATGAGCACTCGCGACATCGCGCGGCGCATGCTCACCCAGTACGAGGGGATCGACAACCTCCAGGAGGACGGCGAGGAGACGGTCGCGGTGCTCGGAACCGACACCACCGTCGGGCGGTTCACCGCCGACGCGACGATCGCCGAGGGCGTCTCCACGGAGGTGCAGATCCACGTGTCCGAGGCGGTGCGGGCCGGTGGCGACTTCGTCGTCACCGTCGGCGCGTACCCGTCGCTCCTGTCGGGGCAGGGTGACGACGTGCGTACGATGATGCGCTCGGTCACCCACGAGGGAGCGTGACGGGACCGACGAACGATCGTGACCACCCGGGACAGAGGTCCGGGGATGACACCGTCGCCGGCGATCGGGGAACGACAGCCGACGAGTCGGCGTCCGGGGGGCTCACGCGCCGCGACGCGCTCGCCGCCGCGGGCGCCGTCGGTGCGTCGTCGCTCGCGGGCTGTGCCGGGTTCGGCGCCTCCGACGACTCGCCGGAGACGACGGCGATCGACGGCGATCGCGCGCGGACGCTCGCCGCGGCCCACGCGCCGGACCTCTACTTCGGCGTCGGCGAGCGGTGGTTCCCGACGGACCCGCGGGCGTACCTCGACGACGGCGAGGACGTCCTCGACGGCTTCGCCGCCTTCGACGGCTACTCTCGCGCGTTCGACGAGGCCGGCGAGCCGCCGAACCGGACGGCGTTCTACAACGTCCGACGCTACGTCGACACCGACCTCGTGGTCGTTCAGTACTGGTTCTACTCGGCGTTCGACCAGTTCACGGTGAACTTCCACTGGCACGACTGGGAGGTGCTGCAGGTGTTCCTCGACGTGAGCGAGGAGTCGGGCGACGCCGAGGTCGGCGAACCGAACCTGCTGGTCGCGTCGGCCCACTCCCGAAAGGTGCCGAACAACGAGTTCCTCGACCCGGAGACGGACCGCGCGGCGATCATCAGCGAGGTCGGGAGCCACTCGTCGGCGCTGGGCGTCAACGAGACCCGCGACGTCTTCGAGCGACTGGCGACGTCGACGGACATCCCGGACGTGTCCAACGGCCCCCTCGCGCCGCTTGAGATCCCGGCGGCGTACGGCCTTCCACGCGGCGAGGGGTACCGCCTCCCGTTCTCGTTGCCGGAGCTCGACGGCGCCCCGATCCACGAACACCCGGACCTCCCGAACGTCACCCGCGACCACCTCGTCCCGGCGGAGATGACCGTCGACTCGTTCTCGGGGATCCCGTCCCCGCCCGACGACCTCCCCCTCCGGGAAACGGGGGTGCTGTTCGCGTTCGAGGACGCCGAGAGTACCGCCGATGCCGACTACGGCTACTCGCTGGCGCCGATGGCCGACCTCGGGATCGCGGAGTTCACCGGGCCGCAGCTCAGCTTCGAGTTCGCGATCCCCTCGTTCGCCGAGGACGCGTTCGCCTCCCACATCACGACCACGGGCACCCCGACGGAGCAGCCGCGGTACACGAACCCCGTCGCGGACGTGACCGACCCTCGACACCGCTCGGCCCTCTCCGAGCGGTTCGACCTCGACGTGTCGGGGCTCGCTGGCGACGTGGTGGGCGTGCTTCGGGAGGCGACCGCCAGCGACGACGCCCCCGGGAGCAACGGCGTCGACACGAGCGACCCGACGGTCGAGGGGATCGCGCTCCTCGAATCCGACCCCGAGGCGGTCCCGAGCTTCAACGGCGTCGTCGCGCTCCAGGACGTGCCAGAGGGCGACCATACCCTCACCGTCAACGGCGCGGGCGTCGCGCCGTTCAGTCAGGGCCTCGCTCACGAGGAGGACGGCGAGCCCACGACCGCCGGCGTCGACGGCGACGTGGTCGTCGCGCCCAACGAGGACGCGGTGAAGGTGCGGGCGTCGCCGGCGGCAGACGTTCCCGGCGTGAGCCGCGTCGCCGTCGAGGACGACTTCGCCGGGGCGGTGTACGAGGGACTCCCGCCGAGCGTCGACGGCGACGGTAGCGCCGAGGACGGCGGCGACAGCGGCGACGACGGCGGGAGCACCGAGACGGCGACGCCCGCCGGCGACGCGGACGGGGGAGACGGCGGCCGGGGCGTCGCGGTGTACGCCCACCGCGAGGGCGCCTACACCGCGGAGGTCGAGGACGAGGAGGGTGCAGTCGGCGCCTTCCGCGTGAATCCCCGTGCCGACCAATCCACGGCGACGATCTCCGAGGCCCGGACCGGGAAGGCGTCGCTCGCGTCGTTCCTCCTCACGATCCTCACCGAGACGACCGCGCAGGCGACCGTCTTCGCCGACGGCGACGGCGAGGGCATCGACGAGGTCGACGTCCCCGACAGTACCGCCGAGCAGGGAGGCAACGCCGCCGAGGTCGTCGACGACGTGCTCGCGGCGGCGGCCGAGGCGGCCGGCGGCGACGACGACAGCGACGGCGACACCGGCGGCGGGAACGGGGGAAGCGGCGGCCCGGACGGTCTCACGGGCCTCCTTCGGGCGCTGGAGGCGACGACGACGGCCGCGAAGCGCGCGAACGAGGCGACGCGGGCCGGGAACGCCGAGGGCGCGGACAACCGACTGCGTGGCCTCCGACAGCGGACGGAAGCGCTCGCGGACGCGCTCGAACGGAACCGCGAGAACCTCCCCGGGAAGCTCCCGGATCTGGTCGAACGGCGACTGCCGCAGGTTGAGCGCCGGATCGATCAGGCGCTCGACGCCGACGCCTGAGTCGGTCGTCGGCACCCGCCTCCGCCTCGTTCTGCCCGACTCCCCTGAAACTGTCTCCCACGCTGTCGGACGTCCGTGGACACCCGAGATCGGACGCCATCGGGCGCACGCGCCCGCGAAAGGACAACCGTTACGTACGCACAACCGAATTAGATCACATGACCGAGGAGACCGATCTGGAGGAGCTCAAACGCGGGACCGACCTGGTCAAGCGCGGCTTCGCGCGGATGCAGAAGGGCGGCGTGATCATGGACGTCGTCAGCCGCGAGCAGGCGCGGATCGCCGAGGACGCAGGGGCGGTCGCCGTGATGCACCTCGAGTCCGTCCCCGCCGACATCCGCAAGCGCGGCGGCGTCGCGCGGATGGCCGACCCCGGGAAGCTGGAGGAGGTCATCGACGAGGTGTCGATCCCGGTGATGGGGAAGGCGCGGATCGGTCACACCGCCGAGGCGCAGATCCTCGAGGCCACCGGCGCCGACATGATCGACGAGTCGGAGGTGCTCACGACCGCCGACGAGCGCTACCACATCGACAAGCGCGAGTTCACCGCGCCGTTCGTCTGCGGCGCCCGGAACCTTCAGGAGGCGCTGCGGCGCATCGACGAGGGCGCGGCGATGATCCGGACGAAGGGCGAGGCCGGTACGGGCGACGTCAACCAGGCGGTCACCCATCAGCGCAACATCCAGCGCGCCATCCGCCAGCTCTCGGGGATGGCCCACGAGGAGCGCGACGAGTGGGCCCGCGAGCACGGCGCGCCCCGCGAGCTCGTCCACGAGACCGCCGAGATGGGTCGCCTCCCCGTCGTCAACTTCGCCGCCGGCGGCATCGCGACGCCCGCCGACGCCGCGCTCATGATGCAGCACGGCTGCGACGGCATCTTCGTCGGTTCGGGCATCTTCGGCGCGGAGAACCCGCCCGCGATGGGCGAGGCGATCGTCGAGGCGGTCAACAACTACGACGACCCCGAGACGCTGAAGGAGATCGCCAAGTCCCCCGGCAAGGGGATGGCCGGGCAGGCGAACGACCAGATGGACGAGGAGGAGCAGCTGCAGGGCCGCGGCGTCTGATCCCGGTCCCCGCTCCCCCACTGCTGACCCCGCTCGGCCGTACGAGCAGTTATATTCGATCCCGTGACCAGAGCCGAGCGACCGCAGTGATCTGAAACGGGCCGCGGAGCGCACGCGGGTGTGCGACACGCCGTTCCGCGGGCGGAAACCAAGCGTCGCGGACACGGCCGGTGTCCGCCGACGCGCCTCGTGTCGCCTGTTCGCCACCGCGACCGTGACGCTCGTCGCCGCGGCGTTGAAACCCGCGGGGGTCCTACCGGCCCCTGTGAGCGAGGACGGAGACTCAGACGTGGCGTCGAACGACGACCCGCTGGCGGGCGTCGATCCACACCGACACCCGGTGATCCTGTTCGACGGCGTCTGCAACCTCTGTCACGGGGCGATCCGGTTTCTCGTCCGCCACGACGCCGAGGGCGTGTTCCGGTTCGCGCCGCTGGAGTCACCGGTCGGACAGGCGCTGTTGCGCGAGCGTGGGCTCCCGACCGAGGACCACGACTCGTTCGTGCTCGTCGAGGGCGACGACACGTACCGGAAGTCGACGGCCGCGCTGCGCGTCGCCCGGAGGCTCGGCCTCCCCTGGCGGCTCGCGTGGGAACTGCGCCGCGTCCCCCTCGGCGTTCGCGACGCCGTCTACGACGTGGTCGCCGCCTACCGGTACGACGTGTTCGGACGGAAAGAGTCCTGCGAGGTTCCGGAGCCGGAGGTCAGAGAGCGCTTCGCAGAGCGGGCACTGGAGTGAGCCTCGCGTTCGCCGGCCGTGCCACGTGGAGGCGTCGATCTACAGCACCCTCGTGCCGTCGCCGACCGCCGTCTGGTACGCCCGCGCGCCGACGCCGGCGTCCGCGAACCCCTCGACCATCGCCGAGGCGATGGCGCGCCGACGTCCCGGCTCGCACACCGCAAGCACGCTCGGTCCGGCGCCGCTGACGGTGACGCCGGTCGCGCCGGCCGCCAGCGCTGCCTCCCTGACACCCGCGTAGCCGGTGATGAGGTCCGCACGCGCAGGCGTGACCACCGGGTCGTCGAGCCCCCGCCCGACCAACCGGGGGTCGGATCGGCACATCCCGGCCGTGAGCGTCGCGGCATTGCCGACCGTCTCGACGTGATCGGCCATCGATACGGAGTCCGGAACGACCCCGCGGGCGTCGCGCGTGGAGACGACCACCTCCGGGAGGCAGGCGACCAGCGACAGGTTCGTCTCGACGCTCGTCGCGCCGTCGTCGCTCCGGACGATCGTGAACCCCCCCAGCAGCGCCGGGGCGACGTTGTCGGCGTGGGCCTCGCCGGAGACGACCGCCTCACCCTCGGCGGCGACGGGGACGAGATCGTGGCGGCCGTAGCCGCGGTCGTACAACTCGTTGAGTGCGACCGCCGCGGCGGCCGCGGAGGCGGCGGAGGACCCCAGCCCCGAGGAGGGACGCACGCCCTTATCGATGTGGATGTGGGCGGGCGCCTCGAGCGCGTCGGCGACGGCCCCGACCACGTTCTTCTCGGGGTCGGTCGGAATGAAATCGGCGCCCGCTCCGGTCACCTCGATGGTCGTCTCGGCCGCTCGCTCGACCGAGACGGTGTCGGCCGGATGCGAGAGCGCGACACCGAACGTGTCGAAGCCGCTCCCGAGGTTCGCGCTGGTCGCCGGTGCGCGGGCGGTTACCATGCCGCGTGAGTCCGGCGCGGCGGGCAAAAGGATGACGTTCGGGGCGAGCGTCCGGCGCTCCGTTTCGAAGGCGTCCGGGACGTACGCGTGAGTCGGACGGCCGTTGACTACCGTCGCGAGGCCACGAACACGAGCGGCCCGACGACGACGAGCACGATGCCGAGGAAGAGATAGTGAACCGGGACGAGCGACTGTGGCGTCAGCAGGAAGATCACGCCGAACAGCATCGTGTTGAGCGCCATCGCCTTTCGGGACACCGGCAGCGTGGCGAGCGTCGTCAGCACGAACCCGAGCAGCAGCGCCTGTCCGACGTTGTACGGGAGCAGGAAGCTGTCGACGATCTGGAGCGGGATCATCTCTTGTCTGAGGTTCCCCACGGGCGCCGCATTAACGTTCCGTTCTCGCTCGTTAGCGTTCCCCCGCCGTGACAGGCGGTGGCATCGGTGGGCGCCCGTCGGCCTGATCGGCGGCGTCGGAACCGGTTCGGGATCGGCGCCGAGCCGATCGGCCGGTCCGTCACCCGGTTCGTTCGGTCGAGGGCGTCGACGAACTGCCGGCGGGATCGTCGCCACCGTCGCCGGACTCCTCCTCGGACGACGCGTCGAACGACGACTCCGAGGGCGGAACGTCGCGATCGGCGTCCGGCCCGGTGATGTCGAGCGGCCGGATCCAGCCGTACCAGACGGCGAACACGGTGAGCCCGTAGCCGAGAATGAACACGAGCCGGCCGAGTCCATTGAAGCCGAGGAGCCCGAGCTGTCGACGGACGACCCCCGTCCCGGCGATGCCGACGACCAGAACCGTCGCGAGCAGGAGGCGGTCGCGTGTGACCCGGTCGCGCAGCCTCGTGTCGTCGCTCATACTCCCGCTGGGGACTCCAGTACCGAGAACCCCGCGGTCCGACGCGGGGAGCGGATCCGAGACGGGGACGCTTCCACCCGCGGCGTGGGTGTCGATCTCACGGCGTCACAAACGCTTTCCCTCGGCGGAGACCCGGTCGTGTCATGAACTACCGCGAGATCCCCGACGCGCACGAGAACACCCTCGGCGACGTCCTCGTGTACGCGTTCTCGCCCGAACGCGGCCCGAACTACCAGCCGACGGGGCCCGATCGGCCGGCGTCGTTTCACCCCAGAGGTCTCTACGACGCCCCCGATCTGGACGATCTCGACCCGACAGACGAGCGCGACCCGGAGGCGGCCGAACGAGCCGATCCGAAGGCGGACGACCTCACCGTCGTCTGCGGGTACTACGACTTCTCCGCGCGGGTACGGGGCGACGTTCGCGACGTGGCGGGGATCGCGGCCGTCGCGTCGCCGCCGGAGGCCCGTCGCCGGGGGCTCGTCCGCACGCTCCTCGGCCACGTTCACCGCGAACTGCGGGACGACGGCGTCGCGTTCGCCGCACTGTGGCCCTTCAAGTATTCCTTCTACCGACAGCTCGGGTACGAGCGGATCTGCAATTACACGCGGGTCACCGTCTCGCCCGACGCGCTGACCGGCGCGTGTCCGGATCCCGCGGGTTCGTTCGAGCGGCTCGGCGAGGACGACTGGCCACGTCTGGACGCGGTGTACGACGAGTGGGCGAACGAGGGGTTCCGTCTCGATCGGAGCGAGGACTGGTGGCGACTGCGGGTGTTCCGGTCGCGGGACACCGACCCGTACGTGTACGGATGGACCGACGGCGACCGCGGCGGCGACCTCCGCGGATACGTCGTCTACACGGTCGTCGACGGGGACGAGACGGAGGGGAAAACGATGGCCGTGAACGAGTTCGCCCACGTCGACCGCGAGGCGCGCGGGCACCTCCTGCGCTTCTGTCGCAACCACGACTCACAGGTGGAGCGGGTCCGGTTCGCCGGTCCGGCGGACGTCCGGCTGTTCGACGAGCTCGACGACCCGCGGGCCGCCGACACGGAGATCCGACCCGGCCCGATGGCCCGCGTCGTGGATGTCGAGGCGGCACTGGGGGCGGTCGCGTACCCCGAGGACGTCGAGACGACGCTCGTGTTCGACGTGGACGACGACATCTGCGAGTGGAACGACGGACGTGTCCGCCTGCGCGTCGTCGACGGACGCGGGACCGTCGAGCGGGTCGCCGCCGATACCGATGCCGATGTGGCGCTCGACATCGGCGCGTTCTCGCGACTGGTCGTCGGCTCTCACGGGATCGACAGACTGATCGAACTCGGCGCAGTCGACGTCGAACGCGATGCGGTGCGGGCCGCGCTCGCGGACGCGTTTCCGGTGACGGATCCGTTCCTCCGCGAGGGGTTCTGATCCCGCTCGAGTCGAGAGTGTACGAACGGACGGACGGACGGACGTCTCGACGGTGCTGGAACGCGGAAATTGGGTGGCTGGGGAGCCAGTGGCCCAATTCTCACCGGCTAAGGGCCGGTGATACCTTGGATGGGCCAACACGGATTTGAACCGTGGACCTCCCGGTTATCAGCCGAGCGCTCAACCTGACTGAGCTATTGGCCCAGGCGAGCGCATTTTCGAGTAGTGGAAGGGATTGGTTAAGCGTTTCCGTTCGGCATCACCGCCACGTCATGCGGTTGCACGGGAAGCAGTCACTGTCTCCCGTCGACGGACGGCGGCGCGGTCGGAGGCGCCACCGCGTTCTGCGGCCGGACCG
This sequence comes from Halobaculum saliterrae, assembly GCF_009831625.1. Classification (GTDB taxonomy): domain Archaea; phylum Halobacteriota; class Halobacteria; order Halobacteriales; family Haloferacaceae; genus Halobaculum; species Halobaculum saliterrae. The sequence continues at coordinate 231,505 of NZ_WUUS01000005.1, read as the reverse complement.
ATCACCGCTCGCGCTCGGCGTTCCCGTCGTCCCCCTCGTCGACCTCCTCGAAGTCGACGTCGACGACGGAGTCGTCGGGGGCGTCCGCCGCGTCGCGGTCGGCGGCTCTCGCCCCGCCGCCGAACCCCGCGGACCCGGCGGTTCCGTTCCCGCTCGCGGCGTCGCCGCCCGTCGTGTCCGCATTCGGAAACCCGCTCGTCCAGACCGCACCCGTCGCGAAGCCGTCCATCCGCGAGTCGACGTACGGCACGACGACGTAGCGGCGAAGCAGCTCCCGGATCGGGTACCTCGTCGCCGGGATCGCGAGCAGGAACCCGATCGCGTCTGTCACCAGCCCGGGCGTGAGCAGGAACGCGCCCGCGGCGATCAACAGCCCGCCGTCGAGCACCTCGCCCGTCGGCACCTCGCCCGTCGCGAGCTTCCGCTGGACGGCCCGAAGCGTGTGGCGCCCCTCGGCGCGCACGAGAAGCATCCCGAGCAGTCCAGTGAGAACCACCAGCGCGACCGTCTGCACCGCCGTGAGGAGGTTCGTCGCCACCCACAGCAGGAACGCCGCGTCCGCCAGCGGGATCGCGAGCAGGGCCACGAGCAGGTAGCGAACCCGGATGCGCATACCCGGAGTACCCGAGGGCGGTGTATAGCCCTTTTGGAGGGTGCCCCCGTGGGTCGCGTGTCCGGTGGCTCGAGCGGTTCTGCCGCCCACGGACGACCGTCCGGTGACCGCCCTCACCGGGGAGCGCTCGACCGTCCGCGAACGCCGACTTTACCCTCGGGCGCCTCCGAACCCGGGTATGACAGACGACACGCGCGTCCAGTGGCGCGAGTGGAGCGCCGACGCCCTCGCGGAGGCCGAGCGAACGGGCCGACCGGTGCTGCTGTTTCTCACGGCGACGTGGTGCGACGACTGCCACCGGATGCTCGTCGAGACGTTCGGGGAGCCGCGCATCGCGGCCAACGTCAACGACGGCTTCGTCCCGGTGAAGGTGGACGTCGACCGCGAGCCCCGCGTCCGCGAGCGGTACAACATGGGCGGGTTCCCCTCGACCGTGTTCACGACCCCGTCGGGCGAACTGCTCACCGGCGCGACGTACCTCGGACCCGACGGCTTCCGGTCGGTGCTCGACCGCGTCCGGGAGACGTGGGACGAACGCGGGGAGGACGCCGGGCGCGTCCCGCGCGCGCTCGCCGGGAACGACACCCCCGGCGGGCCGGTCACGAACGCTATCGAGGAGCACCTCGCGGGCCAGCTCGACGCGCAATGGGACCCGGACTTCGCCGGCTGGGGCGACGACGCGAAGTTCCCCATGCCACGGACCGTCGAGTTCGCGCTCAAGCGCGACCGCTACAAGGCCACGCAGACGCTCGACGCGATCGAACGCAACCTCGTCGACGACGACGGCGGCGTCTTCCGGTACGCCGGCGCGCGAGACTGGTCGAACCCCGCCCGCGAGAAACTCCTCGCCGACGACGCCGGGGTCCTGCGCGCGTTCGCCAACGCCTACCTCTACACCGGCGACGAGTCCTACCGCGAGACGGCCGAGTCCGTCCACGCGTTCCTCGACGCCGAGCTCTGGTCGGGGTTCGCCTACGGCGCCAGCGTCGGCCCGGACGGCGAGCGAACCGACCTCACGGCGTACGCCGGCGGCAACGCCCTCGCGGCGGACGCGCTGCTCACGCTCGCGGCGTACACCGACGACGAGTCCGCGCGGCGGTCCGCCGAGGACACGCTCGCGTACCTCCGCGAGACGCTCGTCGACGACGACGGCACCGTCCGACACCTCGACGCCGACGACGCCGAGGCGGACCTCCTCGAGGACGTGGGACGCGTCACGACCGCGTTCTGCACCGCGGAGTCCGTGCTCGGCGACGGCGTCGAGGTCGCCCGTGCGGTCGCCGACCGGGGGATCGACGTCCTCGGCGACGAGGGAGCCTTCCGTGACGGCCCCGCGTCCGGGCCCGGACTGCTCGACCGACCGCTCCGTCCGATCGACGGCGTCGTCGAGTTCGCCGACGCGTTGCTCGATCTGGCGGCGTTGACGGGCGAGGACGCCTACCGCGAGCGCGCCGAGGACGCGGTCGGCGCCTTCGCCGGCGCGACCGACCGCATGGGCGCCCAGGTGGCGGGCTACGGCTCGGTCGCCGCTCGACTCACGCGTCAGCCGCTCGTGATCGACGTGAACACCCCCGTCGGATCGGACCTCCACCGGGCGGCGCTGCGGGTCGCCGACCACGAGACGGTCGTCGTCCCCGACAGCGACCGCGCGCCGGAGGACGCCGCCTCCCTCCGCGGCCGCGACGCCGACCCCGCCGAGTCGCCGGACGCGCTGATGCGCCGGGTCGCGGACGCGGCGCAGTAGCGCGAACGCGCGGTCACGCGAGCCGTGGACTCACAGAGCGGACGGTCGTGCGGGCGTGCGGTCGGACGGTGACGTCTCCCCGTCGCGGTGACCCGGTAAACTCCCAGTGTGTTTTTTCACCCCCCGTCCCGTGGGGATGGTATGGCAGACCTTCGCGACCTGGGGCTCTCGGAGTACGAATCCCGTGCGTACCGCGCCCTCCTCGACGCCGGGCCGGCAACCGCAAAGGAGTTGTCCGAGGCGAGCGGCGTGCCGATGGGTCGGGTGTACGACGTGCTCAACAGCCTCGAACGGCACCGACTCGCCCGGAGTCAGGCGGCGAGCAGGCCGAAGAAGTACCTCGCGGTCGAGCCGGACGCCGCCCTCGATCGACTGCTGGAGGAGAAGCAACGCGAACTCGACGAGCAGGCCGAGCAGTACGAGGCCGTCGTCGAGGAGCTCTCCACCGAGTTGGAGGCCGGCGACCCACCCGACGAGCAGTTCTGGACGGCCGCGCTCGGCCCCGAGGAGACGGCCGATCTGCTACTCGAACGGTTGTCGGCGGCCGACGACCGCGTCGTGATGATCGCGGCCGCACCGGCGTCCGGACTCGACATCGGCGCCATCGGCGAGGCGGTCACCGAGGAGCTGGAGGCGGCGCTCGAACGCGGCGTCGACGTGTCGCTGCTGCTCTCCGAGGAGGTCCCCGCGCAGCTCCCCGAGAGCGTCGGCGAGCGATACTTCGACCGGATGGCCGACCACCCGAACTTCGCGGTCCGGACCGCGCCGGGGTTGCGCGGGACGTTCACGCTCGTCGACGACGCGGAGGTGTGCATGGAGGTCCCGAGTCCGGTCGACCCCGACGAGTCCTTCGCGATGATCGACCTGAAGGACCCCGAGTTCGCCGGCGACGTCCGCCGGACGTTCCGCGAGCGGTGGCAAGAGGCGTCGCCGCTGTCGCTGTGAACGCCTGAGAAACCGAATCGGAGCCGAGCCGGCCCGAGTACAGCGGATACGGGCCGTCGTTATCGAGCCAGCTCCTCGCGCAGCGTTCCCATCGTGATCTCGCGCTCGGCGTGGGCGTTGTGCTGATGGATGGACTCGTCGTTCGACTGCTTCATGTGGACGACCACGTCGTCGTCGAGGTGGTCGTACGTCTCGACCACGTCCTCGGCGAGCGCGCGGACACAGTCCTCGACGAACTTCGCGTCCATGTGCGCCTCGTAGGTCATGTGATCCTCGTCGGGACGCTTGGCGTAGTTGTAGATCCGCGCGCTCATCGAGTCGCGCGCTGTGTCGATCACGTCCAGGAGGTCGACGTCGGGCGTCCCGTCGGCCGTGAACGTGAGCGTGGCGTGCCCGCGCTGGGAGTGCCCCGGTTGAGGGACGGCATCGAGGAACTCCTCGGCGACCTCGTCGTCGACGCCGAGGTCGTCGAGCTTCTCGCGGGCGCGAGACTCGGACATGCCCTGTGAACACGGGCAGACGGTCATTCCGGTCACTTCGGCGCCGATCTCCTCGCGGGTGCCGTCCTCGTCGGCGACGGCGGAGGCGACGACGGTGAACGTCGACTGCGTCTCCCGACCGGAGGCGGGCGTGTCCTCCCGGGCCGCGAGCTCGGCCGTCATCTCGATCTCCGCGGTCGTCGTGTAGTCGTGTTTCGCGAGCAGCCGCTCGGCGGCGTCGCCGCAGACGTCCTCGATGCGGTACGCCTCCTCGCGTGTCGCCGCCTCCAGCACCTCGTCGATGACCTCCATGTTCCGGCTCATGTCGATCCCCTTGCGCTCGCCGGGGAGGTCGACGAACACCGAGAACTCCGCCATGAACACCCACGGTCGCGGGTCGCCCCGGTCGACCTTCACGAGTTTGTCGACGCCGGTGACCCCGACCTGGCTGAGTCCGACGGAGACGTCCGGCCGACTGGCCTGCACGTCCGGCAACTGGTGACTCATTGAGTGAATACTCCCAAGGGTCGACGCTGATTAGTGGTTTCGAAAGGTGAAACCCCCTCGCACGCGTCGTGCCCGCGGCCCGCCGCCGCGGGGGCGACGCGTGCCTATGGCCAGTCGTCGCGCGTGTCGTCGCCGAGGGGGTCGGACTCTTCGTCGGGGTCGGTCGTCGTCCAGCCGGCCGACTCGGCGGCCTGTGCCAGCGGGAGGAACTCCCAGCCGGTCTCCTCGGCGACCGCGCGATCCTCGTCGGTCGTCCCGACGAACACGTGTCGGTCGGTGTCGAACTGGCGCTTCACGTTCTCCAGCGACTCCGTCACCCCCCGGGGACCCGAGAAGAAGTCCTGCCGGACGCGGTGCTTCCGTGTGAAGTTGGTGACGACGTACGTGGGTTTCTCCGAGACCACGCCGACGTATTCGGTCCACCCGCGCGCGTCGTTGAACACCGCGTTCGGATCGGCCAACGACCGCAGCGCGTCCAACTCGAAGGCGAGCGTCATGTCGCTCGAACCGCCGGCATCCATGGTCGCACTCCGAGGGTGGCGCCGAAAACGGTGTCGGTCCCGTCGCTCGTCCAGTGTCGGTCGAGGTCCTCCCCGAGTCGGCACGATCGTCGGCGGCATCGCCGGCGTCGCCCCCGTCGTATCGGTTGCGCCTTCGCTCGCGGACACACGGACGATTCGGAGAAAGGCGAACCGACCGGGTGGCGAACGGGACGTGGAGCGGGGCGAACGAGACGGGAACTACTCGGCAGCCGCGCCCTCGGTCTCGAGGTCGTCGACGGAGAACCCCTCGGTCATGAGGAGGTCCTTCTGGCCGCTCACGTCGACCTGCTCGCGCATGAGCTGCTTGTACGCCGACTGGGGTGCGAGGTTGCCGATGAGCACGCCGCCGACGATCTTCCCGTCCTTCAGCGCGAGGCGGCGCCACTCGTCGTCGCCGAACGAGCGCATGACCTCGTCGTCGCCGAGCGTCGGGTGGCCGAAGGAGAGGAACGGGAAGTCGAAGTGCGTGATGGAGTACGAGGAGACCCAGCGGAACTCCTCGGACTCGTACTCGAGCATGTTCTTCGCGGCGATGGTACCCTGCTCCTTCGCGCTGCCCCACGCGCCGTTCTGGGCCTGCTCGCCGAGGATCAGGTCGTGGAACCGGGTGATGTCGCCCGCGGCGAACACGTCCTCGTCGTTCGTCCGCATGTACTCGTCGACGACGATCCCGTCGTCGGTCTCGATGGGCGTGTCCTCGACGAGTTCGGTGTTGAGGTTCAGCCCGATGGCGACGCCCGCGAAGTCGGCCTCGAAGCGATCGCCGTTGGGGTCGACCGCCGCCGTCACGTGGCCGTCGTCGTCGGTCTCGAAGTGATCGACGCCGGAGTCGAAGACTGGCTCGACGCCGCGCTCGCGCATCGCCTCGTGCATGATCTCGGCGCCCTCCTCGTCGAGCGCGTAGCGCCACCAGGAGTTGCCCCGCATCAGGTACTTGCCCTCGATGTCCTGGGCGCCACAGATGGCCGCCAGGTCGATCCCGAGCAGGCCGGCGCCGACGATGACGGCGTCGTCCGCCTCCTCGGCCGACTCGCGGATGCGTCGGGCGTCCTGGAACGTCCAGAAGTGGTGGACGCCCTCGGCGTCGCTCCCCTCGACCGGAAGCTGCTGGGGCGTGCCGCCGACCGCGAGGAGCAGTTTGTCGTACTCCAGCACGTCGCCCTCGTGGGTCTCGACCTCGTGGTCGTCGGTCCGGATGTCGGTGACGAGCGTGTTGAGTTCGAGGTCGATGTCGCGCTCCTCGTACCACCCCTCCTCGTGGATGGAGATGGGCGCCTCGGGGAGCTTCCCCTTGGCGAACTCCTTGATGAGGATGCGGTTATAGAGGGCCTCCCCCTCGTCTGTGATCACGGTGATGTCGGCGTCGGGCTCCTCCTCCCGGAGGGTCTCGGCGGCAGAGCTACCGGAGATCCCGTCGCCGATGATGACGAACGACTCGCTCATACCGGCGATTCGGATTCGGGGTTAATGTGGGTTGCTATCGACGTGAGGGTTCACGAGAGTCCGTACCAATGGAATTCCCCAGATCCTTTAGGACTGAAAGGATGATCGTCAGGGTCGGACACCGGATCGCCGCACATTCAAGGGTCCACGGGCTCTAGAACGGATATGAAGCTCCGGCAGAACGTCCGCCACTGGGCCGCAAAGCGCGCGCTCACCACGCCGGTCGTCGGCGGCTACGTCAACGACAGGCTCGTCGGCATGCACACGGACATCTTCCTCGACAAGGCTGACGAGGGTCGTCGCGAGGAGCGACGGGCACACCTCGACGACTTCTTCGACGCGACGATGGACACGTATGTCGCGGCGCTGGAGGCGGGTTACCCCGAGGCGGAGGCCCGCGAGATAACCCACGTGCAGGCGAACTTCGACTTCTTCAACCACGGCTGGGCGGAGATGATGGAGATCCCCAGCGACGAGCTGGAGGAACACTACCGTCGCTACGAGGAGTTCTTCACACGGTACGGCATCACCATCGACGACCCGCTCGGCGACTTCCGCCCCGCCGACGGCGTCGCCGACGCGCCCGAGACGCCCGGCCGGATGGACGACGAGGAGTTCGAGAACGCCGTCGCCGGCTTCGCCGACGACGCGTACGTCGAGGACGCGGACGGCGAACTCCACGTCGGCGGCACCGACGAGCCGGACGAGGTCGACGTGAGCGCGGCCCCGGGCGTCGACGAGAGCGACCTCGACGACGACGCCGAGGCGGGGGCGGACTGAGCGCTCCCCCCGCGACTGAGTCTCACTCCTGCCAGTCCGGGTTCGGTCGCGGCGGGCTGAAGACGTCGATTCCCTCGACCTGTTCGTCGCCGCGGTTCTCGACGCCGTGCACCTCCTCGCCCGCGAGCACGTACGAGTCGCCGGCCTCGCAGACGACCTCCTCGCCGTCGGCGAGGAGGAACGTGAGCGTGCCGGCTGTGATGTACCCCGCCTGCTCGTGACGGTGGCTGTGCGACGGCACCTCGGCGCCGGGATCGATCGAGAAGTGCTGGACGCTCATCTCGGCGCCGGTCGCCAACTGCGCGAGGTGGACCCCGGACACCGCCTCGGTGTCCGCGCTCGGGTCGTGCGGTTCGTGCTCCATACCGTTGCCGGCGGCGGCGAGCGTCTTAACTCCGCGGGCGACTGCCTCGCTTCCGGCGAGACGCGCCGCCGGTCCGACCCCCTCCAATGCGGCGACGTTCGCCCCGTCGGTAGCAAGGTTCAACTCCTGTGACGAGCAAGCCGCGGCCATGTACGCGGTCGTCGGCTGTCGCTCCTGTGGCACCTACTGGCTCGTCAGCGACCCCGACCGGCAGGAGTCGGCGACCTGCCCGCGCTGTGAGACGCGGCACCCGACCGACCGGCTGAAGCGGTTCCACGAGTCGGACGACCGGGCCGCAGCCGCGCAGGCGCGGGCGAAGCTGCTCGCCGACAAGCGGGGACAGTCTGAGGCCTTCGAACGCGCGGGAACGGTCGACGAACTGGAACGGGAGCTCGACGGGTTCGAGGGCGCCGTCGACGACCGGGAGTACCTCGAGGGGTCCGGGCTCGACGCCGACGAGGTCGCGTCCGCGGGCGAGGACGCCGCCGGCGGGTCGCGCTCGCGCGACGAGGTGGTCCGGGACGCGCTCAGGGAGGGCAACGCGACCGAGGAGGGCGTCGTCGGATACGCGACCGACCACGGCGTGCCCGCCGAGGCGGCGCGAGACATCCTCGACCGACTGACGCGCCGCGGCGAGGCGACGGAGTCGCGCGGGGAGTATCGACTCCTGTAACGGCGGCGGAGCGCTTATATCGGACACCGATCCAGTCGAACCATGTCGATGATCGCGGGAGCGACGGCAGTCGGCGTCGAGGCCGCCGGCGTGCTCCACGCGCCGCTCGCGTGGCCGCTCCAGTCCGCTGCCGGGACGGCGGACGCGCCGCCGTACGCGGGCCTCCTGTTTCTCGCCGCCTTCGTCTCCCTGCTGGGGATGTTTCTGACGATGCACGGCGCGGCGGCGTACGCGCTGCTCGTGTGGGAGGGGACTACCGGGGTGGCGGCGTGGGTGTACGTCCACCCCGCAGTCGGCGGGTTCCTGTTCGCCGCGGCCGCGATCCAAGCGCCGATGGCGGCGCACCTGTGGGGGGACCCCCTCTCGGTCCGGCGACGGACCGTGTGGGCGATACGGGCGCTCGCGACGCGGCTGGACGAACGGTAGCGTCGAGGACAGGAGCCGAGGCGGTCCGAGCCGGAGTGCTGGACCGAACGGTTACCGACCGAGGCTCGCGTGCGCCGACGAGAGGTTCCGCGACGCGAGCGCCGACAGCAGGGAGAGCTCGCCCGCCAGCGCGGCGACCGCGACGGCCTCCGCGAGCGCGTCGCCGTTGCTGCCGGCGGGGTCGCCGCCGCCGCGAACCCCGAGCACGTCCAGCGCCTCCGACTGCGTGGGGAGCTTCGTGCCGCCGCCGACGGTGCCGACCTCCAGCGACGCGATGGTGACGCTGACGTACAGGTCCCCGTCGCCGTCGACCTCGGCCGTGGTGATCGCGTTCGCCCCCTCGACGACCTGCGCGGCGTCCTGCCCGGTCGCGAGGAACATCGCCGCGACGCTGTTGGCGACGTGGGCGTTGAACCCGAGGCTGCCGGCCTTCGCGGAGCCGACGAGGTTCTTGCGGGTGTTCACCTCGGCGACGGCCTCGGGCGTCGTCTTCAGGGTCTCCTCGACCGTCTCGCGTGGGATCGTCACGTCGGCGGCGACCGTCCGGCCCCGGCCCTCGACGGCGTTGATCGCGGCGGGCTTCTTGTCCGTGCAGAGGTTGCCCGACAGCGCGACGAGCGAGGCGGTCGTCTCGGCCTCGATCACGTCGCACGCCTCCTCGGTGGCGATGGTTGCCATGTTCATCCCCATCGCGTCCTTCGTGTCGTACGCGAAGCGGACGAACACGGTGTTGCCGACGACGTACGGCGTCGCCTCCTTCAACTCGCCGTGGCTCGTCGTCGACTCGGCTGCCTCCCGGAGGGCGTCGACGTTGTCCCGGACCCACGAGGAGAGCGCCTCCGCCTCGGCCACGTCGGCGACGCGGAACGCCGGCGCACGTGTCATCCGGTTTTTCAGGACGCGTGCGCCCGCCCCGCCGGCCGTGTTCAGCGCGGCGCAGCCGCGGTTGACCGACGCGAGCAGTGCCCCCTCCGTGGTCGCCATCGGGAGGTAGTGCTCCCCCGAGATGGCGCCGCCGTCGATCTCGACGGGGCCGACGACGCCCACCGGGATCTGGATCGCGCCCAGCATGTTCTCGATGTTCGAGTCGGCGTCGGCGGCGTCGAAGGCGTAGTCGCCGCTGGTGGAGAGGTCGGCGCCGGAGTGCTCCTCGACGAGCAGCCGTCGCGCCGCGGCGGCGGTGTCGGCGTCGGCGTGCTCCTCCAACTCGTACAGGCGAAGGTCGCCGTCGCGCACGCGCTCGGCGAGCGCGGCGGCGTCGGTGTCGGTCATGGGTGTGGGTGATCCCGGCGGGCGCTAAGTGGTGTCGGTTCCGCACACTCGCCCCGCGGCCGCCCGCTTCCCGAACGGTTTTGCCGCCCGGGGACCCGCGTTCGCGCATGACCGAACCCGCGGACCTCGTCGTCGTGAACGCCGAGGTGCACACGCTCGCCGACCCCGACGAGACGTACGACGCGTTCGCCGTCCGCGACGGCCGCGTCGTCCGCCTCGGCACCACCTACGACGTGGAGTTCCTCGCCGGCGCCGACACCGAGACGATCGACGCCGACGGCCGCGTCGCGATCCCCGGACTGATCGACGCCCACACCCATCTGCTCAACGCGGGTCGATCGCTGGTTCACGCCGACCTCTCGGCGGCCGAGTCTCCGAGCGACGCGGTCGGGTTGCTCCGAGAACGCGCAGACGAGATCGATGAGGACGAGTGGGTGCTCGGCTTCGGCTACGACGAGTCGACGTGGGAGGAATCCCGCTATCTCACCCGCGAGGACCTCCACGAGGTCTCCGAGACGGTCCCGGTCGTCGCCTTCCGCGAGGACATGCACGTCGCCGCGGTCAACGACCCGCTCCTCGACCGGCTCGGCGACGAGATGCCCGACGACGACGTGCGCACCGAGGGGGGCGAGCCGACCGGCGTGATCGTCGAGGAGGCGGTCGACCCCGTCTACGAGGCGATCGAACCCGACGCCGAGGAGGCCGAGGAACTGATCCGCGCGGCCCAGGCGAACGCCAACGAGCGCGGCGCCACGATGGTCCACGACATGGTCCGGCAGTCGAAGGCGCCGCAGGTGTATCGCGACCTCGATCTGGCGGACGAACTCACGCTGCGCGTGCGGATCAACTACTGGGCGGACCACCTCGACTCGCTGATCGACGCCGGGTTGCGCACGAACCACGGCAGCGACATGGTACGGACCGGGGCGGTGAAGTCCTACACCGACGGCACGTTCGGCGGCCGGACGGCGAGGCTTCACGAGCCGTACGCCGACGACGCCAAGGAGACCGGGACGTGGGTGCTCGACCCCGACGAGATCCACGACCTCGTGACCCGGGCCGACGACCACGGCTTCCAGGTGACGCTGCACGCGATCGGCGACGCCGCGATCGACGCCGTACTCGACGCCTACGAGGGGACGGACGACCCGGAGGCCTCCCGCCACCGCGTCGAGCACAGCGAGCTCGCGAGCGACGAGGCGATCGAGCGGATGGCCGACATGGGCGTCGTCGCGTCGATGCAGCCCAACTTCCACAAGTGGGGCTTCGAGGACGGGCTGTACGACGCCCGCCTCGGCGACCGACGGACCGACGCCAACCGCCTGCCCGCCTACATCGACGCCGGCGCGCCGCTTGCGTTCGGCAGCGACTGCATGCCGCTGGATCCGCTGCTTGGCGTCCACTACGCGGTCAACGCTCCCAGCGAGGACCAGTCGCTCGGCGTCACCGAGGCGCTGCGGGCGTACACCGCGGGCGCGGCATATGCCGGCTTCGACGAGGACCGACTCGGCACGCTGGAGGCCGGCAAGCGCGCGGACTTCGTCCTGCTCGACGAGTCGCCGTGGGAGCAGTCCGACCGGATCGATCAGGTGGCGGTGGCGCTGACTGCGGTGGCCGGCGACGTGGTGTACGACGATCGATAGGGCGTCGGCCCCGCTTTTCCTCCCGTCCGCCCCCGCTTTTCCTCCCGTCCGCCCCCGCTTTTCCTCCCGTCCGCCCCCGCTTTTCCTCCCGTCCGCCCCCGCTTTTCCTCCCGTCCGCCCCCGCTTTTCCTCCCGTCCGCCCCCGCTTTTCCTCCCGTCCGTGCTCCCTTCCTTTCTCTCGGCCGCGTCCGCGTTTTCTTCTCCAGCCCGCGCCACTGCCCGCGTTCGCCCTCGCGTCCACCCGTCGGTCTCCGCCCGAGACCGATCGGTCCCTCGGACTCGCAGTCCGCCGTCGACGCTTGATACTCATCTTCACATGGATGCGTCGAAAGAACGTCACTGTGCATTTGAACGCTCTTGTGAAGAGAAATTTTAATCAATGTGCGTCCATGGGTGCTAGCTACCTCTGCAAGCTATGCCACGAATGGATACAGCGGACATAGACACCGACTTGAGCCTCTTCAAGTACGACCACCTGGAGCGGCTGCCCGACGCCTATCGTGACCTGTCCGAGGCGGAACGGAATCGCCGGATCGAGGCGGCTCGGGACACCCTCGGCGACGATCTGGTGATACTCGGCCACAACTACCAGCGACGCGAGATCGTCGAACACGCCGACTTCGTCGGCGACAGCTACGGCCTCTCGCGGGAGGCGGCCGCCACCGACGCCGCCCACGTCGTCTTCTGTGGAGTGACGTTCATGGCGGAGTCCGCCGACGTGATCACCGACGACGAGCAGACCGTCCACCTCCCGTCGATGGAGGCCTCCTGCCCGATGGCGGGGATGGCGGAGGCGCTCCAGGTCGACGCCGCTTGGGCCGAGTTGGACGAGTTGACCGGCGACGAGGAGGTGGTGCCGGTGACGTACATGAACAGTTACGCCGACCTGAAGGCGTTCTGCGCCGAGCAGGGCGGGCTGGTGTGCACGTCCTCGAACGCGGCCGACGCGTTCGAGTGGGCGTTCGACCGCGGCGACGTCGTCCTGTTCCTCCCGGACAAACACCTCGGCCGGAACACGGCCCACGACCTCGGCATCGCCGACGCGGCCGTCGAGTGGGATCCGTGGGCGGACGGCGGGGCCGACCGGGAGGCCGTCGCCGACGCGGAACTCGTCCTGTGGGACGGCTACTGTCAGGTACACGAGCGCTTCACGAGCGAGCACGTCGCGCGCGTCAGGCGCGAGCGCCCCGAGGCGAACGTCGTCGTCCACCCGGAGTGCCGGCGCGAGGTGGTCGAGGCCGCCGACGTCGTCGGCTCCACGGCGACCATCCGCGAGACCGTCGCCGAGGCCGACGCCGGCGAGACGTGGGCCATCGGCACGGAACTTCACCTCGCCAACCATCTCGACCGGTGGCATCCCGAGGTGGAGGTGATACCCCTCTGTGGCGACGCCTGCATGGACTGCAACGCGATGCGCCAGATCGATCCCAACTACCTGACGTGGGTGCTGGAGGGGCTGGTCGAGGGCGAGGACCGCAACGTCATCGAGGTCGCCCCCCGCGAGCAGGATCTGGCCGCGACCGCGATGGAACGGATGCTGGAGCTGTGACCATGCCCGACGTGACAGTTCCGACCGTCGACTGCGACGTGCTCGTCGTCGGCTCCGGGATCGCCGGCTGTGCGGCCGCGCTGGCGGCCGCTCGCGAGGGTGCCGACGTGCTCGTCGTGACGAAGGCGAGCGAGCCCGACGACGCCGCGACCGACTGGGCACAGGGGGGTATCGCTGTCACCCGATCGGACCCGGAGACCTTCGCCGCCGACATCCGTGCCGCCGGCGACGGCGAGTGCGACCCGGCGGCCGTCGAGACGTTGGTCCACGACGCCCGGGAGGCGATCGAAGACGTCCTCGTCGATACCCTCGGCGTCCCGTTCGACGAACGGGACGGCGACGCCGGCGACGACGACGCGAGCGACGGCGACCCCGACCGCGTCGACGCGGCCGGCTACGACCTCGCGCGGGAGGCGGCCCACTCCGAGCGACGCGTCCTCCACGTCGACGCGGAGACGGGCAGACACGTCCTGCGGCCGTTTCTCCGTCACCTGCGCGATCGGCGCGCGGTGCGGTTACGCGAGGACACCGCGGTGCTCGATCTCCTCGCCGACGAGGGCCGAGTGACCGGCGCCACGATCGAGCCGCCGGCTGACGCGGCCGAGGACGTTCCGGCGGCGGTCGTCCGCGCCGACGCGACCGTGCTCGCGACCGGCGGGGTCGGCGCGCTGTTTCCCGAGGCGACCGGCCCGGCGGGCGCCACCGGCGACGGGATCGCGACGGCGGCGCTGGCGGGCGCCGACGTGCGCGACATGCAGTACGTCCAGTTCCACCCGACGGCGCTCGACACCGACGACCCCGCGGTCGACGGCGACGCCGACGGCCTGTTGATCAGCGAAGCGGTTCGCGGGGAGGGGGCGCGACTCGTCAACGCGGACGGAGAGCGCTTCATGCCGGCGGTCCACGCGGACGGGGAACTCGCCCCACGGGACGTCGTCGCCCGCGCGGTCGCCCGCGAACGCGACCGCACCGGCGGCGTCCGACTCGCCGTCGCCGACGTCGACTTCGCGGAGGAGTTCCCGGGGCTCGCGGCGGGCTGTCGGGAGCGCGGCGTCGACCCGGCCGACGGGATCCCCGTTCGGCCCGCCGAGCACTTCCTGTGTGGCGGTGTCGCGGTGGACGAACGCGGACGGACCTCGCTCGCTCGGCTGTACGCCGCCGGCGAGTGCGCACGCACCGGCGTCCACGGGGCGAACCGGCTCGCCTCCACCAGCCTGTTGGAGGGGTTGGTTTGGGGCCGCCGCGCCGGCGCGGACGCCGCCGGCCGCGACCCGCTCGACGACCCCGTCGACCCGCCGACGTACCGCGACCGGGATCCGACCCTGCCGGGCCGCTTCGCCGACGACAAGTTCCGCCGGCTCCGGGGGACGATGGGGGAGGCGTTCGGGCTCGAACGCGACCGCGAGCGGATGGCCGCGGCCGCGGGCAGTCTCAGGCGGCTGAAAGGCGAGGTCGACGCCTACACCCGGACGCGCACGAGCCGGGAGCTGTACGAGCTACGCAACGCCGCCGTGACGGCCCTCCTGATCGCCCGCGACGCGGTCGACGCACCCTCCGCCGGCTGTCACCGGGTCGTCGACCGCGCGGGGGGCGACGGGGCCGGACGCGGGGCCGGCGACGGCGAGGCGGCGGCGGCCAACGGGGGTGACGGCCGTGCTGACTGATTCGACGATCGAGTCGTGGCTCCGCGAGGACCTGGGCCACCACGACGTGACGAACGACGTCCCCGGCGAGACCGAGGGGCGACTGGTCGCCCGCGAGGGCGGGGTGGCGGCCGGGTTGGAGGCCGCCGTCCGTGTGTTCGAGTTCCTCGGCGCGAACGCGACCGCGGCGGTCGAGTCCGGCGAGGAGATAGCGTCCGGCGAGACGGTGCTACGGACCGCGGGACCGGCGCGAGCGACGCTCCGGGGCGAGCGCGTCGCGGTCAACGTGGCCGGTCACGCATCCGGAGTGGCGACCGCCACCCGCGCTGCCGTCGACGCCGCGCGCACCGTCTCCGATGACGTCGCCGTCGCGGCCACGCGGAAGACGACGCCCGGCCTTCGGGGCGTCGAGAAGCGCGCGGTCGCCGTCGCCGGCGGCGACACCCACCGGCTCGACACCTCGCACATGGTGATGGTGAAGGAGAACCACGTCGACGAACTCGGAATGGAGGCGGCCGTCGAACGCTTCCGCGAGCTCGCCTCCTTCGCGACAAAGGTGGAGGTCGAGGTGGAGGACCCGGCCGACGCCGCCCGCGCGGCCGACGCCGGCGCCGACATCGTCCTCCTCGACAACATGTCCCCTGATGCGGTCCGCCGGGGCGTCGAGTCGCTGCCACCGGGCGTGCTCGCGGAGGCCAGCGGCGGGATCACCGTGGAGTCGATCCCGGAGTACGCGGACACCGGGGTCGACGTGATCTCGATGGGGTCGCTCACCCACTCGGCCCCGTCGCTCGACTACTCGTTCCTGATGGAGTGAACGTCCGCGCCGTCGGCCGACGGGTCCCGCTCGGCCCCTTCGGCGCCCGGGTCCGTCGCGTCGAGGACCTCCAGCGTCTCGTCGACGGTGACGCGGATCACGTCGCCGTCACAGGGGAGATCGAGGCGGACGCGGAGCGGATCCTCGCTCACCACCGTCGTGTGCACGTCGCTGACGGTCCACGGATGCGTCCAGAACGGCTCGGTGGTGAGGTCGACGCCGCGCTCGGAGAAGAAGGTCAGCACGGACGCGGTGTCGAGGAGGTTCACCCCGACGGCGGACGTGAGCCGGTTGTCACAGCGGCCGCAGGTGTGCCGCACCGCGACCTCCTGTCCCGGAACGGCGGTGTCGGCGACGAGATCGGTCTCCATGCGCCCCATGCACTCCGGACAGACGCCGTCGGCGGCCAGACAGTAGTGGTGACGGACGTGGTGGTGGAACGCGTCGAGGAACTCCTCGGGGGTGCGGTCGGCGAGCCCGCCCGGCGGGAACGAGTAGTTCACCGGCGTGCGCCCGCAGTCGGTGCACGCGATCGTGAGCAGCTCGTTCGCGTATCGCGCCTCCAGATCGCCGTCGCACTCGTAACACGTCCCGGGCGCGTCGAACGGGCCCAGTTCGCTGCGACCGGTGAACGTCCCCGCGAACACCGACCGAACCACCTTCCAGCCCGGCGTGCGGAACTCGTACCCTTCCGAACACTCGTCGTCGGTCCCGTCGCACTCGACCTTCCGGACGAAGTGGTCGAGCAGCTGCTTCAGGTGATAGTTGAAGTGCGCGCTGTCGTTCAAGTCGGTACGGTCGTACAGTTCGGAGAACGCGACGGGGCGGTCGTCGTCGCGCTCGATCGTCGCCTCGTGCAGCGACTGGAGGATGTCGATGCGCGTCTCGTTTCCGAGGAGAGCGAACGCCTCCGCCGGATCGAGGTCCGCCTCGCCCGCGTGGTCGACGGCCTCCTCCGCGGATCTGCTCATGGCGGGGTGTGGAACGTCGCCAAACATAGTCGTTGGGTTGATACGCCAGTTAGCTGTCCACGCTGTGCTCGTTCTCGCTGTCGCCCTCGGCCTCGTCTCCGCCACGGGTGTCGACCATGCCGTCTATCCCGCGCACGAGGCGGCGGCGCCGCACCTCGAAGCCCTCGCGCTCGTACAGCGCCAGAGCGGCGTCGTTGCCTGCGGCCACGGAGATCGACGCCGTTTCGCAGCCCCATTCGTGGCCCCGATCCACGCAGGCGTCGAGGAGGGCCGTCGCGACACCCCGACGGCGATACGCCTCGGCGACGTACAGCTCCGAGACGTGGCAGTTCGGGTCGCGGTCGAAGATCGGGGCCGTCGGCTCCCGAGTCGCCGACGCGAAGCCGACACGGTCGCCGTCGACGAACGCGACGAGGTCGGCGGCGTCGTCATCCCCGAGGCGGTCCTCGCGGTGTTCGATCCCGGGAGTTCGGAGGTCATCGACGAGGGGGTGGAACGGCTCGTCCGCGGCGGCCTCGCGCTGAAACGGTATCCAGAGGTCGTCGACGAACGCCTCGAGTTCTCCGCTTCGGAGCGGTCGGATCTCCATGGCGTCGCCTTCGACGGTCGACACTTGACGGTTCGGGCGGCGTGAGAACAGCTTCCGATGGAGGGCGAACCCCCGAACTACTCGAACGAGAACCGGACCGCCTCGTCGTCGTCGCCGACGCGGGCGCCCTCCTGCTCGGCGAAGGCGTCCCGGAGACGCTCCCAGGTGTCCTCGAGCGCCTCGACGATCACCTTCGTGTCCGAGACGACCGGCATGAAGTTCGTGTCGCCGCTCCAGCGCGGAACGAGGTGGGTGTGGAGGTGGTCGTCGATGGAGCCGCCGGCGGCGTCGCCGCCGAGGTTCATCCCGGCGTTGAGCCCGTCCGGGCCGAGCCCGTCCTCGAGCGCGCGCATCGTCCGCTGCTTCAGGCGGGCGTGATCCAGCAGCGTCGCGTCGTCGAGGGCCGGGAACTCGCCCTCGTGGACCCGCGGGATCACCATGACGTGCCCCGGGTTGTACGGGTAGTTGTTGAGCAGGACGAACGCCCGATCGCTGCGGGCGACGATCCGGGAGGCGCGGTCGTCCTCGCGCTCGGGGAGCACACAGAACGGACAGCCGTCGATCCCGTCGCCGTCGCCGTCGCGTTCGACCCACTCGATCCGCCACGGCGCGAACACCTGATCCATACCCGGCGGTCGCCCGCGCGGTTCTTAGAACCCGGTGGGCGAGGGGCGAGCGTGGGCCGACCGAGGCGCGCTCAGCTCCCGGAAGAAAGTATATAACCAACGTCCCATCTTTATCCGGGGTAGCGTCGTACGGGAACGTACATGGTGCCCCAGCCCTCCGACCCCGACCACGTCACCGAGCGTTGCGGGACGTGCGAGGGGAAGACGACGCACGACGTGCGGGTCGAGATCCGCACCGAGAGTCAACAGGAGGAAAACGCGGAGTTCTCCCGCGAGCCCTACCGCATCACCACCTGCAGCGAGTGTGGAGCCGAGACCACGACGCGGATGAACAACGCCTGACGCGTCGCTCGACCCGGCCGACCGATATTCCCGTCGGGTCACCCCGAAGCGACCTCGAAACCGCAGTCCCTGCCGCCCACCTCGATCGACCGCTCCCGAGGGTCGACGTCGGGTGCGGATCGCGGTCAGGTCGGCGGCCTCAGGAGAACAGTCCCGCGGTCGTCGCCTCGACGCCGTCCTCGGTGACGAGGAGCGTGTGCTCGGCCTGGCTGACGAGCTCGCCGTCCGCCTCCTTCAGTACGGGGTACCCCTTGACGGCGTCCTGCCGGACGAGCCGACGCAGCGCCATCTCCTCGCGCGAGGAGTCGAGCCACCGCGCGGCGAAGGGGAGCCCGTCGAACTCCCGCACCTGCTCCAGCGCCTGCCGGGCCGCCCGGTTGCGCACCGACACGTCCTGGGTCAGCTCGAAGATCTCCTCCTCGTTGCCCTCGCCGACCTTCCCGCGTCCGGTGGTGGCGAACGGCTCGATGGCGACGACCTGTCCCGGCTCCAACTCGACGGAGCGGTCGACGCCGCGGTTCGGCACGTTCGGCCCCGTGTGTGCGTCGAACCGTTCGACGCCGTGGCCCGAGAGGTTGTACACCGGGGTGTAGCCGTACGCCTCGATCACGTCCTCGATCTCGGCGCCGATCTCCCCGACCGGCACGCCCGGCCCCGCGGCGTCGACGGCGGCCTCCAGCGCCTGCTCGGCCGCCTCGACCAGTTCGGTTTCTCCCGCGAGATCCACGGTCACCGCCGCGTCGGCGATGTAGCCGTCGACGTGGACGCCGATGTCGAGACAGACCACGTCCTCGCCGAACTCCGTCTCGTCGTCGCGCTCGGGCGTCGCGTGGCTCGCCTCCTCGTCGATCGAGACGTTCACCGGGAACGCGAGTCCGGCGCCCTCCTCGCGGATGCGCTCCTCTGCGTACTCGGCGACCTCGAGGTGCGTCGCGCCCGGCTCGACCAGTTCCCGCGTCTCGCCCATCACCGTCGTCAGGATCTCGCCCGCCTCCCGGTACTTCTCCAGCACGTCATCGTCGAGGGCACTCATACCTCGCCGTTCGACTGAGCGGGGGAAAGGGATTGCGCTACCCGCGTGGCCGAGGGAGTGAGCGGTGCGGGGCCGACCGACGGAAGGCCTCGATGCGAACGGGGAGCGAAGTGCGGTCACCGGTCCCTCCACCGCCGCCCCGCCGACGCTTCCGCGGGGTTTTTGCTGAGCGCGGGGCGAGCGACCGTATGGCCAACCAGCCCCACCTGCTCGTCGACGAGGGCGACGTTCACGAGATCGCGCTGATCCCGGGCAACCCGGACAGGGTCGACCGCATCGCCGACCACTGCGACGAGTCCGAACTCGTCGCCGAGAACCGCGAGTACCGGGTCGTCAACGCGACCTACGACGGCGTCGACCTGACGATCTGCTCGACGGGGATCGGCTGTCCCTCCGCCGCCATCGCGATCGAGGAACTCCACAACGTCGGCGTCGAGACGGTGATCCGCGTCGGCACCTGCGGCGGCCTCCAGACCGACGTGGAGATCGGCGACATGGTCGTCGCCACCGGGTCCGCGAAGGAGGAGGGGACCAGCAAGCGCTACGAGTCCGAGACGTACCCCGCGGTGCCCGACTACGACACGCTCACCGCGCTCGTCGATTCCGCCGAGGCGAACGGCGAACAGGTCCACGTGGGACCGATCGTGTCCGACGACGCGTTCTACAACGAGTCCGACGAGTACGTCGCCGACTGGGAGGAGGCGGGCCTGCTCGCCATCGAGATGGAGGCGTCGGCCGTGTTCTCGCTGGCCCGCCGGCGCGGCATGAACGCCGGCGCCATCTGCACCGCGGACGGCAACCTCGTCGCCGGGACGCAGAAGGGAGCCGACTCCGAGGAGGAACTCCCGGAGAAGGCGAGGAACAACGTCGGCCGCGCCATCGACATCGCGCTCGACGCCGTCGCGTCGCTGTAGCGTCCGGCCGAGCGACGTGAATCGACGGCCGGCGGCGGGGGATCGGGCGACGGATACGGTTCCGGCGAAGGACTTTTGCCGGATCAAAATGAATTTTAACGACGATATGGCGAACGACGCGTCAGGCGCCGACCAGCACGGCGAGGAGAACCCGGTCGAGGGGACCGTGACGCTGGCGGACGATGCGCTGTACCGTGCGTTCGCCTCGAGGCAGCGTCGACGGCTGTTGGCGATGCTTCGAGACGTGGGTCGGGACGGCACGTCGGTCGACGAGCTCGCGACGCTGCTGTGTGGGTACGACGCCACGGACGCCAGCACGATGGGGACGGCCGACGACCGCGACCGGCTGCTCGCCGCGCTGACACACGTCCATCTCCCGCACCTCGACGACGTCGGGCTGGTGGAGTACGACCGGACGGCCGGAACCGTCGCTCCGCGCCCGCTCGACCCGGGCGTGGAGGACCTTCTCGACCGGAGCGTCGCCGCCGAGTCGGCTCGCCGGAGGCCGTCCCGGCGGACGTAACGATGTTCGACTCGTTGCTCGCGGGGGTCCGGCGTCGTGACCACGCGTTCACCGTCTATCGCGGCGACGAGCCGACCGATGTCGAGTCGCTGTTCGCCGCACACGGCGTCGAGGTCGACGTCCGCTCGCTTCCGCCGGACGGCCCGGACCCGTTCGTGCTCATCGAGACCGACGGCGAGTTCGTCGGGGTGATCGGCGCCGCGGAGCTGGACGGACTCCTCGAACCGCCGATCGTTCGCCCCGGCGAACGGGACGAGGTGTCCGCCGGGTATCGCGCGGTCTTCGAGCTGTTCGACGACACGCTGTTCTCGTCGATGCGCCGCGGGGCGCTGCTCGCGGTGAGCCACGAGATCGAGGACCGTGCCTATCGGGTCGGCACGGGGGCCCTTCACGCGAGCTTCCAACGGTTCTCCGCGTTCCGACCGCAGGTCGACGCGTACCGTCACCTCGCGGCCGACACCGACCTCGACGTCCACGTCTACGGCGACGACGACTGGGACCCGCCGGCGATACCGGGCGTCGGGTATCACGCCGTCGACGACGACGAGCTCCGCCGACACTGGGTCCTCGCGTTCGACGGTGGCGACGGCGGACAGCCGTGCGGGCTCGTCGCGGTCGAGGAGTCGGACGAATACACGGGGTTCTGGACCGACGACGACGCCCTCGTCGAGGACATCATCGCCGCGGTGACCGCGGCCGCGGCGTGAACGCGGCAACGAGCGTCCGCGTCCTCGGCGACCGCTCGCCCTCAGGGGACCGAATCGCTCGAACGGCGGACCTCTCGTGGTGTCCAGACGCGTCACTCCTCGTCGAGCAACTGGCGGGCGACCGCCTCGGAGTCCTCTCCGCCCAGCGCTGACGTGACGAGGAGATGCCCCCCGATCGTCGCCGGCGAGATGACGGTGTCGGCGCCCGCCCGCTTCAGCTTGTTCACGTTCTCGCGTCCCGTCGCCCCCGCCACGATCGTCACGTCGGGGTTGAGCTGGCGAGCGGTGAGGATGGCGAGCGCGTCCTCGGCGTCGTTGTTCGTTGCGGCGACGACGGCCCGCGCGGTCGCGACGTTCGCGCGTTCGAGCGGCTCCTCGTCCGAGGGATCGGCGGTGAGCACGCGGACGTCCTCCCCCTCGTGGAGCGCGCGTGCGGCCGCCTCGTCGGGCGTAATCACGAGGAACTCGACGTCCGCGGCGGTCAGTTCGTCGACGATCGGTTCGGTCAGTTCGCCGTAGCCGAGCACGATGACGTGGTCGGTGAGCAGGTCGATGTCTGTGTCTGTCATGCGTCCGAGAGCGTTCGTGAGGCGGGCCTCGATGGCCGGGGTGATGAGCACGCCGAGCGCGATCGCGAAGGCGGCGACGTTGAGCACGAGCGCCGACATGGCGAACCACTTCGCCAGCGGCGTCGCCGGTGTCACGTCGCCGTAGCCGACGGTCGACGCGGTGACGACCGAGAAGTACACCGCGTCGGTGATCGTCGAGACGCCGTTGAACTGGTCCCCCAGCGCGAACGCGCCGGCGGTCGAGTAGCCGAGCGAGCCGATCAGCGCCGCCAGCGAGGCCCACTGCGTCGGCGAGAGGTCGACCTCCGTGGCGAACAGCCGTCGGTTGAGAACGAGCGCGAGCAGGGCGGCGAGCGAGAGCGCGAGCAGCACCGGCCCCGCGACGGTCGAGCCGACGAGGCCCTGGATCGCCGTCAGGGGGAGCAGTACGACCGCCATGATCCACGCCGCCCGGAGGCCACGGCGGAGTCCGTACGCCGCGACCAGCAGGAGGAATCCCGTGATAGCTCCGGTGAAGCCCACGAGAACCACCGCCTCGTCGGGGAGCGCCGAGACGATCGAGAGCCGCCTCGTTGGTCGGGTGACGATACCCCCGATGCCGGCGACGACCGACAGCAGCGCCGCGGCCGTCACGAGCGTCACGGCGATCCGACCGCCGATCCGTTCGCGCCAGCCGTCCATGACCGAAACTCCACTCGGGCGGCCATAAACGATGCGACACGACCCGGCCGGGCCGCCCTCCCGGCGAGAGGTCCCACGTCGGTAGGGATTTGTACGGCGGGCGTCAGCCAAGACGCATGCCCGCCTCCTCGCTCCCGATCCAGCTCCTGCTCGGGGTGTATCTCGGCCTGCTCACCGGGATCGTCCCCGGGTTGGTCTCGTGGGCGCTCGGATTCACGTTCAAGTACTTCACCGGGGTGTCGATCCCCGGCTTCGGTGTCGTCGTCCTCGCGCTGGCGGTCGCCGGGGTCAACGGCGGCCTCCTCGCGCTGAACGACCAGACGATCCGGAACTCCGCGAACGGCACCGCGCTGCTGATCGCGATCATCGTCGTGTTGATGATCTCGCTGTACGCCCACTCGAAGGGCGACGCGATGGGGGCGTCGCTGCCGAAACGACTCACGCTCCGACAGCTCACCGAGCGGACGCTCTCCACGGACGCGATCGATCTGACCGCGGGGCGCGGCCGGGTGCAGGTCACGGTCGCCGGCGAGGTGGGGGACATCGAGGGCTACCCCGCGCTCCCAGCCGACCTCCGGGCCGAGGTTCGGGCGTTCACCGACGACTTCGCGGCCGACCTTCCATTGAGCGATCTGGAGGCGGCCGTCGCCGAGCGCCTCCGCTCGGAGTACGACCTCGCGGAGGTGACCGTTCGCCTCGACGAGCGGGGACGGGCGACGGTCGCCGCCGCCCCGCCGCTGGCCGGCGTCTCGAGCCGCGTTCCGGACGGCAAGCGCGCCGTCTCCCTGTCGGTGTTGCTCCCCACCGGGGTCGCCCGCGGCGACGAGATAACCGTCGTCACGGACGATGGCGAGGCCGTCGACGGCACCGTCGTCGCCGCTCGGACCGACGGTGTCAAGCAGGAGGAGACGCCCGCGGCGACGACCGACGGCGGCACCGACGCGCCGCCGGCGCCGTCCCCGACGACGACCGGCGGCGACGGTCGCCTCACGCTCGCGGTCGACCGGTCGGTCGCGACACGGCTCCTCGACGCCGACGTGAGTGGATTGACCGTGCGGTCCAGGGGAACGAGACGGGAGTTCGAACTCATCGCGTTGCTCCGCCGGGCGGGCAAGCGGTTCCGTCGGTTCAGCGTCCGCGACGACGGACCCCTCGACGGACACACCCTCCGGGAGGCGGCGGTCCGCGACGAGTACGGCGTGGCCGTCCTCGCGGTACGCGGCGGCGGACGGTGGCGGCTCGGTCCCGACGGCGACGTGAGGCCGGAGGCCGGGGCCGATCTCGTCGTCGTCGGAACGCGCGACGCGCTCGACCGCTTCGGTCGCGAGGTGGCGGCGTGACCCCGCTCGACCTCGGTCGGCTCACGGACATCGGATTCCCGGCGCTCCGGCCGGACCGACCGCTCCAGACAGGCCCACCGCTCCAGTCCGTGTTCGAGGTGCTCGAACTCGTGAACGTCACGCGACTGGTCGGGTTCGCGGTCGCCTCGTTCTTCGTGGCCGCCCTCGGCGCGGCGGCGTACCGATGGTACGTCAACGAGCCGGTTCCGCGCGGACTGACGACGCTGCTGGGGACCGCGACGGTCGCGGTGTACCTCAACACGGTCGGCCTGTTCACGTCCGTCCTCCCCGTCGCGGGCGTCGTCACGACGGACCCGTTCGCGCCGATGACTGTCCTTCGGAACGTCGTCAGCCTCCTCGTGGCCGCAGGGATGGCCCCGATCGGCCGCCGGGTCGGCGACCACTTCGCGACGAACGTGACGGCCGTCGCGGGCGGCGAGCGCGTCGACGGCGAGTTGAGCCGGTTCGCGCGGACGGTCGGCCGGATCCGGAGCGTCGAACTCCCCGAGGAGATCGCCGACATCGACGGCTACGACCCCGTCGACGAGGCGACCAAGGAGCGTCTCGCGGGGGAGACGCTGTTGTTCCCGCGCCGACTCTCGGACGAGGAACTTCGCGACGCGTTCCTGACTCGGCTGAAGCAGGAGTACGACGTCGGCCACGTCGACGCCGAGTTCGACGGCGGGGAGGTGACCTACCTCGGCGTCGGTCGCCGCGTCGCCGGTATCGGTCCGACGCTCGGGCCGGGCGCGTGTGCGGTCGCCATCCGTGCTGATCCGCCGAACGGCGCGAGTCCGGGCGACGTCGTACAGGTGTGGCGTGTTCCCGAGGCGGGGACTGCGTCCGTGCCGACGGAGTCCGATCTGGCCGGGATGGGGAGTTCAACACCGCCGGAGTCGGGTTCGGGGGAGCCAGCACCGCCGAACCCGGGCGTACCGCAGCCGCCGACGACGGAGCCGGGGGCCGACAACGAGGCCGATGGCGATCCCGCCCCGGAGCGGGTCGCCACCGCGGAACTTCGCGCCGCCGTCGGCGACGTGGTGACGCTCGCGGTCGACGAGTCCGACGCCGACGAGTTCCACGCCGACGGCACATACCGGCTGGTGACGATGCCCGCCGAGGCGCGCGCGGACCGGGAGTTCGCCTCGATCCTCCGCGTCGCCGACGAGACGATGGCGGTCGTCACCGTCGGGGAGCGCAGCGCGCTCGACGGCACGCGTGTCGGGGACGTGCTGGGATCGGTCGTCGCCGTCGAGGGGGTGAACGGCTCGATCGAGCCGATCCCGCCGCGCGGACGGACGCTCTCGGCGGGCGAGACGGTGTACGTGATCGCGCGCCCCGAGGCGATCCGGGAACTGGAGCGACGCGGAGCCGGCGACGGGGGCGACGGCGGGTCGGAGGGGTCCGGAGCGAACACGGGGAGCGACGCCGGCACGTCGCGGACGGCGGACGGCCCGAACACGAACGGCGACTGAGCCGACGGCGCAACGCTCTTGGCCGCCCGACGGGGACGGGGGAGTATGGACTGGAAGCTGTTCGCCGACCTCGCCGAGGCGGCGGGCGAACCCGAGCCGGACGTCGAGACGGCCGACGCGGCGACCGTCGGGGAGGCGCTGGACGCCCTGTTGGACGCCCACCCCGCGCTCGCGGCCCGAGTGCTCGACGAGGACGGCGACCTCCGCGGCCATATCAACCTCCTCAGAAACGGACAGGACGTCCGGGAGACCGAGGGGCTCGATACGCCCGTCGACGACGACGACGAACTCGCGCTGTTCCCGCCGGTCAGCGGCGGGTGAGCGAGGAAACCGTGGGACAGCGCCACGGATCGTCACCCTTTCGGAAGCCTTAATTATGACCCTGTGGAATCAATGGTTGCGAGGAACGACCGGTCGGGTTGGTAGTCTAGTCCGGTTATGACACCTCCTTGACATGGAGGAGGCCGGCGGTTCAAATCCGCCCCAACCCACTTCTGCCCCTATCACGAATCGCCAGCCGGTAGCTACCTTCCTTTAGCACGGAGGTGACCGGCTGTGAGCCGCGCTCACAGCGTCGACCTGTCGGATCTTCCGACACCGATCTGTTCGACCTGAGGCTCTGTTATCGAGCCGCCTCACCAGCAGTGCCCCGCTCTCGACGACGGGGGCTGTTCATCGCGAGGTATCGTTCGAGCATCGCGGCAACGACTCAGCCCACGCTGGCTCGTTCCGGATCCGTGAGTACCTCGCTCCGTGATGGCGCTGCGCCGGTCGAACTCACTCGCTGACATAATAGCCGAGTATCGAACTACGGTAGCTGTCCAGCATCGACGCCACCATCCGGGTGGCTGGGCGCAGCTGTCGGGAGTACCGTCTCACCGCGACATGAACTCGCCGACCACCTGTATCGATGAGCGACGACAGGACCCGTCGGGAGCGGGGGACCGGGAGACGAGGCGAGTTACTTCGAGCCGTGGCCGTGACCGAGCACCAGCGCGGCGGCGTTCGCGAGCAGCAGCCCGACGAGAACGGAGAGCTGATCGGCCGTGACGCCGTTGGCGAGGAGCGGCAGGTACAGGAACGGCAGGACGATCGCGGCGTAGAAGGCGAGCGCGCGCACCGGCTCGATACCGACCGTTCGACTGATACCCGCGAACCGGGTAAGGGCGTCCTTCAGCCTCGACGATTCCGGTACTGCGTCCCGAAGGCTGTCGACGGGAGGGAGCGGGTTGGAGGGGCTCATTTCACACTGAATCGATACGATCCCCGCCCACATATAGTATGAAGAGCATTCGGCCGGATTCGGACCGTTCACGCGCCGGTTCGGGGAGAGTACGACCGTTCACGACTACCTGATAACGGACCAAACCCTTCATCGCGTCCGCTGAATCTTTTTCTCGCCCGATCGAACGCGGACGACAATTCGACGGACACGTCGCCATCCGGCGTCGGATCGGGAGCGAATCGCCACCTCGCGTCGAGGCGATCGGTCGCGCCTCCGTCGAGCGGACCGGAAGCCGATCGCTAACGGACAGTTCAGTCGCTGCAGTCCGCGTCGGCATGAACGGAGCGGGTTCCCGGCGAGGGAGATCGTCGGTTCGCGGCGACTGTTGTATCACTGGAGCGAGAATCCGTCGGACGATCGGGCGAACCGATACCCGATGAGTGACCCACGGTCGAACGGTGGAACGTTCCGTCGGGTGGTCTACCGGTCGCCGTCCGTCCCGACGGAGTCGTCGGCGTCCGCCTCGACGGTGCCATCGGGGCCGTCCGGATCGAGGTCGTCGTCCACGTCGCCGTCGACGGGCGGCGACGGACCCGGCGCCCCCATCCCGCCCATCGCGTTCCCGACGTCCTCGGGGTCGAGATCGCGGTCGTACTCCTCGTCGGCGAAGAGGTGGCACGCCGCGGCGTGCTCGCCGCCGGTCAGGACGGGCTCCTCCTCCTCACACGGCGAGGCGAACGCCTCCCGAAGTCGCTCGGCCGCCTCGTCCTCGCGGCCGTTCGCGAGGATCTCGAGGGCGTCCTCGACGGTGTCCATCGTCGCCCCCGAGAGGTCCGCGAGGTCGAACTCCTCGCGCATCGCCTCCTTGAACGCGACGGTGTCGCGCTCGAAGTCGTCGCCGTCGTGCTCGCTTTCGAGCGTCTCCCAGACGGACTCGGCGGTGAACCCCTGGCGTTCGAGCCGGTCGCGGAGGTTCATGACCCCGCGGTACTGTTCTTGCGGGATGTCGACGGTCGCCGGCTGGATCACTTCCGGACAGCGCGTCCGGAAGTGACAGCCCGACGGCGGGTTCCGCGGCGAGGGCACGTCGCCCGGCAGCGGGTCGACTCGGCGCCCCTGTTCCTCGACGGAGGCTCGGGGAACCGACTCCAGCAGCGCCTCCGTGTAGGGGTGCTTCGGCGACTCGAAGATGTCGTCCGTGGGGCCGGTCTCGACCACCTCGCCGAGGTACATCACGGCGACGCGGTCGCAGATGTGGCGCACGACCGAGAGGTCGTGGGCGATGAACAGGTACGTCAGTCCGAACTCCTCCTGAAGGTCCTCCAGAAGGTTGAGGATCTGCGCCTGGACGCTCACGTCGAGCGCCGAGACCGGTTCGTCGAGCACGACGAACTCGGGGTCGAGCGCGAGCGCTCGGGCGATGCCGACGCGCTGGCGCTGCCCGCCGGAGAACTCGTGCGGGTAGCGGTCGATCTGGTCGGCCGAGAGGCCGACGCGTTCGAGCAGTTCCCTCGCGCGGTCGCGGCGCCACTCTCGCTTGGAGCGCCCGTCCTCGGGGGACTCCTCGGGCATGCCGTGGATCTTCAACCCCTCGCCGACGATATCTCCGACGGTCATCCGCGGGTCGAGGCTGGAGAACGGGTCCTGGAAGACGATCCCCGCGCGCTTCCGGAACCGCGTCAGCTCGTCGCCGGACATCTCCATGACGTCCTCCCCGTCGAAGCGGACGCTCCCGTCGGTTGCCTCGCGAAGCCGGAGGAGCGTCTCGCCGGTCGTGGACTTGCCACAGCCGGACTCGCCGACCACGCCCAGCGTCTCCCCGGGATACACCTCGAGGTCGACGCCGTCGACGGCCTTCACGCTGGTCGGTTCCCGGCGGAGCAGCCTGTCGAACAGGGAGTCGTTCTCGAAGTAGTACTTCCGCAGGCCGCGGACCTCGAGCAGCGGTTCCTCGCCGGCTGCGGGCTCACTCATCGCCGCGCACCTCCTCGTTGCGATCGAAGTGATCCGGCGGAAGCGCGTCCGCCTCGTCGTACTCTCGCTCCGTGAGCACGCAGCGAGCCGCGTGTTCGTCGGTCCCCGGCTCGGCGTCGTACTCCGGGATCGGTTGGAGACAGTCGGACATCGCCTTCGGACAGCGGTCGGCGAAGAAACATCGACCGCCCATCTCCTCGTCCAACAGCGAGGGGACGTTCCCCTCGATCGGTTGCAGGCGCGGCGCCGGGTCGTCGAGGTCGGGGATCGAGCCGATAAGTCCCTCCGTGTACGGGTGGACGGGCGAGTCGAACACGTCCGACAGCGTGCCTCGCTCGACTATCTGTCCCGCGTACATGACGCCGACGCGGTTGCACATCCGTGCGATGACGCCCAGGTCGTGGGTGATCATCACGACTGAGGTGTCCTGTTCCTCCTGCAGGTCGCGCAGCAGGTTGAGGATCTGCGCCTGGATCGTCACGTCGAGGGCGGTCGTCGGCTCGTCGGCGATCAGCACGTCCGGTTCGCCGGCAAGCGCCTGCGCGATCATGGCGCGCTGGAGCATCCCGCCGGAGAACTGGTGGGGATACTCGTGGGCGCGCTCGGCCGGGTCGGGGATGCCGACCTGTTCGAGCAGTTCGATCGCGCGGTTCATGCTCGACTCCGAGGTGTAGCCTCGGTTCGGCAGCAGGGAGTCGACGATGAGGCGACCCATCCCGTACCCCTGGGTACGCGAGCGCGTGCGTCGCGGGTTGGCGCGAGCGCGGCGCTGCACCTCGACGGCCTCGGCGATCTGCTCGCCGACGGTGATCGAGGGATTCAGCGACGACATCGGGTCCTGGAACACCATCGAGAACGCCGGTCCGCGAAGCGCCCGGCGGACCCCCTCGGGCAGCCGGCGGGTGTCGACGAACTCGCCGTCGACGGCCTCGGGCACGTCGTCGCGGAACTCGTCGGCGAGGTCGGCGTCGCGGTACCACACCTCGCCCGAGGTGATCCGGCCCGGCGAGTCGACGAGGTCGACGAGCGACAGCGCCGCCACCGACTTCCCGGAGCCCGACTCCCCGACGATGCCGAACACCTCGCCGTCGCGGACGGTGAAGTCGAGGGACTCGACGGCGTTGATCTGTCCCTCCTCCGTGAAGAATCGCGTCGAGAGGTCTCGAACTCTGAGCACGTCGTCCGGGTGCCCCTCCGGTGCACCGTCCCCGGTGGGGGTGCCGGCGCGTTCGGTCCCGGAGGTCGTCTCGCTCATCTACATTCCCCCCTCGCCCTCGATACCCGGATCGAGCGCGTCGCGGAGCCAGTCCCCCACGAGGTTGATTCCGATGACCGAGAGCACGATTGCGATCCCGGGCACGGTCGCGATCCACCACGACGACGAGAGGTAGTCACGTCCTTGCGCAATGTCGAAACCCCACGAGAGCGTCGTCCCGGAGAAGCCGAGGAACGACAGCGCTGATTCCAACAGGATGATCGCGGCGACCTGGATGGTCGCCAACACGAGGATCGGCGTGATCGAGTTCGGCAGGACGTGGCGGAAGACGATCCGCACGTCGCTGGCCCCGAGCGCTCGCGCCGCCTTCACGTACTCCTCCTCGCGGACCGAGAGCGCCTCGCCGCGCGCGATGCGGGCGAACCACACCCAGTTGACGAAGCCGACGACCAGGATGACGACCGTCGGCAACACGAACGTCTCCGGCATCGGCGTCGGTAGTCCGACCGCGTCGCGGAACGACCCCGCCACGCCAGTCGTGACGAGCGGGTCGGTGATCGCGATCGCCACGTCCGCCTGGAAGCGGCTGAACAGCCCGATCAACGCGATCGCGAGCACGAGCGACGGGAACGCCAGCGACACGTCCGCGGTGCGCATCAACGCGTCGTCGATCCGGCCGCGGTAGTACCCCGCGGTCAGCCCGACGGTGACGCCCAACAGGGCCGCGAGCACCGTGCCGAAGAGGCCGACGAGCAGCGACGTTCGGGCGCCGTATATCGCACGCGAGAGGATGTCCTGTCCCAGCGAGTTCGTTCCGAGCGGGTGTTGGGCCGTCGCGTTCACCGTGACGTTCTCGGTCACGGTCTGGACGCTGCCGTTCACCATCTCGGTGCTGGTCCGTTGTTCGGTGTCGGTGAACCCGAGCGGGGGAAGCTGTGCCCGGTCGAGGTTCTGCGTGCGAGGGTTGTGCGGCGCGATCATCGGGGCGAACGCGGCCGCGAGCACGATCACGACCACGAGCACCACGCCGATGCGCGCGAGTCCCGACGATCGGAACTCCTTGCGGAGGTTGCGGATGGTGCGCGGGGAGATCGAGATCGGTCCGATCTTCATTCGGCGATCACCCGCGGGTCGAGGTACGCGTACAGCGCGTCGACGACGATGTTCAACAGGACGAACCCGGTCCCGATGACGATGAGGCTCCCCTGCAGGATCGGCCAGTCTCGGGCGTTGATGGCGCGGATGATCTCCGTGCCGAGGCCCGGCCACGCGAAGACGGCCTCCGTGATCACCGCACCCCCGATGAGCGTCCCGAGTTGCAGCCCGAGGACGGTCACCACGGGGACGAGCGTGTTACGGAGGACGTGCTTGTAGCGGACGAGCGTCTCGGGGAGCCCCTTCGCGCGCGTCGCGCGAACGTACCCCTCCGAGAGCTCGTCGAGCATGCCGGAGCGCACGAGCCGGGTGATGAGCGCCGTGAAGTACGTCCCGAGCGTGATCGCAGGCAGGAACAGCGAGGCGAGCCACGCGGTCACGACGGTGAAGAACGGCTCCGGACCGGTGATCGCCGCCAGCGACTGCATGAACCCGTACGCCCGACCGCTGGTCGGGAACACGTTCAGCTCCACCGCGAACACGAGGACGAGCATGATGCCGAGCCAGAAGTTCGGCGTCGAGATCCCCAACAGCGAGAACGACGTGGCCGCGTAGTCGGCCGGCTGGTGGCGCCGGGTCGCCGAGATGACCCCGAGCGGGATCGAGATGACGACCGCGACGACGCTCGCGGCGACCGCCAGCTCCAGCGTCGCCGGCAGCTTCTGGAACACCTGCACCGACGCCGGGATGCTCGAGATGTACGAGTACCCCATGTTCCCCTGGAGGAGCTCCCAGAGGTAGTCCAGATACTGGACGTACAGCGGCTGATCCAACCCGAGATCCTCGGCGATCCGCTGGCGTGTCTCCTGACTGGCGTCCAGCGGCGCCACCGTGTCGATCGGCGACCCCGGCGTGATGAATCGCAGGATGAAGACGACAGTCACGACTCCCCAGACGACACCCACTCCCTGTACGCCGCGCTTGAGAAGGAATCGACCGTAGCCCATGACGGCCTAGTTGCTCTCGCTCGGGAGGCTCTGCGCCTCGTCGAGCAGCCGATCGAGCTCGTCGTTCTTGTACGAGGTCAGCGCCCCGTCGCTCGCGAGGAGCGGCTGGATCGTCTGGATCGCGTCGAACGTCGCGTTCCCCCAGCCGAGCAGGTACCAGTCGGGCTTGTCCTCGATGTTGCCCGTCGTCACCTGACTGACGAGGGTGGAGAACTCGACCTGCCGTGCGGTCGCCGAGACGTTCGACAGCTCGTCGACCTGTGAGGCGACGGCCTGCGCGATCTCGACGTCCTTCAGGTATCGGCCGATCGGCGTCACGAGCTCGATCTCCGCGCCGGCGTAGCCGGACTCCTCGACGAGCTCCTCGGCGCGCTCGAGGTCACGCGGGTACGGATCGAGGTCCTCGTTGTGGCCGAAGAAGCCCTCGAGAGTCGGCTGAGCGGTCGGCGAGCCGAACGTCTGCAGGACGTTCTCGATGATGGAGTCGAGATCGACCGCGTGGTTGACCGCCCGGCGGAACGCCGGCGAGTCGAACGGCTCCACGTCGTACCGCATCGCGTTGAAGATGACGCGCGTGGACGGCACCGCGGAGATCGACGCGTCGTCGCTGTTCTCGACCCGGGAGACCTCCTGGGGCGGGACGTTGACCGCGATGTCCGTCTCGTCGCTGAGGAGTCGGTTCACGCGGGTGGACGACTCGGACGCGGAGTTGATCGTGAACGTCGAGATGGCCGCCGGGTCGTCCCAGTAGTCGTCGTTCCGCTGGAACTCGACCGCGACGCCCTGCTCGTAGTTCGAGAGCTCGAACGGGCCGGTCCCGTCCATGTTCTGGTTGATGTACGCCTGGTCGTTGCTCTCGACCCACGACTTGTTCATCACGTCGCAGTAGGTCGCGAACGACGCGAACACGATCGGGTTGAGCCCCGAGAGGTTCACGTTCACAGTGCGGTCGTCGCTGGAGGCGACCTCGGCACCCTCGACGCCGATGAGCTGGTCGACCTGCGGCGACTCGATGCCCACGTCGGAGTCGACGATCCGGTTGATCGAGAAGGCGACGTCCTCGGGGGTGAGGGAGTCGCCGGAGTGGAACGAGACGTTGTCGCGGACGGTGAACTGGACCGTCGTCTCGTCGAGGCGCTCGTAATCGGTCGCCAGCGTCTCGACGATGGCGCCCTCGCGATCGCGCTCGAGGAGCCCCTCGTACGCCTGGAGGACGATGTTGTCGGTGGGGGTCTCGCGGTGGTCCTGCGGGTCGAGCCCGGAGTCCATTTGCGACTGCGTCATCACGACGTCGTCGCCGGCGTCGGTCGCCGGCTCGATGGCGTACGCGGCGACGCGCTCGTCCGTCCGGGGCTGCCACTCGATGTCGGAGGACTGCCCGTACACGGAGTACTGACGGTGGAGGAACACCCACGGCGCCTGCTCGTGGGTGTGGCGGTTTGCACGCTGGAGGAAGCCGTCGCGGGTATCCGGCTCCGGCCGCTCCGTCGTCTCCTCGGGCGACGTCGTCGTCTGTGTCTCGTCGCCGCCGGCACTGGTCGTCAGCGTCCCCTCAGTCGGATCGCCGCCGTTTCCGGAACAGCCGGCGAGCGCGACAGCCGCCGTCGCCGAACCCGCCGCCTGGAGGAACCGCCGTCTGCTCGTGTCTTGATCAGACATGCCCGGAACGATGTGTGACGACCTCTTATATGCTGGGGTACGGTGTCGCACACCAACGGAGGCCCGAGATGACGCGGCCGGCAGCCCCGCTCGTGGCGTCGTCGCCGCTCCGAAATTCCGGTCCCCGGTCCACGCGGAACCTCCCCTGGGCGACGTCTCCGGGCGGTCCAGTTACTCGTCCTCGTCCTGCGCGTCGACGACGGCGACGCCGGCGAGGTTGACGATGTCCTTGACCTCGTCGCCGCGCTGCATCACGTGGACGGGCTGGTCCATCCCGACGAGCATCGGCCCGATGGCCTCCGCGCCGCCGAGGCGCTGGAGCAGCTTGTAGCCGATGTTGCCTGCCTCGAGGTTCGGGAACACGAGGACGTTCGCGGGACCGTCGAGCGTCGAGAAGTCGTACGTGTCCTCGAGGATGTCCTCGACCACCGCGGTGTCGGCCTGCATCTCCCCGTCGACCGGGAAGTCGACCTCGGGGTCGTCGTGGAGCCGGTCGACGGCCTCCCGGGGCTTGCGTGTTCCGGGGTTGTCGACGGAGCCGAAGTTGGAGTACGACAGCATCGCCGCGCGCGGCTCGACGTTGAACCGCCGCGCCAGCTTCGCGGTGTGTTTCGTCACCTCGGCGAGCACCTCGGCGTCGGGCGCCTGATTCACCGTGGTGTCGGCGCAGAACACGACGCGGTTCTTGAACGTGAGCATGTACACGCCGGCGACGTACTCGGCGTCGTCGGCGGTGCCGATCACCTGCAGCGGCGGGCGGAGCGCGCTGGGGTAGTGGTGCGTCAGCCCCGTGAGAAGGGCGTCGGCGTCGCCGCGTTCGACCATCACGCTGCCGAAGTAGTTCGTGTCGCGGCGGATCAGTTCGCCCGCCTCCGATCGCGTGACGCCCTTCCGCTTGCGGAGCTCGTGGAGGCGGTCGGCGTACTCGTCGGCCTTGTCGTCGGCGTCGGGGTCGACCACGTCGGGGTCGTACTCCAGCCCGAGATGGGCGGTGATCGACTCGATCGTGTCGCGGTCGCCCAGCAACACCGGATCGGCGATCCCCTGCTCGGCCATCTGGTAGGCCGCGCGGATCATCTTCTCGTCGGTCCCCTCCGCGAGCGCGACGCGTTTGGGCTCCGAGCGGGCCTTGTTCAGGACGACCCGCATCATCTCTCGGCTCTTGCCCAGCCGGGCCTCCAGCCGCTCGGCGTACACGTCGATGTCGACCTCCGTTCGGGCGACCCCGGAGTCCATGGCCGCCTCCGCGACCGCGGGCGCGACCTGGAAGAGGACGCGCGGGTCCAGCGGCTTCGGAATGACGTAGTCGGGCCCGAACTTCAGCGGCTGGTCGCCGTACGCCTTCACGACCGCGTCGGGGACGTCCTGCCGGGCCAGCTCCGCGAGCGCCTCGGCGGCCGCCCGCTTCATCTCCTCGTTGATGTCGGTCGCGCGAACGTCGAGCGCGCCGCGGAAGAGGAACGGGAACCCGAGGACGTTGTTCACCTGGTTCGGGTAGTCCGAGCGACCAGTCCCCATGATGACGGTGTCCTCACGGGCCTCCTTCGCGTCCTCGTAGGTGATCTCGGGGTCCGGGTTCGCCATCGCGAAGATGATCGGGTCGTCGGCCATCGAGCGGACCATCTCCTGGCTCACGATCCCGCCGACCGACAGGCCGACGAACACGTCCGCGCCCTCGATCGCGCCCGCGAGGTCGCCGCCCTCCCCCTCGCTCGCGAACTCCGCCTTGTAGTCGTTCACGTCGCCGGCGGCGGCGCGGTCCTCGGTGATGACCCCGGAGGAGTCACACATCGTGATGTTGTCCGGGTCCGCGCCGAGCGAGACGTAGAACTTCGCGCTCGCGATGGCGGAGGCCCCCGCGCCGGAGAAGACGATGTCGAGGTCGGCGAGGTCCTTGCCGACGATGTCGGCGGCGTTGAGCAGCCCGGCGCCGGAGATGATCGCCGTCCCGTGCTGGTCGTCATGGAACACGGGGATGTCCATCTCCTCGCGGAGCCGCTCCTCGATCTCGAAGCACTCGGGCGCCTTGATGTCCTCCAGGTTGATCCCGCCGAACGTCGGCTCCATCGCCGCGACGGAGCGGACGATCTCGTCGGGGTCGTCCTCGTCGAGCTCGATGTCGAACACGTCGATGTCGGCGAAGCGCTTGAACAGCACACCCTTCCCCTCCATCACGGGCTTCGAGGCCTGTGCGCCGATGTCGCCGAGGCCGAGCACGGCCGAGCCGTTCGAGACGACCCCGACCATGTTCCCCTTCGCGGTGTACTCGAACGCCCGGTCGGGATCCGCGTCGATATCGCGACACGGCGCGGCCACGCCCGGGGAATACGCCAACGAGAGGTCGCGCTGCGTGTTCGTCGGCTTCGTCGTCGAGATCTCGATCTTCCCGGGAGGCTCCGATCGGTGATACTCCCGCGCGTCGTCGTCCAGTCCCATACCCACGCGACCGCAGGATCGGGGAAAAACCTACCGAGCCGACACCTCTAATCGGCGATCCTCGAAACCGGAACTCGACGGCGAGTTACTTTCGACCGTGACTGTCCACGTCGTCGCCGTCACCCGTCCGATCGGTATCCACCGCGTCGTCGCCGTCGCCCGTGTCGTCGTCGCCAACCGCGTCGTCATCGCCGCTGTCGTCACCGGCGACGTTCGAATCATCGGACTCGCCCGAACCGTGCCGATCGTCGGGTCGGTCCGACATCTCGGACGACGCCGGGACGAACTCACCGAACTCCTCGTCCGTGGACGCTCCGACGCCGCCGCCGTCGCGGTCGCCATCGGCGTCGGGGGCCGGATCCTCGCCCCCGTCGTCGCCGTCGTCACCGAACGCGGCGGCAACATCGTCCCCGCCGTCACCGTCGCCGTCGCGGTAGCGTCCGATGAGGTCCATGTTCCCGCCGAACCGACCGAGCGCGGCGATCTCGTACGACCGACGGTACGTCACCGTGACCACTCGAACCGGCAGTACGACGAGCACGACGAACAGGGGAACGCCGACCACGACGCCGGCGAGCAACCCCAGCCCGATCCCGAGGTCGGTCGTCGCGGCCCCGCTGGAGACCGTCCCGACGGCGAAGCCGACCCCGGCCGCGACGGCGCCGACGACGAGGAGCCCCACCAGCAGCAGGACGAACGAGACGATCGAGAGGCCGATCCCCACGAGCACGTGCATCACGAGGTAGACGATCGTCTGACCGGGCTGGGTCCGGAGCCGCGGCCACACGCGGCGCCAGCCGTCGATGACGCCGCCGCCGTCCGCGACCATCGCCGGCACGACGAACTCGACGGTGAACCGATCCACGAACGCGTACACGAGGAGGTAGCCGATCGCCACGAGCGCCACGCCGACGAGGACCAGCGGCCGGTCGGCCAGCGTGTCGACACGGACTCCGCTGAGGACGGCCGCGCCGACCACGGCCGCCGGAGGGACGACGAACGCGGCGAACAGGCCGATCCGGAAGCCGAGCAGTCGGAGACCGTTCGTCAGGTGGTTCCCGACGTCACGGAGGAGTCGAAGGTCGTCGCGGGCGATGGCGTCGACGAGGACGAACTCGAACACCGGCGAGAGGAGGACCGCGAGCAGCGCGATCGCGACGGCCAGGACGAGCGCGGCGATCCCGAGCGCGCCGAGGGCGCCCGGTTCGGGGACACCCTCGGCTTGGATGACTGGGGGGGCGAGCGCGAGCGCGCCCGCCGCGACCGTCGGCACCGCGATCGAGAGCGTCGCCAGCGCGCTCGCGCCGCCGGACGGCCCGGAGAAGCCGCCGGCGCCGGCGAGGCGTGCGCCGAAGTTGCCGGCGTTGCTGGCGACCTGTCCGCCGGCGCCGCCGCCGCCGGTGAACAGGCTCACGACCACCATTCTGATCCATCGTCCGAGGCTGAAGGGCAGGAGGAACTCGCGGGTCACGTCGATCGCGTCGTCGACCGCGTCGACGCCGTGCCAACTCATGGCGGCATCTCAAAGTCACACAACATGAAGGTTGTTCCTCGTTTCGGCGAGGGACGCCGGCGGCCGTCCGTGGAGCGCTTCGACGGGTCAGTTCTGGAGGATCGCCGGCCGCTGCAGGGTGAGTCCGTCGACCTCGACGGTGTCGGTCGGCCACTGCCCCGAGTCCGTGAGCACCTCGACCGAGTCGTCGGCGACGTAGGCGGTGTCCTCGCTTTTCGCTCCCTCGACGGTGGGGTTCCAGGCGTAGGCGGCCTCGTTCGCGACGGGCGCGTCGCTGCCGGGCGTCGCGAACCACTCCCGGCCGGCGTACCCGGTCGCGCCCCCCTGATGGTGTTCGCGCCACTCTCCCTCGTGTCCCTCCTCGGCGTACGCCTCCCTGATCGCCGCGAACACGTCGCCTGCGGTCCCGTCATCCCGTCCCGCGGCGTCGCGGGTCGCTGCGAGCGCCCTCGTCTCGACGCGTTGGGCCGCGCGATGGCGGTCCTGGAGCCACTCGGGCGGGTCGAACGCGACCGTCCGGGTGCAGGAGGCGTGCAGTCCACCCCGCCGGGCGGTAACGATCACGAGCGCATACTCGCCAAGCGCGGCGTCGGTCGGCGTCGGGTGGCGGTACTCGGGCGCGCGCTCGCTTCCCCCCACCAGCACGACCGGCGCGTCGATGTTCCGGCCGGCCAGCGAGATCCGGATCCCGGCGGCGACCTCGTGTTCCGTGTCGCCCGGCTGTAGCTCCCGACACACCGTCTCGACCGCCAGCGCGACTTCCCGGCCGAGATCACGGTACGCCGCGAGGTCGTCCTGGCCGAGTCGCAGGCGCAGGCGCGTGGGGTCGACCGAGTCGAGACCGGGTACGTCGAAGTCCGCAGCCGCCGGCGTCGGTGAACGCGCGGCGACCGAGCCGGCGAGGGAGGACTCGTACCAGTCGTCGGCGGCGACTGACATCGACAGCTCCGCCGGCAGTTCCTCGGCGGCGATCCGCCCGGCCTCGATGTTGTTCGTGACGACCGTCCACTCGCCGTCGCCGAGGTACCCCGCTGCGGCGTCGCCCACGTCGGCGCTCGCGTCGACCCAGTTGTCGCCCCCGGTGAGCCACGCGAACGCGTTGGGTCGCGCGAACCACACCGCCTCGTACCCCTCCTCCGCGAGGAAGCGCTCCAGCCGCTCCTCGCGCTCGTCGATGTCGACCATACTCGCGGGTCCCGCCGACCGGGCTTCAATCCCGTGGCATCGTCGCCGACCGTCGGAACTCGCCAGATCACAGGGAGGGAGGGGCCGCCGCGGGGACGTTCGCGGTCGTCGGGTGTCCCCTCTGAGAACCCCCACCACTCCCCGCCGCGGCGACCGCGCTCCGTTCGATGCAGAGCGGAACGCACGACCGGACCGAACCCCTAAAGAGGCGATACTCGAAACCAACCACGCAATGAAGACGACGCTCGGGAGCGCGAGCGCGCCCCCCGGCGAGTTCGACACGGGCCGGCTCACGGTCGGAGAGACCCGCGACGGCTCGACCGTCGGCCTCCCCGTGGCGGTGCTCAACGGCGCCGAGGACGGAAAGACGCTGTACGTACAGGCGGTCAGCGACGGCGACGAGCTCAACGGGCTCGGCGTCGTCAACCGCCTCGTGCCGCAGTTGGACCCCGACGAGATCGCGGGCGAGATCCTCCTCGTCGGGATCGTCAACTACCACGCCTTCCAGGTCGCCGAGCACCGCAATCCGATCGACGACACGAAGATGAACCGAGCGTACCCCGGGGACGCCAACGGTACCTCCTCCGAGCGCATCGCCGCCGCGACGTTCGAGGCGGCAAAGCGCGCCGACCTCGTCGTCGACCTCCACCAGGGTCGCACCTCCCGGATGATCAACGAGACGCGCGTGCGTTGCGGTCCCCGGCATCGCCTCCATCGCGAATGTCTCGAGCTCGCGAAGGTGTTCGGCACCGGCTACGTCCTCGACCAGAAGGGTCCCGACGGACAGCTCGCGCGGGCGGCGCCCGACAACGGCATCCCGACGATCGACCCCGAGCTCGGCGGCGCGGTCGGCTGGGACGAGGAGTCGGTTCGGATCGGCACGGAGGGGATGCTTCGGGTGCTCCGATACTACGGGTTCCTCGACGGGGACGTGGAGCGCGAGCTTCAGACCCGGGCCTCGGGCTTCGACCAGTACGGCTCGCCCGCCGGCGGGCTCGTCACCTTCGAGCGCGACCTCGGCGACCGAGTCGAGCGCGGCGACACGCTGTTCGAGGTGACCGACGTGTTCGGCTCGCTCAAGGGACGCGTCACCGCCGACAACGACGGCATCTTCTGGCGCTCCCGGCGCCTGCCGCAGGTCGCCACCGGGGAGTACGTCTGCTCCGTCGGAACGGACGTCGATCAGTTCTGACTGGTCGTTCCGCGTCCAGTCCTGCCCCGCCCTGTTCCGTTCCGTTTCGTCCCGTCCGGTCGCGGTCCGAGGACTTCGGCGGACAACCGTGGTCGACGACCGCGGCCGACGACGCGGAAGCCGAACCTCGCCGGCCGAGGACGGGAGTCGAACGGACGATGCACGCATCGAGACGGCGCCCGACATCGGAGCGGGATCGAATGACAACCATACCGTGGTAGCCTGAACACACCTTCATAGCCGGCGCCGAGTAGGGACGTCCTATGCTGGGTGTGAGTGATCCATGTCGCTGAAGCAGATAGCACGGTCGGAGGGAGACGCGATCGATCAGGTCGCGGGGATAACTGGCTTCGGTTGGACGGCGTCCCTCCTCGGATACCTGGGTACCCTTATCGGGTATAGCAACTCCCTTATCACGAACCCGCAGACGCTGCTGTACGTCGGGAGCGTCTTCTTCGTCACGACGCTCGGTCTGGACCGGCTCAGGTCGAGTCGGTCGGACGACGAATAGGAGCATCGGCCGGACTCCGGTCTCGACCGTCGATCCCGGCCGACGATCCGGATCCGGTTCCTCGAACCGTCACCTACTGGTCGGTCGCGGCCGCCCGTTCATCCATGACGGCCCCGCCGCTCCGTTGTCCCGACTGTGGCGCCACGTACGCGGACCGCTGGCGCTGTGAGTGCGGACACCCGCTGGACTACGAGGAACAGCCGCTCCCGGACGGGCCCGCACCCGACCCCGCCGCCTTCGACACGCGCGAGGGTCTCTGGTCCTTCGACGAGTTCCTTCCCGAGTCGCCGCTGGTCACCCTCGGCGAGGGGATGACGCCGCTCGTCGACGCCGAGGGATGGGACGCCCAGTTCAAGCTCGAGTACGTGTTCCCCACCGGCTCGTTCAAGGACCGCGGCGCGACGACGACCGTCTCGCGGGCGGCCGCCCTCGGCGTCGACACGCTCGTCGAGGACTCCTCGGGCAACGCCGGCGCGGCGATCGCCACCTACGCCGCCCGCGCGGGGATCGACGCCGAGATCTACGTACCGGCGTCGGTGAAGGACGCCAAGCTGCGGGCGATCCGTCGCGCCGGCGCGACACCCGTGAAGACCGAGGGTCCGCGGCAGGCGACGACGGACGCGTGTATCGACGCCGTGGAACGGGCGGCGCGAAGCGCCGCCGACGGAGCGAGCGGCGATGAGCCGCGAGTCACGCGCGCCGGCTGGTACGCCAGCCACGCGTGGAACCCCGCGTTCCTCGCCGGGACCGCGACGTTCGCCTACGAGACCGCGCTCCAGCGCGACTGGGAGGCGCCCGACGCGGTCGTCCTGCCGCTGGGGCACGGCACGCTCTTCCTCGGCGCGTATCGCGGCTTTCGCGCGCTTCGCGACGCCGGCTGGATCGACGAGCTGCCGCGACTCCTCGGCGCGCAGGCGGCCGGCCACGCCCCGTTCGTCGAGGCGCTCCACGGCTCGGACGCGGCCGCCGGCGACAACGACGCCGCGGACGGCATCCAGATCGCAGAGCCCGTTCGCCGCGACCAGATCCTCGCCGCGATCGAGGACACCGACGGCGACGCGATCGCGCTCGGGGACGACGCGGTCGAGGCCGAGCTCGCCGACCTCCACGCGGCGGGCTTCTACACCGAACCCACCTGCGCGGTCGCCCCCGCGGCGCTTCGCGCGTACCGCGAGCGGGGGGTGCTCGACGGCGACGAGGACGTCGTCGTCCCTCTGACCGGGAGCGGGCTGAAGACGTGAGCATAAACGGAGGGCGACCACGCGGCGAGGTCGCCGGTTCGTGATCACCGTTCCCGAGCCCGTCGCCTGACGCGAGATCTGGTCCGAAGCCGGCCGCGCCACGGCTACCGCTCGGGGTGCGTCGGCGCGTCGAAGCCGCCGCGGACGAGCGGCTTGCTGATGTGGCGCCGGGCGCACGGCGGTACCTCGTACCAGCCCGGCTCCAGGTCGCGATCGATCGGCTCTGGGACCTTTCCGGGTTCGCCGGTCCCGCAGTCCCGACAGCGGTAGCCCTGGTTCGCGCCGGCCGACTCCATCGAACGGCCGCACTCCGGGCACGTCGGCACCGCCGGCTCCGTCTCCACGAGGTCGCGGACGGCGAACTTCTCGAGCTTGAGTGTCCCGTCGGCGACCTCGCCACAGACGGTGAGGCGGTCGCCGACCCGCAGGTCGCGGACGCGGTCGCGAAACCGCTTCGTCGGCTCGAACGCGACGCAGTCGATCCCGGCCGGTTCGGCGGAGTCACCGTCTTCGTCGCCCTCTCGATGGTCGCCGTCGCCGGTCTCGTCCGCCGCGGCGTCCTCCGGTTCGATCACCTCGAAGAACACGTGCCCGCCTCGGCGCGTCTCGGGGGCCGTCGCAACCCTGCCCTCGACGCGGTAGGCGCCGCCGTCGCGGAGGTCCCCGAGGGTCCCGTTCCGGAGGTGCACGTCGGTTCCCTGGTTCGTCACGAACAGCGCGGTCCGCTCGACCGGCTCGCCGTCGATCCCGTCGGCGACGGTCCGAACGGCGTCGGGGTCGTCGCCGCGGATCCCGTGGAGGATCGGACCCGGGGCGTTCGGGACGCACACCGCCTCGCTCTCGCCGCAGTCGACCGTGTCCCACGCGAGCGGGTACGCCCCGTCGGCGGCGGCGAACACGCTCGCCTCGTCGACCTCTCGGGGCGTGCCGCACCGGTCGAACTCGCGGTAGGAGATGTGCTCGTACGTCCAGTCGTCGAACGCTCGCCACGCGCCGACGGCGGCGAGCGCGCCGATCCGACCGCGGCCGGTCACGTCGCTCCCGTCGTCGGCTCCCCAGCCGCGATGCGTGAACCCGACCTCGTCGGCGAGCGCGAGCGCGTCGTCCGGATCGTGGACCTCGCGGACCGCCTCGCGTGCGAACGCGGCGACGCGATCCGGAACCTCGACGGGCTCGCAGTCGGCGACGACGACGCCGGGAGAGGTCCGCGGGTCGGTGTCGACGGCGTACGTCTCGACCAGATCGCTCGCGATCGCCAACGCGTCCTCGGCGGGGGCGTCGGTGTGGAGCGCGAGCGCGGCGTTGCCGCGCGTCTTGTGCTCGACGGCGGGGTTGAGCCGGACGAGCGTTCTGCGATGGACGACGTCGCCGGCGTCCTCGATGGCCTCGGCGATCAGCGCAGCGAGGTACGTGCTGCACATCCCCGCGGTTCGCGAGTCGGTGTCGTCGATGCCGAGGACCGTCACGGCCGGTGGGAGGCCGGGACCGGAGTTGTGCCTTTCGCGTTCGGCGTCGTCCGCGGGCGGGACCCCGGACATCTCGTGTATAGCTCTGTCGGCCGCGACCCAGAACAGACCGTGTGACGGCGTCGGAAGTGCCGTCGCGGCTCCCGGCACAACCCCTTTAACCTGTGAGTCGCGTATATATGGGTATGTCGCGGAAAGCGCTGGTCGGGAATGTGACCGCCATGCTCGCGGACGCCGACTTCCTGGTCAGCGAGCGCTGTGCGGTTCGCCCCAAGAGCTTCGACGTGGCCGCCCGGCGCGGGGAGGACATCCTCCTCGTGAAGGTGCTCGGCAACGTCGACGCGTTCGACCGGGCCACGGGCGCGGAGATGCGCCGGCTCGGGGAGTACCTCTCGGCGACGCCGATCCTCGTCGGGATGCGCACGCGCGACGAGGACCTCAAGCCCGGCGTCGTCTACTTCCGCCACGGCGTCCCGGCGATCCACCCCGACACGCTGTACGACCTGCTCGTCGAGGAGGTGCCGCCGCTCATCTACGCCGCCCCCGGCGGCCTGTACGTCAACATCGACGGCGACACGATCGCGGACGAGCGCAGGGACCGTGACTGGAGCCTCGGCCGCCTGGCCGACGAGCTGGGCGTCTCCCGGCGCACCGTCGCGAAGTACGAGGACGGGATGAACGCCTCCGTCGAGGTCGCCGTCGAGCTGGAGGACCTGTTCGATCGCCCATTCTCCGACCCCGTTCGGGTGATGGAGGGTGCGGAGGAAGTCCGCGAGGCGGACCCCACCCCCGAGCCCCCGGAGGTCGACCCCGACGACGAGCACGTGTACGGCGTGCTCTCGCGGGCGGGCTTCGCGGTGCACCCCACCCAGCGGGCGCCGTTCACCGCTGTCGGCGAGGACGAGGCCGAGCCGCGCGTGGAGTTCACACTGTTGACCGGCCACTCGCCGTTCGACAGGACCGCCGAGAAGCGCGCCAAGCTGATGGGGTCGCTCGGGCGCGTCACCGGGACCCGCGCCGTCTACTTCACCGAGGGCGACGACGAACCCAAGGAGGAGACCGTCGACGGCACCGCCATCGTCACGATGGTCGAGCTCTCGCGCACCGACGACCCCGATCGGATCCGCGAGCTGATCCGCGAGCGGTCCGACGAGCCGGCGGAGGCGTGAGGCCGGAGCCGGTGTGCGGTCGGCGTCGAGT
This sequence comes from Halobaculum saliterrae, assembly GCF_009831625.1. Taxonomy (GTDB): domain Archaea; phylum Halobacteriota; class Halobacteria; order Halobacteriales; family Haloferacaceae; genus Halobaculum; species Halobaculum saliterrae. The sequence goes on along the minus strand of NZ_WUUS01000005.1, from coordinate 187,375 downwards.
CGTCGGCGATACGGGGACTGCGACGAGCCGACACCGGCGGCGCAACGAGGGCGGTAGCGACGCGAGCGACGACGCTCCGACCGCCGATCACTCGGATGCCCCGTCCGCTCCGGACAGCGCCGCGGCCGTGTTCGTCGCGAGAACCTTCCCTAGATACTCCTCGGTCTCGGTGATCCGGTCCCGCTCTGGATCCGAGAGCGTGAGCAGCCCCCACTCGCCCACCGGGAGGTACACCTTGCTCGCGACACCCTCCCGTTGGATCTCCGACTGCCTCGCCACCGTGACCGGCTCGTTCTCGTCGAACGCCCGCCACGCGTGGATCGCCTCGGGATCCCCGCGCTCGTACGCCGAGCGGGGCCGGTCGTATCGGTCCGCGGCCTCCGAAGTCGTCTCGCTGGGAACGAGCCGATCGCCCGCCGGGTCGTAGCGACGCGTTCCGTTGTACGGGAACCCGAGCACGTCCGCCGCCGCGGACAGCGCGATCCCCTCGATCTCCCGCGCGTCGTCGGTCGCCAGCAGGCGCTGGGTCGCCTCGTGGAGGTCGGCGAGGGCGCGCTGTATCCGCTTCTGTTCGTCGATGTCGGTGAACACGACGTACCGCTCGTCGCCGTCGTCGCCGGCGGCGACGACCGTGACGAGGAACTCGCGGTCGCCCGCCGGCGTCCGGCACGTCAGTTCAGCTCGGCGTGTGGACGCGTCGGTCGCGATCCGCTCGACGGACGCCTCGCCGACCGCCTCCACGACCGTCTCGATCGGCGCGCCGAGCGCTCGCTCGGGGTCCACGTCGAACCGTCGGGTGAACGCGGGGTTCAGCTGATCGATCGGTGTCGTCGGCTCGGCGGCGTCGACGACGAGCGCCGGAGCCGGGATCGACTCGAACAGGGACTCCAGCGTCGCGTCCTTGGCCGCGAGCGACCGTCTGGCGGCCTCTCGCTCGCGCTCGGCGCGCCGCCGCGAGAGCGCTCGGCCGACGCTGTTGGCGAGGACGGTGAACGACTCCGAGCCTCCCTTCTGGATGTAATCGGTGACGCCCGCGGAGATCGCGTCGCTGGCGATCTCCTCGCTTCCCCGTCCGGTGAACAACACGAACGGCACGCGGTCGTCGATCTCTCGAACCCGCCGGAGCAGCGACAGGCCGTCGATCCTCGGCATGTCGTAGTCGGAGACCAGACAGCTCGTCTCACCCCCCTCGACCCGCCCGACCGCCTCCGTCGGATCGGTCGTCCCCGACACCGACGCGCCGTCGAGATCGCGGTCCAGCCGCTCGGTCAGGAGGTCGACCATCGCCCGGTCGTCGTCGACGACGAGCACCGACTGGACCGACGCGATCGCGTCTCCGAGCGGAGCGAACACGTCGGTAGTAGACACGTATCCGGTAAAAATCCCCTGTACCGGAACCGTTCGCCGCTCCCCTACGCCGCTCCGTGACCGTACGTCTCCTCGAGGTACTCGACGATGTCGTCGGACTCGGGCATCCCCTCGACGCCGTGCTCCTCGTCGACGAGGACGGGAACGCCGGTCTGCCCGGACACCTCCTTCACTTCCGTGCGCTCGTCGTGCGAGCGCGGGACCATGATCGACTCGTAGTCGAGGTCGAGGTCGGCCAGCTTCTTCGTCACCTTCGCGCAGTACGGACAGCCTTCCAGTTCGTAGAGGACGAGGTCTGACATTGCGCCCCCAGCTAACGCCGCCGGCGACTTAAACTCCGGCGGGGTGTGCACCCGGAGCGCGGAGGCGATCCGCGACCGCACGGCTCGCCGCCGGTCGGTCCGCCGTCGGTGGGGCTCCGCTCAGTGGTCGCCGCGGGCGTCGACGAAGGCCCGCCTCGTCCGTTCGTCCTCGCCCGCGACGACCCGTCCGCCCTTGATCACGACGCCCGGGTCGTTCATCGCGGCGAGGTCGTCGGTCGGGTCCCGGTCGACGACGAGCAGGTCCGCGTGCGTCCCCGGGTCCAGCGTCCCCTGACCGTCGAGGCCTACGGCCCCGGCGGCGGTCTCGGTCATCGCGACGATCGCCGCCAGCGGGTCCATCGCGCCCGCCGCGTGTTCGTGCATGAGCCGGAGCTCGGTCGCGTTGCTGCCGTGCATGTTGAACGGCGTTCCGGCGTCGGTTCCGCCGGCGACCCGGACGCCCGCCTCGACGGCCCGCCGGAAGGAGTCGAGGTGGCGCTCGTACACCGCCTCGGTCTGCGTGCGGTCCTCCTCGGTCGCGGCGTCGACGTTGCGGACGATGCGGTGGGGCGCCGACAGCGTCGGCACGAGCGTCACGTCCTCGCGGTCGAGCATGTCGATCGCCTCGTCGTCGAGGAGCGTCCCGTGCTCGACGGTGTCGACGCCGGCCGCGACGGCCGCCTTCACTCCGGCGCCGCCGTGGGCATGTGTCGCCGTGTGCAGCCCGCGGCGGTGGGCCTCGTCGACGATCGCCTCGACCTCGGCGTCGGTGAGCGCGACGGCGTTCGGGTCGCTGCCCGGCGTCGTCACCCCGCCGGTCACCATGAACTTGATGAAGTCGGCGCCCCGCTTCGCCTGCTCGCGAACCGCCCGGCGAGCGTCGTCGGCCCCGGTGATCTCCCGGCCGAGGTGGTGGCCGTGGCCGCCGGTCGCCGTGATCGAGCGACAGTTCGCGACCGTTCGCGGACCGGGGACGTCCCCCGAGTCGATGCGGTCGCGCACGTGGACGTCGACGTCGCGTGCGCCCATCACCCGGGCGCCGGTGACCCCGGCCGCCAGCGTCCTGCGGGCGTTGCGCGCCTCGATCAGCGCGAGTTCGGCGTCGCTCAGCCCGAGGACCTCCTCGACGGTTCGTTCGCCCGACAGCGAGAAGTGCACGTGCGCGTCGACCAGCCCCGGGAGGACCGCGTGGCCCGAGAGGTCGACGTCCGACTCGTCGCTTCGGGCGGTCAGGTCGCCCGCGTCCTCGATCCGTCCCTCGGTGACGCGGAGGTCGCCGGTTCGGACGCCCCCCGAGTCGACGAGGATCGCGTCCCGCAGAAGCATGCTCTCCGTTCCGGACGGCGGTGGAATGAGGGTTCCGGATCCGGGGGCCCCGGATCGGCGCCTCGACGACGCGGCCACAACGGGTTTACCCCGCGGGGGGTTCCGCCAGGGCATGGATGATGAACGGACGAACGCGGGAGCGACGGGAGCGGACGGTTCGGGAACGGGCGGGATACGTGAACGGGTCTCGCTCCTCCCCGGGACGTTGGCGGGTGTCGGCGCGTACCTGCTCGGCTACCTCGTCGTCTACGTGACGCAGGCGGGCGCGGTGCGCGAGCGGCTCTCGGGGCTGAACTTCCTCACGAGCCTGTTCGGCGGCGACCCGGTCGCGGCGTGGCAGGGCGTCGGCTGGTACTTCTACAACGCCCATTTCGTGGCGACCGTGTCGCCGACGTTCGGCGGCGGGGCGCGCTCATCGAACCTCCTCGCGAGCGCCGACGCGGGGGTGGGGTATCTGTACGTGGTACCGCCGCTCGCGCTCCTTCTGGCGGGGGCGGCCGTCGCCATGCTCCACGAGGCGGAGGAGGCGACCGACGGGGCGCTGGCGGCGCTCGGCGTCGTCCCGGCGTACTTCCTGCTCGCGGTCGTCGGCACCGTCGCCTTCGCGTACGGGGTCGGCGACGCGGGGAGCGTCCACCCCGACTACGTCACGGCCGCGCTCCTCGCCGGCGTCGTCTACCCGGCGGTCTTCGGCGGCGTCGGCGGCGCGCTCGGTTCGCTCGTCGTCGACGCTTGAGGCGACGAGCCGCCGGGGCGGCCGCGGTCACAGGTCGCGCGCGACCATCTCGCCCCAGTGCTCGAAGTCGTACCGGTCGTAGAACGCCTGGGCACGGTCGTTCTCTCGATCCACGTCGAGCACCATCCGGTCGAGCGGTAGGTCCTGCGCTCGGGCGGTCGACAGCGCCGCCTCCATGAGGTCGTCGGCGACGCCCGTGCCGCGATACTCGGGCCGGACGTACACCTCGTTGAGGACGGCGGCGTCCCAGACGAACGACAGCGACTCCGGGAGCACGAACACGTAGCCCGCGAGATCCGACGCCGTGGCCTCGGAATCGTCGCCCGCGGCGCCGCCCGCGGTGGTGGCCCTGTCGCCCTCGGCCTCCGCGACCGACACGGCCGCCGGCTGTTCGTCGACGCAGCGGTCGACCCAGTCGAGCCAGCGTCGCCGATACTCGTCGGTCAGCTTCGCCTCGTACGTCGCGGCCTTCTCCTCCCCACCGGTACCGGCGCCGAGCCCGGTCTCGAAGCCGCGCTTGAGCGCCCACAGCTCGTCGGCGTCGCCGGATCCGTAGGGGCGAATCGTCGCGTCGGCGTCGACCTCGTCGTCCGTGTCGTCCATGGCTTCGTCTCCGGGGGCGGACGAATCAACTCCTCGGTGGCGGCGAACCGCTGAAGCGCCCGACTCCCGCTCGCGACACGGAGCCCACTCGCAGCGCCCGCGTCTCACTCGCGGCGCCCGAACCGAACCGCGAGCACGACGACGCTCGTCGCGACGAGCAGCAACTGCCACCCGGCCCACACCAGCGGGAACACGCGCTCGACGTCCTCGGGCTCGTCGCCGGGCGAGGGGTCGACCCCGGTCGAGTAGTGGCGGTTCTCGGTCGTGCGAGCCGTCTCGGGCGCGAGGTCGACGAACGTCTGGAAGAAGCCGCGCTGGTTCGACAGGCCCGCGCGACCGTTCAGCGTGTAGAACTGGTCGTGGACCGGCCAGAACAGGTTGACGCCGTTGGCGACGTAGTCCAGTCCGACCCCGGCGACCGCGAGGCCGGCGAGCGCGACCCACGCGACGTGCGGCGCGAGGCCACCCCACCGCTCCCGCAGCCACGAGCGCTCTCGAACCCGGGTGTCGTACGCGAGCACGGCGACGACGGCGAGCGGGATCAGGACGTTGTGGCCGAGCGATCGGTGCGCGCCCGCGAGGAACGGCGAGACGAACGAGTCCAGATCGGGGAGAACGGTCGCCAGAAGGACGACGCCGACCGCGCGACGGCCGAACGCGGACTCGCGCAGCAGCGCCGCCGCGAGCAGTCCCCCGAGCGCGAGATGGACGAGCGTGGACGGCACGACGGGAGTCTGGCGGCCCGCCGGTATGGCCGTTTCGGCGTTCTGGGCCCGAGGCGGTGCCGTCGCGGCCGGGCCCTCTGAGGGGCGGCTGTGGGGATCCGCCGTCGGCGGCCCCGGGCGCGCGGACCCGCCCGCTCCGACACGCTTACACATCGGTGCGACGACCTCGCGGACATGACAGTGGGCGAGGACCCCGGCGAGGCGCGCGCGCAACTCGCCCGCCGGATCGCGGGGGAGATCACGCTCTCGACGGACCCGGGGGCGACGCTCCGGAAGTGGCGCACGGACTTCGACGTGTCGCAGACCGAGCTGGCCGGGCGGATGGGCGTCTCCTCGTCGGTCGTCTCCGACTACGAGAGCGGTCGCCGGGAGTCGCCCGGGATCGGCCTCGTCTCCCGGGTCGTGGAGGGCCTGCTCGACATCGACGAGTCGCGGGGCGGCTCGCGCATCCGGCAGTTCGCCCGCGTCGTCTCGGCGGGGTTCGAGTCGGACATCGTCCGCGACATCCGCGAGTACCCGGCGGCCATCCCGACCGACCGGGTGTACGAGGCGCTCGACGCGACGGAGGTCGCTCCCGGCGAGCGCGACACGGTGAACGGCCACACGGTCATCAACTCCATCGAGGCGATCACCTCGCTCTCGTCCGAGGAGTTCTACCGGCTGTACGGTCAGTCGACCGACCGCGCGCTCGTGTTCACCGGCGTCACTCGTGGGGAGTCGCCGCTGGTGGCGCTGCGGGTCGTGACGCCGACGCCGAACGCGGTGATCCTCCACGGGCTCGACGAGGAGGCGCTGTGGGACCACGCCGCCGCGCTCGCGGAGGTCGACGGCTTCTCGCTGGCCGTCTCGACGGCGCCGCTGGAGGAGTCGCTGGAGCGGCTTCGGTCGCTGTAGGACGGATCCGGTCGCTGTCGGGCTCCCGTTCGGCTTCGGGAGGGCATACCAGGCCCTATCGCGCGCCCTCGACGAACTCGACGATCCGCTCGGCACCGACGAACCCGTCGGCGATCCGGTCGACCTCCCTCGGATCGCCGCCGTCGCCCGCCTCGAACAGCGCGAGCGTCGGGACCGAGCGGATCGCGTGCTCGCTCACGAGCGAGGGGTCGTTCTGCGGGTTCACGAGCAGTACCGGCACGTCCGCGGCGCGGGCGACACTCCCGAGGACTGGCTCGATACTCTGACACAGCGTACACCCCTTCGTGTAGAAGTCGACGAGCACGAGGTCGGACCCGGCGACGGCGTCGCGCAGTTCCGCGGGGAACTCGCGGGCGTCGACGTCGCGCGGCTTCGGGGTCGCCGTGGCGTCGGCTGCGGGCTTCGGGGAGGTGTCGCTCATACGGGGAGATCGGCGGCGGGCGGCAAAAGGCGTTGCAGTCGTGTGTGCGGCGGGCGCATCGGCGGCGACCGGTCCGACAGTCGAGTGGCGTGGCGGCCGCAGGCGTGCGACGTTCGTTACTCGACGTAATCGTACTTCCGCTCGCTCATCCGGCCCCAGCCGGTGAACACGAACTCCCCCTCGGGCTGGGTGAACTCCTCCATCTCCACGTCCATGTCGTGGTTGTGGCGGTCGTGGACGCCCTCGTACTCGTCGTACGAGAGGTCGTAGCGCCGCTGGAGCTGGTCCTCGATGTTCGCCGCCTCGATCTCCTCGCGCCAGCCGTCCATGACCGTCTCGGCGTGGATCTCCGCCTGCGCGCCGGAGCCGTACGACGCGACGAGGAGCTTCTTCCCCGCGAGGTCGAGGTCGTTCTCGGCGGCGCGTCGCAGCGCGGACGTTCGGGCGAGGTGGACCGAGCCGGTGTACCAGTTGCCGACGCGCCTGGAGATGTCGAGCGTCGGATCGATCGTGTCGGCGTACCAGCTCCGGTACTCCTCGGTCTCCTTCAGGTCGTCCATGTACCCGCGGATGGCCTCCTCGTACGCCTCGCGGTCGTCGTACTCCTCCTCCCTGGGCTGGCGACCGATCCGTCCCTCGAGGGCGTCCTCGATCTCCGTGTCGCGGATCATGTGGCGGTAGCCGAGCAGCCCCGCCTTGCGAACCATCCCCGGGAACGGCGTGTGGAACGGGATGTACGCGAAGTCGTCCGGGTGGGTGTCCCACGCGACCGACTCGAAGTCGGTGAGCGCCTCCCGCATCCGCGCGAGGTACACCTGCATCGAGCGCTTGCCGTCGACGCTGGGGAACTGCTGGTTCGGCTTCAGGAAGTCCGTCTCGTCGGCGCTGCCGTACCCCTGCTCGGTCGAGAGCTCGACGACCGACGGCTCCTCCGTGATGAGCATCGCGACCGCGCCGGCGCCCTGGGTCGCCTCGCCGGGGTCGCCCCGGGCGTACAGCGCCGTGTCGGTGGCGATGACGAGGGCCGCGCGCCCGCGGTTTCGCCCCGCCCTGATCCAGTTGTACGCGTCGTCGATCGCCTGGGTGCCCGCGAGACACGCGAACTTGCGCTCGCCCTTGTTCGCGTGGTGGAAGTCGCCGTCGTACACCTGCTCCAGGCAGCCCGCGATGTACGTCGAGACGGGCTTGGAGTTGTCGAACGCCGACTCCGTCGCCACGTCGATGCGGCCGATGTCCTGGGGGTCGAGTCCCTTCCGGTCGATCAGGCGCTTGGCCGCGTTCGCGCCCATCGTGACGATGTCCTCGTAGGCGTCCGGGAACGACGAGGTCTCCAGGCCCAGCCCCTTCGTGTACTTGCCGGGGTCCTCGCCCTTCGCCGGCGCGAACGTTCCGGGGAGGTCGAGTTGGAGCTTCCCCGTCCAGATCTCGATCGCGTCGATGCCGACAGCTGTCATGAGCGACGCTACGGAGAACTGGGTTGTAGGTCTGTCGATGGTCGAATACGTCGATCGTCGAACTCAGGCCTCGTCCTCGGTTTTCGTGTCGGAGCCGGTAGCGCCGTCGGCGTCGGTGACCGTGACGGACACTTCGACCTGCCCGTTCTCGTTCGCACCGTCCAGATCGGAAACCGTCACCGTCGTTCCTTCCTGTCCGGACACGTCCACCGTTCGGGCGTCGGTCTGGGTTCCACCGACCCGCACGGTGACCGTGGCGGTGTCGAGGTTCCCGTCCGGGTCGTCCGGAACGAACGAGACGTCGACGCTCTGGACGTTTCCGGACCCGCCCGACTCGCTGACCTGGATGTCCGTGATCGAGACTGTCGGGGCCGAGTTCCCGCCGGCGTCGCCGGTCCCCGGCGGTTCCGGGGTGACGACGAACTCGTCGGTTCGCTTCCCGTCCCCGGTCGTATACGAGACGAGCACGCGCACGTCCTTGTTCGACATGTTCACCGCGGTCGCCGTGTCCGTCCCGAGATCGTATATCTCGGCGAACTCGACGGTGGCGTCGGCCCCCGACGGGACCGACACCGCCCCGCCGGGCGCGACGACGGTCGACACGTCGACGAACGACTGCGAGTTCGTGTCGTACGCGCGCTCCTCCCGGCTCTCGACGAGCGAGAGCGACCGGCCGCGGCCGGTGACGTACGTGTACTGGGCCCCCGTCGTCTGCACGTCAGTGTAGCCTGCCGTTCCATCCGCCGAAACGAACAGTTCGCTCCGCCCTCGACCCTCCCCGGTCGCTGCATCGGAGAGCCCGTTGTACCGGGAGTCCTCGGGCATCACGGTCGCGCCGACGATCGTGATCTCGGTCGCACGGGTGTTCCGAACCGTGAGCGAGACGCCGCCGGGGACGTCGTTCCCGTCCTCTCCGTCGAAGGCGGTCGCGTCCCCGACGAGCGTCAGTCCGCCGCCCCCGCCGCCACCCGTTCCGGCGGTCGTGGAGACGTTCACGCTCACGTTCTCCGGGGCCGAGCCGTCGAACGCCGGATCGTCGGGCTCCGTGGCGAACGAGAAGTTGAGTGTCGCGTCGTCGCCCCCGGCGGTGTACTCGAACACCGCACGTCCGTCGTCGTCGGTTCGCACCGTCGCCGTGGTGCCGTCGGCGAACGATCCCTCCGGCGCGTAGCCGGCGACGGCCGTCCCCGGGACCGGGTTCCCGTACTCGTCGCGGACCTCGACGACGACCTCGCGGGTCGTATCGACGGTCATCTCGGAGGGGCTCCGCTCGACGTCGAGGTACGCCGGCGTCCGGTCCGGGGCGCCCCCGGATCCGAGGTGGACGGCCGCGATCCCGAGGGAGTACGTCCGCGAGTCGTTCAACTCGATAGTGACACGTCCCTGTCCGGTCTGTCGGGTCCCGTTGACCCACCCGTCGTCGATCTCGTCGGCCAACAGCTCCTCCCACCGGGTCGCGTTCAGCGTCGTCGGCACGGTCACGTCGAGTTCGCCGGAGACCCGTTCGCGTCTGGAGACCGTGCTGACCGCCTCGGGCTCGACTGATGCCGTCGAGACGCCGCTCCGGTCGAGGTCCCCGGACACCGCGATCAGGGTGACGCGGTCGCCCTCCACGACGCCCTGATCGATCAGCGTGAGGTTCGCCCCGCCGTCGAAGCGGTTGAACGTGACTCCCGATTCATAGCGCGTCGCGGGACCTCCGCGGTAGACGTTGTACCCCGGCTCGTACACGACGAACCGCGTCGACTTGTTCCGGTTCGACGGGACGTCCCAGTAGTCCGCGGCCTCGCCGTTCGCGGAGCTCATCACCGACAGGTTCTCGAGCGTCACGTTCCCGTCGCCCGACGGCTCGACCGACCGAAGGCTTCCGGACGCCGGCGGCGGGTTCACGAAGAACGCCCGACTCGGGTAGCGTGTCCCGAGTTTCACCGTCGCCGGCGCGGAGTCGCCGGTCCGGCCGGTTGCGGCGACGCTGGAGGACAGTTCGACCATGTCGGTCTGGACCTCCTGACTGTGGAGGAACTCGACCTCACGGTTCTGGTCGGGGACGACGGTGGCCTGATACGTCGAGAGGGCGACGATCAGGAACCCGAAGAGGATCACCGCGCCGATCTGGACCGTGACGGCGCGGTCTCGATCCCGGTTCCCGTCCCCCCGGCCGGTCATGACCCGGTGTAGCCCGAGGGCCCTGATAAGCCTGCGGGGCCGGGTATCAGTTCCGACGCCGCCACGTCGGTGGCCGCCGGCGTCTCACTCGTCCTCCTCGACGACCTCGGGGTCGGCCATCGCCGACTGCAGCGAGTCGAGCCCGTTGACCCACTCGGAGACGAAGCCGTACTCGAGGTCCTCGACGAGGTCCATCGGCAGTTCGTCGCCGTCGATGATGCGCGTGCCGGCCTGCACGAGGTAGCCGAGCGCCGCGTCGACGTCCTCCTCGGCCTCCGCCGCCGCCGCGGCCTCGACGTACTCCGCGACGGTCCCCTCGTCGGCGGGGCCGCCGACGACGTACTCCTCGGCGGAGTAGAACACGCAGACCAGGCTCGTCTGGACGCCGTCGATCAACATCGCCTTCTCCTCGTCCTCGAGGTCCACGTCGGCGAGGACGATGTCGCGGATGTCGGCGATCTCGTCGGTCGCCTCGTCCTCGGTCAACTGGTCGTCGTCGAAGGCCGCGAGGATCTTCGCGACCGCGATCGCGGTGTCGTCCTGGAGGTTGAGCAGCAACCGGGCGGAGTCCTCGTTCTCCGGATCGAGGTCCTCCTCCGCCACGCGGTCGAGCCAGTTCTGCCACCGGTCGGCGGTGTAGAACGTGTCCTCGGATTCGCTCATACGTTCACGGTTTCGGCCTGTGTTGATATGCCTTTCTTCTCCCCGAACGCCCGGCGATCGCGGCCGAGTCCGGGGTTTTCCCGCCGATCTCCCGTGTCACTCTCAGGCACCGATAGCCGTCACGATTGCCGGATCCGCACCGGCTCGGAAGCGCGTCAGCCCACGGACTCCCCAACCGTGCGCTCGTCGGTGGGGTACGGCTCTCAGGCTTGTTCCGACGCCCTGTCGGCCAACGTCGCCTCGGTGTCGATCCCGTACACCGCCCGCGGTGTCTCCACGTGTGCGGTCCGCACGGCCGCCTCGTGGCCCTCCTCCAACAGCCACCGGACGCGCCGTGGCACCGTCTTCGGGCCCAGCACCATCCCCGGCTTCTCGGGGTCGTCGACGAAGTCGGTCTCCATGAGGAACGGCTCCCCGCGCTCGGCCGCGGTCGACAGCCAGTCCTTCTCGCTCATCACGCTCGGCGTCGGTCCCGCGAGCCGCCCCGATGCGTAGTGTTTCACGACGCGCGAGGGGTCCATCCCGGCGTCGGCGGCCCACTCGGCGATCCCGGAGAGGTCCTCGCTGGCCTCCGTGTGCAACTGTACCGCACAGTCCAGCTCGGCGCCGTGCTCGAACGCCCGACGCATCACGGCGTTCGATGCCTCCCACACCGCCTCGGACACGTCGTAGTGCGGCCGTCCGGACTTCAGGCCCAGCGCACGACCCTCCGCGACGTACTCCGCGGCGACGGCGAGCCCGTCGCGCATCAGATCCCGTGCCGCCTCCGGCTCGTACCCCTCGTCGTCGACGAGGCGTGAGACCAACCCGGGGTGGACCCCGAGGACCGGCCACGCGCGACCGCGGAGTCGATCGCTCGCCTCGCGGACCGCGTCGATCGTCGCCTCGAAGGCGGGGCGGAAGTCCTCGGCGTCCGTCGGAATCGGTCCGAGGTGCCACGAGGGCTTGTTGACGACGATCAGGTGCGTGCCGCCGAGTCGGGCGAAGTCGTCGACGGCGGCCATACCACGGCCGTGCTCGGGGTCGAGGTGGAGGTGGTTGTCGAGCACGGGCGTCCCGAGGTCCTCGCTCATGGTCGGGGGTTGCGTGCCGGCGGTCGAAAACCCTGCGGGCCGCGGGTGTCGCCGGGGGCGGGCCGCCCCCCGCAGCCTCTCGCACCGCCGCGCCATCGGACCACCGTCGCGACCTCAGAACGGCGTCCGACCCCGAGCGAGTACGACGGAGGCCCGCCCGTCCGGATCGGTCCAGACCAGCCGAACGTCGGTTCCCGGCGGAACCGGGCCGTCCGTCTCCTCGGAGAGCATGATGCTGTCGCCGCCGGTGAGCGGGTAGCGGTTCTTCAACACGGCGTGCTCGTGACCGCTGTCGGCGACGAGCGTCAGGTTGCCCGTGTTCTGTTTGGTGACGGTCTCTCCGCCGTGGATACTGGCGGCCACCTCGTAGTCGCCGCCGACCGATCGGTAGGTGAAGTCGACCGTCAGCGACGGCGGACCGGCGCCGAGCCCGCTCGGGAGCCCGAGCATCGCGGCGCCGAGCACGGCCGCGAGCACGACCGTGATCGCGACCATCGTCACGACCGCGATCACGGGCGTGACTGCTCTGTCGCGGGAGGGCGTTCCCTGCTGTGGTGTCGCTGTCATGGATCTCCGACCGTCGGGTTCCCCAGCGACGCGCCCGAGTTATTGGAACTGCCGGGGGTCGGAACTTAACGGCGTCGTCGTCGATATCACGACTGATAGCGTGGTCGCCCGCCCCGGGCGACCACGCCCGCGGCCGTCCACAATCACTATACGCGGCTCGCTCCTCCCTCCGACAATGACCGACTGGACGGAGCGATACCGCCCGTCCTCGCTCTCGGAGCTCCGGGGCAACGACAAGGCGGTGAAGGGGGTTCGCGAGTGGGCGGACACGTGGGACGACCACCGCGAGGCGCTCGTGGTCCACGGATCGCCGGGGGTGGGGAAGACCTCCGCGGCGCACGCCTTGGCGGCGGACATGGGCTGGGAGACCGTGGAGCTGAACGCCTCCGACCAGCGCACCGCCGACGTGATCGAGCGGTACGCCGGCCGCGCGGCGAACAACACGACGCTCAACGGCTCCTCCGGCGGCGACGACACCGGCGGCCGCCAGCTCGTGATCCTCGACGAGGCCGACAACATCCACGGGAACTACGACCGCGGCGGCAAGAGCGCGGTGACCGAGCTCGTGAAGAACGCCGGTCAGCCGGTGATCCTCATCGCCAACGAGTACTACGAGATGAGCCGCGGGCTCCGCAACGCGACGCGGGATATCGAGTTCCGCGACGTGGGGGCACGCTCGATCGTGCCGGTCCTCCGCGACATCTGCCGCAAGGAGGGGATCGAGTTCGACTCGGACGCCCTCGACCGGATCGCCGAGCGCAACAGCGGGGACCTCCGCGGCGCCGTCAACGACCTGCAGGCCGTCGCCGACGGCAGGGACCGCCTCACGCTGGAGGACGTGATCACCGGCGACCGCGACCGCTCGATGGACGTCTTCCCGTTCCTCGATCTGGTGCTGAAGGAGGGCGAGTCCGCCCAGGAGGCACTGCAGGCCAGCTACGACGTGGACGAGACGCCGGACGACCTGACGAAGTGGATCGAGGACAACATGCTGAAGGTGTACGACGTGGCGGAGGCGACCCGCGCGTACGACTATCTCGCCGACGCCGACGTGTGGCTGGGCCGCGTGTGGGCCAGTCAGAACTACTCGTACTGGCGCTACGCCGGCGACAACCTCTCGGCGGGCGTCGCCGCGGCTCGCGACGGGACGAAGGGTGGCTGGACGCGTTGGGGTCGCCCGCAGTTCTACCACTCGACGTCGAACACCAGCGACGAGGTCGTCCGCGCCATCGCCGAACGCGGCGGCTTCTCGATGGACACGGCCCGCCGCGCCGTCCTGCCGTACCTTCAGGCGATGACCCACCACTGCAAACCCCGGGAAGTGACGGTCGAGATGGCCGCCGCCTACGAATTCGAGGAGGAGCACATCTCGTTCGTCACGGGATCGGGCGAGACGACGAACAAGGTCCAGTCGATCGTCGAGGACGCCGAGGAGCGACGCGCCGAGCGCATGGAGGAGCACTCTGGCGGGGCGTTCGCGGGCGTCGCGCCGAGCACCGAGGCGGCGGAGGCCGACGCCGAGACGGAGGATGGGTCCGACGACGGACAGACGAGCCTCGCGGACGCCGCCGGGGAGGGCACGGGGACCGACGGCGACGCGGACGCGCCCGCCCCCGACGACGGCCGCGACGCCGACCCGGAGGCCGCAGAGGAGGACGACGGCCAGTCCGGGCTGTCGGACTTCATGTAGCTCGCGGGCCGGACCGCCCGCCCCGTCCGTCGCTCGCCGGGACAGGCCGACTTTTCATCCCCGTCCACGAACGGCGAGCCATGCAAGCGGCCGTCCTCCGCGAGTACGGCGAACCTCTCGACGTGACCGACGTTCCCGAGCCGGAGCTGGAGCCCCACGGCGTCGTCGTCGACGTCGAGGCGTGCGGCATCTGTCGCTCGGACTGGCACGCCTGGATGGGCCACGGCGAGTGGGCCGACGATCAGGTCCCACTCGACTACGTGCTCGGCCACGAACCCGCGGGAACCGTCGTCGCGGTCGGTGAGCGCGTCTCCTCTCTCGTGGAGGGGGATCGCGTCGCCGTCCCGTTCAACCTCGGCTGCGGCGCCTGCCCCGAGTGCGTGAACGGGCACGGGAACACCTGCCTCGACGGCCGGGCGCTCGGCTTCGAACGCGCGGCGCCCGGCGCGTTCGCGGAGCGGGTCCACCTCCCGCACGCCGACTACAACGCGATGCGCCTCCCCGAGGGCGTCGCGCCCCGCGACGTGGCCGCGCTCGGCTGTCGGTTCATGACGGCGTACCACGCGCTGGAACACCGTGCGGTCGTCGGCGCCGGCGAGTGGGTCGCCGTCCACGGCTGCGGCGGCGTCGGGCTCTCGGCGGTACAGGTCGCGGACGCCCTCGGCGCCCGCGTGATCGCCGTCGACGTGGACGACGGTGCGCTCTCGCGAGCGGGGGCGGCCGGTGCCGACGAGACGCTCCGCGGCGACGAGGTCGACGTGCCCGACACGGTCGAGTCGATCACGGGTCGGGGTGCGCACGTCTCAATGGACGCGCTCGGCCGTGCGGAGACGTGCCGCAACTCCGTCGCGTGTCTCCGCGAGCGCGGCACGCACGTGCAGGTCGGGCTGACCACCGACGCCGAGAAGGGGGAGGTGTCGCTGCCGACGGACGCGATGACGCGCTGGGAGGTGGACTTCCTCGGCTCGCGCGGGATGCCGCCGACGCGGTACGACGAGCTGCTCGGCCTGTTGGAGGCCGGGGATCTCGACCCGAGCGTTCTCGTCGGGAGCGAGGTCGGCCTGGACGAGGTGCCGGAGCGACTGGCGGCGATGACCGACTACGAGACGGAGGGCGTCGAGGTGTTGACGTTCTGAGGCGGGAGAAGTGAACGGAGCGCGCCGCCGTTACAGCAGCTTCGAGAGGAACTGCTGACCACGCTCGGTCGTCGGCTGATCGAAGAACTGCTCGGGCGCCGTCCGTTCGACGATCCGGCCGTCGGCCATGAGCGTCACCGTGTCGGCGACCTCACGGGCGAAGCCCATCTCGTGGGTGACGACCATCATCGTCATCCCCTCCTCTGCCAGATCGCGCATGACCTCCAGCACCTCGCCGACCAGCTCGGGGTCCAGCGCGCTCGTCACCTCGTCGAACAGCATCACGTCGGGGTCCATCGCGAGCGCGCGGGCGATCGCGACCCGCTGTTGCTGCCCGCCCGAGAGCTCGCTCGGGTAGGAGCGGGTCTGCGCGCCGAGCCCGACGCGTTCGAGCAGCTCGCGTGCGTCCTCGTGAGCCTCCTCCTCCGGCACGTTCTTCACCCGCTTGGGGGCGAGCGCGACGTTCTCCAGCGCCGTCTTGTGCGGGAAGAGGTTGAACGACTGGAACACCATCCCGATCCGCTGGCGGAGCTCGTTGATGTCGGCGTCGGGGTCGGTGAGCGGCACGTCGTCGAGGCGGATCTCCCCCGACTGGATCTCCTCCAGTCGGTTCGTACATCGCAGCAGCGTCGACTTCCCGGATCCGGAGGGACCGATGACGACGGCCACCTCCTGCTCCTCGACCTCGAGGTCGATGTCCTTCAGCACGTGTGTCTCGCCGAAGTACTTGTTCACCCCCTCGAACTCGAGCAGGGCCATCAGTCGTCACCTCCGTGGGTCGCGGGGTCGGCGCGCTCCTCGAGCGTCCGGATCACCTTCCCGAGCGGGATCGTGATCATGAGGTACGCGATCGCGACGAGGACGATCGGCGTCCACGCGTCGAACGTCGCGGAGTTGATCTGCCGGAACGCGGACAGCAGCTCCGGGATCGCGAGCACCGTCAAGAGCGAGGTGTCCTTCACGAGGATCACCTGGTCGTTGCCGATCGCCGCCAGCGAGTTGCGCCACGCCTGCGGGAGAATGACCTCGCGCATCGACTGGATGTACGACATGCCGAGCGATCGCGAGGCCTCCATCTGGCCGTCAGGGATCGACTCGATCCCGCCGCGGAGCGCCTCGCCGACGTACGCGGCGTGGTTGAGCGTCAGCCCGATGACCGCGGCGTAGTAGTTGAACTGCTGGAGCGGGAAGCTTCCGCTCCACAGCTGCGGAACGCCGATGTAGATGACGAACAGCTGGAACAACAGGGGTGTCCCGCGGAAGAACTCGATGTAGCTCTTCGCGATCGAACTCGTCAGACGCGTCCGTGAGACGCGCGCGAGTCCGACGATGACGCCCGCGATCACCGAGAGCACGCTGCTGATCAGGACGATACCGATCACCCGCAGGAACGCGAACGTGAACTGCGGGTAGATGATCTCGACGAGCAGCGCGTAGTCGACGCGAACCAACAGGATGTAGCCGATGAACAGCCCGACCGCGAGCGCGAACAACGAGGTGCCGGCGACGCCCAGACGCCGGAACGCTTGGTCGTTCAGCTGTTCGAGGACGCCCCGATCGGTATCGGTCGTGCGCCCGGTGTCGGTCGCCATCGGTTACCCGGCGAAGTACTCGTTGTAGATCTCGTCGTACGTGCCGTCCTCGCGGATCGTCGCGAGCGCCTCGTTGACCTCCTGCCGGAACTCGTCGTCGTCCTGCCGGAAGGCGATCCCGTAGTTCTCGACGGTGAGCGTGAGGTACGGCGGCGCGTTCTCGCCCTCCTCGGCGGCGGCGCCCTCGCCCTCGACGAACCGGACCTCGCCCTCGCCGTCGCCGTTGACGAACTCGGCGCTGACGGTGTTGTCGTTGATGACCGCCTCGACTTGGTTGTTGAGCAGCGCGCTGAACGCGTCGGGGATCTGGTCGTACTCGTTGATCTCCAGGTCGCCGTCCAGGTCCTCCTTGAGGGTCTGGGCGGCGGCGGCGCCGGTCGTCCCCTTCTGGACGCCGACGCGGACGCCGCGCATGTCCTCCGTCGAGGTGATGTCGGAGTCCTCCCGGACGACGATCGTCTGATACGCGGTGAAGTACGGGTCGGAGAAGTCGACCTGTTCGGCGCGCTCGTCGTTGATCGTCATCGCCGACATGATCACGCGGAAGTTCTCGTTGTTCAACGAGGGGATGATCGTGTCGAAGGAGTTGTTCACGAACTCGTAGTCGTAGCCGAGCTCCTCGGCGAACACCGCCTCGGCGATGTCGACGTCGAAGCCGACGAGTTCGCCTTCCGTCGTCTCGTACTCGAACGGACGGTACGGGATGTCCGACCCGATCTGGATGGTCTCCTGGCCGTCGCCGCCGCCGCCACCGAGGCAGCCGGCGGCCGTGAGCGCTACGCCGGTCGCGCCGGCGGACTTGATGTACGTGCGTCTGTCCATGACAGGGTGTGATACTCCATCCCGCTTATTAGTTCCCTTCGGTAGTCGGCCGCAGACGGATCGCCGCGGCCCGCTCAGTCGTCCGTCGATCCGTAGACCGGCTCGGAGACCTCAGGCTCGACGCCGCGGAGCACCCACGCCGCGCCCGCGGTCAGCGCGACGGCGGCCGCGATCACCAGCCAGTTCACGAACCGAACGCCGGCCGAGTACACGACGAGGTCGCGACCCAGCACCATTCCGACGAACAGCAACGCGCCCGCGGCGCCGGTCGCGACACGCGGGATCAGTTCGTCCAGTTCGCCGAGCCAGCGTGTCGCCGCCAGCAGTCCCGCGAACGCCGACAGCGACGCGGCGAAGAAGGCGGCCTGCTCGGGAGGCCCGTACGACGACACCGGATCGATCCGCGCGAACACCCACGCGACGAGCAGCCCGACCAGTCCGACGCCGACGGCGATCCGGCTTCG
Source organism: Halobaculum saliterrae (assembly GCF_009831625.1). GTDB lineage: Archaea > Halobacteriota > Halobacteria > Halobacteriales > Haloferacaceae > Halobaculum > Halobaculum saliterrae. The sequence continues at coordinate 169,352 of NZ_WUUS01000005.1, read as the reverse complement.
CGAGAGCGCGTCGCGCGAGAACCGCCCGTCGTACGCGAGCAACGTCGTGTACGACAGCAGCGCGAAGATCGAGAAGCCCGTGAGGAAGTGCGCCGCGTGGACCGGCGCCGAGTAGCCGCCCGGCAGCGCCCCGTTGAGGGTCACGGTGATCGCGCCGAAGATCGCCTGCATCGGCGTGAGCACCGTCGCGAGCGTCACGGCGTACCGACCGCGGGTCGACACCTCCCCCCGAGCACGCCACGCCCAGACGGCGGCGCCGAGAATGAAGAATCCGGTCACCATCGCCCACAGCCGATGGAACCACTCGATGAACGAGGGGATCGACTGCGGGAGCACGCCCCCGTCACACAGCGGCCACTGTTGGGCACACGCCAGTCCGGCGCCGGTCGCGGCGGTGTAGATCCCGAGCGAGATGAGCGTGAGCGCCATCCCGGTCGTGAACGCCGCATACCGACGGAACGAGAGCCAGTCGGGTCCGCGTGACATTGGCCGATAGTCGGGGTTGCGGCTACTTAGAAAACGCGGTCGTCGGAGCGAAGGGGCGGGGCGTTCGACCGTCGGCGCGGGCTCGTCGATCGCTAGAACAGGACGCCGATCTTCTCGGTGGTGAACTCCGTGTACACGTCATCCGACGGGTCGCCGAGCTCCGTGCGCTCGCGGAGCGCCGACAGCTCCGCCTCCAGTGCGGCGTAGCCGTCGCTCGCTTCCAGTTCGGCGATGGTCATCTTCGATTCGAGGGTCGCCATCTTCGACGCGATCGCGACGATCTGCCGGATCCGGTCGTCGCACGCGTTCCGGACGAGCATTCGAGAGACGGCGTTGCGAATCTCCTCCCCCGAGAGGGGTTTGACGAGGTAGTCGTCGAACGGGAGGTCGAGGATGTCGAGACCGGGGGCGATACCGGTGACCATGACGATGCGGCAGCCGAGGTCGCGCTCCCGGATCTCCTGTAGCACGTCGTCGCCGGAGAGACCCGGCATTCGGCGATCGAGCAGCACGACGTCGACCATTGAGGTAATGACTTCGAGCGCCTCCTCCCCGGAATGTGCAGTCTCCACGGTGTAACGGTCACGGAGATGTTCCGCGTAGAGTGTGGCCGTCTCCACCTCGTCGTCCACGATCAACACGGTCGGTCTGTCCTTACTCCCGGTGGATTCGCTCATCGAATAGCTCAGCGGCTACTCGGTCATAAGGGTTCCCCGAACGGGTACAGCCGCCTCGGCGGCGTAGCCCTCACATCAGTCCGTCGAGGTCGTCGTTCTGGAACAGCTTGTCGGCCTCGTCCTGCTCCTGTCGCTGGCGTTCAGCCTCCTCGCGCGCCTCCTTCGCCTGCTGCATGAACTCCTCCAGCCGCGCTGAGCGCTCGACGCCGCCCAACAGCACCAGCGACGCGAGCCGCTCGGAATCGAGCGGGAAGTCGCCCCCCCGGACCTGCATCGACCCGGTCTCCTCCTCGAGCCACTTCCGGGCGCGCTCGACGCCCTTGCGCGAGATGCGCTCCGGCTTGCCGGCGACGACGAGCAGCGCGGCGTCCGCGTCCGTCGCGTTCGGGAGGCTGGTCCCCGTGAGCATCGCGTTGCGGGTGACGCTGGTGACGACGTTGACGTTGGTGTCGGGGTCGTCGTCCGCCTCCGCGCTGGCGTAGCCGAGCGCGGCGATCCCGCCCGAGCGGAGCGTGTTGATCACCTCGCTCGTGTCGACGACCGACTCGCCGACGCCCTCGACGTTCTCGCCGGAGGCGAACAGAAGCCCGACGCGCCGGGCGATAGCGTCGTTGATGCTGTCGAACCCCTCCTCGAGACTCTCCCCGGAGGAGTGCCACGCGTCGTTGTCGATGAGGATCGTCGAGTCGGCCTCGCGGGCGAGCGTCTTCAGCGAGCGCCCGGCGTTCACTTGGTACATCGCGCCCTCGCCGCGTCCGGGGAGGATCCCGAGGGCGTACACCGGCACGTCGTACACGCGCTTGAGTTCCTTCGCGAGCACCGGCGCGCCGCCGGACCCCGTCCCGCCGCCGAGCCCCGCGACCACGACGATCGCCTCCGCCTCGGCTGTGATGCGACCGTCGAGCGCGGACATGACCTCGCCAGCGTCCGCCTGCATCACCTCGGCGCCGAGCTCGTTGTCGCCCCCCACCCCGTGTCCCTTCACGCGGTCCTGTCCCACGAGGAGCGTGTCGATCGGGAGCGACTGGAGGTCGGCCTCGGCGCTGTTGACCGCGAGCGCCCCCCGAACCGAGTTGAACCCCATGTCGCGATCGAACTCGACCAACGAGGAGGTGACCTTGCCGCCGGCCTGGCCGACGCCGATGAGGACCGTCTTCATACGCACGGAGTTCGCACAGCCGAGCGCTTGAATCTTCCCACGGTCGCGGCGAGATCGCTCTCGTCGTGACGAAGTCGCCGCAGATGGGACGCCGTCCACGAGTTCCGATCCCCGACCGTCCGGGGCACCGGCCTCGAAGTTCAAATAGGAGGGCGCGGCCAGCCCCCTCATGTCACGCGATATCGCCGACCGACTCCCGATCGAGGACGGGGAAGGGACGAACACCGACGACGGTTCCGCCGCCACGACGGCCACCGCCGATAACCTCCGGTCCCGGATCGCTGCCGTCGAACGGGCATGTACGGGCGACACCGACGCCGATCTGACGGACCTCGCGGACGCCGCCGAGGCCACCGCCGAGCTGCGACGCGCGTCGACTCGACTCGACGACCTCGAGTCGCGCGTCGCCGAACTCGAGTCGGCCACGCAGGCGCTGCGCGGCTACGTCGGGTCGATACGCGCCGTGAACGAACGCGTCGAGCGACGCGCCGACCGGGCGCTCGCCGCGACACGGGAGACCGAAGGTCGAGACGGGCCGACGCGAGCCGATCCGGATCGGGAGTCGTCGCCCCCCGATCTGCCGGATCAGGAGCCGTCGACCGCTGCCCGGGAGGTACCGGCCGAGCCGAATCCTTCGCGAGCCGAGTCCGAGTGCTGTGGGACCGCCACGCAAACTGATCCGATCGACCGGGCGGATGATCCGACCGACGACGACTCGCCGCTCGTCGAGCGGCTGCGCGACGCGCTGTGATCCGCGTGGTCGTCGCGGTCGCGGTGGCCGCGGCGCTGCTTTCGGCGTCGCTCCCGGCCGTCGAGACCGCCCGGGTCGATCGGACGACCGCCGCGGTCGAGCGCGTCCCCGACCGGATCGATCGCGCCGCGCGGTCGGCGCTCGCCGGCGAACCGGAACGTCGGTCGTCCCTCGGGTCGGCCCCGACCGCGCGGCGCGTCGTGTCGGTGGCCGTCCCCGGGGAATCGATCGGGACCGCGCCCGTTCGATCGCTCTCGCTGTGTCCGGGTGCCGAGCGCGGAACCGCAGTCCTGATCCACGCAGTCGGCGACGCCGCTCACTCACGGACGACGCTCTCGGCTCCGTACGACCTCCCGAACGGCGGGATCGCGCTCGACCGTAGTCGACGAGTGTTCCTCTCGCTGGTCCCCGTGAGTGCCGGTTCCGATGCGGACGAGCGACGAATACGGGTTCGACTGCTCGATCGGTCGAGTGCGGGTGCAGGTTCAAGTAGCGAAACGGGACCACCCCGGCCATGCGATTCATCGACGACATCCGTGACCGCGTCGGCGACGGGCGGAGCGCCGACGAGCGGACCCCCGTCGGGAGCGGTTGTCGCTGCGACACCGAGTTCGACGGCGGTTCTGGTTCCGGGTACGGGTCGGGTCCCGGGTACGGATCGGCTCCCGGCCGCGCCGGGTTGAGCGATCCAGCGATACTTCGCGTCGATGCGTCGGCGTGTTCGGGGGGCGATCTCTCGACGGATCCGGCGTGCAGGGCGACGGTGATCGACGCGCTCACCGAGCGTGACGCCGACCTCGTCCGTGTCCGAATCGGCGGACTCGATCGGTTCTACGAGGGGGAGTCGGCCGCGTTGTTGTGTTCCGCCGGGCGGTTCGCGGACGCGGTCGAGGGCCGCCATCCGACCGTGGCCGAGCGTGTCCTCACGGACCCCGTCGCGGTCGCCCGCGAGGCCGTCGGGCGCGCCGGTCCGGTCGCTCGACTCGCGGCCGAGACGGGGTTCTCGGCGTGGGCGGATGTCCGTGGCGACGCCGGGGGATCCGCGGTGTCGCTTGCCGCGAGCGTCGCCTCGACGGCAGCGGTGGGGCGAACCCGGCCAGCGCCGCCGTCCGGCGCCGTGCTCCGGGAGACTCAGGGGTTGCCGACGGGCGGGAGCGCGAGCGTGTACGACCGGCCGGACGGCGTTCCACACTATCACCTCACGCCCGCGGAACGAACGTTCTCGGCGGACGCACTGGACGTGCTTGCGGGGGCGGTCGACCTGCTCGCCGACGGCTCCGTTCCACACGGCCCGCGCTCCCATCGCCGTGCCGTCCGTCGCACCGTCGCCGATCGGCGCTCCGACGACGGCCCCGGGGAGCCGTCGAATCCGATCCCGATCGACTCCCTGGCGGCGGCGCTGCGTCGCCACACTCGAGGGATGGGCGTGTTGGACGAGCTGTTCGCCGACGACCGCGTGAGCGACGCGTTCCTGTCTGGACCGGCGGCCGACCGGGAACTCCGGGCGATCGTCGACGACGAGACGATGACGACCAACGTCCGGTTCTCCCGTGCCGACCTGGACGCGTTGGCGTCCAGAGTCCGCGCGTCGAGCGGACGAGCGTTCTCGCGTGTGTCGCCGACGACGGATGCCGCGCTCGGCGACGTTCGCGTCGCGGGGGTCACGGCGCCCGCGAGCGACGGCCGGGGGTTCGCGTTCCGCCGCCGCGACGACGACCCGTGGACGCTCCCCCGGCTCGTCTCCGTCGGTTCCATCCGCGAGCGAGCTGCCGGGCTCCTGTCGGTCGCGGTCGAGCGCGGCGCCGCGGTCCTCGTCGCCGGCCCCCGCGGGGCGGGAAAGACCTCGCTGCTCGGCGCGCTGTGCATGGAGGTCCCCGTCGACGCCCGGACGGTGCTGATCGAGGACACCCCCGAACTCCCGGTCGCGGCGATCCGCGGCACCGGACGAGACGTACAGCCGCTGCACGCCGGTACCGATCGGGACGACGCGCTCGCGCCGACTGACGCCGTCCGAACCGCCCTCAGACTGGGCGAGGGGGCGCTGGTCGTCGGCGAGGTCCGCGGCTCCGAGGCGCGGGCGCTGTACGAGGCGATGCGCGTCGGCGCCGCAAGCGACGCCGTCCTGGGGACGATCCACGGGACCGGCGGCGAGGCGGTCCGGGAGCGCGTCGTCTCCGACCTCGGCGTGCCGGCGTCGTCGTTCGCCGCGACCGATCTGGTCGTCACGCTCGGCCCCGACCGCGCGCTGGCGTCGATCGAGGAGGTTCGGGGACCCGATCCCGGGGACCTCGTGCGGATCGCGAGCCGCGGGAACGGACCCGAAAGCGACGGCAGTGGTCGGAGAATCGGCAGCGAGGGGGGAGCCACCGACGACGCCGATGGGACCGCGGCGGTCGCGACGCGTGTGATCGACCGGGGCGAGAGCACCGTCGTCGCCGACCTCGCCTGTCCGGGCGAGACGTACGCCGACGTCCGCGAGGCGATCGGTCGCCGCGGGCGGGGGATCGGAGCCCTCGCCGGCGTCGACAGGACCGACGTGAGCGGGATCGACGCGGTTTCCGACCGATGATCGGTCGGGACTGGCTGACCGGACGGGGATGGCTCGGGGGAGAGAGTCGTTCGCGGGTTCACAACTGGTCGACGGAGGTCCGACGTGGAGTCGTTCGACGCGGGCTCGAGACCGCCGCCAGCGCGTGGCCGGACCGGTACGCCGACTGGGTCGATCCGGACGAGGAACTCACCCGGGCGTGCGCGTTCCTCGACCCGTCCCTCGACGCCGAACAGATCACGGCCGCGGCCGCGACCGTGAGCGCGCTCCTCGGAGCGTGTACGTTCGCTGTCGCGCTGGCATGGTCACTCCTCTCCGGTGCGATGCTCCCGTCGCTTGCGGCCCCGTTCGCGTCCGGCGTCGCGGCGGCGGTCGGTTTGACCGCGTTCTCGGTGACCCGTCGAGCGCCGGTGCTCGCTGCGGCGATCGGCAGAACGCGCGCGGTCGGCGACGCGGCGACCGTCACGAGCGCGCTTGCGCTCTCGCTTCGGCTGGCGCCGGTGCCGGAGCGCGCGGCGCGGTTCGCTGCGACCGCCGGAACGGGCCCGCTCCACCGAAGCCTCCGGGAACACGCCGATCGCGCCGCCGTAACGGGCGACCCGGACGGCGGACTCTCCGCGTTCGCCGCGGAGTGGAGCGAGTGGTTCCCGGCGCTCGATCGCTCGGTCGCGCTCCTGCTCGCGGCGGTCGACGCCGAGACGGGCGACGATCGGACTCGGTTGCTCGAACGTGCGGTCGACGCCGTCGAGGACGACCTGCGCGAACGGACGGCGTCGTTCGCCGGCGATCTCCGCGCGCCGGTCACCGGGCTGTACGCGTTCGGGGTGCTGCTCCCGCTAGCGCTCGTCGGCACGCTTCCGGCGGCGGTCGCCGCGGGCGTTCCGATTCCGCCGCGGGCGTTCGCCGCGACGTACGACCTAGTGTTGCCCGCGTCTGTCGCGACTGCCGCGGGCCGACTACTGCTCCGTCGGCCGGTCGCGATCTCCGCCCCCCGGATCGACGAGACCCACCCCGACGTCTCCGAGGGACGAGGAACGGCACTGCTGGCGGCCGCAACGGCGGCCGTCGCGGGTTGGTTCGTGGCCCCTCTCGTTGCCGGCGAGTGGGCGAGTCCGGTGCTCGCCGTCGGCTGCGGCCTCGGGGTCGGACTCTGTGTCCACCTGCATCCGCGTCGCGAGGTACGACGGTCGATCGACGAGCGGGACCGCGGGCTGAGCGACGCACTCGCGCTGTTGGGCCGCCGCGTGGCCGACGGCGAGTCCGTCGAAGGGGCCCTCCCTGCGGTCGCGTCGTCGCTGTCCGGACCGACGGCCGACGCGCTCGCGGAGGCGAGCAGGCGGCGGTCGGCGCTCGGCGTGCCGGTCGAGAACGCGCTCGCCGGCGACGGCGCGCCGTTCGGTCCCGCACGCGGTTCCGGCGGTCGGGCGGCCGGAGCGGTGACCGCGATCGCCACGGCGGCGACGGAGGGACGCCCCGCCGGCGACGCGCTGGTGACGCACGCCGATCGGCTCGACGCGCTGGCGAGCGCGGAGCGCGCCGCTCGCCGAGAGCTGGCGACCGTGACGGGGACGCTCCGTGACACGGCAGCGCTGTTCGGTCCACTCGTCGGCGGCGCGACGGTCGCGCTGGCGGGGCGCCTCGACGATCTCGGCGGGCTCGGCGGATCCGGGACCGTCGGCCTCCACTCGGCCACCGATGGTATCAGTTCGACCGGCGGCGGTACCGGTCACACCGCCGCGGGTGCTGTCGCAGGGGAGGCAGCCGCGCTCTCGCCGTCGCTCGTCGGACCGGTCGTCGGCGTGTACGTGTTGTCGCTGGCTGCGACGCTGACCGTGCTCGCGACGGGGTTGGAGCGCGGGCTCGACCGCACGGTCGTCGGCTACCGCGTCGGGATCGCGCTCGTCACCGCGAGCGGCGCGTTCGTCGCTGGACACGCCGCGGTCGCGATGCTCGTCGGCTGATCTCCCCGAGCGTTCAAATACGAAAGCGGGACCACCCCGGCACGTGATCGACGCACCTCTCGACGTTTGGTACGCCTGGCTCGGACTCGCCGTCGCCGGCGCTGTCACGCTGGGGGTGGTATCGGGGCTCCCGACCGCCCCGCCGCCCGACGCCGTCTCGGCCGCCGCGACCGTCGACACCGTCGCCGCCGCCGACCCGCCCGCGACCGCCCGCTATCGGATCGCGGCCGATCGGGTCAGAGTGACGACCCGCGGCGTCTCACTGCGATCCGGCGGCGGCAGCGCGTTCGCCGCCTTCGGGACGGACTCGGTCGTCCCCGTCGATCCCGGCGGCCCGCTCGCGGGTGTCGCGCTCGGCGATCACCCGGACGCGGCGTTCGAGGAGCCCGGAGCGTTCGCCGTCGCGGTCGCGACCGCACGTGCGGAGCGGACCTCGACGCGAGGAGAGTCGGCGGTCGACTGGACCGCGGGTCGGACGCTGCACGTCCGACACGTCTCGTGGGGGGAGACGGATGTCACGCTCGTCCTCGTCGCGTGATCGCGCGTTCGCCGAGCCGACCGTCGCGCTGGCGGCGGTGCTCGCGCTGTCGCTCGGCGTCGCCGCCTACACGGTCGTTCTGAGCGGCGTTGAAGACCGTGGACCGACCGCCGAGCCGACGCTGGAACGCGTTCACGATGCGATCACGGTCGGCGGCGTCGCGGACGCCGGCCGCCTCGACCGGGTCCGATCCGTGATCGCCCGAACGGATCGTAACGCGAGCGTCACCCTGACCGTCGCCGGTCGGCACTGGCGTGTCGGGGACGCGGCTCCGAAGTCATCGGATCCAGTCTCGATTCGAGCGACAGCGACCAGACGCGTCGGCGTCGCGCTCGATCCCGGCCGCGTCCGGCCGGGCAGACTCCGCGTCACGGTGTGGCGATGACCGGATCCCTGCTCGACGTGTGCCTCGCGTTGCTCCTGATCGGCGCCGCCGCCGGAACGCTCGTCGGTGCCGAGTCGGAGGCGGCCGCCGCCCCCGACATCGGAGCGTCGTCGAGGGCGAGCGAGACGGCCGAGACCCTCGCCGGGTCGACGTCGGCGGTCGAGTACACGCTCGTCTCTGCGGGCGGGGAGGCGGAATCCGACGGGGCAACCGCGTCACCGGAGGCGCAGCGCGTCGCTCACGCGACGCTCGCCGAACACCTCGCGCGCGCCGCGGTTCGTTCGGCGACGGTCGACGGTTCGGCGCCGTCGCCGACGGCCGCGGACTACCGCCGGGGAGTCAGGAGAACCGTCGCCGACGCGATCGGCTCGAACACGAGGGTGCGGGCCGTCTGGCGTCCGCTCCCGTGTGACGACTTCGACGGCACACCACGAGTCGAGGGGGCCATCGGGATCGGGCCGCATCCCCCGGCGTCGACGAGCGTCCACGCCGCCCGGTTCACGGTCCCGGTGGCTCCCTCATCGGACTCGTCCGACTCCGAGCATACGAACACCGAGGCCGCTGGAGGCGTCGCCGCGCGGACGATCGCCGTGCTGTTTCCGCCGGACAGGATCGCCGCCGCCGAACGCGGTGACAACGCGGCTGAGCGGGTGGTGAGGGACCGGTACCGTCGGATCGGGGCAGTGCTCGGCGTCGACGCTGTCGAGGCGCTGGATCGCGGCGGGCCACGCGAGGCGAACCGTGCGCTCGCGGCAGCGCTCGCTGACCGGCACGCGGGGACCGACTCCCCGGAGCCCTCAGGGGAACCCGACGCATGCGGGAGCGGAGACCCGGGGCGCGTGACCGTCGTCGTCAGGACGTGGTCGGCATGAGTGCTCGGAACGGCCCGACGGCCGCGCTCATCGGGATCGCCAGATCGTCCGGGTCCTGCGGGTTCGGCGCGTCCGGCGGAGCCGGAGGCGGAGACGGCGACAGGGCGCTGGTCCCCTTCGCGTTGATCGGCGTCGTGCTCCTACTCGGGAGCGTCGTCTACGCGAACACGCTCGCGGTCCGCGGTCCGGTCGTCGTCGACACCGCCGCGGACGACGCGCTCGATCGGGCTGAATCGGTCGGTAGACCCGCGGTCCGGACTGCGGCGGCCGCCGCGGCGCGTGAGGCGGCCCTCAACCCCGTAACGGCGCCCGCAAACACGACGGCGGGACGTGCGCTCGACCCCGATCGACCGTTCCGCGACACGCTCCGATTGCGGATCTCGATGGCGGCCGCCGACGCACTGGCCGACGCGCGGACCGACGCCGGCGGAGTGACGGCGACCGCGTCGCTCCCGGCGGTCGAGTCGCAGAACGACACGCGCGCCGCCATCGAACGCGTCTCGGTCGCGCCGCTCGCGAATGGAACGGCGATGCGCGTCACCGTCCGGAACGTGACGCTCACAGCGACCCGCGGGGGGGACACTGTCGCGACCCGCCGGGTGAACTACACCGTCGCGGTGGCCGTCCCCGTCCTCGCGATGCACGACCGCACTGTTGCATACGAAGCGCGACTTAACCGCTCACCCCTCGAGGGGCCGGGACTGGGCCGTGCGCTCACGTGGCGCCTGTGGTCGGTCGCGCAGGCTCGCGGCACCGCACAGTACCTCGGCGCGCCGATCTCGAACGTGCTCGCCGCTCGCCACGTGGAACTGTCGACGAACGCCGCAGCGTTGCGCGCGCAGGGTGCGACGTACGGCCACAGCGACCCGGCTGGCCGGGCCGCGCTGATCAGGGCGACCGGCCGCGTGGGCGCACGGGACCTGCTCACGCCGGCGATGGAGAGCGGTCCGTCGTGGACCGGTCGTGTCCTCGACGCGAGCACGTCGGCTGCCGGTGTGAGCGCCGATGAAGCTTCTTCGGCGGCGGCAACGGACGACTATCGATGGGCCCCGAACGACGGCGCTTCCGGGACCGGCGGCGACGACTTCCGCGTCGGCGTGAACGCCACCGCGGATCGGGCCTTCCTCGAGTTCATCGACGACGACTCCCCCCGCGGCTTCGACGCCGTGGTTCGTGGCGCCTACCGAGTAGAGGCGACCCGGCGAGTGACTGTGGATCCGGTCGGCCGATCACGGCGACCACCCGCGTCTCCGCCCGCCCCCGGCTGGACGCTGCTCTCGGAACGAACCGACGAGCGGATCGTCATCGTCGGTCGGAAATCGAACTCCGCGTCGACCCCTCGATCGGTCGCTGACGAGCGACGGACCGTCGCCGTCAGACACCGTGTAACGCGCCGATGGATGGCCAACGGCACCCTCCGGACGACGACGACGACGTGGACCGACCGGTACGAGGTCCGGATCACGGTCTCAGTCGAGCATGCCCCCTCAACCGGCCCCGCACGACCGACCGAGCCGGTGTTCGCCCGTGGCGGCGCCGTCGACGGGCCGAACCTCGCCGACGTCCCGGCGACAGCGAGAGCCGAACTGCTGCCCTCGGGAGCCGTCGATCGGCAGGCACGGGCGTCGGTCCGATCGGTCGCGACTGCCGGGACTCAACGAGACGTGACAACCGACCATGCTATCCTTCACGGTGACAGACCGGACGTCCTCACGCAGTGGGTGTACCGAGACGTGGCGGCCCTCCGCGAGCGGATCCGGGCCGTTTCGGTCCGTGTCCCGCGCTCCGAGGTCGCCGCCGGCGAGGCGAACGCGGCCCGACAGCTGGCCGCGGCGATCAGACAGCAGCGGGAGGCACTCGTCGACGCGCCGGAGACCTACGACGGCGCCGCCGACCGGGCACGGGTGGCCGCCAGGGCGGCGTACGTCGACGCCGTGCTCGCGGAACTCGACGCTCGGGCCGACGGCTCGGCCGCGCGCAACGACGCATACCTCGATCAGATCCGGCAGGTACGGGGGAGCGCCGACGGACGGATCGACGAACTCGCACGGGTCGCGGCCGACGCGACCGAGCCGGAACCGGCGCCAGCGGGACGGTGGCGGGCCGGCGAGGTGGTGTTCACCCCGCGGGGAACTCCGGGGTATCTCCCAGTCACGGCTGTCGAGGCCGATCACGTCGCGTCGGTGTCGCCCGGTGAGCCCGTCCATCCGCTCGTCGCGCGCAACACGAACCTGTTCGCGGTCCCCACCGGCGACGCCGCGGACACGGTCACTGACGCCGCGCTCCCCGCACGACGTACCGCGTCGCTTCCGGAGGCGGGGCGCGCGCTCGTCGCCGCGAACCGGACGGCCGCGGCGACGAACGCGAGTCCGACCCGGGGATCGGATGAGGAGAGCGCGCGGGTGACCCTCCGCCGGCGGGTCGCCGACGAGCTTCGAGCCGTCGACTCTCGCGCGCTCGCGGTGCTCGAACGGCGGACCGACCTCCCCCGTCCCGACCGGCGCGCCGCGGTCCGCGCCGCGAACCGTCGGTGGCCGGCGACGGGAGCGCGGACGGCGGCGGTCGTCGACGGCTCGTACGCCGCCGCCGTCGCGCGAGCCGCGGCCGCCCGCGGCGACGACTGGGAGGAGACCGACAGGGACCGACTAACGCTCCGGTTGCGCGTCGAAACCGCCGACGCGGCGACCGACGCCAGCGTCGTCGTCCCTTCCCCGATAACCGCCGGCACGGTGGACGAGACGCGTGCGGCACGTCGCGCCGAGTTGCGCGCCGCAGCGAAACGAGCGGGCACCGACGCCACCGAGCGGCTCCACGAGCGGTACGGAAACGGTAAGCTCGGGCCGGTGCTCGCGGGCCTCCCGGTCGCACCCGTCCCCGGCTACTGGTACGCGACGGTGAACGTCTGGGACGTGGAAGTCGCCGGCGCGTACTCCCGATTCGAGGTCACCGCGCCCGTGGGTGGCCCCGACGGCGGCGCCGGACGGCTCCGGTACGTTCGCGACGGCCGGAACGTGTCGATCGACGTGGACGGCGACGGGGCGACCGAACGGCTCGGCCGGAGCGACCGCGTCGCGTTCCGGACCTGGACGGTGGTCGTCGTCGTCGTCCCGGCCGGGCCCTCGGGCGTCGGCGACGTCGACGGGAACGCGGACGAGCGATCCCCCGGCTGGCCGTGTCCGACCGTTGCGAACGGGACCGAAACCTCGGTGGCGACCGCGGCGCCCGGCTGTCCGCCGCCCGACGGGGAGTGACAACGGTTTTGCCGTCGGGACCGGGAGGGAGGGTATGCTCTACGACGCCCTCGCGGATCCGGACGGGGCGACATCGAGGGACCTGATCGAGGCGTACGCGGCGGAGTTGGCTGCGGCGCTCGACGGCGCGGACCCGGCCACGGTAGCGGACGAGGTCGGCGTCGACGAGTCGGTCGTCGTCGCGATGGCCGCCGGCGACGCCGACGGGCTCTCGACGGTCCGCCTCGCGGACGCCGCGGCCGTCCTCGAACGCCACGAGGGCGTTCCCGCGGAGGACATCGCATACGAGGTGCGCGACCACCTGATGATGGAGATGGTGACCGCCATCCTCGACGTGGACACGATCGCCGCCGAGATCGACGCCGACCTCACCGGTCAGGAGGTCCAACAGGCGCTGGAGGGCCGAACCCGGCTCACACTCGGCGAGTTGGCCGACATTCAGGCGCTCATGATCGAGCGGACCCCCTGACCTCCAGCGAGACCTACCTCACCCATGCACGTCACTGTCATCGGCTGTGGCTACGTCGGTCTCGAACTCGCGGGACAACTGCTCGGGGACGGCCACACGGTCGTCGGCGTTCGCCGGTCACAGTCCGGACTGGACGCCGTCGAGGCTGTCGGCGCAAGGGCCGTCGCCGCCGACGCGACCGACCCCGACTCGCTCGCGACGCTGCCCGACACGGACGCCGTCGTCTTCGCCGCCAGCTCCGGCGGACGCGGCGCCGACGCCGCCCGCGCGGTGTACGTCGAGGGGTTGCGGAACGTGATCCGCGAGTACGGCGCCCGCGGATCCCCGCCGGATCGACTCGTGTACACCTCCAGCACCGGGGTGTACGGCGACCACGACGGCGACTGGGTCGACGAGGAGACGCCGCTGGACCCGACCACCGACAAGACCCGCGTGCTCGTCGAGGCCGAGCGCGTCGCCCGTGAGGAGGCGGCGGCGGTCGGAATCGACGGCAGCGTCGCTCGGTTCGCCGGACTGTACGGTCCGGACCGCTATCGGCTGGCGCGGTATCTGGAGGGGCCGGTGACCGCGGGGTACCTCAACATGGTCCACCGCGACGACGCCGCGGGCGCGGTGCGGTTCCTGCTCGATGAGGACCTCGCGCGTGACGAGGCCGTCCTCGTCGTCGACGACGAACCCGCCGACAAGTGGGCGTTCGCCGACTGGCTCGCGGACGAGTGTGGCGTCGAGCGGCCGGAGAAGCGAACGAAGGAGGAGCGGATCGCGGCGGGCGACCTCTCGACGGCGGCCGAGCGACGGGTCCGCACGAGCAAGCGCTGTTCGAACGATCGACTCCGGACGCTCGGGTACGAGTTCACGCACCCCACGTATCGGAGCGGGTATCGAGCGGCTATCGACGGGTACCGAGGCGAGTAAGCGACTGGTACCTTCATATGACGGGACCGAATAGCGCCGCCATGGCACAGGCGGGCGTGCGCACCATCGAGACGGGGTGGGACATGCTGGCGGCCAACCCGCGGCTGGTGGTCGCGGTCGCCGGCGGCGCCCTCGCGCTCGTCGCCGCGTTGGCGCTGTACCGACGGCTCCGTCGAGCGCCGGGCGAGCGGTTCCGTTCGCTGCTGGCCGGACGGGAGTCGATCAGCGTGCTCCTCCACCCGAACCCGGACGCCGACGCGATGGCGGCCGGCATCGCCGTCGCCGAACTCGCCGAGAGCGTCGACACCGACACAGTCGTCCAGTACACCGGACAGGTACGCCGACAGGAGAACCGTGCGTTCCGGACCGTCCTCGACGTCGAACTGGACCGGATCGACCACGTCTCGGATCTGGCCGCCGAGGCGGTCGTCCTCGTCGACCACAACGCCGCCCGCGGGTTCGCGGGCGCGGACGGCGTGCTGCCGTTCGCGGTCGTCGACCACCACCCCGGGGAGGGTGGCGGCGAGGCGTACACCGACGTTCGCACCGACTACGGCGCGACCGCGAGCATCCTCGCGGAGTACTTCCGGGACACCGGCGCGACGCCGATCCCGCCGGACGCCCACGAGACGGAGGTGACCGGGGCGACCCTCTCGACGCGGACGGCGACCGGCCTGCTGTACGGAATCATCTCCGACACGAACCGGCTGACCAGAGGGGCGTCCGCCGCCGACTTCGCCGCCGCCGCGTACCTCCAACCCGGCGTCGACGAGGACAACCTCGAGCGGATCGCGGACCCGGCCGTCAGCACCGAGGCGCTGGACGTGAAGGCCCGCGCCATCGCCGGCCGCGAGGTCCGCGGCTCGTTCGCGGTCAGCGACGTCGGACGCGTCTCCAACGTAGACGCCATCCCGCAGGCGGCGGACGAACTCGTCGGCCTCGAGGGCGTCACCGCGGTGGTCGTCCTCGGCGAGCGGGAGGGAACGGTCCACCTCTCGGGGCGCTCGCGCGACGACCGCGTCCACATGGGGCGGGCGTTGGAGGCGGCCGTCGACGACGTGAACGACGCCTCCGCGGGCGGGCACGCCCGGATGGGCGGCGGTCAGATCGGTCCGCAGATCACCGCCGACGGGAGCGAGGCCGTCTCCGTCCTCGGCCGGGACGAGCTGATCGACCGGCTGTTCGACGCGATGGACGGCGAGCGGTGAACGGGGGGCCGCTGGGACGGGTAACCACGAGACGTCGACAGCGGTAGCCCTTTTCTCGCTCGGCACGCACGGCCGGACATGGCAACCTCCAGCGGAACGTGGGCGTACCGCGACCGCTTCGGCGACCGCTTCGGTCGCACCTACTTCCGCCGGTTCGGCCCCGGCGTCGTCTCCAGCGTCGGCCTCGGCACGTACCTGGGCGATCCGACCGACGCCGTCGACGACCGCTACCGCGAGGCGCTGATCGCGGGGCTGGAAGCCGGGATCAACCTCGTCGACACCGCGAGCAACTACCGCTGCGGGCGCTCCGAGCGCGTCGTCGGTGAGGCGCTCGGCGAGTCGAGCGTCGACCGCGACCGCGTCGTCGTCGCGAGCAAGGCGGGCTTCCTCCCGTTCGACGGGGAGCGACCCGACGACCCTGGCGAGTACGTCCGCGAGCGCTTCGTCGACACCGGTCTCGTCGACCCTGGGGACCTCGCCCAGGGGAGCCACTGCATCGCGCCGGAGTTCCTGAACGCGATGCTCGACCGCTCGCTGGACGCGCTCGCCGTCGACTCGATCGACTGCTACTACGTTCACAACCCGGAGACGCAACTGACGGTTCGCGACCGCGAGGCCGTGTACGACCAACTCGGGGCCGCGTTCGAGGCGCTGGAGCGACGGCGCGCGGCCGGCGACGTCGGCGGGTACGGCCTCGCCACGTGGGAGGCGTTCCGGGTTCCGGCCGACCACGACGCCGCCCTCGACCTGGCGGAGGTGCTCGACCGTGCCGAGGCCGCCGCCGACCGGGCCGGCCTCGACGAGCACGGCTTCCGGGCGGTACAGCTCCCGTTCAACGTCCGGATGGCGGACGCGTTCACCCGCGAACGCCACGATCCCGACGGCGAGGACGGTCCGGTGAGCGCGCTCGAGTTCTGTCACCGCGAGGGGTTGTCGGCGTTCGCGGCCGCCAGCCTCGGGCAGGGCGACCTGACGGGGAAGGGCTCGATCCCCGAGTCAGTCGAGGCCCGGCTGGCGGGGGACTCGCCGGCGCAGCGGGCGCTGAACTTCGCGCGGTCGGCGCCGGCGGTGACCGCGGCGCTCGTCGGCTGCAGCCGGGTCGAACACGTCCGCGAGGCCGTCGCCGCGGGGACGTTCGACCCGTTGGGCGCGTCGGCGTTCGACGCGGTGTTCGAGTAGCGGAACCGGGAGCGAACCGCTCGTCGGAGTCGAGAAGTGGAGAACCGAACGGGGAGGGGCCAGTCTGTCGTCGTCGCGGTCAGGGGTCGCCGTGGTCAGCGGAGTTCCTTCCATTCCCGGCCGCACTCCGAACAGCTCCGGACGGTGTACACCTCGTCCGGCGGGTTCTCGCTCGCGAGCGACTGGCCGCAGTCGGCACAGACCAGCCGTTCGTAGTTGTCCTTCTCCAGTTCACCCTCGCGGAGCCCCTTCCGTGTGGATTTCACGTCCGGCCGTTCGCCCGGGAGCCTCAAAAACACGGCGTTGCGGACGACGCCGTCGTGCGGCGACGCGTGCGAGTCGTGCCCACGACGGCGGCGAGTCGGAAGGCTTGAGCCCCGACGCTCGAACCGTTCGACCGTGTCACGGGGACGACTGTTCGGAACGCTGTGCGGAACAGTGTTTCTCGTCAATATGGCGCGGGTCGTGTTCGCGCCGCTGCTGTCGGAGTTCATCGACACCTTCGGGATCGGCGAGGCGACCGCGGGCCTGCTCGTCACGCTCGTGTGGATCGGCAGCGCCGCCCCTCGGCTCCCGACCGGATGGCTGCTCACCCGGGTCCCCCGCCACCACGTCGTCCTCGGCGCCGGCGTCGTCCTCACGCTGGCGTCGACGTTCGCGGCGTTCGCCCCCGGCGTCGACGTGCTGATGATCGCCGCCGTCGGCATGGGGCTGGCCTCCGGCGTCTACTTCATCGCGGGCAACCCGCTGGTCTCGGAGCTGTTCCCGGAGACGGTCGGCCGCGTGATGGGGATCCACGGCACCGCAAGCCAGCTGGCCGCCGTCACCGCCGCGCCGTTCGCGACGGTCGCGCTCGGCCTCGGTATCGAGGCGTTCGCCGGGTGGCGCGCCGTCTTCGCGGTACTGGCCGTCGCGGCCGCGACCGTCACCGCCGCGGTGTTCGTCGCCGCCCGCGCCGCCGACCTCCCCGACGCCGGCGCCGGCGACCGCGACCTGCTCGGCGCGGCCCGGTCGGAGTGGCGGACCGTCCTCACGGGCGTGCTCATCCTCGGTATCGCGGGCTTCGTCTGGCAGGGCGTGTTCAACTTCTACGAGCTGTACATGCTCGACAAGGGGCTCGCGCCGAACGTCGCGCGCAACGCACTCACCGTCGTCTTCGGCGCCGGCGTCCCCGCGTTCCTGATCTCGGGGCGGCTCGCCGACCGGTTCCCGCACGTTCCGTACCTGTTGAGCGTCCTCGCGGCGTTCATCGTCTGCCTGTTCGCGCTGGTGTCCGTCTCCGGCCTCGTTCCGCTGCTCGTCGTCTCGGCGGTCATCGGCTACGTCATCCACTCGCTGTTCCCGGCGATGGACACCTACCTCCTCGACACGCTGCCGGACGCGACCCGCGGGTCGGCGTACGCCGTCTACTCCGCGTCGATGATGATCGTTCAGGCGACGGGCTCCTCGGTCGTCGGATCGCTTCGCGGCGCCGGCTTCGCGTACGACGCCGTCTTCGGCGCCGCCGCGGTCGGCCTCGTGGTGCTGCTGGTCGGGCTGGTGTTCGCTCAGCGGGCGTCGTGGCTTCCGGAGTGACCGATGGCGGAGCGACCCTCGGCGGAGTGAACCGCCGCACCGGTCGCGACGCCGGATCGAACCGCCCCCGACGCCACGACTATAGTCGCCTGCCGAGTAGATCCTCCGTGCCAACCCGTTCGCTCCCCGCGGAGACGCGGCTCGGTCGCGTCACGCTCGCCGTCTCCGATCTCGAACACGTGCTCCCGTTCTACCGCGACGTCGTCGGCCTCCGCGTTCGCGATCGGGGCGACGGTCGCGCGGTTCTCGGCGTCGCCGACGCCGGCGATACCGGCGACGATCCTCCCGCCGACCTGCTCGCACTCGAGGAGGACGCGGACGCGGGCCCCCGGCCGTCGGACGCGGCGGGGCTGTTTCACACGGCCTTCCTGTTCCCGTCGCGGGGAGCGCTCGGCGACGCGCTCGCCCGGGCCCGGGACGCCGGCACACGGCTCACGGGTGCCTCGGATCACCGCGTCAGCGAGGCGCTGTATCTGCGCGACCCCGAGGGGAACGGCGTCGAACTGTACCGCGATCGCCCACGGTCGGAGTGGCCGGAGGAGGACGGCGACGTACGGATGGACACGCTGGCGCTCGACGTTGACGCGCTTCTCGCGGACCGCGCGGGCGACGCGGACGCCGCCGGCGACCCCGCGCCCGCCGGCACGGCCGTCGGCCACGTCCACCTCGAAGTGACCGAGCTCGACGAGGCCGAGGCGTTCCACGTCGACGCCGCGGGGTTCGAGGTGCGCCAGCGCCTGGGCGGCGACGCCCTGTTCGTCGCCGCCGGCGGCTACCATCATCACGTCGGCCTCAACACGTGGAACGGACGCACCGCACCTGCGTCCGGCCGAGGGCTGGCCGAGTTCGAGGTACTCGTCCCCGACGGCGACGCCCTCGACGCGGTCAGCGAGTCGCTCGTCGCCGCCGGGGTCGACGTCCGCGAGGACGGCGACGGGGTCGTCGCGCTCTCTCCGGACGACGTCCGCGTTCGCTTCGCGACCGACTGACTCGCTCGCCGCTGAGGGTCGCGGTTCCTGTTCGGGCCGATCGTTCGCGGCGTCGAACGCGATCACGCGAATACTTCCCCCCGGACCGGGGTCGGCTTGGACCGGTTCGTCGACGACCGAGCGGGCGGGGGAGGCGGCTACTCCTCCATTCCCGTCGACTCGACCATCCGCTCCCCGCACTCCGGGCACCGGTCGTGGTCGCCGTCGAACCCCTCGTCACAGGCGGGACAGTGGTGTGCCTCCCTCTCGTCGGCCGCGTCCTGCGCGGTCTGCTTGAACTCCTCGACCCGTCGCCCGAGTTCGTTGAACAGTCCCATGAGTTCCCCAAATCGAGGGGACCACGGGGCAAAAGCGTTCGCCGGATCGTCCGGGAGAACCGTCACGACGTTCGACCGAGGGTCGAACGAGTACCGCGCCGAGAACGGTCGGTGAGCACAGTGACTCCACTCTGTGTCTCCGTCACTGTCCGGATCACAGCCACCCGTCCGGGAGTTCGTCCGCATGGGAGACGAGTATCTCCAACAGCGGGCGGATCTCCTCGAAGTTCGGACCCTTCGAGACCTCGTCGGCGTTCCGGTCCCACGTGATGAACCCGGCGTCCTCCAGTTTCGGGAGGTGAACGTGGTTCATCTCGACGAGCCGCTCGAGCTCCTTCCGGTTCGACTCGTCCGAATCGATCCTCACCGAGCCGTCGTCCTCCGGGTTGTGAAGCACAGCCCGCAGCAGCTTCCGGCGCTGACTGTGCCCGAGCGCATCGAGACAGTCATCGAGCGTCCGACTGGCCTGAGCACCTTCCATACTGTCCGACCACTGTACAAGCGTAAGTAATCCGCCAGCATTCACTCAGACATTTTTTTTTTGAGCATGCGAGTGAACGTTCAACGAGTTCTCCACACCGTAGCGGTGGCTCCCGAAAGAGCAAACAGCGACGCACTGGGCTCACGATCGATCCCGATTCAGTCGGGGCCTTGTGATCGACGTGGATCCCGATCGCTGTCGCTCGACCGTGGTATGGGTGTCCGCAAAATCGAGCGTGTCGTCCGTCGCTCGGACGGGTGTGTCTCGGTGTTACTGCCGGACGACGTTCGCTGCCCGGGGACCCTTGGGGGAGGACTCGATGTCGAACTCGACCTCCGTGCCCTCCGTGAGATCCTCGCCGCCGACGTCCTCCATGTGGAAGAACACGTCCTCGTCGTCGTCGAGGTCACCGTCGTCAGTCGAAATGAAACCGTAGCCGCCCGTGTCGTTGAAGAATTCAACCGTACCGTTAGCCATTACGATCAGATGAACGGTCGATAGGGGCATAACCGTTCCGAGAGTCGAGTTACCACGACACTTCACACTACGTTCGCGGGACTTCGGTACAGAGTTCCGTCGGATACGATCCGTACGCAGCGCCGGTTCACGGAGCGATCCGGACGGACGGAGTCGTCGCCAGGATCGCCGTTTCGTATCGCAAGATGCGGTTTACCCTCTTACGTAGCCGTGGGTCGGGAGTGCCAATCGATATCTGCGATCGGCCCGAGGAAGGAGTGCAGCGGCTCACGAGCGCAGTGAAGGCCGCAAGGGACGCCGTGGCGACGACTCGACTACCGGATCTTCGTTCCGATCGACGAGTCGCCGTGAGTCGTCAGCAGGTCGGCGTCGTCGCCGGCCGCAAGCAGCATGCCGTTGGACTCGTGGCCGAACAGTTCGGCCTTCTCGAGGTTCGCCACGATGACGACCTTCGTCCCCGGGAGGTCGTCGACGTCGTGAAGCTGCTTGATCCCCGCGACGATCTGGCGCTCCTCGACGCCGATGTCGACGGTGAGCTTCACGAGCTTGTCGGAGTCCTCGATGGGCTCGGCCGCGAGGATCTCGCCGATCCTGAGGTCGAGATCCTGGAACTCCTCGAAGCTGATGCGGTCGTCGGCGACGGGCTCGATGTCGCTCATGACCGACTCGGCGTCCGCCTCGCCCTCGTCGGTTACGGTTTCGGTTTCGCCCGCGTCCTCCTCGGCGGCCGCCTCGGCGACGCGGGACTCGAGCTTCTCGTTGAGTTCCTCGACCCGCTCGTCCTCGATCTTCTCGTACAGTTCCTCGGGCGCGCCGAAGTCGCGCGGCGGCGCCGCCAGCGCGGCGTCCGTGGTCACGTCGTGGACGGAGCCGTCCTCGCCGATCTGGCTCCACAGCTCCTCGCTCGTGCCGGGCGCGACCGGCTCGAAGAGGACGGCGACGGCCTTCGCGATCTGGACGCAGTCGCGGATCACCCGCGCTGCCGCCTCGTCGTCGTCGCCGACGAGGTTCCACGGTTCCTCGCGCTGGATGTACTCGTTGCCGAAGCGGGCCAGCTCGACGGTCGCGTCGCCGATCGCGCGGACGGAGTAGTCGTTGACGCCGGCCTCGAAGTCCGCGATCGCCTCCTCGATGCGAGCCTCGACCTCGTCGCTGACCTCCGCCTCCGGCGTTCCCTCGAAGTTGCGATGGGCGAACAGCAGCGACCGGTACAGGAAGTTCCCGACCGTGCCGACGAGCTCGTTATTGACGCGGTCGCGGAACTTCTCCCACGAGAAGTCGACGTCCTGCTGGAACCCGCCGTTGGTGGCGAGGTAGTAGCGAAGCAGGTCGGGGTGGAACCCCTCGTCGAGGTACTCGCGGGCCCACACCGCGCGGTTACGGGAGGTGGAGAAGCCGTCCCCGTCGAGCGTCATGAAGCCGCTGGCCATCACCGCGCGTGGCTCGCTGTAGTCGACGCCGTGCAGCATCGCGGGCCAGAAGACGGTGTGGTGCTGGATGATGTCGCGCCCGATGACGTGGACGATCTCGCCGTCCTCCTGCCACGCCCGTTGCCAGTCGTACTCGTCGGCGCCGACGCGCTCGCTGTACTGCTTCGTCGAGGAGACGTACTCGATGGGCGCGTCGACCCAGACGTACAGCACGAGATCGGTGGGATCCTCCCCGTCGACATCGGGGTAGTCGATCCCCCAGTCCATGTCGCGGGTGATACACCAGTCGCGGAGGCCGTCCTCCAGCCACCCACGGGGCTGATTTCGGGCGTTGGCGGTCCCTTCGAGCCGGTCGAGGAACCCGGAGAGGTACTCCTCGAACTCCGACACCCGGAAGAACTTGTGCGTCTGGTCGCGGTACTCGGCGGGGTTGCCGGTGACCGACGAGCGCGGGTCCTCGATCTCGCCGGGTTCGAGGTGGCGCCCGCAGCCCTCGTCGCACTCGTCGCCGCGGGCGAGCTCCCCGCAGTACGGGCAGGTACCCTCGACGTATCGGTCCGGGAGCGACTGCTCGGCCTCGGGGTCGTACGCGACCTTGATCTCCTTCTCGTAGACGTGGCCGTTCTCCTCCAACGTGCGGACGAACTCCTGGGTGAGTTCCGTGTTCGTCGCGTCGTGGGTGTGGCCGTAGTTGTCGAAGTCGACGTCGAACCGCGGGAACGTTTCCTCGTACTGTTCGTGCCACGCGAGCGCGAACTCCTCGGGGGAGGTTCCCTCCTTCTCGGCGTTCACCGCCACGGGGGTACCGTGCATGTCGGATCCGCAGACGAACGCGGTCTCCTGTCCGAGCGATTCCAGCGCTCGCGCGTACACGTCGCCGCCGACGTACGTCCGGAGGTGGCCGATGTGGAGGTCGCCGTTGGCGTACGGCAACCCGCACGTCACCACCGCCGGTCCGTCCGCGGGGAACGGCTCGCGCGTGTGAGTGTCCTTGCTGCTCATGACTGTCGTGTCGTGGATGCGGGCCTAAAGCCCGCCGAAACGGGCGAACGGTCCCCGCCCGTGGGCGTCGTCGGTTCCCCGACTGTGCGCCCGGGTTCACGTCGCCGCCGGCGCCGTCCAGCTACGGACCGCGACGGCCGCGGACGATCCACCCGACGCCGAAGAACTCGCGCATGCGCATCGAGGGAACCGGGGAATTCACGGTTCGAAGTCTGTCACGGTCGTACTTCGGTCTGCCGATCGGATGCACCAGTGTCGCCTCCCGTGGCTACTTGCGTGTCCACGCGGTCCACGACGATATGCACGACAGCGCGGCACGGTTCGCACGGCGCGTCGGCGACGAGTACGGGTTCGACCCCGAGATCGAGGAGTTCCCCGAGGGAACGAGGACCGCGGCCGACGCCGCCGACGCCGTCGGCTGTTCGGTCGCACAGATCGTCAAGAGCATCGTCCTCGTCGCCGACGGGGAGGCGGTCGTCGTGCTCACCGCCGGCGACAACCGCGTCGACACCGACGCGCTCGCGACCGAACTCGGCGCCGACTCCGTTCGGACCGCGAACCCCGACGAGGTGAAGGAGGCGACTGGGTGGAGTATCGGCGGCGTTCCGCCGTTTGGCCACGACTCCCCGGTTCCGACGTATCTCGACGAGTCGTTGCTCGACCACGACCGGATCTGGGCGGCCGCAGGGACGCCGGACGCGGTTTTCGCGCTCGCTCCCGCGGAGTTACAAGCGATCGCGGATCCGACAACGACCGACGCGTTCGAATAGAATAAATCTCATGTCGCGATACAGAATCCCCAGGTCGGCGGAAGGATCGTCGTCCCGCGCCGCGTCGGCCTGGGCGTCGGATCGACGGAGCGTGACGCGTCACGCGGCGACCGATGGATCTGGGGGCGACGGGGGTGACCCTCGAACTGTAGGGAATCGAACTATGCTGTCGGCGATCGCCGGGCAAGACGGGAGTCCATCGAATGTCAGATCAATCGACCCGCCGGGACGACGCTAGCGAGGGAGGGCGACCGTCGCTCCTCGTGATCGACTCCGTTGCGGAGGCGACCGACACCGATCCGCTCCGTCTTCCACCGCTCCACGACGTGGTCGACCCCGACGCGTTGGATCGCCTGTTCCCGAGAGACCTCGGACTCGACACGCCGGCGATGGACAGCCACGTCACGTTCCGGTATCACGGGTGCGACGTTACGGTCCACGCGAACGGGGGAACGACCGTCGACTCGGCCGGAGAGGATACCTAGCTCATCGAAGCGGCCGGCGGTCCCCGCGGCTTCGGGCCTCAGCGTTCATCGAACAGCGTCGCGATGAGCGTCCGTTCGGCGGCGTGGACGTGCTCCGAGAACGTCGCCGACGAGATGCCGAGCTCCGACGCGACCTCCTCGCCGGTGCACCGGCGAGGCCAGTCGTAGTAGCCTGCCTCGAAGGCGGTTCGGAGGACCTCCCGCTGTCGATCGGTGAGTCCAGCCTCCAGCGTTCGGTGCAGCGTCGCCTCCGAGAGCATCGGGCGCATCGACTGCTTCCCTCGCTTCGACACCATCGTCGCCTCGGGCGTCTCCTCGAGGAACGCCTCGACGATCCCGGCGGTGTCGGCCGCCGCCGGGATCTCGGCGACGATGGTGCCCCGACCGTCCGTTCCCCGAACCGTCCGTGGCAGCGCGCCGAGTTCCGCGAGCCGCCGAGCCGGACAGTCGCCGGACACCGAGAACTCGAACAGGCCGCCGTCGCGATACGTCTCGACCAGTGTGACATCCGTGCCATCGTGGTCGGCCGCGAGTGGGGCGATCCGTTCGGGATCCGCGCCCGTCACGTTGAAGAACTCGGCGTAGCGGCCGTCGGCTCGCGGCACCAGCTCGGCGAGCTCGAGCGTGCAGTCGGCGACCGCGGACGCCCGAACGAACGGATACGCCGATCGTGCGAGTCTGAACTCGACCTCGAGCACGTCGCCGCCGTCGTTGCGGTTTCCGGTCGCCTGTGACATGTCCGTTCACCAGTGCCGACCCGGCTCAATGAATCTTTCGGGGGTCGAACCGAGCCCGAGCGCTCCGACGTCCGCGCTTAGCCGACGGTGAACGTCTCCGTGGTCGTTCGTGCGCCGTTGAGCGTCACCGAGATCTCGTACTCGCCCGGCTGGTCGGGGTTGTCGACCGCGGGGTAACGGACGACGACCGTGTCGTCCGCGTCGAGCGTGTAGTCCGTGTCGAGCGAGAGGGTGAACGAGTAGTCGTTGTTGTTTACGCCGCTGATCGCGCTCTCGTTGAACTCCCGATCGACGTCGCCGTCGCCGTTCGTATCGACGCCGAACGTCACGTCCCCGTGACTGACGCTGTCGACGGTGAAGTGCTCACGGGGATACTCGACGGTCAGCGACTCCCACTCGCTCCCGGCGTCGGACTCGTCGGCGGAGAACCTGACCGTGTGTTCGACGTCAGATGCGCCGGTCGAGGCGTCCGCGGCGACGACGCCGTCCGCCTCGGTCGCGCCACCGTCGCCGGCGGACCCACCGCCGGGCGCCGCCGAGCAGCCGGCCAACGATACCAGAACCGCGAGCGTCACGACCGCGATGGCTCGTCGCACGGTCCGGCCACTCGGGAGCTACGACGTGAAAGCCTTGTGAACCCCGACTGTCGGCCGTGAGTCGGATCGTTGAACCCGGTTCCGATCCATCCCCTCGGCATGACAGTCCTCGATTCGCTTCCGTCCCGTCCGCTCCGTTCGTCAGAGTTACAGGCGCTTCGCGACGCCGACAGCGTCACCGAGGCCGCACCCCTCGGTGTCGATGACGACGACATCCGCGCGCTCGCGGTGCAGGCGGGCGAGACGATCCACGGCCTCGGGTACGACCCCGACGCCGGTTGGACGGTGGTCGACAGTCGCGAAGCCGGCGACCCTGAGGACCTCGCGGCGGTGCGCGACGCGCTGAAGAGTTGGGAGGCGAAGCGCGCCGCCGTCGACGCCGAGGGGTGAACCTGCGGCGAACACGCTCCACTCGCCACGACCGCTATCGTCTTGACACGAGATTGTCGTCCGTTACCCGGTTCGGATCCGAACTGCTAAACCCCCGGACGAGTATTGAGTGACATGGCAGTCGAAGAGTCGCAGGCGGCGGAGTCCGTGGAGTCGCTCGACGCCGGGCCGTGTCCGGTCGTCGACGCGCTCGAACAGGTCGGGTCGAAGTGGCGACTCGTGGTGCTGCACGACCTGCTGGACGGCGAGAAGCGGTTCAACGAACTGAAGCGATCGACGGACGCGAGCGCGCGGACGCTCTCGCGGGTGCTCGACGACCTCCGGGAGACGGGGTTCGTCGCGAAGCGCATGGAGCCGGACGCCCCCGTCGCGACGTACTACTCGCTGACCGAGAAGGGGGAGTCGCTGTCGGTCGTCTTCGATGAGGTGGAGTCGTGGGCCGGCGAGTGGCTCGACACCTGTACAGAGTAGTCGCTGACGCGGTCGCGGCTCCGACACCGGTTCCGGTCTCGGCTTCGATCTCGGTTCCGCGTTCGCCTCCCCGATCCGTCGCCAGTCGACCGGATCGCGGGGGTTTATTCGCCCGCCCCACGCGGGCCGATCCGATGACGCGATGAGCGGCGACGACGATCCGCACGCGAGCCGGGGCGCCGACGCCGACGACGGTGGCGCCGTCGAGGCCGCCGCCACACCCGGCGTCGGCCCGGCGTTCGAGACTGAACACGTCGTCGGCGTCGGCGATGCGCGCGCGCTCCCTCTCCCCGACGAGTCGGTCGACCTCGTCGTCACCTCGCCGCCGTACCCGATGGTCGAGCAGTGGGACGACCTCTTCGCCCGACTGGATCCCGGGGTCGGCGAGGCCCTCGAGGCGGCACGATCGGGCGGCGACAACGACGCCGACGCGGCCGCCGAGCGGGCGTTCGACGCGATGCACGGGGCGCTCGCGCCCGCGTGGGACGAGATCGCCCGGGTGCTTTCTCCCGGCGGCGTCGCCTGCGTCGACGTCGGCGACGCGACCCGCTCGGTCGGCGGTCGGTTCCGCCTGTGGGACAACGCGACCCGGGTCGCGGACGCGCTCTCGGCGGCAGGCCTCGACCGCCTGCCGGGCGTGCTGTGGGGCAAGCCGACGAACTCGCCGACGAAGTTCATGGGGAGCGGGACGCTCCCGCCGAACGCCTACGTCACGCTCGAACACGAGCACGTGCTCGTGTTCCGGAAGGGCTCGCGCCGCTCGTTCGACGCCGGCGACCCAGCGCGCTACGCGTCGGCGTTCTTCTGGGAGGAGCGCAACCGCTGGTTCTCTGACGCGTGGGACGACCTCCGCGGGGTCGACCAGTCGCTCGACGCGGGCGACGCCCGCGACCGGTCGGCGGCGTTCCCGTTCGAACTACCCTACCGCCTGATCAACATGTACTCGACGTACGGCGACCGCGTGCTCGACCCCTTCTGGGGGACCGGCACGACGACGTTGGCGGCGATGGCCGCCGGCCGCGACTCCGTCGGCGTCGAGCGCGACCCGGACCTGGTCGAGTCGTTCGACGGCGACGCGGCACGTGCGCCGGCCCTCTCGCGCGAGCGGGGACGCCGCAGGCTCCGAGAACATCGGGCGTTCGTCGCCGAGCGCGACGAGCGGCCCGGCTACGACGCGACCCACTACGACGTTCCGGTGGTGACGAAGGCTGAACGCGACATCCGGCTGTACGAAGCGATCGCGGTCGACTCGACGGCCGGCGGCTATCGGGTGAGACACGAGCCGATCGAGTCGGCGACGGAGTGAGTCGCCGGCGGCGTGGATCGCGCCGGACGACTCGCCGAGTCAGAACAGGCCGAGCGTCAGCGAGCCGGCGCCGAACAGGCCGAGCGTGACGAGCAGTCGGCCGACGCTGCCGACGAACGTCGCGAGCGCGAACCGCCAGTAGTCGCGTTCGAGCACGGCGAACGCGTAGATCGAGATCGTGTCCGGGAAGAACGGCACCGACAGCGCGATCGCGAGCCCCGCGTAGCCGTACCGACGCGCCAGCTCCGCGGTCGTGCTCTCGGACCACTCGATCACGTCGAAGCGGGAGCGCCGAAGCCACCTGATGATGGGTCCGGACTGCTTCGCCTCCTGCCCGATGTGGAACGCGAACACGGAGCCGGCGGCCTTCCCGAGCCCGGAGACGAGCATGATCACGGAGAGTTTCGCCCACGTTGGGAGCCCCAGATCCAAGGGCGCGAGAAGGACGACCTCGCTCACGCCCGGGAGCGCGAACGCGATGAGGAACGAGTAGACGAAGATGATCCCCAGCCCGGTCCAGCCGGTCGCGGTCTCCACGAGCCGCGTGAGCCACCCGAAGTCGGGCCACCACGACGGCTCGCTCGCCAGCGGGACCGCGGCGCCGAGGGGGGAGATCGCGTCGCCGAGCGGGAGCAGTCCGACGGACGCCGCCGTGGCGACGGCGTCGACCGTCGTCGGCGTCGCCAGCGCGGCGGGGGCGGGGACCGGGAGCACGTTCGAACCGGAGGGACAGCGGAGAATAAGTTCGGTGGTTCCCGGCGAAGGCCGATCCGGGAGGACCCGACCGATCTACCGTCGCTCGTCGAGGTCGTCGAGAAACGCCGACAGCGACTCCCGGGTGACGTGGGGCATGACCACCACGCGGGCCTCGCCGGCGCCGGTGCGCGAGAGGCGCCAGCCGCGCTCGCGGAGGGACTCGAACGTGGGTCGGGGGAGGTCGAACGCGACGAGCGGAAGCTCCGGCTCGACGACCGCGATCCCGCGGCCGCGCAGTTCGTCCGCGAACCACGCGGCCAGGTCGCTCGCGCGTTCGTGCTCGCGGCGATAGCCGTCGGGCCACAGCGCGTCCGCGGCCGCGGCCGCGCTGGCGACGCCGGCGCCCGATCGGGTGCCGGTGAGGCTCGCCTGCGAGGCGGTCTCCAGATACGGCGTCTCGATCCCGAGCGCGTCCAACGCCGCCGGGTCGCGCGCGAGTAGCCCCCCAGCCGGCACCGCCGCGCGGCCGACCTTGTGGGGGTCGATCGTCACCGTCTCGACGCCGTCGACGGCGAACGCCCAGTCGTGGCCCGAGAAGGGGAGGTGGAAGCCGCCCCACGCGGCGTCGACGTGGAGCGGAACCCCCGCGTCGACCGCCAGGTCCGCGAGCGCTGGGATCGGGTCGACGCGGCCGTACTCCGTGGACCCCGCGACGGCGACGACCAGTGCCGCGTCGTCGTCGAGCGCGGCGGCGACGGCGTCCACGTCGGCGCGGCCGTCCCCGTCGGTCGGGACGGTTCGAAGCTCCACGTCGAGCACCGACGCCGCCTTGTGGAAGCTGAAGTGGGCCGACTCGGGGGCGACGACGATCGGGTCGTCGGTGTCGGCGCGCTCCCGTGCCGAGCGTACTGCCTGGATGTTGGACTCGGTGCCGCCTGCGGTGACGTAGCCGTGTGACGAGCTGTCGAAATCGGCGGCTCCCCCGGCGTCCGTGAGTCCGGTTATCTCCGCGAGCGCGCCGACGGCCTCGCGCTCCAGTTCGGCGATCGTCCCGTAGGTCGCCGGGTCGCCGGGGTTGGACGCGAGGAAGCGCTCAGCGGCCCGCCGCGCCGCGGGATGCGGCTCCGTGCACATCGAGGAGAGCACGCGGTCGAACGACTGGGGGCGGCGCTCGGCGGCGGACGGCTGCATTGCCCCGAAGACGGTGGGTGCGAGAGTTAGGGGTTGCGCTTTCGGGTGCGGGGCGTCCCGGAACCGGTCAGCGCACGTCGTCGAGGATCAGCTTCTGCTCGGTGCGCTTGACCTCGTGTTGCACGTCGCGGACGGCGTCGATGTTCGCGGAGATGCTGGTGACGCCCTCCTCGACGAGGAAGTCGACCATCTCCGGCTTCGAGCCGGCCTGCCCGCAGATGCTCGTGTCCACGTCGAGCTCGCGACACGTCTCGATCACGTCGCCGATGAGCGTGAGCACCGTCGGGTGGAGCTCGTCGAACCGGTCGGCGACGTTGCTGTTGTTGCGGTCGACCGCGAGCGTGTACTGCGTGAGGTCGTTCGTGCCGAAGGAGGCGAAGTCGATGCCGCACTCGGCCAGCTCCTCGATGGCGAGCGCGCTCGCGGGCGTCTCGATCATCACGCCCCAGCGGCGCTTCACGGGGTCGATGCCGACGGCCTCCATGTGGCGCTTGGCGGCCTCCACGTCCGCGGCGTCGTTCACCAGCGGGAGCATCAGCTCGACGTTGTCGTACCCCATCTCGTAGAGGCGCTTGAACGCCGTCAGCTCCTGCCGGAACACGTCCGTCTTGTCGAGCGAGCGGCGGATCCCCCGCCACCCCATCATCGGGTTGTGTTCGTTCGGCTCGCCCTCGCCGCCCTCGAGCTCGCGGAACTCGTCGGTGGGCGCGTCGAGCGTCCGCGCGCGGACGGGTCGCGGGTAGAACTCCTCGGCGACCTCGCGGATGCCGTCGACGAGCTCCTCGACGTACGCGTCGGCGCCGTTGTCGGCGATGTACTTCTCGGGGGTGACCCCCAGCGACAGCACCATGTGCTCGATCCGCAGCAGGCCGACGCCGTCGGCGCCGGTCGCGGCCGCTCGCTCGGCGGCCTCGGGGATGGAGACGTTCACCTTCACCTCCGTAGCGGTCATCGGCTTGACCGGCGTCTCGGGGCGGACCGCCTCGACGGGTTCGTACTCCTCCTCCTCCTGGGTCGCGCGCCCCTGGCGGATCGTCCCCTTGTCGCCGTCGATGGTGACGACCTGCCCGTCCGAGAGCGCGCTCGTCGCCGAGCCGGTGCCGACGACCGCCGGCACGCCGAGTTCCCGGGAGACGATGGCGGCGTGGCTGGTCATGCCGCCCTCGTCGGTGACGATCCCGACGGCGCGCTTCATCGCGGGCACCATGTCCGGCATCGTCATCTCGGTGACGATGATGTCGCCCTCGGCGACCTGATCGAGGTGGTCGAGCTTCGTGACGATCCGGACCTCGCCGGAGACGATGCCCGGGGAGGCGCCGAGGCCGCGGAAGAGCACGTCGTCGTCCTCCGTGCCGCCGCCCGCCTTCGCCCCTGTGCCCGACCCGTCGGCGTCGATGGCGTCGGTCGCCGCGGCCGCCCGCTCCGTGCTCGACGGGGTCGTTCCAGCCCCGTCGGCCGAGTCGGAGATGGTCGTGATCGGGCGCGACTGGAGCATGTACACCTCCCCGTCGTAGACGGCCCACTCCACGTCCTGCGGGTTCCCGTAGTGGTCCTCGACCCGTCGGCCGAGCTCGACGAGCCGCTCGATCTCCCCGTCTGAGAGCACCCGGGCCTCGCGCCGGTCCTCGGGCACGTCGCGCGTGACCGTCTCGCCCGTCTCGGGGTCCTTCTCCATCAGGATCTTCTTGTCCGCGACGGTGACCTCGTCGACCGTCGCGGTCTCACGGTCGACCACGTAGTTGTCCGGGGAGACGGAGCCGGAGACGACGGCCTCGCCGAGCCCCCACGCGGCCTCGATGATGATCTCGGGCTCGCCCGTCGAGGGGTGGGAGGTGAACATCACGCCGGACTTCTCTGCGTCGACCATCCGCTGGACGACGACCGCGATGTCGACCTCCGAGTGTGGGAACCCCTGCCGCTGCCGGTAGTAGATGGCGCGCTGGGAGAACAGCGACGCCCAGCACTCCTTCACGCGCTCCAGCAGGGCCTCCTCGCGGACGTTGAGGAACGTCTCCTGTTGGCCCGCGAAGGAGGCGTCGGGGAGGTCCTCCGCCGTCGCCGACGAGCGGACCGCGACGAACGCCTCGTCGCCGTCGTCGCCCATCGTCCGGTAGGCGTCGAGGATCTCCTCGCGCACCGACTCGGGCAACTCCGTCCCGAGAATGAGGTCCCTGGCGGTCTCCTCGGCCTCGCGCAGCGCCGCGGAGTCCTCGGGGTCGATGTCCATGGCGGCGAACAGCTCCTCGTCGATGCCCGCCTCCTCGATGAACGTCCGGTAGGTGCCCGCGGTCACCACGAACCCCGGCGGAACCGGCAGGCCGGCGGCGGTCAGCTCCCCCAACGAGGCGCCCTTCCCGCCGACGGTGTCCAGGTCGTCGGCGGAAACGTCGTCCAGCCAAAGTACAGCCATTTCGTGTCTGAAGGGACCGAGGACGGGACCAAGAAGGTATCGACCGACGCAACGGTGTGGAAGTCTATACTCGGTTATGAGTACCTCTAGACGGAGTTATCGGCGTCTGGTCGACGTCCCGATCTGTCGGCGTCCCGCCCGGACCGCCGCCGTCTGCTCCGCACGAATCGCGGGGTTTTCGACGGTTCGTCTCCGAGACGATGTGTGAGCGATCCCCCCGGAACCGAAACCGGAGCCGCCGCGGACGAACGGCCCGAGGAGCCGTACCTCGCGGCGGCGGCCGCCGACCGCTGGGACGTGCTCCGGTACGAGGAGGAACCCGAGCCTGTCCGCCGCGCCGTCCCCGCCGGCGCCGGCTCCGCGATCGTGACGACGTACGAACGTCGGGCGCGCTCCCGTCGCCGCCTCGTGCTCGCGCTCGTCCCGATCGCGGCGGTCGGATTGCCCGCCGCGGGCTGGTTGCTCGCGGGCACGCTCGGGATCGCGGTCGGCGCCGTCCTCGCGGTCGTCACGGCCGCGGTGATCGTTCGCCGCCACGTCGGCGAGGACGCGGAGGAACGGACCGACGTTCCCGAGGTCGTCGACGCCAGCGCTGACGGGGCGACCGCGCGCTCGTACGGCCTGGAGAACGAGGCGACGATCGCCGAGGCCGAGGCGTACCTCGACGAGAACCCGCGGGAGGCGCCCGACTTGTCCCCCGAGGAGGCGCTGGACGCGGCACAGCAGTGACAGTTCCGAGCCAAGATTTCTTCACCCGGGTCTCTCAAAAACGCCGATCTTCGAGATGATCGCAAGACGGCAGCCGGAATCGGAGCGGAACGTCAGACTTCGATGATCTCGTCGTCGTCGCTCTCGGGAACCCGGATCTCGCCCTCGAACGCGGTCACGGTGTCGCCGCCGACGACCGGCGCGCCGCCGTCGCCGGCGCCGGGACGTACGTGAACCCGTCCCGGGCGATCGACGTAGTGGCCCTGCTCGAAGACCAGTTCCTCGGGCGTTCCGTCGTCGCCGCCGGCGCCTCCGTCGCCGGTCGTGCCGGCATCCGACCCCGGAACGCCGTCGGTGTCGCCGCCGCTGAACGCGGCGAAGTGGTCGAGGTAGGCGCCGCAGGCGCCGCTCGCGGTTCCGGTCACGGGGTCCTCGTCGATGCCGAGGCCGGGAACGAAACACCGACCGTGGGCCGTGGAGTCGGGGCCGAGGGCGTCGAACGTGAACGCGTACACGCCGGCGACGTCGTGCTCGTCCGCGAGCGCCTCGACGGCGTCGAAGTCCGGCGTCATGTCGCCGACGTGCTCGAGGAAGTTCACCGGGACGACGAGGAACGGCAGCCCCGAGGAGGCGTACGCGACGGGGAGTTCGGCGCCCACGTCGCGGAACGACTCGCTGTCGACGCCGAGCACGTCGCCGAGCCGGTCGTAGTCGACCTCGACCTCGAACACCGCCGGCGGGTTCTGCGTCATCCACACCCGGCCCTCCTCGGTCACCTCGATCTCGATGACGCCGACGTTCGTCTCCAGCGAGTGCGTCCCCGCGTCGATCGCGCCCGTCTCGAACAGGCGAGCGTGGGAGGCGATCGTCGCGTGGCCGCACAGGTCGACCTCCGCGGTCGGCGAGAAGTAGCGCACCCGACGGTCGGCATCGCTCGAGGGCCGGAGGAACGCCGTCTCGCTGGCGCCCAGCTCGTTCGCGATGGCCCGCATCTGGTTCGCGTCGAGGCCGTCGGCGTCGGGGACGACGCCCGCGACGTTGCCCGCGAGCGGCTCGGTGGTGAACGCGTCGACGAGCGCGGCGTCGCGGCGGTCCCCGTCGGACGCGCCGGTTGGTTCGGTCATGCAGTCGTCTGTGGCCGGGCGCGACAAAACACCACGTGGTTCGGCGGGTATCGTTCCCGCTCGGACGACTCCCGCTCCGGCGATCGAGCGAGTCGACCACTGTCCGTCCCACGTCTCCGATTCCCGCCGGAGTCTGGCGGTTTCTCTCCGCCTATCCGTCGGTGACGCCGCCGTGATCCCGGTGGACGGCGTCGCCCTCGTCGGCCAGCACCGGCCCCGCGGCGACCACGTCGCTGCCGAGGCGCTCGTACACCTCCGCGGAGGGGAGACACGAGTCCGAGCCGTACAGTTCGGCGCCGCGCTCGGCCGAGGTTGCGTGGACGACGGCGCCGAGGCCGACGTGGGCGATGCCGCCCGCGCACATCGGGCACGGCTCGGTGCTGGTGTACATGATCAGGTCCCGTCGCTGCGCGGGCGAGAACTCCCGGGCTGCGCGGTGGGCGAGCGTCAGCTCCGGGTGTCGACGCACGTCGTCCTCCGTGTTGACGGCGTTGCGCTCGGTCATCACGATCTCGTCGTCCGCGGCGTGCACGAGCACGGACCCGTACGGGTCGTCGCCGCGCTCGGCTGCGCCCCGGGCCAACTCGATCGCCTCGCGGACGTGCTCCTCGTGGCTGAGTCCGGCGAAGCGGTCCGGCAGGGATTCGAGTGAGAGTGTCATACCGGGAGATGGCCGCCGGGGATGGTGTAGCTGTCGGCGACGCGCCCCGACACGACTAAACGCCCGGTCCGACACCCACCGGGTATGAGCGAGATCCACGAGGGACAGCGGGTGGCCGTGTTGGCCGACTCGCAGAACCTCTATCACTCCGCGCAGAGCGTCTACTCCAGGAACGTCGACTACTCGAAGATGCTGGAGAAGGCCGTGATGGGACGGCAGCTCACCCGGGCGATCGCGTACGTGATCCGCGCTGACTCGCCCGACGAGGAGACGTTCTTCGAGGCCCTGCGCGACATCGGGTTCGAGACGAAGATCAAGGAGATCAAGACGTTCGGCGACGGGTCGAAGAAGGCCGACTGGGACGTGGGGATCAGCCTCGACGCCGTGACGCTCGCGGACCACGTCGACACGGTCGTGCTGTGCACCGGTGACGCCGACTTCTCACGCCTGTGTACGCACCTCCGACACGAGGGCGTCCGCGTCGAGGTCGTCGCCTTCGAGGAGTCGGCGGCGGCGGACCTGAAGGAGGCGGCCGACTCCTTCATCGACATGAGCGAGCGCGAGGAGACGTTCCTGTTATGAGCGGCGACGCGACGCTCGCGGACCTCCGGACGGTCGCGGACTACCAGTTCGGCGCGGGCGCGGGCGAGGCGCTGTTCCCGGCGGACGAGGACGTGACCGTCCGGCGCTCGACGAGCGGGCGCCCCCGGCAGGTCACCTGCGACGACGGGCGGATCGTGTCGTACCTGACGGACGGTCGATTCACCCTCGGCATCGAGGGCGGCAGACGGCTCCGATCGGCGCTGCCGCACCCCGAGTACAGCGTCGTCGTCGGCGACGAATCGGCGCCGTTCGTGCGCGACGGGAAGAACGTGTTCGCGAAGTTCGTCGGCGACGTGGGCGAGTCCGTCCGCCCGCGCGACGAGGTCGTCGTCGTGCACGAGGACGACACCGTGCTCGCCGTCGGTCGGGCGGAGCTGGCGGCCGCAGAGATGCGCGACTTCTCCTCGGGGATGGCGGTGAAGGTTCGTTCGGGCGCCGGAGCCGAATAACCAGACCGCAGATCACCCGACTGCGGCTCGATTCGGAGCGTACGTTTCCAACTCGCCCGGTCACGCGAGGACGACGACCAGCCAACCGGCTAGCGCGCCGCCGTTGACGAACGGCAGGCCCGCGTGGACGCCGCGGACACGGTGGACGAGCACCTGGAGCGCGGCGAGACCGACGAGCGACCCGAGAAGCGGCGCGGCCGCGGCGAGCGACCCCGGCGCTCCGACCCCGACGCTCGCGGTCAGCATCGCGGGGAACAGCGCGTCGCCCGCGCCCAGAAGCGTCGCCGCGGGCGTCCCCTCGCCGGTGACAGTCGCGTTCGCGTCGTCGTAGCCGTCGTCGGTCGGGACGACGAACATCGACGGTACCCGGAGGTCGGCGCTCGCGTCGGCCATGTCGAGCATGTGGCCCGAGCCGTACACCGCGTAGGCGTCGTAGCCGGCCGCGAGCACCAGCGCGCCGGCGGCGTACGCCGGGGCGAGGCTCGCGCCGAACAGCGCGGCGCCGCCGGCGACGCCGACGACCGCGACCGCGTTGCGGACGGCCGGGCGGGGGACGCGCCACGCGAGGAGGGTTCCCGCCGCCGCGGCGACGGCGCCGGCGAGCGAGCCCAGAAACGCCGAGAGTGCGAACCACTGGGCGGCGCCGAGCGACACGAGCATCACCCCGCGAACGAGGCGGCGACTGGCGCCGTACCGGACCACCGCCAACGAGAGAACGGTGCCGACGACGAGACCGAGGACCAGCGGGACGAGCGCGTCGCCGCCGCTCCCGTAGCTGACGCCGGAGCCGGCGAGCCGCGGGGCCGCCGCGAGCGCGAGCAGTTGGACCGCGAGGAACAGGACGCCGACCCCGACGGCGCCGCGGACGCGAGGGTCTCGGCGGGCGCGCGTCAGGTTCCCGACGACGGGGGGATCGGTCACGGGAGCGCGCTCACAGGTACCTCGCGACCCCGAGCGCCTGCGCGAGCGGGACGCCCGCGAGGACCGAGCCGAGCAGGTAGCCGCCGATGGCGCCGCCGTTGAGCAGGGGAAGTCCGGCGTGCGGGCGACCCTTCAGCACCATCCGCAGGAGGACGCCGAGGCCGACGAACGTCCCGACGATGGCCAACAGCGTCGGCAGCCCCATCGCGGGGACGACCGGGAGCCCGAACGCCGGCGCGGGCGACCAGAACGCCGCGGAGGCGGCCATCACCGCGGGCATCACCGCGTCGCCGAGGCCGATGAAGAAGACGTCCCGCTCGTCCTCGTCCGTGCCCTCCGTGGCGCCCTCGGTCGATCCCTCGTCGAGCAGCGAGTAGGACCACTCCAGCGGGATGACGAGCACGACGGGGATGTTGAGGTCGAGGACGCCCTCCGCGAGGTCGAGCATGTGCTCGGTGCCGTACACCGAGATGGCGTCGTACACCGCGAGCACCGTCAGGAGGACGATCGCCGGCAGGAGGCCGAAGGAGATGCCGAACAGCCCCGCGGCGCCGGCGCCCATCAGCGCCCCCGCGGCGTCGATGACGTACCACTCGGGGTACGCGAGCAGGGCGACGGCAACGAGTCCGGCGGCGACGACTGCGACGGTCCCGGGGAGGAACACCGAGAAGACGTACCACGAGAGCATCCCCGAGGAGCCGACGATGACCAGCCGGACCGCCCAGTCGAAGTCGTACTTGAACGCCGCGAGCATCAGCGCCGTGACGACGAGGATGGCGCCGAGGTAGAGCCCGGAGTTCGTGGGGTCCTGCGGGTCCTCGACGGTCTGGTAGCCGGCCGCCTCGAACGTGGGCGCCAACGAGACGGCGCCGACGTGGACGACGAGGAACAACAGCCCCGCGAGGAGGACGCCGCGGACTGCGCGAGTCTTCATCGCCCGCCGGTAGGGGTGGCCCGCGTTTGGTGGTTGTGGTTCCGAGCGAACCGCGTCGCCGGGCGTGACCGGTTCGGTCCCAGTCGGTCGCAGTTCGATCCCGGTCCGCTCCGGCTCGGTCCCGGTTCGGCCTACCCGTGCCGCTCCGGCGACATGTCCGGGACCGTCGGTCGGAGGGTTCCGATGAGGAGCGCGCCGGTCATCTCGACGAACATCGCCGCCAGCGCGAGGGCGAACGTCGTGAGGGCGAGAGCGACCAGCGACTCGAACGCGAGACCCTCGGCGACGAGCGCCACCGCGAGGGCGAGGAGTTGGACTGCGAGCAGCGAATTCAAGTGGTTCATTTCGTGTTCGGTCCTCGGAGCCGCACGGCATAAGGCCGTGCGCGAGCCGTGACACCGAACGATCCGGTGTCACGGTTCCCGGTAGCCCGGCCCACGATATCGTCGGTGGAACGCCGAGACCGCCCCCGACTCACACGCCACCCGATCTTCGGCAACGTGACACCAAGTCGGATCCATTCAGAAGCGGGATCGAACGGAGGGGGCACCCTCACACCCGAATCCGGCCGTAGCTGAGAAGGAGGACGAAGGAACTGTAAAGCCCGTCCTCGCTGTGCGTGCTAGTCATTGTCATGTCAACCTGTGGTAACAATCGGCGGTCCACCGTGCTCGCGGTAGAGGGCACGGCGGCCGCGGCGGGGGGACGGGAACCAGTCGATCTCACACCGAGCGCGGGTCGAACGGATCGAGCCGTCGGAGTCGAACGGACACCCCGCCGGCCACAGTCCGGGGTGAGCGATGGCTGAACGCGGGCACTCACGGCGGACCGCCGTGGGGAGAGTGCTGGTCGCACTCGTCGCGCTGACGGTGGCGACGAGTGCGGCGTTCGTCGGGAGCGGCGCGGCGATGACCCAGGACCGTGCCGACACGGACTCGCTCGCGTCACCGAACCCGATCGCGTTCTCGACGGCGTCACCGGACGTACTGGCGACGGCGTCACCGGAGACTTCGGCGACCACGAGCCTCCGGGATCGTGCCGATCCCGCCACGGTTCAGGAGTCACGGGAGGCCGCCGCGGAACGGGGCGTGGAGGAGGGCGCCGAACTGGCCCGACGGCAGGGCGCGACGGTCACGCGGGCGCAGCGAGCGGCCGCGAAGGAAGCCGTCGCCGACGTGGTGCGTCGGCATCGGGACGCGAACCTCGACCAGATCCAGCACGCGGCGCGCGGCGCGGCACACGGCGCGCTGCTGCAGTCGCAGTCGGCCAACGCGACCCAGATACGGACGGCGGTCGCCGGGAGCGTCGACGGCGCACTGAGCCGGTCGCACTCGGCCAACGTGACACAGCTCCAGGGCGCGTCGTACGGTGCGGCGCACGGATCGATCGCGCAGGCCCAGCGCGTCTCGCTGACGCAGGTACAGCACGCAGCCGCGGGGGCCGCCTCCGGCGCCGCCAAGGGCGCGGCCGATCGGGGCGTCTCGGACGTCTCGAAGATCCAGGAGGCGGCCCAGGGCGGGGCGTACGGAGCGCTCGAACGCGACGGGAAGTCCGAGAAGACCCGTGCCGCCGCCGAGGGCGGCGCGGAGGGCTCCCTCCAACAGCGTCAGCGGGCGAACGTGAAGCAGGTACAGGTGGCGGCGTTGGGCGGCGCGAAGGGCGCCATCTCCCAGAGCCAACGGGCGACGGTCAGGCAGGTTCACGCGGCGGCCTACGGCGGGGCCGCCGGGGGGATCTCCCAGAGCCAGACGGTCACCATCGAGCAGATACAGATCGCGGCCGCTGGCGCGTCCTCGGGCGCGCTCTCCCAGAGCCAGTCGGCGAGCGTCACACAGATCCAGTCGGCGGCCAGGGGGGCCTGCCGGGGCGTCCTCGGTCAAGTGACGCAAGTGCAGGTCGTCAACGTCGTTCAGATACAGGTCATCGTGCAGGTCGCGGCCGCCGAGACCACGAAGGAGGCGGCCGCGGACGGAGAGGACCGCCCGCACGAGATCTACAGGCACGGGAGAACGAAGGGCAAGGACAAGTACGTCTCGCCCGGCGACGCCGACCGCGACGGCCTCTCGGACGACCAGGAGCGACTCATCAGCACCGACCCGACCGACGCCGACACCGACGGGGACGGCCTGAACGACGGGACCGAGGTGCTCGTCACGGGGACCGACCCGCGCGACCGGGACACCGACGGCGACGGCATCGACGACGGCGACGAGATCGATCTCGGGACCGACCCAACGCGGGCCGATACGGACCGCGACGGCATCGACGACGGCGACGAGATCGAGAGGGGTTCCGACCCGCTGGACCCGAACGACCCGAGCGAGACCGACGGCGACGGGGACGGGCTAACGCTCGCCGAGGAGCGCGAGCTCGGAACCGACCCGGACGACGCCGACACCGACGGCGACGGGCTGAGCGACGGGACGGAGGTCGACTCGTACGGCTCGAACCCGCTCGATCACGACACCGACAACGACGGACTGAGCGACGGGACGGAGGTCGACCTCGGGACGGACCCGACGGACCCCGACACCGACGGCGACGGCCTCACCGACTCGGCGGAGGTCGACCGCGGAAC
Source organism: Halobaculum saliterrae (assembly GCF_009831625.1). Classification (GTDB taxonomy): domain Archaea; phylum Halobacteriota; class Halobacteria; order Halobacteriales; family Haloferacaceae; genus Halobaculum; species Halobaculum saliterrae. Next base: position 129,652 of record NZ_WUUS01000005.1, on the reverse strand, counting down.
CGACCCGACCGACGCCGACGACCCGGCACCCCCGGATCCTGACGGTGACGGCCTGGGGACCGCCCAGGAGGAGCGGATCGGTACCGACCCGAACGATCCCGACACCGACGGGGACGGCCTGGACGACGGGACCGAGGTGACCGTCACGTTCACCGACCCGACCGACGCCGACACCGACGGCGACGGCATCGACGACGGCGACGAGGTCGAGAACGGTTCCGACCCGCTCGACGTGAACGACCCGAACCCGATCGACGCCGACGACGACGGCCTCCCGGACGAGGCGGAGGAGGCGCTCGGGACCGACGTCACGAACCCCGACACCGACGGCGACGGCTACCTCGACGGGACCGAGGTCGACGACGGGACGGACCCGCTCGACCCCGACGACCCGCCGCGGGTCCGGTCGCTCGGGGTCGCCACCGACTGCGAGAACGTCACCGTCACCAACCGGAACAGCGTCCCCGTGACGGTGACCGTCACCGGAGCCGACGGCACCGAGCAGTTCGGGCTCGCATCGGGCGAAACCCGGCAGGTCGTGCGGGCGGACGGCGAGTACAGCCTCTCGGCGAGCACCGGCGACGGGACGGCGGTGCCGCTGGGCGCCGAGAACGAGTCCGAACTCGTCGTGACCGTCGAGGAGTGCCCGGCGGTCGCACGGAGCCTCACCGTCGTCGAGCGCGAGGAGAACGTCTCGGTCACCAACCCGAACGACGGTCCGGTCACCGTCACCGCGACCGACGAAGCCGGGACGGTTCAAACCGAGACGGTGACCACGAACGAGACCGAGACGCTGTCGCTGACGCCCGGGAACTACACGCTCACCGCGCTGACCGAGGCGGGCGAGACTGCCCCCCTCAACGGCGAGCGGACGCTGAACGTCTCCGTCGCCCCGCCGCCCGGTCACGCGATCCTCGAGGCGTCCGTCGAGAACGCCACGCTCACGGTCTCGAACCCCTCCGACGCGAACGCGACGACGAACCTGTCCGACGGTGCGGGCGAGAACGAGTCGTTCGTCGTCCCCCCGGGGGAGACGGTGAACGCGTCGGATCTGGCGCCCGGCGACTACACGCTCGTCGCGACCGGCGAGGGGAACGCGACGGCCTCGATCAACGGGGCCGAGTCGTTCACGTTCTCCGTCCGGGAAGCCACGTCGCCGCCGGCGGAACTCGTGTCCGTGAACGCGACCATGGATACCCAGTCGCTGACAGTCGAGAACCCGAACGACCTCGCCGTCACGCTCGACGCGACGAACGAGACGGGCGCGAACCGCTCGCTCTCGGTTCCTGCCAACGGAACCGCGAACCTGACCGATCTCGCTCCCGGCGAGTGGACCGCGACGGCGGCCACCGAGGACGGCCGACAGGTCCTCGTCAACGGCAGCGAGACGTACACGTTCACCGTCGAGGCGGCCGCCCCGGACGCATTGGAGTCGCTGAACGCGACGGTGGTGAACGCGACGCTCACGGTCGACAACCCGAACGACATCGCCGTCACGGTCAACGCGACGAACGAGACGGACGCGAACCGGACGCTCGACGTTCCGGCCGTCGGCTCCGGGACGCTCGACGCCCTTCCGGCGGGTAACTACAACGCTACCGCCGAGACCGAGGACGGACGAACGCTCGCGATCAACGGGACCGAGCGCTTCGCGTTCTCGGTGCTGGCGTCGGTGAACGCGACCGTCGACAACCAGTCGCTCTCGGTCGAGAACCCCAACGATGTCGCCGTCACGGTCGACGTGACGAACGAGACGGACGCGAACCGCTCGCTGTCGGTGCCCGCCAACGGAACCGCGAACCTGACCGATCTCGCGCCCGGCGACTGGAACGCGACGGCGACCGCCGAGGACGGGCGGACCGTCCGCATCAACGGCAGCGAGAGGTTCCCGTTCACCGCCGTGGCGCCCGCGACGCCGCTCGAATCGCTCGCCGTCGTCGTCGGGGACGAGACGTTCAGCATCGAGAACCCGAACGCCCTCCCCGTCTCCGTGACGGTCGCCGACGAGTCCGGTCCGGTCGAACTGCGGACGGTCGGCGCCGGCGAGAACGTGACCGTCGCGGGACTCGCGCCCGGGGACTACACGGTGACCGCGTCGACCGAGGACGGGCGGGAGGTACCCGCCAACGGCAATGAAACGTACGCGCTGACCCTTGCGGGTCCCGCGACGACGCCCACCACGACGGCGACTGAGACGGGTACCGCAACCCCGACTGAGACAGCCACCGCGACAGCTACGGAGACAGCCATCGCTACCGCGACGGCAACTGGAACAACCACGGAGACAGCTGCTGAGACGACCACCGCGACCGGTACCGAGACGGCTACTGCAACCGCTTCGGACACTGCCGAGACTGGAACAGGGACTGGGACGGCCAACGAAACTGGACCGACCTCGACGTTCGTGACGGCCGAGGCCGCCATCGACGCGGGGGCCCAGGGGATGATCTGGGGAGCGCCGCTCTCGCTGCTCGGACTGATCGGCCTGCTGTTCGGTCGGCCGCGGCGCTGACCGTTCCCCAGTCAGTGTTCGGTACGATTCTCCCGTGGAATCGGGCCCGGTCGCCCGACAGCAACGCGATCGAGGCGTCCCCGTCTGTTCTCGGACCCGGTGATTCGATATAGCGTGGAGTGGTTTATCGGCTGTCGATCGAGAACCAGCCGGAGAGGACTTGATTCTCCAGATATTTGCCGTTTCGAGCCCCAATTCGTGTCATCTACCCGTCTGACGCGGGTTTATACGCATGCGGGCACGTCCCCGTGTATGGGAAATCGGGTCGAGGATCTCGAGACGCAGGTCGCAGAGCTGCAGGCGGCCGTCGACGGGCTGACGGAGGAACTGGTCGAGGCCAAGGAACGCATCTCGCAGTTGGAGCAGGCGACGGAGGTCGAGGAGGAGTCGACGCCTGACCGCAACCCGAACGCCGAGTTCGTCCCGAACGAGTCGGCGACGAACGGCGCCGCCGACGACGAGGGCACCATGGCCGACGACGAGGGCGCGGCCCAGAAGGCGGCCCGCGGCGCCGACGGGGAGACGCCCGAGGAGTCGGACTCCTCCGACGACGACTCCGACGACATCATCGTCGCGTAACGGCCACCGACGCGTAACCGAGCCCGCGGCGCCGCCGGATCGCGGCGGCACGACGGGTACCACACCACGTTCCACCACGCATGCACATCACGGAACTCGTACTGGACAACTTCAAGAGCTTCGGACGGCCGACGCGGATCCCCTTCTACGAGGACTTCACGGTCATCACCGGGCCGAACGGCTCGGGCAAGTCAAACATCATCGACGGGGTGCTGTTCGCGCTGGGGCTCGCGCGCACTCGCGGCATCCGCGCGGAGAAGCTCACCGACCTCATCTACAACCCCGGCTTCGAGGATGGCGAGGGACCCTCCGGCGACCGCGAGGCGAGCGTCGAGGTCGTCCTCGACAACTCGGAGGGGACGCTCGACCGCTCGCAGGTCGTCAGCGCCGCCGGCAGCGACGACGTCGGCGACGCCGACGAGATCACCATCAAGCGTCGGGTGAAGGAGACCGACGACAACTACTACTCGTACTACTACCTCAACGGCCGCTCGGTCAACCTCTCTGACATCCAGGACCTGCTCGCGCAGGCCGGCATCACGCCGGAGGGGTACAACGTCGTCATGCAGGGCGACGTGACCGACATCATCAACATGACGCCCCACGAGCGCCGGGGGATCGTCGACGAGATCGCCGGCGTCGCCGAGTTCGACGCCAAGAAGGAGGACGCCTTCGGGGAGCTGGAGACGGTCGAGGAGCGCATCGACGAGGCCGACCTCCGCATCGAGGAGAAGGAGGACCGCCTCGACCAGCTCGCGGACGAGCGCGAGACGGCCCTCCAGTATCAGGACCTCCGCGACGAGAAGCAGGAGTACGAGGGCTACCTGAAGGCCGCCGAACTGGAGGACAAGCGGGAGGACCTCGCCGGCACCCGCGAGTCGATGGAGTCCCGCGAGGAGGAACTCGAGGACATCCGCGCGGAACTCGACGAGCGACAGGCCCGCGTCGACGATCTGGAGGACGACCTCGACGAGATCAACCGCGAGATCGAGCGCAAGGGCGAGGACGAGCAGATCGCCATCAAGGCGGAGATCGAGGAGATCAAGGGCGACGTCTCCCGGCTCGAGGGGAAGATCGAGAACCAGCGCGAGCGCATCGAGGAGGCCGAGACCGAGCGGCGCGACGCCTTCGTCGCCATCGACAAGAAGAGCGAGGAGATCGAGGAGTTCGACTCGGAGATCCGCGAGACGAAAGTCGAGAAGGCGAACCTGAAGTCGACGCTCAAATCGAAGCAGACCGAGCTGGCGGACGTTCAGGCCGAGATCGACAGCGTCGACACCGAGTTCGACGAGCTGAAGGCCGAGCTGGCCGACAGGAAGGAGTCGCTGGAGGAGCTGCGCTCCGAGAAGAACGAACTCCAGCGCGAGAAGGACCGCCTGCTCGACGACGCTCGCCGGCGCTCGAACGAGATCGGCGACGTAGAGGACGAGCTGCAGGAGACGCGTGAGGCGATCCCGGAGCTGAACGAGCGCGTGTCGAACCTCCACTCCGAGCTCGACAAGGCCGAGAAGAACAAGGCCAACATCGACGGCGTTATCGAGGACCTCCGCGCCGAGCGGGAGGAGTTCCAGGAGGAACTCGACGGGGTCGAGGAGGAGATCCGCGAGAAGCAACAGGAGTACTCCAAGCTGGAGGCTCGAGCCGGCGACTCCGGCGACACCTCCTGGCCCCGCGCCGTGACGACGGTGACGAACGCGGAGTTCTCGGGGGTCCACGGACCCGTGGGCGAACTCGCGTCGGTGCCCGGCGAGTACGCGAAGGCGTGTGAGACCGCCGCCGGCGGCCGGCTCGCGAACGTGGTCGTCGATGACGACGGCGTCGGCTCCGACTGCATCGACTACCTGAAGCAGCGTAACGCCGGACGTGCGACGTTCCTCCCGATCACGGAGATGGACGAGCGCGGGCTCCCGTCGCTGCCGAACGACCCCGGCGTCGTCGACTTCGCGCGAAACCTCGTCGACTACGACTCCGAGTACGAGGGTATCTTCTCGTACGTGCTCGGGTCGACGCTCGTCGTCGAGGACATGGACACCGCCCGGCACCTCATGGGTAATTACCGGATGGTGACGCTGGACGGCGACCTCGTGGAGAAGTCCGGCGCGATGACCGGCGGCTCGGGCGGCGGCTCCCGGTACTCCTTCTCGAAGTCCGGGAAGGGGAAGCTGGAGCGCGTCGCCGAGGAGATCCACGACCTAGAGGACGAGCGCCAGCGGATCAAAGCGGAGATCGCCGACGTCGACGACGATCTGGAGGACGCCCGCTCGCGAGCCTCCGACGCCGCCGAGAAGGTGCGCGACATCGAGTCCGACATCGAGCGCGCCGAGGAGAAGCTCGAGGAGAAGGAGGGACGGATCGGCGAGTTGGAGGAGCGCCTCGATGAGCTGCGCGAGGAGCGCGAGTCCGTCGACGAGGAGATGACGGCCCTCGACGACGAGATCGAGACGGCCGACGAGGAGATCGAGACCATCGAGGCGGATATCGAGGAGCTGGAGGCCGAGTTGGCCGACTCGAAGATCCCGGAGCTGTCGGCGCGAGCCGACGAGATCCGGGCGGAGATCGACGACCTCGAGGACCGGATGGACGACCTCGACGGCGAGCTGAACCAGCTCCAGTTGGAGAAGCAGTACGCGGAGGACGCCGTCGACGACCTCCACGAGACCGTCGAGGAGGCGCAGTCGAAGAAGGCGGACGCCGAGGAGCGGATCGACGAGTTCGAGGAACGGATCGACGAGAAGGAGGCGTCGCTGGAGGAGAAGCGGGACGCCATCGCCGAGCTGGAGGACGAGCTCGCGGACCTCAAGGAGGAGCGCGAGTCCGTCAAGGAGTCGTTCCACGAGGCGAAGGCCGAGCGCGACGATCAGGAGAGCGAGGTCGAGCGCGTCGTCTCGAAGCTTGAGTCGCTGCGCGAGACAGCGGAGCGGCTGGAGTGGGAGATCGACTCGCTGGAGGAGCAGGTCGGCAGCTACGACCCCGAGGCGATCCCGGACCACGACACCGTCGAGTCCGAGATCGATCGGCTGTCCGGGGAAATGGAGGAACTGGAGCCGGTCAACATGCTCGCGATCGACGAGTACGACGACGTGCAGGCGGACCTGGAGGACCTTCAGGAGCGCCGCGACGTGCTCGTCGAGGAGCGCGAGGCGATCGAGGAGCGCATCGATCGGTTCGAGTCACAGAAGCGGGCGACGTTCATGGACGCCTTCGAGGCGATCGACGAGCAGTTCACCGAGATCTTCCAGCGGCTCTCCGCCGGGACCGGCGAGTTGGTGCTGGAGGACCCCGAGGACCCCTTCGAGGGCGGGCTGACGATGAAGGCGCAGCCGGCGGACAAGCCGGTCCAGCGCCTCGACGCGATGTCCGGCGGCGAGAAGTCGCTGACGGCGCTCGCGTTCATCTTCGCCATCCAACGGCACAACCCCGCGCCGTTCTACGCGCTCGACGAGGTCGACGCGTTCCTCGACGCGGTCAACGCCGAGCGCGTCGGCGAGATGGTCCACGACCTCGCGGGCGAGGCACAGTTCGTCGTCGTCAGCCACCGCTCGGCGCTGTTGGAGCGCTCCGAGCGGGCCATCGGCGTGACGATGCAGTCGGACAACGTCTCGGCGGTGACGGGGATCCAACTCGGCGACGACGGCGAGCCGGTGCCGGAGGTGCAGGCGGATGATTGAGGCGCCGGGCGACCCCGTTCCGGCCCCGTCCGACGGGACCGACGACGACGAGGTCGAGCCCGTCGAGGTGCTCGTCAGCCTCGCCGAGGAGGGCGAGATCGACCCGTGGGACATCGACGTGGTCGAGGTGACCGACGCGTTCCTCGAGCGACTCGACGAGGCCGACCTCCGGACCGGGGGACGCGCGCTGTTCTACGCGAGCGTCCTCCTGCGAATGAAGTCCGACGACATGCTCGCGGCCGACGACGAAGACGACCCCGAGGACGACCTCGAACCGTGGGAGCGCGCGTTCGAGGGGGACGCCGGGATGGTCGACGACGCCCCGATCGACGACGGCTTCGACCCCGTGAACGCGCTGGAGGACGAGATGGACCGGCGACTGGAGCGCAAGAGCACCCGCGGGTCGCCCGAGACTCTCGACGAGTTGGTCCGAGAGCTTCGGGAGGCCGAGCGGGAGACTCGGTGGAAGGAGTCGCGCGAGTACGACACCAGCGAGTCGCCGCGGGGGTTCTCTCGCGGGACGCAGACGCTGGAGTACCACGGCGCCGACGACCTCCGCCGCGAGGGCGAGCCCGGCGAGGACGACGTGACGGGGACGGCACACGAGGAGGACATCGAGGCGGTCATCGAGGACGTGCGCACGAGACTGCGCCCGCAGTACGAGCGCGGACGCAACGAGGTGCTGTTCCGGGAGGTCTCGGACGTGGGAAGCACCGCCGTGATGACGTACCTCGCGCTGCTGTTCCTCGCACATCGCGGGGAGATCACGCTGGAGCAGGACGACCTGTTCGGCGACCTGTGGGTGCGCGACGCCGGCGTCGTCGCCGCGGGCGACGAGGCGGTCGCGGACTGAGGGGCCGCATATCGTCAGCGAGCGGGTGCGACACTCGTTAGCTCGTCGGGTGCACCGTCGATCGAGGGGGTGGAAGGTCGTGCTGCGTACACGGTACGGATCGGGTTATCGGTCAGGCGTTGTCTATGAGCACGCTGGGTGAGGGGTATTCGATGGGGTATCCTTCCCGAGAATCGTGTTTCGCCCCGAGGATGCGCGCAGGATCGGGGTCCCGATATTCGAGGTCTCGACGCCGGTGAGTATCGCATCCCACCTCTCGTCGTCACCGATCGTCGCGATGAGCCGGCGTCAAAGACCGGATCCCCAGACAGTAGGCTGCAACTGATCCCGACAACTACCGCTTGCCGGTCGCTGTACGGTCGATTTATCAGGACCGACGTCTTCAAATAACTGCACACTACGTCCAAGCAATCACGTCCTACCATGGATGTTCCACCGGCGATCGACGTCGATTCGGACCCGCGGGTAACCGGTGAGGACAGCGCGGTTTCCGTGACCGTCCTCGCACAGGACGACGGTGGCACCCGACCGAACAAGCAGTAAGCGAACCCACGCGACGCCGGCCCGGTATGGACGGCCACACCGGATCCAACGCGGGTCTACCACCGAGCGCTCTCGGGTACACTCTTTATTACAATTACCGCGGGTGGTATCCGCTCGATCGCAATGGAACGAGATCACGTTGCCGATGACGACGAGGGCAAGACAGTAGTCGACTCCAGTGGCCGAAAGATCGGGATGGTCACGGAGATCAGGTCCGGAACCGCCTACGTGGACGCCGACCCCGGCCTCAACGACTCGGTCCGTTCGAAACTCGGTTGGGGCCACGCGAGCGAGGACGACTACGCGCTCGAGGAGAACCGAATCGACACCATTACCGACGACGAAATCAGACTAAAGGACAGCTTCTAGGCGCCGCCCAATCCGGGCGTCCGAGCCTTTCTCGACGGTCGACGGACCCTGCAGCTGCCTCACCGACTTGAGTCGGTGCCTCGCCGGGGGCGGCCCGGGTGCCGGTCGAGAGCGTGACGCCAGAGCGATGCTCGCCAAGTCCGTGCCGCGACCGTCCAGTCAACGACTGTGTCACGAACGTGTACGGCGCACGTCGTGTACGGAACACCGGTTGGCGGTCCTTCCTCTGCTGATCCAGTCGCCAGTCGGTGAACCAACGCGGGGCGTGCTGGCGGAGATGTGCGCGACGAATCGTCGTGCTCAGTCGTCCAGGTACTCGTCCACGAAGATCCCGACGCGCTCGCGCGTCTCCTCGGGGACGGCGTCGGCGGGCGTGTTGATCGTTCCCTCGAGCGAGCCGTGGGCCTCGCAGTCCATGTCCTCGGGGAACGTCCGGACGGCCTCCTCGACGGTCTCCTTGATCGCCTCCTCGTTGGCGGCGGCGTTCTCAAGCACCTCCTCCAGGGTCACCTCGGCGTCCTGCTTCCACACGTCGTAGTCGGTGACGCCGGCGACCGTCGCGTAGGCCATCTCGGCCTCGCGAGCGAGTTTCGCCTCGGGGATCGCGGTCATGCCCACCAGATCCCAGCCCTGGCTCTTGTAGAACTCCGACTCCGCCTTCGTGGAGTACTGCGGCCCCTCGATGCAGACGTAGGTCCCCTCGTCGACGACGTCGGAGTCGGAGCCGAGGTCGTCGAGCGCGCGCTCGGCCGCCTCGGCGAGGTGGTCGGCGAGCTTCGGCGAGTACGGCCGCGTGAACGGCTGGTGAACGACGATCCCGTCGCCGAAGAAGGAGAGGTCGCGGTGCTTCGTCCGGTCGTAGATCTGGTCGGGGACGACGATCGTCTGCGGCGACAGCTCCTCCTTCAGCGAGCCGACGGCGTTGCTGGCGATGACGTACTCGACGCCGGCCTGTTTCAGCGCGTGGATGTTCGCCTTGTACGGCAGGTCCGTGGGCGAACGCTGGTGATCGGAGCCGTGCCGGGGGAGGAACACGACCTCGCGGCCGGTGTCCCCGAACTCGCCGATCTCAAGGTCCGCGGAGGGCTCGCCGAAGGGAGTGGTGACTGACTCGGTGCGCGTGTTCCGCAGCGGGAGCGCCTCGTAGATGCCGCTGCCGCCGATGAAGCCGATGGTCATGCGTGGCTCACGATTCAGGCGGTTCCGGCTAAAGGCATGCGGATCGGTCGCCGCGATCGCTCCCCCGCCGCCGATCCACACGTCTTTGTACGACCGGGCAGGAGAACGGTCGGATCAATGCTACTCGCCGGAACCGTCGTCGCCGACCCGGAGACGGTCATCGCGGATGGCGCGGTCGTCGTCGAGGGGGACGCGATCGCCGCCGTCGGCGACGAGGCGACCCTCCGCGACCGCTACTCCGACCACGAGCGCCGCGAGTTCGGGATCGTCGCGCCCGGCACCGTCGGCGCGCACGTCCACTCGGTGCAGTCGCTCGGGCGGGGGATCGCCGACGACACGGCCCTCCTGGACTGGTTGAACGACCACGTGCTCCCGATGGAGGCCGGCCTCGGCGCCGAGGGAATGCGACTCGCAGCGGAGCTGGGCTATCTGGAGTGCATCGAGTCCGGCGTCACTACGGTGATCGACCACCTGTCCGTCCATCACGCCGACCAGGCGCTGGAGGCGGCCGTCGAGTCGGGCATCCGCGCTCGCGCCGGGAAGGTGTTGATGGACACGAACGCGCCCGATGGACTCCGACAGGACGCCGAGCGGGCGCTCGCGGAGTCGGAGGTGCTCATCTGGAACTACCACGGCGCCGCCGACGGGCGGGTCCGGTACGCGGTCACGCCACGCTTCGCCGTCACCTGCACCGACGAGTGTCTGCGCGGCTGTCGCGAGCTCGCCGACGAGTACGATGGCGTGCGGATCCACACCCACGCCTCGGAGAACACGGACGAGATCGCCGTCGTCGAGGAGCGAACCGGCGAGCGCAACGTCGAGTACCTCCACGAGGTCGGCCTCACGGGCGAGGACGTGATCCTCGCCCACTGCGTCCACACCGACGAGACGGAACGCGAGATCATCGCCGAGACCGGCACCCACGTCACGCACTGCCCGTCCTCGAACATGAAGCTCGCGTCCGGGATCGCGCCCGTCGAGGACTACCTCTCGCGCGGCGTCAACGTCGCCCTCGGCAACGACGGCCCCCCGTGCAACAACACGCTCGACCCGTTCACGGAGCTGAAGCAGGCGAGCCTGCTCGCGAAGATCGACGCGCTCGACCCGACCGCCGTCGACGCCGGGACGGTCCTCCGGATGGCGACGCGCAACGGCGCCGCAGCCGCCGGGTTCGAGCGGGTTGGCGCGCTCCGCGAGGGGTGGAAGGCGGACGTGCTGGGTATCGATACCGACGTGACCCGGGCGACGCCGCTGCACGACCCCGTGAGCCACCTCGTGTTCGCCGCCCACGGCGACGACGTGCGCCTCACGATGGTCGACGGCGAGGTGCTGTACGACGAGTCGCGCGGCGGTCACCGGACGCTCGACGCCGACCGGATCCGTCGCGAGGCGAACGCGTTCGACGTGCCCGGCGTCGAGGACTGAGGCGATCGATCCGGCTCAGTCGATACGTGACCGCTTCGCCTCCGCCGCCTCCACGTGCCCGCGAGTGAAGCCGGGCACGTCCTCGTCGTCGGCGACCCGGTCGAGCGTGTACCACCCGACGGCGGCGACCTCGTCGGGCGTGGCCGGATACGGGTCTCCGGTCGCGTGTTCGGCGAGACAGACGACGTTCAGACACGGCTCGCCGGTGTCCAACTCGAACACGCCGCTCGTGACCACTCGGACCCCGTCGACCTCGACGGCGACCTCCTCCATGAGTTCCCGGCGAACGGTCGATTCGATGGGATCCGAGTCACCGGGGGCGGCCTCCATCGTCCCGCCCGGGAGCCCCAGCGTCCCGCCCGCGTGCTCCTCCTCGGCGCCGCGCTCGATCAGGAGGTACTCCGGGTCGCCGTCGCGGAGGCGGTACACCGCGGCGTCGACGTTGACGACGTAGCTGTCGGCCATACGGTCGGGATCGCGGAGCGGGCCGAAAGCGATTGCGTCCCCGTGTTTCGTGGTACCACGCGTGAGAAGCGTTCAAGACCCATCTTCGCTTCGTAGGAGTCATGAGCGGGTCCTCCTCAGCGCACGCGTCGGATCTCGTCGAGGGGGATCTCCTCCGCCCGATGCTACGCGTGGCGTGGCCGCTTGTGCTCATTCAGCTGCTGCAGGTGATGTACAACGTCGCGGACACGTTCTGGCTCGGGCGGCTCTCGTCGGACGCGGTCGGCGCGCTCTCGCTGGCGTTCCCGATCGTGTTCCTGTTCATCAGCGTCGGCGGCGGGTTCACCGCCGCGGGCGCGATCCTCGTCGCCCAGCACACCGGCGCGAGCGCCGCGAGTTCCGGAAGCTCCCGCGAGGCGGGCAAGGTCGCCGGGACGGCGCTCGGGTTCGTGATGCTCGTGGCGATGGTGCTGGGCGCGCTCGGCTACCTCGCCGTCGAGCCGGCGCTGGCGCTCATCCCCGCCGACGAGCAGACGGCCACGGACATCGTCCCGCTGGCGGCGGCGTACATGCGAGTGTTCTTCCTCGCAACGCCGTTCCTGTTCGGCTTCTTCACGTTCGTCTCGCTCATGCGGGGGTACGGCGACACGCGAGCCCCGCTCCGCGTGATGGTCGTCTCGGTCGCAGTGAACGTCGTCATCGACCCGGTGCTCATCTTCGGGTGGGGACCGGTGCCCGCCTACGGGATCGAGGGCGCCGCGTGGGCGACGCTGATCTCCCGGGCGATCGCGACCGTCGTCGGCTGGTACGTCCTGTTCGGGACGCCCGCCGGGCCGTCGATCCGCCTCGGCGACCTCGTCCCGAAGCCGGCGATCGTGAAGAAGGTACTCCGGCTCGGCGTTCCATCGGCGCTGGAGCAGTCGGGCGTCGCCCTGGCGTTCGTCGTGCTCACGGCGCTGGTGGCGACGTTCCCGCCGGCGATCGTGGCGGCGTACGGGCTCGGGAACCGCCTCATTTCGCTGGTGTTCCTGCCGGCGATGGGGCTGGCCCAGGCCGTGAACACCGTCGTCGGGCAGAACCTCGGGGCGGAGAAACCCGACCGCGCGCGGCGTGCCGTTCGGGCCGCGTTGACCGTCGTGACCGCGGTGATGCTCCCGGTGGCGGCGCTGGCGGCGGCGTTCCCGACGCCGATCGTCCAGCTGTTCCTCCCGCCCGGCTCCGCGGGGGCGGGCGAGACGATCGGGTACGCGTCGACGTACCTGCGGGTCGCGTCGGTGATGTTCGTCTTCACGGGGATCTTCGAGGTCTCGCGCGGGACGTTCCGCGGTGCCGGCCGGACGACGACCGCGCTCGCGCTGTCGCTGGTCGCGGTGTGGATCGTCCGGGTGCCGGTGACGTACGCGGCGGTGTTCGTGTACGACTTCGGCACCGCCGGGATCTGGTGGGCCGTGGTCGCCGGCGATGTCGTCGGCGCGCTCGTCGCGCTCGCGTGGCTCGCCCGGGGTTCGTGGACGAGTTCGGTCGTCGACCCGCCGTCGGCGGCACCCGCCGACGACTAGCTTCCGGGTTGGAGTCGGTGACGACCGTCGCTGCCGGGGTTCGCGTGACGGCTCACGTCTCTCGGGGGGGCCCGGGTGACGGACCCGTGTCCGCCGAAGTCGACGCTCACACCAGGGATCCGCTCTCCAACAGCGCGATCAGCCCGGTCAGGATCGGGATCGACGCGAGCGTGGTCACGAGGATCACGGTGCTCACGTACTCCGGAACCGAGACGCCGCCGACCTCGAGGTCGTCGGCGAACGCGCCGACGAGGATGAGCGGGGTCACGGCCGCGGGCGTCGCGGACTCCAGGACGAACACGCGCGCGACGGTGTCGTCCTGAAAGCCGACGACGGCCGCGATGGCGACCGCGACCGCGGGCGCGACGACCATCTTCAGGATCGAGGGGGTCGCCGCCTGCGAGAGCGCGGCGCCGTAGTCCGTTCGGGACAGCTGGATCCCGAGGATCAACAGCATCACCGGGATCGACGAGTCGCCCACGAGCTGGAGCGTTCCCATCGCGGTGCCGTCGGCGGGCGGCACGACGCCGAGGGCGCGTGCGCCGAGCGCCACCGGGACGGCCCATACGAGCGGGATCTTGACGACGCGCCGGATCCCCTGCAGGCCGCCGCCGCCACCGGCGCGGGAGGCGACGTACACGCCGACGGTGTAGATGAGCACCGACTGGATCGCGAGATACAGCACCGCCGCCGCACGACCGCCCGCCGGGAACGCGAAGTCCGACAGCGGGATGCCGTAGTTCCCCGAGTTGGGGAACGTCGCCGCGAGCACGAGCGCCGACAGCCGGGGCTCGGACTCACCGAGGAGCCGCCCGACCCCCTCGGCGATGACGATCATCCCGAGGATGTACGCGGTGACCGCGATCGTCATCCGGGCGATCGTGGCGCCGGAGAAGGCGGCGGTCGCGAGGCTGTGGAGCACGAGCGCGGGCGCGAGCACGTACACGACGACCGTGTTCAGCGGGTCCGGGTCGACGTCGCTCGCGCGCCCCAGCGCGAACCCGACCGCCGCGACGGCGACGATCGGCAGGACCGCGCCCGCGAAGATGTCGAGGAGCGCCACGCCGTCACCCGGTCACGCCTCGCCGTCGTCGTCGCCGGCGCGGTTGTCGAGCAGGCGGTAGCCGTCGGCCGTCTCGCGCACCTCGTCGCGGCGCTCCATCTCCTCGAGCACCTCCCCGACGCGTCCCGGCTGGGCGATCTCCATCTCGATGCGGTCGATGCCGTGGAACTCCGCGAGGAGCCTGCGCACGTCCTCGAGCGTGAACGTCTCCGCGTCCGCCTGTTCCATCGCGCCCGTGGTGAGGTCGATCATGTCCTCGATGAAGTTCCACGGGTACACCATCCACGTCCACTCCTCGAGCTGCTCGGCGACGAAGTCGGGCTCGAACTCCGACGTCTGTAGCAGCTGGAGCGTCGCCGTGCGCACCTCGCCGCAGTCGCGGTCGGCGACGTACTCGTGGGCGCGCTTGATCGACCCGCCGGTGTCGGCGATGTCGTCGATGATGAGCACGTCCTTCCCCGAGACGCTGCCCTCCGGCATCGGGTAGCGCACGGTCGGCTCGCCGGACTTCTCGGCGGTACCGACGTAGTGCTCCATCTTCAGGCTCGTGAGGTCGTTGAGCCCGAGGAAGTCGCAGATGCACCGCCCCGCGAACCAGCCGCCGCGCGCGAGCGCCACGACCACGTCCGGCTCGAAGTTCGCGGCCTTCACCTGATCGGAGACGTCCCGACACAGCCCGTAGATGTACTCCCAATTGGTGACCGTGCAGTCGAAGTCGTCCGGGAGGTCGCTCATTACCGGGTTCTCGTGCCGGTGTTCGTATAAGGGTTTACAGAGGGCCTCACGGACCTGTCGGCATATCTGATACCGACCGGCGACCGGGGGGAACTGTTCAGCAGCTCAGTCACCACGATCGAGGGCGGTCGCAGAACGGGCGCCTCCATCGAGGGGACGGCACAGAATTACTACCGGGGCCCACGACTCGCCGATATGACCGCCCCCAGAGACTCCGACCCGGGCGAGTCGGAGCCGGACGCCGAACAGGTGTACGAGACGATGGATCCGCTCGAACCGTATACGACCGGTGAGCTGGCTTCGATACTCGACGCCTCGAAACGGGTCGTCCGCGGACTACTGGATGCTCTCGCGGGAGAGCAGCGGGTTCGCAAAAAGAAACCGGAATCCGAACGGGTCATCTGGATCCGGGAGCCACCTAAACATCGGTGTGGGAAGTGTGGCGGAGAGTTCGAGGTGAAGTACGTCCATCCGATATTCCAAGCCGTCCAGTTCTGCCCCAAGTGCGGCACCCAGCTCCGAACGGAGTGATCGTCGGGGCTGTGGTCGTCGTCGCCGTCGAGATCTCGAGATAATATTAAATATTACGATCGAATGGGTCGAGTATGGGTACTGGTTTTGATTCTAGCGAATACTGGCTGCTCGTCGTCTCCGGCATGGGTGTCTGTCTCGGCCTCGTGTTACTCGGCGAAACGATCGCCATCGCTGTCGGTCCACGGTCGTTCTCCTTGGAGTTCGCCATCGGATTCCTCACGTCGTTGCTGGCGATCGGAGCGCTCGTCTATGCGAGACGGTGGATCCGGAGAAGTGGCCTCTCCGGCGAGCGATATCGACGGATAGCGGGATGGTGTGGTGGGAGCGCGGTGGGGTTTCTGGTACTCAATCTCCTGTTCATGATCTCGATTCCGCCGGAGTCGCTCTCGCTCGCGGTCGCGTGGGCCCGGTGGACGTTCTCATTCGGTGGCGGTGTCGGGTTGCTCATCGGGATCTCTCAAGCACAGGCCTTCGAGCGAGCCCGTGTCGCGGAGCGGCTCGCGGCCGAGCAGCAAGCGACGGAGCGACAGAACGAGCTCCTGGAGCAGTTCGCCAGCATCGTCAGCCACGACCTCAGAAACCCGCTCAACGTCGCGACGGGTCACCTCGACCTCGCGCGGGAAACGGGCGAGGACGACCACCTCGAAAGGGTCGAGTCGGCGCTGGAGCGGATGGACGCGATCATCGAGGAGACCCTGCTGTTGGCGCGCGAGGGGCAGGCGGTCGGGGAGACGACACGGACCGACCTCGGAGCGATCGTCGAGACGTGTTGGGCAACCGTCGAGACGGCGGACGCGGAGATCGTCACGGAGCCGCTCCCAACGGTCGAGGCCGACGGCAATCGGCTCCGTCACGTCTTCGAGAACCTCTTCCGCAACGCCATCGAACACGGCGGTGAGGCGGTGACGGTCCGAGTCGGGCCGTTGGCCGACGGGTCGGGGTTCTTCGTCGAGGACGACGGCCCGGGGATCCCGCAAAGCGAGGCCGACGAGGTGTTCGAACTGGGTCACACGACGTCGAACCAAAGTAGCGGATTCGGGTTGGCGATCGTCGCCCGTATCGTCCGGGCACACGGCTGGGAGATCCGTGTCACCGACAGCGACACCGGCGGCGCCCGATTCGAGGTCACGGGAGTCACGGTCGTCGAAGGGCCGGCGAGTGGAAGCGAGGACCCCGCCGAGTCCCCCGAAACACTGGTCGGATCGTAGGGGACACAGTCCGCGCGGCCCGTCCGCCGTGCGATCGGTCGGCACACGGATTTGGCGGCCGGGACGTCGGAGCACGGATGCAAATTCGGCCCACAGGGAAACGCCTTTACTCGTGTCGGGTCTGTTGTCCGGTAATGAGCGAGACGCCGACCTCGACGAGGGCCGCCGCCGTCGAGTCGAGTGTCCGCCCCGTCTTCTCCGCGAAACCGAAACGTGTGTGAGATCGTCCCCGGCGTGGCGTAGCGTCCGGTCTGGGACGAGTTCCGGCCCGTAATCGTACACGAATCGAAAGCAGCCAACCCGACACGACTGCCGAACCCGACACCACACACGACATCAATGACGATCCACCACGACACCTTCGCCGGGGTCTACCCGGCGATGACGACGCCGTTCACCGACGGTACCGACGCGGTCGACCACGAACAGCTCGCGGCCGACGCCCGCCGACTCGCCAACGCGGGCGTCGACGGCCTCGTTCCGGTCGGCTCGACCGGCGAGGCCGCGACGCTCACCCACGACGAACACGCCGAGGTCGTCGAGACCGTCGTCGAGGCCGCCGACGTCCCGGTGATCGCCGGCACCGGCTCGAACTCGACGCGGGAGGCGCTGGAGCTCTCCGAGCGCGCGGCCGACGCCGGCGCGGACGCGCTCCTGCTCATCTCGCCGTACTACAACAAGCCCGAGCCGGCGGGTCAGTACGAGCACTTCGCGACGATCGCCGACGCCGTCGACCTCCCGCAGGTCGTGTACAACGTCCCGAGCCGGACGGGCCTGAACCTCGACGTCGACACCGTCGTCGACCTCGCGGCACACGAGAACGTGCAGGGGTACAAGGCCGCCTCCGGCGACGCGAACCGGATATCGGAGATCGTCGAGCGCACTCGCGGGGAGACGTTCGACGTGCTCTCGGGCGACGACGGAATGACGCTCCCGCTCATGTCGATGGGCGCGACTGGCACCATCTCGGTCGTCGCCAACGTGGAGCCCGAACGGACCGGCGCGATGGTCGGCGCGGCCCTCGACGGCGACTTCGAGCGCGCCCGGGAGATCCACCACGAGCTCGGGCCGCTGATGCGCGCGCTGTTCCGCGAGACGAACCCGATCCCGGTGAAGGAGGCGATGGCGATCCGCGGGTACGGGCCCGCCGAGATGCGCCCGCCGCTGACTCGCGGCAGCGACGAGACCCTTCGGGTGCTGACGGAGTTGCTCGCCGAGTTGGAGGACGCCGACTCGCCCACCGCGGAGGCCTGACGTGGCCGACCCCGTCCGACTCGCCGTCACCGGCGCCGGCGGCCGAATGGGTCGGGAAGTGATCGAGGCCGCGGGCGACCGCGAGGACTGCGAGGTCGCCCTCGCGGTGAACCGGTCGCCGGTCGACCCGGTCGCCGGCGTCGAGGTCGCGGACGCGGACGACCTCCCGGACCTGCTCGCCGACGCCGGATCGGTCGACTCCGATCCGGCCGTCGACGTGCTCGTCGACTTCACCGGCCCCGACTCCAGCGTCGAGTACGTCGCCGCCGCCGCCGAGGCCGGCGTCGCCTGCGTCGTCGGCACCACCGGCTTCGACGACGAACAGGAGGCCGCCCTCCTCGACGCCGCCGAGGCGGTGCCGGTGTTGCGCGCCTCGAACTTCTCGCGGGGGATCGCCGCGCTGCGCCGGGCGGTCCGGGCGGCCGCCGGAGCGCTTCCCGGTTACGACGTGGAGGTCACCGAGACCCACCACAACGGGAAGGTCGATGCGCCCAGCGGCACCGCGCTCACCCTGCTCGACGACGTCGAGGACGCCCGGCCGGACCTGAACGAGCGCGTCCACGGCCGCGAGGGCGACGCGCCGCGGACCGACGACGAGATCGGCGTTCACGCCCGCCGCGCCGGCGACGTCGCCGGCGAGCACGAGGTGCTCATGGCCGGCGACGAGAACGTGCTCGAACTGACCCACCGCGCCGGCTCCCGGCGCGTGTTCGCCGCCGGCGCGCTCGACGCCGCCGCGTGGCTCGCCGGCCGCGACGCCGGCGAATACGACTTCACGGAGGTACTCGAATGACGACGACACTGGAATCAGACATCGACGACCTGTGGCACCGCTACGACGACGGACTGACCGCGGCCGACGCCGACGACGGCGTTCGCCGAACCCTCGACGAGTTCCTCGACGCGCTGGAGGCGGGCGAGGTCAGAGCGGCCCGCAAGACCGGCGCCGGCGTCGACTCGTGGGAGGCCAACGAGTGGGTGAAGCGGGGGGTTCTCCTCAACTTCGGCCTGCGCGAGACAGAGCGCCGCGAGTACGGCGGCGTCGGCTACTACGACGTGCTCCCGCTGCGCGAGACCGACGACTTGGAAGCCAGGGGCGCGCGCAACACGCCCGACGGAACGGTGCTCCGCCGGGGTGCCCACCTCGGCGACGACACGATCATGATGAGCCCGTCGTTCGTCAACATCGCCGCGTCCGTCGGCGACGGAACCCTCGTCGACTCCTGTGACACCGTCGGTTCCTGTGCCCAGCTCGGCGAGGACGTGAAGCTCGGCGCGAACACGCTGATCGGCGGCGTGCTGGAGCCGGTGGAGGACGCGCCAGTGATCGTCGAGGACGGCGTCTCGCTGGGCGCCGGCTGTCGCGTCACCTCCGGCTTCCGAGTCGGCGAGAACTCGGTCGTCGGCGAGAACACGCTCCTCACGCCCCGAATCCCGGTGTACGACCTCGTCGAGGAGGAGGTCGTCTACGGCCACCTGCCCGAGAACCGTCGGGCGTTCACCCGGTTCGTCGAGTCGAGCGTCAGCGACCACGACCTCTTCGAGGGCGGCGCGTACAAGCCCGCGGTCGTCGCCACCGACGTGGAGACCGAGACGCTGGAGGCGACGCGGCGCGAGGACGCGCTCCGGGAATGAGCGGCGAGCAGTCGTCCGCGCCGGAGCCGGGGCGAACGACCGCCGAGGGCGGTCCGGCGATCCGGCGGCTCGCGGAGTGGAACGCCGACCGCCTGCACGAACTGGCGGCCGACCACGGCACCCCGCTGTACGTCACGGACCTCGACCGCGTCGCGGAGAACTGCGCACGGCTGCGCGGCGCGTTCCCGGACGCGGACGTGAAGTACGCGGTGAAGGCGCACACGGGTCGCGCGGTGCTGGAGTCGGTCCGCGAGTCCGGACTCGGCGCGGAATGCGCGTCCGCAGGCGAGGTACGTCGAGCGCTCGACGCCGGCTTCCCGGGCGACCGCGTCGACTACACCGCGGTCAATCCGCCCGCCCGCGACCTCGACAGCGTGGTCGAGTGGTGGGAGGAACATCCCGAACTCACGATCACGGTCGGCGCGCGCGACACGCTCGACCGCCTCGCGGAGCGCGGCTACGACGGCCGCGTCTGCGTCCGCGTCAACCCCGGCGTCGGCGCGGGTCACCACGAGAAGGTCCGGACGGGCGCCGCGCCGAAGTTCGGCGTTCCGTACGATCGCGCGCCGGAGGTCGTCGACGACGCGCGCGACCGGTTCGATGTCGTCGGGCTTCACGCTCACGCCGGGTCGGGGATCCACGGCGAGGAGGACTTGGCCGCCCACCGCGACCTCGTCGCTCGAATGGGCGAGTTGGCGCGCGAGGTCGGCGACGGGCAACTGGAGTTCGTCGACGTCGGCGGCGGGTTCAGCGTCCCGTACTGCGAGGACGACCCCGCGCTCGATCTGAACGCAGTCGCCGACACGACACGCGAGGCGCTGGGCGACGTGGACGCGACGCTGGCGGTCGAGCCCGGGCGCTACGTCGTCGCCGACGCCGGGGTCCTCCTGACGAGGGTGAACACGGTGAAGCCCACCCCTGAGACCACGGTCGCCGGTGTCGACGCCGGAATGACGGACCTGCTTCGCCCGGCGATGTACGACGCGTACCACGCGATCCGGAACCTCGACGCGTCAGAGGGGAGCGCCGAGGGACCCGTCACCGTCGCCGGGCCGATCTGCGAGACGGGCGACACCTTCTGTGACGGGCGCGACCTCTCGATCCCGGAGCGGGGTGACCTGCTCGCCGTCGGCAACGCCGGCGCGTACGGCTACGAGATGGCCTCGACGTACAACTCCCGGCCGCGCCCCGCGGAGGTGAGCCTCGCGGGCGACGTGCTCCGCGAGCGCGAGACGCTCGCGGGAGTTACCCGTTTGGAGCGCGGAGGTGGAGGCGAATGAGCGAGTCGACGGAACCGAGCGCCTCCGCGGGAGCCCGGACGGTGCCGGCCGTGAAGTACCACGGCACGGGCAACGACTTCCTCGTCGTCGACGCCGCGGACGCCGACGGTCGAGTGCCCGACCGCGGCGCGTTCGCCGTCCACCACTGCGACCGCGAGACCGGCGTCGAGGGGGCCGAACGGACCGGGGCCGACGGCGTCCTGTTCATGGACATCGAGGAGTCCACGGCCGGCGGCGACGGTCCCGTCACGGCTACCATGACGCTTGTCCAACCGGACGCCTCGATCGCGGCGATGTGTGGCAACGGCGCGCGCTGTGCGGCGGCGTGGGTCCGCGAACGCACCGGCGCGGACGTGGTCGAGTTGGAGACGCCCGCGGGCGTTCGACGCGCCGAGATCCGTGACGGCGACGGGACGGACGCCGCCGCCGCCGGCCACGAGGTCACCGTCGAGGTAGAGATGGGCCGTCCGTCGTTCGATCCCGCAGACGTTCCGCTGGCCGACGATCGCTACGACCCGCTGATCGAGGAGGACGTGGAGGGACTGACCGTCACCGCCGTCGACACGGGCGTCCCCCACGCCGTCGCGTTCGTCGACCGTGGGGACGACAGTGGAGACACCGGCGACGCCGGCGACGCCGGCGGCGTGGACGCGGTCGACCTCGACGCGGTCGCCCCGCCCGTCCGCCACGCTGACGCCTTCCCCGAGGGCGCGAACGTGACGCTCGCCGCCCGTACCGGCGACGGGACCTTCGATCAGCGAACCTACGAGCGCGGCGTCGAGGGGGAGACGCTCGCCTGTGGAACCGGCGCCGTCGCGGTGGGCACCGTCGCGCACCGCCTGGGGATCACCGGCCGGACCGACCTCGCCGTGTCGCCGCCGGGCGGCACCCTGCGGATCACGGTCCCGGACGACGCCCCGGCGACGCTGACCGGGCCGGCGGCACGGGAGTTCGACGTGGACCTCCCGGTCCCTGAGTCGGGGCCGGAGGAGGGCGAATGAGCGACGCCGAGGGCGGCGACGAACCGGCGCCGGCGACCGAGTTCGATCCGGTCGCGTTCCTCGCGGAGGCGGTTCCGATCGCGTCCCACGAGTCCGTCGACGGAATGCGGGAGTTCCTCGTCGAGACGCTCGCCGACCACGGCGCGGACCCGTGGGTCGACAACGCGGGGAACGTCCGGGCGACGCGACGCGCGCCGGACGCGGACGCCGCTGCGGAGGGACCGCACCTCGTGCTCAACACGCACATCGACACCGTCCCGCCGCACGTGCCCTTCGAGCGGGGAACCGACGACCTCGGGAACGAGGTGTTCCGCGGCCGCGGCTCCTGCGACGCGAAGGGCCCGCTCGCGGCGTTGCTGTCGGGGTTTCTCGCCGTTGAGCCCGCCCGTGGCGCGGTCACGCTCGCGGTGACGCCCGACGAGGAGACCCTGTCGACCGGCGCCGACGCGCTCGTTCGCGGGCGCGACGCGGACCACACCGAGGGTCCGGTCGACCCCGTCGACGGCGACCTGTTCCTCGTCGGAGAGCCGACCGACTGCGACGTCTGCGTCGCCGCGCGCGGTCGGTTCGAGGGGACGCTGACGCTCTCCGGCTCCGCCGCCCACGCCGCGGAGCCGGACTCGGGCGTCAACGCGGTCGCCGCGCTGGAGGACGCGCTGGCGGCGGTCCGCCGGTTCGACGACGACGCCGAGGCGCATTCGATGCTCGGCGCGCCGACGCTCGTTCCGACGGGAGTGACCGGCGGCGAGGCGACCAATCAGGTTCCGGCGGCGGCGACGATCACCCTCGACCGGCGGTCGGTGCCGCCGGAGACGGCCGAGGGGTTCCGCTCGGAGTTGGAGAGCGCGGTCCGTGCGGCCGTCGACGACGCCGTCGAGGTCTCGTTCGAGCTGACGGAACGCCCGACGCCGTTCCTGGAGGCGTTCGACACGCATCCGGATCACGCGCTTGTGGGGGGCGTGAGCGAGGCGGCTCGGGCGGTCGGGGGCGACGCTACCGCCGACAGCACCGACCCGGACGGCGAGGTCCGACCCTTCGGCGCGGCGACGGAGGCGTCGTACTTCTCCCCCGCGCCGACGGTCGTCTTCGGGCCGGGCCACCTCGCCGACGAGGAGGGCGCGGTGGCCCACAGCGAGCGCGAGTACGTCCGCGTCAATCGCGTCCGCGACGCCGCCGCGACGGTTCGGCGCGCCCTCGACTCGTTGCTCGGCTAGGGTCGGGCCGCCCCGGCGTCGGTCGTTCGGGGGCGGCGTCGTCCGATCGACCGCCGTCGCTTTGGTCTCCGGGACGGTACCACGGGGCATGTGTACCCTGACGCTGGCTTGGCGGGCGTTCGACGACGCTCCCGTCGTCGTGGCGGCCAACCGCGACGAGTCGTACGGCCGCCCCTCAGAGCCGCCGGCCGACCGCAGCGACGGGGTGATCGCCCCCCGCGACGCGAAGGCCGGCGGGACGTGGATGGGCGTCACCCGGGACGGCCTGTTCGTCGGGATCACCAACCGCTGGGTCGAGGGACTGGCCGGGGAGCGCTCACGAGGGCTGCTCGTCGACGACTGCCTGCACGCCGGATCCGCCGAGAACGCGGCCGGCCACGTCGGGGAGTCGTGTCGCGAACACGAGTACGACGGCTTCAACCTCGTGCTCGCGGACGCGACGACGGCGCTCCTGCTGGAGTGGGACGGCAAGCTGTCGGTGACCGAGTTTCGACCCGGCGTCCACGTCGTCGGCAACACCGGCTACGACGGGCACTACTTCGAGCCACCCGCGCGACCGGACGCGGGACCCGCCGAGGCGCGAAACGCGACGCGGCTCCGGCGCGAACTCACACCCCGGCGGGGAGAGTCGGCCGACGCGTGGCTCGACCGGGCGGGGTCCGCGCTCGGCGACCACGCGTTCGACGTGTGCGTCCACGACGAGGCGCGCGGCTTCGGCACGGTCTCCTCGACGCTCATCCGCGTGGGGGCCGACGGATCGATACGGTACGATCACGCCGACGGCCCCCCCTGCGAGACGCCGTTCGAGCGCGTCGACGTCGACCGCTGAGGACGGGCGTCGCGACGCCCCGGCCGCTCCCGGCCCAGGGTAAAAGGGAAAGGGTAAACGGGGACGCCGTTCTTGGGGCGTGTATGAGCGCCTCCGACGCCGAAGCGAGCCTCGCCGAGGACGAGCTCGCCGGCCTCGAACTCGTCCGCGAGACCGGCGGCATCCACCAGTCCGACTTCTGGAAGGAGCTGGACGTCTCCTCGCGCAAGGGTAGCCGCATCGCGGAGAAGCTCGAGGGACTCGGGCTGATCGAACGCGAGGACGCCGTCTACAACGGCCACAACACGTACTTCCTGGCTCCCACGGCGAAGGACCTGAACTTCTCGCTGCTGATGGCCGGGGACATGCTCTCGCCGTTCATCGGCGAGGAGGAGATCGACCCCAACTCCGACGCGTTCACACAGTGGCTGATGAACCTCGCGTACGAGGAGTACTGAACCCGGACCGAACCGGACCGGACCCGCGACTCGTTCCTCTCCCGCTCCCGCCGGCGACTGTCGAGCGTTTCGCTCGCTGCCAGCGCCCGGAGCGACACGCATATCCGCGTTCTCCGGCTATCGACGGCAGAATGGACGAGGGGATACGCGTGACCGTCGAGACGCCCGACGAGTCGACAAGCGAGCACGTCTTCGACTCGGAGGGAGAGGTCGAGGCCGGCGACGCGACGGTTCGGTTCAGCGTCGGCGACGCCGGAGATTCGAACGGCGACAGTGACCGGAGCGGGGCCGGCGCGCGCGACGAGGAATCCGACGGCGACGACGGGGATCCGCTACTCGTCGCGCCGCTGGCGGACGTGCCGTCCGACTCCACGATCCGACGGACGGCGATGCGGCCGGACGGGCGCCGGGGCGTCGGGATCATCCTCCGCCGGGACGCCGACTCCGGCGAGGTGTTCGCGTGGCGCAACTCCTGTCCGCACAGGCCCGAGGTGCCGCTCGACCCCGGACGCGGCGCCCGCGTCGACGGGGGAGAGATCGTCTGTCACAAGCACGGCGCGCGCTTCGAGTGCGGCGACGGCCTGTGCACGTGGGGCCCGTGTGTGGGCGAGGAACTCGACGCCGTCGGGGTCGAGGTGCGCGACGGGTCGGTGTACCTCGACGACGAGCGGTTCGCGTCGGTTCGGTCCCGGTAGCGACTACTTCGCTTCGTCCAGTTCGTTCACGAGGTCGCCGCCGTAGCCGACGTATCCCGCGGGCGTCAGCGCGCTCAGTTCCTCGCGCACCGACTCGTCCACGTCCAGATCGTCGAACAGGTCGCGGAAGTTCTCGATCGTGACGCGCTCCCCGCGGGTCAGCTCCTTCACGCGCTCGTAGGCGGCGGTGTCGCCCTCGCGTCGGAGGATCGTCTGGACGGCCTCCCCGACGATCTCGGGGGTGTTCTCCAGTTCCTCGCGCATGATCCGCTCGTTGGGGACGACCTTCGCGAGCCCGGCGGCGGTCTTCGAGTAGCCGATGAGACAGTGCGCGAGCGCCGCCCCGACGTTCCGTTTGACCGTCGAGTCCGAGAGGTCGCGCTGGAGCCGGGAGGTGGTGACGTAGTCGGCGAGGAACGTGAGATCGGAGTTCGCCTTCGAGAGGTTGCCCTCGCTGTTCTCGAAGTCGATCGGGTTCACCTTGTGCGGCATCGTCGAGGAGCCGGTCTCGCCGGCGGCGGCCTCCTGTCCGAGGTAGCGGTCCGAGACGTACAGCCACACGTCCCGATCCAGATCGAGCAGGACGTTGTTGACGCCGCGCAGCGCGTCGAACAGCGCCGCGAGGTCGTCGCAGGGGTTCACTTGCGTCGCGAGCGCGGTGTGTTCCAGCCCGAGCGACGCGACGAACTCGCGGGAGAACGTCCGCCAGTCCACGTCCGGGTAGGCGGCACGGTGGGCCGCGTAGGTCCCCGAGGCGCCCGCGAGCTTCCCCGAGAGGTCGGCGGCGGCGCCCTCGACGCGACCGATGGCCGTCGCGAGTCGGGCGGCGTAGACCGCGAGTTCCTTCCCCCACGTCGTCGGCGTCGCGGGCTGGCCGTGCGTCCGCGCGAGCATCGGCACGTCGCGATACTCGCGGGCCTCCTCGGCGAGGGTGTCGCGGATATCGCGTAGTTCGGGCACCAGTACCTCTTCCACCGCGGGCTTGACGAGCAGGCGCTGGGCGAGGTTGTTCACGTCCTCGCTGGTGAGACCGAAGTGGATCCACGGATGCAGACGCTCGGGCGACTCCGTACGCAGGAAGTACTCGACGGCCTTCACGTCGTGATTCGTCGCCGCGTAGCCCTCGGCGCCCTCGGTCTCCAGCCGCTTGACCAGGCGGGCGTCCTCGGCCGAGAAGTCGTCGACGACTGCGCGCAGGTCGGCTCGCTCCGCGGCCGAGAGGTCGAGGTCGACCCCCGACTCGTCGGCGAGCGCGAGCAGGTACTCGACCTCGACGCGGACCCGGGCGCGGATCAGGCCGGCCTCGCTGGCGTACGGGACGAGCGGCGCGGTCCGGCCGGCGTATCGACCGTCCAGCGGCGAGACGGCGGCGAGGGGGTCCTCGCGTGGGATGTCCATACCCGCGCTCCCGACGCCGGCGGCAAAGCGGTTTCGGTCGGGAGGCACCTCGACCACCACGTCCGTGCATACGACCGGCGATCGTACGGGGATCAACCGTGATTTCGATGCGAGTTCGTGGATACGTTTTCCCACGAGACCGCAACGCTCTTTCCGGCGGCGGGGGAGCGTTCCACCATGAAGATCGCGGGCATGGCGAGCAATCGCGGGCGCAACCTTCGGACCATCGCGGATCGGGCGCCGGGCGGCGCCGAGCTGTCGGTCGTCGTGGCGAACGACGCCGACGCGCCGGTGTTGGACGCGATGGCGAAACGCGGCGTGGCGACGGAGGTCGTCGAGCGCGACGACGGCGAGACGCGCGAGGCCCACGAGGAACGGGTCCTCGACGCGCTCGACGACTACGACTTCGACCTGGTGTGTCTGGACGGGTACATGCGCGTCCTGACGGACACCTTCCTCGACGCCGCGCCCACGACGCTGAACGTCCATCCGTCGCTGCTTCCGTCGTTCGCGGGCAACAACGCCCACGAGCGCGTCCTCGACGCGGGCGTTCGTCAGACCGGCTGTACCGTCCACGTCGTCACCGAGGAGGTCGACGGCGGCCCGATCGTCACCCAGGAGGCGGTACCGGTCTACGAGGGCGACGAGGTGGCCGACCTGAAGGAACGCGTGCTGTACGAGGCCGAGTTCGCGGCGTATCCGCGCGCGGTGAAGTGGTTCGCGGAGGACCGCGTGACGGTCGACGTGGACGCCCACGAGGTCGCCGTCGAGGGCGACGACGCCGGCGACGGTCGGTTCCCCGCGCGACGGACGACCAGCGAGGACCGCGTCCGGGAGCTTCGCTACGGCGAGAACCCCCATCAGGACGCCGCGCTGTACGCGGACACGACGTGCGAGGAGGCGAACGTCGTCGCCGCCGACCAGCTCAACGAGGGCGCCAAGAAGCTCTCGTACAACAACTACAACGACGCCGACGGCGCGCTCAACCTCGTGAAGGAGTTCGACGAGCCCGCCGCGGCCGTCATCAAACACACCAATCCCGCGGGCTGTGCGACCGCCGACACGCTCGCGGACGCGTACGCCGACGCCCTGTCGACGGACGCCAAGTCCGCCTTCGGCGGCATCGTCGCGCTCAACCGGAGGTGCGACGCCGCGACGGCCGAGCTGATCGTCGACTCGTTCAAGGAGGTCGTCGTCGCCCCCGGCTACGCCGACGACGCCCTCGACGTGCTGTTCGAGAAGGACAACCTCCGCGTGCTCGATGTGGGTGACGAGGGGACGATGGGCGAGCGCTCGGAGCCCCTCACCGAGAAGCCCATCGTCGGCGGCCGACTCGTGCAGGAGCGCGACCTGCAGGCGCCCGAGCGCGACGATCTGGAGGTCGTCACCGAGCGCGCGCCCACGGACGAGGAGACCGAGACGATGCTGTTCGCGTGGCGCGTCATGAAGCACGTGAAGTCCAACGGCATCCTGTTCGCGACCGGCACCGAGACGGTCGGCGTCGGCATGGGACAGGTGAGCCGCGTCGACGCCGTCACGCTGGCATCGATGAAGGCCGAAAAGGACGCAGAAGGGAAGTCCGCGGAGGGCGCCGTGATGGCCTCGGACGCGTTCTTCCCGTTCCCCGACGCCATCGAGGAGGCAGCCGATGCGGGCATCGAGGCGGTCATCCAGCCCGGCGGCTCCGTCAACGACGACGACGTCATCGAGGCCGCAAACGAGCACGACATGGCGATGGTGTTCACGGGCGACCGCGCGTTCCGGCACGACTGACGCCAGTTCGGCCCGTTCGGAGGGAGTAGTATCGGCTCTGAAACGGCGACCGGAGCGGTTATGAGAGCCGAGTACGGCTCTAGTGACAGATCCGTGATCGTGCATGAGTGAGGACGTGACGCCCGTCGACACGAGTGCGACCGTGCCCTCCACGTCGGTCAGGCTGGCGAACCTCCACGAGGCGACCCGGACGATGATGCTCGCGGAGTCGCGGGAGACGGTCGCACGGACCGCGGCGACTGCCGCGACGGACGTTCTCGGGTTCCCAATGAACACGGTCCGGCTGTACGACCCGGGGACCGACCGACTCATGCCGACGGCAGTGTCCGCCGGAGTGGAGGAGGTCGCCGGCGAGCGGACGCCCTACGAGCGCGGCGAGACGATCCAGTGGGAGGCGTTCGATGGGGACGAGGTGCTCGTGTTCGACGACGTCACCGAGATAGACGACGACGTACCCCGATCGGGGTCCGGAAGCATGCTCGTCGCCCCGCTCGGCGAACACGGGGTTCTCACCCTCGGGTCGACGACCGAGGGCGGCATCGACCCCGCGGACGTGGAGCTGGCCCGCGTGCTCGCGGCGAACGTGGAGGCGGCGATGGACCGCGCGCGGCGGCGGGCGGCGCTGGGCGAGCGAACCGAGTCGCTGCGCCGCAAGAACGAGCGGCTCGACGAGTTCGCCTCCATCGTGAGCCACGACCTCCGCAACCCGCTGAACGTCGCGCGGGGGTACGTGGAGTTGGCGATCGAGGAGGACGACACCGACGAGCTTCCGGCGGCCCTCGACGCGCTCGACCGGATGGAGGACCTCGTGGACGCGACGCTGTCGCTGGCTCGGGAGGGACGGGACGTCGAGGAGACGGAGCCGACGGACGTCGGGGACCTCGCGCGGGAGGCGTGGGCGGTCGTCGACGCGCCGGCGGCGACGCTGGTCGTCGAGGACGCGCCCACGGTCCCCGCCGACCCCGAACGGCTCCGCACGCTGCTGGAGAACTGCCTGCGCAACGCGGTTGACCACGCCGGCCGCGACGTGACCGTCGTGGTCGGCGCGACCCCGGACGGCTTCTTCGTCGCCGACGACGGGCCGGGGATCCCCGAGGGGGAGCGCGAGGCGGCGCTCGAACGGGGGTACACGACCGCCGACGACGGCACCGGCTTCGGGCTCGCCATCGTCGCCGACATCGCCCGCGCCCACGGCTGGACGACGGAGCTGTCCGAGAGCGCCGACGGCGGCCTCCGCCTGACGTTCGACGGCTCCCGTCAACCATAAGCGGGCCCCGCAAGTCCCTGCGAGTATGCGCTACTACGAGGCGGCGAACTTCCTCCTCGACCTCCGGCGCTTCCAGGTCAAGCCGGGCACCGAGTCGGTGCGCGACCTGTTGGCCCACCTGGGCGACCCCCACGAGGGGATCGACTTCGTCCAGGTCGCGGGGTCGAACGGGAAGGGGAGCGTCGCCCGGATGGTCGAGTCCGTCCTCCGCGAGGACGGCCGCCGCGTCGGCCTCTACACGTCCCCCCATTTCGAGAACGTCCGCGAACGCGTGCGCGTCGACGGCCGCTCCGTCCCGAGGGCCGAGGTCGCGGCGTTCGTCGAGGCGGCGAAGCCGTGGCTTGTGGACCGCGCGGCCGACGGCGAGCCGCTCACCTTCTTCGAGGTGGTCACCGCGATGGCGCTGTGGCGGTTCGACCGCGCGGACGTGGACGTGGCGGTGCTGGAGGTCGGTATGGGCGGCGAGTTCGACGCCACCAGCGTCGTCGACCCCGTCGCCGCCGCGGTGACGAACGTCTCGCTGGAGCACACCGCGGTCCTCGGCGACACCGTCGAGGAGATCGCGCGAACGAAGGCGAAGGTCGCGCCCGCCGACGGCCCGCTGGTCACGGCGACCGACGGCGACGCCCTCGCGACCGTGCGCGAGGTGGCCGGCGACCGCGGCGCCGACCTGATCACGGTGTCCGGACCGACCGGGGGCACCGAGGGCGGCGGGGCGGACCTGACGGCGACGTACGAGGGCGCGGTGAGTCCACAGGAGTCGCGCGTCGGGCTCGGCGGCGACGGCTGGTCCGTGGAGACCCGGATCCCGCTGTTGGGCGCCTATCAGGCGACGAACGCGGGCGTCGCCGCCGCGCTCGCCCGGGCGATGGGCGTCGAGGACGGCGCGACGCTCGCGCGCGGGCTCCGGAACGCCCACTGGCCGGGCCGGTTCGAGGTGATGGAGTCGGACCCGCTGGTGGTGCTCGACGGGGCACACAACCCCGCCGCCTGCGAGACCCTCGGGGAGACGCTCGCGGAACTCGACTACGACGACCTCCACCTCGTGTTCGGGGCGATGCACGACAAGGACCACGGCGAGATGGCCGACACCCTGCCCGCGCCGGCGACGGTCCACACCTGCGCCCCGTCGCTGGATCGCGCGGAGGACCCCGAGGTGCTCGCGCGCGTGTTCGAGCGGGAGACGGACGCGGCGGTGACCGCCGGCGAGTCGGTCCCGGACGCGCTCACGGCGGCGCGCGCGGCGGCCGAACCCGACGACTGCGTGCTCCTCACCGGCTCGCTGTTCTGCGTCGCGGAGGCGCGAACGACGTGGACCCGCCGGTTCGTCCCGAAGGAGCTCCCCGGGGAGGCGGACGCCCGGGAGACGCTCGAGGCGGCGAACGTCCCGGCCGCGGAGATCGACGACGTCGCCGGCGAGAGCGTCCACGAGACGGTGAAGACGCGCGTCTCGGAGACGCAGGCGACGCACCTGCGCCGGGAAGCCGCGAGGGTCGGCGCCGCCTGCGGCGTCAGCGGCGTCGGGGGCGGCGAGCTCGCGGAGGTCGTCTGCTCGGGCTCGCGCGCCGAGCTCGCCGAACTGGCCGGGGCGCTGGACGACCTCGAACACGGCCTCTCCGGGGTGGCGGCGGACCTCCGTGCCGCACTCGGGCTCGACGACGGAACTGCGAGGGAGGGGACCGACCGCGAGTACCCGTGGACCGACGGCACCGCGGTGATGGGCGTCCTGAACGTGACGCCGGACTCGTTCCACGACGGCGGGGAGTTCTTCGACGAGGCCGACGCGCTCGCCCGGGCGGAGGCGCTCGTCGACGCCGGCGTCGACGTGATCGACGTGGGAGGGGAGTCGACCCGTCCGGGCGCCGACCCGGTGCCGGACGACGAGGAGATCGCCCGCATCGAGCCGGTGATCGAGGCGATCGCCGACGTGGACGCGCTGGTCTCCGTGGACACGCGGAAGGCGGCCGTCGCGGAGGCGGCGCTCGACGCGGGCGCGGACGTCCTCAACGACGTGACCGGGCTGGAGGACCCCGAGATGCGCTTCCTCGCCGCCGAGCGCGACGTGCCGGTGATCGTGATGCACAGCATCGAGGCGCCCGTCGACCCGGACCGCGACCCCGAATACGACGACGTGGTCGAGGACGTGATCGCGGAGCTGGGCGAGCGCGTCCTGCTCGCGGAGAAGGCGGGGATCCCGCGCGAGAACGTGATCGTCGACCCCGGGATCGGCTTCGGGAAGTCGAGGCGGGAGAACTTCGAGCTGCTGGGGCGCCTGGACGAGTTCGACGCGCTCGGGTGTCCCGTGCTGTTCGGCCACTCCCACAAGTCGATGTTCGAACTGACCGGCGAGGCCGCCGGCGACGCCCCGAACGGAACGATCGCGGCGACGGCGCTGGCGGCGGCTAACGGCGCCGACATCGTCCGCGTGCACGACGCCGCCGAGAACGTCGCGGCGGTCCGCGTCGCCGCGGCCGCAGCGGACCCGGCGGGGTTCGACGCGCCGGGGGCCCCCGCGGACGCCGAGAGCCGGGACGACGGGAGCGAGGACGAGGGGGACGCGTGACCGGGAGCGACGCCGGCGACGAGGGGGATCGGTCGCCGTACGAGGCCGCGTACGCCCACCCCGACGGCGACGCGACCGCGGCCCGGCTCGCGCAGACCGCCCGACGGTACGGCTACGACGGGCTCGTGATCCGAACGCGCGAGGCCGACTTCGACCCGGACGCGCTCCGCGAGCGGTACGACGTGGACGTGGTGCCGGCGGTCGAGGTCGTCGCAGACGAGCCCTCCTCAGCCAGCGGCGCGGTCGGCAACTTCCGGCCCGACTTCCCGCTGGTGCTCGTGCGGGGCGGAACTGACGCGCTCAACCGCTTCGCCGTCGAGCAGGACCGCGTCGACGTGCTCGCGGCGCCGCTGTCGGGCGACGGGGGATTCAACCACGTGCTCGCGAAGGCCGCGGCGACCCACGGAACGCGCGTGGAGTTCGACCTCGGGCCGGCGTTGCGGGAGTCCGGGGGCACCCGAGTGCGCGCGCTCGGTGGGCTCCGAAAGCTCCGGGAGATCGTCGGCCACTACGACGCGCCGTACGTGGTGAGTGCGCGTCCGACCTCCCATCTCGAACTGCGGTCGTCGCGGGAGCTGGTCGCGTTGGGGTCCGAACTCGGCTTCGACGAGTCCTGGCTGCGTGCGGGCCTCGCGGAGTGGGGGCGGCTCGCGGCGCGCAACCGCGAGCGCCTGTCCGCGGAGTTCATTTCCCCGGGGGTCCGAGTGGACCGGTGTGAAGAAGACGATCGCTGAACACGCGGCGCGGTTCTCCGAGGCCGCCGCCGACTACGACGAGGACCAGAACAGCGAGGAGTACGAGGCGTGCGCCGGGCTGGTCATCCGCCGCGCGGCGCCCGCGGGAACCGACACGGTGCTGGATCTCGGCACCGGAACCGGGGCCATCGCGCTGGCGCTGTCCGCGGACGCCGGTCGCGTCGTCGGCCGCGACGTGAGCGAGGGGATGCTGGAGCAGGCGAGGGGGAAGGCCGCGGACCGGGGCGTCGAGAACGTCGAGTTCGGCCGTGGCGAGTTCCGCGCGCCCGAGTACGACGGCGAGGCGCAGGTCGTCACCTCGAACTTCGCGCTGCACCACCTCGCGGACGAGGAGAAGCGGGAGGCGATCGAGACGTGGGCGGCCCTCGACGGCGGCGTCGCGCCGAGCCGGAGCGACTCGGTCGGGCCGCGGCGGATCGTCCTCGGCGACGTGATGTTCTTCGGTGAGCCGGACCCCGAGGAGCCGTTCTACAGCCCCGAGGTGGACGACCCGGCGACCGTCGGCACGCTGGTGGACTACTTCACCGACGCCGGCTACGCCGTGACGCAGGTCGACCGCGTCCACGACCAGGTCGGCGTGATCACCGCGGAGCGCGTCGTCTCGGGCGGCCGCGAGTCGTGACCGAGTCGAACGCAGTGCCCGGCCACCCGTGAAGCATCTGCCCAAACACCTCCGCCCGCGGTGGCGCTACGTCGTCGTCGGGCTGGAGTCGTGGCCCGACGCCGACCTCTCACGGGGACCGTTCCAGCGCGAGGTGTGGTACGCCGCCCAGAACCTCCTCGGCGACCCGGGGAGCGCGGACGCCGACCTGACGGTCGTCCGCTTCCGGTTCGAGGCGGGAACCGGCGCGGCGATCGTTCGCGTTCGCCGCGGGGAACTCGACCGCGGACGGGCGGCGCTGGCGTGCGTCGACGCCGTCGACGGTCACCCGGTCGGCGTGCGCGTCCGCGGCGTCTCGGGGACGATACGGGCCGGTGAAGAAAGCTATTTAGGCGACGCGGGCGGATTTACTGACGAGAGAACGGTCGAGCACACGGTCGCCGACGAGAGCGGACCCGGTCGCCGTCGCCGCGACGGCGCCGTCGACGTCTCGACGCCGTCGGGGTACGTGGGCGCGACCGACCGAGACACCTCCCGCCCGGGGCGGTCCGACCCGGTCGACGACGCGGACTCGGACGGACACTGAGACTCAGACACGATGCAGGGACAATCACAACAGCAGGCGTACGACCGCGGGATCACCATCTTCTCGCCGGACGGACGCCTCTATCAGGTCGAGTACGCGAGAGAGGCGGTCAAACGAGGGACGGCGAGCGTCGGCGTGCGCACGGCGGAGGGCGTCGTGCTCGCCGCGGACAAGCGCTCGCGCTCGGAGCTGATGGAGCCCGACTCCGTCGAGAAGCTCCACAAGATCGACGACCACGTCGCCATCGCCAGCGCCGGCCACGTCGCCGACGCCCGACAGCTCATCGACTTCGCCCGTCGGCAGGCCCAGGTCAACCGGCTTCGCTACGGCGAGGAGATGGGTATCGAGACGCTCACGAAGACCGTCACCGACCACATCCAGCAGTACACGCAGGTCGGCGGCGCGCGCCCGTTCGGCGTCGCGCTCATCGTCGGGGGCATCGAGAACGGCGAGCCCCGGCTGTTCGAGACGGACCCCTCGGGGACGCCCTACGAGTGGAAGGCGCTCTCGATCGGCGCGAACCGCGCCGACGTGCGCGAACGCCTCGAGGAGGGGTACAGCGACGACCTCACGATGGAGGAGGGGATCGAGCTCGCGCTCGCCGCGCTCGCGGAGGCCGGCGAGGACGACGGCCTCGAACCCGACGGCGTCGGCCTGGGAACGATCCACGTCGACGACGAGCGGTACGTCGACCACGACGCCGCCTCGGTCGAGGGCTACCTCGACGAGTTCGACCACCTGGTCGACGAGGAGGAGGCCTCCGACGAGGACGACGACACGACCGAGGAGTAACGGACGCACGGCGCCGGTCGCGGCGAGTCGACCGGAGCACCACGTCCGCTCCGCGTGCCGGCGGGCCGTTCTCCCCGGCATCGGCGGACCCCTTTTCGCGACACCGGCGAATCGCCGGTATACGCGACGACGACCGGTACGAGCGTCGTGACGACGCACCCGTGGTCGGCTTCTACGAGCGCGTCGGTGACCCGGAGACGCGGCAGGGGTCGAAGGGCCTATCAGCGGTGGAGCCACGGCTCCGGGTCACGGGTGTCCGAACGCCCCGTCCACGACGCCGCGCTGATGCACGGCGTCGGTGTGGACGGCGCTGGCACGGGACGCGGCGGCGACCCGCACGTGGTGACAGTACTGTGGTGACAGACGGTGGAGCGCCGCGTGGTGGCCGGTGACGCTCCGCGGACCGCCGCCGCTGACACAACTATTTACTCATCATAGAATAAGCCTTTTGCCCGCGCACGTGGTACGCCGGGTCATGAAGGCTATCGCCGTTCGTCGCGGGGAGGGGTCCCCGTCGGTGGTCGAGAAACCGAGGCCGGACCCGGACGAGGGCGAGGCGCTCGTCCGGACGCTCCGCGTCGGGGTCGACGGGACCGACCACGAGGTCATCGCGGGGAGCCACGGCGGCTATCCGGAGGGGGAGGACCACATCGTTCTGGGGCACGAGGCCGTCGGCGTCGTCGTCGACCCGAACGGGACGGGGCTGTCCGAGGGGGACGTCGTCGTGCCGACCGTCCGTCGGCGGCCGAACGGCTCGAACGACTACTTCGCTCGGGGGGAGCCGGACATGGCGCCGGCGGAACAGTACCACGAGCGCGGCATCGACGGCGCGCACGGGTTCATGTCCGAGTACTTCACCAGCCCCGCCGAGCATCTCGTTCACTGTCCGCCCGAGCTGGCGGATCTCGGATTCCTCGTGGAGCCGGCGTCGATCACCGAGAAGGCGATCGAACACGCCCGCGCCAGCCGGTCCGCGTTCGAATGGGATCCGGAGTCGGCGTTCGTGCTCGGCAACGGCAGCCTCGGGCTGCTCACGGTCGCGATGTTGCGGGAGTCGTTCGACCGCCTCTACTGCTTGGGTCGACGGGACCGGCCGGACCCGACGATCGACCTCATCGACGAACTGGGCGCGACGTACGTCGACTCCCGCGAGACCGCCGTCGACGAGGTGCCGGCGGCGTACGAGCCGATGGATCTCGTGTACGAGGCGACCGGGCACGCGAGACACGCCTTCGAGACGGTCGAGGCGCTGGCGCCCAACGGCGTCGGCGCGCTGTTGGGTGTACCCGGCGATTGGACGTTCGAGGTCGACGGCGGCGCGCTCCACCGTGAGCTCGTCCTCCACAACAAGGCGCTCGTCGGCTCGGTGAACTCGAACGTTCGCCACTTCGGGCGCGCCGTCGAGTCCGTCGCCGCCCTGCCCGACTGGTTCACGGACGACCTAGTGACCGGGGTGTACGGCCTCGACGAGTTCGAGCGAGCGTTCGACGACGACGACACCACTATCAAGACGGCCGTGGAATTCGGCTCACGATGAAGAACGTCGACGACCTCATCGACGACGCGGCGGAGCTGGCCGAACGCGGGCTCTCGAAGGGCGAGATCGCCGACGAGTTGAACGTCTCCCGGGAGACGGCCTCCTGGCTCGTCAACCGGTCGGGCGCGACGCCCGCCGACGCGACCGACGACGCGGCCGCCACCGGTCCGTCCGGCCCGCAGGACATCCACGTCGACTGGTCGGCCGTGGGACGGGACTCCACGCGGCTCACTCACGTCGGCCGCGCGATGGCCGACCTGCTCGCCAAGGAGGGCGAGGCGGTCGACCTCACCGTCGGCATCGAGAAGGCGGGGACGCCGCTGGCGACGACGATCGCACGGGAACTCGACACCGACCTGGCGGCGTACGCGCCGGCGAAACACCAGTGGGACGAGGGCGACATCGACGACGTCGGCGGCGGCTTCTCGCGCAACTTCGCGACGATCCGCGGCCGGGAGTGCTTCGTCGTCGACGACACCGTCACCTCGGGGACGACGCTCACGGAGACCGTCGAGGCCGTGCAGGCGGAGGGCGGTCAGCCGAAGGCCTGCGTCGTCATCGTCGACAAACAGGGGCTCGACGAGGTCAACGGCGTTCCGGTCCACTCGCTGATCAACGTCGTCGGCGTCGGTCGCGACTAACCCGGACGGGTCCCGTCGCCACCGTCACAACGTCTATCAACCGGAGCCGCCTATCTTCTCACATGGCATTCCAATCCGAAAGCGAGCTGACGGCCGAGGAGGCCGCCGAGCGCGTCGAGGAGGCGCTCTCGGAGAACGACGTGGTGCTGTTCATGAAGGGGAACCGGCTGATGCCCCAGTGCGGCTACTCGAAGCGCGCGGTCGGGCTCATCTCCCAGCACGTCGAGGACTTCGAGACGATCGACGTCCTCCCGGCGCTGCCGGAGTACCGGGCCGCGTTGGAGGACGTGAGCGGGTGGGAGACGATCCCGCAGACGTTCGTCGACGGCGAGTTCGTCGGCGGCAGCGACGTCCTCGCCGAGCTGGACGAACGCGGCGAGCTCGCCGAGACCCTCGCGATCGACGCGTAACGGCGCCGAGCGACCATGTCGCTCGCAGTAGGGCGGCGTCTCCCCCGGGGACAGGTGTTTTACGCGTCGGGTGCGTAGTTACCGGCGAGTAGGGTCGTACGGACGGCGACCGCGGGACGCCGCGGCGCTTCCTCGTCGCACCCACCCCACCATCCCCACATATGTCAGGCCGCGTATACCGACTTCATTCGACGCTCGAACTGCCACTGGAAGACCTGCAGGACCACTTCGCGTCCGACCCCGACCTTCCGGAGGGCGTCGAGGACGTCGACATCACACGCCGGAACAACACGCTGATCCTGAAGGCGGTGTCGGACGACGAATCGATCGGGAAGTACACCCCGACGGCGCAGTTGAAGGCGAGCGTCTCCGAGACGCGCGTGTACGAGGAGGAGCCGCCGCGAACCGGCGGCGGCTGGATGCAGGAGGAGGAGGAGGAGATCCCCTCGGAACTCGTCGAGTTCGCCTGCTTCAAGGGCGACCGCGAGACGGTGCTCCAGAACACCGCCCTCCAGTTCCAGATGTTCATCGTGCTCCGTGAGATCGCGCTGCTCTCGGAGAAGGGGACGCTGACGGCGATCACCGAGGTCGACGACGAACTGCACGCCCACCGCATCGTGGAGGGCGAGGAACGCCCCGCCAGCGTCGAGGTCGTCGAGACGCCGGACCGGAACTCCGAGAAGGGTGGCGTCGAGTGGCGGGACAACAAGTTCATCTCGTAAGACGAGCGTTCGGCGATGGACGCCGGTCGAGGGTCGTCAGTTCTCACACGCCGGTTGCGTTCGACAGCCACGTGTCCGCCGATAGCAACGCATCTGCCGCCGCACGCTCCGTATCCGCCGGCGTTCTCCGGCGTGGGTGAGAACCTGTCACGAGGTCAGGGACACAAAACCTTTGAACCTGTAATTACATCTCATTACTACGCATGGCCGAGTCACAGGAGTTCCCGGACTATCTGGACGTGGACTACACCGACGGCGAGGGCGAACAGCCCGGCGACTACCCGAGCATCGAGCACAAGCTCGAGAAGGCGCTGGAGGTCGTCGAGACGGGCCTGCGCGAGTACGAGAACCCCGCGGTCATGTGGACCGGCGGGAAGGACTCGACGCTGACGCTGTACTTCGTGAAGGAGGTCGTCGAGCGGCACGACGAGCTGGAGCTGCCGACCACCGTCTTCATCGACCACTATCAGCACTTCGACGAGCTGATGGACTTCGTCCGCCACTGGGCCGACGAGTGGGACCTGGAAGTCAAGTGGGCCCGGAACACGGACGTGGGCGAGTACGTCGACGAGAACGGGCTGGAGCCGGGCGACGACATCCCGGTCGACGCGCTCTCCGAGCACAACCAGCACCACATCCGGAACATCCTCGAGTACGAGGAGGAGACGTTCCCGTTCCTGCTGGACACGTACGTCGGCAACCACCTGCTGAAGACGGTCGCGCTCAACGACACGCTGGAGTCCGAGGACATCGACGGCATCATCTCGGGCATCCGCTGGGACGAGCAGGAGGCGCGCGCCGACGAGACGTTCTTCTCG
The DNA here is from genome assembly GCF_009831625.1 of Halobaculum saliterrae. Classification (GTDB taxonomy): domain Archaea; phylum Halobacteriota; class Halobacteria; order Halobacteriales; family Haloferacaceae; genus Halobaculum; species Halobaculum saliterrae. The sequence goes on along the minus strand of NZ_WUUS01000005.1, from coordinate 90,773 downwards.
CCGCGCCACGACCCCGACATCTACCCGCCTCACGACCGCATTCAGCCGATCCTGCAGTTCGAGGAGGCCGACGTGTGGGACGCCTTCTGGTACTTCGTCGTCCCGGAGACGGTCGAGGGCTACCCCGAGGACGGCTACGTCCCGCAGGGGTTCGACGACCTGCCGGAGGGCATCGAGATCGAGGACATCCCCGTCTCGCCGAAGTACTTCGCGGGCTTCCGCTCGCTGGGCTCGGAGATCTCGACGGACAAGTCCGCCGAGGAGCCCGCCTGGCTGCAGGACATGGAGAACACGACCGAGCGCGCCGGCCGCGCCCAGGACAAGGAGGACCTGATGGAGCGCCTGCGCGACCTCGGCTACATGTGACGACGGGACGCTGACGCCCCGCCGCACGGGAGCTCGGGTGATCGACGATCCGACGAACCTTTTCAGGTATCGGCGTTCGTCAGCGAGCCGTTCCGCCTCGAAGGGTGATCCGACGCCCTCTGCCCGCCGTTCGGTTCGTCCGGCGGGGCCGAGCGGGAGAACGGCCAGGGACACCGAACCGTCACGGGTAAGGTCGCCTCGCCGCGTAGCCACGGTATGAGCGACGACGCCGACGGCGACGCCACCACGGGCGGCGCCTATGTCGGACTGTTCTCCGGCGGGAAGGACTCCTCGTGGGCGGTGTACCGTGCGCTGGAGCGCGGACTGCCGGTCGAGCGCCTGCTGACGGTTCATCCCGCGGGCGACTCGTACATGTACCACGTTCCCGAGACCCGGCTGGCCGCGCTGGCGGCCGAGAGCATCGGGCTCCCCCTCGTCGAGGTCGAGCCCGCGGACTTCGAAGCCGGCGAGGCGACCGACTCGGGCGCGCAGGGCGACAGCGAGCTGGAGCCGATGGAGGCGGCGCTGACCGACCTCGCGACGGATCTGTCCCTCGCGGGCGTCACCGCCGGCGCCGTCGAGTCGGAGTTCCAGACGAGCCGGATCGAGGCGATGTGCGACCGGCTGGGGATCGATCTGTTCGCGCCGCTGTGGCAGCGCGATCCCCGGACCCTCGCCGAGGAGATGTTGGACGCGGGGTTCGAGATCCGGATCCTGCAGGTCGCGGCCGCGGGGCTCGACGAGTCGTGGCTCGGCCGTACCATCGACCGTGAGGCCCTCGGGGAACTGGAGCGGCTCAACGACGAGTACGGCGTCCACGTCCTCGGGGAGGGCGGCGAGTTCGAGACGTTCGTCACCGACGGGCCGCACATGGACCGCCGGATCCGACTGGAGTACGACACGGAGTGGGACGGAACGCGGGGGCGGATCCGGGTGACCGACGCGCGACTCGGCGAGTGACGCCGCCGCGAGGCGAGAGAGGCGAGCCGAGCGGGCCGAGGAGCGACCGCCGGGAGCGACGACGGCTTGTCATCCACGGGTTGCCGAGCGAACGGTGCGCGGTCGACCGGAGGGAGACCGCGAGGCGAACGGGGAGCATAGCGACCCGTGAGCGAAGTGAGTGAGCGCAGCGCAAGCCGTGGGTGCCGGACGGAACGCGGGGGCGGATTCGGGTGACCGACGCGCGACTCGGGGAGTAGTCAGCCGTCGTTCGTCAGCCGCGAGTGGGCGCCGATGAGCGCGCCCGAGAGGTCGAGCCCGTCGACGACGGTCTCCTCGTCGATGATGCTGCCGCGCACGTCGGCGTCGCGGACGGTCGCGTTGCCGAACACGACCGACCGCTCAAGCGAGGAGTCGACGATCTCCGTGCCGCCGAGAACGTACACGTCCTCCCCGATCTCGGAGTTCTCGACGGTCGCGTCCGGGTGGACGACCGACTCGCCGTCGAGGTACCACGAGACGGCGTCGAGGTAGCTCTCGGGGGTGCCGATGTCGAACCACGCCTCGTCGAAGGTGAACGCGTGGACGGGCTGGCGCGACTGGAGCCACTGGATGAACCAGCCCGGCTCGTCGGGGTTGTTCCCGTCCGAGAGGTACTCCTCGAAGTCGGGAAGCGTCTCCTGGGGGAACGCGTAGCAGGCGATGGAGACGAGCGTGCTCTTGGGGTCGTCGGGCTTCTCCTGGAAGTCGACGACCCGGTCGCCGTCGAGTTGGACCAACCCGTAGCTCTTCGCGCGTTCGCGGGAGCCGACGTCGTAGGCCGCCAGCGACGGCGTCCCCTTCTCGGCGAAGAAGTCGACGAACTCGCCGACGTCGAAGGAGATGAGGTTGTCGCCGGCGACGACGACCAGGTCGTCGTCCACGTTCTCGCGGTCGATCAACTGTGTCAGGGCGCCGACGACGCCGAACTTCTCGGACTCGGCGCTGGTGTCCTCGACCGAGACCGTGGGCTTCTCGAAGTCGGTGTCCGCGAGGTACGCCTCGAACTCCTCGGCGAAGCGTTCGTTCGTCGAGACGAACACCTCGTCGATCCGGTCGTCGGCCTCCAGATCGGCGAATATCTCGTCGATGACCGTTCCGTCGCCCACCGGGAGCAGCATCTTCGGCCGATTGCGCGTGATCGGCCAGAGCCTCGTCGCGTATCCCCCTGCGAGCACAACTGCCTTCATGCGACCACGGTTACACCCGACCGACAAGGGCTTTTCCTCTCTCGTCGCACCGGAACGACACGTTCTCGACGGCGGCCGACGGGACGTCGTTCGCCCGAAACCGATTCCCGCGCCGGCGACCTGGGGCGGGTATGCCCGAGCAGACGACCCGTGAGCGGATCGCCGAGACCCTGCGCGAGCGGGCGTGTTCCGGCAGCGCGCTCGCCGCCGAGTTCGACGTGCCCCGTTCCGTCGTGTACGACCACCTGGACCACGTCGCGGAGTCGTTGCCCGACGGCGAACGGTTCCTGGTGGCGCCGCCGACGTGTCGCGACTGCGGCTTCGACGACTTCGACGACCTCGTGAACGCGCCGTCACGGTGTCCCTCGTGTAAGGGGGAGACCGTCGAGGAGCCGCAGTTCACGATCGAGTCCGACTGACCGCGGGCGAGGGCGTCGACGACTACGCGGTCGACTCGACGCCCAGTTCCGCGAGCAGCGTCTCCGCCGCCTCGCTCGACGACCCGGGCCCGCGGGCGGTGATCAGGTCGCCGTCGACGGTGACGGAGGTGTCGGCGTCGAGCTCGGCGTCGAAGTTCCCGCCGGCGGCGACGACCTCGTCCTCGACCCAGTAGGGAAGCTTGCGCCCCTCGATGCGGTCGTGCTCGTCGACGATCCCCTCCTCCCATTCGTTCGGGAAGCCGGTCACCTCGCGCCCGTCGACGAGGAAGCCGGCGTCGTCGGTCCGGGTGAACGCGAGGATCCCGACGGCGTGACAGACGACCAGCGCGACGCCGTCGTCGCCCGCGACGGCCTCACGGAGCGCGGTCCGAGCGTGGCGATCCTGATTCACGTCCCAGACGGTGCCGTGGCCGCCGGGGAAGACGACGGCGTCGTAGTCGGCCGGCTCGACTGCCGCGATCGGCTCGGGGTCACGCAGGCGGCCGTCGGTCTCGTGGATCTCGCGGTACTCCTCGACCGTCTCCTCGCCGACGTCCTCGGGATCGAGCGAACGCTCGTCGACCACCGGCGGCGACCCGGACGGCGTCGCCACGGTCACGTCGACGCCGGCGGCGTCGAGCGTCGTGAGCGGCTCGATGCATTCCTCGGCCCAGTACCCCTCCTCGCTGACAACGAACAGCGCCGTGGTGTCAGTCATGCGTTTCAGTTCGGGGGCGGGCGCCGGAAAACGTGTCGTCGGCGGAACCGAGTGTACGGGGGAACGGGCCGGCTTCCCGCGATGATCCGACCGGTCCGTCCCGGGTCGTTTATCCCGGACGCCCGACAACATCGGACAATGGCAGTGGGTACGCGGACCGTGCTGGCCCTGCTCGGCGGCGTCGTCCTGACGGTGGGGGTGTACCTCCACGCGACCGAGCGGGAGAGCGCCGGCTACGCGGTGATGGCGCTCGGGTTCGCGACGGCCGCCGGGTGGGCGTTCCTGGGCATGGAGTTGGCACGGCGCGGGGAGGCGTCGGTCCCGGCGAACACGTACCTCTCGGGAGGGGCGGCCGCGGTCACCCTCGCGATGTACTTCGGGATGCGCGCGCGAGGGATCGCGCGGGGCGAGTGAGCGGTCTGACTGGGCTCGCCCGGCGCGAAACGTATCGATGAAACTACAATAAACCCTTCTTTCGTTTCCGGCCGTTTTCGCGACCTCCCGAACGTCGAACGATCCGACACGAGAGTCAACGTTCGTGAGTTCTACCGGCCAGACCTGTAGAAACAGTGAGTCGAATAGCTGAAATGCTGATTTCAGTGATCGTCCATGATATGAGAGGATCCCACATGCTTAAGTTCGGGATTCCATAACGAACGTTCGCATGTCAGACAACCAGTCCGGTTCCACCCGGCGTCGGTTCCTGCAGGGAACCGGCGTCGCGGCGGTCTCCGCAAGCCTCGCCGGCTGCTCAGGCAACGGCGACGGCGACGGTACCGAAACCTCCGGCGACGACGAAGACACGCCGACGCCGGATCAGACGCCGACCGAGGCACAGGACGACGCAGACGACATCCCGACCGGCGGGATCTTCAACTTCGGGATGGGGACGAACCCGAACACGCTCAACGCGCTCTCGAGTTCCTCGGCGTACGTCGGCGTCATCACCGACCGGATCTACGAGTCCGGCGCGGCGATCGACCCGGTCAACTTCGAGATGCACCCGAACGTCTTCACCGACTGGGAATCCGAGGTGCTCGACGAGACCGGCGACAACGGCCAGTCGAACGTCGAGATCTACTTCAACGTCCGCACGGACGGGCTGACCTGGAACGACGGCGAGGAGTTCACCGTCAGCGACGTGATCTTCTCGTACAACTACCTGCTGGAGCAGAACCCCGGCGGGTACGCGGCGTCCCTCAGCCCCATCGTCAGCGTGGAGGAGGACGACGGCGACTGGGACTGCGTGATGACCCTGAACCAGCCGAACGGGACGTTCGCGTACGACCAGTTCGGCCTCCCGATCCTCCCCGAGCACCGGTGGAGCGACGTCGACGACTACACCACCTACGAGCCGGCCGACACCGACTTCGGTCCCGTGGGGCTCGGTCCGGGCGTCGTCACCCAGTGGGACCCCGACACGTCCGTCGAGGTCTCCTTCGCCGAGCGCGAGGGCGAGTACAACCTCTCCGAGCTCAGCTGGCGCGAGGAGGTCCCCGGCGTCATCGCCGGCGGTCCGTTCATCGACGCCATGCGGATCCGCGTGTACTCCTCGCAGTCCGCGCTGCACCAGGCGCTGTTCCAGGGCGACATCGACTCCCTGTACGAGGGGGTCCGCACCTCGCGGATCTCCGACGCACAGGAGGACGAGAACATCAACCTGCTCGACGGCTTCGACACCGGCTACGGCCACTACTCGTTCAACCTCCGCAACACGCCGCTCGACGACCTGCCCTTCCGGCAGGTGCTCGGGTTCGCGTTCGACGACGTCCTGTGGACCCAGCAGCTCCAGCGCGGCTACGCGCAGGAGGGCGACTTCGTGATGCCGCCCGGCTACACGGCCGTCCGCCCGGAGACGGGGTCGGACCAGGAACTGCTCGACGGACCGTCGACGCAGGCGTTCTCCTTCCGTCAGTCGAGCCCCAGCGTCCCGGACGTGGAGAACATCCGGGCGTTCCTCACCGAGGGGCAGGTCATCACCGGCGAGGGCGGGACGTACGTCGGACAGGACTACCCCGGTAGCCTCACCGGCGTCACCGCGAGTCAGACGGAGCCGAAGCACGACTACAGCTTCGGTCCCGTCGAGTCCGACGTCCTTCAGGAGTCCGATCAGGACCCCGATCAGGAGATCCGCGTCAACGGCGAGACGATCCCCGAGATCAACGACGGGCCGCTCACGATGCTGATGTCTCCGGCACAGGAGGCGCCCCAGTCGGCCCAGATGATCCAGGACTGGATCAGTTCGCTCCAGCAGATCGGGATCCCGATCGACCGCGAGGTCGTCTCGTTCAACACCCGCGTCACGCGGGCGTACGGCGAGGAGAGCTACGACGCGTTCAGCATGGGCTGGGTGAACCTCTCGCCGTTCGCGACGAACACGCTGTACAGCCTGTTCCACTCCGACAACGCCGACGACCACTCGGTCGCTGAGACCGAGGGTGACGACGAGAACACCTCGACGCTGCTCAACAACGCGATGGGGTACGGGGTGTTCGACGACGCCGGCGCCGACGACCTCATCGACGAGGCGCGGACCACCCTCGAGCCGGAGGCGCGGAACCAGGCCTCCCGGGAGGCGGTCGAGCGGATCTACCTCGACTTCCCGACGATGGTCGTCGACTACGGCGTGCCGAAGTGGCCGGTCTCGGCCGAGTGGTCGGGCGCCCTCGAGAACATCCCGGGCCCGGGTTCGACGTACCTCGGGACCCAGATCATGCAGATCCACCAGAGCGAGTAACGCCCTCGAAACCGATCGTCGCGTCCGACTGACGCGCGACGTCGGGCACCCTCATCGCCCGCGGTCGGGCGAGCCGGGGTTCCTGACGGCGTCGCCCGTCGGGTATCGGACGATTCAACAGGTTCAAACGGCAGCCTTCGTGACACAGTAGTACGCGAAACGGTCCCACAAAACGCATGACCAGAATCAGTGGAAAATACCTCGCAAAGCGGATCGTCGTTTCGTACCTGACGCTCCTCGTGATCATGTCGTTGCTGTTCGTCCTCCTCCGGAGCATGCCCGGCTCGTTCATCACGAGCATGATCAGTTCCGGGATGACGAACGAACAGATACAGCAGATCCGGGAGACGTGGGGACTCAACGAACCGTTATGGAGACAGTATATCGACTTCATGATCAACTACCAGACCGGCAACTTCGGCCGGTCGCCGACGTACAACGCCCCCGTCGCGGACCTGATGATCCGTCGGATGCCGCGTACGCTGGTCCTGTTCGGCGCGACGTTCCTGATCGGCTTCATCATCGGCCCGCTCGTCGGGATGTATCTCGGCTGGTGGCGCGGGTCGAAGAAGGACAAGTCCATCTTCAGCACCTCGCTGTTGCTGTACTCGATGCCCAGCTTCTGGATCTCGTGGCTGTTCATCTGGGTGTTCAACTACGAGCTCGGCTGGCTGCCGAGCGCGTACATGTTCACCCAGTTCCCCGAGTTCCAGTGGACGGCATTCACGGTGATGCGGGACGTGCTGTATCACATCGCGCTGCCGATCATGAGCCTCACGTTCATCGGTTGGGTCGGCTCGATGCTCATCATGCGCCCGACGATGAACCAGGTGACCGACGAGGGCTACGTGTTCCTCGCGCACGCCAAGGGCCTGTCGGAGCGGACGGTGATGATCAAACACGCCGCGCGCAACGCGCTCATCCCGGTCGCGACCGGCGCGGTCGTCGGGCTGGCGTTCCTGATCGACGGCTCGATCATCATCGAGAACGTGTTCAACTGGCCGGGTATGGGGCAGATAATCGTCACGTCGGTGCTCAACCGCGACTTCCCGGTCGCCCAGGCCACGTTCTTCCTGCTGGCCGTACTGGTCGTCATCATGCGGCTGGTCACCGACGTCGTGTACACGTACCTCGACCCCCGGATCAAGTTCGGGGAGGGTGAATAATGGCAACCGGACAAGGAGACACCGAAAGCGACGGCGAATCGTACACGCGGCGCTGGGAGCCGCGACTCGAGCGACTCAAGCGGGGCTGGAGCAGGTACTCCGAACACAACATCGGTATCCTCGGCCTCGTCATCCTCGGAATATTCAGCCTGTGGGCGGTGGTGCCGGGCGTCTTCGCGCCGCACTCGACCGACTGGGTCGCGTACCTGGGGGAGCCGCCCATCGAAAGCCGGCTAACCGCCGAACAGGTCCGTTCGCTGCCGCACCCCCCGGCGTTCGGCGACCCGTTCTTCGCCCCGCTGGGGACGAACGCGAACGGGAACGGCATCCTCTCGCTGGTGATCTACTCGGCGAGCAACGCCATGTACATCGGGCTGGCCGCCGGCCTGCTGTCCAGCCTCGTGGGTGTCCCGCTGGGTTTGATCTCGGGGTTCTACGGCGACACGTGGATCGACGAGGCGATCCAACGGTTCGTCGACATCATGTACGGCCTGCCGTTCCTGCCGTTCCTCATCGTGCTCGTGGCGATCCGCGGCATCACGACGACCAACATCATCATCGGCATCGCGGTCACCTCCTGGCTCAACAACTGCATCACGATCCGCGGGGAGACGCTCTCGCTGAAGGAGCGGTCGTACGTCGAGTCCGCGAAGGTCGCCGGGGCCTCCGACACCCGGATCATCTTCCGGCACATCATGCCGAACGTCCTCCCCATCTCGTTCGTGTTCCTCGCGCAGGACGCCGCGGGCGCGGTCATCACGCAGGCGTCGCTGGCGTACCTCGGGCTGGCGGACTTCACCGCCAACTCCTGGGGCATCATGCTCGAGAACATCAAATCGCAGGGCTACATCTTCGACGCCTGGTGGTGGCTGCTGCCGCCGGGTATCGCGCTGATGCTGATGGCCGCATCGTTCTACTTCATCGGCTTCTCGATGGAGGACGTGACCAACCCGCAGCGGTGATCTGATATCCAATGACACTACTCGAAGTAAACGACCTCTCGATCCGATACGCGGTCGACGACGGCTCGGCGGTTCACGCCAGCGACGACGTGAACTTCTCCGTCGAGCCCGGGGAGACCTACGGGCTCGTCGGCGAGTCCGGTTGCGGAAAGACGACGCTGGCGAAGAGTCTCGTCCACCTGCTCGACGACAACGGGTACATCGAGGACGGGGAGGTGTGGTTCGAGACGACGCTCCCCCAGTGGGCCGACGAGAACGGTGATCCGAAGCAGTCGGTCATCGACGACCCGGACAAGCCGGTTCGCGCCGACGGGAAGACGGACCTGGCGCAGCTCAACAGCAAACAGATCCGCGACATCCGCTGGCGCGACATCGCCATCATCCCGCAGTCGGCGATGAACGCGCTGAATCCGGTGTACAAGGTCGGCGACCAGATCGTCGAAGCGATCCTCCGGCACGAGCCGGAGACGACCGCCGAGGAGGCACACGAACGGGCACGCGACCTCCTCGAGCGCGTCGGGATCGAGCCCGACCGGGCGGACGACTACGCCCACCAGTTCTCCGGCGGGATGAAACAGCGGGCGGTCATCGCGATGGCGATGGCCTGCGGTCCCGACCTGCTGATCGCCGACGAGCCGACCACCGCGCTCGACGTGATCATCCAGGACCGGATCCTCGAGGAGCTGGAGGCGCTCCAGGAGGAGTTCGGCGTCTCGATCCTCGTCATCAGTCACGACATCTCGGTGATGGCGGAGATCTGCGACCGGATGGCCGTGATGTACGGCGGGAAGGTGATGGAGTCCGGTCGTACCGAGGAGATCTTCGACGCGACGGCCAACCCCTACACGCTCGGGCTGAAGAACTCCTTCCCGACGATCACCTCGAAGGACCAGGACCTCGTCTCCATCCCCGGGACGCCGCCGACGCTGCGCGACCCGGACGAGGGGTGTCGCTTCCGCGAGCGGTGCCCGTTCGCCGTCGAGGAGTGTCACGCGGCGCATCCGCCGATGTACGACGTCGCCACCGCCGACGCGGAGGGGCGGGCGGTCGAATCGACCGACCGGCGAGCACACACGACGGCCTGCTACCGAATCGACGAGCTCGAACAGATCCGAACCGACGCAATCAACGAATCCACATGGACCGACCAGACGATCGAGAGCCGCTAGTAGAGATCGAGGGGCTGCGGAAGCTCTTCGACCAGTCACAGGGCATCGTCGACACCGTCCTGGGTCGCGAGCCGCAGCCAGTCCGGGCCGTCGACGGCGTCTCGCTCGACATCTATCCGGGCGACACCGTCGGCATCGCGGGCGAGTCGGGCTGCGGGAAGACGACCCTCGGGAAACTGCTGGTGAAGCTGTACGAGCCGACCGAGGGAACGATCCGCTTCGACGGGGACGACGTCACCGACATGACCCGCGAGGACGAACGCCAGTTCCGCAAGCGGGTCCAGATGATCTTCCAAGACCCCTTCGAGTCGCTCAACCCCCGGATGACGGTGTACGACACCGTCTCCGAGCCGCTCAAGATCAACGAGATGGTCGACGGGTACGACGAGCGGCGGTCGCGGGTGAAGCAGGTACTCGAGGACGTCGGCCTGGGGCCCGCCGAGGTGTACCTCGACGCGTTCCCGGACGAGCTGTCAGGCGGCGAGCGCCAGCGGGTCGCGATCGCGCGGGCGCTCGTCGTCGACCCGGACTTCGTCGTCTGCGACGAGCCGGTGTCCATGCTGGACGTGTCCATCCGCGCGGGCGTGTTGAACCTGATGCAGGACCTGCAGGACGAGTACGATCTCACCTACCTGTTCATCAGCCACGACCTCTCGCTCATCCGCTACATGTGTGACCGCGCCGGGATCATGTACCTCGGCAACATGGTCGAACAGGGTCCCACCGACGACGTCATCGACGACCCCAAACACCCGTACACGGAGGCGCTGTTCGACGCGGTTCCGGACGTGGAACTCGGGGACGACCGTCGGCGCGCGAACGCGACCGGGGAGGTCCCCTCCCCGAGGAACCCGCCGAGCGGCTGTCGGTACCACCCCCGGTGTGCACACATCATCCCGCCGGAGGACTGGGGCGGCAGTCAGGCCGCGTTCCGACGGGCGTTCCAGTTCAAACTGAAGGTACAACGCGGGGAGCTCGACGCCGAGGCGGCGAGCGACGACGGCGATCCGGTGGAGTCGCTCGTCGAACAGGGACTGACTCTGGACGTCCCCGAGGAGTATCGGTCCGAGCGGGAGATCGAGACCGGCGGACACCGGACCGACGCCGCCTCGTTGGATCTGCCGTCCGACGCCCGGACGGCGCTCGACGAGGCGGCGGAGGCGTTGCTCGACGGCGACCAGGACGCGGCCGTCGCGGCGCTCGACGAGGTCGTCACGACCCCGTGCGCCTCGCGCAAGCCGCGTCCCCTCCCGTCGGGCACGCGCGAGGTCGCGTGTCACCGATACGAGGACGGGGACGCGAACACGGGGGCGATCGGCGGTTCCAACGGGGGCCTCAACGCGGCTCCGGCGGAGGACTGACCGGTGGTCCGGTCCTCGCGAAGCCAACGCGCCCTCCTCGCCGGCCTCGTGGTCGTCCTCGCGGTCAGCGCCGCCGCGTTCGTCGCGACGGCGAGCGCGCAGCTGGCGTGGCAACAGCGCGACACCATCGACTTCCGACCGGCCGACTACGAGCTCGTCGACGGCGACGACCCGGTGCTGCGGGTGACCTTCGAGGTGCGAAACCCGACGAGCGTCGACGCGAGGGTTCGCACGGGTTCGCTGGTGGTGTACGACGGCGACCCCGCGGCCGGCGATGCGTTGACGGTTCCGCGGACCGAGCGGCTCGAGGGCGACAGGGACGCGACGGTGGCCGCCGGCGAGACGGCGACGGTGAGCCTCGTCGCGTCGGTCTCGCCCGACACCGTCGAGCAGGCGCAGTCGGCGATCGACTCCGGACGCGCGGTTCCCTCCGGAACGTTCGCCGTGACCGTCCGCGGCCGAAGCTTCCAGGCGGATGTCTGAGGACACGTCGGGGCTGTGGAAGGCGATGACTCACCCGTCTCACGCCTCCTACGGCTCGCGCCGCGATCGACTCGTCTCGGCCGTCGCGGTCGGACTGCTCACGGGAGTGTCGGCGGCCATGGCGACGTACACGCTGTGGCAGGGGGCGCTCGCGCCCGGATGGGCCGGCGACACCGTCATGGGGTCGCTCGTGTTCGCGGCGGGCGCGCTGGTGAAGCTGCTGTGTCAGAACCTCAAGACGAGCGTGCTCGCGCTGTCGATCGCGGTCGTCGTCGGTGCCGCGATGACGGCGGCCGCCGCGGTGGCGCCGTACCTCCTGCTCGACATCGGGACGCTCGGCGGGATCGCGCTGCTGCCGGAGCTTCGCGACGTGATCACGCTGTTGGTGTTCGGACAGGTCCCGCTGCTGCTGTTCGGCTACCTCGTCGCGATCGTCTACGACGGCGCGACCGCCTGAGCGCGCCCGGCGGCCGACGACAGGTCTTTTGCCCGGTGACAGCTATCCGGGAACATGCCGAAGGAGATCCCGACCGAGGAGAAGTCGGTGCGCGAGCGCGGGACCTACGCCAACGACGGCAACGACCCGACGCTGGCGTCGTACCTCTCGTCGCTGTTCTTCCTCCTGTCGGTGCCCGCGTTCGTGACCCTCGCGTACGTCGGCTTCTGGGCCGGCCTCTACGCCGAGTCGACGGTGGTCCCGGTGTTCGCGGGCCTGCTCGTCGCGGGGGTGGCCGGCGTGTTCGCCGTGATGCACGTCACGACCGGGCGGTGAGTCCGCTGTCGGCCATCTAGACGGACGCCGAACTCCGATAGAACGGGACGGAAGAGAAACGGGGATGCGGGCGACCGAGCGGGCTCAGACGGACGCGACCCGACTCAGAACCACTTGTCCTTGTACACGCACTGGAGGGGCTCGGTGACGACGTTCGTCGCCAGCGCCATCGAGACGATCTCGACGGCGTCGTCGTACTCGCTCGGGTCGACGTCGTCGTCCTCCCAGGCGGCGATCCCGATACCCAACTGGACGTGGTAGTCGTACACGGTGATCAGCCACTCGTCGGGGAGGGTGCGCTCGTCGGGGTCGGACTCGTTGATGACGCGGAGCAGGTACTTGAACGTCGTGTCCTCGCGGCTGGAGAGGTCGTCGCCCGCGTCGAACCCGGGAACGTTCGGCGTTCCGAACAGCTGCACGAGTCGGTAGAGGGCGGTACCGATGTCGTCGAAGCTGCCGCGGTCGGTCGGGTCCGGCTCGAGCTCGATGTTGACGTCGTCACGCGCCTCCCGGAGGTTGACCTCCTCGAAGGCGGTCCCCTCGTCGGCTCGCGACAGGATCTCCTCGCGGGAGATCGGCACCATCGTGAACTCCCGGAGCTCCTCGACCGGGGGCGCCTGAGGGTGCTCGCGGATGTCGTACTGCATTCAGTACGCGAACCCCATGAAGCCCTTCCAGCCGAAGTAGCCGACGACGATGCACGCGACGCCGGCCCCGACCACGGTCAGCGATTCCACGTCCGAGATCCCCTCGATCCCGTTCAGATTGAGCACGAGGGTGATCCCGAGGATGGTGAAGATGTAGCCCACGACGAGTCCGACGATCATGACGCCGAGGGAGACGGCGCCGAGTGGACCCTTGAGGGTGTCGGGGACGCGATTGCTCACGGACATTCGTACGTGTTCGTAGCGGATTCGCGGGTCTTAATTCCCTCGTTACGAGGTGGCATGGGTCGGGGTGCAACGGAGGGGGAAGGCGACGGGCCCATCCGACCCCCGCCGGCTATCGGTCGTCCCGATCGTCGCCGGCGCCGCGACGGTCGCGTTCGGCCTCCCCGGGTTCGGCGTCGCCGAGGGGGCTCATCGCCGGGTCGAACTCCGACCCGTCGCCGGTCGGGCCCTCGGCGTCCGTGTCCGCGTCCGGTCGGTTCACCGAGTGGGAGGGTGAGTCGCGGTCGCGACGCGAACGCTCGTGTTCGCCGCGCTCGCGGGCGTCGCTGGTGAGCCCGTACTCCTCGGCGATCGGCCTCCGGGCACGGTAGCCGAATGCGAGCGCGACGACGCCGGCGACGGAGTACACGACGACCGGCGTCGAGGTCAGGGCGACCTCGCCGGTGACGACCGAGAGGTGCAGCGCCTGTCCGATCGAGAGGGCGCCGACGACGAGCATCGCCGTGGAGATCACGCCGAGGAAGCGAGTCGAGACCATACCGTATGTGGGCGCGCCGTCCTGAAAAACGCGGGGGAGTCGGCCGCCTCAGCCGTCGCCGTACTCGTCGACGACGACGACCTCGCCGTCCTCGACGGTGACGTTGATCAACGTCTTCACCGAGTGGTCGGTGTCGTCGAGCTTGTTCGGGCCCGCCTTCTTGATCACCGCGACCACGTCGACCACGTCGGCGCCGATGTGGGTGAGCGCGTCGAGAATGCCCTTCATCGTGCCGCCCGTCGAGAGCACGTCGTCGAGCACGAGCACCCTGTCGCCCTCGAACACGTCGTTGATGTACATCTCGCCCTCGGAGTAGCCCGTCTCCTGCTGGAGCGCGACCTCGCCGTCGAGGCCGTACTCGCGCTTGCGGATGACGACCAGCGGGATGTCGGTCATCAGCGAGAGGGCGGTGGAGATGTGGATCCCCATCGCGGCGGGGGTGACGATCTTGTCGACGTCCTCGATCTGGGCCTTCCGGATGATCCGGATGACGATCTCCCGGAGGAGTTCGGGCTCCAGCATCGGAACGCCGTCGCTGATGGGATGTACGAAGTACTGGTACTCGCCCTTCTCGATGATCGGCGCGTCCAGCAGGGACTGGCGCAGGCGGTCCATGTCGACCCGACGGCGACGACCCCGTAAAGGTTGACGGATCCGAGGAGGCGACCCGAGGGGTTCAGACCACGAGCACCAGCGCCACGATGAGCAGCGCGGTCACGAGCAGCACGCTCGTTCCGAACCCGGCGCGGAGGTCGATGTCGGTCCGTTCGCGTGCGTCGTTTGCCAACGCGTCGTCGCCGGCGATCACGCCGACGGCGCCGAGCCGGTCGAGCGTTCCCGCCGGGTCGCGGACGGCCCCCGCGACGGCGCCCGAGCCGGCGACGACCGCGCGGTCCACGGCCGCGTACAGTTCGGTGACCCCGACGACGAGCGCTCGGGTGCCGTAGAAGCCGGCGCGGTTGTAGATCGCGTCCACGTCGGGGACGCGGCCCACCTTCGAGAGCGGCTTCTTCAGGATCACGAACCCGACCACGCCGAGCGCCGCGAGGATCAGGCCCTCCTGGACGTGGCCGACGGTGTAGGTCGTGTAGTCGTAGCTCCCGGTGTCGGGCAACACCGCGAACAGCGCGGGCGGATACAGTCCGAGCACCACGCACGGGATCGCCACGGCGACCATGGCGACCTTCTGGCCGACGTTCGCCGGCCGCACGTCGCCGTCGTACTCGCCGTGGAGGAACACGTAGTAGCCCAGCTTGATGAACGAGAGGAACGTGCCGACGCCCCCCGCCAGCAACAGGTACCACAGCACGTCGTAGTGCTTCTTGTGTGCGGCCCCGAGCACCATCCCCTTCGAGACGAAGCCGTTGAACCCGGGGAACCCGGCGATCGACAGCGCCGCGACGAGGAACGCGACGGCGGTGAGCGGCAGCTTTCGCCAGAGACCGCCCAGGTCCTCCAGGTGCTCCTCGCCGGTCCGGTAGATGACGACGCCGACCGTCATGAACAGCAGGCTCTTGTAGAGGATGTGGTTGAAGACGTGCCCGAACGCGCCGGCGGTCGCGAGTGCGCCGCCAAGGCCGACGCCCGCGACCATGTAGCCGACCTGCGACTGGATGTGATACGAGAGCAGGCGGCGCATGTCCCCCTGGAGCAGCGCCATCCCGGCGCCGAAGACGGCCATCAGGCCGCCCATGTACGCGATCGCGAGCTCGCCCTCCGGGAACGCACGGAACATGCCGTACACGCCGGTCTTCGTCGTGTACACGCACAGGAAGACGCTTGCGGCGATGTGCGGCCGCGGGTACGTGTCCGGCAGCCACGCGTGCAGGCCGATGAAGCCGACGTTGACGCCGATGCCCACCGCGGCGAGCACCGGCGCGACGACGCCCGCGAGCCCGTCGCCGGTGAACAGGAAGGTCCCCGCGGCCACGTAGTGCCAGACGATCGCCCCCAGCAGGAGCGTGCCGCCGACGCCGTGAAGCAGGGCGTACCGGAAGCCCGCCCGGACCGCGCGGCCGCCGTAGTGCCACACCAGCAGCGTGCTGGTGACGGCCATCAGCTCCCAGAAGAGGATCAGCGTGAGCCAGTCGCCGGCGAAGACGGCGCCGAGGCTCGTGCCGACGTAGCCGAGCGCGAAGGCGGTCTGGCGCTCGTCGGCGCCGCTCGCCCACGAGTACAGCACCGCTATCGACCCGATGAAGCCGAAGATGACGCCCATCAGCCGCGAGAAGCCGTCGACGTTGAACAGGACGGCGTCGAAGCCGAACAGCAGCGTCGGGAGGTGCTCGCCGCCGGGCACGAGCCACGCGTACGGCACGACCGCCGCGGTCGCGAGCACGCCAAGGGCGTGCCCCCCGCGCCGGCCCAGCAGCGGGACGAGGATCGCGGCCACAAGCACGAACAGGAACGGCGGGATCAGCGGGTCGACTGCGACCATCAGACGTGCACCCCCGTGGCGCCCGCGACGATCAGGCGGACGATCCTGAGGAACACCGCGCCGTCGGGAACGATCCCGAGGACGATCGAGCCGAGGGCGGTGACGAGGATCGGCGCGATCATGAACCACGTCGACTCGCCGCCGGTCCACTTGCGGCGCTCCCAGCCGGCCGCGTGGTCGTGGCCGCCCTCGTGGCCGTACGCGTCGCCGCCGCCGTCCGCGACCGCGTCGGCGCCGGCGTGGTCATCGGCAGCAGGATCGGCGACGGCCGCGCGACCCCACGACAGCCGGCCGCCGAGCGGTCCCGAGATCAGCGGCTTCTCGTCGGTCTCCTCGGGCGACTCGAAGAACGCGGTGTACACGACCGGCCAGAAGTAGCCGATGTTCAGCACGCCCGAGACGAGCAGCGCGACCGCGAACAGGGTCTGTCCCGCCGATATCGACCCGATGAGCAGGAAGTACTTGCTCACGAAGCCGGCGACCAGTGGAATTCCGGCCATCCCCGCCGCCGCGACGGCGAAGGCCGCCATCGTCAGTGGCATCCGTCTCCCGATCCCGGCCATGTCGGAGATGTCGTCGGTGTGGGTCTCGACGTGGAGCGCGCCGGCGGCGAAGAACAGGGTGATCTTCATGAACCCGTGCGCCGGGATGTGCAGCAGGCCGCCCACCAACGATGTGGGCGCCAGCACCGCCAGCCCGAGCACGATGTACGACAGTTGGCTCACCGTCGAGAAGGCGAGTCGGCGCTTGAGGTTGTCCTGTCTGAGCGCGATGACCGACGCGACCACGAGCGTGAACGCGGCGACCGCCGCCAACGGGAGCCCCATTCCGAGGTTCCCGACGGTCTCCGGGCCGAACACGTCGAGGACGACGCGCGCGATGCCGAAGACGCCGCTCTTGACGACCGCCACCGCGTGCAACAGCGCGGAGACGGGCGTCGGCGCGACCATCGCGTCCGGCAGCCACGAGTGCAGCGGCATCAGCGCGGCCTTCACGCCGAACCCGGACGCGAGCAGCGCGAACGCCAGGCGGGCGAACATGGGGTCCGCCGAGGCGAGCCCCTCGATGCCGCCGGGCGTGAACGCGACGGTCCCGGTGAGCCAGTAGACGAGGGCGGTCCCGGCGAGGACGGCCACGCCGCCGCCGAAGGTGTACGCGAGGTACTTCCGGGCGGCCGAGCGGGCTTCGTCGGTCTCGTCGTGGGCGACGAGCGGGTACGTCGCGACCGTGAGCAGCTCGTAGAACACGAATATCACCAGCAGGTTCGACGCGAACGCGACGCCCACGGCCGCCGAGACGCTTGCGGCGAAGGCGGCGAAGTAGCGCGTCTGGCCGTGCTCGTCGAGTCCGCGCATGTAGCCGATGCTGTAACTGCTGGTGACGATCCACAGGAAGCTCGCCAACAGCGCGAAGAGGACGCCCAGCGCGTCCGCCTCCAGCGCGAACCGGGCACCCGGGAGGAACGACCCGAGGTCGGTGACGTACGTGTCGCCGGCGAGCACGCCGGGAACCATGCTGACGACGATGCCGAACTTCGCGAGCGCCGCGACCGCCGTCCACGACTCTCGGACGTTCGGTCGGCTCCCGGACAGCAGGATCGGCGCGATCGCGACGGCGGAGACGAGCACGGCCGCGAGCGGTCTGAGTGACGTGATATCGGTCATGAGAGGAGCACCTCCACGGTCGGGGCGAGGGCTGACTCGTACGCCGGGACGGCCGCCCCGAGGCCGACGGCGAGCAGCGCCGCCGCGAGGACGGCGGCGACCATTCCGAGCGAGACGCCGCTGTCGGCCGAGGAGCCGCTGCCGACGTCGTGTCCCTCGCCGCCGTCGGCGACGGCGGCGTCGGCCGGGCCGGTCTCGGCCCCGGCGGGCGCCTCGCGGAAGAACATCCGTTCGAGCAGTCGCGCGAAGTACGCGAGCGTCAGCAGCGTCGACAGGAGGATGACGACCGCGAGCCCCCACGCGCCCGCCTCCAGCGTGCCGACGACGATGTACCACTTGCCGAAGAAGCCGATCGCCGGCGGCACGCCCACCATTCCGAGCGTGAGCACGCCGAAGGCGGCCGCCGCGGCGGGCATCCGCGAGCCGAGGCCGTCGTAGTCGGAAACGGAGCGACCGCCGACGCCGGTGGCGACCAGCCCGGCCGCGAGGAACAGCCCGCCCTTCATCACCGCGTGGCCCACGAGGTGGATCGCCAGTCCGACCAGCGCCGTCGCGTTCGTCACCGACAGCGCGGCGACGACGAGCCCGAACTGCGAGACCGACGAGTACGCGAGCATCCGCTTGATCTCCGTCTGAGCGACCGCGAGCCCGCTCCCGACGACGATGCTGATGGCCGCGGTCGCGGCCAGCAGCGGGCGGGCGAACGGCACCGCCTCGAGGAACTCCGGCGTGAACACCGTGAGCACGATCCGGACGAGCGCGTACGCGCTCACCGTCGACACGAGCGAGGCGATGAGCGCGCTCACCGAGTCGGGCGAGCCGGCGTACGCCTCCGGCTGCCAGGTGTGCAGCGGGAACATAGCGACCTTGACGAACAGCCCGACGACGACGAACGCGAACGACGCCCGGACGAGTGGCGACGCGTAGCCGACGGCGGCGAGCTCGGCCGACAGGTCGGCCATGTTCAGCGTGCCCGTGGCGATGTACGCGTAGCCGACGCCGAGCAGGTACAGCGAGGCGCCGAACGTCCCCACGAGGAGGTACTTCAGCCCGGCGACGGCGGAGCGGCCGCCCTCGCCGCTGGCGACGAGCGCGTAGGCGGTCAGCCCGGTGATCTCGAGGAAGACGTACATGTTGAACGCGTCGCCGGTGACGGACATCCCGGTGAGGCCGGTGACGAGCAGGAGATACGTCGAGTAGAACCGGTTCGAGCGCGGCCCGGCATGGCGCGCGTACGCGAGCACGCCGAGCGCGACGACCGCAACCAGCACCACCATCGTCGCCGACAGCCCGTCGACGAGCAGTTCGATCCCGTACGGGATCGTGAAGTCCCCGACGGCGTAGCTCCCGGGTGCGCCCGAGAGCCCGTCGGCGGCGAACGCGACCGCGCCGGCGACCTGCACCGACAGCGTCGCGGCCGCGACGTACCAGCCGGAGCGGTCGAGGCGGATCCCCGCGAGCAGCGACACGAGCGCCCCGAGGATCGGGAGCACGACGAGCAGCGCCGGGAGGTCACTCACCGTCGCTCACCTCCGAGACCAGATCCGCACGGAGCGTCCCGTACTCCCCGTAGATGCGGACGATGAGTCCCAGCGCCACCGCGGTGAGGCTCACCCCGACGACGATGGCCGTCAGGATGAGTACGTGCGGCAGCGGGCTCACGTACGGCCCCGGCTCCGACAGCAGCGGCGCGGACGCGCCGGTCACGTACGCCGAGGCGATGAGGAACAGGAAGATCCCCGACTGGAAGACGTTCAGTCCGATCACCTTCTTGACGAGGTTTCGATCCCCGATCACCATGTGGGCGCCGATCCCGAGCAGGAGGAACGCGACGACGAAGTACGCCCGGTCGACGAGCACGTCGATCACTGCTCCACCTCCTCGTCGTCCTCGTTCGAGTGGCCGGCCGCCAGCGCGAAGAACAGCCCGACGACGGTGACGGAGACGATGATCCCGATCCCGACCTCGACCAGCTCGATGCCGTACTTGCTGGAGTGTGCCACCGGGATGGCGGTGTACTCGAGGAACGCGCCGCCCGAGGCGACCGCGGCGAGGCCGATCCCCATGAACAGCGCGAGGCCGAGGACCACGAGCGCCGTGAGCATCGACGCGGAGAGCCAGTCGCGGGTCGGCCCGACGCCGAAGGCGATCGCGATCATCAGGATCGCGGTCCCGACGATGACACCGCCTTGGAAGCCGCCGCCGGCGGAGTCGGCGCCGTGGAACATCACGAACGCGCCGAGCGTGAACACGAACGGCGCGACGATGCGGACGGTCGCCATGATGATCGGGCTCTCGACGTACGGCCGATCGGGACCGTTCCCGAGGGAGAACTCGTCGTCGCCGTCGGCGGTCGACGAGGAACTCATGCCAACACCCCCCGGTCGAGCACGACGAGCAGCCCGATGAGCGCGGCGAACACGACGACCGCCTCGCCGAGCGTGTCGAACCCGCGGTAGGCCGCGAGAACCGCCGTCACGGCGTTCTCGACCTCCGTCTCGGTGTAGGCGTTCTCCAGGTAGTAGTTCGTCACCCGGGAGGTCGCGACCGGCGTCGACGAGGAGCCGACCGGCGGCAGCGCCGACAGCGTCGTCGCCAGCGCGGCCACGAGCAGCGCGGAGACGCCGGCCGCCGTGAGGTCGACGTCGACGAACAGGTCGTCGCTGGCGGGCCGGACGGTCTTGGCGATCGTCAACAGGAACAGCACCGTCGTCACCCCGGCCCCGACGGCCGCCTCGGTCAGCCCAACGTCCGGGGCACGCAACAGGAGCCAGACGACGGCGATCCCGAGGCTGTACGCCGCGAACGCGATGATCGACGCGAGCACGTCCCGCAACAGCGCCGTCGCGAGCGCGCTCCCGAGGACGAACGCGAGGACCGCCCACTCGACGGGCGTCACCGGCGGTCACCCCCGTCCGCGACGGCGCCGTCGGGGTCGTCGGGGTCCCCGCCGGCGTCGGCCGGGTCGCCGTCGGCGGGCCCGTCGGGGTCGGCGTCGTCCGCGGTCCACGGTTCGATGCCCTGGTCTGCGGCCGCCCGCGCGATCGCGTGGGCGGCGGTCGGATTGGTGATGAACATGAAGACGATCAACAGCACGAGCTTGAGCGTGTCGACGCCCGTGTCGAGCGCGATCGCCGCCGCCCCGAGCGTGAGCACCGCCCCGAGCGTGTCGCTCTTGGAGGCGCTGTGGGCCCGGGTGTACAGGTCCGGCAGCCGGATCAACCCGACGGCGGCGACGAACGCGAAGAAGAGGCCGCCGAACAGCAGCGCGATCACGACCGCCTCGGTGACGGTCACCATCTACAGCACACCCCCGCGCTCGACGGTGAACTTCGAGATCGCGATGCTCATCAGGAAGTTGAGCAGCGCGTACACGAGCGCGATGTCGAGCGCGCCCGGCGTGTCGGTCGCGGCCGCGAACAGCGCCGCGACCACCACGGTGTTCGACCCGACGACGTTCACCGCGATGACGCGGTCCTGCATCGTCGGGCCCTTGACGGCCCGATACAGGACCACGATCGAGATGAGCATGAACCCCGCGGCCGCCGTCAACAGGGCGTCGGCGACGAGGCTCACTCCTCCACCTCCTCGCGCTCGTTCGGCGTCGGGCGTCGGGCGGCCGACCGGCCGTAGAAGACGAACCGGACGGCCCGCTCGAGTTTCCCGTCGAGGAGGTCCTCGCGGGCGCCGGCGGTCAGCGAGTGGATGGTGAAGTGTCGGCGCTGGACGTCGACCGTCAGGGTTCCCGGGGTGAGGGTGATGCTGTTCGCCAGCGTCGCCGCCGGAACGGTCGACCACACGTCGGCGTCGAACTCGACCACCTTCGGGTCGATCGGCAGCGACGGGTGCAGCACCACGTACGCGATCTGGAGGTTCGCCTTCGCGATCTCCCACAACAGGAACACCGCGTACAGGCTGAGTCGCCCGAACTGGGCGGTCAGCCGACGGGGTTCGACCGCGCCGGTGAACGAGACGTGCCACAGCGTGGCGGCGACCGCTCCGGCGGACACCGCCCCGGTGACGATCGTGTACGGCTTGAGCGACCACCCGGAGAGGAACAGATAGAAGCCCGCGGACAGGCCGAACAGCAGCAGGAACTGGCCGACGCCCGACCGGCGGGCGAGCCGTCCCCGTCGGGTTTCCCGCTCGACGGGCGCCTCCTCGACGTCGAGGCCCGTTCCGCGGATCTCCCGCTCCAACGCCGGGAGCAGCGGCGTCGTGCCGGTCGGTCGGTACTCTGGGTCGAGCACGACCCGGTCGACGCCCTTCCGCTCGGCGTATCCGGCGATCGCGTCGGTGTAGTCGCCGGGGCTGAACAGGTACTCGTCGGCGCCGACCACCGCGGTCTCGACGGACACGAGGGCGCCGCTCTCCTCCCGGTCCTCCTCGACCCACAGCTCGACCCGTTCGAGCAGGTCCATTGCCCGGTCGTGCTCGTCGCCGACCGTCCCGCGGCTGGACAGCGGGTACACGAAGTGCAGCGTCGACGGGTCGCCGGACTCGACGGCCTGTCGAACGACGTATCCGACCGTGTTCCGAAGCGTGCTCGACTCCTCGACCGGAACGACGACGTCGCCGGCGGGTTCGGCGTCCTGAGCCGGTTCAGGGTCCTCCGTGGGTTCGGCGTCCCCGTCGGTCACGGCGTCCCCCCCGGCCCGCGGTCGCCAGGCCGATCGCGGCGAGTGCGTCGGCGGTAGCTGGTTGGTATCACGGGATCTTGTGCCGTCGTTGGATTGAGCGGATCAAAACCGTTGTGATCCGCCGGACGTGAGCGCACGGGGACTGACACGATCTACCGCTCCCCCACGACGGTCGCGAGTTCGTCCGCGACCCGGAGCCCGAGCCCGAGCTTCGACCCTCGGTAGGCGTCGAACCCGTCCCGGCGGACGACGAGCGCGCGGGTGTCTGCCGCCCCCATCACGGCGGCGTCGTTGGCGACGACGAACGCGAGGCCGACCCGGTCGAGCGTCTCGCGCGCCCTCGCGGCGAGCGTCTCGTCGTCGCCGCCGGGCTCCGCCTTGAACCCCACGAGGGTGAGATCGGGGTACTCCTCGCGGACGGCGTCCAGCAGTTTCGGCGTGGGCGAGAGTTCCAGCGTCAGCGACGCCTCGCCCGACCGGATCTTCCCCTCGTGCTGGTCGACGGTGTAGTCCGAGATGGCCGCCGCCGAGATCAGCGCGTCTGCGTCGGCACAGGCCGCGAGCGCGGCGTCGGTCATCTCCGCGGCCGACTCCACGTCCACCACGTCCGCGTACGGCACGTCGCCCGCGTCGCCCGGCCCCCTCGCCGCGTCCGCGTCGTGGAGGAGGGTCACGTCGGCGCCGCGGACGGCGAGCGCGCGGGCGACCGCCCGGCCGGTGCGCCCGGACGAACGGTTCGTGAGCACGCGCACGTCGTCCACGGCCTCGCTCGTCGCCCCGGCGGTGACGACGACGCGGGTCCCGGC
The DNA here is from genome assembly GCF_009831625.1 of Halobaculum saliterrae. Classification (GTDB taxonomy): domain Archaea; phylum Halobacteriota; class Halobacteria; order Halobacteriales; family Haloferacaceae; genus Halobaculum; species Halobaculum saliterrae. Next base: position 67,477 of record NZ_WUUS01000005.1, on the reverse strand, counting down.
CAGCGGCCGATCGCCGGCGCGCGCCGTCGCAGTGACGATCGCGTCCTCGGTCGCGATCTTCGCCTTCCCCTCCTCGATCCGCGGGTCGACGAACTCGACGCCCCACGACTCCACGCGGTCGATCGCGTCCAGCACTCCGGGGTGATCGTACATCGGCTCGTGCATCGCCGGCGCGCACACGACCGGCACGTCCGCACCGAGCGCGGTCGTCGCACAGGTCGTGACCGGCGTGTCGTCGACGGCGGCGGCGACCTTCCCGACGGTGTTGGCGGTCGCCGGCGCGAGCAGCAGCACGTCCGCCCAGCCGTCGCGGCCGCACAGCTCGACGTGTTCGACGCGGCCAGTGATCTCGGTGACGACGTCGTGCTCGGTCGCGAACTCGACGGCCCACGGGTGAATGATCCCGGTCGCCGCGTCCGTCATCACCGCGCGGACCGAGGCGCCGTGGCGTCGGAGCTCGTGGGCGAGTTCGACCACCTTCACGGCCGCGATGGAGCCGGAGACGCCGAGCGCGACGTTGGTGTCGGCGAGGAGATCGCTCATTGGCGGGGGATTGGCGGGTACGGGTGGTAAATCCTCGCGGTGTCGGGGAGCGATCGCGGGAGGATCAGTCCTCGTACCACTCCGGGTCGACGCGGCCGAGGTCGTCGTCGACGAGGCTCGGGTGGGTACGCTGCCGATCGGGGTGTTCCTCGGCGAAGTACGCCCGCATCGTCTCCCGGGACTCGGCGGCGCGGCGTTCCTGCTCGGCGGCGGTGATCTCCTCACAGCCGGGCGGCACCTCCCGCCCGCGGTCGGTGAAGTACCCATCGGGGACGACCCAGTCGTGATAGAAGGGTACCTCGGCGTCGTGCAGCAGCGTGATCGCCGCCTCGGCGCCGTGGCCCGCGGCGACGACCGCCTGGTGATAGCGCTCGGCGATCCGGCCGGCGGCGTACACGCCGTCGACGGAGGTCCGACTGAGGGCGTGCTCCTCGGCGTAGCGCTTGCTCCCGGCGTCGCGAGCCTCGACGCCGAGCCCGTCGAGGTAGTCGAGGTCCGACCACGACGCCGCGACGACCCGCGCGGCCGTGACCGTGGCGCCGTCGTCGACGGCGGCGGTGAACTCGCCGGCCTCCCCGGTGACGCCCTCGACGAACCCGGTGCTGATCTCGGCGCCGTTGCGCTCTGCCTGCTCGCGGAGCATGTCCGCGAACAACCGGGGGTTGACGCCGGCCGGGAAGCCGGGGACGTTCTCCAGATGGGCGTTGCGTCGGAGGATCGACTCGTCGCCGTCGACGACGAGCGTCGCGAGGCCGGCGCGCGCGAGGAAGGTCGCCGCGGTGAGCCCGGCGACGCCGCCGCCCACGATGAGCGCGTCGTAGTCGGCGTCCGTGTCGAGTGTCGTGTCGGTCATGCCCGACCGGTCAGTTCACGCCGGCTTCAGTACCACGATCCGACCCGCCGTGGTGGATTCCATCGCCGGTGGGAGCGTGGGAAGGCATTTCCTCGTGAGTCCAGTACCCTGTGGTATGCCGACATACACCGTACTCGCGGACGCGAACGAGGCGCAGTTCCAGAACCCGCAGGAACTGGTGTCGATCTGGGGCGGCGTCCGGGAGGACATCGAGCGCCTCGGGGGCGAACTCCGGGCGAGTCACGCCCTCGTCGGCGAGTACGACTTCCTGCTCACCTTCGAAGTCGAGGACGAGGAGGCGGCCCTCCAGATCGCGATCGCAATCGAGGGGCACGGGCTGGACACCGAGACGATGCGCGCGGTCCCGATCGAGCGCATGGGCGAACTCGTCGAGGACCTCTAATCTCGGCATCGACAGCTTGGGGATCTCCCGCCGTTCACGAGACCGCAGGTCTCGCGAGCGCACAAATCGCGACGGTATTTGTGAACGCCGTTTTTCCGAGGTCTCGTTCGTTCCGCTCACCGGTGGGTGTTATGGGCGGCTCGGCACGGAGACCTCGCCGCCGTTCTACCGAGGCTCGTTCGTTCCACTCACTCGGCCTCGCTCAGTCCGTCGCGGGACCGGACCCCGCCAGCGTCTCGGCCTGCCGCTCCCTCGCTCGCTCGACGAACTCCTCCGGCAGCGACTCGATCTCGCCGGCCTGCACGCCCCACAGCTTCGCGTACAGCCCGTCGGCCGAAAGCAACTCCTCGTGTCCGCCGCGCTCGACGACCTCGCCGCCCTCCAACACGAGCACCTCGTCGGCGTCCTTCACCGTCGAGAGGCGGTGGGCGATGACGAACGTCGTCCGGTCCTCGGCGAGGCGGTCGAGGCTCCGCTGGATCAGCAGTTCGGTCTCGGTGTCGACCGCGGAGGTCGCCTCGTCGAGGACGAGCACGTCCGGGTCCTGCAGCACGACGCGGGCGATCGACAGGCGTTGCCGCTGGCCGCCGGAGAGCTTCACGCCGCGTTCGCCGATCCGGGTGTCGTACCCCTTCGGGAGGTTCGCGACGAACTCGTGGGCCTCCGCCGCCCTCGCCGCCTCCCGAACGTCCTCGTCGTCCGCGTCGAACCGCCCGTATCGGATGTTCTCGGCGACGGTCCCGTCGAAGAGGTAGGTGTCCTGACTGACGTAGCCGACCGACTCGCGGAGGCTCCGCAGCGTCACCTCGCGCACGTCGTGGCCGTCGACGCGGACCGCGCCGTCGTCCACGTCGTACAGCCGCATGAGCAGCTTCAGCAGGGTGGACTTGCCGGCGCCGGTGGGGCCGACGAGCGCGACCGTCTCGCCGGGGGCGACCGTGAAGTCCACGTCGCGGAGGACGAGTTCGTCCTCGTCCTCGTAGCCGAAGTCGACGTGGTCGTACTCGATCGCCCCGTCGACGTCGTCGAGGGCGACCGCGTCGGGCGCCTCCGTGACCGACGCCGGGATGTCCTGCAGGCCGAACACGCGCTCACAGGAGGCCTTCGCGTTCTCGTACTGCGAGACGATGTTCGACACCTCCGCCAGCGGCGTGACGAACCGCTGGGTGAGGAAGAGGAAGGTGACGAACGTCCCCGCCCGAAGCTCGCCGGTCAGCGGGCCCGGCGCCGTGCCGGAGACGATCCACAGGCCGCCGACGACGAACGTCGTCGCGAACGCGATCCCCGCGAACAGCTCCATCCCGGGGCGGTACACGTAGTTCAGGCGGAGCATCGAGAGCGTCTTGCGGAAGTAGTTGTAGGAGGTGTCCTCGACGCGGCTCGTCTCGTACTCCTCGGTTCCGGTCGTCTTCACGAGCTGGATCCCCCCGAGGGCGTTCTCGAGTCGGGTGTTGAGGTCGGCGACGGCCTCGCGCTGGGCGGCGTATCGCGGCTCGACCGCCTTCATGAACCAGTAGGTGAACAGCACCATCCCCGGGACGACGACGAGCGTCACCAGCGCGAGCTGCGCGTTGCGCTCGAACAGGACGATCCCGATCCCGAGCAGCATCACGCCGAGCCGGACGGAGTTCTGGAGGGCGTCGTCGAGGAACCGTTCGAGGTTCGTCGCGTCGTTGTTGAGGACGGACATGACCTCCCCCGTCTGCTTGTCGTCGAAGAACGTCATGTCGAGGTCCTGCATCTTCGCGTAGGAGTCCGTCCGCACGTCGTGCATGACGCGGTGGGCGAAGTTGTTCGCGGAGACCCCGTACACCCACGTCAGTGCGGCGGTCACCGCGAAGGAGCCGACGATCAGCCACGCCGAGAACCAGAACTGTGCCTCGTCGGGCGCGTTCGTCGGGAGCCACGCCGCGGGAACCAGCGGCAGCGTGAACGGCTCGTCGCCGGTGAACGCGGCGTCGATGGCGACACCCAGCACCAGCGGCGGCAGCAGGCTCGCGCCGCGAGCGATCACGTTCGCAGTCATGCCGACGAGGAGCCACGGCCACTTGTCGAGGCCGTACTCGGTGAACAGGCGATACAGCGGCCGGTCGACGCGGTCGCGGTAGACGTCGAAGGCGCTCTCCTCCTCGGCACTCATTACGTTTCGAAACCGCCGCGTGCGACTTAGGCGAACCGGTCCCGGCCGGATAGATCCCGCCGGAGCGGGTCGGTTTCAGCCGTGATACTCGGACGCATAGCCATTTACCTCACCGGGACGCACGGCGGCTATGAACGGCGTCGCGGGGACGAGCCGCTCGCCGCCCGAGGAGGGGGGCGCCGGCGACGGCACCGCTCGTCACGTGGACCTGCAGGCACTGGTGATCGACGCGTCGACGACGCTGCTGTCGGCGAACCCCGACGAGCTACACACGAAACTGACGTGGACGCTCAGGAGCGTCGCGACCGGGCTGGGAGCGGAGTACGCGGGCGTCCACGAGGTCCCGGACGGGAGCGGACAGTCGGACCGGGGACGGGGGCCCGGGACGTTCGAACGACGCTACGGGTGGCACCGCGACGACATCGAACCCGAGGAGCCGTTGCCCACGGCCATCGGCTCTCTGGTGAACGAGGCGCTGGGGCGCGTCGAGGGATCCGACGCGGTTCGCGTCGCCGGAGCCGAAGCCGGGGCCGCGACCGCCGAGGGGCAGACTGCGAACGACGCGAGCGACGGAAGCGACTCCGACGGGTGCCTTCTGGCGGTTCCGATCGTCCGGGAGTACGAGCTGTGGGGCGCGCTCGTGTTCGCCGGGCGATCCGGCCGCGATCGCTGGGCCGACCACGAGGTCGTGCTCGTTCGGTCCCTCGCGGACATGATCGCCGCCTCGCTGGAACGGATGGAGCGGGAGCGACACCTCGCCGCGCAGAACGACCGCCTCGACGAGTTCGCGTCGGTCGTCGCTCACGATCTCCGGAACCCGCTGAACGTCCTCACCGGCTCGCTCGACATGGCCAGACGGACCGGCGACGACGAACACTTCGACCGCGCGAGCCGGTCGGCCGACCGGATCGACGAGATAATCGACACGGTGCTGGGACTGTCTCGGTCCGGACAGGACATCGGGGAGACCGAGATGCTCGGTGTCGGGTCGGTCGCCCGGACGGCCTGGGAGGGTGTCGCGACCGACGGCGCGACCCTCGTCGTCGACGCGCCGGGCCAGTACGACGCCGACAGGCGGCGGCTGACCGACGTCTTCTCGAACCTCTTCCGCAACGCGATCGAACACGGCGGCGACGACACCGAGGTCACCGTGGGCGGCCTGTCGGACGGTCGAACCGGGTTCTACGTCGCCGACGACGGGCCGGGGATGCCCGACGACATGGGCGACCCGTTCGACCAGGGTCACTCCGGTGAGTCGGGCGGGACCGGGCTGGGCCTGACGATCGTTCGGCGCGTGGTCGAGGCGCACGGCTGGAGCGTCGACGTGACCGACAGCGAGGCGGGCGGCGCCCGGTTCGAGGTCGTCGTCGAGCCCTGACCGGCTGGGCGCGGGGGAGACCCCGCTACCCGACCAGCCAGATGACCGGAAGCAAGGTCGCCGCGGAGGCGACGGTGGTCGCGAACACGTTGACGGAGGCGAGGCCCTCGTCGCCGCCGAGGGCGCTGGCGTACACGAACGTCGAGACCGCCGTCGGCATCGCGAACATGACGGCGCCGGCGCGGACCGTGGAGGGCGCGCCGCCGAGGGTGGAGAACACGGCGAACGCGATCAGCGGCATCGCGAGGAGTTTCATCGCCGTCACCGCGCCGACGGTCGGGTAGTCGATCGAGACGCCGTCGAGCACGAGCGACGCGCCCACGCCCAACAGCGCGAGCGGCAACGCCAGCTCGGCCAGCCACGACAGCCCCGTCGTGACCGCCGCCGGCGGCGCCCACCCGACGGCCGCCGAGGCGATCCCGGCGCCGAGCGCGACCAACACCGGGTTGCGGAGGAGCGAGACGGCCTCGCTCGCGAGGTCGGCGTCGGCGTCGTTCACCAGCGAGAGGATCGTCACCGTCGCGGGCACGTGGACGAGCGCGCCGACGCCGAGGATCACGCTCGCCTTCCCGGCCTCGACGGCGCCGGCGCCGAACGTCGCGGCGACGAGCGGGAGCCCGAGGAACCCGAGGTTCGCGTGGTACGACTGGACGACGGCGACGCTGCGGCCGGCGGGGTCCGGTCGCCGTCGGTGGACGACCCAGCTAAGGGCGATCCCGATCCCCAGGGCGCCGACCACGCCGGCGACGAGACGGACAGACAGTAGCTCTCCCAGCGGCTGCGCGTACGTCGAGCTGTACACGAGCGCGGGCAACGCGAGGTAGAAGGCGGCGTCGGTGAGCGCGTCGCGGCGACGCGGCGTGAGCAGCCCGACCCGCCGGGCGGCGAGGCCGGCGGCGAGCAGCGCGAGCATGAACGCGAGGTTCGAGACGACGGACACGGGAGTCGGCGGAACTGCGCAGTGGCGACGGTTTACCGTTGCGTTCCCGGACGAGCACGCGGGACGACCGACGGCCTCCGGAGGACGACGAGGCCGAGAACGTTACGGCTACTCGTCGATCGCCCGCCTCGGGGTGACACTCGGTCCGTTGGGACCGAACCCGACCTCGGCCTCGACGCCGAACACGTCACGGAGGAGCTGTTCGTTGATGACCTCGTCCGGCGGTCCCCACTCGTACGGCTCGCCGTCCTTGAGCGCGATGAGGTTGTCCGCGAAGCGGGCGGCCTGCCCGATGTCGTGGAGCACCACGCAGACGGTGACGCCGTAGTCCTCATTCAGCTCGCGGACGGCGTCGAGGACGCGGAGCTGGTGGTGGAGGTCGAGGAACGTCGTCGGCTCGTCGAGCAACAGCGCGTCTGTCTCCTGTGCGAGCACCATCGCCAGCCAGGCGAGTTGGCCCTGCCCCCCGGAGAGATCCCCGACCGGCCGGTCGGCGAGGTGCCCGACGCCGACGCGCTCGATCGCGCGGTCGACAGCGCGGTAGTCCTCCTCGCTCATCCCGTCGAAGAAGCCGCGGTGGGGGTACCGGCCGTGGGTCGCCAGCTCCCGCACCGTCGTCGACCCCGGAGCGGCGTGGTCCTGCGAGAGCAGGCCGAGCCTCCGGGCCAGCTCGGTCGTGTCGTACTCCTCCACGTCCCGGCCGTCGAACGTCACCGCCCCGCGGTCCGGGGACAGCTCCGCGTTCATCGACTTCAACAGCGTCGACTTGCCGCTCCCGTTCGGGCCGATCAGCGCCGTGATCTCGCCGGCGGGAACCTCCAGTCGGTCGGCCTCGACGACGGGGTCGCCGTCGCCGTACGACAGCGCGACGTCGCTGATCGACAGCGGCGGCGAGTCCTCGGGGGCGTCGCTCGTCGTCGCAGGGTCAACGGGTCCGGTCTCGCTGACCCTGCTTCCGTCGTTCCCCGTGTGGTCGGCCGCCGGTTCGACCGGCTCGACCGCGGCGCCGCCGTCGCCGCGGGCGGCATCCGCCGGGGCGTCCGTCCCGGTATCCGTGCCGTCGGTCCCGTGTGTGTCGTCGCGAGTCATAGGTCCCCCAGCCCGTCCTGCTTGCGCATCAGGTACAGGAAGTACGGGCCGCCGATGAGACCCGTGACGATGCCCACCGGGAGCTGTGCGGGCGAGAGCGCCAGCCGAGCACCCACGTCCGCGAGCGTGACGAGCGCCGGGCCCGCGAACACGCAGGCGACGACGAGGCGCTTGTAGTCGGAGCCGACGAGCTGGCGGACCATGTGCGGGACGATGAGGCCGACGAAGCCGACGATGCCGGCGACGGCGATCGCGGTACCGGCCGCCAGCACCGCGACCGCCGACAGCGCGAAGCGAACGCGCTCGACGGACATCCCCAGCGAACGGGCGGTTCGCTCGCCGAGCAGGAGGACGTTGAGCTGTCTGGCTCCGACGAGCGTCAGCGGCACCGCGATGAACGTCCACGGGAGCGCCATCCGCACTTGCTCCCAGTCGACGCCCGTGAGCGATCCGGTCGTCCACGCGATGGCCGACTGAACGACGCCGAGGTCGTCCGCGAAGAAGAACAGCGCCGTCTGGAGCGACCCGAACACCGTCGAGACGATGACGCCCGCGAGGATCAGCCTGACCGGGTTGGTTCCGCCCTTCCACGCGATGGCGTACACGAGGACGAAGGCGACGGCGCCGCCGCCGGCGGCGACGAGGGGGAGGAACGCGGCGAGTCCGGTGAAGACGATCAGCGACAGGAGGATCGCCAGTCCCGCGCCCGCGGAGACGCCCAGGATGAACGGCGACGCGAGTTCGTTCCTGGTGACCGCCTGGAAGACCGCCCCCGAGACAGCGAGGTTGGCGCCGACGAGCACCCCGACGAGCACCCGCGGCATCCGGATCTGCCAGACGATGAGCGTCTCCTTCGGAAGGTCGACCGTCGCCGTCGAGAGGCCGAGCCCGCTCGCGACCGCGTTGCCGAACCCCTCGCCGAGGAACAGGCGCAGGAGCACCTGCGGGTTCGTCCACACCAGCGGGTCGAACACCGCGGACCACGCCGTTCCGACGGACATCGTGAACGCACCGAAGCTCACCTGCACGAGCCCCGACGCTACGACGACCGCCGTGCTCGCGACCATCACGGTCACCAACGAGGCGTCGAACCACTCGAACCGGCTCTCCACCTCGGGGACCCTCGTTCGCGTCTCACCGGCCACGACAGATCCCCACGCGTTGCATACACTTTAGGCCGACCTAAGTATTGAAAAGCGTGTCGAAGCGGGCGACACGGATCAGGACCGGCCGGGGACGCTGGTCAGGCCGGTCGGGTCGTCGCTCCCGTTCGTCGTCACCGTGAGCGTCCACCGACCCTCGTCCCCTCGATCGACGGACGTGACGGCGATCGAGCGGACGGACGCCCGGCGGAACAGCGAGACGACGACCGGGAGCGTTACGAGCCGGTCGTCGCCCGCGAGCGCGTACCCCTCGAGGTCGACGTGCCACCGGCGCGCCGACGCGTCGATGTCGACCGACGGCGCGGACACCTCGTAGGAGCCGAGCATGCCGGCCGACTCCAGTTCGGCGAGCGCCGCGGCGACCGGGTCGTCGTCCTCCAGGTCGGGAACCGGCATCCGTTCGCCCGCGGCACACAGTACGTCGACCAGCTCCGGGCCGTCGAGGCGGGCGGACAGCTCCGCGGCGATGCTCCCCAGCAGCCGGAGACAGAGGTCGTCCGGCTCGTCGAGCTCCTCCGCCGACTCCAGGTACGTGTCCATGATAGCGTCCTGTAGGGCCGTGTGCGGCGAGTCGGCGATGGCCTCGAACACGACGCCGGCGACCGTGTGGCAGTAGTCGATCGCCGAGCGCGCGGTCGCGTCATCGGCGACTCGCTCGGGTCCGTTTCCGGGTCCGCCTTCGGCGTCGGCGCCGGCGCGATCGGGTGGCGTGATCTCATCCGTCACTTGGCAGGCGATCACGTCGTACACCGGGAGCTGTGGGTCGTATCGGCGGAGGGCCGCGCGGTACTGCTCGGTGCTCCGTGCGGCCGCCCGCGCGGTCGCCCGCCCGTCGAAGGCGAGGCCGTCCGCCGGCACCGGCCGATCGCCGGTTCGCGCGCAGATCAGCCGGAACTCGCCGGACGGGTTCGCGAGCGACTCGATGTGCCGTCTGAGGTCGCCGAGGGTGGTTCCGATCATCCGTTGAGTGTCGCGAGTCGGGGTGTCGTGGGCTGTTCGGGAACTGACGGACGGGGTCGCGCGCGACCGGGCCGGACGACGTCAGATATCGCCGGTGACGACGTCGGCCACGCGCCCGTGGTCGAACACCTGTTCGTCCTCGGGGGTCTCGCCGACCCCGCGCCACTCGCCGAACTGCTCCGGGTAGAACTGCTTGGCGGCGATCTCCGTCTGGAAGAGGTTGATGATCGGCCCCTGGTAGGAGGTGCCGCCGCGGTAGAGCCGCTCGTTCCGGACTGCTGAGAGCTGGCTCCCGACCGGATCGTCTCGCATGCGCTCCATGCGCGCCTCGAACTCCTCGGTCGAGACGTGCGAGAAGCCGTACTGGAACAGGAGCACGTCGGGGTCGACCTCCAGGAGCTGTTCGTAGTCCCACTGCGCGTAGCTGCCGTCGATCTCGTCGTCGAACGCCCCGCGCATCCCCAGATCGCGGTACTGCTTGTGGCCGTTGCCGCCGTGGACCGGGTACGCGTAGAAGGAGCCGTCCTCGAAGTCGGAGTTGACCGACAGCAGGCCGACGCTCGGTCGCTCCCCCTCGGGAGGCAGCTCCGAGCGGACCGTCGAGAGCGTCTCGTCGTGGACTTCCTTCAGCGCCTCGTATCGCTCGCGCTCGTCGAACACCTCCGCGATCGTCCCGAACGCCTCGTACAGCGAGTAGTATGGGTAGTCGTGCCAGTCGTCGCCGCGGCGCCGGATGGAGTTGCCGACGATGGGGCCGACGTTCTCCGCGATCTCCGCGAAGTCCTCGTCGCTCCAGTCGTCGTCGAGCAGCTGGATGAAGTTCGGGTCGAACAGGTGGACGTCGGAGTCCAGCTCGTAGAACGCCTCCTTGTCGATGTCGCCCTCGCCCATGAGCTGCGGGACGTCCGAGAGGTCGACGTCGACGTCGGGGAGCGCGTCGAAGAAGCCCGTCGGCCAGTTCTCGGTGTAGATGAGGCCGCCGAGACCGTCGAGCTGGCCGAGCGCGATGGCCATGTCGCCGTAGGTACTGAAGTACGCCATCCACCGCTCGGGCGGGCTCTCGAACCTCACCCCGCCCATCGGCTCCATCGTCACGGTGTAGGAGGGGTCCTCGGTCGTTCTGGTCGGCGTGTCCACGTCGCCGCCGGCCGTGTCGGTGGCGGGGTCGCCGTCGCTCCCGCCTGTACAACCGGCGAGGAGACCGCCGCCGACGACCGCGCCGCCGTACTTCACGCAGTCCCTGCGCGTCGGTGTCCGGTCCGATGGTTCGTTCTCGACCATACTCGATTCGGCCGGCCTAAACAATATAGTGGTTCCGATCTTTAGGCTAGCCAAAAAAGCCGTCCCTGACCCCCGATCACTTGCCGGTCTCCGTCCCCGGCGGTCCCACCCGACCGTCGAGGTACCCGCGTATCGCGTCGTCGTCAAGTTCGTCGAGCAGGTCCGCAGGGTCGTGCGCGTCGGCGACGGCGGCCGGGTCGAGGTGACCCGCGAGGGCGACGTGTCCCCGCTCGGTCCGCCGGGCGACATCCTCGTCGGAGACGTACTGGGCCAGCCGGTTGTCGACGAAGGACTCCCGGACCCGCCGGAAGCGGTCGGAGGCCGGGTCGACGGGGGCGTCCTCGCCGTGGTGATCGTCGAACCACTCGCGCCAGCGGTCGCGGTCGGCCCACTCGTCGTCGCGCGCCGCCTCCCGGCGCAGCCAGTCGTAGCCCAGTGCGGCCTCCTCCCACCAGCCGTCGTCGATGCGGGCGTCGGCGACGACGCGGCGCGCGACGCGGGCGCCACGGCCGGCCGCGACGACCGCCTGCATGTCCGCCTCCTCGGAGGGGGAGGCGACGTACAGCCCCTCGACCGGGGTCGTCCCGTCGCGGTCGGCGTAGTCTCGCACGAACGACTCGTGGATCTCCCCGCCGTGCTCGTACTCCTCGAACATGGCGTCCTCGTCGTCGAGGCCACGGAGGTACTCCCCGTCGTAGCGTGTCGCTGCGACGACGCGTCGAGCCGTGACGGAGTCGCCCTCCTGCGGCGTGACGATGAACCCCTCGCGTTCGGAGTCGTCGCCGTCGGGGTCCCCGGAGCCTGCACGCTCGACGGACTCGACCATGTCGTCGATGACCGCGGCACCCGCCGTCTCGGCGTGATCGTGGAGCAAGCCGTACAGCGTCTCGACGTCGATCCCCTCGGGGAACCCCGGGTAGTTCTCCAGGTGCGCACACCGGGCGATCGAGGAGCGTCCCCGGTCGAAGACGACCGTGTCGAGACCACGGCGGGCGATGAACACGGCGGCCGTCGCGCCCGCGGGCCCGCCGCCGACGACCGCCACGTCGCGGTCGGCCATTCACTCCTCCCCGGCGACCGCCTCCGCGACGCGCTGGCGGTCGAACAGCCGCTCTCCCTCGGGGATCTCCGGGTACGGGCCCCCGTGCTCGTACTCCGGCCACTCACCGAACTGCTCGGGGTACAGCTGCTTCGCCGTCATCTCAAGCTGGAAGAGGTTCATCAGCGGCCCCTGCACCGGGGTCCCCGACGGGTAGAACCGGCCGTTCTCGATCGCGGTCAGCTCCCCGCCCACGGGGTCGCCCGCGATCGTCTCCCGGATCGACGCCACGTCGTAGTAGGATGCGATGCCGTATTGGTGGAGGATGACGTCCGGGTCCACCTCCAGCAAGGTCTCGTAGTCGTACGTCGTGCCGAAGCCGGCGTCCGTGCCGGCGAACGCGTCGACCGCGCCCAGCGGCCTGACGTGGGCGTTCGCGAACCCGTCGGCGTTTATCTGCGACGGGTAGAACGTTCCGTCGACGAATATCACCGACGCCACAGACGGCCGCTCCGACTCGGGCGGCAGGTCCGACTGGATCCGGTCGATCATCCCCTCGCGGACCGCGGCCAGTTCCTCGTAGCGGTCGGACGCACCGAACACTCGCGAAACCCGCTCCGCGATGTCCCACAGCGTGTAGTACTCGTAGTCGTCGCGCCACTCCTCCGGGGGCTCGCCGTGCGTTCGGCTGTACGTGTTGCCGAAGAACGGCGCGACGTTCCCGGTGACCTCCTCGACGTCGGCGCGATTCCAGCCGTCGAAGGAGTCGAGCAACGCGGGGTCCATGAGGTGGAGGTCCGAGTCCAGTTCGTAGAACAGCTCCTTCTCGACGCGGATCTCGCCGGACCCGGTGTTGAGCTGCGTCAGGTCGCCGTAGTCGAACGAGACGCCGTCGAGGCGTTCGTAGTAGGCGTCGAGGGTGTTGCCGCCGGCGGCCGCGTCGAAGCCAAGCGAGTTCACCGCGTCGCCGGCGCCGTACGCCACGGCCATGTCGGCGTACAGCAGGCTGTACACCGAAACGCTCGACGGGACGGACTCGAACGACACCTCCCCGACCGGCGCCATCGAGACGGCGAACTCGTCGCTTGCGGCCGTCGTCTCCTCGGGGGTCGCCTCGGTCGTCGACGCCGTCGCGGTCCCCGTGGCCGCCTCGCTCTCCGTCGATCGCTCGTCGCTTTCGCCCGTACAGCCGGCGAGCAGTCCGCCGGCGACGACCGCGCCGCCGAGTCTCGCGAACTCGCGTCGGGACGGTCCGCTGCCCTCGGTTGAATCGGTCATACGAACGCGGTTCGCCCAGCCACGCATATGGCTTTCGGTCGGCCTAAAAAATTATCAGCGCGGCGACCCGCTGACTGGCACATCGGCGCGCCCGGCGGAGTCGCGTTGCCCCAGTGAGGGCACTCGTCCTCCTCGGGCGCGGTGATCGCGTCGACGGCCGTCGCGGGGTCCCGTTCGTCGGTTGACCCGGCGGCTCAGTTCAGGCCTCGCCCCGGACCGCGGCCGCGAGGTCGTCACGTGAGAACAACTCGCCCGAGAACTGCTCGGGGAACAGCAGGTTCGCGAACCGTTCGAGGTTGAACAGGTGCTGGAGGGGGCCCTGGTAGATCGGGCCGCCGCGGAAGACGCGTCCCTCCCGGACCGCCGTCAGTTCCGAGGCGACGTCGTGGTCCTCCATGAAGGAGACGACCGTGTTCCGGAACTCCTCCTCGGTCTTGGTCTCGTGGCCGCGGACGAGAAGCACGTCCGGGTCGACCTCGAGCATGGTCTCGTAGTCGATCTGACCGCGGTCGTTCGTCGAGAGCCCGCTGACGCCGGTGCCCGCGAGCGCGTCGGAGATCCCCAGGTCGCGGAACTGCTTCTTGTTCGTCCCGCGATCCGTCAGCCGGTAGGGGGAGAACTGCTCCGGCTGGTCCGTGGCGCCGAAACACAGCAGGGCGTTCGGTCGCTGATCCGCGCTCGGGAGACTCGCGCTCACCTCCGCGATGGCGTCGTCGTGGACCGTTTTCACGGCCTCGTAGCGGTCGGTTCGTTGGAACACCTGCGCGACCTTCTCGAACGCCTCGTACAGCGTGTAGTAGCGGTAGTCGTGCCACGGGTCCGTCCGCCGGAAGATGGTGTTCCCGATGAACGGGCCCACGTCCTCGACGACGGTGTCGACGTCGGACCGTTCGAGCTTGAAGAACCCGTTGTTGATCAGCCACTCCGGGTCGATGAGGTGCACGTCGCTGTCCAGCTCGTAGAACAGCTCGCGGTCGATCGCGAAGGAGTCGCCCAGCAGCTGCGTCGGCTCCTCGTTCACCGAGACGCCGTCGAGTTCGTCGTAGTGGTCCGTGTAGTAGCGGGCCGTGTTGCCGACCGCGAGCAGATCGTCGCCCTTGCCGAGCGCGGCCGCCATGTCCGCGTACCCGGACTCGTAGACGGTGAACGTCTCCGGAACAGTCTCGAAAGTCACGTCGCCGACGGGTGCCATCGTCACCGTGTAGCTGGTGTCCTCGGGCGGGGCCGTCGTCGTCGCGTCGGGTTCCGTGGTCGATCCGTCCTCGTCGGACTCGGGGGACTCGGTGCCGTCGTCTCCGGAGCCGGCACAGCCGGCGAGGCCGGCCGCCACCGCGCTCGCGCCCGCACCGAGCAGCGTTCTTCGGTTCAGGTCCATACCGTTTCGGCCAACCTAAACAAATAAAAGGCCGTCGATTTTTTGGGAGGCCAAAACGATCGGGGCCGTCGGTGTCGTCGTCCGCGCAGCCCGAACCCTTACCTCTCGGCCGCCGGATCCGGTGACATGGACGAGCTCGTCGTCTCGACGGACGTGTACGTCGCCCCCGAGGAGGCGTACGAGTTCCTCGTGGACTTCCCGCGCTACGAGCGGTACACCGAGTACCTCGACCGCGTCTCGCGGACGCGCGGCGACGGGGGCCCGGGGTCACGCTACGCGCTCCGGTTCGCGTGGTGGAAGCTCACCTACACCGCCCGCTCGGAGGTGACGGACGTGGACCCGCCGACGCGGATCGACTGGCGGATCGTGAAGGACATCGACGCGCACGGATCGTGGCGGATCGAACCGTTGGAGGAGCTTCCGTCGGACGCCCCCACCGACGCCGAGGAGGGGTGTCGCGTCACGTTGGAGATCAACTTCGACGCGGACTCCGCCGACTCCTCGTCGGTGTCGCTGCCGCCGCTGGTCTCGTTCGGGTGGGTCCTCGACCGAGTGAAGGACCTCGTCACGGAGGAGGCCGAGCGCGTGGTCCGCCGGGCGGTCTCCGATCTTGAGGGTCGCGAACGGGACGTACGCCTCGACGTTCGGGACGACACGGAGTCGCTTTGAGCGGTCCGCCCCCCGGAGCCTGATCGGTCGAACCGCCGACCGCCCGACTGCGCCGACCCGGCGTCGGAACACCCCCTCGCATGGGCTGTCGAGACTCCGGAACGCTCATTCGCCTCCGACGAACAGGGGCGTCCATGCAACAGGTGGTCGCGCCGTGCGAGTCGTGATCGTCGGCGCGGGACAGGTCGGCGAGAGCATCGCGGCCGATCTCGCGGACGCCCACGACGTGGTGATCATCGAACGGGACGAGGAGCGCTGCGAGGAGCTGACGTACGCGCTGGACGTGTTGACGATCAACGGCGACGGGACCGTCGTCTCGACGCTGGAGGAGGCCGGTATCGGGGACGCCGACATGATGGTCGCCTCGACCGACGACGACGAGACGAACATCGTGGCCTGCTCGACGGCGAAGGCGGTCAGCGACGCGTTCACGATCGCCCGGATCAAACACACGGAGTATCTCCGGACGTGGGAGCGCTCACGCAAGGCGTTCGGGATCGACTTCATGGTGTGTACGAACCTGCTCACCGCCGAGTCCATCGTCAGGGTCATCGGCCTGCCGGCCGCCCGCGACGTGGATCCCTTCGCCGACGGCATGGTGCAGATGGCGGAGTTCGTGGTGAGCGAGGAGAGCCCGCTCGTCGGCCAGACCGTCAGCGAGGCCGACCGCTTCGACTCGCTGACGTTCGCGTCGATCATCCGCGAGGACGAGGTCGTCATCCCCCGCGGGGAGACGCTGATCGAGGCGAACGACCGCATGGTCGTCATCGGGTCGCCGGGGAGCGTTCGCGGCTTCGCCGCCGACGTGGCACCCGAGGAGCACGTCGGAACCGGCGAGGAGGTCGTCATCGTCGGCGGGTCGGAGATCGGCTATCACACCGCCCGTCTGCTCGGCGAGCGAGGCTTCTCCCCCCGGCTGATCGAACAGGACGAGGACCGCGCCCGGAAGCTCGCCGAGGAACTCCCGGAGACGGTCGTCATGCAGTCGGACGCGACGGACGTGGGGTTCCTCGAACGCGAGCGCGTCGGCGACGCGGACGTGCTCATCGCGGCGCTCGACTCGGACGAGAAGAACCTCCTGTCGTGCCTGCTCGCGACCCGCCTCGGCGTCGAACGGACCGTCGCGATCGTCGACCAGACGGCGTACGTCGACCTGTTCGAGACGGTCGGCATCGACGTGGGCGTCAGCCCGCGGGCGGTCGTCGCCGAGGAGATCACCCGGTTCACCCAGGAGAGCGGCGCCGAGAACGTCGCCCTCATCGAGGACGACCGCGCGGAGGTGATGGAGGTCGAGATCGACGCCGACTCCCTGCTCGTCGATCGACCGATCAGCGAGTCGATCCACGACTTCCCGCCCTGCCTCGTCATCGGCGCGATCACGCGCGACGGGGGACTCGTCACGCCGCGTGGTGACACGGTGATCCGCGAGGGCGACCACGTCGTCGTCTTCTTCGAACAGAGCGTCGTCGACGAGATCACCGAGAAACTGTAGCCCCGTCCGGGAGCCGCTCCACGGCCGACGGGGTCGCTACTCCACGGTCAGCGTCCGCTCCGGCATCCCGCCCTGAAGCGCGCCGAAGGCCGTCTCGTACCCCTCGTGGCGGGCGATCTGCGGCCACACCGTCGGCGTCAGCGTCAGTTCGTCGCCGGACTCGACGCTCGCGCCCGCCAGCGCCGCCCCGTAGTGATACGAGAGGTCGGGGTCGAGCGTCCGGGCGAGCTCCCCGGAGAACGACTCCTCCCCGTCGCGGGCGAGCGTCGCCTCCAGCCCCATCGCCGGGATCAGCATCCGGTTGTACGGGGTTCGAGCCGACACGGCGAGGTACCGTCCATCCGCGTCGATCCCCTCGGGCGACTCCTCGAGGACCGTCGCGACGAGTATCGCGTCGTTGCTGTTCACGTCGCCGAGGACCTCGCCGGGAAGGTCGGCGACGGGCGGCGCCGTCCCGTCGGGGATCATCTCCATCTCCATGGGCTCGACGGCGTCCCGGTCGCCCGCGTTCTCCAGCGTCCGGAAGGAGATCTCGTCGCGTGCGGACTGGCTGTACTCCATCTCGACCGCGACCTCCGCCGGGTCGCCGAAGCGGTCGCGGAACTCGCCCGTTCGGCGGGTGCGGACGCCCCCGACGGAGACGTTCACGGTGTAGGTGCCGTCGCCGTCGAGCCCGAAGTTCCCGCCGTAGTGGGTGCCCATCGGCTGGGAGAGCATCGGATAGATCACCTCCTGTGAGACGAGCGAGCCGTCCTTCTCGACCTCCACCGAGACGCCGGTCTCCGGCAGGACCGTCCCCGTCTCGGGGTCCCAGACGCTCGCCATGAGATGTACGTCGTCGTCGGAGCCGACGTCCGTCCGCTCGACCGACTCCCCGTTGACGTTCCAGAAGCGGTGCGCGTAGGAATAGAACACGGCGACCCGGTAGTCGCCCGCCTCACCCGTTCCGGCCATGGTCATCCCCTCGACGTGGCTCGGGAGGTAGACGCCGTCGGGCCGGTCCTCGACGAGCGGCGGCTCGCCGGCGATCCCGTCGCTCGATGAGAGTTGAAAGCCGAGGCATCCGGAGATCCCCCCGAGCGCGGCGGCCGACGCCGTCGCGGCCGCGCTCCCGAGGAACGTACGTCTGTCCATACCCGGGATCGGTGACGGCGACGAAAGGGGGTTCTGGTACACCTGTCGAATCGCCGTTCGGCCTTCGAACCGGCGGTACGGCGGTCGAACACACGCTCCGGGGAAGGGTCTGGGTGGAAGGGTTCCGACCATCGCCGAGGGCCTCCGGGTCGTAACCGAGTTATGCCCGCCGGGTGTCGGGGCGAACGATGAGACGGATATCGACTGTCGCCGCGTTCGTGGCGGCGTTCGCGGTCGGAACGGCTCCCCAGCGCGCGATCGCGCACCCGGGCCACCCCACGGCGACCCCGAGCGGACCGCTCGCCGGGGCGTCCCCGACCGGGCTCGGGATCGTCCTCGCGGGAGTGTTGTTCGTTTCTGGCGTGCTGTTGCTGGCCCACGAGGACGTGCTCACCGACGGCACGCGGGGCGTCGGCGTCGCCGTCGGTGCCGCACTGACCGTGATCGGAGCGGTCGTCGCGTTCGTCGAGTTCTGAACGGGACCGCTCGCGGCATCGGTCACGTGTTGTGTTCTCTGCCGGGGACTCAACTCCCGGTGCCGTCGGGCGTCGGGAGCGCACGCAGCGACCGCGGCGGGACGAGGAAGTAGCCGCGGTGACGCAGGAAGATGTACTCGAGGATGCCGTTGTTGACGCGCTGTCGGACCGCCGGGGTCGCCTCCGTCGCGTCGACGCCGTTCATCGAGCGCCTGACGGTCTCGAACTGGTCGATGGAGCGCTGGAGCGACGGGAAGTGGAGGCTCGCAACGTCCCCGTCGGCCGACTCGAAGTGGCGGCGAAGCAGGAGCGGGTTCCCGTCCGCGTCGCGGTTCTTCCGCGCGGCCTTCTGTGCGTGGCCGACGCGGCCGTACTCCGTCGCGTCCTCGACGACCGAGTCGAGGAAGCGGTCGATCCCCGAGTCGTCGCCGAGGTTCGTCCCGACGCCCTCGACGAGGTCTCCCGCGGCGTGGCCCGGCGAGAACAGCTCCATCACCCGCTGGTCGCGGTCCTGCTCGCCGTACCAGTCGGCGAGGCGCTGGCGCCAGTTGCCGACGGACTTCGTCGTCCCCTCGGCGAACGGCCCCTCGCCGATCGCGACGGCGTCCTCGGTCGCCTGGTTCCCCCGGAACCCCGCGATGAACCCCATGAACAGCGGCGCGTCCTCGGGCACGGGGTTCGGCTCGGGCACCCCCGAGAGCTCGTCGGCCTTCTCGTGGGGCATCCCCGGGTCGAAGAAGCCCGTCCGACGGTCGGCGAGTTCGAGCGCGTCGGTCAGCGCCGAGGGGAACGACACGCCGTTGGCCTCGTCCGCCTCCCCGAGGAGCGCCTCCTCGGCCGCCAACAGCGCGTCCGGGCGGTCGGACGCGAGGTGGACGAGCGCGTCCTGCGTGTCGAACTCGGGGGTCTCGTAGTCCGCGAGGGGCGTCGGAGCCGGGAGCGACACGTCGTCGGGAACCGCCAGATCCGCCTCGAACCGGTCGAAGTACGCCGGGGAGTACGCCGCCGAGTGAAGCAGTCCCTCGTGGCTCCAGGCGTACGCCTCGTCGAGCGCGTCGAGCGCGCCCCGGACCGTCTCGCGGTCGGCCTCGCTCGGCGGCCCCTCGGCCGGCAGTGAGAGGTACAGGAGCGTCTGGTGGCGGGGGAGTTGCCAGTTCCCCGCGTCGTCGGTCCGGACGTGGTCGTTCCAGCCGTACTGGCGCTCGGGGTGACCGTCGGCGCCGTCGCCGGTCGGCACCGGCTCCTCGTCGTCGAGGCGGTCGACGCAGGCGGCGAGGCCGGCGGCGCCGCCGACGGCGACGGCGGCCTTGAGCGCCTCGCGCCGCGACAGGCCGTCGAGCGACGGATCCGCGGAGTCATCGCCGCCCGAGAGTTCGTCGGCGGCGGGGCCGTTGGCGTCCGCGTCTGTCATACTCGCCCTAGCGGGGTCGCGGAGAAGGGGGTTGTGGTGCGGGCGTCGAACGCGGGGGTCGACATCGGACCGTATGGCCTACTCCAGCAGCGCGTCGACCAGCCGAGTGAAGCGGTCGAGCAGTCGATCCGGGATCGACGGCTCGATCCGACGGAGGTCTCGGACGGTCGCCTCGGCATCCGTCAGCGCGAGCGTGACCCGGCCGCGCTCGTCGCGGCACTTCTCGACCACCCCGGCGTCCGTGAGGCCGTCGAGGTGCCACTCCAGCGTGCTCCGGGCGACGCCGATCCCGTCCGCAACCGCCCCCGGGCGGGCGGGACCGTCGAGCAGTTCGAGCACGGCGTCGCGGGCGGTCTCCCGACGAAACAGCGCGAGACGGCGACGTTCGGGAGGGTCGACCGCGGGGTCGAAGTAGTGAGTTCGGCCGGAGACCTCCTCGCCGACGACGCGGTCGTCGCGGTCGAGCCGGCGGAGGTGGTACTGCGCCTGTCCGGGCGCGAGATCCAGCCGCCGAACGAGCTCGTTGAAGTGGATACCGGGGTGTGAGCGCACGTACTCGGCGATACGTTCGCGCGTCGACCGACCGGTCGGCGGGACGGCGGGGTCGCTCACGACGACACCTCCGACCCGACCGACCGTGCGTAGTACACCGCCGCGACGACGAGCGCCGCCATCACCACGTCGAGGAGGTGTTCGCCGAAGTGGTGGGCGTCGACGCCGACGAGGCCGAACGCGGCACCCGCCGCGAGGCCGGCCCGCGCCGCGAGCGCGCCGAGCGCGAGCGCGACCAGCAGGTACGACCGGGAGCGCCGGCGCAGGAACGCGGCCAACCCGAGCCCGAGCAGTCCCGCGCCGGCGACGCCGCCGAGGGCGACGACGACCGCGTAGGAAACCCCGTGAGCGCCGGGGACGATATGCTGGAGGCTGTCCATGTCGGAGGGTGACGCCGGGGCGACTTCACGGTTCCGCGCGGCCGCGGCGCTACTCCTCGACGGCGCTGCCCGCGCGGATGATCGCCTCCTCGCCGAAGGCGGGGCCGACGAACTGCATCCCGACCGGGAGGCCCTCGGCCTCGCCCGCCGGCACCGAGATCGCCGGGAGGTTCGCGAGGTTCACCGGCACCGTGTTCGCGTCCATCAGGTACAGCGAGAGCGGGTCGTCGAGGCTCTCGCCGCGCTTCGGGGGGAGCACGGGCATCGTCGGCGTCGCGAGCACGTCCGCCTCGGCGAACGCCTCGTCGAAGTCCCGTTTCACCCAGGCGCGGGCGTCCTGCGCCTTCTCGTAGTACTTGTCGTGGTAGCCCGCCGAGAGGGCGTACGTCCCCAGCAGGATCCGGCGTTTCACCTCGTCTCCGAAGCCCTCCTCGCGGGCGGCCGCGAACGACTCGTTCCAGTTGCCCTCGCCGCCGTCGACGCCGTACCGAACGCCGTCGAAGCGCGCGAGGTTCGAGGACGCCTCCGACATCGCGATGACGTAGTACGCCTGCACCGCGTGTTCGACGGAGGGCAGCGACACCTCGACCGTCTCGACGCCCCGCGCCTCCAGGTCCGCCAGCGCGTCCTCGAACACCGCGACGACCTCGTCGTCGGCCCCCTCGACCAGTTCCGTCGGAACGCCGACGGTCATCCCGTCCACGTCGCCGTCGGCGGCCGCGGCGTACTCGGTCGCGTCGGCGGGATGGACGTCGTCCGGAACGTCGGTCGCGCCGGGCGCGCCGCCCTCCGCGGCGTCGTACCGCGTCGTCGCGTCGTGTTCGTCGGGGCCGGCGATGGCGTCGAGCAGCGTGGCCGCGTCCTCGACCGTGTTCGCCAGCGGCCCGATCTGCTCCAGCGAGTTGGCGTACGCGACGAGGCCGTACCGCGAGACGAGGCCGTACGTCGGCTTGATCCCGACGACGCCGCAGAACGCGGCGGGGTTGCGAACCGAGCCGCCGGTGTCGGAGCCGAGCGCGAGGTCCGCCTCGCCCGCGGCGACGGCAGCCGCGGAGCCGCCCGAGGAGCCGCCCGGGACGCGTTCGGGGTCGACGGGGTTCTTCGTAGGGCCGAACGCCGAGGTCTCGGTCGTGCCGCCCATGCCGAACTCGTCCATGTTCGCCTTGCCGACGAGCGTCGCGCCGGCCTCCCGCAGGCGCTCGACGACCGTCGCGTCGTACGGCGGCACGTACTCCGCGAGCATCGCGGAGCCGCAGGTGGTCCGGATCCCCTCGGTCGAGATGTTGTCCTTCACGGCGACCGTCTTCCCCGCGAGGGGACCGTCCGCGTCGCCCTCGACGGTCTCCCGGGTGACGAACGCGTTCAGGTCGTCGGTCGAGTCGCCGTCTCGGGCGTCGTCGGCGCTCATGAGACCTTCGGCCCCTTGAAGAAGCCCGCCTCCGAGTCGGGCGCGTTCGCGAGCGCCTCCTCCTGGGAGAGGCCGTCGCGCACCTCGTCGGCGCGCATCACGTTCACCAGATCCGGCTCGTCCGCGACCTCGGGCACCTCGTCGAGCGCCGCGAAGTAGTCGAGCACGTCCGCGAACTGCTCGGCGAACGCCGTCGCCTCCTCGTCGTCGAGGTCGACCCGGGCGAGGTCGGCGACGTGGCGGACCTCGTCGGGGTCGACGACGCCGGCGTCGGCCTCCGACTCGGCGCCCTCGTCCGTCGCTGTCATGTACGGGGAGTGCCACGGACCGCGAGTAAGGGTTTCGATACCCCCGACTGCGGTCATGGATCCGGTCGTCCCTCCGGTCGGGTTCGCTTCGACGCCGTCAGGATCCACCTCGAGACCGCCGTGGCCGCCTCGGGATCGTCCACGGTCGGCTCTCCGAGCACGGTGCTCTCGACCCGGCGGAATTAGGTGGAGCCGAACGCACCTCGATTGGCGGAATTCGGGCCCGAAGACGGCGAAAATCCGCCAGCAGATATAAGTTGCTTCCGCCCCTGTAACTGGTACGGCGAACCCCCCATCGGAGCCTTGAGTCTCCGATTTCAACACATCCTAACAATGAGTGAGAACGTCCGAAGTTACACGGACGACCGATCGCGCACCACCACCGCCGGCGAGGACGAGACGCAGTCCGAGTCGGAGGGAGAACAGCTCGAATGCCCGGAGTGCGGCGGGAAGCTGACGAACGACTCCGAGCGCGGCGAGACCGTCTGCCGGGACTGCGGCCTCGTCGTCGAGGAGGACGAGATCGATCACGGGCCGGAGTGGCGCGCGTTCGACTCCAAGGAGAAGGACCAGAAGTCCCGCGTCGGCGCCCCCACGACGAACATGATGCACGACAAGGGGCTGTCGACCAACATCGGCTGGCAGGACAAGGACGCCTACGGCAACCAGCTGTCCGGCCGCCAGCGAGAGAAGATGCAGCGGCTGCGCACGTGGAACGAGCGGTTCCGCACGCGCGACTCGAAGGAGCGCAACCTCAAGCAGGCGCTCGGCGAGATCGACCGCATGGCCTCGGCGCTGGGCCTGCCGGACAACGTCCGCGAGACCGCCTCGGTCATCTACCGCCGCGCGCTCGACGAGGACCTCCTCCCCGGGCGCTCCATCGAGGGCGTCTCCACCGCGAGCCTCTATGCGGCCGCCCGACAGGCCGGAACGCCGCGGTCGCTCGACGAGATCACGAACGTCTCCCGCGTCGAGAAGGACGAGATCGCGCGGACGTACCGCTACGTCGTCCGCGAGCTGAAGCTGGAGATCCAGCCGGCGGACCCCGAGAGCTACGTTCCGCGGTTCGCGTCGGACCTGGACCTGTCCGACGAGTCCGAACGACGTGCCCGCCAGCTCCTCCAGACGGCCAAACAGGAGGGCGTCCACTCGGGCAAGTCGCCAGTCGGCCTCGCGGCCGCGGCCGTCTACGCCGCGTCGCTGCTCACTAACGAGAAGGTGACCCAAAGCGAGGTGAGCGAGGTGGCGAACATCTCGGAGGTCACCATCCGCAACCGGTACCACGAGCTGCTCGAGGCCGAGGAAGAAGTCCAGCTCGGCTGATCCGGATCGACTACCTGAACGTGTGACGCTTTCGTAACCCCGAAGCCGCACACCCGCCAGCCACGCGTATGGAGACCACGCGCCACTTCACCGCGACCGTCTATCTCGTCCACGACGGCGCGACCGCGCTGCACGAGCACCCGTCGCTCGGGATCCGAATCCCGCCGGGCGGCCACGTCGACCACGACGAGGTCCCCCACGAGGCGGGACTGCGCGAGGCCCGCGAGGAGACCGGGCTCGACCCCACGCTCGTCGACGACACCCGCGACATCGAGGCCCCGGCCGGGATGACGCTCCCGTCCCCCCGGCACACGATGCTGTACGACATCAACGTCCACGACGACGGCACGGTCGGCCACCAGCACATCGACCACGTGTACTTCGCCGCCGTCGACGACCGAGCGATCGACCCCGACGGCGACGACGAGGTCGGTCCGGAGGCGTGGGCGTGGTACACGCCGAAAGACCTCCGCGAGAGCGACGTAGACAGCGACACAACGGAGATCGGGATCGAGGCGATCGAGACGGTTCGTGCGGCCACCGAGCGGTGACTTTCGACGCGGCGAACGACCCGAACGTTTAGATACCGAAGTGGAACCACTGCCTCCATCGAGTAGCCGGGAACTACCGACGCTCAGCGGGAGTGTGACACCGCGTCGGTCGAACGGACCCGCGAAGCGGTGTCGCCTGTCAGCGAACTCCATCCGACAGCGACCGCTCCGGTCAGCACTCGCTATCGTTCGTCGCGGGAGCGGTACGCGTCGCCACACAGGTCGGCGATGTAGCGACCGACGTGGTCGTCCATGCGACGCTTGAACCCCGCCTGCCGCGCGAGGCGGTCGAGTTCACGCGAGACGTAGGTGCCGTACTGGACGGCCTTCTTCTCCGCCGAGCGGACCCGATCGGGGACGAGTCCCTCGGCGGCCGCGCGGAGCGCCACTTTCCGTTCGCCGTCGGCGACGAGGAGGCTACCGGGGAGCGCCAGCGCCGCACTAACGACGCGGTCGTGCAACAGCGGCGCGACCGGCTCGACGCCGGCGGCCCGGAGCGCGAGCACGTCGCGCTCCAGTTGGTCGGGGAGCGACAGGACCGTCTCGCGACGGGCACCGCGCACGGTGTCGGCGTCGACCCGGTGATCGTCCGCCGGGTCGACGACCTTCGCGTACCCGCCGAACAACTCGTCGGCTCCCTGCCCGACGGCGAGGCGGTCGTGTCCGTCGTCGGCGGCGCGCTCGCCGACGAGATACAGCGGCAGCGCGATGGCGACGTCCATCGGGTTGCGCCGCCCGGTCGCCGCGACGATCTCCGGAACGGCACGTTCGAGGTCGGCGTGTGAGAGCGTCACCTCCCGCAGGTCGCGGTCCATCGCCTCCGCGGCCGCACGAGCGGCGGCCACGTCGTGGGCGCCCTCGAACCCGGCGACGTACAGCGGCGCCTCGGTGACGCCGGCGGCGACGAGCGCCGAGTCGACGCCGCCGGAGAACGCGACCGCGAGCCCGTCGGAGTCGACCGCGCGAACGCTCCGTTCGACGGCCTCGGTGACCGCTTCGAGCGCGGGGTCGGCCGCGGACGCCTCCGGGTCGGGCAGCGACCAGACGCGTCGCTCGCCCTCGATGTCGAGTATGGACCCCGCGGGCAACGAGCGCGGGCGCTCCAGACCCGCGAGGCTGCGGCTCCAGCGGTCCGGGTCGTCGCGCTCCACGAACAAGGGTCGACGACCGAGGACGTCCCGAACGAGCGTCCCGTCGGCGAGCCCGGCGAACCCGCCGGTCCCGGGGAGCGGGTCTCCGTCCGCCAGCGCGTCGCGGACGAGGGTAGGATCGGCGAGGTCACCGTCGAGGGAAGTCGTCCCGGGGTCACGCTCGCGAGTCACAGGAGATCGTCGACGCGGCGGCCGATACGTCGCTTCGCGCCACCGGCGGCCTGCCGGAAGGAGATGTACCACGGCGTCCGCTTGCCGACGACGCTGGTTCGACCGTCGCGGACCGCGTCGAGGATCGCGGCCACCGAGCGCTCGTCGGCGCCGACCTGGGTGACCGCCTGTCCGACCATCTCCGCGATGTGCGCGTCGCTCCCGGCGGTCATCGGAACCCCGTGGTTCACCGCGAACGACTCCGCCTGCCGGTTCGATCGCCCCGTCAGGAGCCGCGAGTTGTACACTTCGATGGCGTCCGCGTTCGCCAGTTGTTCGGTCGAGATGTGCGGTGCGACGCCGTGGCGCGACTTCTGGAACGGGTGCGGGATGACCGCGAGCCCCCCCTGATCGTGGATCCGGTCGAGCGTCTCCTCGTAGTCGAGCCCGGCGGGGATCAGCTCCTCGATCCCGAGCGCGAGTACGTGGCCGGCGGCGCTCGTGACCTCCATTCCGGGGATGCCGACGAGTCCGTAGTCGTCCGCCAGCTCGACGGCCTCGAGGCTCGCGTCGAGTTCGTCGTGGTCGGTGACCGCGAGCGCGTCGAGGCCCACGGCGGCCGCCTGTTCGAGGAGCATGTCGACAGGGTCGCGGCCGTCGTGCGAGAGCGCCGAGTGACTGTGCAGCTCGACCGATAGCACGGTCACACGTACTCGCGGACCGTAGAAAAGCGACCCGGTCCGATCGGATACGCCGTCGACGGTGGCGGCGATAGGCACGACCGTGCATATAGAAAGCCATTTTGCCGGCCGTGTTGACCGCACATGTGAATGCCCCTCGCCGACGCGGATCGGGAACTGGTGGAGGCGGAGCTCGGCCGGGAGCCGACCCGAGCCGAGGCCGCGCTGTTCGAGAACCTCTGGAGCGAGCACTGCGCGTACCGGTCGTCTCGTCCGCTGCTGTCGGCGTTCGACAGCGAGTCGGACGACGTGGTGATCGGTCCCGGCGACGACGCCGCGGTCGTCGCCCTCGACGACGAGACGTACGCAACGCTCGGTATCGAGAGCCACAACCACCCCTCGTACGTCGATCCCTTCGACGGCGCCGCGACCGGCGTCGGGGGGATCGTCCGCGACACGATGTCGATGGGCGCGTACCCCATCGCGCTCGCGGACTCGCTGTACTTCGGCGGCTTCGACCGCGAACACTCGCGGTACCTGTTCGAGGGCGTCGTCGAGGGGATCAGCCACTACGGCAACTGCATCGGCGTTCCGACGGTCGCCGGCTCCGTCGCGTTCGACGACGGCTACGAGGGGAACCCCCTCGTCAACGTCGCCTGCGTCGGCCTGACGACGCCGGACCGACTCGTCACCGCGACGGCCGAGACGCCCGGTAACAAGCTCGTTCTCGTCGGCAACGCGACCGGCCGCGACGGTCTCGGCGGCGCCTCCTTCGCCTCCGAGGACCTCGCGGAGGACGCGGAGACGGAGGACAGGCCCGCGGTGCAGGTCGGGGACCCGTACGCCGAGAAGCGGCTCATCGAGTGTAACGAGGCGCTCGTCGACGAGGGCCTGCTCGTCGCCGCACGCGACCTCGGCGCGGCCGGACTCGGCGGGGCGTCATCCGAGTTGGTCGCCAAGGGCGGCCTCGGCGCCGACATCGCGCTCGACCGCGTCCACCAGCGCGAGCCGAACATGAACGCCATGGAGATCCTCCTCGCGGAGAGTCAGGAGCGCATGGTGTACGAGATCCGGCCCGAGGACACCGACCGCGTCGCCGAGTTGGCCGAGCGATTCGACCTCGGCTGCTCGGTCATCGGCGAGGTGACCGACGGCAACTACGTGTGCACGTTCGAGGGCGAGACGGTCGTCGACGCCCCCGCGGGGTACCTCGCCGACGGCGCGCCGATGAACGATCTTCCGCGGGAGGATCCGAGCCAACCCGAGCGCGATCTGCCCGCGCTCGTCGACCCCGACTCCGATGCCGGCGACGACGGCGGTCGGGAGGGAGCCGTCGACGACCTGCGAGCGGCGTTCGAGGCGGTCGTCGGCAACCCCAACACAGCGAGCAAGCGCTGGGTGTACCGGCAGTACGACCACGAGGTCGGCGTCCGCACCGCGGTGCCTCCGGGCGACGACGCCGCCGTGATGGCGATCCGCGAGGCCGAGACCGACGCGGGCGAACCGCTCGGCCTGGCGCTGTCCTCGGGATCCGAACCGCGGTGGACCGAGGCGGCGCCGTACGAGGGCGCCCGCGCCGTCGCGCTGGAGAACGCCACGAACCTCGCGGCGAAGGGGGCGACGCCGCTGGCGGCCGTCGACTGCCTCAACGGTGGGAATCCGGAGAAACCCGACGTCTACGGCGGCTTCGCGGCCGCCGTCGACGGCCTCGCGGAGATGTGTGCGGACCTCTCGATCCCGGTCGTCGGCGGCAACGTCTCGCTGTACAACGACTCCGTCGCCGGCCCGATCCCGCCGACGCCGACGCTCGCGGTCATCGGAACGACGGCGGGGTTCTCGGCGCCCCCGGCGGCGTTCGACGGCGAGGGTACCGTGCTCGCGGTCGGCGCGGCCGGCGGCGCACTGGGCGGCTCCGAGTTCCTCGCGCAGGCGACCGGAACTGATCGCTTCCCGGACCTTCCCGAGAACGCGCCGGCGGTCCTGCGGACCCTCGCGGCCGTCGCGGACCGCGACGACACGCTCGCGGTCCACGACGTGAGCCACGGCGGCCTCGCGGTGGCGCTCGCGGAGATGGTGACCGGCGAGGCGGGCGCGGACGTCGCGCTCGACGACGCGCTCGCGCTGTTCGACGAGACCCCCGGCCGCGCGGTGATCGAGACGACGGATCCCGACGCGGTCCGCGACGCGTTCGAGGGCGTCGCGCCGGTGGAGTCGCTCGGCGAGGCGACCGCCGACGGAACGCTCTCGTTGACGGTTGACGACGCGGAGGTGCGGTACGACGCCGCGTCGATCCGCGACCTCCGCGCGGTCATCGAACGCGAACTGGACTGACGACGCCGTTCACGAGATCGGCCGGTTCAGTCGCGAGGTCGGCCGTTACAGGGGTGTGAGACCGTGGGAATCGAACGAACGCTTTTTGATTGTACCGTTGACAATAAATCGTGCCCCTCCGGACGCTTCTCCTCGCCGCGCTGCTGGTCGCCGCCGGCTGTGCGGCTCCCGCGGCGACGCCGCCAGTGACCGACGGAGACTCCGCGCCCACGGATCCGGAGACGGAGACCGGGAACTCGGCAACTCCGCCCGATCCGTCGGTCTCGTCGGTCTCGCCGACCCTGCAGGCCTCGCCCACGGCGTCGGCGACGGCATCGACGGCGTCGCCGCGAGCGCTCGCGGAGGAACACGAGGTCCGCGTGGCCGGCGGTTCGCTGCCGGTCGAGTTCGACCTGGTGTTCGCCCGCGTGGCGGTGGCCATGGATCGACCGACGGTCGAGCCGCCGTCGGTCGTCCGCGTCGAGCCGAACGAGTCGATGCGGCTCGGCGGGAGCGAGTACCCCGAGTTCTACCGGCTGCTCGGCTTCCGAGTGGCCGAGGAGCGGGAGCACGCCGTCACCGCGGCGGCGTACGTCGCGACGCCGGAATCGGTCGTCGTCAACGAGGCGGCCCTCGGAAACGCGTCGGACGCGGAGTCGACACTGGCACACGAGTCCGTCCACGTCGTTCAGTACCGGACCGGCGCGTTCGAGCGGCTCGCCGGAACCGCGGCCGTGCCGCCCGGATCGACAGCCGAGCGGCTGCTACGCGCGGCGATCGTCGAGGGGTCGGCGACCTACGTGCAGGGGGCGTACGTCCGTCGATACGCGCCGGAGGCCCCGCAGCCGACCGCGTCGCTGCGGGCGCGAGCCGCCCGAGGGTCGCCGGCCGAGCGACTCGGCGTCGCGCCGTATCTCGCCGGCGAGCGATACGTCGACGCGCGCGTCTCCGATCCCGGCGAGGTGCGCGAAGTCTACGATGACCCGCCGCGCACCGCCGAGGAGTTGCTCCACGACCGGCCACCGGGGAGCGAACCCGTGGTGCCCCTGACTGTCCGCGACGCGCCCGAGGACGGCTGGACGAGCGATCCGGAGACGACGGACACGTACGGGGAGCTGTTCGTTCGAGTCGTGCTCGAAACGGGGGTCGACGAGTCGGCGGCGGCGGACGCCGCCCACGGCTGGGGGAACGACGTTCGACGGCGGTTCGTCGGGGCCGACGATGAGGGGTCGACGCGAACCGGCTACGCGTGGGCGATCCGGTTCGACGACGGGGCCAACGCGACGGCGTTCGCCGAGGCGTTCGGGACGTGGCGAGAGAGCCGCCCGGCGAACGCGTCGACGGTACGACTCGCGCGTCCCGCGCCGGAGACGGTCGTGCTACTGCTCGGCGACGAACGGTTCGTGAGGGGCGCGAGCCCGTCCTGGAGAGACGGAACGGTCACGGTTCGCGTGAACGGGACCGGGTGATCCGCAGTCAGACCAGCAGCAGCGGCAGCCCAAAGACGACGAGGACGCCGACGAGTGCGACGACCGCTCCGGTGGTCGCCTGTCCGCTCGTGACCTCCTGCATCGGGGACGTAACGCGGTCGTAGTCGAACTCCTTGTAGTGGTCGTGGTCGTGGTGATCGGCCATGGTTCCTGCCCCGAGAACCGGGGCGCTGCCACTTAATCTGCCGTGGTCCGCATCGGCATCGAGCGCGACGGCGGGACAACGCACCGATGCCGCGGCCGCCGAAGGTCTTCTTCACCACCACGACTGCCGAACGCGCCTCTTCCGGGAACGGCCGCCAGAGTTTTCATCGGCACACCGGGACGCGAGTGCATGGTCCCCGGAAGTCGCGATGCGCTCCTCCGACGCGTCCAGCGATCGGCACAGCGAAACGAGTACATCGCCGAGAGTATCTGGTGGTCGGTGTTCGCCTGCTACACCGTCACCGTCGCCACCATCAGCCTCGGCGGGGTCGTCGGTGGGGGGTACCTCTACTTCCGGTACGTCCTCCCGGCGGTCGCCGCGCGAGTCGACCCGACGGCGCAGGCGGTCGTCGGCCTCGCGTACGTGTTCGTGCTGTTCGTCCTGCTGCACTCGGTCGTGAGCCGCATCCGATCGTGGCTCTACGGCGGGGGAACCGTCAGCGGCTGGAAGCGGTGAACGGGTGTGCGGAACCCCGGCGAACAGTCGAGCGACGGGGTGCGCGCGGCAGTCGTCGCCTCCGGTGTGACGACGCTCACGCGAACAGGCGAAACCATGAAACCCGGTTCGGGGCTATCGAACGTATGACCCTCACGAAGCGGATCATCCCGTGCATCGACGTCGACCTCGACGACGACGGGAACGCCGCCGTCTACACCGGCGTCAACTTCGAGAACCTGGAGTACTCAGGCGACCCCGTCGAGATGGCGAAGAAGTACAACGAGGCGGGCGCCGACGAGTTCGTCTTCCTCGACATCACCGCCTCCGCGGAGGGGCGCGAGACGATGCTCGATACGGTCTCTGCGGTCGCGGACGAGTGTTTCATTCCGCTGACCGTCGGCGGCGGCATCCGGACGAAAGCCGACATCAAGGAGACGCTGCGGGCGGGTGCGGACAAGGTGTCGATCAACTCCGGCGCCATCGAGAACCCCGAGTTGATCACCGAGGGGGCCGACGCCTTCGGCAGCCAGTGCATCGTCATCTCCGTCGACGCGCGGCGACGCTTCGACGACGAGGGCGACCACTACGTCGAGATCGAACGCGAGGACGGCACGACCGAGGAGTGCTGGTTCGAGTGTACGGTCAAGGGAGGCCGAGAGGGCACCGGCCTCGACGTGGTAACCTGGGCGATGGAGGCCGAGGATCGCGGCGCGGGGGAGCTGTTCGTCAACTCCATCGACGCCGACGGCACGAAGGACGGCTACGACATCCCGCTCACGAAGGCCGTCTGTGACGCCGTCTCGACGCCCGTGATCGCCTCCTCGGGCTGTGGCGGCCCGGAGGACATGGAGGAGGTGTTCGTCGACGCGAACGCCGACGCCGGACTGGCGGCCAGCATCTTCCACTTCGACGAGTTCGGGATCGGCGAGGTGAAGCGCTACCTCGACGAGCGCGGCGTTCCCGTCCGGCTCTGAGTCCCGGGGGCGACCGTCATCGCCTCGGCCCCACGGACAGAGTGTGCGGATCGAACACGACCGCTGAACGTTGAACACGCGGGCGGGCGAAGCGTCCGGCATGAGCATCGACGGCGACACCGACATCGATCCCGAGGCCTACGTCGAGCGCGTTCGCGAGGAGCGCCACAGGAAGGAGGAGTTCTTCACACAGCATCCGCGTTCGCCGATCCCGGAGTCCGATCGGGCGGAGTTCTCCGGGCTGAACTACTTCGACCCGGACCCGGCGTACCGATTCGAGGCGACGTTGCACGAGCACGACGACCCCGAACGCATCACCGTCGAGACGACCCAGGACGGCGCTCGGGAGTACGACAACGTCGGCGAGTTCCGGATACGCGTCGACGCCGAGGACGTGACGGTTCAGGCGTACCGCTCGCCGGGCGACGAGTACCGCCTGTGGGTGCCGTTCCGCGACGGGACGAACGGCGAGTGGACGTACCCCGCCGGACGGTACCTCGATCTGGAGGATCCCGACGATCGGACCGACGACGGCGACTGGGTGCTGGACTTCAACGAGGCGTACAACCCCTACTGTGCGTACAGCGAGGCGTACGAGTGCCCGCTGGTTCCGGCGGACAACTGGCTGGACGTCGAGATCCCGGCGGGCGAAACGCTGCCCGACGAGTAGCGATCGGGAGAACGGTCCGAGAAATCGGTGGGTACGACGGGCGTGGGGGGCGCGTGCCGCCTCAGGCCTCGGCGGCCGGGGCGTCGTCGAAGGCGGCCTCGATCCGGTCGTAGAGCGACTCCAGGTTGTCCGAGATGCCCGTCGCGGCCTGTTCGAGCGCGTCGAGCGGGTCGAGCCCGTCCTCGGTCTTGATCGAGAGGATCGGCTCGGTCTGGCCCCCGGACTGCTCGGGGTTCATGTCGTACGTCGCGGCGGCGACGCCCTCGGTGTTGAGCAGCTGTCCCTTGAGGACGTTCATGAACGTGTGGTCCTCGCCCGCGATCTCGATGCGGAGTTCCTCGTCGGTCTTGTCGATGACGCGAAGTTCCATTGCCGAATCGTTCGCCACAGGCGCGTTTGAAGCTTGTGTTCCGCGGATTCGCGCGTCCACACGCTCGCCCAGCAACCGCGCCGCTCACTCCCCGTCCCACTCGACCACGCGGTCGATCCCCGGATCCGGGAACAGCGACGCCACGTCGGGATCGTCGTCGGCGAGCGCGTAGCGTGTGCCGTCTCGCTCGACGATGCCGGCGCTCGCGAGGTGGTCGAGGTGCGCGTACGCCTCGCCGGGGCCGTGGAGGACGTGGATGCCGTGGAGGTCGCCGAACAGCGCGGCGCTCACCTCCCACGCGGTGGAGGGACCGAGATCGGCGAGCACGTCGACGACGTTCCCCGTACGCTCGACGTGGTGGCGCAGGATCGTCGCCGCGCGCCCCGCCGGGTCGTCGATCCGGTCGCGGTGACCGGGCCACGCGGCTTCGAGGTCGAGATCGATCAGGGTCAGCAGGCTCTCCACGTAGCGTTCGAGGGGGTTCTCGACGCGGACGTCGGCGCCGCCGACGTTCGGGGTGTACTTCGGGAGGATCGCGTCGCCGACGAACGCCTCGTCCCCGCCGGCGTCGTGGAAGGCGGTCAGCCCCGCCGCGTGGCCGGGGAGGTGGACGGCCTCGAGCGTCCGTCCGTTCACCTCGAAGGCGTCGCCGTCGACGAACGGCTCCACCTCGCACGGCTCCCCGCCGAGATCGCCGTGGTCCTCGAGGAACTCGACGAGTTCCGAGCGGGTCGCCTCGGGCATCCCCCACTCCCGGAACTTCTCGCGCTGGAGCCGCTGTTCCTCGAGCAGGCTGTCCTCGTCGCCGGCAACGAGGGGGGCGTCGGCCTCGTGGACGTGGATCGTCGCACCCGACTCCGACTGGATGGCACCCGAGAGTCCGGCGTGGTCGGCGTGCCAGTGGGTGAG
Organism: Halobaculum saliterrae; assembly: GCF_009831625.1. Classification (GTDB taxonomy): domain Archaea; phylum Halobacteriota; class Halobacteria; order Halobacteriales; family Haloferacaceae; genus Halobaculum; species Halobaculum saliterrae. Next base: position 33,984 of record NZ_WUUS01000005.1, on the reverse strand, counting down.
GAGCAGGCGGTCGACGTCCGCGAGGTCGTGGCCGAGGTCCGCGAGCCCCGACGCCAACTGCTCGCGAACATCCGGGAGGGCGACGCCGGCGTCGACGAGGACCAGTTCGTCGGGGTCGCCGCCGTCGGCCGTGCCGTCGAGCACGTAGACGTTGTTGAGCCCCTCGAAGACGGTGTTCGTGAGACGGATCCGCTGCATACCGACCGATGCTCCCCGGGCGGCAAGAACCCTTCCGACTCGGACGGCGACGGCTCCAGCCCCGCCCCGGAATCGGTTGTTTACGTCAGAAATTCACATAAATTTTCATAACCCAGAAACCCGTGCGTACTCGGGAGTGGTTCCCGTACAGCGCATCGACCGACGCCGGGCCGGATCGCCTCGTGACCCCGCGGTCGAACGCGGTCGGGCCGAGCGATGACGTGGCAGTCCGGTCGGCTGGCGCTCGTCGTGCTGGCCGGCGGGGTCGTCGTGGTGCTGGTGGCGGTGCTCGTCTCCGACTCCCTCCGCGGCCGCGCGAGGAACGCGGTCGCCGCGGCGCTGGATTCGGTCGCCGCATGGGCGTCTGCCGCCGCCGTCCGGTACGGCGACGACGGTTCGACACGCTCGCGAGCCGCCGCGGCGTCGGTCGCGAGGGATGCCGCGGTCGACGCCGCGACGGAGGGGCTGATCGTCGTCGACGGGGACGGCATGATCGTCGCCTGCAACTCGGTCGCCGCCGACGCACTGGGCCACACGCGGGGGGCCGCCGTCGGCGAACCGATCGAGGCGCTCGATCCGGAACTGGACTCCCTGATCGACGACTCGACCGCCGACAGTTCGACCGACGGCGACTCGCCGGTCGCCGATCCGGTCGACGGCGATATCCCGACCGAGGGCGACTCTCCCGGTGCCGCGGACGGGCCCGAACGCGGCCGGCTCGTCGCCGACGCCGTACGCGACGTGACCGCGACGGCCGGGAGCGACGAGATGCGGGGTGGATCATCGCGGCTCGCTCGGATGACCGACGAGGGAAAGCGTCACTACGACGTCCACGTGAACCCGTTCGAGCGGTCGGGCCTCCGGGGGCGGGTTGTCGTGCTCCGCGACGTCACCGACCGACACCGACTGCGTCGGCGGATCGGGGTCCTGAACCGGTTGCTTCGGCACGACCTCCGCAACGAGATGAACGTCGTCCTGGGGTACGCCGAGCAGATCGAGGACCGGCTCAGGGAACGAGCCGGCAAGGAGGACGCCGTCGACGACGAGATGGAGACTGCGATCGACCGGATCACCGGCGCGGCGGAGACCATGCTCGACCGCGCCGAGACCGTGCGTCACGTCGAGGCGACGCTGGACGCCGACGGCTCCACACTGACACGCCTCGACGTCGTCGGGCTCGTGCGGGCGCAGGTCGATGGGCTGACTATGGAGTACCGCTCGATCGATCCGCAGGTCACCGTCGACGCCCCGGACTCCGCGTGGATAACCGCCACCGGGCTGGTCGACACGGTGTTCGAGAACCTCCTCGAGAACGCGATCGAACACAGCCATCGCGAGCGCCCGGTCGTCGAGGTCAGCGTCGAGGAGTCCGAGGAGTTCGTCGCCGTGACGGTCGCCGACGACGGTCCCGGGATCCCCAGTCAGGAACTGCGGACGTTCCAGAGCGAATCGGAGACGGCCGTCACCCACTCGTCGGGGCTGGGACTGTGGCTCGTCGTGTGGATCACGGAGGCGTCCGGCGGGCGAGTCTCCTTCGACGTGGACGAGACGGGGACGGCGGTCACGGTGGAGTTCCCGGCGGCAGACCCGCCGGAGTGATCCGACCGTCGCACGGTTCGAGGTCGACGGCGGCCGATGGGACGGTGACCGTCCCCGGCGACGGTCACCGAACGAGGTACGGGTCCGACCCGGCGATGAACCGTCCGAGGTCCGACTCGCGACGGTAGTCGGTGGCGCGAAGCGTCGCGAGCGCGTCGACCAGCCGGTCCGCCTCCGTGGCCCCGTCGTCGCCGTCATCACCGTCGTCGCCGTCGTCACCGCTGTCGCCGTCGTTCCACTCCGCCGGCTCCTTGATCGGAAGGACGAGCCACCCGGATCCCCGGATCTCGCGGCCGTGAAGGTCGTCCATCCGGATCGGGGTCTTGTGCGCCTGCGCGGTGTACTGCTCCAGCACGTGACGGGTCGCGCGTTCCCCCACCGGGAGCAGCACGTGGGCCGCGATGGCGCGCACCTCAGCGTCGAAGAACGGCTCCATCTCGCCGTACGACGCGCGCGTCGGCGCGCCGTCGGGGCCGAGGCGGTCGCCCGTCGCCTCGCACATGTGGAGATACGAGAGGTACGTCGACTCGACCGACGGCGCGTCGCCGCCCGTCTGTAACAGTCCGGCCCGAACCAACGCGTCGAGGAGCCGCTCGCCGGCGACGGAACCGGTGAACGGGACGCGCGCATCGAGCCCGCCGTGGACGCCGGGGTGGTCCCCGATGACGTGGAAGTCGGCGTTCGCGTCGCCGTATCCGGGGACGAACCGATCGCACTCGGGGGACAGTCCGAAGGGGTTCGACACGCGGTCGGTGACGTTCTGCACGGCACCAGTTGGCCGTCTGTGACACATGGCGCTTCCGGTTCGGCCGTTCCCGGGGGGCCGTCGGGGCCGACAGCCGAAACGGATACGGTCGGCGAGCGAGACAGGGTTGTGTGAAGTGATAGCACATGACAGTACGACGCGCGACGCGCGGCGACGCCGACGCGGTCCGCCGAGTCGCGGGCGACTCGTGGGAGACGGACTACCCGTCGATCCTCAGCAGGGAGAGCGTCGAGTCCGGGCTCGAGGAGTGGTACGACCCCGACCGCGTCCGGGCGGCCGTCGAGGCGGACGACGAGCTGCTGTACGTCGAAGAGGGAGGAGGAGAGGACGCCGAGGCCCGGGCGGTCGTCGGGTTCGCGCACGCGGTCGTCGACGAGCGCGCCGAGACGGGCCACCTGCTCCGGCTGTACGTCCACCCGGACGCCCGCGGCGAGGGCCGCGGCGGGCGGCTGCTCGAACGTGCTCGCGGGGACCTGTTCGCCCGCGGCGTCGACCGGATCCACGCGACGGTGCTGACCGACAACGACCTCGGAACGGAGTTCTACCGGTCGTTCGGCTTCGAGCCGACCGGGGAGGCGGAGACGAGGATCGGCGGCGAGACGTATCCGGAGACCAGGTTCACGCTGACTCGTGAGGGCTGACCCGCACCCGGGGGATCCGGTCGCGGCTCACAGCTCGACGCCGGAGGGGATCAAGCTCTCGTGGCGAAGCAGGTTCCCCTCGGCGTCGTACACGAGGAACGTCTCCTTCTCGTAGGCGACGAGGGAATCACCGTCGACGTCGATCTCCACGCGGTAGCGGCCGTCGCCCTCGTCGACGCGGCCGTACTCGCGGGCCGCGCGGATGAACTGGAGCACGTCCTCGGCGGACTCGTTGAGTTCGAGGACGAAGTCTCCCGTGTGGCGGTTCGTCACGCCGACGACCCCGGCGGCATCGGGATCGCGCTCGTGGTCGGACTGGAGCCTGTACGCCACGTCGATCTCTCCGGCGTCGAGCAGCTCGCCGTCGGTGCCGGTGAGGCGCTCGCGGAGGAGATCCGCCGGGCCCTGGAAGTCGATATACACGTGCGGCTTGGCCGGATCCGCGTCGGTCTCGACCCAGTCGACGTGCTCCACAGTCAGCTCGAAGTGATCGCGCCTCATTCCGTGATATTCCCTACGGGATCTGTGTGTAAGTACGTAACGCCCCCGACAGCGTCGGATCGCGGGAGCGGGGGTTCGTCCCGGTCGTCGGTCCAATCGATTTATCCCGACGCGCGGCGCCCCGTGGAACATGGTCTGGGTCCGGTCCGAGTACGCGGGCGAGCTCGCCGTCCTGTCCACGTGGGTCGCGGCGCTGCTGCCGTGGAACGTGTTCTACGGCGCCGTCTCCGGGGGCTCGGTGCTGTTCGTCCGGTTCCCGTTGATCCAGGTCCGGTACGCGTTCGGGCTGCCGTTCGTCCGCGCGGTGAGCGTCTCCTCGCCCGTCTCGGCGTATCTGCTGCAGTCGGGCACGTCCGTCCAGATCGCGTACGCCGCCTGGCTCGTCGGCGCGGCCGTGTACCTCGTCGCGCTCGCGGTCTCCGTGTACTACTACCGCGAGGAGGCGCGCGCCGAGTCGTGGCCCGTCGACCCCGTCGACGCACTCGGCGCCCTGCTGGTCGTCTCGGCGCTATCGTTCCTCGTCGCCTCCGCGCTGTTCCCCGAGCGGTTCTTCGGGGTCGGGTTCGGCGTCGGCGGCGGGCTCCCGGGCGTGTCGCTGCCGGTCGGTGCGGTCCTTCAGCTCGTGCTCGGCGGCGTGCTCCTGCGGGCCGAACGCGTCAGCTGACGACCGCGAGCATGGAGAGGGATGCGCGAATCGGCGGCGGTGGGTGTGCGGATCACCGGTGGTGGGTCCGCCATCGGGACCGACCGCGATATCATCCCTGTGATCCTCGGTGGTGAAGTTAAGTACCGGACTTCCCTACGACACGCAGTAACCGATGTCTGGGGACGCCGCGGAGCCCACGGCCGACGATCGCCCCCTGTCGTCTCTCAGGCGGCGCCTCGCCCGAACCCTCGAGGTGCTTCGGGGGGCCGACCTCGACGTCCGGCCGTTTCTCCCCGGCGAGGACGGGCCGCTGGCGTCGTTCGATCCGCCGGCCGGCCACGACGAGATCGAGCGCTACTGGGTGAACGCGCCGTACGCATACGTCGTGGTCACCTACGACACCGAGTCGGACAACCACGTCTACCACGTGGTCGAACCCGAGCTCGACGACTTCGAGTTCGGCCTGCTTCAACGCGTCGTCGACGACATCCGCGACCCGCTGTTGTACCGGGACGACGCCGGCGAGCCGGGCGACGACCGGCTTCGGGACGAGCTGGCGACGCTGCTCGAACAGTACGGCGTCGACGCCTCGATGGGGACGTTCCACAGTCTGCTGTACTACCTCCGGCGCGACTTCAGGGGGTACGGGAAGATCGACGCGCTCCTGTCGGACCGACACATCGAGGATATCTCCTGTGACGGCTACGACCTCCCGATCTTCGTCTACCACGACGAGTACACCGACATCGAGACGAACGTCGTCTTCGAGGCCGACGAGTTGGACAACTACGTGATCAGGCTGGCGCAGCGGTCCGGCCAACACATCTCCGTCGGCGACCCGGTGGTCGGGACGACGCTGCCGGACGGGTCGCGTGCCGAGCTCGCGCTCGGCGAGGAGGTCACCCCGCGCGGGTCGGCGTTTACCATCCGCCAGTACGCGGAGGAACCGCTCACGCCGATCGACCTGATCGAGTACGGAACGTTCTCGATCGAGCAGATGGCGTACTTCTGGCTGTGTATCGAGCACAACAAGAGCCTCATCTTCGCGGGCGGCACCGCCTCCGGGAAGACCACCTCGATGAACGCGGTGTCGATGTTCATCCCGCCGCGTTCGAAGGTGCTCACCATCGAGGACACCCGCGAGCTGTCGCTGTACCACGACAACTGGCTGTCGTCGGTGACCCGCGAGCAGATGGGCGAGGGCGAGGACATCGACATGTACGACCTCCTGCGCTCCGCGCTCCGACACCGGCCGGAGTACATCATCGTCGGCGAGGTTCGCGGGGAGGAGGCGCTCACCCTGTTCCAGGCGATGAACACCGGCCACACCACGTTCTCGACGATGCACGCCGACTCCATCGAGACCGTGATCAACCGCCTGGAGAACGAGCCGATCAACGTCCCACGGTCGATGGTTCAGTCGCTGGACCTGCTGTCGGTGCAGACGCTCGCCCGATTCGACGGCGGGCGCGTGCGCCGCGCGAAGACCGTCGGCGAGATCGGCGGGATCGACCAGCGAACCGGCGAACTGGACTACTCGTCGGTGTTCGAGTGGGACGCCGGCTCCGACAGCTTCACGAGCCGGGACTCGGCCCTGCTCGACGAGATCCAGTCCGAACGGGGGTGGAGCCGGTCGGAGCTGTTGTCGGAGCTTCGTGACCGCCGACGGTTCCTCGCACACCTCAAGGACAACGAGGTCACCGACTATCGTCGCTTCACCGCGCTCGTCAACGAGTACTACGCCGACCCGGATCGCGTGATGGACCGGATCGAGGCCGACGATCCCGACGCCGCCGAGGACGCGGCCAACGGGGGGACGACGCCGGAGGGGACAGTATCGGACGGGCGAGGCGAGGACGCGGGCGCCGCGGACGCGACCGCCGAGGTCGTGGACCGGAACGCCCGGGACCCCGACGCTCCCGACCCCGACGGTCCGGGGTCAGACGCCCCCGAGCCGGGCGACGAGGGCTGACGGGTGGTCCTGTCGTTCCTCCCTCTTGCCGCCGCGTTGCTCCTGTTGGCCCCGATCCTCGCCGGAACCGTGAGTCGGGAGGCGAACCTCGCCGTGACCCGGATCGCCGTCCACGCGTTCGGGGACCGCGTGGCCGCCGATCGATCCCGGGTGAACCGCCAACGCGACCGGCTGCGGGCGGCACACGTCGACGTCACCCACCGAACGTACGCGTCGAAGACGCTGTTGTACGCCACCGTCGCCGGCGTCTCGGGGAGCGTCCTCGGCGTGTACGTCGTCGCGGCGACGCTGGCGCTTCTCAGAGTCGGCGGAGAGGCGATCCGGGCGGCGTTGCCGCCCGTACTGGGGTTCCTCGCGGACCTCACGCGGATCGGCGAACTCGGCGTCGTCGACCTGTTCCCGCTGTTGCTCGTCTCGTCGGCGACCGTGGGCGTCGGGTCGGCCGTCTCCGTGTATCTCCTCCGGTGGGAGATCCTCGACCAGCGCGCCCACGCCAGAGCGAGCCAGATCGAGGCGACGCTTCCCCGGACCGTCGCGTTCGTGTACGCGCTGTCCCGGTCGGGCATGGCGTTGCCTGCGGTGTTGGAGACGCTGTCGCGCAACGAGGACGTGTACGGGGAGGCCGCCCGCGAGCTGGGCGTCGCCGTCCGCGACATGAACACGTTCGGGACGGACGTGATCACCGCGCTCGAACGCATGGCCGAGCGCTCGCCGTCACAGAACATGAGCGAGTTCGGGGAGAACCTCGCGTCCGTGCTCGGCAGCGGCCGGGAGCTCTCGGGGTTCCTGCGCGACCAGTACGAGCGGTATCAGGAGGAGGCGGAGTCCCAACAGGAGCAGTATCTCGAACTCATCTCCACGTTCGCGGAGGCGTACGTGACGGTGCTCGTCGCCGGGCCGCTGTTCTTCATCACGATCCTCGTCGTCATCGGGATCGTCATCTCGGACACGCTCCCGCTGTTGCGTGCGGTCGTCTACCTCGGGGTCCCGCTCGCGAGCTTCGGGTTCGTCGTCTACATCGACTCGATAACCCGGTCGACGGGCGACGCGATCGCGTCGAAACGGACGGTCGAGGACGCACGGGTTCGGTCGGTCGCGGGGAGCGGTGGCGGTGCCGGCGATGCCTCAGACGCCCGGGCGGACGGCGGCGCGGGCGACGTGGGGGCCGCTCGCGCCGCCGACGTGGATCGGTGGGGCGCGAGCAGGGAACGGCTGGCCGTCTACGACCGGATCGAGGCCCTGCTCGACGCCGCGAACCGGCCTCTGAGGCTCCTCCTCGATCGGCCGGAGCTGACCGCGGCCGTCACGGTTCCGGCGGGCCTGTGGTGGGTGTGGCTACGGACGCCCGCGATCCCGCTCCAACCGCTCCCGTTCGCTCGGGCGGTCGACTCCCCGGTCATCGAGGCGACGCTGGTGGTGCTCGCGGCCTACGGCGTCGCGTACGAGATCGAGAAACGCCGGATCGGGGCGATCGAACGGGCGGTCCCCGACTTCCTCGACCGGATGGCGAGCATCAACGAGGCCGGCGCGAGCGTCATCGAGAGCCTGCGTCGGCTCACCGACTCCGACCTCGGCGAACTCACCCCGGAGGTGGAACGGACGTGGCGGGACGTGGAGTGGGGAGCGACCGTCACGACGGCGCTCGGTCGGTTCCGCGGGCGGGTCCGCTCGCCGGTTGTGTCGCGGGCGGTCGCGCTCGTCTCGAACGCCGTCGAGGCGAGCGGCGACGTGGCGCCGGTGCTGGCGATCGCGGCCGACGAGGCGCGCTCCACGCGGCGCCTCCGCAGGGAGCGTCGGCAGGTGATGGTGACGTACCTGCTCGTCATCTACGTCTCCTTCGCGGTGTTCCTCGGGATCATCGCGGCGCTGACGGTCGCGTTCATCCCGGCCGTCGAGGGGGCGCAGTTGTCGTCGCCGGGCGGCGTCGCGGGCGTCTCGACCGGCGTGTTCGAGGGGATCGGCACCGTCGACACGGACGACTACGTCCTGTTGTTCTATCACGCCGCGGCGATCCAGGGGATCGCGTCGGGGCTCATCGCCGGACAGTTGGGCGAGGGAAGCGTCAGCGACGGTGTGAAGCACGCGACAGTCATGCTCCTGCTGGCGTACCTCACGTTCGTGATCGTCGGATGACGCGGGACGAGGGCGATCCGACGGCGGAGGACGAAGGCGGCTCCGAGGGGAGCGATCGGTTCGACGCGGGGGAGCCGTCACCGTCGGCGGGGACGGCCGCGGCGACGTACGACCGCATCGCCGCCCACTTCTCGAAGACGCGCGAGCACGCCTGGCCCGAGGTGGAGTCGTTCCTTGAGGGTCGGTCCGGTCGGGTCGGGCTCGACGTCGGGTGCGGAAACGGTCGCCACTGCGACCCGCTCGCCGGTCGCGTCGAGGAGACGGTGGGCGTGGACGTGAGCGGGGGACTGTTGCGCGAGGCACGGGAGCGAGCACGCGAGCGCGGGTACGGATCGGGCCTCTCCTTCGTCCGCGGCGACGCCGGCGCGCTCCCCGTCGCCGCCGACGACATCGATCTGGCGGTGTACGTCGCCGCGCTCCATCACCTCCGATCGCGAGAGCGGCGCGTCGGCTCGCTGTCGGAACTCGCCCGGACGCTCGCACCCGAGGGTCGGGCGCTGGTGAGCGCGTGGAGCACCGCCCACGACCGGTTCGACGCCGACGCGGACGCGGAGGTCGGGTTCGACACGACGGTCGACTGGACGCTCCCCGGCGGCGAGACCGTCCCGCGGTTCTACCACGTCTACGCGCCGCGGGAGTTCGACGCGGATCTGGCCGCGAGCGACCTCCGGATCGTCGACTCGTTCGTCTCCAGCGGCAACTGCTATGCTGTCGTTGCGCCCGAGTGAGCCGCCGGCGGGAACTCGAAGCGAGGATCGTGGTGTGTGAACGCCTCACGGGTGGATACGCCGGCCGCACGACCGGACGCGTATTTATACGGAGCCCGTCCAAAGCGGGAGTAGATGAACACGGACATCGAGTTCGACTACGACGTGACGGTCGTCGGCGGCGGCCCGGCGGGACTGACGAGCGCCCTGTACGCGACCCGGCTCGGTCTCGACACGCTCGTTGTGAACCGCGGCGGCGGCCGCGCGGCGATGATGCGCGACACCCACAACGTCATCGGCGTCACCGAGGAGACCTCGGGCAACGAGTTCCTCCAGACCGCACAGGAGCAGGTGCAAAGCTACGGCGGGGAGTACCGTCGTGGCTTCGTGGAGGACGTCGAGGCGATCGGCGGGGGCGACGGCGACGACGCCGACGAACCCGACGCGGATGAGGCCGAGGAAGCCCCCCCGGGATTCCGCGTCGACACCGGCGACGAGGAGCTGACGACGCGGCGCGTCGTGCTCGCGACGGGCTTCTCGGACGAGCATCCCGACCCGCCGGTGCCGCGCACGGGCATGGGCCTCCACTACTGCCTCCACTGTGACGCCTACATGTTCGTCGACGAGTCGGTGTACGTGATGGGAACGGGCGACTCCGCCGCGTACGTCGCGATGATCATGCTCAACTTCACCGACGAGGTGGACGTTCTCCTGCGCGGCGAGGAGCCCGAGTGGTCGGACGACACCGCGGAGATGCTGGAGAACCACCCGGTCGACGTGATCCACGAGGAGATCGCGGGGATGAGCAAGGACGACGACGGCTGGCTCGAGAGCTTCGAGTTCGAGGACGGCACCGTCCGCGAGTACAAGGGAGGGTTCCCGATGTACGGCTCGGACTACCACGCGGAGTTGGCGGACGCGCTCGGACTGGATCGCGAGGACTCCGGTGAGGTCGCCGTCGACGACCACGGCCGAACCTCCGTCGACGGGGTGTACGCCGTCGGCGACCTGACTCCCGGCCACAACCAGATCCCGGTCGCGATGGGCGAGGGCGCCAAGTGCGGCATCGCGCTCCACATGGACATGCGTGCGTTCCCCCGCTCGACCGACGATATCGCCGATCTGGGCCCGGTCGACGAGAGCGAGGTTCCCGCGATCTCTCCCGAACTCATGGCGACCGCCGTCGCCCACGAGGGCCACGCGGCGGGGCCGCGGGAGGACGTCGCGGACGCCGCGACCGACGAGGCGACCGCCGACGACTGAACCGCGGCGCCGATCCGGCCGACGGAAACGGTAAACCCCTTATTCCCCCGTCTAATACGTAGTGATACCCTCGGTGCGCCGGTGGTGAGCGGATCCGACGGATTCGCGAGGTACGGCGCGCGAGGAGTGCAGCGACGAGCGCGCCGGTGGTCTAGCTGGTATGACTTTGGCCTTCCAAGCCAACGACCCGGGTTCAAATCCCGGCCGGCGCATCGTCTCACCGTTCGTAACGAGCCAGCGACGGCCTCGAACTCAGTCGTCCGCCAGGTCGGCGTCCGCCTCGTCCACGATCGCGGCCTCCCGCGCCGACGCGCGGCGGAACACGATCCAGAAGACCCCGGAGGCGACGACGATGAACCCCGCGGCCGTGTAGAACGCGGCGCTCGTCGAGACGTACTGTTTGATGGCGCCGATCCCGACCGGGCCGGCGACCTGCCCGACCTTCCACGATATCGACCGGAGGCTCATCGCGGAGGCGACGGAGTCGTAGCGCTCGCCCTCCTCGACGAACAGCGACATCGACGCCGGCAGGCGGATCGAGTCGGCGACGCCCAGCACCATGTACGCCCCGAACAGGCTGAAGAACGCGCCACCGAGCACCTGTTCGCCCCCGAAGGCGACGAACCGGACCGGATCGATCGCTCCCTCGAAGTAGTAGCTCAGCGGGATGAGCGCGGTGCCGATGCCGTACGTGAACGCGCCGGCGACGACGAAGTACTCCTTGTTGCCGACGCGGTCGGAGAGGTCGCCGACGTACCCCTGCGTGATCGATTTCGTGAGCTTCCCGCCCGCGAGGATCCAGCCGATGGCGAACGCGGTCGTGCCGAACTCGGTGCGCGCGAGGATGGGCAGGAAGATGATGACGGCCATCTTGCCGACGGAGAACGCGAGCCGGAAGACGACGAGCGCGCGGATCATCGGGAGGTCGAGCAGCGCCTTCAGCGTCGCGACGCCGCCGCCCGCGTCGTTCTCGGTGCCGCCGCCGGGGTCGTCACGGAGGTTGAAGAACACGAGGACGAAGGCGAGGATCGTGACTCCCGTGAGGACCACGTAGGTGAAGGTGTACCCCTCGGCGAACAGGAGGTATCCCCCGACCACGTCGCCCGCGAGGCTGGAGAACGCCGCGACCTGGTTGTACGAGCCCAGCCACCGGCCGTTCTCGTCGTCCGGCGCGATGTGGCCGACGACAGTCGAGCCGGTGATCCACAGGATCGACGCGCCGATCCCCTGGATCACCCGAACGAGGATGACGTGAGTGGCGCTCTCCACGAGCATGAACCCGAAGAAGACGACCACGTTGACCGCGAGCCCGAGCAGGAGCCAGTGCTTCGCGTTGCTCGTGTCGACCTTCCGACCGAGCGGGAGCACGATGAGCAGCTGGACGACCGCGAAGGCGGTCCCGAACAGCCCCTCGACCGTCCCGGTGGTCCCGAAGTCCTCGGCGTACAGCGCAAGCGCGATGAGCAGCGTCGAGTACGCCTGGCTCCGGGCGAACGCCGTGCCCGCCAGCGCCGAGAACTCCTTGTCGCGCAGGAGGGCGACAGAGTTGCCGAACTGCACTACTGTTACGTTCCGAAATACCCACCGCCCGCTTAAATTCCCTCATCCCGGTCGACTACGGGGAGTTCTCGCATGCCGGACGTCCGCGTCCGGCATGTCACGAGGACCCGGTTCGACGGCGTCAGAGCTCGATCCGCTCGACGAGCTGGTCGTCGCTCTTGGTGTTGATCGCGACGATGCGCACGAGGTCCTCGATGAGCGAGTCGTGCAGTTTCGCCTTCAGCAGGTTGTCGACCTGATAGACGCCCGCGGCGTTCACCATCTCGATCTCGACGAGCACCGGCATCGCGTCGCCGTCGTGGCCGTCGGCCTCACCGCCGGGCTTGAGCTCGACGTTGCTGATCGCCTGCGACGAGAGGGTGTTGATCCCGCGACCGCCCTCCTCGTAGGGGATGCGCGAACGACCGCGCTCCATGTCGAGCGCGTCGGCGACGCGGATGACCCCGGCCTCGCGGGTGAGGGGTGTCTCCTCGGTGTGGTGACAGAGGATCGCGTGAAGGACCTCCGCTTTCACGCGGACGGCCTCCTCGGTACCGTAGTAGTCGAACTGCGGCAGCAATCGATCCAGCAGATCGGCGGCCAGCGGGATCGAGTAGTAGGCGTGATCGTCCCGGTGGACGACGTGTCCGATGTCGTGGATCGTCGCCGCGAGCGCGATGATGACCGGCTCGTCGGCCTCGTCGAGCCCCTGCTGGCTCGCCCCGTTGAACTCGATGCCGCCGTGCTTCAGTAGTTCGTACAGGCGGAGCGCCCGGTTGCGAACGATCTCGATGTGCTTGGCGCCGTGGTCGTTGTACCGCTTTCGCGTGACGGCGTTGACGTTCTGCGCGCGGAGGTACGTCTGGATCTCGGTGTCGGACTCGATCACCTCCAACACCTCGTTCACGCGCTCGTCGGGGAACGGATGCTCGGCGTCGGGGTCGTACTGCTGGACGCTCATTCCGTTTGGATCGTCGGTCTGTTGGTCGTCCCGAGGCGTTCCGGCCGAGCCGGCGTCGTCGCTCATATCACGGTCGACGGGTGGCGACCGCAAAAGGGCTCGCCCACGACCTGCCCCTGTGACCCGACCGCCGTCGCGACACGGCGGATCCCGAGAGCGAGTGACCGGACCGAGTCGGACCGGGGAGTCGGGTCGCGATATTCGACCCAACACTTACAAACGGATGTGGTGATCCGGCGGTCATGACGGCCGAACCCAGGGACGACGAGGGAACCCTTGCCGGGACAGGGACCTCCGAGGAGCCCATGGAGCCGCAACAGCCGAAGAAAGGCCCCAACGAGATGTACTGTTCGTCGTGTGGGGCGGTCGTGAAGAAGCGGGCCGAGATCTGCCCGGAGTGTGGAGTCGCCACGGACGGAGCGGCCGTCGGGGTCTCACCGACGACGGAGTCGTCCTCCTCCGGCATAGCGACCGGCGGATCCTCCTCGAACGAGACGAAATATCTCGTCGGAGGGGTGATCTCCGGACTCGTCGGATTCGTTTTCCTCCCGATCATCTTCGGACCGATCTCCCTGTACTGCGGGTACACGGTCTACCAGAATCACGACGAGACAAAGGGTATCGCGCTCATGGCTTGGGGGGGCGCAAGCCTCGTCGTGGGGATGGCCGTCGGCGCGCTGATCCTCGCGTAGCGCGCGGCGGGGCGGTTCCGACCTGTTCGCGACCACGTCCGTCCGAATACCTGCACCTCGCTCGTCGGGCGGAGTCGAGACGGCGATCGGTCGGTGGCCGCTTCCGGTTCGGCTCCCGCTACCGGTTCTTCGGGGCGGCGCGAGGAAACCACACTCCCACCGGGGAATATCCCGCCTTCTGCCGCCGTTCGATGGTCTCAGCGGCTGTATTCCCGATACCGTTCGGTCCAAAAAGCCTATAATTGCCACCGGGTAAGCCGAGGGTAGAGATGCCTACCACCCTACCCCTGTTCGGCGCCATCCCGGGCGGTCCGGAGATGCTGATCATCCTGCTCGTGCTGGTGCTGCTGTTCGGGGCGAACAAGATCCCCAAGCTGGCCCGGTCGACCGGGCAGGCGATGGGCGAGTTCAAGAAGGGCCGTGAGCAGGTCGAGGACGAACTGCAGCAGATGCAGGAGGGCGAGGGCGACGGCGACGGCGAGGCCGAGCTCGCCGCCGACTCGACCGTGGAGACTACCGGCGACACCACCGATACCACCGACAGCACGGTCGAGACCGACGCCGAGAAGAACTGACGTCCCGTCCCGGACCGTTTTTCACTGCGCGCCGAACACTCCCCACCGCGGGGCGTGTGGCCAAGCGGATACGGCGAGCGGTTCCTAACCGCTAGATCGCGGGTTCGAATCCCGTCACGCCCGTCCTCGTTCCCTCCGGACACTCGACGGCGATCTGAACGGGAACGAAGCGACCGGTGAGCCCGCGACCGCCTCGAGCCGACGCAGAATATGTTCCGGCGGGCAATAACCGATCACAAACCGGACAGGAGCGTCGCTGATCCACGGATTGAATCCGTAATGGACAGGAATTCAGAATTTTCTCACAACTGATAGAGAGGGCAAGCATTTAACGTGGCGCACGGGCTGAGTGAACCCAATGGCTACCGACGAGGCTGACGCGGCCGTCGGGTCCGGATTCGACGACGGATCCGGACCGGGAGCGGCGTCGGGGGATGCGGCCGTCGTCGGGGAGTACACGTGGCCCGACTTCCTGCGGGAGCACGGGCGCGAGGACGCGGCCGACGAGCTCGCCGACCGGATCCGAACGGAAGTGGTCGTAGAGAACGAGGACGGGGAGGAAGTCGTTCGCACCGAGGTCCGCGCGGTGACCCCCGAGGACCTGGCGGCGGTGGGCGTCGCCGACATCGCCGCGGACGCGCTCGGGATGGATCCCGGGGAGGTACCGACGACCGTCGGCGCGGCCGGCGCGCTCGGGGAGTCCATCGCCGAGCGCCACCCGCTTCTCGCCTACGACGAGACCCCAGTGTGGAAGGACATCTACACGTGGGACGACTACCGAGAGGAGTACTTCCTTGACGACGAGGGGAACCCGCCGACGGACGAGGAGGACGAGCCACTGGAGTTCACGGACGCCGACAAGGCCGAGGCGCTCGGGTTCGACCCGAACCGTGTCGAGGAGACGCTCGGTCACCTCGCGAAGCGCGCGCCGGAGCTGGAGGAGGTGGTCGACGAGCGCACCGTCGACATCGCCGACGACGTCGACGAGGACGAGTTCTTCAGCGACGCCGCGGGCGCGACGACGATCGCGAACCGCTACGACCTGGAGAAGGCGGTCCCGATGCCGAAGAAGACCCACTTCCGCGAGGTGGAGCGCTACTGGGTGAACGAGCCGTACTCGTTCGTGATCGTCTTTCACTCGACGAAGGAGAACGAGAAGAAGTACTACGTCGTCGAGCCGTACCGCAACGCCATCGAGACGGACCTCATGGAGTTCCTCGAGGGGAAACTGCGCTCGGCGATCAAGTACGCCGACGAGGGGGCCGTCGCGGCCGACGACGACCACCGGAAGCTGACGATCCGCGAGGAGACGTACGACCTCCTCGAACGCTACGACCTCTACGAGCGCGATGAGGGGCCGGGGCTCGGCGACAGGCTCGCGGACCTGTTCGGCGTCGACGTCGACGACGACGGCGCCGCGGGGCGACTGATCCGCGCGCTGGGCGTCACACCGTCGGAGTCCCTCGGCGAGATCGAGGGGATCGCCGCACGGCCCGAGCCCGCGGTCCTCGCGGAGGACCCCGACACGCTCACCGAGTACACGGTGACGAAGGCGCTGTACTACCTCGAACGCGACTTCGTCGGCTACGAGCGGATCGACGGGATCAAACACGACATCAACGTCGAGGACATCTCCTGTGACGGCTACAACTCACCGGTCTTCGTCTACCACTCCGACTACGAGCAGATCATCTCGAACGTCTACCACGGCGAACAGGAGCTCGACGACTTCGTCGTCAAGCTCGCCCAGCGCTCCGGGAAGGGAATCTCCAAGCGCCGGCCGCAGGTGGACGCAACCCTCCCGGACGGCTCGCGCGCCCAGTTGACCCTCGGCCGGGAGGTGTCCGATCACGGAACGAACTACACGATCCGGCAGTTCAAGGACGTGCCGTTCACGCCGATCGACCTCATCAACTGGAACACGTTCAGCCTCGACGAGATGGCGTTCCTGTGGCTGTGCATCGAGAACCACAAGAGCCTGATCTTCGCCGGCGGCACCGCCTCCGGGAAGACGACCAGCCTGAACGCCGTCTCGCTGTTCATCCCCTCGAACTCGAAGATCGTCTCCATCGAGGACACCCGCGAGGTCGAACTGCCCCAGCGCAACTGGATCGCCTCCGTCACCCGTCCCTCCTTCGCGGACGACGACGGCGGCGACGTCGACGAGTTCGACCTGCTGGAGGCCGCGCTCCGCCAGCGGCCCGACTACATCGTCATGGGCGAGATCCGCGGCGAGGAGGGACGGACACTCTTTCAGGTCATGTCGACCGGGCACACCACCTACACCACGTTCCACGCGGACAACGTCGGGGAGGTGCTCAAGCGCTTCACGACCGAGCCGATCAACGTCTCGAAGACGATGTTCACGGCGCTGGACCTCGTGTCGGTGCAGGCGTCGACGCGGGTGCAGGGGCGGAAGGTGCGTCGGAACAAGTCGCTCACGGAGATCAACCACTACGACGCCGAGAACGACGAGATCAACGTGCAGGACGTGTACCAGTGGCAGGCCGAGACGGACGAGTTCCTCCACATGGGCGACTCGAACACGCTCGAGGAGATCATGTTCGACCGCGGCTGGAGCGTCGAGACCCTCGAGGAGGAACTGCTCAAGCGGCGTGCGGTGCTTGCGTACCTCATCGACCGGGGCCTCAACACGTACACGCAGGTCGCGGCGACGCTCCAGGCGTTCATCAACGACCCCGAGACGATCCTCTCGCTCATGGCGAACGAGCGACTGGAGGCGAGTCTCGACGATCTCCGCGAGATGGAGTCGGTGCTCATCGACGTCGACGAGGACAAGGAGGAGATGGTGCCCCGCCCGGAGCCCTCGGAGGCGCAGGCGGCGGAGGCGAAGTCGATCCTCGAGGAGGCGGAGTCGATCCTCGAGGGGTTCCGCGGCGAGCGCACCGACGACGTGGCCGCCGCCCTCGGCGCGGTCGAACCGGCCGGCGACGTCGCGGCCGAGCCGGGAGCGGGTGACGCCCTCGCCGACGACGCCCCCGGCGCGCCGTTCGACGGCATCGGCCCGGAACCGCTCGATATCGACCGATCGGCCGACGCGACCGACGGACCAGTCGCCTCCGACGGTACCGCTGCGAACGACGAGGACGACGGCGGCGCCGAACTGACCGGCGAGGCGGCCGACGCGTTCGACGCGATCGATCAGTTCGACGACGACGGAGACTCCGAGAACGGCTCCGACACCGACCGTCGGGGGGACGACGCGTCGATCGACGGCGCCGTTTCGGACGCGGACGCCGCGCCCGAGGACGGGGTCGACATCGACGAGGGGGCGGTCCCGGAGGAGGGATCGGTCCCCGAAGAGGGATCAGTCCCCGACGAGGGGGCATCCCCGGACGATGAATCGGCCCCCGACGAGGAGGTGATCGACGACTGGGGATTCGGGGAGGTCGAGTCGCCCGACGAGGACGACGGGGAGGAGGGGGGATGAGCCTCGACAGCGACACGGGCTTCGGAAGCGCGCGGGGGTTCGCGGACGCGTTCTACCCGCTGTTCCGGCGGTTGTTCGACGAGGACGGCGACTTCGTCGACACCGTCGACACGAAGCTGACGCAGGCGCGGATGAACCAGCCCGTCGAGCTGTACGTCTCGCGGGCGCTCGGCGTCGGCGTGCTGGTTGGGCTGGCGCTGTGGGTGGTCGGGATGCTGCTGGGGTGGAGCCTGTTCGCGTTCGGGATCGTGCAGGCGGAGTCGATCGGGCTCGGGATCCCGGTGAGTTCCCCCGAGCAGGCGGCGCTGCTGGAGTCACTCACGGAGCCCGCGGCGGTGCTCGTGAGCGGCGTCGTCTTCGGCGGGATCGGGTTCGGCCTCGGGTTCGGGACGCTGGTCGCCATCCCGTATCAGCGCGCCGACGCCCGCAAGCGCGAGATCAACATGCTCCTCGCGGACGCGGTCTCGTTTATGTACGCCCTCTCGGTGGGCGGGCTGAACCAACTGGAGATATTCGAGTCGATGGCGGAGGCCGACGACACCTACGGCGAGGTGGCGAAGGAGTTCCAGAGCATCGTCCAGGAGACGACCTACTTCGGGACCGACTACCGCAACGCGGTCCGCCAGCAGTCCATCGAGACGCCCAGCGAGGAGTTCTCGCAGTTCCTCACCGACATGCTGTCGATCATCAACTCCGGCGGCGACATGGAGCGGTTCCTCTACGACAAGAAGGAGAAGCACCTCCGCACGTCGAAACAGCAGCAGGAGCTGACGCTGGAGACGCTGGAGCTGTTCGGCGAGATGTACATGACGCTGTCGCTGTTCCCCCTCCTGCTCATCATCATCCTCGTCATCATGTCGATGCTCGGGCAGGGGCAGGACTTCCTGCTGACGGCGACCGTCTACCTCCTCACGCCGCTCATCGGGGTCGGCTTCCTCGTCCTCGTGTCGACGGTCAAGCAGGACGAGGTCGGCGACGGCTACCTCGACCCCGGCGGCATCGACGAGCACTTCGCGGAGGAGCAGCGCGAGGGCCTGCTTCACCTCGGGCTCGTCGAGGCGTTCACGGGCGAGTTCTCGCTGTTCGACCGGATCCGCTCGCGCGAGGGGACGCACAAGACCGGGGAGCTGTTGCGGGCGCCGCACTTGTTCTTCCGCGACAACCCCCTGTTCACGCTGGCGTTGACCGGCCCGGCCGCGCTCGTGTTGGTCGGGTTCGGGGTCGCCTCCGGCGACGCGCCGCTGACGTTCCAAGGGTTCGTCGACAACCCGGTGTGGTCGACGTTCGTGTGGGTGTACGTCCCCGCCTACGTCACGCTGATCCCGCTTGTGGTCTTCTACGAGTGGCACCAGCTTCGTCGCGGCGGAATCACCGGCAAGCTCTCGGACAACCTCCGGAAGCTCTCCTCCGCCAACGACACCGGCCAGACGCTGTTGGAGTCGATCCGCACGACCGCCGACACGTCGAGCGGGAAGCTCGCCGAGGAGTTCGAGGTGATGTACGCGAAGGTGAACTACGGGATGAGCCTCCGGGAGGCGCTCGTCGAGTTCAACAACAAGTACCACATCCCGCGGCTGGCCCGGACGGTGAAGCTCATCTCGGAGGCCCAGCAGGCGTCGAGCCAGATCACCGAGGTGCTGACGACGGCCGCACAGGCCTCGGAGAACCAGGACGACATCGAGCGCGAGCGGATCTCCCGGACCCGGATGCAGGTGGCGATCATCCTGATGACGTACCTCACGCTGCTCGCGGTGATGGCGATCCTGAAGCTCCGGTTCCTCGACATCCTCGCTGGGCTGACGACACAGGCGAGCGGGGGCGGCGCCGCGACCGGCGGGGGCGGCGGGCTCGGCTCGGGCGGGTTCGGCGGCAACGTCGACGTCGACCGCCTGTCGGTGCTGTTCTTCCACGCGGTGACGATACAGGCGGTGCTGTCGGGGGTCATCGCTGGGTACATCCGCAGCGCCGACATCATCTCCGGGATGAAGTACGTGGTCGTGTTGCTCACCGTCGCGTTGGGCGTGTGGGTGGTGGTTGCGTGAGCGACGACCGAGGGGCGTCGACGGGCGCCGCGCCCGGCCGCGTCGCCGGCCGCGACCGCGGACAGACGACCATCGACTACGCCATCGGCGTGAGCGTGTTCCTGCTGGTCGTCGCGTTCGTGTTCGCCTTCGTTCCCTCGTTGATCGCCCCGTTCACCGACGACGCCACGGACGGGGTAGTCGTCGCCGACCGCGCGGCGGACCGCCTGACCCGTGACCTCCTCGTCGCCGACCCGACGCGACCGGCGGTGCTCGACGCGGACTGTACCGTCGGCTTCTTCGACGACGGGGTGACGGCCGACGACTGTCGGTACGACGCGAACGCCAGCGACCTCGACGCCGCGCTCGGGATCGGCTCGCCGACGCGGTCGGTGAACGTGACGATCGTCGACGGATCCGGGAGCCGCACGCTCGACGGGACGGAGCTTGCGGTCGGCCCGGACCCGTCGAGCGGGTCGGACGTGTCGGTCTCGCGGCGGGCGGTACTGCTCGACGACCGCGACTGGACGCTGTTCGTGAGGGTGTGGTGAGCATGCGCGGGCAGGCACACACCCTGGAGGGGTTCGCGGCGGCGGTCGTCCTGTTGAGCGGCGTGTTGTTCGCGCTCCAGGCGACGGCAGTGACGCCGCTGACGGCGAGTACGTCCAACCAGCACATCGAGAACCAGCAGGGCGCCGTCGCGGAGGGGACGCTGGCGGCCGCGGAGGCGAACGGGACGCTCCGCCCCGCGCTGTTGTACTGGAACACGAGTACAGAGCGGTTCCTCGGCAGCGGCGACGACGGCGTGTACGCGGCGGGGGGGCCGCCGATTCCGTTCGGAGGGACGCTGAACGAGACGTTCGGCGAGGACCGCATCGCGTTCAACGTCGAGATCGGCTATCGCCGCGCCGACGGGAGTCGGGCGCGCACCCGGATGGTGTACATGGGGTCGCCCAGCGACAACGCCGTCGCCGCGACGCGGTCGGTCGTCCTCTACGACGACGACCCGCTGGCCGACGGGTCGGGCAACGTCTCCGCGGCCGCGGAGCTCGGTCGGTTCTACGCGGACGACGCGGACCCGGACGGCCCGCTGTTCGGCGTCATGGAGGTGCGCATCGTCGTATGGCGGATATGACCGACGCGATCCGCGCGGGCGACGACCGACCCGACGCGAGCGATGCCGGCAGCGACGACCGCGACCGCGGACAGTTGGTGCTGGTGGCCGGCCTCGCACTGGCGGTGGTGTTGGTCGCGCTGGTGCTGGTCACTAACACGGCCATCTACACGGAGAACCTCGCCACTCGGGACGACGGTGTCGGCGAGGCCGAGGCGCTGGGTTATCGGGCGGCGGTCGTCGACGGCATCGGCGGGATCGTCACCCGGGAGAACGCCGCCGAGTACGACGACCGGGCGGCGCTGAACGCGAACGTCTCGGCGGGGGTCTCCGAGTTGGATTCCCTGTTGCGGGAGTCGGCGGCTCGTCGGTCGGCGAGCGCGACCGTGAACCGGTCGGCGGCGACGTACGTCGACGGGAGGCTGGTCCGGGAGAACGGCACCGCCGCCGATCCGCACCCGTTCACGAACGAGACGGGCGCGGCGAACTGGACGGTCGCGACCGACCTGAACGAGACCCGCGGAGCCCGCGGCTACGTCGCCGTCGTCAACGGGTCGGAGCTCGCGTCGGCGTCCGAGAGCGACCCGGACGACGCGTTCCACGTCGTCGTGACGAACGGAACGACCAGTTGGCACGCGTACGTGTACAACGACACCGCCGACGGCGAGATCACGATCGCGGTCAAGGCGGCGGGTGACTCGGTCTCGGACACGACGGAGGTGTGCTCGACGCCGGCCGCGAACGCGACCGTCGACTTCACCGGGGGGACGCTCGACGGCGAGGACTGCGGCGGGTTCGCCCTCGGCGGCGACGTCGCCGGGCGCTACGACCTGCTCGTCCGCAACGGCGACGTCGCCGGCGGCGGCTACGACCTCACGGTTCACACCGAGGGCGCCGGCGCGGTCTCGTCCGGCAACGTCACCGAAGGGGCTTCCGTCGACTCGCCGTACTCCGTCCCCGCGGTGTACGCCGTCAGGCTCCCGATCGCCTACGAGACGGCCGATCTGGAGTACCGAACGACGGTCCGGGTCGCCCCGGGTGAGCGCGATGCGTGAGCGCTCACGATCGCGGCGCGGTCGCGGAACCGCCGACGGCGGCGATCGCGACCGGGCGACCGCGACGGCGCTGTCGTACGTGCTCACCCTCGGGATCACCGCGCTGTTGATCAGCGGCCTGCTCATCGCGGCGGGCAACACCGTGGAGCAGCAGCGGGAGGACACGACGCGGGAGGCGCTGGAGGTCGTGGGCCAGCAGCTCACCGCCCGACTGATGGCGGCCGATAGACTCGTCGGGGCGAACGGAACGGACGTGGTCGTCCGTGGGTCCTATCCCGACAGCGTCTCCGGGTCGACGTACTCGATCGCGGTCCGCTCGGGACCGCCCCCGACGGTCGTGTTGAACGCGACGGTGACCGGCGTGAGCGTCACCGTGACGGCGGCGACGACCACGCCCGTCGCCGACGCGAGCCTCTCCGGCGGCGACGTGGAGATCGTGTACGCCGGGGGCGAACTGGAGGTGCGCTCGGCGTGAATCGCGCCCAGAGCGACGCGATCGGGTTCGTCCTCGTGTTCTCGCTCATCGCGCTGACGATCGGGACGGTGTACGCGACCGGGTTCACGGCGTTGACGGACCTCAGGACGGGCGAGCAGTTGGAGAACATGGAGCGGGCCTTCGACGTGCTGGACGACAACGTCGACGACATCGTCCGCGACGGCGCGCCCGGGCGGGCGACGGAGATCAAACTCAACGGCGGGACGCTCGCCGTCGAGGAGACGGCCCGGGTGACGGTGGAGGCGACGAACACGTCGAACGCGGCGGACAACTTCACCGTCACCGCGGCCACGCGTCCGATAACGTACAGCCAAGGAGACACGACCGTGGCCTCGTCGTTCGGCACGGTGATCCGGAGCGACGGGGACGCGGCGGTGATGCGTAGCGATCCCGGCTGGCTGGTCGACGACGAGCGCGCGGTGCTCCCGTTGACGGTCACGACGCGGCCGGGAAGCCGGACCGCGATCGGCGGGAGCTCGACCGTTCTCGTCACGATGGACGCGACCTCCCGCGGTGTCGACGAGGAGATGACCGCGGGCCCGAGCAGTTCGATCCGGATGAACGTCACCGTCGAATCGACGCGCGCGGACGCGTGGCGCCGGTACTTCGAGTCGATCGACGACGGTTCCGTCATCGTCGCGAGCGACGACGAGGTGACGTATCAGGTCCTCGTCGACCGGGTGGTCGTCCCCCGAACGACCATCAGGGTGCGACTGGAGCGGTAGTCCGGCGTCGGTCGCCCCCGATCGGTCGTCGTAGCGGAGAGTTCTCCGTGCAGGAGACTCGGGAACGCGGGTTCGCATCGGAACGCGTCAGTCCCCACGGCACGCCCGCCCAAAGCGTCGACACAAACGTCGTGGGGGATCGAGTCACGGCGCGACCGAGTATGAACTCCAACCGAACTGGTTGGGTCACACGAATAGGGGCCCGGGAACGGTACGTGCGTACGTCCGACAGATCACGATGTTCACCGTCGAAACACGGATCGAGATCGACTCACAGCCCGGGGAGGTGTACTCGTTTCTCGACGACCCGCGGAACCACGTGAAGATAACGCCCGGACTGATCGACGTGAGCGATGTCGAGGCCCTTCCCGACGGCGGCAAACGCGCGGAGTACCGGTACAAACTCGCGGGCGTGACGCTCGTCGGGAGCGTCGAGGACGTCGAACGCTCCCCGCCGGATCGACTGACACAGGAACTGTCGGGCGCCATCGACGGGACGATCACGTACGATCTGGATGGAACGGACGCCGGGACCCTGCTTCGCTACGAGGCCGAGTACGACATCCCCGACACGGTGATCGACACCGTGATCGCACCCGTCGCGTCCGCGTACAACCGGCGCGAGGCCCGGACGACCCTTGAGAACCTGAAGACGTTCCTCGAGAACTGAGGTGATACCGCCGTCGTTGCGGGCCGGCCACCGGAGCGCCTTCAGTGAGGCGTTCCTGCCCACACAACGACGGACGACACGTCATGTCTCGAAGAACGCGTCGACGAGTTTTCGCTTCGCCGCCTGGAGGTGCTGGTGGTACGTCGAGGGGACGATGTCCATCGACTCGGCGAGCTGTTCGCCCTCGGCGCGCCGCGGCCACTCGAAGTAGCCGCTGACGTGCGCCTTCCGTAGCGCTGTCAACTGCCGATCCGTGAGCCGTCCCCGGAGCTCCTCCCGGAAGCCGTTGGCGGTCTGTTCCGGTTCGTCCTCGTGGTAGGCGACGAGGTCGACCTGCGCGTACTCGGCTCTGAGCGCGTCGAGCACGCGACGCGCCGCCTGCTCGGTCCCGACGCGGAACTCGACCTCGAGCGTCCGCGAGTCCGCGTGCAGTTTCGTCACGCGACTCCCCACCTCCGAGAGAACCTCCACGAGCGGCGAACTCGCCAACCGGAACTGAACGACGGTCTCGTCGTCCGTCTCGACGAGCGGTTCGACGGAAACGACGCCCTCGTGCTCCATCGCCCGTTCCACGAGTGCCTCCGTGTCGTCGAAGTCGGTACTGACGACGCTCACGACCTCTGAGCCCCGTTCTTCGGCGAAGGTCGCCTCGTGGTCGAACTGCGTACCGATCTCGGCGGCGAGATCGGGGAGGAAGAGCTCCTCGTCCGAGAGTTCGACCCCGATCTTGAGGATCGTGTCGGCGGTGATGGTCCGCTTCGTCAGCAGGTCGTTTATCGACACGCCGACGCTGCGACCCAGTGACTCGAGTACCACCCGTTCGCGATCGTCGAGGACGTCTCTCTCATCGAGCACGCCCACGACGCCGTAGGTCGTCGACCGATACGTCAACGGCACGAGTACACACGTTCCACCCTCTGGGATGTCGATCAGGTCGGTCGTGTCGTCGAGCTGGCGGACCGTCTGTCGATCGACCGCCTCGCGAAGGGTCCGAACCCCGTCCGTGTCGTCCGCGAGGTCGATCACCTCCGTCTCGAAGGACCGCCCGCCCGCTTGCTCCGTGACGTCCACCCGACCCACGGTCTCGTCGTATCGACCGAGCCACGCGGCCGTGTACTCCCCGCCCGTGCCGAGGCGCTCGGTCGTCAGCTGCTCGACCTCGTCGCGACTCTCCGCACGCACCAACGCGGAGGTGATGTCGCTCACCAGCCCGTTCACCCGGTCGAGCACCCGATCGAGCGACTCCCGCTCGGCCAACAGCTCCTGTTGTGCCCGCTTTCGCTCCGTGACATCCATCTGGAACCCGACGAAGTGCGACACCTCTCCGTGTTCGTCGAGGATGGGACTGATACTGATCTGGTTCCAGAACTCGGTCCCATCGCGGGTGTAGTTCCGCAGGACCGTCTGGATCCCCCGCCTCTCATCGATGGCCTCGGCGACGTCTGCGACCGTATCGGGGTCGGTTTCGGGCCCCTGTAGGAAGCGGTGGTTGGTCCCGATCACCTCCTCTGGTGGATACCCAGTGATCTCCTCGAAGGAGTCGTTCATGTAGATCATCGGCTCCTCCGGGTCGGTCGCGTCCGATATCGTGATGCCGATCGGCGCCTCGTCGAGCGCCCGCTCCTTCAGGCGACGTTCCGCCTTGACGCTGAGGTCGGAGATCGGCATGCGCGTCCCCGCCTCCCGGCCGTACGTCGTGACGTTCGAGTCCACGGAGTCGACGACTGTCTCGAGGGCGTCCGATCCGCCCGCCGGGACGAGCGTCGTCGCGTCGGCGTCGACCGCGCGACGTGCGATCTCCCCGTCGATCACGTCCGCGATGACCACCACGGGGAGTTCGGGATGCTCCTGCCGGACGGCTTCGAGGAACGCGATACCGTCGAATCCGTCCTCGCTGACAGTCGTGACCACACAGTCGACGGTGTGTCCGTCCACCCTGTCGGCGGCCTCGATGAAGTCAGCCGAACGCGTGACGTCGAACCGGGCCTCCTCCGAGAGATCGGCGGCCGTGGGGCCGCCGCAGAGGTCGTCACCGGCGAACAGTACGACGGCGGGGGCTTCATCCGTTCGCTCGTCTCGACCGGCCCGGCAGGTGTCGGATCGTGTCATAGGTTCGGTGCGAGGTCGCTGAGAGGGGACGGGTCCGCGTCACGCGCGACCGCCTCCGCGGCGTGTTCGCCGCTGACCACTGCCATCGGAAGACCGACTCCCGGAGAGGTGAATGCTCCGGTGTAATAGAGGCCGTCCACGCCCGGCCCGTGGTGTGCGGGACGGAGTGGACCGGTTTGGTCGAGGGTGTGTGCGAGGCCGAGGGCGGTCCCATCGGGGGTCCGATACCGCTCGGCGAACTCGGAGACGCACACCGAGCGCTCGACGACGATCCGATCGCGGAGGTCGACACCGGTCTGTGCGGCGAGGTCGGCGAGCACCAGATCGCGGAACGACGAGACGCGCTCCGGGTCGTCGTCGAGGCCCGGCGCGATCGGTACCAACACGACGACGGCGTGGTGTCCCTCGGGAGCGACGTCGTCGTCGGTCTTCGACGCCACCGAGAGGTAGTACGCGGGGTCCTCGGGCCAGCCCGGATCGTCGAAGATCCGTTCGAAGTGGGGATCCCAGTCGGTCGGGAACACGAGCGAGTGGTGTTCGAGTGGGTCGACCGAGCCCTCGACGCCGAGATACAGCAGCAGCGCCGACGGACCGTACGTCGCCTCGTCCCAGTACGACGGATCGCGCTCCACCGCCGTCCCCGTCAACAGATCGCGTTCGACGTGTGCGGGGTTCGCGTCGGCGACCACGCTGTCCGCGACGGTCACCTCCCCGCCGGCGGCGACCTGCACGCCGTCGGCCAGCGGTGCGAGTTCCGTCACCTCCTGATCGGTCCGGTAGGTGACCCCGAGGTCACGTCCGAGGTCGACGAGCGCCTCGACCAGACTGTACATCCCGTCCTCGGGGTAGTAGACGCCGCGCTCGAAGTCGACGTGTGCCATGAGGTTGTACAGCGACGGCGTCTCATGGGGCGAACTCCCGAGGAACACCAGCGTGTACTGGAGGAGCTGTTGGAGCTTCGGCTCGTCGAAGTATCCCTCGACGTACTGCTGCATCGGTCGCAAGTGCTCGAGCGCCGGCGCGGCGCGGACGATGCTCGGGTCGAGCAGGTCGCGGAACCGCGAGCGGTCGGTGTAGACGAACCGCTCCATCCCGATCTCGTAGGTCCTGCGCGCCGTCTCGAGGTACTCGTCGAGGGCGGTCCCCGCACCGTCCTCGTACGACTCGAACAGCCTGCGGGTTCGGTCGAGGTCGGGGGTGATGTCGGCCCTGTCGCCGTCCTTGAAGAACACTCGATACTGCGGGTCGAGCCGTTCGATCTCGTAGTAGTCCGCCGCCGACCGGCCGAAGTGCCCGAAGAACCGGTCGAACGTCTCGGGCATCATGTACCACGAGGGACCGGTATCGAAGGTGAACCCGTCCACTTCGAGCCGGTTGGCGACGCCGCCGAGCGTGTCATTCCGCTCCCTGACGGTGACAGCCGCGCCCGCGTCCGCGAGGTAACACGCCGACACGAGACCGGCGACGCCGCCGCCGATCACGATGACGGTCTCGTCTTCGAGGGGTGTGCCGTCGATCATAGCGAGTTCGTGTCGTCCGCGGTATGGTCGAATCGATCGTCGGTGTGCGGTCGGTTCCCGGTTCGAACGCCGCCGCCCTCGGAGGCGTTCAACTGTGGTCGGTGCCGTACAACGCTTCCAGGACGTTGAGGTCTCCGAAGCCACCCCCCGCCGCGGCTGTCCACACCACGAGCGCCAGCCCCCCGATCGGTGCCACGAAGAACATGACGGCGAAGGTAGATCCCCGTTTGCGTTCGTAGCGGGACGCGTCCACCGGCCAGCCGACCGGCGGCGAAGCCGGCGATGAGAACGACCAGCGAGGCCCGAAACACCGCCAACGTGGGGTCCACCGTCGTCTCGCCGAACGACCATCGCCTGTCGCTCGTCGTCTCGCTGCACATGAACGACTCACCTGTACGGCCACGATCAGAATGAAAAACGACCCAAACTGTATGGGTATCCGACCTCTCGCGCTGACGAACAGTTACCACGGTGTGCCGGTGTGGGCTGGAACAGCGGCCATCAAGGAGTTCCCGTGTCCGCGGTGCGGCGCCGAAGTCGCGATCGGACTGAGGAAGGGGTGTCGAAGTCGATACCTCCCCCGGAACGTTCGGAGACCATCGGCTCGACTCGAGAAACCCGACGGGCAAGGCGTCGTACCGATCACGACTTCTTCGTCCCGTTCGAGCGATGGCCTACACCGGAGACGCCCCCTTCGATCACACCGTTTTCCCGACGGGTCGACGACCGCGAACCGAACCGGAGTTGGGGAGTCTATCCCCGTCGAGATCCGGACGTTCGGTCCCGGTTATGCGGCGTATACCAAATACGGACCCTCGTGTGGGTCAGGGCGTCCGCGGCGGATGGGGAGAGAAGCACGCGTGCCTTGACATGGCCCCGCCGCGGTCCTACTCATCACACAGTCCCGTCGAACGACTTGACGTGCTGTGAGGCTGTCCTCCAGGTGTTCCACCAGCGTCAGAAGCGTTCGACAGCTTAACTCGGAATCGTCTTCCTGATCGACGAGAGCGTCTCCTCCCCGCACACGGGTCTGATTCAGCCTCCTTCGTTCGAGGCAGCGCTGCTCGAAACCCACCGCCCGGACCACGCGTTCACCGACCTCCCTGTGACGGCGGGCCGACGGGTTCGGCCGAAGGGTCACGCCGCGGACTGGTCGAAGAGATCGGAGCCGCAACGACCGCCGTCGGCAGATCAGTCGTCGACCTCGATCTCCGTGATCGACACGTGGAGATACGTGATCCGCGGGATATCGGCGTCGACCGGGACCACCTGTTCGATCCTGAGTGCCTGGTCGTAGTGGACGGTCCCTCCGTTCTGGATGTCCATCTCGCCGGCGACGACGCCGCCGAACACGTCTGACTGCTTGATCGTGAAGTCGTTGTTCCCGTCGTCGCCGGTAACGTACAGCACGCCGACGAACCGACTTCCGTCGGAGATGTCCACGTCGGTGTTCCCGGTTCCGTACATCCAGTGTTGACGCGACCGCTCGTCCGGGACCGAGACGTTCGCGCCGTCGAGGGCGATGTCGTCCGCGACGTAGAATCGAACGATCCCGCTCCCCTCGATCCGGATCTCCGTCCCGACGAGCGAGACGTCCTGCCCGACGACGATCTCGACCTCGCTGGCGCCGGCCGTGTCGATCACCAACTCCTCACCGCTGCTCATGTCGATGTCCGAGAGGTAGTACTCGGTCCCGTCGTCGCCGGAGAGCGTGGCTGTGTCGTCCCCGCCGAAGTCGATCGAGTACTCGCCGCCGCTCTCGGTGATCGCGGACGTGTTCGCGTTGTCGTTGTCCGCCTCGATCGCCTCGATCCGGGACCTGACGAACGGGGAGAGGTCGTCGCCGGCCGCGACGCCGTCGATCTGGGAGACGCGGTCGGAGTCGGGCTGTGGCTCCGCGTTCGGGTTCGCGTTGTACCCCGTCGTGTGTTCGACGGTCCCCGTGATGTTGCCGTTCGCCGTGCCGACGTTCACCGAGGCGCCGGAGCGGACGCTCCCCAATATCTTCCCGTTGCCCTGTATGTCGATGCTTCCCGCGGTGGTGACGGTCCCGTTCGCGCTCTTGGTGGCTGCGTACGACCCGTTCGAGGAGTTGTAGCTGTCGATCCAGACGTTGCTGTTGCCCGTTCCGTCGAGACTGATCTCGTCGCCGACGGCGCGGGAGGTGAGCGCGGCCCGGACCGGATCCAGGTCGGTCGGCGTCTGCAGTACGATCGTCGCCGTTTCGTTGGCGTCGTCGACCGAGACGCTTCCCTGCGTCCGTTCGGCGAAGAACTGGCCCCAGGCCCGGTAGAACTCGCTGTGGACGACGATCACGACCTTCCCCTCGTCGAGCGGGTTCGTCCGGTTCGAGCGGTTCGGGTCCGGGTAGACGGCAGTTGAGTCGTTGGAGCGGGTGATGCGTGCGTCATCGTCCAGTCGGGCGTCGCCGGAGACGGTCACGAGCGGCAGCGTCAGCGTGGTGCCCCTGTAGTGGAACTCCGGCGGCGACACCATCGTGCTCCCGCCGTCGGTCCGACGCCAGACGCCACCGCCCTGGTAGGCGACGACCGTGTCGCCCTCGCGATAGGTGACGGCGCCGAGCGTCGTGTTCGTTAACACCGCCGTCACCTCGTCGTCGGTCGTGTTCCGTATCGTGACGTTCATCCACCCCGCGTCGGCCTCGACTGCGCGGGTGGCGCCGCCGCTCCCGGTGAGCCGGACGCTCTGGGCGTCGCTGTCGCCGTGGGCGACGAGGCTCGCCTTCGAGTCGAACTGCGTCATCGACTGCTCGGCGGCGCCGTCGGTCGCCGACTGCTGGATACCCGTGATCGCGTCGCCGCCGAACGCGACTATCGCCGACGCGCCGACGACGGTGATCGCGAGCAGGAGCACGAGGGCGATCACGTCGCCCTGCGCTCGGCTATCGCCCGTCCCCCAGGCCCTCATGAACGCACATTCGAAAACGGCCGGGATAAGCGTTCGTTCCAAGCTATCAATCGCGAACTCGGGCGAGGCGTGCGAGACGCTCCGCTACGTGAGTCCGGGCGAAAACGTAGTGAAGGGTCGTTGCGGCTGAGAGCCGAGTTACGGCGTCGACTCCTCGGCCAGCGTCTGTGAGCTGTCCCCGTTCTCGGAGGTCCAGATCACGCGTATTTGGTCCGACGTGCTGACGTCTGTTGTGTTAGACGTACTTCCAGCGCTCACCGTGGTGTCCGGGAACGTTGTGGTGTTCGATCCAACTACGCTGAGTTGACTCGACGGAATCGAGTCACCACCGGTGTGTGTTGCGGTCGCGGTGCCCGCGCCGGAGTCGAAGTCGAACTGGAAGTTCGCGTTCGGCGATGTCTGTTGTACGCTGTTCCCCAGGCCCAGGACGAACGAACCGATGACAGCCGCGAGGATCACTGTGATCGCTACCATCAGGATCACACCGATCACCGGACTGACCGCGCGGTCGTCGTCCAAGAGTGCGTTGAAGTTCATTTGAGTTCGTTCCACAGCCCTCCCCGAAGGGAGTCGACCCTCGGCGGTACTGTACAGGATAGTTCGCGTTCGAGTATATGAAGCAACCGACCTAAATATTATATTTGATATCAGCCCACAAAACCGAATCTAGTTCCTCGTCGTTCAAGTTTCGGTAGCGGGTAGCCCTCCGGCCGGGGCTCCCGTTCCACGAGGCACCCTGTTGGAACGGGAGATCG
Organism: Halobaculum saliterrae; assembly: GCF_009831625.1. Taxonomy (GTDB): domain Archaea; phylum Halobacteriota; class Halobacteria; order Halobacteriales; family Haloferacaceae; genus Halobaculum; species Halobaculum saliterrae. The sequence goes on along the minus strand of NZ_WUUS01000005.1, from coordinate 2,947 downwards.
ATACCGTCGGTGTGTCCGGCAGTTTTGCCACCGGAGGAATAGCCGTCCCCCCGACCGATAGCCCGTCCGCGAGCGCCCACGAACGGCACCGTCCCGACGGCTACTCGGGAGAGTCCGTCTCATACTCGTTCAGCAACTGGACGAGCGGTTGCACCTCGGAGAACCTCGGCCCCCTGGAGATGGTCCCCGCATCGTCGTCCCACGTGATGTATTGGGAGTCGGCTAACTTGGGGAGATGGCGATGGTACAGCCCGACCCGGGCGTTCTCATCGGCAAGCTGTCGTTCGAGAACGTCGATACCGGTTTCGGTGGTGTCGCCCAGCAGAGTCATGAGAACGTCCCGGCGTGAGCGATCCGTGAGCGCGTTCATCATCGAGTCGATGGCGTCCGAGGAGACGGCACGCCCCTCGATCGTATCGACACGTGTCTCCCGAGCCAGCGGCTCCTCCCGGAGAGTCAAAACGAACCCGATCCACTCGCTGTACAGCTCGATCAGGACCTTCTCTTCGTCCTGAAACGACTCGTCACGGGCGCCGGTGTCCGCAAAACACAGCGTTCCGTAGGGTTCGTCGGCAACCGTGACTGTCGTCCCGAGGTAACTCCCCAACCCGAACGTCTCGTACGCCGGGTCGCCTTGCCATCCCTCGGCGACGGCATCACTGACGGCCAGTGTCCCCTCCGGGTTCTCGATCGTTTTCCGACAGTAGGTTTCGGAGAGCGGAACGGTGGTTCCCGGGCTGAGGAGTTCGTGGGAGCCATGGACGACCTCGAAGCGTTCCGTCTCGGTTTCGAGATCGATGGACGCCAGAAAGGCGTAGTTCAGAGCGAACTCCGAGGTCTCGTGTGCGAACAGGCGTTCGAGTCCGGTTCGCGGGTCGATAGAGGGCGCCAACAGTGTTCGCCCGACACGCTGAAGGTGGGATACTATCCCGTCCACGTCCGAGATACAGATGCCATGTGGCATAGAATGACTCACGTATTCGTGATGGGTGACAAGCTCTCTGGATTCCAAAATCACTATGCCGCGTGTTAACAAATAGCTTGCGGTGGGGGCCGGCTGACGCCCTCAAGGCGTGAGATCGACCGTTTTCGGTACTCACGGATGTGAGCCTCAGTAGTCCGGAGCGCTGTGCTCACACCGATGCACCTCCCTTGTGGTGATCGCGGGACGGCGCCGACCCGCGCTCGAAACCGAACGCTATTCGCTCACGAGAATCGTGGTTTTCAAAGCGATCCTGTGGATAGAGGACCTGATTCGCTGGAATCGGGAGAGAGTGCTCCAACTCCAGAAGGTTACTTTCGAGTGGACTCGGCGGGATTTGAACCCGCGGCCTTTCCCCTGCCAAGGGAACGATCTACCACTGATCTACGAGCCCGCCTACATCATCTCGTACCGCAGTTCGGTAGTTAAGGCCTTCGACTGCGTACGTCCACGACACGGACCAACACGGTCGAGGGACGGATGGAAAGCCCTTAGGTCCGCGGCCGAGTTCACTACGATGGGAACAGCACGGCCGCAACTCTGACTCGCCCGCTGTGGGCTTGGGATTGCGGATGTGCCCCCGTCGGACTGCCCGCTCGCGCCGGATGGCGCGCTCGGGAGCGACAGCCGGCGGTGGCTCGCTTCTGCGGCCGACGTTCCAACTCAGACAATGGCACGAATGCACACCCGCCGTCGAGGGTCGTCCGGATCGGACAACCCCGCGGCAGACGAACCCCCGGAGTGGAGCGACGTCGATACCGAGGACGTCGAGGAACGCGTCGTCGAACTCGCCGAACAGGGCCACGACCCGAGCGTCATCGGCATGAAACTGCGAGACGAGGGCGTGAAGGGCACGCCGGTTCCGAACGTGAAGCTCGCGACCGGCAAGAAGGTCACCGAGATCCTCGAGGAGCACGACGCCGGCAACGACCTCCCCGAGGACATCCGGAACCTCATGGAGCGCGCGGTGCGCCTCCGCGAGCACATGGAGGAGAACCAGCAGGACGCGCAGAACAAGCGCGCGCTCCAGAACACCGAGTCGAAGATCCGTCGCCTCGCGGACTACTACCGCGGCGACAAGCTCGACGAGGACTTCCGGTACAGCTACGACGTCGCCGTCGACCTCCTCGCGGAGGACCGGTAAGACACCCACCCCCACTCACGAGCCACACCGATGTCCACCGCCGCCGACACGCCGACCGAGGCCGACCCCGAACGGGTAGCCTCGGCGCTGTCGGCCGCGGAGTTCGTCCGGCTCTACCCCCGACCCACCGGCGACGCCCTCGCCGCGGCGGGGGTGCTCGCCCGTGCGTTCGACTCGCGGGGCACGCCGTTCCAGGTTCGCGCCACCCGCGACAGCGCGGTTCCCGACGGTGACGGGACCGCGCTGGCGCTGGGCTGGACCGCGCCGAACGCGACCGGCATCGGGTCCGGATCGCGGCCGGTGTCGGTCGTCGCGGCCGCCGTCGTCGACGCGATCGGCGCCGATCCGGACCCGATCGTCGGGCTCGCCGGCGCCGTCGCCGCCGGGGCCGTCCCGGGCCAGGACGGGAGCGGAAGCCTGCTGGAGGAGGCCGAGCGCCGCGGCGCCGTCGACCGACGGCCTGGCGTGGCGGTCCCGACGGCGGATCTCGCCGACGGGATCGCACACTCGACCCGGATCTGGACGACGTACTCCGGCGACGTGGACGCCGTGCGCGCGCTGCTCGTGGACCTCGGTATCGACACCGAGGCCACTGGGTCCGCCGAGCTCCACGACGACGACCATCGACGGCTCGCCTCCGCGGTCGCGCTCGACGCGACCGCCGACGCGCCCGACCGCGCGGTGTCCGCCGTCGAGCGGGCGCTGCGCCCGTACGGGACGCCGACGGGGCCGTTCGCCACGCTCGGCGGCCACGCCGACGTGCTCGACGCGCTCGCTCGCGAGCGTCCGGGACTCGGCGTGGCGCTCTCGCTCGGCGCGGA